>JAAWCQ010000013.1 GCA_022793335.1 Clostridia bacterium
AAAAGAAGAAATAGAAAAAGAGAAACTTAAAAATCAAAAAGAAATAGAAGAGCGCGAACAATATGAAAAAATGTTGAAAGAGGGCTTTATTGAAGAACGTGACGAGGAAGAAGAGCTTCCTGATATACAAGATTCTTATTATAGAGATTAAAAGACATTATATTTAAACAAATTACAAAAATAAAAAAGATTACAAATTACCGAGATTTTAAAGATATTAAAAAAAGCAGAGAGAGGGTTATTATGAAAGAAATGACAAAAGCAAGATTGCTCAAAACAAAAGGAATTATTAAAAAAATCTGCGTTTGGACGCCAGTTATTTTGATATCGGCTGGCATAGCGCTTGGCGCAAGTCTTATAATAGCTGGCGGAGTGAAAACAGAAAAAGGGAAGAATTCATTTAAAGAAAGTGATTTATTTAAACAGCATTGCGCTCAGGTATATGAAGACGCAAAACAAAAATATGATAATGGCGAAATTGACATGAATGAGTTTAACCAAACTTTCAGTGAAATAAATGATGAAAATTATTATTTGCAAGCAATGGAAGAGTTGGGTGATGAAGCAAAAGAGTATAGAGAGATGATCAAAAGTGGCAATAAATATTCGATTGGCGCTATTTCAGGTTTGATTATGACTGCAGGTGGTTTAGCAACGCTTTTTGCTTGGTCTTATTATGACATTGGTGATGATTTGAGATGGGCAGGTTATCTGGATATGAAAGATGCAAAAGAAATAAAAGAGAAAGTAAAAAAAGAACAAAAAGAAAAAGAAGAGCTTAAAAACAAAGAGTCTGAAAAAGACGCGGAAGATAAGCAAAATGACGGTTTTGTTGAAGAAGAGGAAGAAGAGGAAGAGGATCTGCCAAGCATAGACGATGAATATTACAGAGACTAAAAGTCTTGGATTGTTTGCGGCATGCATGAAAAAATAGATAGTTTTTAGGGGCGTGATGTGAAATATTTTACTAAAAAAGGGAAATTATTGATGATTGAGGGCGTAAAAAAATACGCTAAGAAAGCTCACAACGCAGAGGTTGTTGACAGCGAGCCTTATATTAAGGCTTATAAGAATTTTATAAAAAAAACAGATAGCGAAGTTTTAATGATGCATTTTGACAACAATTTTTATGACGAGATGGTGCTTTTAGATAAATATAAGATAGACAAAAATGAGGTGTATGCTTGGGTTTATGGAAAGCTTTGCTATCTTGTTGGAAGAGCTTTAAATGAAGGGATATCTTGCAAAATGAGCGAATATGGGTTCATCATTATTGAAGACAAACTGGTGACAGCGTTAAGTGAATTTCATTTTATTTCTGAAAAAGATAATATTTTTGAAGAAGATGAACAAGAGCTTCCAAGTATTGATGATTATTACAACAGCTGAATTTGAAGAGGAGAGTTATGATTGATCCAGTAGAGCTTGCTAAAGCGAAAAAAATTTTAATGCAAAACATTTTTGATATAGCCATAGAGAAGAAATACAAGACAAATATTACCGAAATTTCGCTGGCTGTTGACTTTTATTTTGAATGGCTTAAAACGATTGGAGCAAGAAAGTTTCATTTATATATGAAAACTGTCGATAAACGCATTCGTGAAAGTTATAGTGATGCCATTCGTGGAGAAGGAAAAACTGTTGGAATGAATGAAGTGATGGCACTTGATGCTTTAGAAATATTTTTGGCAGAGAAAAATTGCATTAAATACAAACTTGACATCAAGGGTAATCTTAAGTTTGCAAAGACAATATTTGAGAAGAAAGAGCCAACCAAGCCTACTAAGAAAGAGCCAAGCAAGCTGGGTGATGGCTTTGAAGAGGACAGCGAGGAGCTTCCTAGCATTGATGATTATTTCAACAGTTGAATTTAAAAAGGAATTTTATGAAAGAAATAAAAGAGATTGACAAGGCGAAAAAGATTTAGAACAATATGTTTTAGATCATGTCGTTGAAAAGAAAATAAAGATGAGTGCTACCGAGATAATACTGGCTGTTGACTTTTATTTCTTTTGGATTAAAAAGTTGGATACGAAAGAGTTTAATTTATATATGAAAGCTAATGATATCCGTGCTGAAGAAAGTTATAGTGATGCTATTCGTGGAGAAGGAAAAAAATTGGGACATGATCAGTTGCTGGCGCTTGATGCTTTAGAAATATTATTGGCAGAGAAAAATCAAATTAAATATAAGTTGGACAACAGTGGCAATCTTAAATTTGATAAGAATTTATATGATGAGATAGAGACAGTCGGTATCAACGACTTTGAAGAGGACGAAGACGAGCTTCCAAGCATTGATGATTATTTCAACAATTAGTGAATTTTAAGGAGAAAAGATGTATTTAACCTTGCATGATAGAACAAGATTGAAAGAGTCGATAGAAAGACTTTTGTCTGTAAATCAAAAGTATATAGACCCTTCAAAGTTAGTAGAGAATTTTAGCGACTTTTTGATTAACCAAACAGAAAAAGAGTTGTCAAGCTATTTTAGATATACTGAGGAATGTGTTGCTACAAACAGAAATCATGGGTTTAATGTTACACAATTTGATATTATGGCAAAAGACGCTTTTCGCATTTTTGATGAAAGTCAAAAAGGGAATAAGGTTATTTTGGAAGAGGGCAAAATAATTTTGAAAAGAAATGAAAATGATTTATTATTCGAAGAAGACGAAGAAGAGCTTCCAAGCATAGATGACGAATATTATAAAGACTAAAAAATTCAGGTCAAATGCAGGAAATGAATGCGCAAAGGCGCTTTACAGCAAGGCGTGTTTGAGGCGTTAAAAATGAATGCACAAGCAGTCGTACAGTAAGGTATGTGAGCGTTAAAAACGACCGTAAAGGCCTGTTAGCGCTCAAGTGTGAGTATGTTCGGTAAGCTTATTAAGTCATATTTAAGCTCAAATAAGCCGCTTTAAAAGGAAAAAACAATGCAAAATGAAGGATATTTTTCTGAAAGATTAAAAGATTACATAACAGCGGGGATTGCCACGGTTGCAAGGTCTCACTTTTCTGATTTCAACATAAATGAAAAGGAAATTTTTCAATTTTATAATGATAAACTTGAATCTAAAAATCCAGGTGAAGTGATAAGATATATTAAAAATTCAGAAGAGGAAGTGAAAGCTATGTGCGGTGGAGTTGTATCTGATTTTTCTCCGCCTTACGATGAAAAAGCCTTGGTTTTTGGAAGAGATGCCTATCTTTTCTGGCGGGCGGCTAAAGAAAATGACTTTGTTGATTTTGATGATAATGGAAAGCTTGTTTATGTTTTCAATGCTTTATTTAAAAAGGTTATTGTGACTGGTGGAAAAGCAGAGGATTATGCGAAGCTGAAAGAATATCTGAACAAAAGCAAAGCGAGCCAAGTTTTTGAAGATGTGGATGATGAAGAAGAGCTTCCGAGCATAGATGACGAATACTATAAATACTAAAAAATTCAGGTTAAATGCAGGAAATAAATGCGCAAGTGGGGGCTTTACAGCAAGGCGTGTTTGAGGCGTTAAAATGAATGCACAAGAAGGGCTTTACAGCAAGGCGTGTGCACGAGGCAGGCGAAAGGAGACTATTATGGGAAATGAGATTTTTAATGATGTGGAGAAAGAATATATTCTGTCAGGAATTGAAGTTATTTCGCATGTGCAACTGTATGATTTTAATGCAGATAATGATAAAATTTATGAATATTATCTGTCTTATATCAGCAGCATGCCAGATGATGTATTTGCTAGGTACAAACATGCAGCTGAAAAAGAAGTCTTTTTGATAATGTTTGAAGAGCCAAAGTTATATGAAAACAAGTTGACGGCTATGTCCACCATTTATGGAAGACATGCTTACTTTATTTGGAGAGCCGCTTTGGAAGGCGACAAGTGCAAAATTGATAAAGAAGGAAATCTGGTTTATTACTTACAAGATCAGAGTCTGCCTCCAGCGATTATTGCTAATAAACGAAGTGGGGCTTATCGAATGTTGAAAGATCATCTTAAAAAACCTTTGCAAATGGATTTTTCAAAAATCAATGTTTCAGACCCGCAGCAGACGGTTTTTCAGGATGAAGATGAAGAGGAGCTTCCAGCGCTTGACGATGATTATTACAGAAGCTAAAATTTTAAGTAAGGCAGTTTAAGCTAAAATTAAGGGGTAAATATGGTATTGAAAATAAGTAAAGGTTTTTTGGCTACAGGAGTAAAAGTTTTTTTAGATGATTGCCAGATTGAGTATAACGAGGAAGACATTGAAAAATGTTTTAAAATTTTCACGAAAAAATTGAGAAAGGCAGGCCGTTCTAGTCGAGAAAAATATTATTCAAGGATTGAAGCTAAATCGAAAAACGAAAAAGATCGCTATCAAGAGCCTGTTGATTATTGTTTATATATTGCCAGAGATGTTGTTATTTCGAGTTTTGCTCAGACAAATGGCAGAGAATTTAAATTAAGCAAAGACGGTTATTTCCATCTTGACAATTTGGTGCTGACGACCTCAGATTATTTTATTAAAAATATTGTTGATAAAGTTAAGTCGGGCACACAATTGTTTCCTTGGAAGGAAAATGTTGTCAAACAGAACATTCATGTAAATGCTTTTGAGGAAAACGCCTACGATAATACTTTTGAATATGATGAACAGGAGCTTCCAAGCATTGAAGAAGAGTATTATAGAGACTAGTTGGCTGAAAAATTCAAAGTTTTAACCAATTTAAGCAGTTAAAAAGTTTTAACCTCATAGAAGATAACTTTGCATTTCAAACAATTTTGGCTGGTTACGATTGCAAGGGCTATCGGGCTAGATAAAGGAGATGATATGAAAAATAGACATTTTACCGAACCTGCGATATTTTTACTCTGCAATGCTTTGCAAAGTCTACTTAAAAACAAAACTGGAATCAACAGGGCGGAAATGCATGAAAAAATGCTGAATAATTATATAGAGTTTTTTAATTCTGTTGAAGAAGAGGATTGCAAACTATATATTTCCAGAATGAAAGAGGTTGGCATTTCTTTTCAAGACCAATTCAAAGTTATGGCAGTAGACGCTTATCGACTTTATTATGCCATGGTTAGAAACAAAGTCTGCGGTATAGAGGGTGGTGTGATTACTATTGAGGACGAAAAGATTTTCCTCGGCGAAGAAAGCGGTAAGTTTTCTTTTGAAAATGGTTTTGATGAAGATGAAGAAGAGCTTCCTGAACTTGATGACGTGTATTATCGTGACTAAAGCGTTTTCATCGGATTTCAAATTGAAGAAAATGATAAAAACATCTTAAAAGAAAAACCATATTATATTCAGAGGATAATTTTTTGAAAAACAATATATAAAAACCTGTTATGGAGGAGAAGTGAAGCGTTTTAGTAAAAGAAAGTTTCTGTTAAAAATAGTGAAATACGCAAAGTCGAATGGCTTAAATATTGATAAAGAGGGGGCTTTCGCTGTTTCTGATAATTATTTTAAATTTTTAAATGGTCTAAATGATTTTGATAAATCAAACTATGAGTTTCAAGTGGCTTTTAAAATTGACCCTATTGCCGAAATGGCTAAGGATGCTGTTGAACTTGATATTGCAAACAAAGCTAATGCGCCTGTGGTTATAACAGAGCTTGGCAGTCTTTTATGTTTTAAAGGTAAGCAAATAAATCCTGAGAAAGATGATACAGAGAAAAATGGTTTTGAAGAAGATGAGCAGGAGCTTCCTGAGCTTGATGACGTGTATTATCGTGATTAAAGCATTTTGTCATTGTCTTTCAAATTGAAAATTTTGCAATTTTAGGAAAAAAGTTTTATTTATACAGGAGACAGATTATGTTGTTTTCAGTGAAACATGAGTTTACAATTCGTACAGGCATACAAATGGTTTCGCATGCTGAATTTAAAGATTTTGAAACTGACGCTTATGAAGCGTTTTTGGTTTATCAAAGGCAAGTTTCCAAGCTTAGCGAAAAAGAATGCGAGGAATATATTGCCTGTTTAGATAGAGAAGTTGAGAAAAAAGGCAAAAAAATTGAAACTGAGAAAAATGGCAAGAAAAAAGATGTCCATTTGGATGATACTTCTGTATGTTTTGTTTATGGAAGAGATGCTTATTTGGTTTATAGAGGCTTGACAAATGGTTTAAATATCAAATTAACTAAAAAAGGACTTGTTTATAATGGCTTTCTTGTCACAGGAGATGACTACAACAAGAACATAATAGAAATTGAAAAACAGAAGATGCAAGAGCTTATTACATTTTTTGGCGAGGATGATGAATTGCCAAGCATCGATTAAAATAAAAGAAGGGAAAAATATGACAAAAGTTTTTAATGAAAAAGAAGCACTAACAATCAAAAATGAAATGAGGGTTATGGCAAAAAGCATGAATTTTGACAGTGATATTGAAGAGGCATACAATCGTTTTGAGTTTGTGCTTGGACAGATGAGAAAGGACATTAGAGTGAGGTTTGTTGACAATGTTCAACATCTTTGCAGCCAAAAGACACCTCAAAAAACCGAGTATGACCACTATGCTTATTATGCGGTCAAAATGGATGAATGGTTTTCAAAGAATTTTATTATTGATGTGACAAAGCATGGCAATATTCTCTTTCTTCCAAGATTTCCTGAGGAAGAGAAAAATTATTTTTTCAAGTCTGGCAGTGACAAAATCTGGAGCAGAGAAACTCTTGAAAAGGCAATGGCTGAGGCTGAAAGTGAAGACGCAAGCGGAAGTGAAGCTGGCGAAAGAGAATAAAAAAGCACTGTTTATGCTGATATATAAATTTTATATAGACAGGCAGGGCTTTATAAGTTATAATATATATAAGACAACACCGCATAATAGGGGGGGGGATATGGCTAGAGATCCAAGGATAATAAATATGAGCAGAGATGGAATTTTGAAAAGCACGCAACTGGTAGGTATTGCAAAAAATATTACTAGTGCAAACTTTTATGGTCAAAATTATCAGAAAGATGCTCAAACTCTTGATATAGTTGACTTTGAAGAAGATAAGGTAGAGCTTCCAAGCATTGATGATGAATATTATCGAGATTAAAATGTGCGAAAAAAACAATAGTGTTAAGGAGAGAGCATGAAACTTACTGAAAAACTTGATGAAAAAGTTATGATAAAAACACTTAAAGAGCTTGGAAAGCATTATAAAGTGCGAATGTCAAAACAAAGAAGCCAACAGGCGATAGATGACTTTTTTAAATTGTTTAACAGGCTTAATTCAGAAATGCAAAGAAATGTGGAAATAGGTATCATTGCACATACTTTTGTAACGAAAACTTTCAACAGTGAAAGCTCTACAGTTGCACAAATGGCGTTCTTTTTATCAAAAGCGCTTGAAATGGGGGCAAAGGTAGAATGCAAACCTAATGGTGAATTTTATATCAATGGACAACAGTTGAAATTAAATTTGTATGAAGGAGGCTTTACAAAAATTGGAGAGGAAAAATTAAAAAGTCTTGAATATATTGAAAACATGGAAATTATGGATGAGGAAGAGCTTCCAAGCATTGATGATGGTTTCAGCAGTGCGGAAAAATATTGTATTTTTGAAGAAGATGAAGAGGAGCTTTCAAGCATTGATGATGAGTATTATCGAGATTAAAATAAAAAGAGAATTCGTCTCTTTCTTAAATTAAATCTCTTTTGAAAATTGAGACTTTGTCTCTTTTTTTATTATCTTTATTTTCTTTATTAAATAAGTTTCATGTGAGCCTTGAGATGTCGGCACTTTCCTATATATATTATATACTAAATATATTATATATAATATAACATTATATATGGGGTAATCCGAGATGAAATTTTATGTGCTAGTCAATTATAAAAATATCAGAAAGATAATAAAACTTTTATTGATTAAATGGCAGCAATTGAAATTAAACAATGCTGTTTTTCTTTTATATTGACAATGTTTAATATGAATGATATAATCAAAATAAGATAAAAAATATATATTGCATAGAGGTAAATATGGAAATAAAAAGAAATGGAATATTAAAAGATGAAAATGATCATAAGCTTGTATCAAGTGAAATAAGAAACTTATTAAACAGCAAGCTTGTCAAACTTCAAAATAAAGAGTTGGCGAAATTACTTGAAACTGCAATAGAAATAAAAGACTTTGATTTGGCAAATGAAATCATAGATAACAAAGAATTTTTTGAAAAATATTACTTTCTACAATATGCACTTGAAGCTGCTTTAAATAATGGAGTTGACATAAAGTTTATCAATAAAGTCTTGAAAAAAATGGATTATTCCAATATAAGCAAGGAAAATATTTTAAGCGGCTTAATTGACAGAGTAGAGAAAGGGGAGCTTAGCGTTAAAGTTATCGATAAAATTCTTGACAAAAACATCTTTTATTTTCACCATGTTGAAGAAATTCTTGCAAAGGTGAAACAGCTTAATGATGACTCAATTTACGACAAATTGTTAAAGGATAAAGAGTTTTTAGTCGCGTTGGTTTCTGATAAAAATATCAATACAAAATTGATTGATGAAGCTTTAAGCAAGGAAGGTATTAAGCCAAAGTCTTTAATAGCTATGTTTGAAAGTGCTATTTTAAATTTAGATGACTTTGACGCAATTAAAAAGATATATTCTTATCCTGGCTTTGATTATGACCATGTAGATTATAGTCTTCTTTTGGAAATCAGTGTTTTGAAGAATAATTTTGAAGCTGCAAATTTTATAGTTGACAACTATAAAGGTGATATAAAGTATATAAGCGACGGAAGTATTTATAATACGGTTTCAAATGTCGTAAGTGATTTGTTGCCAAAGCTTGTAGATAGAAAAGAAAATGGTTTACTTGAAGTAAGTTATAATTTGGACAACTTGTTGAATGATTGCATTACTTCAAATCAAGATGAGACTGTTTTAAAAGTTTTTGAAAATCAAGATTTTAAATATAACGTTAAGTATGACTATTTTATGACTGAGGTCTTAAAAAGTGCAATTTATTATAAACATGAAGAGCTTACTAAAAAGCTTATTGAAAATTGTGACTTTGTCTTAAGCGATTTAGATGTATGTTCTATTAAAAGCTTGTATCACAATCATAATAAAAACAAAGAGCTTGAAGAAATGTTTGAGAAGCTGGTTGAAAATCAAGATAAGCACAAAAAAGAGATATATGATAAAAGAACGACAAGCATTCCTTTAGATAAATGTCCATATAATATTTTAGAAAAAAGGATGAAAATAATTGGAAGAGAGGGTGGAGAAAAAGCGTTAATTGAATTTATTTCAAACGACCAATTAAAGCTTAATAAAAATTATCCAAGAATTGTTAATACAGCATTAAAGTTTTCTTTCTTTAATAATTATAAGCAATTGCAAGTAGAAATACTCACTAGCGATGTTGTTGATTACAGAGATTTGCAAAAAATATTAACTTGTGTACCAAGAGATGTTTGCATTAAAGTCATGAGCATACGAAATGCCAAAGAGGTGGAAAGAGAGAAAAAAGCTTCAAAAGAAGTGGACGGTAAAAAGCAAAAAGCAGAGGTTACAGAAACAAAGAACGCAGAGACAAATAACTCTGAAATAAAAGCTTCAGAGGTAAAAGAAGAGCCAGAACAAGAGGGCGAGAAGGAATAAAAATATTTTTTTAAATAAAACTTTCCATATAAAATCATATTAAATAAAAATTGCCTATCATTGAGATAGGCTTTTTTGTTTTTATTTTTGTTTGTAAAACTAGTTTCAGTATTTCTGTTTATAGGAATAAGTATATTTATGGCAATATAAATTTGATAATAAAGCAGGCGATGCCTGTTTTTTATTTTATGACTTTATTGAAATTTCAAACAAAATCGTTGATTGGTTTGTGAAAAAGTAAAAAGAAATTAAAAGAATTTTGCCTTTTTTTAAAAGAATTTGCTTTTTAAAGCTTGATAAAAACAGTTATAAAATCGTTAAAAATTGGGTCTAAAAGCAAACACTCGGTGAGGTGTAAACGAACACATGGTGATGTGTTAAAAAAATGCAAAAAAAAGTTTAAATTTTTTAATTTTTTTTTGAAAAAACCGTTGACAATTTTTTTCTATGGTGATATTATATTCATGCTAACTCAAAAAGGGCTGGTTGCCCCGTTAGCATAGAACCTTGACAACTACATAATACAAATGTTTTACAGAATGTAAAACGAGCAACAAATATCAATTATGCTTGTTAAATTTTATTCAAGTGTAATACGATACTTTGTGCAAAATTCAATTTACGTCGAGTAAATTAAATTATCGTTAAATATGATTACAAATACAAATTAGATTTTATCTAAGATGTGAAAATGCTAAGATTATCCAAAATCATTTTAAAATGATTAAGCTACAAAGAGCATATAGGGGATGCCTTGGCACTTGGCGCCGATGAAGGACGTGATAAGCTGCGATAAGCGACGGGGAGATGCAAATAATCTGTTATCCGTCGATTTCCGAATGTAGAAATACACTGGGGGTAATGCTCCAGTATCATAACATGAATACATAATGTTATGAGGGGAACCCGCTGAACTGAAACAACTAAGTAAGCGGAGGAAAAGAAAGTAAAAAAACGATTGTGGGAGTAGTGGCGAGCGAAACTGCAAGAGCCCAAACCTAGCGAAGAAATTTGCTAGGGGTTTAGGACGGCAATGTGATATGTCAAATGATAGGTGAAGATTTTTGGAAAATTACACAATACAGGGTAATAGTCCCGTAACCGAAATTAAATGACAGTCTAGCCGATTCCAGAGTAACACAGGACACGTGAAATCCCGTGCGAATATGCGAGGACCATCTCGTAAGGCTAAATACGACCAAGTGACCGATAGCGAATAGTACCGTGAGGGAACGGTGAAAAGAACCCCGGGAGGGGAGTGAAATAGAACCTGAAACTGTATGCTTACAAGCAGAGAAAGGACGACTTTCCATGAGGAAATAGTTTGATCTCGTACCTTTTGTAGAATGGGCCGGCGAGTTACGGTATGTAGCAAGGTTAAGTGCCTCAGGCACGGAGCCGAAGCGAAAGCGAGTCCGAAATGGGCGCTCTATAGTTGCATATCGTAGACCCGAAACCAGATGACCTAACCATGAGCAGGTTGAAGCGGAGGTAACACTCCGTGGAGGACCGAACCCACGTCCGTTGAAACGTCCGGGGATGACTTGTGGTTAGAGGTGAAACGCCAATCGAATCTGGTTATAGCTGGTTCTCCTCGAAATAGCTTTAGGGCTAGCCTCTGTTTAAAGATTGTTGGGGGTAGAGCACTGAATGGGCTAGGGGCCTTCGCGGGTTACCAAACCCTATCA
Organism: Clostridia bacterium; assembly: GCA_022793335.1. Lineage (GTDB taxonomy): Bacteria > Bacillota > Clostridia > Christensenellales > UBA1242 > Caccovivens. The sequence continues at coordinate 11,289 of JAAWCQ010000013.1, forward strand.
AACTTCGAATACCAATCAATTGTTCACAGGGAGTCAGACAGTGTGAGATAAGTTTCATTGTCAAAACGGAAACAGCCGAGATCTACAACTAAGGTCCCAAAGTAATGGTTAAGTGGAAAAGGATGTGTTATTGCTTAGACAACCAGGATGTTGGCTTAGAAGCAGCCACTCATTAAAAGAGTGCGTAATAGCTCACTGGTCGAGTGATAGTGCGCCGAAGATTCAACGGGGCTAAAACCATACACCGAAGTTTAGGAATTTGATTTTTCAAATTGGTAGAGGAGCAATGTTTGCGGGCAGAAGCGATATCGTAAGGGGTCGTGGACTGCAAACAAGAGAGAATGCCGGCATGAGTAGCGAGAGCATAGTGAGAATCTATGCCGTCGAAAGTCTTAGGTTTCCTGGGGAAGGCTTGTCCGCCCAGGGTTAGTCGGGATCTAAGCTGAGGCCGAAAGGCGTAGGCGATGGCCAACTGGTAGATATTCCAGTACCACCAAAATACGATTAAGAGTCAATGCAGTGACACAGGAGGATAGTGGATGCGCGCTGATGGATATGTGCGTCTAAATCATGAGGGGTCAAATGAGTGAAGTACCGTTTGAGTGCACCCTAGGTGATGATGGGGAGTGAAAATTAGTAACGAAGTCCATGAATTCACACTGGCGAGAAAAGCTGCTAGATAGTATCAGGTGCCCGTACCGCAAACCGACACAGGTAGACGATGAGAGAATCATAAGACGAGCGGGATAACCCTTGTTAAGGAACTCGGCAAAATGACCCCGTAACTTCGGGAGAAGGGGTGCCAACTCTTGTGGAGCTTGCTCTGCATAGGTTGGTCGCAGTGAATTGTCCCAAGCGACTGTTTACCAAAAACACAGGTTTCTGCTAAATCGCAAGATGAAGTATAGGAGCTGACGCCTGCCCGGTGCTGGAAGGTTAAGAGGAGATGTTAGCGCAAGCGAAGCGTTGAATTTAAGCCCCAGTGAACGGCGGCCGTAACTATAACGGTCCTAAGGTAGCGAAATTCCTTGTCAGGTAAGTTCTGACCCGCATGAATGGCGTAACGACTTGGGAGCTGTCTCAACAGGGGACCCGGCGAAATTGAAGTATGCGTGAAGATGCGTATTACCCGCGACTAGACGGAAAGACCCCATAGAGCTTTACTGGAGTTTGATATTGAGTTTCGAATTGCGATGCACAGGATAGGTGGGAGGCTTTGAAGTGCGGACTTTGGTCTGCATGGAGCCATCCTTGGGATACCACCCTTTGTAATTTGGAACTCTAACACTATGCAGTTATCCTGGTAGTGGACAGTGTCTGATGGACAGTTTGACTGGGGCGGTCGCCTCCAAAATTGTAACGGAGGCGTTCAAAGGTTCCCTCAGGACGGTTGGAAACCGTCTGTTAGAGTGCAAAGGCAGAAGGGAGCTTAACTGCGACACCTACAAGTGGAGCAGATAGGAAACTAGGACTTAGTGATCTGGTGGTAGAATATGGAATCGCCATCACTTAACGGATAAAAGTTACCTTGGGGATAACAGGCTGATCTCTCCCAAGAGTTCACATCGACGGGGAGGTTTGGCACCTCGATGTCGGCTCGTCACATCCTGGGGCGGTAGTACGTCCCAAGGGTTCGGCTGTTCGCCGATTAAAGTGGCACGCGAGCTGGGTTCAGAACGTCGCGAGACAGTTCGGTCCCTATCTATCGTGGGCGTAGGATATTTGAGAGGAGCTGTCCCTAGTACGAGAGGACCGGGATGGACATACCAATGGTGCACCAGTTGTCACGCCAGTGGCATAGCTGGGTAGCGATGTATGGAAGGGATAAATGCTGAAAGCATCTAAGCGTGAAACCCTCCTCAAGATTAGATATCCCATAACATAAGTTAGTAAGAACCGTTGTAGACTACAACGTTGATAGGTCGGAGATGTAAGTGCAGTAATGCATTCAGTTGACCGATACTAATAGTTCGAGGGCTTAATCACGGAAAACTTAGTAAAAATCATGTTGTTTACATTCAAAAACAGGTATTATGTAGTCGTCAGGGCTTTATCCCAACCGAAATTGATTGAAATCTATTGACAAATGTCAAAAAAGAAAGTATAATCAAATCATAACTTTAGTAATTCCAAGCATTAAGCTTGAAATTATACCATTTCCAGTGGCGATAGAGAAAAGGATCCACCTGTACACATACCGAACACAGAAGTTAAGCTTTTCATCGTCGAAAATACTTGGCTGGCGACGGCCTGGGAAGATAGAACACTGCTGGAATATCATGAAAGCATCTGCATGAGGATGCTTTTTTGTTTTTAATAAAGTAGAAGCAGTGTTCTTGCACGCTTTGCGTGCGTTTTGTTTGCACAAAACATCTTCCCAGCCGCCTGGGATGAAAAGGTCAATTTAGATGTAATCACTTTAAGAGGGTAATGAAGGATTGACCTTGCGAAATTATGCATAATTTCTAATGAACACTCTGGAATATCATGAAAGCATCTGCATGAGGATGCTTTTTTGTTTTTAATAAAGTAGAAGCAGTGTTCTTGCACGCTTTGCGTGCGTTTTGTTGCACAAAACATCTTCCCAGCCGCCCGGGATGAAAAGGTCAATTTAAATGTAATCGCTTTAAGAGGGTTATGAAGGATTGACCTTGCGAAATTATTGCATAATTTCTAATGAACACTCTGGAATATCATGAAAGCATCTGCATGAGGATGCTTTTTTGTTTTTAATAAAATAGAAGCAGTGTACTTGTACGCTTTGCGTGCGTTTTGTTTGCACAAAACACCTTCCCAGCCGCCTGGAATGAAAAGGTCAATTTAGATGTAATCACTTTAAGAGGGTAATGAAGGATTGACCTTTCGAAATTATTTCATAATTTCTAATGAACACTCTGGAATATCAGAAAACTATCCGCACGAAGGTGGTTTTTGATTGTTGTTAAGATAAAAAAAATAACTTTCTGTTCTGAAAGCTATTTTTATTCTTAAATGTTTTTTATAAAATATTATATTATTTATATAAAAGCTTTTATTAAAAGATTTATGGATTTTAATAATTGTTTTTAATAAAAGAGAATGATTTTTTGTGTAAGTATTATTTCTTATATTTTGTTTTATAGCCATGATTTTCTTCAGGGCGAAGGTCGTTTGGAAATTGAATATCTGTTTTAATGTCAACAACAATTTTTTGCAGTTTATTTGTCAAAAAATATGGATCTGAAAGATTTTCAAGATTGTAAAATTTTGAGTCTGTTGTTCTGATGTAAATATCCCCAACGTGAAACATCTTTTCAAGAAAGCCAATTCGTAGGTTTACTGATGAAATCTCAGAATAGAATATGTTGTCAATTTGACCAAAGAAGCCGCTTTTTATAATTATTCTTGTATTAGTAAAAGCATATTCAAGATTTTTTAAGCGTTTTCTGGCAGTTAAAAGATTTGAAAGCCAAAACCAGACAGGCATGAGATGAAAGGCAAAGAAAGCTATGAAAAACACAATAAGTCCTGGGGGGAGCGCGCTGCCATTTGTATTTGAGAACATCATATAAATAAAGAAGCTGTCAAAAGCCAACCAAATAATTACAAAAGGAAGCATTTTAAAAAATTGTTCTAAAAGATATACCTTTTTGTTTGGCTTACCGGTCCATAGAATTTGTTCGTCATCTGAAAGCTCTACCATTTCTTTCAAGCTAATATTTCCCTTATTTTCAGTCTCTTCATGCTTAAAATAGTTGTCGTTTAATTCCACGGTTTCCTCCTTGTTATAATCTATTTTAATTATATATTTTTTTGTCTGAAAAATCAATATTTATAAGAAAAGTTTTGATCTAGATATTTTTCTCTTATTTAAAATGTTTCTTCTTTTAAGATATGTTTGCTTAAATAAAATTTTTCAGGTTGGGCGGAACGCAGACAAATATATCGCATAAATAGAAATAAAGTTTTAGGTTTCGCTGGCTTTGTTTGACTTGATTTTTTTAATATGTTATAATCAATAGAGTTAAAATTTAAGAAGGTTTATTATGGATAAGAAATTGATTAAAAAACAAAGTGAGTTTTCTGCAGATGGCACTGAAAACTCAGAACATATTTTAGATTTGCGTCAACAAATTGATATGTTTTATTCCAACATAAAAGACAACACCGATTTGGCGGTTGAGCTTTATAAGCTTAAGAAGGCAGGCGGAGAAGGTGAGGATTTATTGGATGCAGCGCAAGTGGTTTGTGAAAGCATAATTAAAATTGAGAAGCTGGCAGCTGAGTTGAATAGTCTTCAGAATCAGATAGGTGCAGACGAGAATAAATTGAAAGATATTTATGACAAGATGAAACTTTTTGAAGAAAAATCAAGTAAAAAGCTTGCTTGTATTATGGGATAGTGTGCAAAAAAAAGACAACTTATGTTGTCCTTTTTTTATGTGGATGGCTGACTTTTTTATTGCAAAGAATTTATTGAAAAATAAAAGAAAAATCTACAAAATTCGACTAGCTTTTACAAATTTCACCATGTTTGAAACTTGATTTTTACTATATATTGTGTATAATATAAAAGTATGTTACTAATTGTAGAAAAAACTTATTTTTTGAGAGAGTTTTGAGAAATAAGTCGTTTAGCAGTTGTAAAAAATACAAGAAATTTTAAGAAAGGAGGTTAAATTAAAAATAGTATGCTTTTGAAAGATTTGGCGATAAAAGCGAAAAATAGACTGCTAAGCAAAGGAAACAACAACTCAAATTTTGATATAAGAATTAAGATAATCAGAGAAAATGACAATGATTTTACTGATAAGGTGCGCGCCATTCTGGCAAGTGATGTCAAATGTAAAAATCCACTTAAGTATTTGATGGATGACAGAAAAATTTTGAAGCTTGACGAAAAAGGAAGAGAAAGATATTTATTTGAAACTATGGAGAAATATCTTAAAGCTAAGTCAATGATAGAAAGAGAAGGCTTGTTTGCCGGCAACTAAAAATATATTTAATCAAAAGACCACGAGCTTGCTCGTGTTTTTTATTTGCATTTTGTGAATAAAAAAAAAGATGGAAAATACATCAAAAGTATTATGGTTTAAGTTGTATACTGTAAGATTGAAAGAAATGAGGGTCTAATTTTGAAAAAAACTGCAATTGCTATTGAAATGTGCTTAATTTTATGTTAAAATATACAGCAGAGGAAAGATGAAAAATTTATACTATGTGAAAAGAGGGCCAATAGGTTATACTCTTTATCAGATTGATGACAATCAGAGAGTGAGAGACGCCGCGAGTATGGCTAAAATTAGGCTTAGAGGCAAGATTGTACCTATTTGTAAGTGTCCGGTTAAGTTGAAGGCTATGGGCTATAAGGGCAATTATAATGACGTCAAGGGTGAGATTTTGAAAATGGTGCCACCTGAGTTGGCAGAGAAGGCTGTTGGTTTTTCGCTTAAGTTAGCAAAGGGGGCTTCAACTGCTGATTATTTCGATTATTTAGAGGGCGAGGTCACTTTATATAAAAATAAATCATCAAAAAAGCCTATTAAAGTAAAAAAGTCTATTAAAGAAGGAAGTCGTCAAACAGGCGATGATTTTGACAAAGAGGTCTGAGTTTGTTTGGTTTTATCAATAAATTCTATTTTAGTGGTTGGCGAGAAAATAACTCGAATAGAATTATAAGTAATAAGTGTAATTATAAAGAGTGTAATTATAATTAGTGCAATTATATAAAGTGTAATTTGAAAGGAGAAAATATGGGGTTAGCGGAAAGATTGGGTTTGCTGAAAACAAGTAAGATGTTTAAAATTGGAGCTATACTTTCTTTTGCAGCAGCTGGATGTTTTGCATTATCACAATTGGGGCTTTTAGGCTCGCTTGGATTTTATGTGCCAATTGAAAGTCAAAATCAACAATTTCTTGATGAGGTGAGAGCAACTGAAGGCTATCAAGTTTATTTTGACGGAGAAAAAGCAAAACTGGACGATATGTTGGCCGCTAAGGAAATAACAGTTGAAAATTATCAGATGCAGTTTGACGAGCTTAAAGATAAAGCTGTGCTTTCTTATATTGCCGAGTTTGGAAGCGATGAACAGAAAGATAAAGTCGACTACTTTGAACAAAAAAAGACGACTCTTGATAAGGTTGCCTACAGCATTGGAGGAAGTTTAGGAGCGCTTTCTGTGATTGGTGGTTGTGCAGGAGTGGGGCTTATGTTTTTGGGAGAAAATAAAGAAAGTGAGTACAGCAAAGAGACTACTAAGATGGCGGAATATTTTGGTGAAGATGAAGAAGTTCTTCCAGACATTTATGAGAATGAAGAGTCTGATGAGAAATAATAATTTTGCTAAAAATTATAATATTAAAGCGGCATAAATTGCCGTTTTTTATTTCAAATTTCAGCCAAATTTAAAATCGGTTTTATAAATATGAGTATTGACTTAATGAGTGAGGTGTAGTATAATAAAAATGAAAGCAAAGAAGAGCATTGATAATTGATTGTGCTGATTTGAGACTGTTTTTTTAAATAATGCTTTCTAATAAAAATAAAGGATGAATAATATGAAAAATAATGACAAAGGACTCTTAAAATCTTTAAAAATGTATAAGGCAGTAAGTATTGCTGCTATTTCAGGAATTGGCATAATGATGCTTGGAATTGCTGGAATGTTTGGTGGTTTGGTTGCAGGTAGGGTAGCACAAAATAATAAAAATGATTATATTGAAGAAACTGTAAATGTTGCTGCCTATCAAGAGTATTTCGCAGATGAAAAATCAAAGCTTGATGAAGAGTTTCTTAGTGGAAAGCTTGATGTAGATGGTTATAAATTAGCTTTTGATAAACTTGAGAAAAATGCGAAAGAAGATTATCTTGAGGCATTTGGATCAGCGGAAGAAATGGCAGAGTTGCAGCACCATAATGGTGAAATTGAAAAAACTGAAAAGGTTTTTAATGGTGGACTTGGCGTAGTAGGTGCTGGAATAACTACGAGTTTCGCAGCTCTTCTTGCATCGGGAGCAATTCTTCAAAAAATAAAAAAACAATATTCAGAAGAGATTGAAGAAGACAACAATATGGAATAATGTTTTTAATTGTTTAATCATCAAATTTAATAATTTAAAAGATGTTTTAAGGGCATCTTTTTTTTGTTTGTCAGTTGTCTTCTTTGATTGGAAATAATATAACGATGTTTTTAAACGCCCGTTTTGAATAATTATTAAAAGGACTTTACCTGCAAAATCCATTCGACAAAAAACGTTGCAAATTACCTAATTTCGACAGTTTTGCACCGCATAATAAATTGCAATATTCGGCAAGATTCTCTATAATATTCCTGTTGATTTTTATTGGATGAGGATGGAAAAATGAGCTGGATTTTTAAAAGATTTTTTGATAGGTTTAAGCTGGGTGGCAGTTGTGGAAACCTTGCATATAAGGATGACAGTGACTATGAGTTTCGAGCAAAGGTATCGTCAATAGAAGAGGGCAAGCGAGATTATTCATGTTTATATGACGCAAACGCGCTCTTGCAAATGACAGAAAATGAACGCAGAGAATATATGAAAAGAATTACGCAAAGATATATAAAAGAGGTTAAAAACACTGAAATTTCTTAAAATATTGCAAAAAATCATTAAAAAAGCCAAAATTATATCTTTTTTTAATATTTTTGCCATATTATTTAAATTGCAAATTAAAAGCAACTAGCTTTGTTTGCATTTGGCGGTGGGAATTTATATTCTTACTGTTTAGGTTGATTTAGGTTTATTGGTTGTGGCAGCCACCCAAAGTCATGTTGCCAAAATTTTACTGAAGGATAAAGTTTTTTAAGGGATATTGACTTGCTGTGGAGAGTGTGTTATAATGGCTCTATAAAGCAGTAAGGAGAATGGTTATGGCAAAAAAGAATAATAATGGAATGGTTAAAAACAGTAAGCAGATTTTTAAAATAGGACGCATTTTGTCATTTACAGGATTAGGCATTTCTCTCTTAAGTTTAATAGGTAATATAAGTGCTTTAAGTGTTAGCATTTCCAACAATAACAAAAAAGCTGATTATTTAGACACTGTTTCTGCTACTGCACAGTATCAAGAATATTTTCAAGATGAAAAGCTTTCTATAGACCAGGCTTTGAATAATAAAGAAATTACAAACGATGAATATATTATTAAGTTTGACGAGCTTAAGAATGATGGTGTAGAGAAATACATTGAAGAGAAGGGCAGTGAAGAGCAAAAAGAGGCTTTAGGAGATTTTGAGTCGCGTGCAGCTGCAACGAAAACGACATCAAGAGTGTTTAGTTCTGTAAATTATCTTGGTTTGGCAACAACTGTTTCAGCGATGGGGGTTGTATTGCATGGTTCAAGATTAAGAAGAAAAGAAATTGATGAAGATATAAATGATATTTCTGAAAGAATACAAAAATTGAATAAACTTTGCAGTCCATTCCCAGAGCTTGAAGGCTTTGAAGAGGATGAAGAGGAATTGCCACGTATTGATGACTAAAAAAAAATTTAATAAACAAAATCGATTAAACTTTAAGATTGAAGATTAAACTGTCTTTTGAAGGTGTTTTTAATAATTCATCTTAAAGTTTAATTTTTAATTGAAGGTCAAGCGTGGTCGTGGGGATAATGCTTGCGAGTATGTTTTAAAAGAAAGCACATTAAATCAGCTTAGATTTATTCTGAAGTCTGCAAGAGAAACGCTTGCAAATAAGAGCAGTGAGGATATCAAGCAAGACCTTTTGGAAGGAAAAAAGATTGAGTTTAAGTTTGATGAATATTTAGCAAATGAAGGCATTGAGGGCAGTATAAGCTATCAAGAATATAAGCTTTTGGATTTGCTTTATGAAAAAGAGTTTGGAAAGCTGCTTGTCTACAGTGAAAAGATACACAAAATAGAAAAAGAAGAGTATGAGTCTGAAGAAAGAGATATCTAAATTTGGGCTACTGAATTATTTTAGATTTATTAAAGCAATATAAAGAGATAAAAAAGGTTGAAGGCATTTTCAACTTTTTTTTGTTTTTTTCGACGCAAATCACGCAAAATCTTCATTTTTTTGCATTGGCAAAAGTTAAATTAAATTTTATAATTATTTGTGAAAAGTGGCTTTTTTTAAAGAGGCAATTTTTTGAAATTTTGTTGAAGATTTTAAATCTTTTATGTGATTTATAGATTTTGTTTTACTAGATATGGCATCATTGAGGCGGTTTTAATGCAATATATTGATTTGTTCTACAAATTGCAACATAGTCCAACAAAATTCGACACTTTTACACAAATTTCAACATTTATATTGTTTACTTATAATTTTTAATCTTGTATAATATATAAGTATTTTTACAAATAGCGCAAACTTGCTTCTAGGAATTTGTTGTAATAGGGGAATGATTGGAGAAACTGTTGTAAGAGATGGCAAAGTAAAAACAAGATTATAAGTGTATTTAAGAAGGAGGTTATGATGAAAAACAATATGCTTAAAGTTTTGGCTATGAAGGCGAAAAATAGAATGATAAACAAGGGGCTTGGTCAGTCTTATTATGACGCAAGAATTAAGGTGATAAGTGATGACGATACCGAGTTTGTGGGAAAAGTGCGCAATATTTTGGCTGATGAGAAGGCGAGCAGAAACCCTCTTAAACTTTTGATGGATGACAAGAAAATTCTTATGCTTGATGAAAAGGGAAGAGAAAAATATCTGCTTGAAACCATGGAAAAATATTTGAAAGCGAAAAGCCAGATTGAAAGAGAACAGTCTTACAGAAGCATTGTTTAACATCGCTGTTTGTTTTTAGGTAGGGCATTTGGCTGCCGACGATTTGAAGATTTTATTGAAATTAAAAAAGCGTATAAATCGCTTAGTAAAAATATAGAAAAAAATTAAATATATATTAAAAATAAAAAAGCACATAATGCGCATTTTGTTTGGAATAAAGAAATAATTATTGTATACTCCATATAGAAAGTATTGTTTTGAGGCAATAAGAGTATTCATTAAGTTTAATCCTTTCTTCAAAGCAAAATGGCTTTTTTTATGAGGTGGTTATGGATTCAAGAGATGAGTTTTTAGAGATTTTTTATGACAATGTTGACAGAGATGGTGCCGACAAGTTGGTGGACTGGCTTGAAAAGTCTGACTTTTTTGTTGCGCCTGCCAGTGGAAGAAGGCATTCAAATTACAGAGGGGGCTTATGTCAACATTCCATCAATGTTTACAAAAGATTTGTCAAACTTTTGCAAGCCGAATACGGTGACGACTGGGGCAAGAAAGTTTCGCCAGAGAGTGTGGCTATCATGGGGCTTTTGCATGATGTTTGCAAAGTGAACACCTATATCGAAGACTTTAAGAATGTCAAAGTTGATGGAAAATGGGAGCAGCGTCCATATTTCCGCTATGAAGATAGTCTGCCTTATGGGCATGGTGAAAAGTCGGTCTATATTTTGTCTGCCTTTATTAAACTTACTCGCGAAGAAGCTTTGGCTATCAATTGGCACATGGGCGAATATGACATAAGGGCAAAAAATGGAAGTTTCATGATGGCCGATGTTTATTATAAATATCCAATTTGCTTCCTTCTTCATGTGGCAGATTTGACAGCGACTTATCTTGATGAAAAATGCGAAAATTAAGAAAGGGGAAACCCTTTTTTTATTTTTATATACCTTTTTATATTTAGTATAATTGACATTAAATTTCAAAACAGCTTGAAAACGGCGCTTATTTTATGCGGGTTAAACTTATCAAAACACAAATGGGCAATCGTGAGCATAAGAGAGGTCGAAGAGAAGAATAAAGCAGGTTTTTATTAAATTGGGAAGAAATATTTTTAATTATTATAATATGACTAAAATTTAAATAATATTATATAATAAATACTATATATGCCTTGATTTTATAAGGGATAAAGTGATTTTAACCAAATATAGTTGTTTTTGCTGATGGGAATTTAATTCCGCAAAAATATCAGCACCATTTTTCGAGCCTTATTTTGCGGCTTTTGGCAATTTTTTTCAAAATCACTATTGACATCTCTTTTTTTCTAGAGTATAATATAAGTAAGATAAAGGAGGATTACACTCATGGCAAACAATATGGACGCAAACTTAGAGTTTTTGGCAGGTCAAATTCAAGACCTTGAAAGAGAAAAGGAAGAACTTCTTAAGAGGGGCGAAGAAGCTGAAGAGCTTATTGCTCAAGCACAGGAAGATGCTTCTGCTAAGCAAAAACTTTTGGAAGAAGCCGCTCTTATTAAGCAAGAAATGGAAGCTAAGGCACGCGAGCTTGAGAAGCGTTATGTTGAAGTAAGTAGTAAACTTGAAGCTGCTCAAAAAGCAGAAGACTATAAATATAACAAAGAAGCATACAGACTTGCTCAAAAGCAAAAGGAACATCTTCAAAAGGAAGTTAAACTTGCTAAGGCTGAAGTTAAGCAGGTGCAAGCTAAATCTGAAGAAGAGAAGGCTGCTCTTTCAAGAGAAATTGCTGCTGCAAGAGAGGAAGTTGAAAAGTCAGGACTTGAAATGAGAGAGCTTATGACAAAGGTTGATGTTTACACTCATGTATTCAACAACATTGTTTTCCCTAAGCTTGCAACTCGTTTCGCTATGCTTTCAAACGAAACTGCAAACGATGTAAACGGCGTAAAACTTAGAAGAGCTGTTGACAAGGCAAAGAGCTTTGACAAGAGATATGACATTGCTAAGGAAAGATATGAGAAAGAAAAGGCTAAAGGTAAGCAGGTTGTTGCTCCTCAAAAGAATGAAAGTGCTTATACCACAATCATGACCAATATTCTTGATGAATACAATGATTTCCTCAATGAATTCTCAAAGACTCCAAGTGGAAAAGAGCTTGTAGGTCAATATAGACAAAAACTTGCTTCAAAAGTAGGTGTTAAAAAAGGTGACCTTGCAACTCCACAACAAGAAATCGAACAAATTTTAAAAGAACAATCAAAATCAAATGTAAAAGAATTCTTCATCAGCACAAAAGTTGGAAGAGCTGTTCTTGCAACTACTGCATCACTTATTTTGATTGGTGCAACTCTTACAGGTATTTTCCTTCCTGGATATATCAATGAAAAAGGTGCTAAAGAAAATACTGAAGTTATGTCAGGAATTGTTCAAGTTATGGAATCTGACACTTCAGTTATTGAAACTAGTTATGATTCAATTCTTGAAACTGAGACAAATGCTTCAAGACTTAGTGGAATTTTCGAAGCTGGCGGAGAAGAGGTTTTTGCACACTTCGCTTCTAAAAACAACAAAGAAGTAGACAAAAATGAAATGACTGAAGGTCACAAAGCCGTTCAAGAAGCAAGAGTTAATGCTGAAGATTTCATCAAATATGACAACAATGGCAAAATTGCTGATGACTGTCACTATGCAATGCTTGTAAATGAATTCAACCAAGCAAAAGCAGACATGAATATCGCTAAAGCTGAGGAAACTAAAGGCCTTATTACTGATTTGAAAGATCAACTTGTTTCTTACAAAAATGATGCTTCAAAGGGTTATTCTTCAATGCTTGATGGTGCTGGTGTTTCTATGGGCGAAATCAGTGTAATTGTAGACATCTTGAAAGCTCCTACATCTTCTGTTGAGTTTACTAAAGAAGATATTAAGGAATACAACTCTAAACTTGCCAATGCTGGTAAGGGCGGTTATGCTGTCGGCGTTGTTTCAAATGAATATGTTAAGAATACTGGTGAGGTTAACATTCTTGTTGAATGCGTTGGCCGTAACAGAAAGCCATATTTCAACCTTATAAACTATAAAATGGAGAAAAATGTAAGCGTTCTTACAACTTCTCAAATGATGGACGGCTTAGTGCCAGGACAAATTTCTGCTACTGCATTTGATAAAGACCTTGTTACAAACATGGAAGGTCAAAGCAGTGAAATGAGCAATGAGAAGGGTGAGACTGTTTCAGGTGCTACTTCAATTAAATATTCTTGCGTTTCAAGATATGATGAAAAAAGCAAAACTACAACAATTACAGCTAGTGCACTTGTTGCTATTAGAGATGATGACGGAAAAGTTGTCGGCACAAAGATTGTTAATAAATCAAAATCATATTTTGGTAAAATGACTGTTGCAGAAAGTGAAGACGATATGAAAGCACTTCTTGCAAAGGAAATTGGAAACCAATTGGGAATGGATGTTACACTTGAAGCTGAAGATGTTTCTGAGCTTAACTAAATAAGTTAAAAAAAGAGAGGATGTTTATCCTCTTTTTTTTGTTTATATAATTCATAAAAACAATCAAATTTGTTTCAACTATATTGAAGCAAGCATGTGTAATATAAAGTATGATAGTTTGGTATTATTTAGTAGAGCGGATGATTATAGGGATGAATTTTTATCGTTATCATTTTGAATGGTCGAATTGTTTGCTAGGGAGAATTTGCCTTTTTTTAATAAGTAAAATGGCAATATGATTATTACGCCCACAGTTAAGCCTAAAATTAAGGATACATTGTGACAAACGGTCGTCCAACCAAAACTTACCAAATAGGTTGTCAGCACTCCGTAAATTATTGAGACAATCAAAGTGGGCTTATCGATTTGTTTAAAACTTTTTATGTCGAAAAACAGTGCAGCAAGAGAAGCGCCTGCAAGTCCGAAAATTCCGCCTGATGCACCGACAGAAACAGATTTTGACAATTCTTCCGCTTTTGATGGTGCCATAGCTAAATAAAGAGGATCGGTGATGAATGCCTCAGTTATTCCAACGGTGAAAAATATAATGCAGGTCAGCCACCAACCGAAACGCTTTTCAGTATAATGGCCAATAAAATATAGCCCTACTAAATTTCCAATTAAATGAAACAGGTGGCCATGAAGAAACATCTGAGTTACATATCTATATACTTGGCTGCTGTTATAATTCAAGACTTTGCCGACACCCAAATAATTGGTCAGCAGTCCGCCGCAATTTCCAAGCAAATAGTCGACTGCCGTTATGTCTTTGCTTGCCCAAGTAAACCCTGTATAATTTTTAGGTAAAGGCAAATAACGGTCAAAGATATAAAATAGAACAATTATCAACATTAAAATGTTTGTCACCGTCAAAAATTTTTTATAATCAAATTTTTTCATTTAAATACCTCTTATCTTGAAAATATTACAATCAAAAATCTGGAATAATTATATCGCAACATATCAGTTTTTTCAAGCATATTATATAAGAAAAAGTTGCAATAAAGCCTCTTAATGAATTAAGATTTTAGAAAGCTTATAAGCAACATAATAGAATAAAAAAGGTCTAAACTGAAAATTCAGTTTAGACTAACTATGGTGGAGAATATCGGAATCGAACCGATGACCTCCTGCTTGCAAGGCAGGCGCTCTAGCCAGCTGAGCTAATCCCCCAATGCTCTTAAATATTAGCATATTTCTTTTTTTTTGTCAACATTTTTATTAAAAAAATTTTAAATTCTTCCTTTTCTTCTGTTTGGTCTTGCTTTTTTATTTATTTTTTCAAGTCTTTTACTGTTGTTTTTTACTGTTCTGCCTATTTTATTTGCCTGTTGTTGCGGTTTGGTGATAAAATTAAAGTGGTAAAAATTAAACCGATTTTTAAAATGACTAGAAGATTTTAAATAAGAAAGACTGGAAGTTTAAAAAAGACTGAAAGTTTTATTTGAGAAGGACTGGAATATTTTAATTGAGCATGAATAGAAGTTTTAATTAAGAGGGACTGTATATTTTAATTATGTAAGTTTTTATTTTTTAGTTTTACGGCAGATGAGAAATTATATTTCAAAAACTGGGGCAAGAATAGATATCGTTCTATATTATTGAGTGTATGCTGAAGCGGTTTGAAGAGGTGATTTGATGAACAGCATTATATTGCAAATTTTTAAAAACAAGAAGGTCGATTTTGAAAAGTTAAGGGCGTTTGGCTTTATTTACAAGGATGACAAATATAGATATTTGGTTGATTTTTTTGACGACCAGTTTCAGCTGGGCATAACAATAGATCAAGAGGAAAACATCTTTACTGAAGTTGTAGACCTGTCAACTGGCGAGCCTTACACGCTTTTTTTTAGTGAAGGTGGCGGCAGTTTTTCAAACATGATAAGAGAGCATTATAAAAAGCTTTTAAATAATCTAGCAGAAGAATGTTTTTGCGACAATGTTTATAAGTCAAGTCAGGCGAGGGTGATTATTGATTATATTGACGAAAGATATAATTGCAAGCCAGAGTTTCTTTGGGAAAAGTTTCCAGAATATTCAGTCTTTCGCAGGGCTGATAATAGAAAATGGTTTGGCGCTCTTTTAAAACTTCCTAAATGCAAGCTTGGTATTGAGGGGAATGAGCTTATTGAGGTTATAAATTTAAGGGTTAAGCCAGATGCGCTTGACGGCCTTGTTGATAATGAAAACATTTTTAAAGGTTATCACATGAACAAAAAGCACTGGATATCTGTTTGGCTTAATGGAAACTTAAAAAATGAAAAGTTGTTTTCGATGATTGATGAGAGTTTTATTTTAGTGAAAAAATAAAGTGCAATGTTTAAAATTCTTTCGGCTGATAGGCGGGAATTTTAAAAGAAAACATGGAATTTTTAATAGCTTTTGTGACTGAAAGTAAGTATATATTATATATAAATAATATAAATTATATATAATCATTATAAATAATGGGGGAGATTTTTTATGTTTACGCGACAGTCTTGGCTTTTAAAAGGGTGGCAAAACTGAAACAAAAGTATACGAAAAGTTTAAATTGCATAGACTAAATAGACTAAAAGTGGAAAAATTTTTAAGCATCGTCAAAAAAATGCCGCATTAGTTTTGATAAATTTAAAAAAGTTTCACTTAAGCTATTGAAAAAATATTTCGATTGTGTTATAATGAGTCTACATGGAGGGATTATGTCTAAACATTTAGTAAAAATATTATCTGTTTGTGCTTTAGTTGTTTTGCTTATGGTCAGCGTTGTTGGTGCTGCTATTGGCGTTACTGAAGCTGTTGGCTGCATACTTACTATCGCTGATGCAAGCAGGGAAAGTGAAGCAGAAAAAGAAAATGAAAATGTAAATCACAAAGTCGTTGTCAAAGTTAATGGCAAAGTTCAAGACAAGAATGTTTTGCAAATTGGCAAATATTCTGAAGTTACACTTGAATATCAAGCAACTGGCTATGAGTTTAAAGGCTGGTATGTTGGAAACTATAATGTTGAAACTGACAAAGCTGTTGAAACAAAAATCACTTACACATTTGACATCAAGGGAGATACAAAAATCTCTGCCGTTGCTGACCTTAAGAAATTTACAGTAAATTATTCAGGCAAGGGTGCTGATGGCGTAACTGATATCAACTTCCCAACTCAAACTGTTGAATATGGCGAAAAACTTGAAAGACCTGCTTCAAACACTGAAGATTTATATTTCTTAGGTTGGAAGATTAAAGGTGCTGAAGGTGAGCTTGCTGGTAAGAAATATTACTATGCAACTTTCGACGATGTTGAAAACGAGGCAGAGGTTGAGCTTGAAGCTGCTTGGGGCGCTCAAGAATATGTAACTTACACAGTAAATGTTGCGTTCAACAAACTTCAACCAAACAATATCAAGACAATCGAATACAATACAAAGACTGGCTTTACAAGCTATATGGGTCAAGTTGAAAGAGAAGGCTATGAGCTTTTAGGTATTGAGTTTAATGGCAAAGTTTACAACTATGACAAATCAAACGATACATTCATTGGCCTTGGCAATGCAATCGCTGCCGGCGAAGAAACAACTGTTGATGCCGTTGCTGTTTGGAAGAGCTTGTATAGAGGTCACACCTTCACTTTCGCTGCTGTTAAACCAGAGTATGTAGAAGAAGCAGGTGGAATGGTAGACTTCTTAGTGACTGCATTAAGAAATGGTCAAAGAGTTGTTGTAGAACAAACAATTGAAAATGTTACTTTTGAAGATACTGAAGCTGAAGATACTTTTGACCTCAACGCTGAGATTCTTGATGTATACAACAGTTTAGGATACTCTGATTTCGAAGATGAACTTGGCAACAAAGTTACATTTATGAAAGATGTAAAAATTGCTGTTGGTGGCACTGGATTGAAAATGGAAGAAGCTCAAGGCATTGGAAGAGAATTTACATTCAAATACCTTCTTGATTTACTTCAGAGTACTCATGGCCAAGATATTACAAAGCAATTAGATATTGCCATAACATTTATCTATGAATAAAAAATAATATAAAAAAACTCTATACAAATCGTATAGAGTTTTTTTGTTTTATAATAAGCAATCGGAATAAAATTAAAGCAATCGGCGCTTTTAGTGTGCTTTAGTTTGCACTTTTGTTTTAGTTATGTTATTATTAAATCATGATTATTAAAAAAGCAGTGTATAAAACAAGTGTTGTAAACAAAAACAACATTATTGATGATGGAGTGCCAGAGTTTGCGTTTGTTGGACGCAGTAATGTTGGCAAGTCTTCGCTTATCAACAGTATAGTCAAGGTTAAAGGCTTGGCAAAAACCTCGGCTACGCCGGGCAAGACAAAAATGATAAATTATTTTGACATAAATGACAATTTCAGAATTGTTGACCTGCCAGGCTATGGCTTTGCAAAAGTTGGCAAGGGGCAGTTTGATGTTTGGTCGTCCATTTTGGGTGATTACCTTACAGAGTCGAAATCACTTGTCAATGTTTTTGTTTTGCTTGATATAAGGCATAAGCCAACAGAGCAAGATAGGCAGATGATTAAGTTTTTGATTTATTACAACATTCCTTTTTCAATTATTGTCACTAAGGCTGACAAGCTTGCAAAGAGCAAGATTAAGCAAAGTGTAAGTGCGATTGCAAAAGAGCTTTCTTTAAGAGAGGAAATCTTTCTTGCAAGCAGCTCTGAAAATGGGCTTGGCAGAGAGGAAATCTTGAGAGTGATTGAAAACAAACTTGAGTATTTTAGTGCGAACAGGCAGGACTAGAAATAATTATGGCAAGTTTTAAATAAGAATGGTTTAGATTTTGAAACTTAAGTTTTCAAGCATTTGTTAATTTTATAATGTTTTTAAACTTAAGATTTCAAGCATTTAATTTATATAGTGGTGAAGGTTTTCGTGTTTAACTAAGCAGAAAAGCTTCCTTTTAAAAAACCTATTTGAAATATATGGGAGAGGCAGTTTTTGTATGGATAAGAGAGGCAAGTTTGATTGTGCTATTGAAGGATATGGTTATGATGGCGAAGGAGTTGGCAGGCTTGACGGAAAGGTGGTGTTTGTGCCTTACGCTCTTCGTGGCGAAAGGGTGGAAATTGAGCTTGTAGATGAGCATTCTTCTTTTTATCGAGGAAAGCTTAAAAAAGTGCTTAATGCAAGTGATAAACGAGAGGTCGCGCCTTGTCGTTATTTTGGAAGATGCGGGGGCTGCAGCTATCAACATACAAACTATCAAAATGAGCTTGATATTAAAAAAGAGCTTTTGGCAAACCAGTTGAAAAAGGTAGGCTATGATGGTGAAATTGCAATAGAGCCAAGTGATGAGCGATATGGCTATCGAAACAAGATAAGGCTGATTGTTGGGAGAAATGGCTTGGCTTTAAGAGAAAGGTGCAGTCATGAGGCAATCGGGATAGAAAAGTGTTTGCTTGTAAGCGAGGAGATGAACGCTGCAATTGAAACATTAAACCGCTTTATTTCTGCGCAAAAACTTTTCAATTTTTACAGCGAAGTTGTTTTGCGACAAGAGGGCGAAAGTCTGGGCATAATCTTTTATTGCAAGAAAGAGCAGGGCAAGATAAATTATCAAGGTGTTTTTTTGATGCTTGGCGCAAAGTGCGTTATTTATGAAAGTTTCAAAGGAAAGCTTTTTTATTGCATGGGGCAGGAGTATCTTGAAAGCGAAGAGCACGGCCTTAAATGCAAGTTTTTGCCAAATAGTTTTCATCAGGTGAATAAATTTGTTGGGGGCAAGCTTTATCAATTTGTGGCAAAAAAATTGCAAGGCAAGGTTGTTTTAAATTGTTATAGCGGCGCGGGCGTGCTCAGCGGCTATCTTTCAAATTTGGGTTATCGCGTGATTGGTATTGAGCTTGGCGAAAGTGAACATAAGGATGCCGAGCGGCTTAAAGAAGAGAATAATTTGTTTTTTCTCACCAATATGCAGGGGGATTGCAGCGAGGTGCTTCCAAGGGTTGAGGGCGATTGCGTGATTGTTGACCCGCCAAGAGCTGGGCTGGACGCAAAAGTTTGTCAGGCGTTAAATTTAAAAAATTGCAGTCAGCTTATCTATATTTCTTGCAATAGTGCAACGTTGGTGCGTGACCTTGCAAGGCTGGAACAATACAAGATTAAAGAGGTTGTTTTGTTTGACATGTTTGCCTGCACGGGCGAATATGAGACGGTGGTGATTTTAGAAGGCAAATAAGGGCGTTATTGACAAAATGAGCAAATTGTGATATATTTAAGTTGAAATTATTCCAGCTTTGATTAAGTTGACAGGGAGAAATTATGAATAAATATTTTAGCAAATTAAATCCAGATGAATTGCTTGGCAGAAAGATTTATTCTGAAGAAGGTGAAGAGTATGTCATAATTTATGCTAAATATCACAATAAGGGCTATAAACATAAGGAAGCTGGGCTTGAAATCTATTTTGCAAATGAAAAAGATGCTCAAAAAGATGAGCTTCATGAGCTTGGTCTTTCAAATCTTAAGTCGCAGCTGGAAAAAGGAAACACCAATTTCAATGAGGACGATAACAACATTTGGCGTGTAAGATTTGCCAATATGTATATCTATAATCCGCTGCTGAGATCTTCCGAAAATAGTAAGAGTTATAAAAATGCAGATGAGGAAGGCGTAGATTTTGACTGGTATGTAAGAAGTGATAATGACAGCTTTTATTTTTATTATCAAAATGACTATTACGAAGCGGATGAAATTCCAACTGCCGATGAAGTTTTACAGTGTTGTTATCAGGATAAAGGGCTTGTTGGTGGCATGAGAAAGATATTTAAAGACATTTTTGGCGGCGAATATGCAGATGAAATTCGAGATTATTATATAAAAGATGCCATTGCAAACATTGACAGACAGATTGAAATAGAAAAAAATAATTATGAAATGGCAGCAAGGGCGTTAAAAACGCTTGCAAAACACAGGGCAGAGCTTTGTGCAGAGGACGGAATTAAAGTCTTTGAAGATGACGATGATGAAGAAGAGCTTTCAAGCATTGATGACAAGCAAACAAGTGTTGATGGTGAGCAAAAGCTTAAAAACGACCAGTTAATAGACAGTGATGACTGCATCGATTTGGATGATTTATTCATGGACTAAAAAAGCATGATTGATTTCATGCTTTTTTGTTTTTAATATTTCAGCCATATAAAAATTTAAATATTATATTAAAAAAACAAGATTTAAACGCATTGAGAATTATTTAAATTCATTAAGGAAATTATTTTAATGGAAAGAAAATAAGTTTTTCAGCTTAGAATTTAAAAGTTTCAGCCTAGTAAGAAGCCTTGAATTATCACCTCTTCTGCCTCTTTTTGACTAAGGCCAAGCGTCATAAGTTTGACAAGCTCATCTCCGGCAATCTTTCCAATTGCAGCCTCGTGTACAAGTGCGGCATCTTTGCAGACGGCGTCCACTTTTGGCTGAGAAATTATTCTTGCATTGTCAAGAAGTATTCCGTCGCATTCAACATGACCGAAACATTCGTTTTTGCCAATTACATCAGATTTAAATTCTTGGACAGAGTTGTCTCGTGCAACGCTGTGGCTGACCACCTCAACGCCGCTGCCTTTTCCAAGCAGGGTGACCTTAAACTCAGTTTTTGCCGTTTGCTCGTCAGTTGTCAAAACATTCTCTTGCACTGTAAGTTTGGCTCTGTCATATATCTTTGCCTTTGTCTTTCTTACAGTTGAGGTTACTCCGCCAAGCTGGGTGGTCTCCATAACCATTTCAGAGCCCTCTTTTAAAGTGATATCAGTGACTGGATTTAATACCTTGCCGCCGCTTCCTTCGCCCTCACCAATATGCCTTTCAATATATTTGACTTTGCTGTTTTTTCCAAGATGAAAGCTGTGTATGCCGTTGTGCACACTTGTCTTGCAGGTGGCATTATGTATGCCGCAGCCAGCGACAATTACCACATCAGAATTTTCGCCGATATAGAAATCATTATAGACTAGGTCACTCAGGCCGCCCACCGTAATTATGACGGGGATGTGAATGCTTTTTCCCACCACATTTGGCTTGACAATGATGTCAATTCCGCTTTTGTCTTGTTTAGGAACAATATCAATTTCTTTGGTGGAAACCCTTGCCTCAGCTTGACCATTTTTTCGAAGATTAAAAGCGCCGCTTGGCACTTTATGTAAATCGGTCAATTTTTCAAAAAGTTTTTGTTCTAAATTATTCATTCTTACCTCAATTTAATTAAGCTTGCCGCATTTATTCTGGTGCAAACTATTTTCAATTTCATTATAAGAGCTTATGCTTTCTATTTTGCCATCTTTAAGCATAATTACCTTGTCAGCAAGCTGCAAAATTTTGCTTTGATGGCTGACAATTATGTTGATTGAATTTTGAAGAGAAGTGAATATCTTTGCCAAATTTTCAAAGCTCCACAGGTCAATTCCAGCCTCTGGCTCATCAAAAATGTTCACCTTTCCGCCTTTGGCAAGCACCATGGCAAGCTCAATTCGCTTTTGCTCACCACCCGAAAGTTTGTCGTCAAGAGGGCGGTCAAGATAGTCTTTTGCGCAAAGCCCGACCATTGAAAGATATTCACAAAGCTCGCCCACATTATTCTTTTTTCCACTTGCAATGTCAAGCAAATCTTTTACTTTCAGCCCTTTAAATGTGACTGGTTTTTGAAAGGCAAAACTAAGACCAAGTCGCGCCCGCTGGTCAACAGCAAGATTTGTGATTTCTTGTTCATCCAACGAAATCTGACCTTCACTTGCCTCAAGCACGCCCATTATAAGTTTGACAAGGGTTGATTTTCCGCTGCCGTTTGGCCCAGTGATGACATAAATTTTTCCGTCTTCAAACTGCAAATCGACGCCTTTGATTATTTGAATAACTTCTCCGTTTTCTTCAATTTGATATTTTAAATTTTGCAATTTAAGCATAATTTCTCCATTTTTTTGCATTTTTTCTTAAATTTTCACAATTTTTGTGTAAATTATCTTCAATTTAGGTTATATTTCGACAATTGTAATTCCTGGATTTGCTCTGCCCATGTCTTCGTCAGCATAGATGTCTTTATCTTTTAATAATATCCGCTGACTGCATTTTTCAAACATGTTCCATCTATCGCCGCCAAAATAATCGGTAATAAAGCCGCTCTTTTTCCAGTGGAATAAAGCTTTTCTTACTTCAATGGCAATCACGCCTCCTCTTCCGTGCGAGCCGTAGCCATGCAATAGCTTAAGTGCGGCTCTGCCTTCACGCTTTGCACATTCGATTTCAATCTCAACCACTGCAAGCGCCAGCTCAACATTAAAATTTTCTTCCTTTAGATTGACAGTCTTAAGCAAAGCAAACCTCCTTCAAATATATTAGCACAAATCTCCTTTCTCGTAAAGCGTATGAAAATGATTTGTTTTGATTGCAAAAGAAAGTTATTAAATTTTTGTTGTGCATTTTTATTTTAACTTTGCACGGTTTTATTTTTAGTCGTGTTATAGCCGACGCCGTAAGACAAAAAAATATTTTCGTTGTTTATTATTATTGAATAAACAGACAAGATTATTAAAAAATGGATATAATAAAACCACAAAAAAATATTTAATCACTTGACATTCAATCGGGGGGGGGTAAAATAAAAGTGAAGATAATTTGTGGATATATAATTTCTTTTAATGTGACTTAAAAAGAATTTGCGGCTTCAAAAACGAATGAAATAAAAGCGCAATAAAAAAGTTTTTTAAGTTACAAGAGAAAAATTTTAAAATAAAAAAATAATTATGCATTAAAAGGAGGGATAAATGAAAAAGCTTGGCGAAATTTCAGTGATAATATGTTGCTTTCTTTTTGGCTTTTGTTCTCTCCTTATGGGGCTTAGTTTTGAAGGCATAATCAAAAAAGCGGATGGAGTGGCAGTCACTGATACTTCAAGTTATGTAAAAGTAAATGAAATTTGGAATGGAAAAGGCTTTAATGAAGGCAATTTGAACAATCTGATGCAACTTATTACAGGCAGTGGTGAGACCAATATATACAATATGAATAAGCTTGCTTTTTCTGATGCCGCTGCTATAAAAGAAAAAAATTATAATAAAACACCCAATCATGATGTGGTGGTGAGGGTTGCGGGGCTTGACTGGCAAGCTGTATGTTTGACACAAGACAAAAATCAAAATTGGATTTTGACCTTGTGGCTTTCAAACAATTTTCAAGAGGCTTTTGCAAATAGAAGCCAGACTGAAGGACAGTTGCATGGTTATCTCAGTGGGTCGGCAGGGGGAATCTTATATTCTTCTTGGGCGGCATTTAGTAACAGTGACCCTTCAGTCAATTTGCCATCAAATTTGTATGGTGCAAATTACATTCGTTCTGTTGTTTTGAATAATGGTTATGCTTTTGCTGGCAGTGGAAGTCAAATGGTTCCATATTATCCAAATGAGAATAGTGCCTTTGCAAAATTTACAATGCCAAGTGTCGAGGGGAATATTACCGATTATATTGTAAAGCCAGTTGGTGTAATATGGCAAGAATATGGGCAGAGTGCGTCAGCTTTTGGTCTTGGTAGTTATTCTTTATCAAATGAAAATTGGTCAAATCGTATTCCAGATTATGGTAATTACATGGGGCAAAATTATAATTTTAATAGTTATCCGGGCGGCACCTTTAACTATGCTTCCAAGTCTTTGAATGATTGGTCGCAAGACAACTTATGGCTGCCAAGTTATACAGAAATCAAAGGCATGTGGAAAACTTCAGATGAGCAGAACAAATCTTATACAGGAAAAGATGAGTATGAGTCAGGCTTTGTTGGCTCAGTCCAAACGCCAGACAGAGAATATTTATACAGCGATACATGGCTTAGAACGGCAGACCCTTGGTATGCCAATAATGCTTATTATATTAGTGCAACAGGCAATCAAATAAGTACAATTGATGTTTGGCACCGCAGAGGTGTAAGACCTGCATTTCACTTGAATTTGACATCGGCTGCTGCTTCTTTACAGAAGTATACTGTCAAGTTGTTGCTTAATAAGGGGAATATAAATGGCAATACAGGAAGTCACAGTTTTCAAGATGTAGCTGCAAATTCAGTTTTCAGACCACAATTAAAGCCTGTAAGAACAGGTTATACTTTGACTGGCTGGAAATGCCTTGAGACTGGCTATACTTACGGACTTGATTCAAATGGTTATCTGTATGTAGATAGATTTCCAATGTTGACTAGGCCAGAGGCCACTTTTGAAGCGCAGTGGACAGTAAAAAAAATTAAAGTCACGGCAAATCCAAATGGTGGAAGTTTAAATTTTAATGCTCTTAATGGTTGGACAAAGAGCGGCGACAATGCGGTGAAGGACATAGCTTTCGATTCGTCCTTTGGGGCGCTACCGTCGCTGAATGAGAGAACGGGCTATGATTTTATAGGCTGGTTTGATAGTGGTGGAAACAAGTTTGAAAGTGAAAGTGTAATGAGTGTTGAAACTGCCTTTGCTATAATTGCCCGGTGGGAAGCCAAGACTTTCTATATTTATTTCGACGCAAATGGTGGAAGTGGAAATATGTCTGCTGCAGGTATCAAATATAACGCTGGCAATGTTAAACTTCCAAGCAATATCTTTGTTAAGGAAGGTTATATTTTCAAAGGTTGGAACACGCAGCGTGATGGCAGTGGCACCATTTATTATGAAAACCAATTTGTTTCAAATATAACAAATGATTTTACCTTATATGCCCAGTGGGACGAGACTTGGAATCTATATGCTTCAAGCAGTTTAGCTGGTGGCGGTGTTAAAGATGACCCATATCTTGTTTCAAATGCTGAAGATTTGGCGTTTATTTCCAAATCGGTGGCAAATTCGACGAGTTTTTCTGCCGTTTATTTCAAACAGACAAGAACGATAGATTTGGCAAGAGACAAAGAGGGTGCTGAGGTGGGCTTTTTATGGCAACCAATAGGGAGTGACAGTGATAAGAGTTTTAAAGGACATTATGACGGAAACGGATATTTAATCAAAAATCTTACTACCTCGAGTGCAAGAGAAAGAAGCGAGACAGGTGAATATATTTATTCCAATGTTGGCTTGTTTGGCTGTTGCATGGGTGCGACTTTAAAAAATATCAATATTATATCTGGAAATGTTTATGGAAAATCCTCTGTTGGCTCGATTGCAGGTCGCGTTGAGGCGATTTATGCGGGCGAGGACAAAACGGGCAGCATTGAAGGTTGTCGAAGCGGCGTAGTTGTAAGGGCAGCTGATAACTGCGGCATGGTGGGAACAAGCTATGGCTGTGACATAGCTTATTGTTTCAACTATGGAGATATTATTGCCTCTTCATGTGCGGGCGGCATTTTGGGTAGCAATCATGACTACAAAATCACCATATCAAACTGTGTGGCAAGATGCAATATAAAAGGCTCTGGCAGTGGTGGAATTATCGGTCAGACTGGTGTGAGCGAAACTGAGATTAAATCATGCGTATTTAAAGGAGACTTTGTTGTATCATCAAATCAAGGTTTAATTTCAGGCTATATGCTGGGAGGAAAAATCACCGATTGTATGGCAATTGTTTCCTCTTCGATTGAGGTTTTTTGCCCAGTTTCTTGCACGGTGGAAAACTGCATTTATAATAATGGCACAAAGAAATATGTAGGTGAAGATTTTTCAAATTGGATTGTTATGGCCGATGAGCAACCATTGCCTAAAGGTTTGACCTGGCTTGCGGAAGGTGGTGAAACTTTGACAGAAGAAAAGCTTCAAGAGCTTGGGTTTAGCAAATAATGTTTTAATTTTCAAAATTTTCTTGATAAAGTGATGGATTTGGAGGAAAATTTTCTTGACAAACTGATTAAACTAGAGTAAACTTTTGATGAAAACTATGAAAAAGAGAGTAGTTTTATCGACAGTTTTTCAGAGAGGCATGATGGTGAAAATTGCCAAACTGTGATATTATGAAGGACACTTTGGAGTTTGACAATTTAAGATAAGAGGCTCTTTTATGGAGCAAGTTAGGTGGCACCGCGGAAATATTATTTCGTCCTAATGTAGAAATTTTACATTGGGGCGATTTTTTATGTGCTGTGTCTGCCCCGAGGTTAAGGAGGAATTTATGACAACACAAATTTCAAAATTACAGGAAGGAAGAGTGCGTTTTCAAGGCATGATTGAAGTGGTAAGAGACAAGAAAAACATTCAGTTTATCGTGCTTAAAGACTTTTCTGGAAAAATTCAAGTCACAGTTGATAAGGTGGCTTATCCTGAGGTGGGAGAGGTGTTTTCTCATCTTCTTGCTGGCTCTACTGTTTTGGTGGAAGGTCAGCTTGTAAAAAGCGAATATGTTAAGCTTGGCGGAAGGGAGGTCTTGGCTGATAAGGTGGAAGTTACCAGCACGGCAGAGGCTTATCCTATTGGACCCGAAAGCAATATTGATCAAAGGCTTGACTATCGCTGGCTTGACCTTAGGCAAGATAAAAACTTGCTTGCTTTTAAGGTGCAAACTCTTTTAAACAATGCAATGAGAGAGTATTTAAACGAGCGTGACTTTGTTGAAATTCACTCACCAAAACTTATTGCAACCGCTTCTGAAAGTGGCTCTGAGGTATTTGAGGTGAAATATTTTGATGGGCTTGCCTATCTTGCACAAAGCCCTCAATTTTACAAGCAGATGGCAAATTCAAGTGGTTTTGGAAGAGTTTATGAAGTTGCGCCTGTTTTCCGCGCAGAAAAATCTCACTCAAAAAAGCATGCGACTGAATTTACCAGCTTTGACCTTGAATTTTCTTGGATTGAAAGCTATGAAGATGTGATGAAACTTGAAGAGGAAATGCTTGCCTATGCGCTGGGAAAGGTTAAAGAAAAATATGGCGAAGAAATTAAAGAAACTTTTGGCGTAGAGGTGGTTGTGCCAAGTTTACCATTCCCAAGAATTAAACTTGCTGAGCTTTATAAGCAGCTTGAACAGCGTTATGGCTTCACCACAGAAGAGGAAAAAGACGACCTTGCAACAGAGGCAGAAAGACTTTGCAGGCAGTTTGCACAAGAAGTTTATGGCCACGAATTTTTGTTTGTAACTGATTATGGTGCAAGAAAGCGTGCCTTCTATCACCTCAGAAAAGATGGCGTACCACAGGGTTATGACCTTATTTGGAAGGGGGTTGAAATCACTACTGGCGCGCAAAGAGAGCATAGATATGAAGTGCTTAAGGCGCAAGCGGCTGAAAAAGGGCTTGAAAATGATGTTGAATTTTATCTTCAATTCTTCAAATATGGCTGTCCTCCACACGGCGGGTTTGCCATCGGCCTTGACCGCATGCTTATGAATCTTTTAGAGCTTGCAAATATCAAAGAAGCAATGTTTATCTTCCGCGGACCTGAAAGAATTACACCATAACTTTTGATTTTTTACAGCAGTGGTCAATAAAAAATACCACTTAAATATTGATTTTAATAAGAGCAGAATGTTTTAAATATATTTTGACATTTTGCTTTTTTTATGTTATCATTTTTATGATGAAATATCTTTTAAGATATTTATTTTTGGGAGGCAATTGTGGATAATAATATGAAGAGAAAACTCAACGAACTTTTAAAAAATAATAAAAGCTGGCCAGTTATCATTGAAGGCGGCGTGAAAAAGGAGGACTTCTTAAGTGCGACAGTGCTTCCTGCAACAGTGCCTTCTGCAAGTCTTGGAGTAATCAATGACATTGGTGGTCTTAAAATGCCAGACTGGGTTAAATCAGTTGAAGCACGAAAAAATTCTAAGGCAAATTTATTGCTTATTGATGGGCTTGACACTGTTTCAGAGGATGAGCAGTTGAAATTTAAGGGCATTTTGGACGGAAAATCGTTGAATGGCTTTAAATTACCTGAAAATATGCAAATTGCCATCTTGATAAATGATGGAAATCGTGCTAAAATAAATAGAGAAATACTTTCTCTTTCACTTTATTACAAAGTGGAAGAATAAATCATCATGCAGGCACTTTTGTGTGCATGACTTAAAGGTGGTATAAAATGGGACTCTTTGACAAAAACGACAGAAAGAAAGAACTTGAAGATTTAAAAAAGGCAATGCTTAGAAAGTTTCCTTCTCTCGGAACAACTGTATCTGGTCTTGATATGAAATATGCAAAAGGCGTTGGCACTGCTTTGACAGACCATGAAAGTGTTTATTTCGATCCTCAATTTATGGATTCTCTTTCTTATGATGAAAAAGTGGGAATTATGACACACGAAGTCATGCATGTTGCCTTCAATCATATTCCAAGACTTAGAGCCAAAGATGGCACTGAAAGAGATATGGGCGCTTGGAACATTGCGACCGACGCCGTAATCAATGAAATCATCCGCAGTGAAGGCTTGAAACTCCCTGAAGGTGGAGTAGATATGCCAGAAGCAAAAGACAAATCTGCAGAAGATATGTATAAGGTTGTTTATGGCAAAATGCAACAACAGGCTCAGCAGCAACAGCAAAGAAATGGGCAACAACAGCAGCAACAGTCTGGTGGTCAAGGACAGCAGGGTAGCCCTCAACAAAATCAACAACAAAATGGTCAAAACGGTCAAAACCAGCAACAGCAAAGTGGCCAAGGTCAATCTCAGCAACAACAATCTGGCGGTCAAGGCGGACAACAGCAACAACAATCTGGCGGAGGTCAAGGCGGACAAAACCAACAAAATGGTCCATCAAGTAAAGATGGAAAAGGCGAGCAAGACCTCAACAGTGGAAAACAAAACCAACAGCAGTCTGGCGGCCAAGGACAACAAGGACAACAACAAAATCAGCAAGGTCAAGGCGGAGGCCAGGGGCAGCAAGGTCAACAGCAACAGTCTGGTGGACAGGGCGGCGGTCAAGGACAGCAGCAAAACGGTGAAAATTCACAACAAGACCAATCTGGCGGTGGTCAAGGCGGCGGACAAAGCGGACAAAATGGCAATCAAAAATCACAAGGCGGCCAGAGTGGGCAAAGCGGACAGCAGAATGGCCAACAACAACAAGGTCAGGGCGGCAGTGGTCAAAATGGTCAAAACCAGCAACAGCAAGGTCAGAATAAACAACAAGGTCAAGGTGGCGGCGCTAATGGACAACAGCAACAACAGGATGATTACAATCAAGGCCAAGGCGACGGCCAAGGCCAGCAAGATCAACCTCTTCCACAACAACCTCAAAATCACGACGGCTGGAAAAAGGCTTTAGAGAAATACGAGAAAAAGAAGGAAGAAGAACAAAAGAAGAAAGATAAAGAGAAAGAAAAAAACAAAGATAAAGACAAGGATCAAGACACGCAAGACCAAGACGAAAACGATGAAAACGACGAGGAAAGTGCTGAAGATAAATTCAGAAAAGAGCTTGATCAAAGTCGAAAAGAAAAGAAAGAAGAGTTTGAAAAAGATAAAAAAGCAAACGAGCAACAAAAAAGCGAGAAGGGCAACAGTCCTCAGCCAAATCAAAATAACTCTGATGAAGATGTAGATTATGATGCGCTTGAAAAAGAATTTCAAAGTATGAACAAGGATATGAAAAGAAAGCTTGCTGAAGAAATTCGCAAAAGAATTGGCGACAGAGTCAAGGACGGGGGGCAAGGAAACGGCAGCGGCGAAGGTGCTTTTGGAGAAGTTGGCGAAGCAAAGGCAGCAGTTTCATGGAAGAAACTCTTGAAAAATGAGTTTGAAAAAGTTGAATCTGTGTGGAGCTATCGTCGTTCAAGTCGCGAAAACTTCTATATGCCAAGAATTGAAAGTCGTCAAAATTATGATCAGCCAGCCACAGAAGTCATTCTTGACACCAGCGGAAGTATTGATGATGAGCTTTTAAGAGGCTTCTTAAGACAGGTTAAAGCGCTTTTGAAAGACGCATACAAAGACAGTGAGTCGAGAGATATTAAACTTAAAATCGGCTGCTTTGATGACAGATTTCATGGTTTTACCGAGATTAAAAAGACAAAAGACATTGACTCTTACAGATTTGTTGGCCGTGGCGGTACTTGTATTGACAGTGCTTGTCGTGCCTTCTCAAAAGATAAAAAGGTGAACAGAATTGTTTTCACAGATGGCTATGATGGCTATGGTTTCCCAAGAGGTGACTATAAAAATCTGAAAATAATTTTCGTAGTTTTTGACAATCCAGACTTTAGATACAGTGACGGAAAAGTCATTCATGTCAAGAGTGCCGAGGTGAGAAAAGGCGGACAATTGAGTATGCTTACTGACAAAACTTC
Organism: Clostridia bacterium; assembly: GCA_022793335.1. GTDB lineage: Bacteria > Bacillota > Clostridia > Christensenellales > UBA1242 > Caccovivens. The sequence continues at coordinate 41,644 of JAAWCQ010000013.1, forward strand.
AAGTCAAACTTCAAGCACTCAACCAAAAACTGCAGGAAATGGCAGTCAAAACAGACCTGTTAAACCTCAGCAAAATCTGTTTGATGATTATGAAGATGACTATGAAATGTAAGCGAAACTCTTAGTTTTCGTGCAAGAAAAAGTCAAACTAACTTTTTAATATGAGATTGCTTGAGTTGAATTTGACTCAAGCAATTTCTAAAATTTGATAAAATTGAAAAAAAACAATCTGAAAATGAAAGCTTAGCAATAACAAAACTGAAAGTTTTAAAGAAAATTTATAAGATAAAAAATCAAATTTTAATAAGAAAGACTAAACAACTAAAATTGAATAAACTTACAAATAAGGTTTAATAAGACAATTTAAATACAAATAAAACAAAACAATCAAGTTAAACTTTAAAAATAAAGAAAAAAATATAATTAAAGAGGAAAATATGAGCCAGAAAATATACAAAATTGTGCTTACAGGTGGCCCTTGCGGTGGAAAGTCAACAGGGCTTAGTTGTATTGAGCGCGAGATGAGCAAACTTGGATATAAGGTTGTCATCATAAATGAATCGGCAACAGAGCTTTCGCTTAACGGGCTTTCACTGCCAGCGTTCAATTATGACGCTTGTTTATTTCAAAAGCCTATTGTCAAGCTGCAGCTTCTCAAAGAAAAACTCTATGAAGAAAGTTGCAAAAGTCTTCCGGATGAGAAAGTTTTAATCGTTTGCGACAGAGGCTTGATGGATGGGCTTGCATATTTGGACGAAGCATCTTTTCATAAGATTTTAAAGGATGAAGGCAAGGAATTTATTCCTTTAAGAGATGATTATGACGGAGTTTTCCACCTTGTAACTTGCGCTAAGGGAGCTGAAGATAGTTACAGCGTTGCAAACAACGCGGCAAGAAGAGAAACGGCGCAAGAGGCAAGTGAAATTGATGACCGAACAATTGCTTGTTGGACAGGACATCCGCATTTTAGAGTTATAGACAACTCAACTGATTTTGAAGGCAAGATGAACAGGCTTATAAAGGAAATATGTGCGTTGCTTGGCGAGCCTACACCTTTTGAAATTGAAAGAAAGTTTTTGATTGAAAAGCCTGACCTTGAAAAGCTTGAAGCACTTCCAAACTGCAAGAAAGTAAGCATTATCCAGACTTATTTGATTTCACCTAAGGGTGATGAGACTAGGGTCAGACAACGCGGGCTTGACGGAAATTATATTTACACACATACGACAAAAAGGCAAATTTCGCCTATTAAGAGGGTGGAATTTGAGAAGAGAATTACACAAAAGCAATATCTTACCTATCTTGAAAGTGCAGATACCAATTTGAAACCTGTTCGCAAAGACAGATATTGTCTGATGCAAGATGGAAAATATTTTGAGATTGATATCTATCCTTTTGCAGAAAAAAATGCGATTATGGAAATCGAGCTTGCAAGTGAGGACGAAAAAATTGAAATGCCAAGCTTTATTAAGGTGATAAGAGAGGTCACTGACGACAAAGCTTATTCAAACTATTCATTTGCGAAAAAATTGCCAGATGATATGGTTTAAAATTAGGAGAAAGAATGAAATTATTTTTACTTAGTGAAAGCTTAATCAGTTTAAGAAATAAAGAAGGGATGAAAATTGGCTGCAAGGTGGACAGGCACAACAGCTTTGCAAAAAATTTGAAAAGAAGCTTGCCAAAATGCGAAAATTTTGTTTTCATTTGCAATACACCAAACGAGAGCTTATATGATTTTGAAAGTGCCAAATTTATCTTTGAAGGGCTGCAAAAAGGTGGCATGCCATTCAAGAACATGGCTCTTTTGAATAATAAAAATAAAAGTCAGGCAAAAACCTTGATTGAAAAGGCTGACTTGATATATTTGCAGGGCGGAAAACTTGGCGACCAACTTGAATTTTTGAAAGATATTGAGTTTGCAAAGCTGTTAGAAAATACAGCTGCTGTAGTGGTTGGAAAGAGCGCTGGGGCAATGAATCTTGGCAAAGAGGTCTATCAATATCCAGAAGATGACACAGAAGTTAAGCTTGAAAGATGGCTTGACGGAGTTGGGCTTTATGAGCTTGTAATTATTCCACATTTCAATCTTGACAATGGAAATGAATTTAATTTTTGCAGTTTCAACTTGCTTGAAGAATGCTATCTTCCAGACAGCAAGGGTCGCGAATTTATCGCCCTTCCTCAAGGAAGTTATGTATTGCTTGATGAAAATAAGGCAGAGCTTTATGGCCTTGCTTATAAAATCAAAGATGAAAGTCTTGAAAGAATTTGCGATGACGGCAAAAAGTGTCTTTTGGACGGCAAAAGACTCTTGCTTGACAAAAAGAATGTTAAACTTGCTGAAGATGAGAAAAACGCTGATATATAATAAAAAACTCCCTAGAAACAGGGAGCTTTTTTTTGTATAGAATAGCTTAGCTTATTTTTATATTGTTCTTTGGTCTTAATTTAATAGTTTTTAAATTTATCTTTTGTTTTTAACGCTTGAGTAAATTATTATAAATTTTTGTTGTAAATCATTTATTTTCATTCTATGTTGAAAACCAATATTTTAAGTAGCTGGATTATCTTGAGGTGAGTTTTGTGGAGTGCCATTTATTATAGTTGGAGCATTTTCTTGCTGAGATGTGCCTGTTAAGTCTGCCTCACTATCGGTGCTGATTTCGTCAGATTGAGCTTTGTTTAACTCGTCTTGAGCCTTATTCAACTCGTCAATATCATTTTCGGACTGCAAAATAGGTGATGTTGCTGTTGCGGCGACAGCCTCTTCAGCAGTTTGAACATTCAAGTCGTCGTCTGTGTTGGCGTCAAGTATAACCTCATTTTGAGTGCCTTTGTCGATGGCTTGGTGGTTGGTTTTGTAGTCAGTTTGGGCGTCGGAGCGTACGTTGTTTATGTCATCAGTTATGCTGTTCGCTTTTGAGCTGGAATTTTTGTCAGATAAGACGTTTGAGCCCTCGTCCGTTTGAGCGTCTGAGCTATCGTCAGATTGTGCATCAGTATTTTGATGAGCTTTTATGTATTTGTTCCATTTGATATATCCATAAGTGGTGTTTGTCAGATAGCCCGCTTTAAGCACAAGCAGCACCCACATTCCAGAGATAATGTTCAGGGCAATTTCGAGGAAGGTGACGATATACCAAGCAATCCATTGTTCTTGATATCGAAACAATATGAAAAGCCCATTCGCAATTCCCACCGCGCTGCAGCATGCGTCGAGATAGCAGCATATTTTTTCAAGGGTAGGCTGAGAGGAGAGAATGCCGTTTTCTGTGTCAATCAGTGTGAGAAGATAGCCAATTCCAACAGTCCACACAATTATGCCGATTATTACGGCAACGCGTTGCCAGCCGCTGAGCTTTCGCACCTCGGTAAGTTCGGTCTCTTTTTTGTCAGGGTGTTTGTGCCATACAAAGAAGGAGATTATGTCGATTGGAATCCAGAAGAATATCGTTGCTGCCATTGTGGCGAAGCGGAAAGAGCAGATGATTAAAATCGCGATTTCTGAGGCTTCAACAATAAGCGAAACGAGAAAATTCCATTTTGACTGCTTTGAAATCAAAAGCTCGCAGAGAATGTTTGTGAATATGTTGAGAAGGTAAAGTGCCATAATCACCTTGCCGTTTACGCCGCCAATATCTTCCTCTGGGAAAACAAAGGCAAACACGAAAGCGAGAATGGTTATGCTTAAAAACCAAATCTTTTCGTAGAGTGTGTAATAATTCCAAAGTTTTATAAAGAAATTTTTAATGGACAACAGTGCTTTTTTAGTTTTTGTCTCTTGCATTTTTTTACCTCTTAAGTTTTGCATTATTTGTGCCTGTTTTATTAAACTGCCTTTTTAATTCTAGTCATGAGAGGCTTTTATGTCAAGCGTATTTTTATTTTAAAATATTTTTTGCATACTTTTAAGACATTTAAAGCAATATAAAAGCATGAAAAGTAATGTAGAAAAGGGTGCTTTTATTCTCATTATAAGCGGAATTATCTGCAAGTTTTTTGGCGGACTTTTTCGCCTGCCTCTTACAAACATTGTTGGAATGGAAGGCATTGGCATGTTTCAGATGATTATGTCAATCTATTCGCTTGCACTGGTTTTTGTGTCGGGCGGCGTAACCAATGCACTTTCAAAACTTACCTCAAGTGCAAGGGCGAGAGGTGATCATCGAGTGATTGGCTCTTATTTAAGATATGGCTTTCTCTTTTCTTGCGGTGTAAGTCTTTTGTTTGCTCTCATATTTCTGATTTTTGCAAGTCCAATATCCTCTTTGCAGGGGCTGAGCGGGGGCGTAAGCTGCTATTATGTGGTGGCTTTAATTCTTCCGCTGGGGGCTTTCGTCGGTGTTATGAGAGGGCTTTTGCAGGGCTATAACAACATGGCTCCAACAGCTGTCAGTCAGATTATAGAACAGGTTTCCAAGTTTGGCTTTGGTCTTGTTTTTGCATATTTACTGGGCGAGAACAATATCGCAAGGGGTGTCTTTGGTGCGTTTTTGGGCATCCTTGTGAGTGAGGTTTTGGCAGCGTTTTATCTGGGCTGGAGAGGGGCGCATGTTGAAAAGTTTAATTTTGGAAGGGAAGGGAAAAATGAATTTTTCAAGGCTTCTTTGCCCCTTTCTTTTGGCGGTGTAATTGTGCCGCTTACGCATGCAGTTGAAGGGCTGTTTATCATAACGCTTTTGCTTAAAGCGGGTTTAAGTCGCGAAGTTGCTACCTCACTTTATGGTCTGCAGACGGGAGTTGTTGGGGCAATCATGAATTTTCCGCTTATTATCTCGGTTGCGGTTGCCGTCTCACTTTTGCCAAACCTTTCATATTTGGCAGCGCAAGGTGACGCCGCAGGGCAACGAAAACTCATTGAAAAATCATTCTTGGCAATGTGGTTTATTTTGCTTCCGCTTGTTGTGGGCATAATGTCAATAAGCGGAGGATTGTATCCGATAATCTATCCAAAATTGATGACAGGACTGATGAAAATTGCAATGCAATTGACGCTCTTGACTGGAATTTCCATCATCTTGACTGCGATAATGCAGTTTTTGCTTGCGCTTTTGCAGGCAAACGGTTATTATTCCTATTCTCTTGTCTTCAGCGCACTTGGCGGAGTTGGAAAACTTGCATTTTTGTTTATCTTCGCACCAATGAAGACCATTTCGATATTCGCAATAGCCATTTCCAACATTGTGCTTGCCCTTATCGTATCTGTGTGTGTTTTAATCAAATTGGGCTCTCTTATCAAATTTCCATTCTTTGACATAATTTTGCCTCTTCTTTCTGTTGCGATAATGTTTATGATTGTAAGGATTTTTCTGTCGGTTATGGGTGGAATATTTGGGCTTTTGCTGGCAGTAATTCTTGGAATGGCGACCTATCTAGTGCTTGCCTTGCCACTTACAACAAAATATTTTAAAGTTGTGGCAGACAAACTTTTTAAGAAACAAGTAAAAGAAAACTCAAAGGCTGATTAAATATGGGTTATTTTGTAAACTTTCTTTTTAAATAACATTGTTAAAGTAATATGAAATACTTAAAAAAGAGAGGAAAATTTCGCACATATAAAGAAAAATATGAGTATTGAATAAAGAGGAAGGTTGAATATTTAAAATAATAAAGCGGAGAATATTTGAAGGCAAAAGAAGTTGAGAATTGTTTAAAAATTGATATAAAAAAGCAGAGCTTTAAATGATGCTCTGCTTTTTGATTTTGAATTTTTGAAGAAAAGGAATAGAAGAAAAGGAATAGAAGAAAAGGAATAGAAGAAAAGGAATAGAAGAAAAGGAATAGAAGAAAAGGAAGATAAGTAGTTTAAGAATGAACAAGAAGTTTGTGTAGAATACGTCGTTGTGTAAAGCATTGAAAAGGGTGAAAATACTGTTATAAGAAACTGCTTTAAAGTTTTATTATGTCACAGTGGAAGGTCTTTTTTCTTAAATTTGACTATTGAAATGATATAGGCGACAATGCCGATGCCAAGCAGAATAGCCAGTTTCCATAAGAATGTTAAGCTGCCTTCTAGAATTGACAGGCAGTCAAACAGGCTTATTATTGAAAGATAGTTGAAGAAATTCATTGCGTCAACTCTCATCATGTTTGGAATGCTGGTCGAGCCGAACAAGCCAAGAATGGTTGCCACAAAGAAAAACATTGAAAGGCCGCCGCCGATTGACATTGAAAGTTTGCTTCTGTTAAACCAGCTGGAAGTGAGAAAGCAAATTCCAGATATTGCAAACATGGTTATAAACGCGCCGAGGTTTAGCAGGGCAAGTTGGCCATAGGTAATGGTTATTGAGCTTCCTGCAATTGCCAGACAAATCATACCGACGACTGTTGTGCAGGCAAACATGGCAAAAAGCGAAAGCACCAGATATGCCATTTGAGTGATAGAGACAGTGTTTCTTTTTGTTGGCGTTGAAAGCACATAAGCCATTGAGCCGCTGTCAACTTGGGCTGAAATGAGGTTGTTTGATGCCATAATAATGTATACGATTGGAAGAAGTATGCCTGCCATTTTGAAAAACATAGAGCCAATTACAAGCTCGCCCATGTCCATTTGGCCAAGCTCTTTTAATGAGGTTGATGCTTCGTCTGAAAGGTCGTCAAGCAGGCTTTTTGAAATTTTTGTGACAAGGGTTGCCTTGAATGATACCATTTCAGCTGCAATAATTTCTTCAATTTGCTGCTGTGAATATTCTGGGTGTTCGGATAAAATTTGCTGGCGGAGCTGGCTTGTTTTATATGTCAACTCAGCTTGGAAAGATAGAATTGCCGAAAGCGCGGTCGAGTTTATATCTTCCTTGGTGAAATAGTCTGCGACGGCAACTTTTTCTCCGTCATTTTCAAAGCTTTGAGAATAGAATATTTCTTCGAGAACGGTAGGTATGTAATAGGTGGCAAATTCGCCGGGGTTGTCAGAGTTTGAAGCGACAAAGTCTGAGACAGCTTGGTGAATAAATTGACGAGCGTAGGTAGCTGCTTCAACGCCTGTTTCAGCTTCAAGCTGCTGATATATCTCTTCTTCGATTATCCTTAAAATATATTCGTTTATGGCGTTTTGGGAGTAGTCAATTGTGCCGTCTTCAGCTTTCATGGAAAGATAGTAGTCAAGCAGAGTGCCAAGAGCCAAAGCTTGCTCTTCAGAAAGTCTTGACAACATTAAAGCGCGCGCCTCTTCGTCAGTTTTGCCACTTGCGATAAGCATGTTGTAGGTGCTGATTACCTGCGACTTTTGCTGGTCGGTAAGTGCTGTGTTTAACAGATAGTCTAACGACGTGGTGTTTTCATCAAAGTTTGTAAGTGCGGTTTCGGTCATGTCGTAGTAGGTTGTTGCCTGTCTTTTGACTGATGCTTCAATCGAGTTTGAAAGGAAAATGTCAATCATAGAGCTTGAAACTGTGCCTACACTTAGATTTCCAATCACCAAAATCAGCACTGCGAGAATTACGCAGGTTATGCCGGTTACGAATGACCATAACCCCATGTTTGCCTTACACGATTGTTTAAAAAGTGGTTTGCTTAACATATTTTTGTCCTCCTTTTGTTTTTTATTGACAGGTTATGTTTGCCTGCCATAATATTCGGTGTATTATTTGAATCATTTTTCGTTCGCTTTTGCGTCCTTAAAATTGGCCAAAAGTGCGTTTTCGAGGGTGTATTTTACTTCTGAGATAAATTTTACATCAAACATTGCAAGCTCTTTAAAAAGCTGGGATAGAGCATTTTTTTCAATTGATATTGTCACCTGATTGTAGTTTGGCTGCTTGCGAATGATTTGATAGTCAAGTTTGCAAAAGTCTTTATAATCGTTTTTATTTTTAAATTCAATTTTATATTCTCTCAGGGTGCGGCTGCGAAATTCTTTCATGTCGATGATATTGATGATATGGCCTTTGTCAATAAGTGCGACGCGGTCACATATCTTTTCCAGCTCTTCATATAGGTGAGAGGTGATGATGATTGATTTGCCTTTTCGCTTTTCACACTCCATAATCTCGAGGAAGGCAAGTCGCATAAGTGGGTCAAGTCCTGTCGTTGCCTCGTCTAAAATCAAAATTTCAGGGTCGTTCATAAGTGCGGCAACCAAGGCTGTTTTTTGTTTCATGCCCTTACTCATTCGCTTAAGCCCAGCCGAAAGGTCAAGTTGAAGCTTGCTGGCAAGCTGGTTTGCATAGGTCATATCTTTAAGAGCTAAAAGCTCTGCCTGCGACTTGATAAACGCGGTGCCAGTTTTCAGGTCAGGGAAGGCAATCTCGCCCGGAACATATCCGATAAATTTTTTAATTTTCTCAGCATCTTGCCAAGCGTGAAGCCCTTCAACTTCAATTTCGCCGCTGTCACATTTTAAAAAGCCCATAATATTTCTTAATGTGGTGGTCTTGCCTGCGCCATTTGCGCCAATAAAGCCGAGAGTTTCTCCTCGCCGCAATTCAAACGATATGTCGAATATCCCTCGACCTTTGCCATAATCTTTGGTGAGATTTTTGACGGTTATTACATTATCGCTCATAATGCACCTCCAAAATCCTTGTCTTCTTTATAGAATTTCATGAAGTAATCTTCAAGGCTTTCTTTCAAATGTCTAAAGTCAATTATGTTGAAACTTGCAAGCTTTTTGATAAGCTCGTTGATATGCATGTCGTTGATGCTTAATGTGACTGTTTCATCCTCTTGGTCAAGAATAGTCATGGTTTCGCTTGAGCCTGCGACGCTTAAAAAACTTTCTTTGTCTGAAGGGGCGGCGAAACTGATTTTGTATATTTTATTATTGTTGTGTTTAAGCTCGCTGGCCTTAAACTCAGAGACCACCTTTCCATCTTTTATAATGGCAATGCGGTCACAGGTGGCATCAACCTCGCTGAAGATATGGCTGGAAAGAAGAATTGTCTTGCCTCGCGCCTTTTCTTCCTTGATGAATTTTATAAATTTTTCTTGCATTTCAAGGTCAAGCCCGCTTGTTGGCTCGTCAAGAATAAGTATGTCAGGGTCATTCATAAAAGCGGTGACAACGGCAAGCTTTCGTTTAATGCCAAGACTCATTCTTTTTGTGTCTCCACTTGGGTCAAGCTGAAAATATTCGATAAGATATTTAAGCCAAGCCTCGTCAATATTGCCTTTAAGTTTTTTCATCATATCAATGAATTGCCAGCCTGTAAGCCCACTTGGCAGGGCAATCTCGCCTGGAAGATAACCAACTTTGTCCATAAATTTTGCATAGCCATTAAAGCTTTCATGACCAAGTATTTTGGTGCTTCCGCTGTCAGCCTTACTGAAACCCATTAAATGACGAATGGTGGTGCTTTTACCAGCTCCATTTGGGCCAAGAAAACCAAACACTTCGCCTTGGTCAATTTCAAAGGAAACATCAAAAACTCCTCGGCCGTGCCCATAATCTTTGGTGAGGTTTTCAACGATTATCTTTTTCATAAGCCCTCCTTTGTAAATATTTTTATTAGACAACTGTATATATTTTTGACATCAGTATAATTTTATGATAGAATTTTTAAAAATTCAACAAAGATTTTTATACGGATTTGCAGATTTGTAAAATAGTTTACAGTTTTGCTGAATGTGTCTATTATTAAGGAGAGGTTATGCAGGTTAATGAAGAAGATTTGAGAGTAAGAAGAACAAAGAAACTTTTGACTGAGGCGCTTCTAGGGCTTATGCAAGAGCGTGCTTTTGAGAAGATAAGTGTCAATGATTTGTGTGATAGGGCAATGGTGCATAGGGCGACTTTTTACAATCATTTTGACGACAAAAACGACCTTTTTAATTATGCACTTGATGAGATTGAAGAGGAGATGCTTTTAAGCACTATTGAGAAGGGCAACTTTTCAACCTCAAAAGAAATGTATGTAAGCATTATCACAAGAGTCTTTGATTTTATTGAAGTAAACAGAAATAGATTTAAGCTGATTATCAACAACAACTCAGATAGACTGATTATGCTTATAGCCACCACTATGCGAAGAAGCGTGAGATATTTCATCAGCAAAAATCATTACAGCCAAGATTATATTGTCCCTCTTGATATAATCATTGATTTCTATATGGGCGGGCTCGCTTTCATTGTCTTGGACTGGCTTCAAAATAATGAATATAAAAAAGAAGAGCTTATCAAGTTTTTTGATATGATGATGGATGAAGATAAATTCTTGAAAAATAAATATAATTAAATAAAAAATATAAATTAAATAAAAAGAATTAAAAAAACATATTAAATTTAAATAAATTAAATAAAAACAATTTAATAAATAAAAATCAATTTTTAATTGTAAAAAAATAGAGAAAAATGCCAAAAAATAATTTTTCTCTATTTATTTTGTTTTTATTTCCATTTATTTTGCTTTATTTTAATTATTTAATATTTTATTTTTATTTTTCTTATTTATTTTTTTATATTTATTTTTTATTTTCAATAAGTTTAATTTAATATTATTTTATTATTTTTTATTTATTGAATGTTTACAATAAACCAAAAGCTTGCTGATAAGCGGATTTAAGTGAAAAAGGTTTGAAGTCAAAATGGATTAAAAAAGAGGGGCGTTTTGCCCCAACTATTGATTTAAGTTTTTCGATTTCAGCATTTCGCGTTTGATTACATCAGCATGGTGGAAGTAATCTTGATATTTTACACCATTATCTTGTGCGCATTTGATAATCTTTCTGTTTAAAATTTCAAGATAGCGCCTGTTGCCGTCGATATACACGCTTTGATAATAGGGATAAAGCTGAGGGTGTTTTGTTTTTATGTAGTCAAGAATTTCATACTTATATTCGCCTCTGAGATTTAGGTCCTCAAACCAATATTCATCAATGAAAGTTTTTGTTCGTTCAATTATTCCCTTATAGTCTGTAAGTCCCATAAAAATTGGAGACATGAAAAGCACAGTTTTTATTCCGTTTTCATGAAGGGTCTTTAAGGTGAAAAGACGCTCGTCAATGGTGCTTGCTCTGTCCATATCCTTTCTGAAAGTTTCGTCGAGGGTGTTGACAGACAGGGCAACTGTGACATTTTTAAGTTGTTTCAATATGTCAAGATCGCGAAGAATAAGTTTGTTTTTGGTTGAGATTTGAATTTTTGCGTCGGCGGCAATAATTTGCGTCAAAATCTTTCTGGTCACTTCATATTTGCTCTCAAGATGGTTATAACAGTCTGTCACACTTGAAAGAAAGAGGGTTTTGCCAGCCAGTTTCTTTATATCAATTGGTTTATCGCAAAGCTTTACATCTACAAATTCGCCCCATTTATCTTTGTGGCCGGTGAAGCGTTTCATAAAACAGGCATAGCAATATTTGCAGGCGTGAGTGCAACCAATATATGGGTTTATAGTGTAATCGTCAAGTTTTGATTTTGTCAAGTAGTCCTTGACTTTTATTTCATTTACAATCATAAGTCCTCTTTTGGATTGCTTAAAGTTTCAAGGTCATATTGTGAGTCAATTTGTCCAATCAAAATTGCACGCTCTTCATTATCTTCGCACCACATAGAGTCAAAGAAGGCAAGGTTTTCTTCGCCAAGATAGATTTTTATAAACTGGCGCACTTTTTCCACTTGCTTCTCGTTTGCCGAACGCAATGCACAGGTTAGGGCAAACTTAGAGTCTTTGTCAGAAGGGATGATTGAGGTTTTTATTTTGTCGTTCATAATATCTGAAATGGAAATTTTTGGAAGTTTTGAAAACGCCATAAGGTCGCTGGCAATATCATCGCCAAGCTTACTTGCCAAAAGCTCAAAACGCAAGACGCCTTTGTTGTCATAGATGATTTTTGAAACTTGCTCCCAACCGCGTGGGTCAATTGCAAACTTTGGTGGAGAGATTGGGTCATATTTTGAGTAGAAGGCGGTTTCCTTGTTGCTTGCCAAAAACTCGGCAATAAGGGGATGAATTTTTGGATTTCCGTATTCGTCCAAACCGCTTCCCCATTCAAGAAAGCTTGAAAGGTTTGGTTGAAGATAGATATGTCCTTCAAAGCGGCGAAAGAGCGGCTCTGGCATGTTGTAAGCAGCTTCACTTTCATCAGGATTGTTTCCAGCCGCAACTACCACGCAGTTTTTAGGCAGAGCGCCAAGATTTCCGTCAATGGAATGCTCAAGTACAATATGATAGACAAGAGACTGCTCGTTTTCATGAACATTTGTAAGCTAGTCAATGAATAGAATATGCTTTTTTTCTGGCTCTTTGTTGCAGAGAAATTTAAGCCTTGTATACCAAGT
>JAAWCQ010000014.1 GCA_022793335.1 Clostridia bacterium
CAGCCTTGCAGAAATTGAGGGGCTTTTTGGAAAGAAGGTTGCCACCTTAGTAAGTTATGTCAGCGAGATTAAAAGCTTGCCGTATGTCGAGCGTAAAGAAGAACATGCAAAAAGGCTGGCAAATGGGCCAATTGAGGCAAAAATGATTAAATGTGCCGATTGCCTTTCAAATTTGAGGTCGCTTTATTTTGATTTGAAATATATGGGAAGGGAAATTTGGAACAATTTCAATTCAACAAAAGATAATATTGCTCAGCACTACTATCATTCAATCAAAATATTCAGCCCATTAAAACATACGCAAATGTATAAAGAGCTTACAAAATATTTCCGTCAAGTATTTTTAGAAAAAGAGGACTCTTCTGACAACTTCAATGATAAAGGCAAAAATGATTTTAGTGATTTAGATTAAACGGTTTTTTACTTTGCCATTGTTTACAAGTCTTTACATTGTCAAACTAAATGTATTTAGTTTTAATATTATTTTTAATGATTGAAATAATTTATATAGCATATAAACAAATTTTGAATAAAAAATCGTTAAATAAATTCAATATAATATTGTTTTAACGCTAAAATAAAAAACATATGTTTTTGCTGGTTTTCGAATATTGAAAATTTATGTGGTTTAAAAAAAATAAAAAGTGGGGGAAGTGTCCACTTTTTTTTGTTATTTTTCATTTTCGATTGAAGAGTCAAGAATAAATGAGAGAATGTCTTCAAAGTTGTCGGTGTGTTCGATGCAGCCCGACCATTTTTCTTTATTTGCGAAATCTGCACCATCTGGATTTATGCAAAGTGTTTTGCAACCTGTTTGATACACCCATTCATCATTGTCGCCATTGCCTACAAAGCAAACGTCTTGAGGTTTTATACCAAGTTTTTTGATGACTTTTTTTGCAAAGACAGCCTTTCCTTCATAGTCATATTTGGTTGCTTCAATGCGAGAAATAAGCCCAGATTTATCAAATACAAAATGGTTTGCTGCAATAAAGTCAAAATAATCTTTATTTTCACCCAGCACATTTTCAATGCATTCAAGCACGCTTCCGCTGACTATGTATAACTTTATCCCTTTTTCTTTAAGCTTTTTTATTGTTTGGGCAAAACCATTTATTACCTTAGTTTCAGTTGTTGCACTTTTTACAATTTGCTTGCTCAAGCCCTTTTCGCGAAACATGTCACAAGTTATGTCACACCACTTTTGATAGGAAATCTCGCCACTGGCATAGCGTTTTTCGAGAAGGTCATATTCAGAGCCCTCAGATAAGTCAAAACCAAGATTTGTCCAAATCCAGTCCCAGATATTTTTGCTTTTATAAGTAATAGTGCCGTCGAAATCAAAAATTATTGCTTTCATTTTTCCCCCTTGTAAAAATATATGGATATTCTTATTGTTGATTATATCATAAGCGTCCAAAAAATTCAAGATTAAAGGAAAAAATCATCGAACAATGCAACAAAATGCTTGAAGCAGAATAATGATGTTTTGTGTTTTTTAAGATTATATTATTTTTACAAAATATCTTGAAATCTAAAAAAAATTGTGCTATAATAAGCACAGGAGATTATTATGGCAAAAAGTATTAAAAAGTCAATTATGACCTCGCAGCAGGTATTTAAGCAATCAACTGTAAATACTAATGATGAATTTTTCATTTTATCTGCTGAACAAGTTTCAAGTATGCAAGGTGTATTAAAACAGGTTTCTGCGACAGACTATGCCGTTGCAAACCAAGCAAGAACAAACCCAAGCTGTGTATGTTCGAATGGTAAATACGGTACTTTATACTGGACTAGTGATTATTATATTAAAGGCGGCAGTTTTGACCAGGCTAAGAGATCGGTAAAAGTAGTTGACGCAGAAGGACATTTATCACATAGCGACCAAAATGTTACAAGTTTAGTTGTTGCACCTGCTTTTCAGGTGGCAGTTAAAGATGTTAAAAATTCAGGAGCTATTTTAAAACACAATGGCATATATCAAACGGTTATTTTCCCAGATATGCAATATCCACAATCTAAAGTAAGCGATGCGCTTGCTGAAAGACTGGAGTTTTTCTTTCAAACTGAAAACCCAAAACCTTCTGCTTATTATATTGGTTCATCGACAGCTTCAGATGGAAGATCATGGAAAGATGAAGAAAAAGATTATGAATATAAATTTGAAGGCGAAAGATATGTTCGTGTTATTGCCGAGTCAAAAAGTGCTAAGAATATGAATTTCTTTGCCGATCGCACAACTTGCGAAGATGGCAAGGCATATTGGTTTAAAGTAGAGCCTATTAAGTGGATTGTTGTCAATTGGGACAGCACAAGCTTAAACCCAAATGCTTTTGACAAAGGCGACACAGTGCTTTTGCGTAGTGAAGAGGGACTTATTGGTGGACTTCCTTTCTATATAGACAAAAATGACAGCAATGGTATTCTTTGGCAAAACTCTTATATCAGAAGTATGTTAAACGGAACAAACCTTCGTTCTGTAATCGACAACGGAAATGGTGCAAAAGGAAACAAGGCTTCAACAAACATTGACTTCTCAGGTGAAAAGAGCAAAGCATCATTCAAACATATCGTTTTCAAAGATGAAGCTGAGCTTGTAGAAACAAAAGAAGTCAACCCTTATGGCATTACAATCAGCACAAAACCAAAAACTGTTGATGAGCAGCTTGCTTTCTATATTGAAAAAGGTCAATCTTTCATGCTTCATGGTCCAAGCGGTGTTGGTAAAACAAGACGCGTTCAAGAATTAGACCCAGATTTCGTTATGATAAGACTCAGAAACGGAATTTTGCCTGAAGAAATTATTGGAAAGACTGCTTATGAAAATGGAGTTTCTTCTTGGATAGAGCCTACATGGTTTACTCAAATATGGGATATCTGCAAGAGAGAGCCTAAGAAAAACCATGTTCTTCTTATTGACGAGCTTACAAA
The DNA here is from genome assembly GCA_022793335.1 of Clostridia bacterium. Taxonomy (GTDB): domain Bacteria; phylum Bacillota; class Clostridia; order Christensenellales; family UBA1242; genus Caccovivens. The sequence goes on from JAAWCQ010000014.1 coordinate 2,935, forward strand.
TGTAAAAGAAAATGAGCAAAGCTTGGTTTATGACATTGTTCTTGAGCGCTCAATCAATGGCAAAGAGGGCAAACTTCCAGACAACTGCGTAATCGTTTCAACAGGAAACAATCCAAAAGAGTCATCAGCCGCTTACAATATGCCAGAGCCACTTTTCAGAAGATTCTATGCCCATATTTATTTGGAGCCTGATGTAAAAAGCTTCTTACAATGGGGTGGCCAACCACATAAAAAATTCCCAAATAGACCAAAAGTACATCCAGCAGTTTTGTCTTTCATTGCTGCAAAAGGCATTAAGGCGCTTTGCACTCCTTATGACAGTGAAGAGCCACCAGAACATGCTGTTGATCCTCGTTCTTGGGAACAAGTTTCTGATATTTTATTTGCTGGTCATGGTGAATTTGATTACAACCTTATCAAAAATAAGGTTGGCGACGCTCTTGCAAGAGATTTCTTGGCGTTTGTAAAAATTCCTCCAATCACAATCGACAGTATTGTTAAGGGGACTTATGATATAGGCAAACTTCCAAAAGATGCAAACTCAAAATATGCTCTTATGCTTTCACTTAGATGGGCTGATGCAAATCAGTTGAAAGCTGTAAGAAAATTCATTAAGGAAAATCTTGGTGAAGAAAATCTTGCAAACTATGATCTTATTTGGTCTCAACAAAGTGATGAACATGCCATCATGCTTGAGGATATTGTTGGAGAAGATGAAGAAGAGCTTCAAAGCGTTTAATAAAGCATTATATAAAAACTTAATAAACGGTGAAAATCTCGCCGTTTTTTTGTGATTTTTGCTTTGCGAAATTAAAATTTCATTTTAGGTTTTAAAAGATTTTGAGGTTGTTTAAATTTATGATATATTAACTTTATGAAAACATTATTTGTTGGATTTAAAGGCAAAAACAATTCAAGTTTTCTGCTGCTTGAAAGGCTGAGAGTGAAAGAAAAGCTTCTCATTGACAATGATAAAGAAAAAAGCTGCCAGCAATTGCGGAAAAAGCTTGAAATGCTTATGCCAACTGTTGTAATCATGTTTGGCCAAAAGCCAAAACTTAAAAATAAACTGCATTTGGAATTGCTTGCAAAAGCTGAAGAAGATAAAGTATCAAATAATTGTCTAAATGCAGAGAAGCAGACGCTCTTCAATAATAAAGAGCCCAAAAAGCAAGAAATCGCAAGTGAAGAGAAAAAAGAAAATCAAATTCAAAGTTATAATGAAAAAACAATAGGGCAAGTTTGCACTAATTTCAATTATGAAGAATTAAAAAACAGGCTCAAGGGCAAGGGTGTGATGGCAGAGCTTTCTTCAAAAGCTGGAAACTCTTATTGCAACCACATATATTATTATTCGCTTGCAGAATTGGCGAAAGAATTTAAACAGACAAAATTTCTTTTTATTCATCTTCCGCAGATGATAAACTTTGAGAATTTTGAAAAGGTCTCTTCTTTAAATTGGGAAGAGTTGGTGTCTATTTGAGGCCAAATAAAAATTAACTACGCAAAAAGGAGCAAAAAAATGGATATAAAACAAACTTTTGACAACGAGGCTGAGGAGTATGAGTATACAAGCAGAGCTGTGAACATCTACTTTGATGAAGCACTTGAGTGTCTTGTTGAAAATATTGGGGCAAAGCAACAAGAGTTGAAGATTTTGGATGTTTGTTGCGGCACTGGCATACTGACGGAAAAGGTGGCAAAGAAATTCCCAAACGCCCATTTTACAGGGGTTGATTTTTCGACAGGTATGCTGGCAATTGCAAAGAAGAGGATGGAAAAGTATAGTTTCGACTGTGTGGTATGCGATATATGTGACGATGAAGGCATGAAAAAGCTGGGCGAGTTTGACCTTATCATATCCAGTTTTGGAGTGCACAATGTTCATGGAAAAGCTTACAAACTGTTGGCACTTGAAAATGTTTTGAAGCATTTGAAAAATGGCGGTCAATATATCACCTGTGATTTGGTCAAAGGGGGAAGCGAAGAGGAAGAACAGAAGTTTGAAAAGTTTCAGAGAGACTGGCTTTTGAAGAGTTTCAGCGTTGAAGAAAGTGAAGACTGGATGAAACTTTTAAAGGAAGAAGACGACCCTGAAACGCTTGAAGACAATTTTAAGCTGCTTGAGAAGGCGGGACTAAAGAATGTGAAAGCTGTTTGGCAAAAAGAGTTTTTGGCTATTTGGACGGGTGAAAAAATCTGAAGAGTGCGGCTATGCTGGCATAACATGAAGATTTCTTAATTGTAGAAAAAATGTGATTTAAAACATGCCTATTGTGGCATGTTTTTTAATAAAAGGAATTGAATAAAACCCTTGTAAGTATCAATGGGTATATGTTATAATAATTTTGAGGTAAATATGAAAGAAATCATTTTTGTAACATCAAATCCTGGCAAGGTGCAGTCAGCCCAAAAGCACATTGCACAAAACATTTCGCTTAAGATTTATGAATATGACATTGACGAGCCAGAGGTGAACGATATTGAATATATTGCCGAATACAAGGTGAGGCAGGCATTTGAAAAGGTTAAAAAGCCATGCCTGTCGCTTGACGCTGGCTTTTATATACCAAATTTCCCAGGCAAACCAAACTTTCCGGGCGCCTTTCCAAAAAGGGAGCTTTTATATAAGTTTGGCATCGAGGGGTTGCTTGAGCGCATGAAGGATGTCAAAGACCGAGAGTGTTATTTCAAAGAATGTCTTGCCTATTATGATGGCAAAGAGGTTAAGAAATTTTTCGCGTTTGTGAGAGGCAATCTTTCAACAGAAATTCGAGGAAGGGATACAAAACAAAAATGGTCTGATTTATGGTATGTATTTATTCCACAAAACTGCACAAAAACAATGGCTGAAATGACTGAAGATGAAAGAGCTCACCGAAATGATGGGTATGTCAGCCCTTTTGATTTGTTCAATGAGTGGTTTGATAATGAAAAAGATATTTTATAATTTTATTATTGTATTGACTTAGAAAAATTAAATATGTTAGAATAAAGTAAGAGAATGTTTAAGCCAAATGGAATGAAAAATTTAAAAAGGATTTTACTCAAAAATCGCTTTGCGAGAGGCGGGAAAAGCAAACTATATTAAATGCAAAAGGAGAAAGAATATGTTCAAACTTGATTCAGTGCAAGACCTTAAAAAAATCATCAAGGAAAACACTCAGAAAGAAGAGGTTTCAAGGGAGTCGTATATTCGGGCAAAGGCAAACCTTAAAACAATGTTTATCACAAACACCGCAGACGCATTTTTATACTTTGCATCTATCAATCTTATCAACACCTATGTGAAATCTCACAAAGATGTTTCTTACAATTTCAAACTATCTGTCAACAGTGGCATTGATGGGCTGATTGCCAATGATGTAGAAAACGCCACCTTTTGTTATGACGCTGCCGAAAAAGCTATGATGGTCAATATTGCTGGATTGCAATTCAGCTTCCATAATGTTAAGCCAAATGCCAGCATGCAATATTTAATGCTCAACCCTTCAGATGAAAATGGAAAGTTTTACAAAAAGGAGAGCTGGCAGGGTGTTCGCCTGCAAACTATGGCAGAAACACTTTTTGATTTTGCAAACAATCTTGATGAGCTTTCAAACACAAGTTTGGCAGGAAATTTAAAGGATTATCAAAAAGAATGTCTTACATTATACAGTAATGAGGACGAAAAAGAATAGTTTGCAAGCTATCTAAATAATTTACTATTGTTTAATGGAGTGAATAATGGAAGAAAAGAAAAATAATAAAAAAGCGCTCAGGCTTTTGTGCTTAATTCCAATTGTTATTGGACTGGTGCTTGCGATATTTGGAATTATCAGAATTACGGGCGGAAAAGGAATTTCTTTGCCGGGCATGATGGAAGACGGCTGGTTTGAAGCGTCAGTAGATAAAAATGCGACCATAATGTCAGGCGTAGGCATGCTTATTGGTGGATTGTTTCTTGCGTTAGGTGGCGGACTTATGGTTTTTGGAATTGTTGCGGCAGCGACAAGCACACATAAAGTGACAACCACCACAAATGGCTCAAATCTCAGCAATATCGGCTCAAGACTGAGCGAGGTGTTCACCCAAGTCACTGGGGTGGAGCTCAACCAAAAGAAAGAAGATGTTTATTGTGAATATTGCGGAAGCAAAATCAACCCAAAAGAGAACAAGTGTTCAAGCTGTGGCGCAAAATTGACCAATAAGAAAAAATAAACAGAATTTAGAAAATAAAAAACATATCGTGGCTGATATGTTTTTTTGTTAACTTGAAATACTAGAGGCCTTCTTTTATTTTTATAATTATATATATTTTAAAAAGTAGGATGTTTATTTTTTATATTTAAAAAAAATCAAAATTTTATTTTTTTATTTATAAGAGAGATAAGCCTGCTTGTATAAAAATAGTGAGAACGACAGGCTTTCTTGTTTAAATTGATAACGACAAGAATGCTTGTTAAATGAAAGTGATTTGCGAGAAAGACAAACTTGTTTGTTAATTTGTGAGAACGACAAGAATGCTTGTTTAAATTGAGAGACAAGCTTACTTGTTTTGTTGCCAACAATTGAAACAAAGCTAAATTGGCATATTTTAGCTTAACTAAGTTAAATCTTATTAAAATTAAATCTTATTAAAACCAGCTTTAAGAAAAACTATTCAAGCATAAGGCCAATGAGTTTTTTAGTTGCGAAAGAAAGAATTTGGTTTTTAAGGGTTACAATTCCGATATGACGCATTGGCAGGGCAGGGGTTATTTTGATTTCATATAGGCTTTTTTTCGTCAAGTTCTTTTTGGGCAAACTCTTTGGTGGCATAACCTATTCCAAAACCGATTTTTACCAGCTCCATAATAAGATTATAGCTTACAACTTCCATGCTTTTAGGAAGGACAACTTTATTGTCTTTCAGATAGTCGTCAAGAAAGTTTCGTGTGTTTGAAGGGCGTTTTTGAAATATTGTGGGGTACATTTTAAGCTCTTCAATCGTCAGTTGTCCGCCGGTTTTATCAAAAAATTCTCTGTTTCCCACAAATATATCTTGCACGGACAATAGTTTTTGCACTTTAAGGTCGCTTGCTTCTTCACAAGGAAGATTTAAAAGAAGAAGGTCAAGATTGCCTTTTCTCAGCTGGCTTATAAGGTCTCTTGTCAGAGTGTTGACAATTTCAATCTCAATCTTTGGAAAATTTTTGTGAAACTTTTCTAAGTAGGGCATAAGCACATGTTGGCTGACTGTGGTGCTTGCACCAATGCGGATTTTTCCATAATCCATATTTTTCATGTTTGTCAGTGTGTTTTCGGCATTGGTAAAATTTTCTATACCTTGCTTTACATAATCAAACAAAACCTTGCCTTCCTCAGTCAAAACCACACCTTTTTTTGTTCTGATAAAAAGAGGAAGTCCGATTTGACCTTCAAGAGTGCTAATTTGCCAGCTGACAGCAGGCTGCGATATCATAAGCTCTTCCGCACCTTTTGAAATGCTTCCGCATTGTGCGACAGTGTAAAAAATTTTGTAGGCGTCAAGACTGATATTCATTATTCCTCTTTTTTATTCAAGTCCTTCAGAGAAACTTCTCAAAACTGCCGAAGAGGCAAAAATAATACCAGTTTTTCCTTACACTGCCAAAATTGACCAGCTTGCTGGTGTAAAAGAAGCTATAAGACGAGGCTTTAAAAATATAGCCGTTTCGGTGGCTTGGCAGGATAATATCTTGCATGAAAAACTGAAAAAACTTGAAAGAAAGGGTGTGAAGATTTTTAAGTTTGGCCTCTGTTCGACTGGAATTGGAAAAGAGGCTGCACTTGCAATGAAAAACAATGCTGACATTGTCTGGTCTTGCGCGTCAAAGTATGTCAAAGAATATATCGCACCAAATGCTATCGCGCAGGTGGGTATAAAAATACCTGTGTATATTATGACGGAAGAAGGTTTAAGACTGGTGCTTAACCATCTTCAAAAGCTTGATAAAACTCTGTCAGAAACTGACCTTTCAAAGTTTAACTGTCCAGTGTTTTTTAATAGACAGGGAAGGATTGAAGTAATCGACAAAAGCATGCTTCATTCTTGTTCAGACTGTCCTCATCCTTGCATTTGACAAGCTTGACTTGACTTTTTCGCCTCTTATTTTAGAGAATTTTAATATTCAAAACTTAGTTTTAGCTTGAATTTAACGATGCTTGAATTTAATAAGGCTTGGATTTTAGCTTGCTTATTTTTGATTTATTCACAGCTTAATTTTTTAAGATTTGAATTATTTTTAAAGTGTCTAGTTTGAAAACTTAGTTTTCTTAAATTTAAGTCGATATTTTTTTAAAAAAGTGTTGACAAATATACGAAATTATGATATTATGAAATTACATAATTACGGAATAAACAAAAACTGCTTATATTTTATGTGAAACTTATTTATTAAAAACATTTTATATGGTAATTTTGTATTTTAATTTAAGGGGGAGATATGGAAAAACTTGATATTATTTTAAATCAACTTGAAGGAATTGAAGAGAGGCTTTCAAAGCTTGAAAATGAAGGGAAGGATAAGAGAAAAGAGAGAAGAGAGGGCAGTCATCGTTGCACAATTACGCCAAGTGAAATGCCTATGGGGCTGTTTGCTTATGTTGGAAGATACAACTCAAAAGATGAGACATTTGGCTCTACCTTTGGTGCAGACTCAAACACCATTTCTTCACTTTTTAAGATAAATTCATTTGAAATGGCAAAGGTGATTGACGCATTCGCAAGTGAAGAAAGGCTGGATATAATCAAAAATCTCATGCAAGAAAGATTGACGATTAAGGTGCTTATGGAAAACTTGCAATATCAAACAACTGGCAAGCTTTATCATCACCTTTCTTACCTTGATAAGATTGGGGTGATTACAAAGGAGAATGACCAATATTTTGTTACGCCAAAATATATCAGTGCGGTTGTTTTAATACTCACAGGTGCTGAAAAACTTACACGAATTATGGAATAATAAAATGTTGAGTAATAATGTTTTACACATTTTATAAAACAAAGTTTTACGAAAAATTTACAATAAAATTTAAAAAAGGGTGAGATTTTCACCTTTTTTTGTGGTTTTAAGGAGTGTGGTTTAAGGTTTGTGATTTGTAGTTGGAAGTTGGAGTTTTGAGGTTTGTGGCTCAAGTATCGTGGTTTGTAGGTTGTAGTTTGAGATTTATGATTTGAGATTTGAGTTTTGAAGGTCGCGTTTTTTTGGAAATTTGTTTTTGTGATTTGCGGTTGAGGCTCGTGGGTTGCGTTTGGCAATATGAGATTTGTGGTTTGAGGTTTGTGTTGGAAGCGTGAGGGTTATGACTTTTTGAATGGTATTACTTGAGTAATATTATTTTTATACGAATTTTTTGTAATAAAGGCGGAAGGAGATTTTTTATTACGAATAATTCACATTTTAATTTTTGTCAAAATTATTAAGAATTGAATATATCTTTTAAGGAATAAATCAGTAAGAAATTTTTATTTGTTTGACAATTATTTTTTATTTATGTATAGTATATACAATCTAAATATAACAAGTTGAGTTTCAACAAAACTAAAAAAAGGAGAAAAAAATGCTTAGGTTGTTTCGCTTTTTAAAGGCAAAAGAATGGGTTTTTATTGTGCTGAGCTTTGGTTTAATCATATTTCAAGTTTGGCTTGATTTAAAACTTCCTGATTATATGTCAAAAATCACCACTCTTGTTCAGACAGAGGGCAGCAAGATGAATGAGGTTTGGGAGGCTGGCGGACTGATGCTTGCCTGTGCGCTGGGCAGTCTTTTGACGGCTGTGGTTGTCAGTTTTATTGCATCAAGAGTTTCGGCCGTGCTTTCCTATCGCATGAGGCAGGGCGTATATGACAAGGTGGAGTCTTTCTCAATGGAAGAGATTAAAAACTTCTCAACATCAAGTCTTATCACAAGGACGACAAATGATGTCAGTCAGGTGCAAATGGCAATGACGCTTTCCTTGCAACTTTTGGTCAAAGCACCAGTTATGGCAGTGTGGGCAATTTGCAAGATTGCAAACAAGGGCTGGCAATGGTCGGTGGCAACAGCAGTTGCGGTGGGAATTTTGATTGTTATGCTGGGCGTGGTAATCATCTTTGCCGTGCCAAGATTTAAGAAAATTCAAAAACTTACTGACAATTTAAACAGCTCCACTCGTGAAAATCTTGAAGGGCTTAGGGTGGTGCGAGCTTACAATGCAGAAAGTTATCAAGAAGCAAAGTTTGAAAAGGTAAATAATGAGCTGACAAAGACACATCTTTTTACAGGAAGGGTCATGGCAATTATGAATCCTGGAATGACGCTGATTGCAAGTGGGCTTACTTTGGCTATTTATTGGATTGGTGCATATCTTATCAATTCAGCGGCTATCCCTGGCAAAATTCAACTTTTCAGTGATATGGTTGTCTACATTTCTTACGCTATGCAGGTGGTCATGTCCTTCATGTTGCTTATCATGATTTTCATGCTTTTGCCAAGAGCGAGCGTTTCGGCAAAGCGTATAAATGAGGTGCTTGATACAAAACCTAAAATTCTTGATGGCAAAGAGAATGCTGTTGAAAATCTGGGAATTGTTGAATTTAAAAATGTAAGTTTCAAATATCCTGATGCGGAAGAATATGTTGTAAGAAATGTTTCGTTCACCGCACGCAAAGGTGAAACTGTGGCTTTTATTGGCTCGACGGGCAGTGGAAAAAGCACCCTTATCAATCTTATTCCAAGATTTTATGACGCGACTGACGGTGAAATTTTGATTGATGGGGTCAATGTCAAAGACTACGAGCAAAAAGCGCTTCACAACAAAATTGGTTATGTGCCTCAGCGAGCTGTCATGTTTGCGGGCTCAATCAAGTCAAATCTTGACTTTGGTGACAATGGCAAGGGCGAGAAAAGTGATGAGGATATTGCAGACGCGTCCGAAATTGCACAGGCAAAGAAGTTTATTGATAAATTGCCAGAGGGTTATGATGCAAGAGTTGCCCAAGGTGGAACAAATTTCTCGGGTGGGCAGAAGCAGAGAATGGCCATTGCGCGTGCGATTGCCAGAAAGCCAGAGATATTTATATTTGACGACAGTTTTTCGGCACTTGACTATAAAACAGACAGGGTGCTGAGAAAGCAGCTTAAGTCAAAGACTGCTGATGCCATAACCTTTATCGTGGCACAGCGAATAGGCACAATCAAAGATGCTGACAAGATTATCGTGCTTGACGCAGGAGATGTCGTTGGAATGGGCAAACACAAAGAGCTTTTGACTTCGTGTGAGGTCTATCGCGAAATTGCTTTATCACAATTATCAAAGGAGGAGCTTGACAAATGAAAGATAAATTAAAACAAAATTTGCAAGTTTCTTCAAAAGGCGAAGAAAGTCAAAATCAGATTATTGAAGAAAAAATTGAAATAATTGAAGATAAAAAACTGGATAAGTCAGCTAAGGATTTTGCTGAACATTTGGAAGAAAAGACTGATAATAATTCTATGGAAGAAGAGCTTGACGATGATGTAATTATTGAAGAAGGGCAAACTTCAGCTGAAGCCGTTTTTGAAGATAATATTGACGAAAATGGCAAAAAAGGTAAGAAAAAAGCTAAGAAACCGAAGATTATAAGAGAAAAACATAGTTTTAGAGATACTTGGGGTAAACTTTTTGTATATTGCAGTAGATATTTGCCTGCTGTAATTATCGCACTTATATTTGCCATTGGTGGCACGGTGTTTACTATTTTAGGGCCTGACAAGATGAGTGACATGACCGAGGCAATCATGAAAGGAATTGGCGGGAAAATGGACTTAAAACTCATTACCTCAATTGCTCTTACCTTGGTTGCGTTTTATGCTTCAAGTGTTGTGCTTTCCTATCTTCAGGGTTTCATCATGGCGACTGTTACTCAAAAAGTCACCAAGAAGATGAGGACTGATATTTCAAAGAAAATCAACAAGCTTCCGCTTAAATATTTTGATAATACAAGTCACGGCGACATTTTGTCGAGGGTTACAAATGATGTTGATACGCTGGGGCAAACGCTCAACCAAAGCATTGTAAGTCTAGTTTCGGCAATTACATTGCTAGTAGGAACAATCGTTATGATGTTTGTCACAAGTTGGATTTTGGCACTTGTTGCCATAGCTGCTTCTGTGGTTGGCTTTATGTTGCTTTTAGTAATTGTCGCAAACAGTCAAAAGTATTTCAACAGGCAGCAAAAGCTTCTTGGAAAAATAAATGGACATATTGAGGAAGTTTACTCTGGGCATAATGTGGTGAAAGCATACAATGCCGAAGAAAAACTCAACAAAACTTTTGACGGAATAAACAAAGAGATGTATAAAACCTCTTGGAAGTCTCAATTCCTTGGCGGACTTATGCCTTCTCTTATGGGCTTTGTGGGCAATCTTGGTTATGTTGCCGTGTGCGTTGTAGGGGCTGTTTTGACTATGAGCGGCAAGGTCGGCTTTGAAGTCATTGTTGCATTTATGATTTATGTAAGGCTGTTTACTCAGCCACTTTCCACCTTTGCGCAGGCTATGTCAAATCTTCAGTCGGCTGGGGCGGCAAGTTATCGCGTGTTTGAATTTTTAGGCGAAAGAGAGCTTGCTGATGAAAGCTATAAAACCGAGGTGCTTGAACGCGTGGAAGGAAACATTGAGTTTAGCCATGTAAGTTTTGGTTATGATAAAGACAAAATTATCATCAATGACTTTTCTGCCAAAGCGAAAGCAGGGCAAAAAATTGCAATTGTCGGGCCAACGGGCGCGGGCAAGACCACCATGGTCAATCTGCTTATGCGATTTTATGAAACCAACAGTGGACAGATTTTGATTGATGGGGTGGCGACAGAGTCGCTTACACGAGAAAATGTGCACAACTTGTTCTGCATGGTGCTTCAAGATACCTGGCTTTTTGAAGGGACAATTTATGACAACATTGTCTACAACAACAAAGATATTCCACTTGAGCGTGTAAAAGAGGCTTGCAAAGCGGTGGGACTGCACCACTTTATCAAGACGCTTCCTCAAGGTTACAATACGCCTCTCAATGAAGACGCGTCATTGTCTGCTGGACAGAAACAGCTTGTCACTATTGCAAGGGCTATGGTCAACAATGCGCCAATGCTTATCTTGGATGAAGCAACAAGCAATGTTGACACAAGAACAGAAGTGCTTATTCAAAATGCCATGGATAAACTCACTGTTGACCGAACATCCATAATTATTGCGCACCGTCTTTCCACCATCAAAAATGCTGACCTAATTTTAGTTATGAAAGACGGAGATATTATCGAGAGTGGCAATCATGAGGATTTAATTGAAAAGGGTGGCTTCTATGCTGACCTTTACAACAGCCAGTTTGAAAAACTCGCATAAACAATAAAAAAAGTCTCAACGATTTATGAGGCTTTTTTATTTCAATTCAATAGCTTTGATTTTTATGTCAGCTTGGATAATTTAATATATTTAATAATCAAAACATAATTAAATGCTTGACAAAGCGCTAAGATGAGTTTATAATAAGCCTTGCAGTATTATTTTTATACCGCATCCTTGTCTTTCCAAAGAAGAGGAAAGACCATTTTGTCCAAAAGGAGGTAAAAAGTATGAATAAGTATGAACTTCTTTACATCATCTCTTCAGACGCAAGCGAAGAAAAGAGAGAAGAACTTATCGCAAAGTTTTCTTCTTACATCGTTTCTAAAGGCGGAGTTGTTGAAGGCGTTGATAAATGGGGAATGAAAAAGCTTGCTTATCCAATCAACTTTAAAAATGAAGGTTTCTATGTTTTAATGAACATCCAACTTGACCCAAATGAAGTTGACCCAATGGCCAAGCTTATGAACATTACCGAAGGCGTTATTCGTCAAATGTTTGTAAAAAAAGAAGCTTAGAGGCTTCGCGACTATTTAGTTTAAAGGAAAAATTAAATTTTCTAAAAATCTAATAGCTGTCAAGCAAAATGCTGGCAAACTTAGTTTGCAAGACATGGTTGATGCTGAATTTGTTTGGTTATTGAATTTGATAATTTAAAAAAACAATAGCCGTCAAACATTTGGTTTGCATTTGGTTTGTTAGATTAACCAATTCGTGCAAATAAAAATGTTGATTGTTGAATTAAATATTTCTTCAAGAAATCCAACAGTCGTCAAACATTTGGTTTGCGTCAAACATCTGGTTTGTGTTTGGTTTGTTTGCAAGCGTTATGCTTGAATTAAGGAGATTAAAATATGAATAAAGTTATGTTAATAGGAAACTTAACAAGAGACCCAGAGCTCAACACCACAAACAGTGGAGTGTCAGTTTGCAGATTTGCAATTGCTGTTCAAAGACCTTTCTCAAAAAATAGTGAAGGTCCACAGGCTGACTTTTTCAACATTGTGGCTTGGAGAGGACTGGCTGAAAACTGTCACAAATTTTTAAAGAAAGGCTCTAAGTGCTGTGTTGTTGGCTCAATACAAAACTCTTCTTACGAAGCTCAAGATGGCACAAAACGCTATTCAACAGACATTGTTGCAAGTGATGTAGAATTTTTAAGCACTAAAAATTCTGATGGCGGCAGTGATATGCCAAGACCTACTGGCACTGGCTCTGCTGAACTTGAACCTATTGATGACGATGACAGTTTACCATTCTAAATTATAAAAGGAGAATTAAAATGGCTGAAGTAAAAACTGAAGAAAGGGTTGTTGTAAAGAAATTTCGCAAGCCTTCAAAAAAGAAAGTTTGTGCTTTTTGTGTAGCTGGTGAAAAAGTAATTGATTATAAAGATGTTGCTAAAATCAGAAAATATATCACTGAAAAAGGCAAAATTTTGCCAAGACGCCAAACTGGTGTTTGCTCATATCACCAAAGAGAGCTTTGCACTGCTATTAAAAGAGCAAGAAATGTTGCACTTTTACCTTATGTAGGTGACTAATTTGTGGGATGGCAAAACTGCCTAAGCCCAATCGTTTAAAAAGAATTTTATAGGAGGATTTTATGCAAAAGGATATGCACCCTGATTACCATGAAGTTACCGTAACTTGCGCTTGTGGAAACACTTTCAAGACAAAGTCTTGCTCTAAAGGTGATTCATTAAGCCTTGATATCTGCAACAAATGTCACCCTTTCTTTACAGGAAAGAAAAAGGTGGTTGATGCCAGCGGTAATGTTGAAAAATTCAACAAAAAATATGGTCTTAAATAATTTAAAAATGTCGGCAAATGTTGTCGACTTTTTTTGTTTTGTTATAGCTTTATCTGTATTGACTTTGCAAGGGGATTGTGTTATAGTTGAATTAAGAGATAAGGGGATTATATTATGGAGTTAGCAGATTTTCTTGATGCAAAAATGTTTAGAAAAGAGATTGAAAATAAAGAGTATCAAAAGCTCAATGAAAGCTTCCGCACTTTGAGTGGGATTGATAGGCATTATCGCTTCAATCAAAACGCCCATAGATTTTATACTGCAGAAGAAATTGAAGAAATGAAAAGGTTTGTAGAAGAAGCTCCAGGCAAGATTGCCGAAATGAAAAAAACGGTTAAAAAAGTTGCTGGAAAGAAAGACAAAGGCAGAGATGAAGTTTTAGAGCTTGAAGAGCGTCTCAAAAATACTGCTAAGCGTCTTGAAATGCTTGCAGAATATGATAAGATTTGGGAAGGCATGGAAGAGAAAAGCATGCAAGAAATTTCAAACAAACTTGCCGAGATGAAAACAAACATGCTTAAAGAGGTTGTGCTTGAGAATTATAACGAGCCTATAGTGCGTCAAGAAATAGCAAACATTATGATAGCAGACATTATGGGCACAAGTTTCCGTTATTCTTTAAGCGGTGCATCAAATCTCTATAAATTTAGAAAAATAATAGTTGAAAAGATTGCTGGCGCAAGAGAAAGAGTTTCAAAGGTGTTAAATGAAGAAATGGAGTCTCTTAAAAAAGATATTAAGATTGAAGAAATTTCATCAAAAGAATACGCCGATGAGGACGAAAGAGAATAATCAAAAGAGTGAATTTTTCACTCTTTTTTTGTTGTTTTTTTTGTAAAACATAAAACAATCAAAATATTAACCTTCTTTTTGTTTTTAATCTTTTGTTTTTTATAAAACGGCATTGAAAAATCAAAATAGTGAGAAGAATTTTTTAGTTTTATTTCAATATTTGACTTTTGTTTTTCCTATGTGATATCATTTTATAAAGGGTGCGATTATGGATAAAAAGAATTTCAGAGTGATTGAACAAAAGCCATGTTTTTTTGAGTTTATCTTCATAAAAACCAAGGAAAAGCTTGAAGAGGACAGAGAATATAAAGAACTTGTCAGGCACTTCAATGAAGCGAATATTTTGTATGAGCTTGGCTTTAAATTTTACAGCAAAAGTTTTAAAGATGAGCAGATTGTAAGCGAGGCAGATATTGCCCAAATGAAAAGTGAAATTGAAGAGTTTGAAGAGAAAAAAGCCAAATTGGAAGAAAAACTCGCAAAAGCCAAGCTTTTTAAAAAAAGACTAAGAAACAAACTCTTTCTTTTAGAAAAAAACAATCATGTAAACAAATCATATCTTGAAAAAATTGAAAAATATCAGACTTTTATGAAAGAGATTGGAGAGGCAAGTGTTGGGGCGATAGGCGAAAAAATTGAAGCTTTTGAAAGAGCGGCAATCAAAGCTGTCATTATAGATAATTATGAAATAGCGCCCATTCAAATTTTGATTGAAAAATCCTTAAAGGAGGATGAAGAGTTTTTTCAAGAGTTAAATGACAGGCAAATGCTTAAGTTTGCCATGCTTGCAATGGACTTATTGGCTGAAAATACAGGCGGCTTAGCTTGGGAAGAGGATGAAATAAACAAGAAAAATTTGATTAAAGCTGTCAAAACAAGGTTATTAAAATAGGTGGCATGTGTCCACTTTTTTTATTTTATGGCAAACATTTCTTGAAATTATGTCAAAAATGTGCTATAGTAAATTAGTTTAAAGAGGAAAAGATGATGAAAAACGAGAAAATAAGAAATATTGCAATTATTGCCCATGTTGACCATGGCAAAACCAGCCTTGTAAACGAGCTTTTGAAACAGGGCAGTGTATTTAGAGATAATCAGGTTGTTGAAGACAGAGTTATGGACTCAAACGCCCTTGAAAGAGAGAGGGGAATTACCATTCTATCCAAAAACTGCTCTTGTCTTTATGGTGACACAAAAATAAATATTATTGATACCCCTGGACACGCCGACTTTGGTGGCGAGGTGGAACGCGTTCTTAAAATGGTTGACGGCGTTCTTCTTGTGGTTGATGCCTATGAAGGAACAATGCCTCAAACTCGCTTCGTGCTTGAAAAGGCACTCGCCCTTCAGCTTAAAGTCATTGTTGTGGTAAACAAGATTGACAGACAAGACGCCAGAATAAGCGAAGTGGTTGATGAAGTTTTAGAGCTTTTCTTAGAGCTTGATGCAAATGATGAACAACTTGATTCACCATTCATTTATGCGTCAGCGCGTGAGGGAATTGCAAGCGAAGACCAAAATGTGCGTGGCAGTGATATGAAACCACTGTTTGAAAAGATTGTAAGCTATATCCCAGCGCCAGAAGGCGAGGAAGCCGAGGCTTGCCAAATGCTTGTTTCTTCCGCTGAATATAACGAATATGTTGGCAAACTTGCCGTTGGAAAACTTTCAAGAGGTCAAATTAAAGTTGGACAAAGCGTGGTGCTTTGCAACTATCATGACGAGAAGAAGACAACAAGAGCCAAAGTTGTAAGTTTGTTTGTATTTGAAGGCTTGAAAAAGGTGCCAGTTGAAAGTGCAAACATGGGCGACATTGTCTGCATTGCCGGCCTTGAAGGTGTTCAAATCGGTGATACAATCTGCGACAGCGCGGTGGTTGAGCCTATTGAATTTGTTAAAATTGCCGAGCCAAGTGTAGAAATGACCTTTATGGTTAATGACAGTCCACTTGCTGGAAAGGAAGGAAAATTTGTTACCTCTCGCCATATTCGCGAAAGACTTTACAAAGAGGCTATCAAAGACCTTTCTCTTAAAGTGGAAGATGGACAAACTGCCGAGCAGTTTAGAGTGAGCGGTCGTGGAGAAATGCACCTTTCAATTTTGATTGAAAACATGAGAAGAGAGGGCTATGAATTTCAAGTTTCAATGCCAAAAGTTTTGATTAAGACTATTGACGGCGTAAAATGCGAGCCAATTGATAGACTTATCCTTGATGTCCCAGATGATTGCACAGGCGTTGTTATGCAAAAAATGGGGGTTAGAAAGGGCGAGCTTGTTCAAATGACTCCACATGGAAATCGTATTAAAATGGAATTTTACATCCCTTCAAGAGGCTTGTTTGGTTTTAAAAGCGAGCTTTTGACAGATACAAAGGGTGAAGGTGTAATCAACTCTGTATTCTATGACTATCAGCCATGGAAGGGCGAAATTAAAAGAAGAGACACAGGCTCACTTGTTGCACACGAAGATGGAGAAGCCATTGTTTATGGACTTTTCAACGCCCAAGAGCGCGGTGACCTCTTTATCGAGGCAGGCATGCCAGTATATGCCGGTATGGTCGTTGGCTCAAATCCAAAAGGTGGCGATATTGTAGTCAATGTTTGCAAGAAAAAACACCTTTCAAACTGCCGTGCTTCTGGCTCTGATGACGCACTTAGACTTACACCTCCAAGAAAGATGAGCCTTGAAGATGATATTGAATTTTTGGCGGATGATGAAATTTTGGAAGTTACACCAAAAAGCCTCAGAATAAGAAAGATTATTCTTGACCATAACTTAAGAAACCGCGAAAGAGGAAAAATCTTGAGGGGTGAAATATAACAAGCCTAACGCTTGGCGACTATTTTTAAGAGCTTTACACTAAGCAACTATTATTTTAACAAGCCATACGCTTGGCGACGAATATGTACGATTTTTTTAAAAGCATTTTTGATTAAAAATCAAGCTTTCTTATTATGCCAAGCCAACACTTGTATATATTGAATAAAAATTGCAAACATAAGAAAACTGAAAAAATCAAGCTGAAGAGCATTTTGGCGGCAAACAATCCATAAAGACAGTTTGATAAGTCCAAATAATCCAAAAAATCAATGGAAATATAAAAGAATTTCAGAAAGTCAGTGGATATTCCAAAAGTCAGCGGATAATCCGCAAAGGGAGGGCATTGCGTTATGATGATAAATCCTGAAGAGCGAAGAGACCTAAAAAAAGCAAACAAGAGGCTTATTATATTTTTGGCGTTGGTGTTTTTCCTTGATGGTTTCATTTGCTTCTTATTCTATCAATATACAAACATGCATCCAGTTTTGAACGGCTTTTTAATTATTGTAATCACCACCTTTCTTTATCTACTTTTCATGGGCATTTGTGCCAAAATAGACAAACGCAAAGCTAGGCGTCTTGAAGAGTCTGGCAAAAAAGACCCATTTGTAAAAGAGGGCGGAAAGCAAACTCAGTCTAAAAAAGAGATGCTTGTGCAAGACAGAAAGAAATCTAAAAAGAACAAAAGAAAAGATAAAAAAGACCTTTCTTCAACTGTCTCAGAAATCACTGAAGTTGAAAATGATGATAAAGTGGCTGATTATGAAACTGAAAGTGTGAAAGTGACTGAAAATGAGACAAATGAAACAGAGGATGAATAATAAAAAATTACTTAGGGGGAAATATGGCTGATTATAAGATTATGCCGCATAATATTGAAGCAGAACAGGCAGTGCTTGGCGCGATTTTGATTGACTTGCAAGCTCAAGTTGATATTTTTGGTATGATGAAAGAGGATGACTTTTATTCTCAATCGCACAGCAGCATTTATGCCACTATGAACAAGATTTATCAGCGCTCTGTGCCTGTAGATTTTGTCACGCTTACAGACCAACTTGACCAAGACAAAATTCTTGATAAAGTGGGCGGAATTGAATACATAACCGCACTTACCAATGTGGTGCCATCTGCCGCAAACTTCAAATATTATTGCGACATTGTTAAGTCAGACTCTGTCAAGCGTAAGCTTATCCATTCAGGTCAAAAGATCATCGAAAATGCCTATGAAACTGAAGACAGAGAAAAATGCCTCCAGTTTGCCGAAAAGGAAATATTTGATATTGCTGAAAATCAGTCGCGTTCGGCACTCGAGCATGTTGGCGTGCCAAATGGTGCAATCAAACATGTAATTGACAAATTTGATACAATCGCGAAAGACCCAACCTCAATCAAGGGTATTCCAACAGGTTATCGCGATTTTGACAAGATTACAAACGGTCTTCAAAACAGTGACCTTATTCTATTGGCAGCTCGTCCCGGAATAGGAAAAACCTCTTTTTCTATGAACATTCTGGTAAACGCTGCAGTCGAGCATGGTAAGAAATGTGCAATCTTCTCACTTGAAATGAGTCGTGACCAGCTTATGCAGAGAGCAATCTGCTCACTTGCAAAGGTGCCAATGTCGCGCGCTTTAAATGGAAGCATGGATGGCGACGAATGGAAAAGAATTTGGGCGGCGGCAAAAAAGCTTGAAGCAAGCGGACTTTATGTCGATGACTCATCATTGACTACGCCTGCTGATGTGCTTACAAAATGCAGACGCTTGAAAGCAAAAGATAATCTTGACATAATCATGATTGACTATGTTCAGCTTATGAGCTCGGGCTCGGGCAAGAAAAGTGACACCCGTCAAAATGAAGTTAGTGACATTTCAAGAAACCTTAAAATTGCAGCCAAAGAGCTTAATGTGCCAATCATAGCCCTTTCTCAGCTTTCGCGTGGAGTTGAAAGCAGACAGGGTGACCATAGACCAATGCTTTCTGACCTTAGAGACTCAGGTGCAATCGAACAAGATGCCGACATTGTATTATTTTTGTATAACCCAGAGAAATATAATGATGTTGCGCAAGAAGATGAGCCAGGCACTGTCGAGCTTATCATTGCAAAACACAGAAATGGCGGTACAGGCACAGTTAAACTTCGCTGGATTGGTGAATACACCACCTTTGTCAATATCGGTGAAAAACTCGCTCCAGCCAAGAAGAAAGAGCAAATTGATGTTGACAAGATTGAAGAGACTCCAGTTGAAAACATTGGCAGTGTTGATGTTTTTGACTAGTTTGACCATCCTCTATGCCATAAAAGGATGCAAACGAGCTTTGCAAGAGGGTTATTTTTAAACAATTTGTACAAAATTTTAAATTAAATTTCGATTTTACTTGAATAGCAAATAAAAATGAGTTAAAATAGGTCTATAGAGACTATATTATATTTTATATAGATAATAAAGGAGGAGACTATGGGTAAAAGCAGTAAAGGTTACTCAACAGGTGGCGGGAAAAAATGGCTGATAGGCTTTGGCATTGTTGCACTTGTTGCAATCATTGTTGTTGTAGTTTTACTTTGTATTCCACCAAATACATACAATATGGTGCAGACTTTAAACAGAACAACTCAGACTTCATTCTTAGTTGACAAAAACGAGAAAAAGAATTTTGACAATTTGGAAGAAAAACTTGCTTCAAACGAGTCAAATTATAAATATTACACAACCGAAATGGCTGACATTCAAATTCTTTCAGGCACACTTAAAGATGTGCTTGCATTCTATAACAAAAATATAGTTTTTGCTTCAAACAACAAAAACTTAAACAACAATTATAAGCCAATCAAAAACAATCTCAATGACGCCAAAGAAAGTCAAAAGAAAATGGCAAACTTGCTTGAAGAGACACTTAAGCACGCAAGAGACTCTGTTTATATGCAAACTTCTGTGATTGATTTTAGGCGTGAATATATCAAATGGCTCAACTCATATTCAAAGGCGGTTGTGGCTTTAAATAAGGCATACACTGGCTCTATGGGTGACATCTTGGAAAACAATGCCGCTTCAAAAATGGCATTGGATGCAGTTGAAGACTATTTAAGCGTAATCATTTCCGACATTAAGAAAGTTGAAAAATCGGATAAAAAAGGTTCTGGCGAGGACGCTTACATTTACAAAAGCCTAGATTTATCATCAAAGATACACGCTTTCTATAATTTTGTTAATAAAAAGGTAACCAATGATGGTGCGATTAAAAACTATTATTTTGATACAGCAATTTCAAGCAAGTATGAAAAGATTACAAAATTCTTTGAAATTTATGGAGAGAAAAATTTCATCTCAGTGATTGAAACAGTAAAACAAGATGGTACAAATTTTAATTTCAGCAAGACTTATGAAGGCGTTGAAGATGAAGTGAATGCGCTTTCAGCTGTCAAAGAATTTTTAGGAGGGAAATAATATGAAAGCAAAAAAAATTGTATTACCAATCTTTCTTGCAATTGTAATTGCTCTCTCAAGTTTTATGATGTTTGCCTGCGCTAAAGAGACATCAAGCGTTGCCACTTTCAGACTTTTCGAGCAGACAATGAGCGCGATGGAAGCAGACACAGATACCTTCTCAACTGCCACAACTGAGACTAAGTGGAATTACAGCAGATTTAATGGCTTTGCCACAAAATACAGACTGAAAGATGTTTCTTGGAAGAAAGAAGTGCTTAATTCAGATAAAGAAATTGAAGTGGAAGATGTCTATTATGACCAATATGTTGTTTTGATTTCAGCAGGGCTTAATTTCATAGATAAATATTATCCAATGCTTGAAACCCTTGACAAAAGGGCAGACTTTGGGTCAATCGATGATTCAGTCAAGGCTATGAAAAAATCTTATGAGAATATGAAAGCAGAGCATGACAAGTATGTTGACGCTTCAAAAATAGAGGCAAATGTGCCAATCATGAATGGTTTCTTCTTCAACTATAAACTTAAAATAATTGACTTTTTAAATAAGGTTTACACATGCGCTGACAGACTTGCAGGTTTCTTCAACAACAAAGTTAAACTTGCTGCTGGGCTGGGCAGTGAAGAGCAGAAAGCTGAAGAAGTTGAATTTTATCTTGATTTGAGATATTTTGATATTGTGTGCGACTTTAAAGAAGTTTATATGTCAAGCTGCAATGCAGTAGTTATTGGAGATATTTATGAATATGACATCAACGAAACTTTTGCAGACTTTATGACAATGGTGGTTTCAAAAGATAAGAAGACAGACATTTCTGTAGAAGAAACTAAGACTCTTATGACATTCTTTAATAAGCTTAAAGGAAGCAGCACGGACGCAAGACAGGCTGCAAACAACTTCTCGCTTTACAAATTCGCATTCAATTATGACAGAAATCTTGACGCTTATGAAAAAGACAATGAAAACGCAAGAATATTCTATAAAAAGCTTGACAGCTATTTTATGGGCGAGCTTTGCACTATAGGAAAGACAATTATCTATTTGACAGGAATTGTTGTTGCATAATTAAAAAGAGAGGAATTGACCTCTCTTTTTTGACTTTTAAAGAGTTGATAGGACATTTTCCTTTCAAAAAACAAAATCAAATCTTATTTGCTTTACTTTTTGAAAATTTAGAGTTACATTATCATTATATAATAAACCATTTTTAAAACTATGATGTTTAAAAGAAAAAGCAAGCTTGGCAAGGTGATTATATTTGTAATAAAGAAAAATTGTTGATTATTTTTGTTATAGCAAATTGATTAACTTATGATTAAGCAAAATTGATTATGTTTATGATTAAGCAAAAGTGATTATGTTTATGATTAAGCAAAAGTGATTATTATTTATGACAAAGGTGTTTATAATATATTGGAGTGATTTATGAAAGCAAGGAAAAATTGGGTTAGCTTTAAAGATTTAGATAAAAAGAACAAGATTTTCAGAATTGTCAATCTTGTTTTGTTGATAGGACTATGCGTTGCAAGTTTGACCCTTTCTATAATCGGCAAAGTTGTCAAAGACGACAGCAGGTTGTTTATGAGCGGGCTTACAATGGCAGCTTTGTTTATCCTTCCGCCTATTTTAGAGCTTATTATCGGCAGAAGAATTTCAAATATATTGGTGCTTGCATACACAGTTTATGTTGCATTAAGTGGCTTTGTAGGCTCTTTGCTAAGCATTTATTACATCGTGCCTGGCTTTGATAAAATGGTGCATGCTCTATGCGGCTATATTATGGCTGCGGTTGGAATTTTGGTGATTTCACTCTGTCAGGACTACAAAAGTTTGAAAATTTCAACAATTGTTGTATTCTGCGTGATTTTCTCACTAAGCATTGAATATGTTTGGGAGTTGTTTGAGTTTATCATTGACAGACTGCTCAATCAGACTATGCAAGGTGCGCCAATCGAAGATTATGGTTATCCGCTTATTATTGACACCATCACTGATATGTTCTGCAATCTTGGCGGTGCGCTTATATTTGCCGCTCATTTCTTGATTGGTAAACTTACAAAATGCTCGCTTGGAATAAACTATATAGAAAAAGAGCTTGTTATTAAGAAAAAACAAAAGCAAGAAGAGAACGCTTTGGAAGAGAAACCTGCGCAATCAGAAGAAATTCAAGATAATGATGAAGAGGGGAAATAACCCCTCTTTTTTCTTTTTAGTGCAAGCGGATGTAATAAAGTTTTAAGTCATGTTGTAAAAAATGAGAATTATTTGTAAAAACTAAGGCTTGTTTGTAAAAAAATAAGCCGTGCTTGTCAATTGTTTTGTGCTTGTCCATTGTTAAGACTTGTTTGTAAAAAGCTAAGCCGTTTTTGCTAAAAGTTAGGTTTTTCTTTTTTAAGATAAGAAAGCTATTTGATTTTTAGGAAGAGAAGGTCAATTTGGTTGAAAGGTTTAATAAAATAAAAAAGATAATTTTGTTGATTTTTTTTGTGTAGAGTGATAAAATAAGACAGTTGAAAAGAAGATTTTTAATTTTTTTAGAGTAAGGGAGAAAGTTTAATAAATCTTTTTAAAGAGGAGAAATACATGGATAATAAAGTGATTGCAGATTTACTTTTTCCAAATGTTACATTGACAGAGGAAGAGCTTTTTAAGAAATATCCAAAAAGAAACTTAGAGAAGGGACAAATGGTGACAAGATTTGCACCAAGCCCAACAGGTCTTGTTCATATTGGAAATTTCTTTCAAGCATTTATAAGTTTCAATATTGCCAAAAACACAGATGGTGTGCTTTTTTTGCGCATTGAGGATACTGACAGGAAGCGTGAAAAGGTGGAAGCAAAAAAAGTTTTATATGATGTGCTTGGAAGATTTGGACTTAAGTTTGATGAATACCAAACACTTGATGGCAAGGATGTTGGTGATTATGGCCCTTATGTTCAAAGTCAAAGAGTTGATATATACAAGTTTTATGCGAAAAAATTGGTGAGTGAAGGCAAGG
Source organism: Clostridia bacterium (assembly GCA_022793335.1). Lineage (GTDB taxonomy): Bacteria > Bacillota > Clostridia > Christensenellales > UBA1242 > Caccovivens. The sequence goes on from JAAWCQ010000014.1 coordinate 26,163, forward strand.
CTTTTCCATGTTTCTGCAAAAAGACAGAAGGAAAAGAAGATGTCTTGAAACTGAGAGAAAACAAGTTTGTTGAAAATGACGAGCGTGAATATGACCCATGCAGAGACTTAAGTTATGATGAAATCAAAGCTCATATTGACAATGGTGACAGCTTTGCTATAAGACTTAAGACCAAAAATCAAGGCAATGAAAGAATTGTGTTTAATGACCTTATCAAAGGCGACATTGAAGCTAAGGCGAATGCGAAAGACTTTGTTATTTTAAAAACAGATGGCACTCCTCCTTATGCTTTTGCTCACGCTATTGATGACACGCTTATGGGCACAAACATTGTGGTGAGAGGTGAGGAGTATATTGCTTCAACCCCTGCGCATGTAGAGCTTTTTGAGGCACTTGGCTTCAAACAAATTCAGTATTGTCATAATCCACTTATATATAAGCTCAACGACCTTGGAAATCGACGCAAGATTTCAAAACGCTATGACCCAGAGTCAAACATGATGTTTTTCATAGAAAAGGGTTATCCAAATGAGGCAGTGTTTGAATATCTTCTCAATATGATAAATTCTGGTTTCGAGTTATGGAGAAAAAATAATCCAGACAAAGCTTGGCAGGAATTTAAGTTTAAACCAAATGACATCACCACAGTTGCTCCAATTTTTGACCTTGTAAAACTCAACGATATCTCAAAGAATGTCATTGCTCTTCAAAGCGGGCAGACGCTTTATGAGAATTGGCTTAACTGGGCAAAAGAATATGACAAACCATTGGCTGAGATTTTGGAAAAGGATAGAGAAAAATTTATCAAAGTTTGTCAAATGGACAGAGATGGCAGGCCAAAACCAAGAAAGGATATCTATTGCCTCAGCATGATGAAAGATAAGTTTGCATATTTCTTCAATAGACCAGCTGATATTCAAATTGATGAAGAAGACAGGGAGAAGGCAAATGAACTTTTAGAGGCTTATCAAAAGACTTTTGCACTTGCTCAAAGCAATGAGGAATGGTTTAACGAGGTAAAAGAGCTTGCTGGAAAACTTGGCTATGCCACCGACAACAAACTCTATAAGGCAAATCCAGAAAACTTTAAGAGCAATGTTGCTAAAGCGTGCGAGTTTATCAGACTGGCTATCACTGGCGAAAAAGACTCTCCAACCTTGTTTACTATTATGGAAATCTTGGGAGAGGCTGAAGTAAAAGAAAGACTTGGCTTCAGATTTTAATTATTTAAAGCATTTTAATTTTAAAATAAATTTTAAATTAAATTAAAATAATATTAAATAAAAAACAAATAATTAAATTATTTAATAATTAAATAAATAATAAAAATATACAAAAAAATAATTAAAAAAGGCGAAAAAAAGGGGGAAATTGCGATAAAAAGCATAAAAAAGACATTTTAGCCTATTTTAAGGACATTTTTTGAATTATTTTTAATTTAAACAATAATTATTAAAACAAAAAAATACCATATTTTTATGGTATTTTTTATTTTTTATTATTTAATTTTTTTCTTTTAATTTATTTTTTCTTTTTAGTTTTTTTAACTGAAAGTTGAAGCTTGAGTTAGGCAGTCATGCTGCTATGCAATCTCGATGAATGGCAAAAAAAAAATAGGATGTTCAGACTTTCTTTTAAAGGAATTTATAAAGGTGTTTTGACATATCCACTTTGCCGTCAATAAAGGTCACACCTTCACTTTCGAGAAGGGCGCTTTGTTGATTTGCGCCGCCAAAGGCAAAAGCTTCTGACAAGCTTCCGTCGGCAAAGACTACACGATGACAAAAAATTGTTGAAGGGTCAGGATTTCTATGTAATGCCCAGCCCACCTGTCTTGCGCAGCGTGGGTGGCCAATAAATTTTGCGATTTCGCCATAACTTGAAACCATTCCTTTTGGAATGAGTTTCACCGCTTGATAAATTTTGTCGTATAAGTTTTCCATAAGAAAATTATAGCACGATATTGTTTTTTTAAAAAATGTTTTTGGCGTTACACTTTGATTATTCATATTAAATATTATGGATAAAGATGAAAAAAGAGAAGAAAGACATGACAAAGAAGATGGCAAGATTTGTTTGACTGGGCCGGAAATGGTGAGCATTGCAGGAAGCATTGCTATTTGTTTGTCTGAAAAATATGGAAAAGAAGATTTGAAAAAACTTAAGATTTTGTTTTCCGCAATTACAGCAAATATATCGGTGGTAGAACACGACAAAAAATGGTAGGCAGTTTAGTATTAGAAAGTTTAACAGCAAGACATTAAAAAAGTATAGCAGAGAAATGTCAAGTAAGTATAGCAGTGAAGTAAGTTTAGAAGTTAAATATTTAAGAAGTATAGCAGTTTAATATTAAAAAAGTTTAAAAGTTAAAACAATAAAAAATTATACAATAAAATAATAAGGGGGTTAAGTTGAAAAAAATGTTTGTCAATGAGCAGTTGTTATAATACTTTGCAGATTAAGCAGGCAACAACCGAGCCGACGACCGAGGCAATCAAAGCAATTGGGATGGCGTATAACAATTTTTTAACCTTAGTTTGAGAGGTGTAGACAGCGGTTACATAAAAGATGGTTTCGCTGCAACCAAGAATTACACAAGCGCAGCGGGCAATATAGGAGTCGGCGCCATACTCAACTAAAACATTATTTAAAAGTGCATAACTGCCAGAGCCAGTGAATGGGCGAAGCAGGACAAGCTCGATAAGTTGGTTTGGAATGCCAAGTAGGGTGAAGCAGGGTGAAAAAGCTTTGGCCAGCAAAATGGTTACTCCACTTACGCGAAGAAGTGCGACGGCTATCATGATTGTCGCGATATATGGGAAAATGTCAACCACAAGAGGAATGGCTTTTTTTGCACCATTTACAAAAGTGTTGTAAGTGTTGACTTTTTTAAACTTGCAAAAGCAAAACAGGGCGATGAAAAGAATGGGAAGGATATAGGCACTCATTTTTCTTGGCCTCCGCTGTTTATATCTTTTATTTGCTGATTACTTGTTGGACGATTTTCTAAAGTGGTAATATTTTTATTTTTAGGTGCTTGTCCGCTTTTAGAAAACTTTTTTCGCAAGTGATTGAAAAGTTTTACAAGAGATACGCCCACTATGCAGGTGCAGACGGTGGAAATAAGAGTTGGTATGATTATATCTGCTGGGGAAGTTGAGCCTGCAGCGGCGCGAAGTCCGATTACGGTGGATGGCAGAAGTTGAATTGAGGTGGAGTTAAGCACAATCAGCATGATAATCGCAGGCGTGGCTATTCCACTTTTGTCATCAAGTCTTTTCATGGCTGCAATTCCCATAGGAGTGGCGGCATTGCCAAGACCAAGCATGTTTGCTGACATATTAAGCGCTATCAACTTCTCAGTTTCGGGGTCGTCTATTTTAAACAACCATTTAATGACAGGGTGCAAAAATTTGGCTAGTTTTTGACTAAGCCCGCTTGCCTCAACAAGCTCTAAAATTCCCAGCCAAACTGCATAGACAGCACATAATTCGATTGCAAGGGAAAGAGCGTCTCCACCAGCAGAAATCATACTGCTTAGGGCGGTTGAGGGATTTGAAAAAACGAGAAAACATAATGACAAGGTCATCATTAAAAACCAGATAGTGTTCATAGTATAATTTATTCTAGATAAATATTTTTTAGAATTTTTGTGATTAAATATACTGTTTTTATCCGCTTTTGAAGGTGAATTTATTTGAAAAATTGATAAGATGACATTTTTATGAGTATTATCATGACTTTGATTGACTTTTTGTCAAAAAAGTTGCAGAATTAAATAGAAAAAACTTGACAAAGTTTAATTATAAAAGGTTGGTATTTTAATTGGAAGAGGGCGTTTTTAATAGAAACATTTTAATTGATACCCATGCACATTTGACTGATAAAATGTTTGATGAAGATAGAGAGGATTTGATTGCGTCATTTAAGGATTATGGCGTGGGTTTTGTTGTCACTTCAGGCTTCAATTATCCTTCTTCTGTTAGGGCGCTTAAGCTGGCTGAGAAGCATGATGGAATGTTTGCTTCAGTCGGGGTTTATCCAGAGAATATTGCTGAGCTTGACGAAGAGACTTTTGTTAAACTTAAAAATCTGGCACAATCTGAAAAAGTGGTTGCTGTTGGAGAGATAGGTTTGCAATACACTGACAATATGCCAGAGCGTGAAATTCAAAAACAGGGTTTTATAAGGCAACTTGAATTGGCAAGTGCTCTCAAATTGCCAGTGGTCATACATTGCAGAGAGGCTTATGGCGATATGCTGCAGCTTCTTAAAGAACATAAACATTTGCTGGGTGCAAGCGGGACCATGCATTGTTTTAGCGGAAGCAAGGAAATGGCAAAAGAGTTTGTTAAACTTGGCCTATATATTTCTGTCGGTGGAGTTTCAACTTTTAAAAATGCTGAAAATGTGAGAGAAATGATTAAAGAGGTGCCAATGGATAGAATTTTGCTTGAGACTGATTGTCCATACCTTGCACCGCATCCTTATCGCAGTAAAAGAAACAGTCCTTGCTTTTTGCCAACTATCGCTGAAAATTTGGCAGTGCTAAAGGGGGTTAGTGTTGACGAAATTGCAAGGGTTACAACAAAAAATGCTAGGGAGTTGTTTAGGATATGATAGAACATAATTTTAAGAAAAAGTTTGGGCAGAATTTTATTTCAGACAAAAATTTGTTGAGGGCTATCTGCGCCGATGCTGAAATTGAAAGTGCCGACCAAGTGCTTGAAATCGGCGCGGGCGGGGGCAGTTTGACCGCGACATTGTCGGAATTTGCAGCTAAGGTTGTCAGCTATGAAATTGATACCGATTTGAAAGAGCATTTGTTTGGACTAAATTTGAACAATGTAAAATTTGTGTTTGGCGATATCATGAAGTTTTCGCTTGAAGAAATTGAAGAAGATTTCATGGCTGGTTATAAAATGGTGGCAAATCTGCCATACTACATTACAAGTCCGATTACTCTCAAATTTCTTAAATCGAAGAAGCTTGCTTCGCTTACTATCATGGTGCAAAAAGAGGTGGCGGAGAGAATGTGTGCAAAAGCCGGCGGAAAGGATTATGGAGTGCTTTCAATAATGACTGCATTTTACGGAGAAGCGGAAATAAAAAGGATTGTTTCAAGAAAACTTTTTTATCCACAACCAAAGGTTGACTCAGCAATAGTTTCAATAAAATTAAACCATAATAAATTTGAAAATATTGATGGCGAAAAGTTTTTCAAGTTTGTCACAAACGCATTTTCTATGCGAAGAAAAACGCTTAAAAACAATCTTGCAACTTGCGGCATAGATAAAAGTAAGCTAGACTCACTCGGGCAAGTGGTGCTTAATATGCGCCCTGAGCAGTTTGATTTGGGACAATTTGTTGATATTTATTTAAAAATTGTTGATTGAATAGACAAGTTTTTGTTGTAATTTGAATTTTTATTTGTTATAATGATAATGATAAATAGTGTAATATAAAAGGAGGGGAGAGATTATGAATGCGAAGTCGCTTTTAAACTGGGGCATTCTTGACTGGATACAAGATTTCTTTATGGGCATATTAGACAATATCCCACGTCTTGTTTATTTCTTCTTTGCTGCTTTTGCCAGTGGCGTAGATGCTCTTCAAAACCTTTTAAGAAAACTTGCAGGTCTTGATGTTTACTATACAAAAGACTTAGGCGGCTTTAAAAATGAATCGTTTGGGAATGCAGACAATTGGGTTGGTACTTGGGAGTATGTAAATAAAAAAGATGGTCTATTAGCTCAATGGGGAAAAGACCCGCTTACTGAATTTATTTATGGAACACTTGGAATTGGCGATTATGCTTCTGCATATAGGTCACTTACCACAGTGTTTTGGTCATTATCAATTTTTGCAATCATAATCTTAGTTTTGTCAACTATGGTTGCAATGATAAAGTCTCACTATAGTGAAGACTATCAAAACACAAATCCTTGGAAATATATTTATACAGCTATTAAAGCCGTGCTTACTTACGCCGTTATGCCATTAGTTGTTGTTATTGGCATGCAAATTTCTCACTTTATTTTACAAACTCTTGACAATATCACTGCGGGCACTGATGCAAGTAAAGTAGAAGCGATGTTTGGCCGGCAGGTTGCAATCAATAATTTTAAGAAAGATGTTTATGCCGAAGGTACTTCTCAACAAAAAGATACTTACACACATTATGATTTCTTTGGCGCGGGTGGACCAACAACCACGACGACTTTCGGTGGAATGTTGTTCACTGCAGCGGCATATTCTGCAAATAGAGCTAGAAGTGGAACAATTACCATAAGCAATCTTGAGGCAACACAAGTATTTGCCAGCAAAAGTTGTCCAGATTATTCAAAATTGACAAATGATAATGACAAGCTAAATTATGCTGCTGATCAAATAGATTTCGTTTTTTCTAATAATATTAGATGGTTGCAAGAGAAACCTATCAGCACTTATAAAAGTTGGTTTCCTAATGTTCGTTACAAGCAAAGTTTAGACTTTTTGTCGGGTTGGAAGAAACATACTGGAGGTTTCTCTAAATACGACATTCAAGCTGTTTGGATGTTCTATGATTTATGGCAATTCCAATTCATTGTTGCTTTTGGCGGTGGCGTTACTGCAGTTGGTATCTTATTATCTGTTATCTTAGGTATGATGTCTAGACTTATAAAAGGTGCAGCTCTCTTCCTTATTTACCCTCCTTTAGTTGCACTTGCTCCTTTAGATAACTTTAAAGCTTTCAAGAGTTGGGGCACGCAGTTTATGCAACAAGTGCTTATGGCTTATGGTGCTGTAATTGGTATGAATATTCTTATGCTTGTATTACCGCTTGTTCAAAACATATCGTGGTTTGGTCCTGGAATGGGTATTATTGATGCTATCGTTAATATGATTATTCTTATTGTAGGTCTTCTCATGACTAAAGACTTTATAGCTATCGTATCTGGCTTTATTGGCGGCGCTGATGCAAATGCTATTGGTCAAGGCTTAAAGACTGAAGTTGGCGGGGCAGTGAAAAAAGGTCTTGGTGCTGCTAAGTTTGCAGGCGGAGCTGTCAAAACAGGTATTGCAGGTGTTAGATTGGTTGGCGGAGCTGTTAAAGGTGGTGTCAAAGCAATAACACATAAAGTTAAAGATGGCACTGCATTTACAAAACGTGGAAGAGATAAGCAAAATATTGAAGCTCTTAATGAAAGAGAAGGGCTGGAAGCAAAAGCAAATGCAGCTAGAGCTAATGTAAGTGTTCTTGACACTGAGATAGGAAAAATGACTGGCTTTACAAAGGCTGCTGAAATTGATGCATCAAATTTAAGTGATAATGATAAAAAGACTGCAAAAGAAGCATTAAAAGCTAGAAATGCAGCTAGACGCAATGGAATGTCACAAGAAGAACAAGATGCAGCTGCTAGATCTGTAGTAGAGAATGCTATGAAGAAGGAAGAAGGTAGAGATGCAAGAGGCAGATTTAATGGTACTAGCAGATTTGCAACGCTTAAAGAACAACAAGAAGAAAATCTTAAGCAACTTGATGAGAAAGAAAAACAAGATGGTCAAATTGCTGGTCTTTCTAAAAAAGAATCTCAAAAACTTCAGCGCGCTAGAAATACTCAGGCTTTGATGGATGCTGGTGAATTGAAATATAGACCAGTGAAAGATAAACAAGGAAAACCAACTGGTGAATATACTAACAAGAAAGAAGGTGGTATTCTTAAAGGTCTTGACAAATTCTTTGATGCAAAAGAAGCTGGAAAGGAAATGGGAGATGCATTCCTTAAGAGTATGAACGAAATGGGACAAATGTTTGGTCTAGATAAAATTGTTGGCGGATTAAAAGATGTATTAGGTCCTGCATTTACTAAGAAAGGTGGTATATTTGAAAATAAAGCTGCCGAAGGAGATGCTCTTCATAGAGAAACTGCTGCTACAGCTAAAGCTCATAATGAACAACAAATCAGAGCTCAAGAGAAAACAAATCAACTTCTTGATCGACTTATTCAATCTAACCAAGACATTAAAAAGGCATCTGATGCTACAAATATGGCTATCAGTAAACTAAAAATGCCAAACAATAATACTAACAATGGAAATGGCAAGAAATAGATTTAATAAAAAACACATTGAAAATTCAATGTGTTTTTTTATTTTAGCATAAATATTACTGAAATTATTTTTTTATAATACAAACTATTTACAGTAAATAAAAGGGTTTATTTATAATTCAGTAAATAATAATTTATACAAGAAGGGCCTTTGCGTTTATAAAGCACTTCTTGAAAAAATCTTTGAAAACTTAATACTGTCGTTAGGTCGTTGGAAATTGATGTTTATAAGAGAACGGCTTGTATCTTTTTTGTATTTAGTTTTGAAAAATTTGCGTTTGTTTTTTATTTGGAGTTGGTTGGCTTTGTCTTATTGGGAGGTGTGGCAAAAGGTGAGGCTAGCGAATATATATGTCTAGAAAGGATAATATTCGTGTAAAGTTGAAATGAATTACTTTTTGCTGATTATAATGATTCTCACAAATGCTGGAGAAACGATTTCTTATAAAAACACAAAAGTCAAAAATGGGTTGGATATTCTTTTTGGGGTTTCCTTTTGGTCCCTTTTTTTATCTATTATATCTCTACCGCTTTCTTTATGTATTGGAAGTGGGCAGTTGTTTGAAAACTTTAATTGGATCAATTTTGGCTTGATTTCTTTTGGCACAGTTTTGGCACTTTTGAGTATTACTTTTTGGGCTAAGGCGTCAAATGACATGCCAATGAGTATTGCCGAAGGTGTTTCTGAAATTTACATTGCTTTTTTAACATTTTTTTCTTGGCTTCTTTTTGGCGGAGTTTTGACTATTTGGCACATTGTTTTAATTGCCGTTGTGGTTTTATCTTGTTTATTTCTTGCATTTATACAAAACAAACAAAATGGAAAGCAAAAGAATTATAACTATAAGCGTGGTTTTATATTTCTTGCTTTTTGGGTGATTGTATACATTATAAGAGGTCTTATTCCGGGTGCTTTGGCTGATGCGGGAATGAATGGAATTGCGTATAATTTCATTTTAAACCTTTTAATGTTTATAGTGGTTTTGATAATTGTTTTAGTCAAAAAAAGAGGCTCTTTTGTGGGCTTGAAAGAGACTTTGAAAGACCCATGGCTTTTTATCATTGGCTTATGTCGAACGGCCAGTCAAATCAGTTTGCTGCAACTTGCGTTTACAATGAATTTGGGCGTGGTCGATGCAGTAAGTGTATTTGGCATTGTTTTAATTATGCTTTATGAGCGTTTTATTATGAAAGAAAAAATCAGTTGGCAGAGTTATATTTTATTGATTTTTATCGCAGTGGCAACCGCTGCTTTAGTAGTGCTTTAAGTAATATAGAAAAAAGTTTCTTTAAGAAGTTTTTTTCTTTTTTTATCTAAAATTATTAAAAATAGCTGCAAATTCTTTAAAAACTACATAAAATAAAAAAATAGACCGCTTTGATAGCAAAAGGAGAAAAATACTTGACAATATATCGGGGGGGGGTAAAATTATATTGTAACTTAAGTGCTTTTAAAGAGGTAAGAAGTTGAAGGTATTAAGAAAAGCAAAAAATATTTGGGTATCATTTCTTTATATCATTTTCTTTGCTATTATTTTGATGGCAATACCTTTTTTATTAACAGAGCATTCAAATAGAGAAAAAAAACACTTGCAAGCACGGGTTTTACATTATATCAATATATTTCTGGAGTCTATTCTACTAGGCTTGTTTTTAATAGCTCTTGTATTTACATATTTACTGGCAACACAACTTTTACTAATGGTATTGAAATGGAGGATAATTCCACAGTCGTATTTTATATTCCAGAAAATGTTACTGTAACCGCAAATGGATTTATAGCGATGGCAGGCATTACTTTGAATTCTAATTCCACCTTAATTATAGTTGGAAGCGGCACTTTAAATGCAAATGGCGGAGACGGTAGTGATGCCGCAAAAGGTGGTGGTGGAGGCAATGGTACTCACAACAACTCAAATGACACATATAAAGGTGGAGACGGTGGAGATGGAGGACACGGTGCTTATGGCGGAGGTGCTGGTATTGGAGGAAACGGTGGCTACGGTGGCTCAGGTGGTGACGGAGGCTTAGGTCCAAGTAAGAAGCGAAATGCTGGAAATGATGCAGGCGGAGGGAATGGAAGTAATGGCTTACGAGGCGGTGATGGCGGTAGCATGGGCACGGTTTATGTTATTGGCTTTGTTACCGTCATGTCTACTGGTGGAAATGCTGGAAATGATGCTGATGGTGGAAATGCTGGCAGTGGTGAAAGTCAAAAGAGTTGGAATTATTACACCGCAGGTGGCGGTGGCGGAGGTGCTGGTGGAGGATCAAGTGCTCCTGGAAAAAGTATAGGCTCAGGCGGCCCTGGCGGGGGCGGCGGAGGTGGCGGTGGAGCCGGGGGTATTTATCAAACAGCACCTGTAAAAGACCCTTATTATACTGGCGGAGTTGGAGGCTCAGCAGGAATAGGTGTTTACTTTAATGGCGGAGCCGGCTCAGATGCTGTATGGAATGGAAGTCCAAATGTGTCGCGAGCGTCTGGAGGAAGCGGTGGTGTTGCAGGCTCTTTTGGAAGTGATGGAAAATTATATGCGCAATACCATACAATAATTTCAGGAAGAAAAGTTGATGGAAAAACTGATGGCAAACTTAGTCAGTTGCAATATACTGTTACCTTCAACAATCAGAAGGCAACTACATCGGGTGCAGAAAGAAGTTATGTATATTTAGGTCAGAAAATGACAACGATTATTACGCCGACAAAAGCAGGGTATAGTTTCCAAGGCTATTATACTGAAGAGAATGGCGGTGGAAGCATTTATTATAACGAGGTTGGTCAAGCAATGAGAGAGTGGGATCTCGTTGGAGATAAGACCTTATATGCTTATTGGACACCAAAAGTATACACTATATCTTTTGATAGGCAGGGTGGAAATGGCGGAACAAGTTCAGTTAGAGCCGAATATAATGCAGCAATGCCTTCAATATCAACACCGACGCGACTTGGATATAACTTCCAGGGATATTTCACTGGAATGAATGGCAGTGGTAATAAGTATTACAATGCAAACGGAACAAGTGTCAGAAATTGTAATTTTACAAGTAATACAACACTTTACGCGCACTGGACAGGGATATCATATTCAGTCCGGTATAATTCCAACCTATCGCCGAATACGACATCATCACAAAGTGGCTTTACTTATGGAATATCTCAAGCTTTACAAAGGAATACTTTTGTCCGGACAGGATACATATTTAAAGGCTGGGCGACAAGTGTGGATGGAGGAGTAGTTTATTATGATGGCGTAAGCGTAAGTAAATTGACGACATCTCATGCCTCTACCGTTGATCTGTATGCAGTATGGCAGGCAAAGACATACACACTGACAGCGAACGCAAACGGCGGAAGTATTCCAACAACAAGTGGTTGGAGTGGAAGCGGAGCAAGTGCGAGCAAAACGATAACCTTTGATTCTACATACGGCACTCTGCCAACTCCTACTCGAACAGGTCATACCTTTGCAGGCTGGTATACAGCGGCAAGTAGTGGAGAAGCGGTGAGTGCAACAACAGGAGTGACAACAACAGGAAACAGAACAATCTATGCGCATTGGACAGCTAATAACTATACGCTTACAGCAGATGCGAACATGACAGGAGCAACATTTACAAGTGTGCCAAGTGGCTGGAGTGGAAGTGGAACAACAAGGACAAGAAGCGTAACTTACAATACAAGTTATGGCATCCTTCCAACACCAGCAAAAGAAGGATATATCTTCTTAGGTTGGTATACAGCAGCAAGCGGCGGCTCAAGCGTATACAGCTCGACTACAATGGGTGCAGGGAATACTAGAATCTATGCACACTGGGAAAAGACATGGGCTGCAGACGCAGTGGACGTAAACTTAATCGGACTAGGCGGAAGCGGAACAACAAGTGACCCTTATGTAATCGACAGCGCAACAGATATAGCCTTCTTAGCATTGCAGACAAGTAAAAATATCACCTTTGATGGAAAATATTTCAAGCAGACCACAAACATAGACCTAGAAGGAAAGACCTGGCTGCCAATAGGAAATGCAACAACAGCATTCCAAGGGAGCTATGACGGAAATGGATACTTGATAACAAATATCACAACAATAGCCAATGGCCAATTGAATTATTCAAATGTAGGCCTGTTTGGCTATACAAGAAATGCAACGATAAAGAATGTGAATATCATATCTGGCACTATTCAAGGCTATGATTATGTTGGCTCGATAGTCGGCAACCTCAACAATGGAAGCGTAGAAAACTGCCGAAGCGGAGCAACGGTCACA
>JAAWCQ010000015.1 GCA_022793335.1 Clostridia bacterium
ATAAGACAAAGTTTTCTTAAAAACAAAAATCAGAAAGCTTGCTTTCACAAACGAGGTAAAAATTATGTTATATGCAATGATAGCTGTAATCGCAGCACTGCTCCTGTTTATGCTCATTTCATTCTTACTTACATCAAAAAACTATTCATTCAATATTGACAACAATGAAATTCGAGTGCAAAACAGAGGGGCTCACCTGAAAATTTTCATAAATGGTCAGCTTTTTGAAGACTATTATATGCCACAACTCATCAAAGGCGAAGAATATAAAATTGTGCTTAACAATGACAAAGAAGTTGTATTGAAATGCAAAAGCAGCGCCCTTGGCTATAAAATGAGAGTAGAGCTTATAGTTGAAGGAAACACTGTCGCAGACAATGGTGTAAAGCTTAAAAAAGAAAAAGCACCAGAAAAACAAGAAAAGTCAATTGATGAGACATTGGCTGAGCTTCATAATGAAGCATCAGAAAAATCGTCTAACCCTGAGATAAGCTTTCCTGACACACCTGCTCAAACTGACAATGAATTAAGCCAAACAAATACACAAGCACAAGACAAATCAAATAAAGATTAAAAAAGCGGAGCGGAGCGGATTATCCGCTTTTTTGCGGAGTTATCCGCTTTTTTAATTTCCAGTAATTATAAATCATCACTTAATCGGCAACTTTTGCGGAGTTATATTTACAAACCATAACTTTAAACGACACCCCTACTTTTTTCACTAAGTTATCTCAACCATTTTTATGCGGAGTTACCCGCTTTTTTATTATCTTTTAATTTTTCAAAATCACCTGTCCTTATACAAATACATCCACCTTTTTGTTATATTCAGTCTTATCATTCTTATGCGGAATTATCTGCCAACAAACTTTCAAGTTTAATTATTTTGCCTTTTAAATATACTCTTTTTCTTGATTATTTTCTTTCAAAAAAAGTTGCACAATCTTTCAAAACAAAAAAGCACGATTTTATTTCGCGCTTTTATTTTAATTATCTTTTAAAAAACATAAGATTAAACAATAGGTTTATTTTTTGGATAGTTTCTTCCCCTAGGATATTTGACTGGGGTGTTTTTAATCTTTTTAATCAATATCACAGCACGCTCACCAGCGTCCTCGATTGAATATTTAAGCACCTCGCTGATTTTTCCGCCAAGAGTAGAAATTGCTTTTTTGCCTTCTTCAAGCTCTTCTTCCGCTTTCTGACCTTTGTACATAATCACCATACCGCCAATCTTAACAAATGGAAGAAGATATTCACTTAAAGTGTTGATTTGTGCAACAGCGCGAGCAACTGCATAGTCAAAGCTTTCACGCTTCAATTTTGCATAATCTTCTGCCCTTGAATGAACACAAGTGACCTTTGTAAGCCCAAGGTTTTTGACAAGTTGTTGCAAAAAACCAACTCTTTTTTGTAAAGAGTCTACAAGCACTAAACTGATATCATCTCTAAGTATTTTAAGTGGAATACCTGGGAAGCCTGCCCCACTGCCCACATCAATAATTCTTGCTTTTGCTTTAATCTCTGCATAAGGTAAAGCGCTGTCAATAAAATGCTTTAGGATGATATCATTTGGCTCTGTGATCGCTGTTAGATTGAATTTTTCATTTTCTTCAAGCAAAAATTTCATGTACTCATCAAACTGCTCTGCCTGTCTGTCGGTAAGCTCAATTCCAAATTCGTTGAATTTAATTTTAATCATCTCTTTCATGTGTTTTAGTCCTTTTATCTCCTAAGACTTCTTCTATTTTATACCTAAATTAAAAATTTGTCTAGTATCCAGCGAAATTATTCGAAAAAATAATAAAAAAATTGATAGAATTTGCCATTTTTTTACAAAATATTACAAAAATCTTTAAAAATAGCAAAAATAATCAATTTTAAAAATGATTTTTTAAATAAAAAAATTACAAAATATATTATTTTTTTATATTATTTTCCAAATAATTTATCTTTTTTCCTTGCTTTAAGGCATAATCTATTTCTGATTTTGTGCTTTGTCCAACATAACCATCTTTATTTATAACAAAAATTTCGTCAGCTAAATCTATTTTTCGCTTGTGCATATCGTCAAGAAGCGCCTTGGTTTGCACTTTTTCAGCTTCTGACAGGTTGTCCCAGACACTTTTTGAGACATTATTGTCAAAAAACACGCACGGAATTACAATGTTCCCCTGCAAAGTAAGCTTGCTTTGCACTTTTAAATGCTGTTCCTTAAATCTTGCACTGCCGCAATAAGACTGACATATTTCATCGAGAAAGTCCATTATCCTCATCTGTAATTCAGTCCAGCTTTCTCCTTTCAAACTGCCAAACTCATTCAATCTTGCTTCTTCAATAATTTTCACTTCAAAGTTTTGATTGATGATTTGAGCCGTCTTTTTGCAGCGGAAAAAATTTGAGGTATATATTGCCCTGACCTTATCTTTATAACAACTCAAAATTTTGCCTGTAAGCGCGGCATCCTTTTCGCCAAGCACTGTCAAGTCATCTTCAAGACCTGCCCTTTTCGTCCTTTTTCTTTGCCCATGATGAATATAAAAAACTTTCATAATCCGTCCTTAATTTATTATCTGTGTTTAACTCATTATCCGAGCTTTAATTTATAATCCGCCTATAATTTATTATCCATGCTCAGTTTATAATCCGCGTTTAACTCATTATTTATCTATAATTTATTTTAACATTAAAACTTAAGCAAAGCAAATAAAAAGGGCATAAAAATTTATGCCACTTTTTTATGTTTTATTTATGTTTTTTCTTTTTCAACAGAATAATTGTCACTGCAGCGATTACGCAACCTGCAACAGCGGCAGCAGCAATTCCGATGATTAAGCCCATATTGCTGTTTCCGTCTTCATTTTCATCTGGCTTTGGCTTATCGTCTGGATCTACATCAGGGTTTTCTGGATTACCACCAGGGTTTTCGCCAGGATTTCCAGGGTTTTCGCCATTTGTTTTGTAAACGGCAACTAAGGTGAGGTCATCTTCAAGACTTAAAATATCACCTTCATAATATTTATCTTCCCCACTTGCCCAGTGACTGAAGACTTTGTCATCATATTCTTTTGCTTTAAACAAAATTTGATAGCCAGAGCCATAGGAGATGACATCTTCGTTTAAAAGTTCTTCGCCTTCATAATATTTAATTGATATGGTCTTTTTAATCCAAGAAACATCGGCTGTAATGCTTGCGAAATTGCCTTCACCATAGACATATTCAAAAGTAAAGCTTCCGTTTTCTGTGAAAGTATAATGGTTGTTTCCATCGTTGTTTACGATTACAACCTCATCTTCGCTGTCAAATACGAGGGTTGCCACAACATCTTGATTTGTCTTTTCAACAATGTCGTAAACAATGCTTACATTTGGCAATTTTTTGTTTATCCAGTTGACAATAGCTTGTGCCTGACCTCTGTTTCCAAGTTGGTCTTCAAACTCAAAAATAAAGGTGCCATTATCGTCAAAAGTATAACTATCTTTGCCGTCGTTGTTTAAGATTGTTACATTTTCTTTGTCAAAAGAAATCACAACTGTCACAGGGTCTCTTGTAATATCATAATTGCTGTAATCAAGTTTTGCAGTAGGTACAACTTTGTCAATCCAATCAACTGTTGCAACCGCACTTGCTTCATTTCCAGCGCCGTCTACAAACTGGAAGGTAAAACTTCCATTTTCAATAAATGTATGATTTCTGCTTCCGAAATTGTTGTTTACTGTGATAGATTTTTTGAATGCGTTAAAGCTGCTTTCTTCAACATCGTCTGGCTTTTCAAAATCAACAACGCTTGCAATAACATCCTTGTTTGTAAGGCTGGTCAAGTTGTAAGAAATGATTGCCTTTGGCACGCTTTTGTATATCCAAGTAACATTTGCTGTAGCGCTGCCCACATTTCCCGCCTTGTCAATAAATTCAAAAGTGAAAGTGCCTCTTTCATCAAATACATAGGTGTTTAAGCCACCGTTGTTTGTGATGACAACGTCATTTTCATCAAAGGTAATTAAAGCTGTCACACCAAATCGAGTCCAACCCATTGTGCTGTAAGAAATGGTCCCAACTGGAGCTTTTTTGTCAATCCAAGTCACCACCGCAGTTGCGACAATGGTTTTTCCATTGTGCTGATAACTAAAGTCAAACTTGCCATTTTCTTCAAATATATGAGTATCAACCACCTTCCCGTCAACTAAGAGCGAAGCCTTGACATTCTTGTTTGTAAAATCATTTATGTCATAGACAATCTCAGGTGCAACAATGTTTTTGTCAATCCAGCTTACTTTTGCTGTTGCACTGCCAGTATTTCCTGCTCTGTCAACAAATTCAAAGGTAAATGAGCCGTTATCTTCAAATAGATAAGAGTTTTTGCCGTCGTTGTTTGTAATTACAACATTCTCTTCATCAAATTCAACATAGGCAGTCACCTTGTTTGCATAATTGCGTGTGCTGTAAATGATTGTTCCCTTTGGCGTTGTCCTGTCAATCCAATTGACATTGATTTGCTTTGAAACTCTGTTTCCAAGCTCGTCTGTGAAAAGGAATATCTTCGATTTGTTTTCAGTAAACTCGCCAACGAATGTTTTGCTGTAAGTTGTTGTTGAATATTCTTTCACCTCTCTATCAAGGGTGAAAGTAACAGTTACATTATCCTTGGTTGGCTCTGTCGTGCTGTATTCAATTTTGATAATATTTGGACGAGTATTAAAAATGTTTTCAACTTTCGCTGTATAAGAGTTTTGATTGCCCGCTAGGTCAGTGAAGAAGAAGGTAAACTCACCGTTTGTAGTGAAGGTGTAAGTGTTTCTTCCACCATTGTTGTTTATCACTACATCTTCATTAAAGGTCAAAGTCACGATAACATTGTTTTTGGTTTTATCCGTGGTGCTGTAACTTGCTTCTGCGATAGGATCATCTTTGTCAATCCAGTCTACAGATGCAACCGCCTGACCAGTTTGACCGTTTACATCCTTAAATTCAAAGGTGAAAGTGCCATTTTCAGTGAATGTATGTGAAGTTTTGCCGCCGTTGTTTGTAACAATAATATTTGCACTTGAGTTGTATAAATCAACAATTACATCACCGTTTGTCAATGCTTTTGTGCTGTATTTAAGTGCTGCAGTTGGCTTTTGACTTAAAGTAGCCTCTTCATTATGATAGAAATTAAACATTCTGCCCGAAATGAAACTTTTGCTTCCAGAACATTTTTCGCCAACAATCTTAATATACTTAAACTTTAAGTTGCTATCCAAAAACTCAGCTGTCTTTAATGTTTCATTTTGTTGCCAATCAACACTTGCAAGCTCTGTCCATTCTTCGCCTGTTACACTGCCGTAAATTTTTCCTTTAAGTATCTTTCCGTTTCCGCCACCTGCTGGAATATAATCCATTGCAGTCAGAGCAAACATTTGGTCAAATTCAATTATGATATATCTTTTTGTATCATTTCCATTCCAATCAGAATGCCATCTTGTGTTGTAATTTCCGTCAATCATATAGGCAGCGTCACCTTGGTGAGTTGTAGCCTCTGATGAAACATCATAAACTGATAGATGTTTAATTGGGATATATTTCTTTTGAGTGTTGTTTTCTCCGTCAGAAGTCAGAGAGTAAGTAGCGACCTCACTTGCAAGCTTTGTACCTGCAGCCCGCCTTCTTATTTCAATCGTTTTATCACCTGACAGGTCTGGCTGCTGCTTTGAATACGCCGTCCAGTCCTCTTCACCTTGGTATCTCCAATCCATAGTCTCGTCAAGTCCGAAAATTTTGTTTTCCCAGTCATTGACATAGAAATTTGTTGGATCATTTGCTTTTGTAATGTCAATTACATAAGTGTTTTGTTCTGTTCTATTTGTACCAATAATATGCACTTTAATATCTGTATCAGCACTTATAATTTGAATTTGTTCGGTTGTCAAAGCCAAAGACTTTTCATCTGTCAAAAGCCAAGTCTCGCCACCGTCTATGCTGTATTCCCAAGTAGGTTTTGAAGTCTCATACATCTTGCCGAGGGCTAAAGTGCCGCCACCTTCGCCGTCAAAATCAAATTTAGCAACTTCAGTATCCACTCTTCCAAGAAGGTAGTTTGCCATTATTCTTGTAATATTTGACTGCAAAACTTGTGCCTCAGTTGCCTTGCTTCCAATTGCCAAGTATTCAGCTTGAATCATGCTTAAAACAGCCATATGCTCTGGTTTAGACGCGTGCTTTCCAATCAATCTAAGCATGTCATACATAGGAAGTGGATAGAATTTCAAAGCGTCTGCAAGCTGACGAGCAAGCTCAACAAACTCATCCCCAGATTTTTGCTGAGCCGCATAGTTGTTTATAATCCCAAGCCAAGCGTCAAGGTTGAATTTTTGAATTTCCAACGCCTGACGATAAATCTGTTCTTGTTTTGCAAGGTCGCCGTTGTAAACATTTGCAAGAAGCATAAGCTCTTTTGCCTTTTCAAAGTTGGCAAAGTCGTTCATTGCGGCCTGCGCCAATAAAAGATATGTTCCACTTTGGACACTTGCATAAGAGCCTACGCCCCAGTCAAGCATAGGTCTCAAAGTATACCAACCGCCCGCACTTCCAAGATTGTTGAAGTTTTTAAAGTTTGTATTGACCCATCCAAACACATCGTTTGTAAGAGCCCAATATCCTTTGCCTTCCGCGTTTTTGTAATAATCAGCATAGGCAACATGTTCAACATAACCCGATTGTCCTAAAGGTGTTGAAGGATGTCCCCAAACTGAAGTCATATTTGCACCAATGTTTGACATGTTCCAGCATACACCTCCAGTTTCAAACATCATCCAAGCATGAGTGTAATATTTTTTGTATTCGATGCCATAGCCATCAAGTCTGTATTTTTCATAGTAATAATCTTTCTTTTCTGGGTCGTAAAGATGAGGTACTCCAGACCAAAACTCATAGGCTACTAAATAAGCCATGTGATTGTAAGGTCCTTTTGTACCCTTCCATTTCCAGTAGTCAAGCAGCCATTCAATTTCGTTGTCAGGAAGAAGGGTGTTCATAACATTACGCATTTCTTCCACTTCGATATTTTCAAAAACATTGTTGTCAAGCTTTCCAGCAAGCCACATTTTCTTGAACACTTGATATCTCATCAGTGGATTTGAGTCATTGTCTGTCTTGTTGAAAGAATTGTCAGCGCCAAGGTCATAAATCCAGAAACGCACCCTCTTTGAATGGGTCAAAGAAATGGAAATCATCATCTTTTGATAAATGTCACCCCTTCTTTTTCCAAGCTCAGAAAGACTGTCGTCAGCAAGGTCATCTTTAAAATTTGTATAAAGGTTTGTCAAAACCCTCAAAGAGTTTGACCAGCTTGAAGCATTGTAAGTGTTGTTTTTCTTATACATGTCAACATTGTCTGGCATTCCACCTGTTGTATACATACGAAGCACATCCAAATTATTGAAAAGCCAATTGAAAGCAGCCGCATTGTCCTCACTGCTGAGAATATAGTTGTGCAAAGTTACATGCCCCATAGTGCCAAACTTGCTTATATAGTTTCGCTGAAGAAGAGCAAGCTCATATTCCTTGTTTGAAAGGTCAGCATCAGCATATTCATTTTTCAATAATTGGTCATATTGATTTAGTGACTTAATAAGATAATGAAATTCTTGATTTGCATTGTCAGTAAACTTTGCGTCCGCCCAAACAGCATTCGCCACAATACGAGAGCCACTTGCAAAGTCAGCCCTTACTCTCATGTATGAATAACCCTGAAGGTCAATCAAAATTGACTTAGCAGAATCGTTTGAAGTCATATCTTCACTTGAATATTTGGTTACCCAACCGCCAGTTGCCGAATTTGAGAGGTCAATTCCAAAAACCGCCTTTCCACTTGCAGAGGTGTTGCTTTGAACGCCAATGAAACTTGAAAAATAGCGATAATCCAAATCACTTATATTATAAATAAATCTTTTTTCAGTAGGTGTGAAAAGACCTTTCAAAAAATATGTGGAATATCCATCTATTTTGATAGATAAAAACCCACCACTACTGGTTTTGTCTTTCACAACTCCGTTTGGAAGATAACCTGATACTAAATAACTATTTGATAAATCAGATAAATAGGTATCACTCTTTTCTTCCCCTTCATTTGCCATCAAACTTGCTTCATTTTCTTGACCATTCTCACTTAAAGCACTGGTGCTTAAAACAATTCCTGAAAGCATAAACACCGTCATAAAGACAGCTAAAATAAGTAAAAGAAACTTCGCATTTCTGCCCAACTTTTTCATGTTTGACTCCCTTAAATTAAAATTTTAATTTTCCAGTAATAAATATAATATAATCTATATATTTTGTCAACAACTATCTTTTCCAGCCCTTAATAATTAAGTCTTAGTTAATATATGTTTGTCACTTGCATTTTGATAAATGGATAAATTAAAAACACTTTACATAATCTCTCAACCAAAAACCAACCCAGCTTCAAACTTTTTTATAAATTTGCTATTGCTTTTGAAAACCCAATGCAAACACAAAATTCACTATGCAAACACAAAAACACTCTTTTTGAAAACTTAAAAAAACATTCCATACAAAAAAAACTTCCTTTAATTAAGGAAGCTTATTTAAAGTTTATTTTAAAAATTCACCATTCAAAAAAAACTCAACGCAAGTTTTAAAACAGCCAAACTATATTCTTTTCTTTTAAAATCAAATTTCGATTTTTATAAAAAATAAATGTTAAATTTCAGCGTATAAAAATGTGAAAAATTTTACAACTTTTTCTCAATAGCAAAAACCTCGTCATCCTTATCAAACTTTTTCACATAGAATGTATCCTCAATCTCAAAGCCCAAATCAAAGAAAACCTTAAGCGCCCTCTCTCTTGACTTAGGAACGGTGTCCGTCAACGCCTTAACCCCCTTCTCCTTAGCTTTTTCAATCAAAAGAATTAAGGCAGGTCGCATATAACCTCTTCCTCGAAAATCATCATCAATCAAAATTCCCATGCTCGCCTTGCCAGAATCGCGATTTATCTTAAAGTTAACATACCCTACAAATTGATTAAGCTCTTCATCCAAAATGTATGCATAAAATAAATCTTCATCCGAAAGACGAGTGCTATGCCATTTTTCCCACTTCTCTTTTGGAAAATCAATGCAACCACTTTCATAATGATAGCCCTCATAACTCACCTGATAACCAGCATTATAAGCCATAGTTTTAGGATTTGACATACACTTTTGCCTAAACCAAAGTTCTTCAACCTTTGGCACAACCAAACTCAACCTAGCCATACTTTTCAACCTCCTCAAAACAACAAATTTAATATATGAAATAAAACACCATTAAGCCACAAAAAACTCAGCAAAATGATTTTTAAAAATAAATTTGCAAAAATATTTTAAGAATGCCTAATAATTTCATTGCTTGCACTCGATACTCCATAAAAATAATCATAAGGCCAATACTCACCAGGTTTTCCAACAATTAAACCAAAATAAAGCTTCACCTCATCCAAATTTAAAAGGGATTTTATCTGACTGACATACTTTAACGCCTCTTGAACAACCCCTTCATCATAAACAAAATTGTCTTTGTAAAAAACTAAATCCCCGTCTAGATAATAACCTCTTACCAACTGATTAAAAACCTCTTTGCTTAAGTTAAACCTATTCAAACAAAATTCCCAGTGAGACATAGGGCTTCCTTTTTCAATAAAAAACAACTCATTTTGAAAAATAACAAACGCTCTTCTTTTGCTGTGAAAATCTCTTGATTCGTCTTTAGTTTCATACCTAAAGTCCACATTCTCCACCATAACCAGCCTCCTATAACCCCATGATAACACATTAAATACCCAACCACCAAACATTTCATAATAGAATTTTCAGCGTTCACATATAATTAAACAAAATAATAACCCAAATCATTTTTAAGATTTGATTTAGGTTTCACTTGGCGGAACAAGCATAAACTAAATAGAATTCTTTTTTATAAAATTATTTAAATATAATTGAAATGCTTTGCATTGGTAAGGTAGTTGCAACAATTGTTTTTCTTCGTCTAATGTTACCCAAACGCTTTGGCAAAATTCCTCAGTTGGTAAGTTTTTTGTACCTACCTCTATAATATAAAAATTAGCAAGAGACTCCATTGGCCATACTCCGCCCGCCATCCAAAAACAATCAATAGTTATAAACTCATCCACTGATATCAATTTATAACCAGTTTCTTCAACTAATTCACGAGATAAACATTGCTTGTGAGATTCGTTAATTTCAATTCCTCCACCAGGCAAAGAATATTCATTTTTATTTGTTTTATATGTCAACAAAATTTTTCCGTCTTTTATGCAAATGCCAAAACAAGTTTCTCTAAAATCATGCTTGATATTTCCAAAATCTTTTCCTAGTGTTATTTTTTTCATAAATTTCTCACTTAACTTATTATAACAAAAAATAAAACCTAAATCAAACTTTTAAGGTCTGATTTAGGTTTTGATTGGCGGAGAGAAAGGGATTCGAACCCCTGGAGGCTATTAACCTCAACGGTTTTCAAGACCGCCGCTTTCGACCGCTCAGCCATCTCTCCATTCTAGAAAAAGTTTGTTTTTTTCTTTCTTTTTCTAGTATACACATTTTATATTCTATTTTCAAGCGTTTTTTAAAATTATTTTCAAATTTTATAAATTTTTAACAATTTTTTTCTTATTTAAAAGTCTTTCTTTTCTATTTTTAACGTCATAAGCAAGCAAAATCAGATTTTTTGTTAAACCTTATTTCCTTCTTTTAAAATGGTTGAATAGATTTTAATCTTATTTTTCCTTTTTAATAAGCACACTAAGCACTGCTATATCTGCTGGTGAAACCCCTGATATTCGAGACGCTTGACCTATACTTAAAGGTCGCATTTGCTCCAATTTTTCCTTTGCTTCAATTCTAAGCCCATGATATTTGCCATAATCAAAATCCTCTGGGATAAGCAGCATTTCATTTTTCTTAAATTTTTCAATCTCATCTTCCTGCTGTTTTAAATAACCCTCATATTTGACCATTATGTTCATTTCGTTTATTATTTCATGTTCAAACTCATCAAAGATATGCAATTTTTCGTTAAGTTTAAAAGCGTCAATATTGCTTCTCTTTAGGCACTCTTTGACAGTCATACTCTCTTTAGGAAGACTTTCCCCATTTTCTTCAAAAAGCTCACGCAGCTGTTCCACCTTAAATCTTTGCGACAGTTTGCCTTCTATTTCGGCAAGTTTAGCCTTCTTGCGATTAAAAACTTCCCATCTTTCATCACTTACAAGCCCAACCTTTCTTCCAATTTCAGTAAGTCTCAAATCGGCGTTATCCTGTCTTAAAAAAAGCCTATACTCTGCCCTGCTTGTCATCATTCTGTAAGGCTCAAGCGTGCCTTTAGTGACAATGTCATCAATCAAAACTCCAATATAACCATCACTGCGTTTAAGCACAAGTTGCTCTCTATTTTGCAGATAAAGACTGGCATTTATTCCAGCAATAAGTCCCTGTGCAGCCGCCTCTTCATAGCCAGAAGTCCCATTTATCTGCCCAGCGAAAAACAGACCTTTAATCTTTTTCAACTCAAGCGTTGGGTTAAGCTCGGTAGGCTCAATGCAGTCATATTCGATTGCATAAGAGTCGCGCATAACCTCAGCGTTTTCAAGTCCTTTTACAGAACGAATCATCTTTTCTTGAACATCCACTGGCATGGAAGTTGAGAAACCTTGAATGTAAACCTCTTGAGTGGAGAGCGACTCAGGCTCTAAAAACAATTGATGCCTTTCCTTGTCTGCAAACCTTACAATCTTAGTTTCGATTGAAGGGCAATAGCGAGGGCCAACACCTTTAATCAGCCCTGAAAAAACAGGTGCTTTGTCAAGATTTTCGCGAATAATCTTGTGTGTCTCCTCGTTGGTATATGTTAAGTAACAAAATGCTTTATTATTCAACTTTTCTTTGGTCAAAAATGAAAAATTTTGTACATTTTCGTCGCCTTTTTGAATTTCAAGCTTATCATAGTCAATGCTTCTGCCGTTTATTCGAGCCGGAGTGCCCGTTTTAAATCGTAAGAGCTTAATTCCAAGCCTTGAAAGACAATCGGATAAAAGCATAGCATTTGAAAAACCATTTGGCCCGCTATCTTTGACATAGTCACCAATGATGATTTGACTTTTAAGATAAACCCCTGTAGCAAACACAACAGCTCTACATGAAATTTCCTCACCAAGAGCAGTTTTAACCACCTTCTCACCATCATCTTTGCAGATAATATCGACCGCTTCACCCTGCCTCAAAAAAAGGTTTTCACAACTTTCAAGAGTTTTTTTCATTTCGTTGTGATAGGATATTTTATCAGTTTGAGCCCTCAAGCTTTGCACTGCAGGGCCTTTGCCACTGTTAAGCATCCTTATTTGAAGCATGGTTTTATCTGCATTTACACCCATTTGCCCGCCAAGCGCGTCAATTTCACTCACCAGTTGTCCTTTCGCAGTGCCGCCAATTGATGGATTGCATGCCAAAAAAGCCACTGCATCAAGATTTAATGTAAGAAGCAATGTCTTATTTCCCATTCTTGCAAGAGCCAACCCAGCTTCACAACCAGCATGACCAGCTCCAATAACAACCGCATCAAAAGTTTTCATTTTTATCCTTATTTTTATTATGACTAAGTTTTGAAAGCTTATTTTTTAATTTAACTTTAATTTCTAAAATTTCTTTATTTTTATTAAAATTTGAATAAAATTTTCATTTTTCAGCATTTTCAAACAACACCTTACAAAAATGAAAATAAACTCGCAATAAAGAAAATTTTGAAAATAAATGTAGAAATTTAATATTTAAATATTTTTTGCCTTTTTATACAGCTTTTTCAACAAGCACGCCAGCTTCACTGAAAAGCTTTAAAGAGAAGTCGTCAGGATAGCCCTCTTCATAAACCACTCTCTTTATTCCAGCGTTGATGATGAGACGGGTGCAAACAGAACATGGTTGATGAGTGCAATAGAGAGTTGCACCGTCCACGCTTATTCCAAGTTTTGCAGCCTGACAAATGGCATTTTGCTCGGCATGAACACTATAACAAAATTCCTGTCTTGTGCCACTTTCCACATTGTTTAAAATGCGGATACATTCACCTCTATCCTTGCAACTTGTAACACCACTTGGCGCGCCGTTATAACCAGTAGTCAAAATGCGTTTATCTTTAACAATAACCGCCCCCACATGTCTATTTTCTTTAAAGCAAGAGCTCCAGTTTCCAACCACTCTTGCCATTTCGATAAATCTTTTATCCCATTTATTATCAATCATAATCCCTCCCTGCAAACTTAGTTTGCATCGCTATTTATTTGTATTTTCTTATAAACCTTAATCGTCGAACATCTGGTTCGCGCCAAGCGTAAGGCTTGGGAAACTTAGTTTGAATCGCTATTTGTTTTCTCTTTTATTTTTGAAAAATACTTCAATAACCACCAAAAATTTCCGTTTGCATTACTATTTATTTTTATTTTCTATTTTATAAACCATAGTCGTCGAACATATGGTTCGCGCCAAGCATCTGGGAAAACTTAGTTTCCATTGCTATTGAATTTTGTTAGTATTTTATTTTTCTCATAAACCATAGTCGTCGAACATCTGGTTCGCGCCAAGTATCTGGGGAAACTTAGTTTCCATCACTATTTAGCAAACGATGTTTGCATTACTATTTATTATTCTTTAAGTTTTTCTTTTCCAAAGTTTAAAGCTTCCATAACCATTTCTTATTTGTTTTCTTTTATCTTACAGTCAAATGTTTTTATCACTATAGTTATTTTTTATAAACACAACAATCAAAAATATTTTTTAGGTTACTTATTTGCCTTATCAGAAAATTTTGGAAGCCTATCTAAAATTTCGTTGACTTTTTTAAGCTCATCACGAGTATTGGTGCTTCCCCAACCTTGTTCACCCCTCTTCGATGGTATCTCCCTAAGAGCCTGCAAACTTATCTCTTTTATCTTAAGTTTTTCAACAATGTGAATAAGTCCTTGAGCAATCGCCTTAGAAGTCGAATAAAAAATTAAATTTTTTAAATCATCTTCTTTCAAAGCCTTATCCTTCAACAACTCTTCTTTTATCTGTTCTTCAGCAAAAGGCGAGAAGACAAGATAGCTTGTATTTGCATTGAAAATAGCAACTTTGATTTCTCCGCGATAGCCACTGTCGATAATTCCACCGCTAACTTTCAAGCCTCTTTTTCCAGTGGATGAGCGCTCAACAATCTGCATATAGTGATTTTCATCGCATGCCCAAGCAATTCCAGTAGGTATAAGCTCTGTTCTAAAAGGTTTAATCAAAATATATCTTTCATCAAAAGCGGCAAATAGGTCATAACCAGCGTTTTCGTCTTCCTTTTTAGGAATAAGAGCGTCAGCTCTCATCTTTGCAAAATAAATGTCATTTGAAATAAATTCGTTCATCTTTCCTCCACAGTAAAATCATAGCCATAAACGGCAAATGTTTGAGATTATTTTAGCACTAAAGCCCTTGATAAAACAATTGTAAATGACATTTTTTTATAATTTTTGTCAAAATTATCCACTTTAACAATCGTTGAAAACAAAGTCAGCAACATGTTTTTTAGTAAAAACAATTTTTTCCTGCGAAATATTATAACATATTTATTTATTATTTTCAATGTTTTAACAGTTAATTACACCATCAAAACCCACAATTTAAGCGTTTATCTAAGAATTTTATGAAATGATTAGACCAAATTTATTCACAAAAGGTCTATTAAACGAAAATTACAAATAAAAAAAGCCATATAAATTTATACAGCTTTCTTTTTTTAATTTAACCAATCACTCTTACGGGTAAAATCAAATATAAAAATTCATCCTCTTCAGTAGGCACAACCACGCAAGGAGTTGATGAGTTGATAAAGCAAAGTTTAACAAAATCATTACTTACTGCTTTCAAGCTTTCAAGAAAATAGCGTGGATTAAAAGAAATGATGATATCCTTTCCAGAAAGATTTACTGGAATGTTTTCCTTCAAATTTCCAAGCTCTGAATTTGAAGTCAAAAGAATATTGTTTTCTTTAATATCAAATTTAACATAATTGTTTCCGCTAGTCTTTGAAAGAAGGGTTGCTCTTTCAAGAGCTTCTTCAAAGTTTGCCTTGTTTACAGTGATAAAACTCTCATAGTTTACTGGAATGATTTGCTTATAATTGATATAATCGCCTTCCAAAAGTCTTGAAGTCACCTTTGTATCGCCAAGGTCAACCATAATGGCATACTTATCAATATAGACATTGATGATATCATCAGTATCATCAATAAGTTTTGAAAGCTCGGCTAAACTGCGACTTGGCACAACAATAGATTTTTCAACATTTGAAGTCACATTCTTTTTAACTCTTGCAAGTCGATAACCATCAAGGGCAACCACATTAACACATCCACTTGAGATATCAAACAAAACACCTTTCAAAATAGGTCTTGAATCATCAAGAGCAACAGCAAATATGGTTTTAAGCACGCAAGACTTAAAGTCTTTTTTGCTCATTCCAAAATAATCTGTGGTGTCAATCTTTTTAAAACCTGGATATTCAACTGGATTATAGCATTGAATAATAGATTCACTATCATCATAACGAATGGCCAGTTGATTTTTTTCATTTACTTCAAGCTCGATTGTAGAATTTGTAAGTTTTTTTACAAACTCAGTGATAAATCTGCCAGGAACAACAGTTTCGCCCTCACTTTTTACATTGGCCTTAATCTTCTTTTCAATTGAAAGCTCGGTATCTGTGGCAGACAAAGTAAGAGTATCGTCTTCAGCAACCATCTTAATACCTTCCAAAATTGGATTGGTTATCTTTGATGAAATAGCTTTACTAACTCTTAAAAGTGCATCTGAAAGTTCGAGCCCTTGACAACTTACTAACATATTTTCTCCTTTAACTACAAGTCTTAAAAATAAAACTCACTTTTTTACCTTTATATTATAATACTTAAATTTATTTAAGTCAACCATTATCAACTCTTTTTTAGCAACCAAAATAGCAAAGCTTTATCAATTAACCTCTTTCAAATAAACCTACCTTTAAAAAAGAGTAAACCTCACAAAACCAAATCACTCAAATATATTCTACCTTTCAAAAAAAAAATATCTAAATCCATAAAAAAATAAAATTCTTCTATCTCTCTTTTTTCCACTCTTTTTATAAGCCTTCTTCCTCAACCTTCTCTTCCCAAAAAAATTTTCTTTTAAAGAAAGGATTTTTTTATTGATTGATAATAATAGTAATAATAAGCACTGTGAATATGTGTATATCTTTTTAGTTATACAATATATAGTATCTAAATTTAAAAAATAATAATGTAACATACAATATACTGATTTTTTATTTGTGTATATTTTGTGTATAGCATAACAAATTTGTTACACAATTGCACAATAGATATACACATTGAGGAAAAGAGGCTTCTTTGAAGATATTTTTAAGAGCTTTTAAATTCATCAAATTTTTAAATGAATTTACAGAAAAATAAAAGCAATATTTGTTTGCTTTAAAAGGCAAATTTTGATATAATAAAACACATGAAAGAGACAATTTGTGCAATATCAACGCCTTTAGGAAGAGGCGCTATATCAATAGTAAGATTAAGTGGAAGCAGAGCGCTGGAAATAATGAAAGATATTTTTAAATCAAAGTCACTAGATTATCAAAATATCATGCCGCGCTATCTTTATTTTGGAAGTTTAACACTAAAAAATAACTTAAAAGAGCACTGTTTGGCAGTGTATTTTAAAGCACCTTTCAGCTATACTGGTGAAGATATGGTGGAGTTTCAAATTCATGGAGGATCTTATCTATCTCAAAGCGTGCTTGAGCTTTTGTTAAACAGCGGTGCAAGACTTGCTGAAAACGGAGAATTTACCAAACGAGCTTTTGAAAACGGAAAGATAAGTCTTGATATGGCAGAGAGTATAATTGATGAAATCAATGCCGAAAGTGAGGGCGAGCTTAAAGCAGCTTTGTCGTTGGCTGATGGAAAATTATATAAAGAAATTACCCTACTTCAAAATGAGATCACTCAAATGATAGCTCAAATAGAGGCCACTTTAGATTATCCTGAAGAAGATTTTGAAAGCTCGACAAAAGAACTTATCTTTAATAAAATTGAAGAAATCCAGTCAAAGCTTAACCAACTTTTTGAAGACGGTAAAAATGCAAAGTTTATCAAAAATGGAATAAATGTTGCCCTTGTTGGTGCTCCAAATGTAGGAAAATCCTCTACTTTAAATGCACTACTTGGTGAAAATCGAGCAATTGTGACAGAAATAGAGGGTACAACGAGAGATACTTTGACAGAAAGTCTCATATATAAAGGTATAAAGATAAACTTGATTGACACGGCTGGCATTCGTGATAGCGATGATAAAGTAGAAAAACTGGGAATTGAAAAGTCAAAAACTTCAATTGATAAAGCTGATGTAGTATTATTCCTTCTCGATGGAAGCAAAAAGATGGATATGCAAGACAGACAAATCAAACAACTGCTTAATAGTAAAGATAATGTGATTACGATAATAAATAAAAATGACCTTCCTCGAAAACTTGAAAGCCAGACAGATGAAATTTTAATATCAGCTTTAAATGAAGCAAATATCAATGAAATCAAAGAAAAGATTTTTACTCTGGTTAAAGCTGAAAAAATTGACTACTCTCATACACTAGTCACATCCACTAGACAACTGGAAATAATCGAAGACGGCATGAAACTATGTAATCAAATTTTAGATAATAAAAATGAAAGCATGGACATAATTGCCATGTTGATTAAAAAGCTTTGGAACAGCCTTGGAAAAATCACCGGCCAATGTGAAAACGAAAATATCATTGATTTGATATTCACTAAGTTTTGCCTAGGAAAATAAATCTAATTGCTAGACAATTAAATATTAAAATAATCTCAATAGAAGATAGTTAAATTTCAACACAATCTAAAAAGCTAACATAACCACAAGATTTGAAATTTTAATACAATAGACTTAAGATTTTACTTTTTAAAATTTTAATTTCAAAAAACTCAAGATTGTAAAATTAAAATTGTTTAATATGAACAATTTGCTATTTGAAAAGCTTATGCTGCTTTATACTATAAAAGTAAGCAAAACAAACATTGAATTTAATATAAAAAGTTTTAAGAAAAAAAATAAAAACTGTAAACATAATATTTACAGTTTTTTATTTAATCTTTTAATGCTAGTTAAATTAAAATAGTTATATAATGATAACTATTTTTATATATATCATTATAAATAGATTTATAATGAATAAAATGCAATTCAATAAAAAACAAAATAAAACTATGGTATGCATGCTGTTTTTATTATTAAATTCATCAATGCAATCATAATAGTAGATATCAATGGGATTATTTTATAAATCTGAAATAACTCCCCTCTTCCTAAAAGAAAGTATGTATTCATCCATTTAAACGTTTATAATAGTTATACTAAGAAATATATTTATTAAAATCAAATATATTAAAACTAGCCAATTTCTCTTTCTTGTTTTTTCTTATCTTCATGATATTTTCTGATAGTGTCTAAGATAAATCTTTCTTTATCATCAGAAGTCATACCCATCATTCTGTTTTCTCTGAGCAAATACTTAAACTGACTTTCTCTTTTTGTGCTGTTTTTTATACTGTCAACATCTCCATTTAAAAAATTCATATTGCCGTAATTCGCAATATTTGCATTTGAATATGTATCTCTTAATCCTTTATTTAACAATCTACTTTTTGCTCTATTTGCTAAATCTTTTAAATTACTCATATTGCTCGCTCCTTTAATATTTTCATTATAAATGATTTATTATTAAATGCAATGCAAATTTAAATCGAAATATTATGATTTTAGTCGAATATTGTAGAAAGAAAAACTAAGAGCTTTTATTTTATTGAAATTTATAAAAGTATGCACAAATCTAATATAGCAAATAAAAAAAACTGCAAACATAATATTTACAGTTTTTAAATGTTATTAAAATTCTTCGTTTAAGATTTCAAAGTAAGCTTTCTCATGTTTACATACTGGGCAAACTGCAGGAGCATTTTCTCCAACATGGATATGTCCACAATTTCTACACATCCAAACTTTCTTTTCAGTCTTATTAAACACTGTGCCTTCTTCAACAAGCTTTGCAAGTCTTCTATATCTTTCTTCATGTCTTTTTTCAATTTCGCCTACAGCAGCAAGTTGATAAGCAAGCTCATCAAAGCCTTCTGCCTTTGCTTCTTCTGACATTCTCTTATACATATCAGTCCATTCGCCATGTTCTCCAGCTGCAGCATCAAGTAAGTTTGCAAGAGTTGTTGGTACGCTTCCACCGTTTAAAGCTTTAAACCAAAGTTTAGCATGTTCTTTTTCATTATTGGCAGTTTCTTCAAATATTTCAGCTATTTGCTGATATCCTTCTTTCTTTGCTTGTGAAGCATAGTATGTATATTTATTTCTTGCCTGACTTTCACCAGCAAAAGCATCTTTTAAATTTTGTTCTGTTTTTGTACCTTTAAGTTCTTTCATTATTAAACCTCCATGTAAATTATAACATATCTGATTTTTAATCTCCAAATGTTTTTAATAAATTTAAATTTCATCTTTTTTTTAATTAAATATAAAGTAATTTAATAGTTTTAATTTTAAATAATGCTTTTTATATCTATATTTAAGTATAAAGATTACAAAACAATGTTTTTTAGGAATATTGTTTAAAAAATAGATAAAAC
The DNA here is from genome assembly GCA_022793335.1 of Clostridia bacterium. Lineage (GTDB taxonomy): Bacteria > Bacillota > Clostridia > Christensenellales > UBA1242 > Caccovivens. The sequence goes on from JAAWCQ010000015.1 coordinate 19,776, forward strand.
AATAATATTATATTATTTATTTTCAAACAAAAGTGTTTTTTTTCTTTTTAAAGTAATTTATTTTGTTAAAAATATCACAAAAAAATGTTTCACATGAAACAATTTGCTTAAAAATTGCTTTGCACTATATCATTTTTATCTATAATTCAGTAAATTATAAAATCTTTTTGTTTAAACTTTAAAATAGTTTTAAACTATAAAAATATCCTCCTAAATTTTTCTTAAAAATGTTTCACGTGAAACTTTTTTAGAGAAATTAAATAAAACAAGACTATTTTTTTATAAAAAAGGTAAATTTTTGTAAGGTGCATACATTTTTATTGATATTTTTGATAATTTTTAATAAAAATATTATCCTACCAAATATTTTACTTTGTTTTTTTTAAAAAAAGTTATTTAGGTTTGATTTTTAATAAATAAATTAAAAAAAATATATTTATTCAGAGGTTGTGTTGGTAAAGTAAAAAAAACTCCTAGTATTTTAGAATAAACAATTAAACAACATTATAAGGAGAGTTAAACTTAAAAATAAATTGTAATAACCAAAATTTAAGCAAAAATAGGATATAAACAAAAAGTTGATAAAAATATATTGCACTATATAAAAAATATACGCAAAAAATGGTCATTTTTAGACGAGTAAATACTCGTCTAAACGACTCTTAAAAATGCTTGTAGTGCATGAAATTTAAGTTTAATTTGGTAAAATCTGAAATTTTATCAAAAATTTTTAGTTTTTTTATATTTCATATTTTTTTTGGCAAAAAAAAGAAGTGAACATTTTCACTTCTTTTTTAATTCTTGTTATTATTTATTATTTGGATGTCTTCTGTTATAGTTTCGTAAGTCATTCAATGTAATTTCTTTTTTCTTAATAAGCTCAATAATGTCTGAAAGTCTATCTAAATCATCTCTTGAGTAATAGTCGATATAAATTCTTCCTTTATTATCGTTTCCAATAGCTGAAACCTTTGTTGCAAACACTCTTTGCATCTCATTTATAAGCTCTTTAAGCTCTAAAGATTGCTCTTGCACTTTATTTGAGCTGTTTTTTTGAGGATTTAAGTAATTTTTAACTGCTTTTTCAAGTTCGCGCACTGACATTTTGCCATCTGAAGCTTGTTTTGCAAGTTTAATTTGTTGAGTTGTGTCATCTACGACTACCAAGCTTCTTGCGTGACCACTTGAAAGCTTTCCGTCTTCAATCATTTTGATTACATCAGGATAAAGAGTTAAAAGTCTTAAAGTATTGGCTACGCTTGAACGGCTTTTACCAATTCTGTCTGATACAACTTCTTGTGTAAGATGATATTCATCCATAAGTTGTTTAATAGCGCGTGCTGCTTCAATAGGGTTTAAGTCTTCTCTTTGCAGGTTTTCAATGATTGAAATTTCTTGCACCTGTTTTTCTGTGTAATTTTTTACTACAACAGGTACTTTTTCGAGACCTGCCATTTTAGAAGCACGCCATCTTCTTTCACCAGCGATAATTAAATATTGGTCGTTGTCTGATTTGTTGACAACAAGTGGTTGAATTACGCCATGAAGTTTGATTGAGCTTGCAAGTTCTTGCAAAGCTTCTTCGTCAAAATGTTTTCTTGGTTGGTTTGGATTTGGTATGATTTTGAATACATCAATTTCAGTGACACCATTTGTTTTAGTTGTTGAAGGGGCAGCTGGCTTTGTTTCATTTGTGCTTACTGCAGGCTCTTCATTATCGTATATTGCGAAAAGGCTTTCAAGGCCTCTCCCTAAACCTTTTTTCTTATCCATTGTTTACCTCTCTCAATTTAATTTTTGTATCTTTAGTGATAGGGTTGTATTTTACATTGTTTCTATCTAAAAACTCTTCTGCAAGTGAAAGATATGCGTCAGCGCCCTTAGAAGATGGCTCATAAACAAGAATTGGCTCGCCATGACTTGGAGCTTCGGCAAGTCTGATATTTCTTGGAATATAAGTAAAAAATACCTTCTTTCCAAAAAACTTTAATATTTCATCACTTACTTCATTTGTAAGGTTTGACCTTTTGTCTTTCATGGTCATAACCACGCCTTCGACATCAATGGAAGGGTTGAGATGAAATTTTATAAGTCTTATTGTGTTCATAAGCTGAGTAATACCCATAAGTGGATAATATTCACATTGCATTGGAATTATGACACTGTTTGCTGCAGTCAATGCATTTACTGTGATAAGCCCTAGAGAAGGTGGACAGTCAATCATTATAAAATCATAATTATCTTTTACTGAGTCCAAAATTCCTTTCATCACTTTTTCTCGCTGTGGCATTTGAATCATTTCAAGTTCTGCTCCAGCCAGGTCAACGGTTGAAGGAAGGATGTCAAGGTCTTGAACAAGAGTTGGAAGAATGACTTCATCAATTTTGTATTCACCAAATATAAGGTCATAAATAGTTTTTAAGTCTTTGCCTTTATTTATTCCAAGACCACTTGTGGCATTGCCTTGAGGGTCAAGGTCAACGACTAAAACCTTTTTGCCCATAGCAGCAACATAGGCAGCAAGGTTGATGCAGGTGGTAGTTTTTCCGACACCACCTTTTTGATTTGCAAAAGCAACAATTTTTCCCATAGTAATAAACCTCTTTAACAATGAAATTATATCATATATTTATTAAAACTTTAAGTCTTTTTTGCAAATTTATTTAAAAATATTTTATATCTTTTATTGACATCAGGGTGCAATAAAGATTTTTAATTAAAATTTTGTATAAAAAAAGTATAGTTATTATTTAATAACCAAAATAGTTTGTAAATTTTCTAAATCATCTATGATTTTTGTAGAGCTTATATGAAGAAAAGTAGCTTTAAAAATAAGTAACTCCGTAATACAAATGAGAAAATATATTTTATAATTATATTAAAGAGAAACATAATAAAGCTGAGGGCTTATTGATGGGAAAAGTAATAAATGCGTTTTTGGAAGAAGAAGTGTGAAGAATATAAAAAGCTGAACATAGTTTAAAGGTTTTATTGAGAGGATATTTTGAAAATGTCAAGTTTGTCGAGGAATGATTATAACAAATAGAACAATGTTTAAATATGTTAGTTATTAAAAAATATATGGTTTATTAAGATATATTTTGAGTAGGTAAGAAATGAATATTGAGTTCTCAATTGAAGTAGCTCAAAGCGTAGAGGTGATTATCAACACAGCTGAGTTTGAAGAGCTTGATGACGCTGAAGATTATTTCAAAGCAAGCCCAGTCGCAAGAGTGCTTGCAAGCAATATTGCCTGCATCTTGGCAGATCTTACCCTTCATTCACAAATTGGTCCAATGATTACCGCCCCTATTTGCCAATTTCCACAATAAAAACTGAGATATGGTCAAATAAGACAAAGTTTTCTTAAAAACAAAAATCAGAAAGCTTGCTTTCACAAACGAGGTAAAAATTATGTTATATGCAATGATAGCTGTAATCGCAGCACTGCTC
>JAAWCQ010000005.1 GCA_022793335.1 Clostridia bacterium
ATAAGACAAAGTTTTCTTAAAAACAAAAATCAGAAAGCTTGCTTTCACAAACGAGGTAAAAATTATGTTATATGCAATGATAGCTGTAATCGCAGCACTGCTCCTGTTTATGCTCATTTCATTCTTACTTACATCAAAAAAACTATTCATTCAATATTGACAACAATGAAATTCGTGTGCAAAAGGGGCTTACCTGAAAATTTCCAAAGGTCGTTTTATAATATCCGCAGAAAACGGAAATCCCCGAAAAATACTTGACATTTTTCGGGGGGGGGGGTAAAATAAGAATATACTTTTTGATGATATAATCTGTTTTAAGGTGGTTGTCATTTAGGAGAATAAAATTGAAATATAGAAAGTTTTGTTTTATCTTAAAGAAAAAAGGAAACTTTTAATAATATATTTAAAGAAATGTTTTGTAGAAATTAAGCAAGTATAAGATTAAGAATATTTGGTATGGTTGTTTATTATGGTTATGATTGGTGCGTTTTACTCTAGCCAATATACATAGGACTGTTATAATTATTCAGTTGGATAGGGCTAGTATAGTTTTTCAGAGGGATTGTTTTAATAAATCTTTTCTTGAAAGTTTTAAATTCTTAAAGTAATTTTAAAAAACAGTGTAATAAATTTACGAGAAATCGGTTGTTAGCCGAGATGTAAAAAACTGATTAGTAATTTTATTGTATAGTTTAATAGTGGTAAGAAGTAGCACAAATCTTGAGTTGTTTAGTTTATAAAGAAACCTTGGATTGTTTGGTTTTATATAGAGAATCAAATAGCATAAGCATTATACAATGTGCTTAATGATAAAGAAGGTTTAAATAAAATTTAATCAATATTTAACTTGTAATTATACATTTAAATTAAGTTTTAAATAAAGCTTCAAATTAAAGATATAAAATAACATACATAAAAATATTGTATTGAACATGAGAAAAAGGAGGGTTATGGCAAAAATATATAGAAAACTGACGATTATTTTTTCAGCTATCCTCTTTGCTTTTATAAGCTTTCTTTTGGGGTTGTCTTATTTTGGTGTTTTTTATCTATCAAATGCAGTGTATATTTCAAGTACATCCACCTATGCAGAGGTAGGAGAAATTTATAATACAAGTACAAAAACCTTTAAGGCAGACGAATTGAATAAGCTTATTCGTTATGTTTGCGGAAGAGGTGGAGTAGATACTTTAGCATATATTGATTCGATGGCTACAGGGGTTACTGATGATGGATTAACTGGCGCAACGGCAAAATCTATAAGAAATGTTTCTTATGACAGTGTAAAGACCTCTGGTAAAGATGTGGTTGTTTCTTTTGGTGGGCTGAAATGGCAGGTTTGTTATTTATCAAAGGTGAATGGCGACATCGTTATGACGCTTTGGCTTACAAACAGCATTCAAGACGCATGGAAATCTGGTCGAAGTCAGACTGAAGGTGATTATTACGGCTTTATAGATGGCTCGTTATTCTCTGACTGGTCAAATAATATTAAAGAAAAAAGTTTTAAAGTTCAAGCTGGTCCTACAAACATGTATGGTACGAGTTATATTCGCGCAGTAACTTTAAACAATGGTGGTCAATATTTAAGCAGTATTGGTAGTCCTTACAAAAGTTTTACTTCAACTTCATCAAGCGCTTTTGCAAAGTTTACCATGCCGAGTGTGACTGGAAGTTTGACAAATTATATAGTTAAGCCAACAAATGTTAGTTGGCAGGCAAGGCAGGATTCTTCAAAAAAGTATGGTGTAAATTATACATACACCTTACCAAACGATGCTTTTACAGAGCTTTCAAGTTTCAACTGGTATACAAGTTCGACTTATGGCAGTGCAAGCGTTATGTGGGATTATTCTTATAGATCAAATTATACTACATGGCAAAATGATTATATTTGGCTTCCAAGCATTACTGAAATAGGGTCAAATACAACCTATGATGGAATTTGGCAACTGTCTAATACGCAAAGGGCAAATCATACAGGTCAATCTCTTTCAGTTTCTAAAAATGCTGGCAGCAAAAATACAAATGGGAGGGTTGAGACAGCTTCTTGGACGCGCACTGGGCATTACTATACTGGAGAAGGTGTTTTTGCCATTCGCAATACTGGAAATGACGGCGGAACAAACACTTTAATCGATATGTCACTGGCTGTGCGTCCTGCGATTCACTTCAATTTGTCAAAAGCTATTCAAAATTTAAATGAAACTCACATTTATTTAGTCAATGAAAATGCAGATTATGTAGGAACAACTTCAATCGATGTTGCGTTTGGCTCTGTTATGCCAAACATTACACCACCTGGTAAAATGGGATGTGTATTTCAAGGTTATTACAGCGCAACAAATGGCGGTGGGATAAAATATTACAACTATGCAGGAAAGGCATACAATAATAAAACTTGGGATAAAACAGATGAAAGATATAACCTTTATGCTTATTGGACAGGGGTTTTCTTTCAAAGCGACGGTGGAAGTAATATTCCAACAAGAGTTATCACAACTTATGCAAGTCCAATGCCTAGACTAACGATCGTTCCGACATGGCAAGGACATACTTTTAATGGCTTCTATACAGGGAAAAATGGCACGGGAGTAAAATATTACAACGCTGATGGAACAAGCGCTAGAAATTGTGATTTTACGAGTAATGTGACCCTGTATGCATATTGGACAGCCTATGAATACACGGTGACATTTATTTACAATGGTGGTGCATTAAATGGCTCTACTACCTCTCATAGCGAAAATTTGAAGTTTGGACAAAATTACACTTTCCCAGTGCCTACGCGAGCTGGATACAATCTCATAAAGTGGACTTGTAATTATCCTCAAGACCAACCATTAGGGCCATATAAATGTAATGACAGTGGAGGTTTAACAATAACGGTTCCATACTTAGGTGAAAATGGTAATAGTGTTACCTTCACAGCTCAATGGAGTGCAAAACCATATACAGTCACCTACAATGCAAATGGTGGAACGAGTCCAGTATCAACGTCAACGGTTGGATTTGGAGACACTTATGGTAAGAAGAATTTATACAATCCAGCATTGTGTGCTTTAAATGGACCAATAACATTACAGAACAACATTTTTACAATAAACAGCAACAATACAGGAAGCAGTTATCAATGGGCAACTTTCTATCAAAGATTTTCAGGCAGCTTTGCAAGAAATACAAAATATACCGTTGTTTATGAATGCTTAAGTTTTAGTGGAAGTTCTTTTGGAATTACGTTGACATCACCGGACGACGAAGGGACAAACGGAAATACTGATATTTCAAACACAGGGCAAAGCTATGTGTCAGTAAATGGAGTCGGAGTATATAAATCATCATTTACAACAAAAAATAGTTTCAATTTGTCAAACATGTATTATGATTTTAGGTCGTATGCTGCAGTAGCACCAGGAAGCAATGTTTCAGCGACAGTAAGAGTATCTGTTTTTATAGGAGATATCATATACAACTCTTTCAATTATGCAACTTATGGAAATACACCTTCAGGAAATGTACTTCCGACTCCGACAAAGACGGGATATAGTTTTACAGGCTGGTATACTGCAACAAGTGGTGGAAGTTTAATTTCAAACAGCACAACGGTTTCGACGGCTGGAAATCATACAATCTATGCGCACTGGTCACCTAAGACTTTTAATGTAAACTTTTATTCAAATGGTGGCAGTGGAAGCATGGATAGCTTGGGTGTGACTTACAATAGCGGCAGTAAATCTTTGACAAGCAATGCGTTTACTAAAACAAATAATATTTTCAAGTGTTGGAACACCAGTGCAAATGGCAGTGGAACGACCTATTATGAAAATCAGAAAGTATCAAATTTATTATCCAATATAAACCTTTATGCACAGTGGGAAGAGACTTGGAATAATTCATCTTCGTTGTCATTAAGTACGGCGCAGGAAACAAATAAGGGTTCAATAAGCAATCCATATTTAGTTTCTTCCGCCGAAGACCTCGCATACATATCAAAAGAGGTTGAAAAAGTTAATAAAGTTTCAGGAGTAATTTTAGAAGGAACAGAATTTTCTGCAGTTTATTTTAAGCAGACTGGAAACATAGATTTAAGTGGAAAAATGTGGAAGCCGATAGGTTCAAGCAGCGATAAAGCTTTTAAAGGCAATTATGACGGCAATGGCTTTTGGATAAAAAATCTCACCACCTCAAGTGCGAGAGTAGTAAGTTCTTCAGGAAATTATCTATACTCAAACGTGGGACTTTTTGGTTATACAATTGGCGCAACGCTGAAAAACATCAACATTTTAAATGGAAATGTTTATGGAAATAGCAATGTAGGTGCGATTGCAGGATACATTGAAGCAATATCAGCTGGCGGGGTAAAGACGGGCACTGTAGAAGGTTGTCGAAATCGTGCTAAGATATATGGAATAAGCAGCTGTGGAATGATTGGAACAAGCATTGGTTGTGACATTATTTCATGTTTAAATTATGGTGATATTACTGCAAATAGCAATGTTGGCGGAATAGTTGGTGATAATCGTACAGAAAAGATTAAAGTTTTAAACAGTCTTGCTTGTTGCCAAATTTCAGGGTCGGATAGTGGTGGAATAATTGGCTATTCAAGTGTAAGCGGCTCAGAGATTATATCTTGTGGCTTTAAAGGAAGCTTTAAGGCAAATGATGAAAATCAGGGTTTGATTGCTGGGCAAATGTATATGGGAAAACTCACCGATTGTCTTGCTTTGACTACGATGACAGGCAAAGGAATAGGCACAAATGGAACAACGGTTTCAAACTGCATTTACAATGACGGAAGCATGCACAAGATAGGCAGTGATTTTTCAAATTGGTCAGAGCTTGCTTCAGGGCTCCCTCTGCCAAAAGGATTGGCATGGATCGGTTATGTCGGCATGGGAACAATCTCTTTTTAGTCATTGAAAAAAATATTTTTTAGTTTTTAAGGTTTTAATATTATCAGCTTAGTTAAGTTTACTTTTAAGCTTTGAAAACTAAATTTTAGTGTTTACATTTTGCTATGATTTTTAAAGGAATATTTTAAGAATTTGACTGATTTTAGCAGTTTTATAAAACACAAAGAAGGCTTTTTAACAGGCCTTTTTTTGTTTGAGCTTTTTTCATAATATGTTGTTTTTGTGGACATAATTAAAGGTTATTGAAGTTTTTTAAACCCAAAAAAAGCTGAAAAAGATGTTGTTTCAAAAGCAAAATACGATGAAAAAAAGCAAATTTCGCCCCTTTTTATCATTGTTTAAGAAAGTAGTTTTGATAGGTTTATTATGCAAGCTTTTTAAGCTGTTTTTAGGCAAAATATACGCTTTATTTAAGCACAAAATAGACTTTATTTAGGAAAATTTTGTCCTTTTAAAGTAGATATTACAAGAGAAAAAACAGGTGTGAAAAAATAAAACGACATCTTTTGTAAATTTTCAAGAATTTTCCTTTAATTAAAAGGCAAATAATAATTGACAAATGCGTTATTTTTTTATATAATACACATGTTTAGTTTTATCATGTTGAAGTGTCGGCTTTTTCAGATTGCTTGCAGTTTCACCTATGATAAAATGGTGAGCCAGTTTTAAAAAGGAGGAATATCATGAAAAGAACATATCAGCCAAAGAAAAAACAGAGAAGCAAAGTTCACGGTTTTAGAGAAAGAATGAGAACATCTACTGGAAGAAATGTTTTAAAAAGAAGAAGAAATCGTGGAAGAAAAAAATTATCTGCTTAAGTCAAAAGAAAAGACTGACCATAGATTAAAAAAAAATAGTCAATTTAATTATATTTATCGTAAAGGGGAGCGCTCGTCAAGTAAAAATTTCACCCTTTACACTGTAAAAAGCAAATATAAAAGCTTTAAAATAGGTTATGCAATTTCAAAAAAAGTGGGCAAGGCGTGGCTGAGAAATCTGCTCCGTCGAAGGCTTAAAGAAATTGTAAGGTTAAACAATCTTACCCAAAATGGCTTTAATTATGTTTTGCAAGCTAAAATAGGTGCGGGCGAGCTTGACTATTATGAAATCGAAAGACAAATTTTGTCAATTTTTAAGAAAGGTAAAAGGGTTTCGCAATAAATAAAATATTAAAAAGCTCGTTTACCTTTATTTTAAAGTTGCCTATTTATTTTTATAAAGGGGTTGTGTCGCCTTTTTTGCCGCATTCGTGCAAGTTTTATCCAAGTTGCTCAAGTTACTTTATTGGGGCGTTAAACGAATTTGGTTTTAAAGGGGTGGCGGTCGGCATTAAACGAATTTTAAGGTGCAGACCTTTAAGCAAAGTCTATGGTTATGACCCAGTTCCAATCAATATTAAAGGAGAGTCAAAATGGCTATTTTAAGCAGTCTGCTTGGGGCAAGCGAGCCCACAGGGGTTTGGATAACCATCATCAAGGCTTTTGAAAATGTAACAGGACGGTATGTTTTGGCAATCATTTTCTTGACGGTGGTGATTAAACTTATTACTGAAATTATCAGTATTGCCCAAAAGGTAAATTCACAAAAGATGAATGAAATCATGGCAAAGTCGCAGCCAGAGCTTGAAAAAGTGAGGGAAAAATATGCAAACAAGCCAGAGGTTTTAAGGCAAAAAGAAAATGAAATTCAAAAGAAATATTATGGCAATAAGGGTTATATAGGCGGTTGTTTAATCAACTTAGTGACTATGGCAATCAGCTTTGCGATTTTCTGGACATTGTTTCCAGCGTTAAACTCAATGGCTGCCTATAAGACGACTTCAAATTATGAAAATTTGAAATATACTTATGCAAATTGTTTGAATGTTATTGATAAATATTATGAGCAAGGTGCGGCTTCGGAAGAAGAAAAAAATGCCATGTTTGCCGATTATAAAAACTTAGTTTTCCAGATTGGGAAAAATGAAGAGGGCAAAAAGGAAATCGCTCTTGTTCATAAAGTGGAAGAAGGCGAGGCAGTAGTGCTCCACAAAACAGAATATTTGACAGATTTCAGTGAAACCGAGCAAAAGACCAATGAAGAAGGCAAGGAAGAAACTGTTGTTATCCTTTCAAATAATCAGTACATAAACAATCTTATAAACAGATATGTCATAGAGGCTGAGAAAGAAGAGGAAAATAAACCAGAAGCGCCAGATGAAAGCGGCGAGGCCACTCCAGAGGCTATTATGATAAAACCATTTGCTGATGAGGGCGATGGCGAGGAAATTCCTGTCACAGTCGAATATATTGGCGATAAAATCGTTGGTTATGAGACTAAAGAAAATGAGGAAGGTCAGCCAGAACAAGTGCCAATTCTTCTTGCTGATTCAATCAAATATTCTTCAAATATTAGAGTGATTGAAGAATATGACCTTACACAAGACAAATTTTTATGGATAGAAAATATTTGGATTGCAGATTCACCTGCAAACAAGTCAATTCAAAGTTTTGCAACATTAAATGGACAAGTTCCTGGCGGCTTTGAAAAGGGCGAAGAGGCTATTTACAACGCATTTATGCCAGGCCTTAAAGATGCCAGAAATAAGACAAACGGATATTTTATTTTGACATTACTATGTATTGCCGTGCCAATGCTTACCATGTTTCTTACCAAACTTTACAACAACAGAAAGTTTGCAAAGAAGATGAAAAAAGAAGGCAAAAATGCTGTGAAACCAGCTCCAGCTGTTGGAATGGCAAAGTGGCTTCCAATTGTATTGCCTGTTGTTCTTGGCGTGTTTACCTTGCTTTACAACAGTATGTTTTCAATTTATTTGGTGACAGGGCAAGTGGTTTCTCTTGTTATTTCATATCCTCAAGCTCTGCTTGTAGATTTAATAAGTGACAAGCTTAAAGGAAAGAAAAAAGAGGAAATTACATCAAGCAAGAACGATGTCGATTATTCAAGAAAATTCTGATAATTTGCAAAAAAACAGCAAAAATATCAAAAAAATCATAAAAAACAGTGAAATTATTGGTTTTTAGTTGAAATTATTTTAATTTTAACAATATATAACTTTAATTTACAATAAAAATAAATATTAAAATACTATTAAATTTAACACAAATACACACATTAAAAGTGGAGGGAGAAAATAATGTTATCTGCAGAAGGAACAGGAAAAAATATCGAGCAAGCTATTGAAAATGCACTTTTTGAGCTTAAAGCACCAAGAGAAGATGTAGATATTAAAATCATCAACGAGGGTGGTTTATTCAAAAAAGCAAAGGTTGTTGTGACAATTTCCGAAGATGCAAGAGAAAAATACGAGAAGAAAGAGGCTTTAAAGAAAGCTGAAAAAGAAGCTGAAAAGGCGGAGAAAAAAGAAGCTAAGGCTGAAAAGAAACTTGAAAAGAAGACAGAAAAAGCAGAAGCTAAACTTGAAAAGAAAGAAAGCGTTGTCGTAAGAGAAGCTCAATCAAAGACAAAGCTTAAAGCAAAAGCAATGGAAGAAGAAGTTTCTGAAGAAGCTGCTTTGGCAAACGATGCTGAGGAGACTGAGACTTCTGATGTAGTCATGGATCCAACAGATTTCTTAAAAGGACTTTTTGAAGTTGCTGGAAAGCAAGTTGAAATCAAAACAAGTGAAGATGATAAATATATCACTTATTCGGTGGAAGGCGAAAATCTTGGAGACATGATTGGCCACCGCGGAGATTGCTATTACGCAATCAACAGATTGCTTGCTGCAGTCACAGGCAAACAACACAAACGCATTTTGCTTGACATTGGCGGCTATAGAGAAAGAAGGGCAGAAACTTTGACAGCTCTTGCAAAACGCACTGCAGATAAGGTTGCAAAAACTGGCAGATATGCAAGACTTGACCCAATGAATCCAAGTGACAGAAGAATAATTCACAGCGCTCTTTCAGAAGATGAAAGAGTTGTCACTCTCAGTAAGGGTGAAGAGCCAAGACGCTATGTTATGATTTTCCCAAAAGATGAATAATTAAAGCGTTTAAATACAGTTTAATAAAAATAAAAAACTACCTAAACTGGTAGTTTTTTTGTTGCAATAAAATGGTCTATAAAAAAGTTTTAGCTTTGTTTTTAACATCTTTTCTAAAGTCTTTTCAAAGTGTTTTAATCAAAGTAAAAAAAGATTTTTTAATTAAAATATAAAAACAAATTTTTAGTCAAAGTAAAAAAAGATTTTTTAGTTTAAGCATTATTATTCAAGTTATATAATTTAAGTGGTGTTGTCTTGGTCAATGGTTGAAATTTAAAGTAAGAGATTGTTATAGTGGTCGCCTTTTAAAATGTTAAAATAAATGTGAAAATTTAGAAAAAATTGCTGATTTTAATTATATAAAATTTCGAGGGTAATGCAATAATTAAATTAAAAATGGTCGAAAATTTGAAAAAAATACGATATTTTTGCGTTTTTTTTGGTAATTTTGTTTAATTTTTTCTTAATTTTAAATAAAAACATTAAAAATAATCTGCTAAAAAAATAAAAAACTGCCAAGGGCAGTTTAGTTATTTTGAGATAAAAGCTTTTTTATTTCGCTTATATAACCTTGAATTTTATGTGAGGTTTTAAGCTGGTCAGTGATTTTGTCTCGTGCATTTATGATTGTATGATGGTCTCTTCCACCAAACATTTTACCAATAGAAACAAGTGGAATTTCAAGAATTTCGTTTATAAGATAGATGGCAATCATTCTTGGCTCAACGACATCCTTGCTTTTCTTTTTGCCAACAATGTCTTGTCTTGTTATGTCAAAATAAGAGCAAACGGTATCAATAATTTGGTCGGCGGAGAAGCCTTCATTTTTTTCTTCTTCAAGTTGACCATTGAACGCTTCAAGAGCCTCTTCCATTGTTGCAGATGGCTTATTTGAAACCATTGCGAGAAAGTGTATTTTTGCAAGCATGCCTTCAAGGTCACGCACATTTGAGCTTATTCTTTCTGCGACCAGCTCAATTACATCATCATCGATAGAATACTTTTCAATTTGACATTTTTTTCTGAGAATGGCAATTCTGGTTTCGAGCTCTGGATGTTGAATGTCTTGTGTAAGACCGCTTGAAAAACGAGAACGAAGTCTGTCAGCAAGGGTTTCAATTTCCTTTGGCGGACGGTCAGAGGTGATGATGATTTGTTTTGAATTTTGATATAACTCATTAAAGGTATAGAAAAATTCTTCTTGAGTGGAGGTCTTCTTTGAAATAAACTGAATGTCATCCACCATAAGCACATCAAGATTGCGATATTTTGTTCTAAACTCAAGCACGGCCTTGTTTTTGGCTGGTGAGCCAAGAGACTCGATATAATCATTTGCAAACTGTTCGCAGGTGACATACATTACATTAAGATGTGGAAAATATTCTTTATAGTAGTTTCCAATAGCATGCAACAGGTGGGTTTTGCCAAGCCCTGAGCCGCCATAGATAAACAGAGGATTGAATTTTACACCAGAGTGTTCGGCAACCGCGCGGCAGGCGGTGTAAACAAATTTATTTGAGTCGCCAACAACGAAATTGTCAAAGGTATATTTTGGATTGAAAGGATTTTTTTTGACATTGACTTCCTTTTCAGTGTTTTTGTCGCCATGAAGATTTATATATTCAATCTCTTCGGTAGGGTCAAGAATTTCAATAATGAGGTCTGTGCCGAATATGTCTGAAACGGCTGACGAAAGCTTTTCAAAATAGTTTCTTGACAACTGATTTTTTGCTGAAGTGGTGTTGGCTGCCAAAATAAGAGTTTTATTGTCAACAAAGTCAATTACTTTAATTGGTCGAAACCACATCACAAATGACACATTTGAAACGGTAAGTTCAAGCTTATCAAGCACAGCTTTCCAAAGGGTAGATAAATCTTTCATAGTTTTTTTGTATTTCCTTTTTTTCTTTTATAATTCTTTTTTGAAGATAATTTGTTTAAAATCGCATAAAAAACTATAAAAATATCGAAAATTTGCATTTTTTTGATATTTTTTAGCATTTTTTCATAAAATTATTAAATTTTAATATAAAATTATCATCTTTAAAAAGATTATTTTTATGTAGTTTATGAATTTAGTATAATGTTCTTTTTTTAAAAAGTCAAGTGGGCGGTGACGCTTTTTTGACTTTTTTGTCTTTTTTAAAATTTATATTATTTTGATTGAAAATTATTCTTTAATTTGGTAAAATATATTTGATGCAAATAAACAGCCTTACATTAAAAGATTTTCGCAGTTATAAAGAAAAAAAGATTGAATTTTCACCACAGGTAAATGTCATTGTCGGCAAAAATGCAATGGGCAAGACAAACATTCTTGAGGCTGTATTTTTTATGGTGCTTGGCAAAAGTTTCCGCACCTCTCGAGAAAAAGAGGTAGTGAGATTGGGCGAAGAAAATGGTTATATTAAAGGGGAGTTTCAAAAGAAATATCGCGACATTGATATTGAAATGTTTTTCAATACCTCGCGAAAAAAGGCGGTCAAGGTTGACGGCATAGGGCTGAGAAAGATTGGTGAGCTTTTAAGCTCGGTCAATGCGGTATTCTTTTCCCCAGACGAGCTTAAACTTATTAAAAACAGCCCAGACGAGCGGCGAAGGTTTATGAATATAATTTTAAGTCAAACCAGCAAAAGTTATTATTATTTGGTTGCGCGTTATGAAAAAGTGCTGGCAAACAGAAATAAACTGCTTAAGACCAGTCATGATATGACGTCGCTTAGTGAAACAATTGATATTTGGAACAGGGCACTTGCCGACCTTGCTGAAAAGATTTATAAACAGCGGGCAAAGCTTATAGAAGAGTTGTCTCCGTTTGCCAAAAAGGCACAGGATTATCTTTCGGGCGGAAGAGAAGAGATTGAAATTGAATATATAAGCTCTTTCCAAGGGGAAGATTATGCGGCGAAAATGCTTAAGGGGCTGGAAAAGAGCCTTGAAAAAGATTTCAAACTTGGATACACCACTCTTGGTGTGCATAGAGACGAAATTGACATTTATTTAAATGGGAAAGAGGTGAAAAGTTTTGGCTCACAGGGGCAGCAAAGAACGGTGGCACTTTCACTTAAACTTGCCGAGCTTGAGGTTATGAAAAATAGAGTGGGCGAAGAGCCGGTGCTGCTTTTAGATGATGTTTTCAGTGAGCTTGATAAAGAGCGAAGAAAAAAACTTTTAAAGTTTACATCAAAAGCCCAGACCATAATCACCTGCACAGATTTTGATGATAGTGAAATCGAATGCAATGTAATAAGGCTTCCTTGATAGGTGATGCTTGAAAAACTTTTAGGTAAAAACGACAGCATATTTTAATTTTTATATAGATTTATTTTTAATAATAATTACTGTAAAAGACTTAAATATTTAGCTTTTTATATAACTTAGCTTGATTAAGACTTTTTCAAAATAACAATGATTTTTAGTTTTTTAAGAGGAATAATATAATAAAAAACACAGTCATCTTTCTTAGTAAACTGTGTTTTTTTTTTGATTATTTAGACATTTTAAAAAATCAGCAATTTTGATTTTGTTTTACAATAATTTAATAAAAAATCTTGAAATTTGATGAAAAATCATTGTTTTTTCGACATTTTTGCACATTTTTAATAAAATTTCTTTTAATTATACATTATTTGTGTATGTGCAATTACTGAAAGTGATTTCAATAGGATTTCCTGCTGGAACAAGGAGTGCATCAGTTTGAGTGGCATTGAAGGTCATATCTTTGAAGGTGATTGTTCCACCAGTGCAAGCTGAGAAATCTACTAAATGAGCGGCAGGGCTTTCTCCAGTTGAAGAAATGGTGAAATTGATAAATTTTACATTTTCAACCTTTCCTACAATTTTGATTGGAATTATTTCTTGACCATTAAGTGAGTTTGTTGAACGCTCTGAATAAATGGTTAAGTTTTTTACATTTTCAAGTACCAATGGGCTTTCAAAGGTGCTGGTAAAGCCGTGTGCGAGCATAACGCTGTCAATACCTTCATCAATGGCACTTTGAAGGTCAGCGAATGATCTTACAATTCTTCTTGCGTTTGAAGTAATTGAGATTTTAGTTTGATAATCACCATATTTTATGGTTATCTCTTTTTGGCCAGGTTGAATAACTGCATTTTCTATTGTGAAGTTTTGCACCTCTTCGGTTTTTCCGCTTCTATATTTAAGAGCAACCTTCATTCCGCTTTGGTCAAACCTTTCTCCAAAATAATATTCGGTCTTTGTTGGGGAAGTGGTGACTTCAAGTCCTTCAACACCATCTTTTAAAATGGTGAGGTTTACTTCCTGTGCGTATGCACCTTCATATTCTACTACAATTTTTGCACCTTGAACGGCGTATTCTGGATGAGTAATCTTGCATGCGGCTAAATCAAGCTCTTCTTCTTTGCCTGATTGATATTTTCCAAATACTTTAAGGCCGCTTATGTCAATTCTATCATTTTCATAATAGGTGGTTTTAAGTCCGGCAGTGTTTAAAGAAATTTCTGTAATCTCTCCATCGCCAACAGTGACTGTGCAACTATCAGAAAGCTCGGTATCAGAAATGGCGATTGTAATTGTCGCAGTGCCATAATTGACACCCATCAAATAGCCGGAGCTGTTGAGTGCAACTATTGACTTATCAGAGCTTTTAATGGTAAGTGTGTAGTTGTTTGCATTGTTTGGCAAAACATCGTAATCAAGTGGCACAACTTGACCTTTGTAAATCTCAATTGAGTCATAGTTTATTTTTACCTCTTTGACAGGAACATCCTTGCCGCAGCCTGCCAGTAATATTGCAGTCATTGCAATGGTAATAAGTAAAAATATTGGTAAAAATACGCTTTTTTTCGCTTTTTTTGTCATTTTTCACCCCTTTTTAATAAATTTTCTTATGATTTCAAGAAATTACATTAAATTTTATCTCTTTTATTTTGCTGAAAAAGATAAGCTGATTTTTGGTTGTTGTAATGTTAGTTTGTCCAATTTTTCTTTAATTAGGCAGAATATTTTTGAAATTTTTGCTTTTATTATTTGACTTTAAAAAGCTGATTTTAAATCAATTTTTCAGAAAATTTTCCAGCCAAATTTTTAGTATAAACTTAGTCTAAATAAGGTCAAATTTGTGTCTAAATTTTAATAAATTTAAGTTGAAATTAAGTTGATTTTAAGTCAAATTTTTGACTGTTTCTAGATATTTTTTTGCCTATTTTTCGATAAATTTTTTGTAGTTTATTCCGATTGCATCCTTCATTTTTTCAAGGCGTTTTGCAGCTTCTTCGCTTGCAAGAAGGGAGTTTTTGAAAAGCATTTCATAAATTTCATCAACATGTTTAAGGCATTCTTCTCTGCGTTTGCGAATAGGTGTAAGCAGCTCTTCAAGTACTTTGATGAGAAAGTTTTTTACTTTGACATCGCCAAGTCCGCCGCGAGTGTAGTGTTCTTTAAGCTGGTCAAGATTTTCATATTCAGGCAGATAACGGCTGAAATGTTCATCTTTACAAAAGGCATCAAGATAAGCAAATGCGATGTTGCCTTCAATTTGGCCAGGGTCGCTTACTTTAATGTGATTTGGGTCGGTGTAGGCTGACATAACCTTTTCGCGCACCGTCTTTTCATCATCGCAAAGATAAATGGCGTTTCCTGCAGATTTCGACATTTTGATTTTTCCGTCGATTCCAGGCAGTCTTTGGCAAAGTTTGCTTTCAGAGACGATTGCTTTTGGAAGCACAAACACCTCTTCTTTTGGGTTGTAAGTGAAATTGAAGGAATTTACAACCTCTCTTGCTTGTTCAAGCATAGGAAGCTGGTCATTTCCAACTGGTACTAAAGTTGTTCCAAAGGCAAGAATATCAGCGGCCTGTGATACTGGATAGTTGATAAACCCGATTGGCAGTGAGCTGTTGAAACCTCTCAGCTTGATTTCTTCCTTGATGGTAGGGTTACGCTGCAGTCTTGAAAGGGTGACAAGATTCATAAAATAGGTGGTAAATTCGTGAAGCTGGGGCACCATTGACTGAATAAAAATGTTCACTTTGCTTGGGTCAATGCCGGCAGCTATGTAGTCAATTGCCACTTGAATAATGTTGTTTTTGACTTTGTCAACCTTGTCAGCGTTGTCGGTGAGCGCCTGTGTATCGGCAATCATGATATAAAATTTGTCATAATCAAGGGTGTTTTGCATTTCAACACGCTTTTGCAGTGAGCCTACATAGTGACCAAGATGCAAATTTCCGGTGGGTCTGTCACCTGTTAAAATAATATCTTTCATAAAATCCTCGTTTTTAATAATTTCTTTTCAAAATCAGTTTAGGGCATTGCAAAAGTTTTGTCAAGCAAACTTTATTACAATCTTTTTCAACATAGCCTATTTTTAGTCGAATTTTATATAATTTTTTATCCCATTTTTTCAATTTGTTGGCATTTTTTTGCAATTTATTGAGGATACTAAACTCAAAATTCATAGGAAAAGTTAAACGAGGCCTTTCATATACATGAAAAGCTTTATATTAAAGGGCAAAAAATATTTTTAATTGCATAATTTTATTTGCCTTATGTAAAATAAACTTGTATAATATATTTAAGAGTTTATTACGCTTAAATATTTCAAAAGCGAAGCCACTAAAAAGGAGGCGTTTATGTTGAAGAAAATGTGTAAAGGGGTTTACTTAATTCTGTTTGTTCTGTTTATGGCAGGCAGTTTTTGTTTATTTCCAAGCTTAAAAGGGGCAAAAGCTGACACAAGCAGCACTACAGAAAAGGTGGCACTTCAGCCACTGGCTGCTTCTATGCCAGACAAGCTTTGGTCAAGCGGAAATGTAAGCGAAATGGCAGTAAGTAGAGAATCGGTTTATGGGCATGATAATGCTTATGTGGTTTCTGACGCAGCTGGGCTTGCAGAAATTGCTTATAATGTAAACCACGGAGTGCAAGATTTCACAGATAAAGTGGTGATTTCACTGAATAGCGACATTGACCTCAATGGCGCTTTGTGGACTCCTATTGGCACAGAAGCTAAACCTTTTAAAGGAATTTTCTATGGAAACGGCCACACAATTTCAAACATATCAATTGACGAAGTCTCTTGTGAAGGGGGCTCTAGCGCTAATTCAGGAGCTGGCTTATTTGGCGTAACTGAAGGCGCAGTTATCACAGATGTAAGACTTACTGGCTGGCAACAAATTTATACAGGCGGCGCAAAGGGTGCGCTTATCGGAATTATGAATGGCGGTTATGTAATCAACTGCTATGACGAATGTACAACAAAAACTGACCAATCTGGAAATAACATTAGTAGCATTGGAACAGCTGGGACTTCTTCTTACATATTTGACGGCTATGCTTATTTAAGCGGAGGAAATCTTAATACTTTGACAGAAACTGAGGCGTCTAAGATTCATATAAAAGCAAGCACGGGCGCAATCACAAGAGGAAAGGTTGGTTTTTACCAGTCTGGATCAGGTGCTTTCAAATTTGGAAACAAATCGTGGTATGAGCCAAACCTTTTGAGAGTGCTTTTAAATAATGATTTAACAGATTACACCACTAAAGTTTGCAATCTTTATTACAATACAAACCCAGTGAAAAGAGTTGAAGCTTTGGGAGATGTAAACACAGTTTATGTTCTTTTAAATGGGAAAGAGCCTAATATAGCACGAATAACAAACGATGATGCAAGTAATAGTTTTGTAAAATCTATTACTTATGGAGATAAAGAAATCTCTGTTCCTTTAAATTATGGTTATGGAACAAGAGGAACGCAAGGAAATGAAATAACTGTTGTATTTAATTATGACCAAACTTTTGCAGATTTCTTCAAAGATAACGAACAATACAAGACAAGACTTGGTTATGCTTTTGAAGGGCTTTACAGAGGAAGTGAGTCGGGCAGCAAA
Organism: Clostridia bacterium; assembly: GCA_022793335.1. Classification (GTDB taxonomy): domain Bacteria; phylum Bacillota; class Clostridia; order Christensenellales; family UBA1242; genus Caccovivens. The sequence goes on from JAAWCQ010000005.1 coordinate 16,776, forward strand.
GTTAATGTCGAGAATGCAGACGACTATAACCTTTCTTATCCTCAAATTAGTGGGGAAATTCCTACATATTGCTTTAAATGGAATTGGATTGACGTAATAGAAAATGAAACAGAAAATAAAAATATCAGAAACTTTGCTGCAAAATTTGCTTATGCAAGCGATGAAGGTGGAAAAATTGTTCCATTATTAAATGACCCATTTACAAATGTTGTCAAAAGCATGTCAAGCTCTATGAGCTGGGATGGCAAAGATAAGTATATTACAAACAACGCTTTCACAGGAGACAGCTATACATTCACTGTTGTGTTGAAACAAGGTTTCATGCTTGCTGACATTGCTTCACAAAGCGAGCCTCACACAGTTTTAAATCAAAAGGGACAGTTGGCAATTGAAAACTATGCTCAAGGCACAATTGTTTTAAACGGAACAAAAGCTGATGTGACAAGTGGTCTTTATACACACTTTAAAGAATACACAAACATAGGCGGAAGCTATGATATAAGCGGAAAAAACAATGATATTTATCAGCCAGTTTCTGTTTATGCAACCAAGTCAAAGACAGAAGATGGGCTTAATCAATATGAGGTCACTGTAGACCATGTTGTTAGTTATGGTGGAACACTTTATCTGGTTGTTGAAAGAGAATTTGTCGATGTTGATATCACTCCTGTTGATGTTGATGGAAATTCAATAAATGCAACTTTACCTGCATTCAGATTAAACATTTTGCCTTATGCTGACGACAATGCGAGCGGCTTCGTTCATGCAAAGATTATGGTGCAGAAGGGCGGAGAGACTGCTGAATATTCTGTAAATGGCGACTATGGTTTTACAACGGGAGAGTTTAATGAAGGCGCTCCACAGGTTGCAGTCGGTGTAATTGACGAGACAAACAGACCAGTTTTCCTTGTAAGATACAACGACAATGCAAGTTTCAACATTTCAGTGGTTGATGCATTGAAAGATAACAAGCATTCTGGAAGCAAGTATATCTTGAATGTTGACAGCAAAAACTTCAGTGATAACCCAGATGTTCAAGGCTTGCAGAAATACACAACAGAGTTTGTTGCAGGCACAAATGGTGGCTTCAACAGCAATCCAAGCCTTGATTATTATTCAAGTTGGAACATTAAGCTTCAAGGCGTATATATGACTGGAAGCAAAATTACCACATTTATCGGCACAGTTAGGACAAGAGTAACTATCAACTTCCTTGACTATGCAAAATATCAACAAAACCCAAATGCAAGTGATGAAGAATTGGCGTTGAACGTCTCTTCAAATGTAATCAAAGCAACAATCAATGCTGGCCAGGCTCTTGGAGTAAATCTTCAAGGAGTGTTTATTCCTATTATTTCTGGAAAGGATGAAAGTGGGCAAACTCAGGCAAAAGATGATAGTATTGTAATTTCAAAGAATGGCAAATATCAAGCTGCAAAAGCTGTCATCATCGAGACAAAAGACGGCACTACAAAAGAGATTGAAGCGAACAATGGAAAAAAATATTTTGAAGGAACAACTGATATTGACAGCGCTTATTATCTAAGTGAATACTATAAATCTTCAGTTGTATCTGCAAAAGAGTTGTTCAAGACAGCTTACAGTCATGCTGACGAGATAAACTATGAAATCAAGATCTATTTTGAAGAACGCAGTTATGACTTAAAAGTTGAATATTATGTATCTGACGGCAGTGTTGAAAATGTTGTTCAGGTGACTGATGAAAACAAAGCGGTGCTTTTTGATAGTTTCTATCAAGGTGCTGTTGGGCTTAAACCAAACAGTGAAGGCAGAGAGTTTGATGTAAATTATGCTCTCACAACTATCGGCTCTGGTGCAATATATCGCACAGCAAAATATGAGCTTTGGCAGGACGGAAAGAAGGCTCTTTATAATGACGGAGCTGACCATGACGACTTTGCAAACGAAGATGAATATCAAAAGGGCGGCTATAACAGCTCTGAGGCAAAGGTTAGCATTGGTGACTATGACACAGTTTTAAAAGTTTATTTTGAATATAAGCAAGTTGAGCTTAACATCAACAAATTGTTTGTAAGAGATGACTCAAGCTTGGTAGATATTGACACACCTCATCTTGCAACACTGACTTTCAGTTTCTCAAGCGAGGGCGTATTAAGCTTAAGCGGTGAGATTGGAAGCATTGCACTTGACTCGCAATATTATCTGCTTGGCTGGTATCTTAAAAATGGTGAAGTGGTAAGCACAGAAGAGGGTTCTTATGACGGGCTTAAAGCAAATCAAGCTTTCGTTGACGCTATTGCGACAGCGGGCAGCAGTCAAGGCAATACTGTGGTGTTTAATGATTTGGCAGCACTTGTTGCGAGAAGGACTGTTTCTGTAAAATACAATGCCGGTGAAGCGGGCGAAGGCAAGCTTTACGAAAATACTGACAGCGGGCTTACTCTTGAAAATAAAAACCTTGTTGAAACTACTTCTGGTGCACTGAATGTAATCAAGGCTGATGGCGCACTTACCTTCAACACAAAAATCAATCTTTCAAATTATAGTTTCTTCAATCTTGGATATGCTTTCAATACATATTCAGTTAAATACGGCACCGTTGCTGATGAAAACGGAGTGCTTACCTTTATTCTTAATGGAAAGGGCTGGATTGACCTTTTCAATGAAGCGGGCAACAATATTTCAGCAACCAGCGTTCAGACATGGAACAAGTTTGCTTCAACTGACGGCGAAAAGTTTGCCACTGTTGACCTTGTTGCACAATGGAACATTATAAAATATATCTTAAGCGTTGATGACGGTTATGGCACACCAAAAGAGCTTTCAATTGGTGACAAAATTTACTTCAACGAAACAACAGAAAAGACAGGCGTTGCAAACTATACAATTTCAGACACCTCATCTCCTGTTGTAACTCAAACTTTCTCAGGTGCTACTAAAAACGGTTATGTTGCCAAAGGTTTCAGTCTTTCTCAAGATGGAAAGATTACCAAGCTTGGTGGCGGTGATACAAATTATAAACTCACTCCAGAGCTTTTCTTGCAATTTATTGCTGAAGATTATAAGTTTGCAATAAATGACAATGACAGCCCAATCATGCTTACAACCGAGCGTGATCCTGCAAGATATATCATCAGTCTTGTTAATTCAGACGGCGGATATTACACTTATGCTTGGGACGAAACTAAGGACGGCGGCGACTGGGGACAAATTGACGGAAATGGTCAAATTACAATCAATGCAACTTATGATGCCCTTCCATCAAATATTCTTGATGCTGTAAGTGGTGGAGCGCTCAGCGTAAACAGACTTGGCTATCGCTTGGTTGGCTGGGCTTATTCAGCACTCGACGGCGACAACAAGGGTGTTCAAACTGGCGTATTTAAGACAGACGAAATTTTCAAATCATTAAGTGATATTGCAGTTGTTCCTGTTTGGGAAAAGGTTGACAATACAACCACTGCACAAATCAAGTTTAGTGATGATGTGACTGCTTCTGGAAAACCTATCTTCTATCTGCTCAACTCGCACGATGTAATAAGAGGCTTCCTTGGCGGAAACAATGTTGACGGAAACAACAATTCAGCTTCAGACAAAAATCTGGTGCTTAAAAATGGCGAGAAGGTGACAGGCTTTAAATTCATTGTCACTTCAGCTGACGGCACAGTTTCCTTTGAGACTGTTGACCTGTTTAATATAAACAAACTGTTAAAAAATGGCGATTATTCAATTAAGTTTGAAATCACAATTGCCGATACTCTTACAAGATATGGCCTGAAAGATGATGGAACAATCGGGCTTGGAACAATTTCTTATTCAGCCACTAGTGCAATGCTTGACTTCACTATGGCTAAAAACGAGCTTTATTTCTTCGACAACAACTTCGCAACTATATATAATGGCACAAAGGAATTTGTTGAGGGCGTAAGCAATGATTATGGTCAGTTTATCTATAAGTTTGACTGGGATGGAACAGACAGGTCACAACTTGAGACTAAACCAGAGCCAAAGGCTACAGAAGATTATTTCAATCCAAGTGCTTATGAAGTGCTTGACAGTGACGGCAGCGGCAAGTTTAACGCTGGCAGCGGCAAATCACTTAAAATTAAAGTTGATACAGACAAACTTGGTGACATGCTTTATGAAAATCTTGTATCAAATGTTGTAGAAGAGGGCGGAAGTTACTATGTAACACTTGACGGCGTTCTTACAATTGAAAAGGCAAGATTTACTGTTGACTTTGTTGACGGAACAGCTTATTACTTTGACGGCGTTGAAACCACCGTTTATGTCAACAAGGCAAATGAAATTTCTTTCAATGTTGGAAAGGTTACATTCAAATATAGTTATTCAAAACTTACTCTCAAGATGGGCTCTCCAGCAGGGGTCTACACAGGCACATTAAATCATGATGAGGATGCAAAAGTGTTCAACATCTATGACCTTGCAATTGAAGGACATGTTGATGACCGCGACACAAACTTTGAGTGGAATGTGACAAATGAAAAAAGATTTACCCTTCTTGACTCAAGAGATGCGCTTGGGCTTGACTACAGCACAAGATATCTCACTGCAAATGGTGGAGTGCTTGCCAATGCTCTTTCATCATTATATAAAGATAAGTCTGACAACTTGTTTATCTCAAATCTTTTGATTGACAATGTTTCAAAAGAATTGCCAGAAGGCGAGCAGGGAAGTGTAATTTCTGATGACAATCAAGTTGTGCTTTCATTCGTTGGAAATGGCACTCAAGACCTTAAGCTTTTCTTCAACAAAAACTATCTTGCTTCTCACACAGTTTCAGTCAAAGTAAATATTGACATGAGCGTGGAAAGAGAAAATGATTTGACTTTGCTTTCATTTGTTTCAAATAGTGCAAACATGACTTCAATTGCAGCTCTCTTCGATGATGGGCTTGTAAGTGGTTATAGTTTGGAAGTTGCTCCAAATGGCGGCGACGCAAATGCAAGTTTCTATGGCGTTTTGACCGATGTTGTTAAAGTCAATGTGAATTACAATGGCGGAGCAAATGGGGAAGGCGCTAAAAATGAGACAATCTATACATCTTCAAGCACAGGCGAAGTCGTGCTTAACAATCCAGTGAGAGAGGCTGATTATCTTTCATTCAATGGTTATAACAAAGAATCTTCAAAAAGCAACATTACAATAAGAGAAGACAGAGACAATGGAAAATGCTTCATATCAAATGCTAAGGCTGGTCAAACAGAGACTATCACTGCGAAGTGGAAATTCGACCGCTTTGACTTTGAGGTGACAAAGGCACTTGAATATTATGCAAGCGTTTCATCAATCAAATTGCCTCTTTCAGAATTTACTCAAATTCAAGCACCAAGCGGAGTGACTGGTTTCACTGCGACAATGGTGGGCAAAGATAAGGGTGCAAGCTTCATATTCTCAAGCGTTGACAACTCATTTACAATCGTGGATAAAAATTCACAGGCAAGCTTCAGCTTAAATGATGTTTATACTGTGACAATTACCTACACCTTCTCTGACGGGTTTGCTCCACAAAGCGTTACTCAATCAGAGGAAGTTGGGCTTACCATCAACAGAAATACAATTTCTCTTTCATACAATGGCGGAGACCTTACTTTCAACAACGCCGATCAGAAGGGAAATATAATTCTTGACTTTATTATCAATAATAATGAAGAAAGCAAGGGTCAAACAACCCTTCTCAATGTGCCAAACACAGACAACAGCAATGGCGCACTTCGCTTCTATGCAAGCGTATATGGCAGCAATGGTCAAATTGCAACTTCTGTAAGAAATGTTGACACATACACAATCAAGGCAAGCATTGACAGCAATATGAAGGGTGTCTATCAGTTTGCTGATGGCATTTATGAACAAGACCTTGATGTAAATATTATTCAATATGTTATCAATCTATCAAACTATGCTGACGGCTTTGAATTCTTCAAGTATTTCGGTCTTGAAGACCCAAGCCCAATTAAGGCAACAGTTACAATAAGAGAAAACTCAAATGACACTGTTGACATCTCGTTTGACAGAGTGGCAGGCGAGGCTATTGGACAATATGCACTTACTGCGGCAAATCTTATGAGCAGTGAGGACAGACAAAACTATGCAATTGATGCAGAAGATTTTGCAAATGTATTTGATGTTAAATTTGAAATCCGCACACCAAGCGGAAAACTTCAGGTAAGCTTTGATGAAAAGATTATCTATACATACAATGGCTATGCCGCAACCGGCTATGCAATTACTTACAACGGCACAAATTATACTCTTACAATCACTGCAGGAAGCGAAAGCTATTCAACCACTTTTGATATTTATTACTTAAGCGGTGACAAACAAATCGCAATTCCAGCAGAGGAAAAAGAGCATTATACCCAGTTTATCACCATGACCTCATCGGCTGAAGCAGTATTTGGTGAATATCCACTTTCTGTGGTGCTCACTCAAGAAGCTGTTGACGCAAATTGGTCTGGCGTAGAATTTGCAAATGCTGACAAAGCACAAATTTCAGTTGAAAAACGCACACTTACAATCAATTCAATCGACAAGGTTTATGACGGAACAGTTGACTTTGTTTACAACACTGTAAATAAAGATAAAAACAGCTGCGAAATAAATCTGTCAGGTCTTGTTTCAGTAAATGGCGTCGATGACGAAGTTTCAATCAGCGGAAAAATTTCGCTTAAGAATGCTGGAAAGAGAAATCTTTCAAATGTTGCGCTTTCAAATGTGGGCAGAGGCGGAAGCTATACTCTCGTGTATGCTGATGACCTTCAAGCCACAGTTATTGCTGACAGCACAAGCACAGTTTCATTCAATACCACTCTTACAAATCTTCCTTATGGAGACTTAAAAGAGGATACAAGCCTTGAAATTGTGATAAACAAGTTTGCTCCAACTTTCAGCTATGCAGGCGGAAAGACTGGCGAAATTGACAAAAACTGCTTTGTTATCACAGACTATGAGATTAAGGATGCAGTTTACTCAACAGGCAAATATCTCAAAGCTGGCACTTACACAATCGTGTTTACAGTGACATCAAAAGATTTCACTTTCAAAGGTGCACTTGGCGGACTTGACGAGGTTTATACAACAACTTATGAAAAGACCATTGTTGTTGATAAGAAGGTAATTGAAATCACAAATTCAACCCTTACTATCACAAAACAATATGATGGAAACAATGAATTGCTTGGCAAGTTTGTTGGGCAAAATGTAAATGCTGTTGGTGGCTTCTATTCATCAAACGGCGTGCTTAGTGGTGATATTATCACTGTGACAAGCGGAACATATTCTGACTCACTTATCGCAAGTGGAAAGAAGGTGACTCTTGTCTATAACTTAAGTGCTGATGACAGCGAAAACTATACAATTACAACAAATGTTACTGGCGATATTACAAGCACTCCACTCATCTTCAACAAGAATGGAAATTCTGGTGATATCTACAACCCAGTTTCAGACAAATATGAGACAACCTTCGCAAATGACGGAATTACCTCATTTGAAAATGCAGACCCAATGTCACTTTCTTACAATGGAAACATTGACAGTCTTATCGGAGACATTCTTGCAAGCGGAAATCGTTTGATAAGAAAAGGCTATACAAATACAGGCTGGAAACTTGGAGTTGGCGAAAGTGCAATCACAATTTCAAGAGATATGAGCGCTGAAGATAAGGCAACTCTGCTTCAAGCGGCAGTTGACGGCGGCTCTATTGGAATTGAAATCAATGCAATTTGGGAAAGAAATTCTTATACTGTCACCTTTGCAATTGCAAACGGACAGTTAAGCATTGACGGCAGCGGGGCAGGCACAACTTTAATTCTTCCTTATTATAATGAAGGGAATGAAGTTGTCACTCTTGTTGTAACTGCAGATGAAGGCTACAAATTTATTGGCAGAACGCTTTCTGCGGCAAACATAGACGCAGTAATTGCAAGTGGCCAAAACGACAAAAATGCAACTATTACTCTTGCAAGAATTACAGACAATGTCACTCTTACAGTAAACACTTCTGAGATTGTTGTGAGAATTATTGTTGACTACAACAAGCCAGGAAGCGACTATGTCGTTTCAACAGAGACTGAAGGCTGGATTGGCGTTCAATCTCGTGACCTTAAATACAGCGAAATGCTGGCTGGAGACCTTCCAGAGCTTACCCTCAACCATGGTTATATTTTTGACCGCTGGACAACTGGTGGAGTTTTGGGCGAAGCTGGCGGCGTTGTAAATACAGGCGAAAACATCTGGCAAAGAATAAACGGAGCCTCTCTTGAAAGAGACAACTTGGCAGGAATTACCTTCTATGCAAGTTGGAAAGAGGACGAAATTGATGTAAACATTTCTTATTCAAATGCAAGCATTGCTGTGTTTGACATTGACGAAGACAGAGAAATCGCTCCAACAAATGTTGACGGAAAGGATGTTTACAAAGTTTTATACACACACGATATCAGAATTGAAATCACTTCAAACGATTTCTATAAGTGGACTGGTTTTGAAGTAACTCCGGAAAAGAGCTTTGGCTTTACTGAGTCTAAGCCAAATAATCACAGAACTGGGGAAGCAATCATTGATACAATCAAAGATACAACAAATGTAAAAATTACAATTTCACCAATGAAATTCTCATTCGCGACAAGTTATGTTACTCCAGACGGCACTGAAATCGCCGAAAAGAGCGGTGACATAAGTGGCGAATATGACATTACAAAAGGTGAAAACTTCACTCTTAGTGATTTATTTGCAAACAAGACATACACTGCAGCCATTGGCACTTACACTCAAGAAGCTTGGGCAGAAGGCCTCGCAAACAACTTTGCACTCAATGCAAAACTTGTTGATGTCATCAAAGCAATCTGCGGCGGCGTGCCAGAAGAGGAGCGTTATGACAAGAATGGAATTACCTTAAAAGCGGTGTTTAAAGGTGTAATTTACACAGTTACTTTTGATAAAACCGACAGAGAAGGGGTTGACTTTGCAGGGGCAGAAGCTGGACAGCAAACTGTGACAAGACAGTATGAATACGGCAAGCCAATGACAAACATTCCAACTCTTACTCAATCAGACGATGAAGAATATGTATGGCATAAGATTGAAAACCAAGGCACACAAGCTCAAATTGTTGAGACTTTCGCTGAAGGTCAACTTCTTATCAGTCAGCATTTCAGAAGCGCCAGCCATACTCTTGACCTTAAAGCTGCTTGGGGACTTGTTTACGACCTCGTAATCGATATTACAGGCAATGTTGACAAGTATAACTCAGTCAAATATGACGGCTTTAACGAAAGCGGAACAAAGATCGAAGTGCGCTATTTCAATGGTGCAACAAAACTCTTTACCTTCAGCCTTGCAAAAGGTTATGAACTTGGCGAAGTTTCAGGCCTTGAAAGTGAAAAGTATATTCTCACCGAAAATACTCTCACAATTTTGGGTCTCGAAGATCATACAAATATTACAGTCAGCATTGTGGCAAAAGCTTACAATGTGACAATTGAAACAAATGAAAAAGGCTATTACACAATTTCTGGAACAACTCAGTTTGAAATCAGATATGATGAAAACATAGCAGCAAAATTCAATTCTCTCATCTTTACAAGACCAGGCTATGACCTTAAAGCTTTGATGTGGGGGACAAGAACATTTGCAACCTTTGATGGCTCTGCTTTCACTTTCGCAAGCGAGTTTATCAATGGCACAGGCTTCATTGTAAGCGATGATGAGCTTTATGAAATTGTTAATGGAACAAGAGACATCACGCTCAGCCCAGTATGGCAGGTTAAGGCAGATTATTCTTATATCAGCCTTGTGACAACAGGCGCAACTCTCACTTACAATGGTGCAGAGCAAGCTGTTGCAACTTCTGGCATTTATGTGGATGGCACTGAAGTATTAAGTATTGGCGTTCAGGGCAATGGTGATGAGATAACTGGCTATTACTATATGCTTGACGGCGTGAGAACAAACGCTGCAAGTGATTTCAGTCTGATGCAAAAGAATGTTCTTTCTGGAAAGACAATTTTCGTAATCGAAATTAAAGATACCTTGACAGGTCAGACAAGAACGCTTTCATCAAGCGAGGTAAATGTAGAGATAGTTAAGTCGTCGATTGCTATTTCGGATGCAAAACTTTCAACCTTCTATTCAGGTACAAAGGTTTACTATCCAACATCTGATGACGCTCAGCTCAACAGTCTCGGAAAGGTGACTTATGCGGCTGACGGCGCAGACAACAGAGAATTGAGCATTGACAGAGTAGAGCTTATTGATGATAATGGCTTGTATGAAGCCGGAAACAGCTTTACAGTTAAATACTATTTAAATAATGCTGGCGGTTTTGATATTTCAAACTACAGCGGACTTTCAATCGAGGGTGGTTTCGTCACATTCGTGACTGATGACAGCCTCAAGGCAAAGGTTGAGAAGGCTCAAATCATCCTTTCATTCAGAGAAAAGGGTTATTACAAAGATGCCGCTCACACTGTGAGGAATTTGGAATTTGTTACCTCAGCTGGCGTGGAAACCTTTGATATTAAAGTTAACAAAGTTACTACAAACGACAAAGTTATTAAAGTTTATGACCTTGCATCAGAGTTTGTTTATGAATACTCAGCTGTGGATGCTATGGGCGTAGAAAGAAAGAATAACTTTGAAATATTGCTTGCAGAAGATAGTTTCTTTGAAATTATCTCAACTGACCAAGCTTACAGAATTGACCTTCAAACTAAATATTTCAACGCTGGCGACTTCACACTTGCTGACAATAGTGCAAATGTGGTTAAGGCAACTGGCTTTGAACAGACAAATGTAGGTATTAAAGGCACTCTTGAAAACGGAGACCTCAACTTCATGACCAGCGAAGGCGAGCTTTTATTCTCAATCGTTGGAAATGGACAAAGCGGTGCATACATTCTCATTCAAAAGGGAGTTTCACTTTCACTCAGTCTTGAAATTGGCGGCACAATGAATGTGCTTCAATGGAACGAGCTTAGCGAAAATGAAGCAGAACAAATTGCAGAGCTTACCACCGTTCTCAACACTCTTGAAGGGGCAGCAGCTCGCACAGAGACTAGAGAGGTGAGTGACGATGCAACCATTGTTGCGTTTGTGACTGATTACAAAGCAATTATGCTCAGACTTGGTGATATTGCAAGTGAAGGCAAGGGTGACACAGGTTATGTTTATGTCAAACTTGGCTCAAGCGTTTCACTGCCAAGCCCAGAAGCAGACGACCATGAGGGTGACATTAAAGGTTTTGAATTTGAAAGCTGGATAAGCGCAAATGACAAACTCACCATTGCAGGAAGCACTCTTACAGCTTCAGCTGATGCTGGAATTGCTACAGACAGCGTGACTGCAAACTGGTTGCTTGAAACTCCAGACGGAGTAAGTCAAGATATAACCTTCTCTGCTAAGATTGACCTCAACGGCAAGGAAGAAATCACACTTGACAGAATGCTTGGTGGCGAGGGTGATATTACAAACAGAAATGGTCTCATTTCTTACACATACCGCATTACAAAGGGCGGAGTTGAAGTGGCAACTAGTGACACCTTCACTCTTCCAACAAATACATCGTCAAACGGAGAATATATTCTCACAATTACAGCAAGCAGGTCTGGCTATCAACCAAAATCACTTGAGCTTAGCTTCAATGTGACTGTTGAAAGACTTGTGCTTGGCGCTATGGAGCTTAGTGACATCAAATTTGTTTACCAAAACAAAGATTTCCTTCCAGAGCTTTATGTGACCTTCACTGGCGCAGGGCTTGGCAGAGAAAAGGTTGCTGACCTTCTTGGCAAAGCTGACAGCTCATACAGCCTTACACTCACTGAAGATAAGACTGGTGTAAATGTTGGCGAAATCAAACTTGCGGGCACATACACTGTTGCTCTTGTTGCAGACGAAACAATCTTTGACCTTTCTTCTGCTTCACTTGACAGTGAAATTCAAATTGTTGTTGCTCAGGCAGAAATCGTTGTGGGCATGGATGACATTCCAAGCGCGTTCAGGTCAAAACTGTTTGGCAACACCGACCCAGAATTTAACATTGATACAACCATGTTTGAAGGTGACGCTCAACAAGAGCTCACAATCTCTCTTTCAAGAGAAAGCGGAGAAAACATTGGCACTTACAGATTTACTGTAGGCAGACCAAGCAATGACAACTTCTATGTTACTATCACTGAGGATGCAATCTTCACAATCAACCAATCTGATGTTGAAGTTACCATCCGCGTTGACAACCCTCTTGTTGTCACATACACTAAAAAAGCACCAACAATCACTCTTACTTATGACAACCTTGCTGGAAAGTGGGTTATCACTCTTGGCGAGGCAAGCTCAACCATCACTCTTACTTATGTTGATGGAGATGAAGTGAAAGAGCTTGATGGCTTCCTTAAAGTGCTTGCTCTTGAAAATCTTACCTTGACAGCAGATGGTGCAATCAATGCAGCTTCTTACAGCGAGGCGGACATCACCATCAGCGGAAGAGGAAACTTCTCTTCATATCTGCTTGATGTTGATTTCACAATCGAAAAGGTAGTGCTTAATCTTGACAGCACAAGCAAAGTGTTTGACAGAAATGACACAATCAATAAAGAAGACGCAAACTTTACAAATGTTGTTGAAGGTGACGAGGTATATCTTACAGGAAGATATGCTCAAGTTACAGCAGGTCAAAACATTGACCTCTTAGGCATTGCTATTGCGGGCGCAGACATTGCAAACTACATCTTGCCAGAAGGCAAATATGTGGGCTCAATCACTCCAGCCGTAGTTGAAAGCGTATCATTTGATATTACAAACAAGACTTTCACTTATGGTCAGATTGGCGTAAATACTGCAATTGAAGATGTGCTTGCTCTCATTGAAGGCTTCACTCTTTCAATTGGCGGAGTTACAACCGATGTAGAAAATGGCTTTGCTTCAATCAGCTCAATCTTGCTTGATAATGGCAGCATTTCTGGTGCTGGACTTCTTAAAGCGGGCAGTGACATGACTATTTCATTTGTCATCACTTCTTCAAACTTTGTTGGGCTTATGTCAAACGGCTACAGCATAACAGTTGAAATCAAAGTGAAAGACCTTGACCTTTCAAGTGTTGAAGTTGTGAAACAATATGATGAAACAAACAAACTTCCTGCTTCATTCGATACAAATATTGACGCTTATATTGAAAGCGGAGACAGGGTTGAAATTGACCTTGACAACAGTGGCTTCTATGATGCTGAGGTTGGCACAAACAAACCAGTGCTTCTTTCAATTAAGGGCGAAGATAGTGCAAACTACAAAGTGCTTAATAATGTGAAAGGTGATATCAACAACTTCACAATTGAAATTGTTGTAAATGCTTCAACAGAGCACGCAGACCTTGTAAGTGGTGGCAAGTTTGTAAGTGACGGAATTGTTGCTGAAGGCTTTACATTCAAAGTGGGCTATCCACTTCAAAATATAACAGCCGAAGAACTTCTTGCTTCATTCAGACAGCCAACAAGAAAAGGTTATAAATTCGCAGGTTATAAACTTGCACAAAATGGTGGATATATCACTCTTGACAGCTCAAATATTGTAGATGTGCTTAAAGAGGTTGTTACAACCCAATCTGGCGAAAACTTGACTTTAAATATTTACGCTTCTTGGACAATTGAAAAATATTCAATTACATTAAGTGGAAACAATGTTGAAGATATTACAGTCACAGCAAACCCAGCAAACGCACTTACAAACGTTGACGGAGTTTATTATGTTGAATATTTCACCGATGTTGAAATTGATTTCGTGGGTGAAAGAGGTTTCAAAGTAAGGTCTTACAACCTTGCAAGTGGAGAAACAAAAGACAAAGATTTGACTGATACTGGCAATTTGAGAGGAAAGGCAATCTTGAAGGGCATTGCTTCAGCCGTTGTGCTCAGCGTGACCTATGATGAGATGGAAATTACATTAAGCATCAATCTCAACCTTCCTGCAAATACAAACAGAACAGACTCAAATTCACTTTCTCCAGTTTATAAATACTCAGAGCTTGCTTCAATTACAGAAGAAAATCTACCAAGACTTACTGCTACTGAAGGTACTTACACCTTAGAGCGTTATACCTACTCAAATGGCTTGAGACTTGGTGAGAAAAACTTCCAGCAAATTGTTGATGAGCTTTTCCCAGACCTTGACGGCGACAAGACTGTTGTGCTTGACGCAGTTTGGACAAGTGCAGTTTATAAGATTACCTTTGACGCAACCGATGGTGCAATCAATGGCTCGAATGTAATTTCTGCTCGTTATGGTCAGGCGCTTGGCGCATTCCCACAAGCAGTGCTTGCTGGAAAGAATGCTCAGTGGAACGATAAAGATGGAAAAATTTATAATGAAGGTGACATTTTAGAGACAATCGGCGTTTATGACGCAAACGAAAATGTATTCACACTTACCTTTGCTGCAACTTGGACAAATGCTCCATTCGACCTCACACTCGTGTTTGACGATGGACTTACTGTCAATGTAAACGGCAACAATATCTTAAGTGGTCAGACCTTCACACTCGTTTACAACGAGACAAATCTTCAAGTGGCTGTTACTCCAAAACAGGGCTACACCTTTGAAGTGAATGATGAAAATCTTCATGGAGAAATCACAAACAATGGTTACTTCATCATTAAAAACTTAATCGCAGACAGCTCAGTTGTCTTCAACATTTTGCCAGATGACAATACTCTTCAACTCTTCAATGAAAACATTGCAAATTATCAAGTGTTCATTGATGACGAAGAAGTGACAATTTCAGGCACAACTGTTGTTGCTAAGACAGAGCAAAGAGTGAGAATTGTCTACACTGCTAAGAAGGGTTATGAATTTACCGAATCAAGCGTTGTATTTGCTGGAAACGGAAAAGTCAATGCTCCAATCATCAGCGAAGACAAGAAGACTCTTACTTATGTTTGGGAAGAGTTTGTAAGCGGTGCTTCACTTTCAGTGCGCGCTCAGGCCGCTCTCAATAAAGTGACTGTAAGCGATGTGAGAAACATCTTCTTAAGACTTTCATTCAATTCAACAAATATTACACTTTCAGGCGACACCTTCTTAATCAGAACAGGTGAAACCTTCACAGTAAGCGGCGTTATGGCCTATGGCTACACTGCTGGCAACCTTGCAACAGGACAGAACAACTATGTTGTTGAAGGCAGCGTGTCAAATGTGCTTAATGCTGACGGCTATTATTACTTCTCAGCTTCACTTGCAGGCTTTGATGAAGACTTTGCAATTGAATTTACAGCTACCCCTCGCACATACACCTTCAGTGTAAATGTGGCTGAAGGTCAGGGCGCGTATGGTGAAATCACAAGTGACAGCGTTCAAGTTGTTGACTTTGGCAAGCCAATCACTCTTACTCAGAGAGAGCTTGTTGAAAATTATGAGTTTATCGGTTGGAAAATCGGTGAGAATGTAATTTCAACAGAGCCAAACACAAACTATGTTGTTTCAAGTGACATCAGAGATGCCTTAGAGGCAGCTGGTGAAGAGGGAATAATTCCAATCTTTGCATGGTATGCAAGAAAAGAACGCAACATCACCTTTGTTGCTACTGGAAAGGGCAGCTTCACAGCTTCTCAAGAAAGTGAAGAGATTACTGTTGATGTAATCGGTCAAAACAATGGAAACTTCTTCCTTGGACTTAATGTTGACCTTGTGCTTGCCGCGCAAAATGGTTATGAGCTTTCAGAGATTTTACTTGATGGAGTTAAGGCAGGCGAGGGTGACTTTGAAATTGACGGAAACAAGATTTCAATTTACCTTGACCTCTATGACCCAATCACACATATTGAAGTGGTGTTTACACCAAGCGAAATTGAAGTGGTTGTTCAGTCATCAACTCAAGTAAACTACATTGACAACCTTGGCTCTACTAAGGGCGGAAAGGTATTTGCGACAAACAGTGATGGCGAAAGATATTCAGAGGATAAATATCATGAATATCAAGGAAACCTCATAATTGGCGGAAACTACACAATCATTTCTTACACAGATGAAGTGCTTTACTTTGAAGTGGTTGCAGAAAAAGGCTTTACAGCTTCAGTTGTCACATCATCTGGAATGATACAAAGCCAGACAACCATAAATGGAAAAGTAATCTATGTAATCACTGGCGCGACAAAGGGCTCACAAATTCTTGTACGCTTTATCGCAAAAGAGAACAATATTAAAATTATGTTCGTCAATGAAGGCGAAGATATTACAAAGGGTGTTCACGGCGGAATTTTCACTGTTGACACATCAAACGAGCTTGTTTCTTCAAGACCAAGCCGTGGTGACTCAATCAATGTTGCAGTTGTCACTGGCGCAGGCCTTAGAGTAGACATTGCTTCACTCATTTCATACAGCCTCCTTACAGGCGATGACGGATTACTTAAATATCACATTATCTACTCAGGTGACGAAACTTTCAACAATATTCAAGTTTCACAAGTTACTGCTGAAGATCCACTCAGCTCAGGCTTCACAAACAGCGCTTACTTTATCATTGATGAAGTGACAGCTGGCGCAACTATTGTGGTTTATGTAGAGCCAAAAGAATATACTTTGAAATTCGTGGTTGATGAAAACACCTCAGTGACAATGGAAAAGAAAATCCGCTTTGGCGAAGAGTGGGATTTAAGCAGTCTTTCAGCCAACGATTATGGCACTGTATTTGCAAAGAAGAAGGGCTTCACTTTTGCAGGATATTATTACTACACAAGTGACGAGAATGCAATTCAATACATTGACAAATACAATGACATTATGATGAATTGGCAAAACACTGGTTACACTCATAAGGGCTCTATGTATGAACAAGATAGAAGCTTTGACGCAACAACTCAAACTTTCACACTTTACGCACGCTATGTGTATGACAGGGCAAAAGTAAGAGTGGAAGTGTCACCTTCAAAATATCTTGAAGACCCAAATTACTCAAACTTCAACTTCATTACAAACCTTGCAGCCCTTGGCTCAAGTGCTTGGACTGGACAGGAAAATCGCTGGTATAGCGAAATTGCTGTTGGCTCTACCTTAGAGTTTGCAGCTCCAGAAATTGAAGGCTATGAATTTGTTGGCTTTACTGTTCAACTCGATGGCGGAGAAATCACCGAACGCGGTAAGAGCTTTACAATAAAAGATCTTGTTATGGGTGAATATGTTGTCAGAGCGCTTTACAACCCAACAGTTAAATTCACTATTAAAAACAATAATAATGACTTTGCAAATGGCGGCGAAAGCTTTGCAAGACAGGATGGCGGAATTTTAAGCGGCAGTTTTGACGCTGGAAAACTCCTCACACTTGTTGCAGTGCCAATTGAAGGTTATAAATTCTTATACTGGGAAAACAATTCAACAGGCGAGCAATACATTGGCAAGCCTGGAGTTGCTGGCGAAATCGTATATGAATTTACAAACCTCATTGATTATCCACTTGACCTTACAGCAGTGTTTGAAGGCCGAAATGTCGCAGTAAACTTCAATGCTGGCGAGCTTGGCTCACTTCACACAATTGTAAAGGTGCTTGTAAATGGAAAGCAGTGTGATTACAACAGCGTATTCAATGCAGCTGTCGGTGATACTTTGGTGGTTGTTGTTCAGAAATCAAGAGGCTATGGCTTCGGTCAAAGCATATTTGAATCTGTTTATGACAGCGAAACAAATACTTATGTATTCAGTTATGTCTTAGATGTAAAAGACCTTACTGAAGTTGAGGGCGGAGATTACACAATCAAGCTTTCAATTCCAGTCACAAGAGAAGACATAACGCTTGCCTTCAATCTTGCAATGACTGCGCCACTTGATAATGCCGAAATTTTGAAGTCTGGAACACTCTATTTCATAGACGGCTCTGGCTCTTCAATTAAGGTGAATAATGGTGACCGCAAGACTGTCAAGTATGGCGACAACTTCTCTATGAGAATAATCGCAAATGCAAACTATAAGTATGAAAAGACTTATGTGGTTGTTGATGGCATAACCTTTGACGCTTCTGAATATGTGGTAAATGGCACACTTTCAATGGGCAAAGATTTCATGGATAGATTCTTTGGTTATCAAATAAACATCTATGTATACTTTGCAAGAGTGCTTTGGACTGATGAAGATGCAAGGGCGTCTGGACTTAGCGGAAGCGGTACAGATGAGGACCCATATCTCATCAAAACGGCAAGAGATTTTGCCTTTGTTGCTTATGCAGTAAATAATGGCGAAACAAATGACGAGGGCATTCCTTACAGCGAGTGCAGCTATAAAGTAACAAACAGTATCGGCTTTGAAGGCAGATATTGGGAGCCTATCGGCACAAAAGAAAATCCATTCAAGGGCAAGATAGACCTTGGCGCACATGAATTTAAGAATGTGCTTCATTACAAGAGCTATCCAGAACCAAGACTTAGCTACAGTGGACTTTTCTGGTGCGTTGATAAAGATGCTCAAATCACTGTCAATACCAAGACAATGACAACAATCATTATTGTAATTGTAGTAGTTGTCGTAGTTGTAATCTTAATAATCATTTTGATTATCCTTCTTGCTAAGAGAAGAAAGAAAAAACTTGATAAACTTGCAAATCAATAATTGATTGAGAAAGAAAGCAGATTATCTTTTGATAACCTGCTTTTTTCTTTTGTTAAGAGTTTATATGCTGTTATTTTTCTTTTGTTTTAATTGCTTTTTCTTTGATTATTTTTCTTTTGTTGAAATATTTATTGTCATGGATTTAAAAACAATTTCAAAGAAAATAGCAAAATTTAAGCAAAAATTGGTTAAAAACAGCGAAATTTCTATTAAAAATGTTAAATTATTGCCATTATCAATCATTGTCTGTTTAAATTTAAGGTATTTTTCTCTTTTTAATTTTAATGATTTTTTCCAAAATTTTAAACAAAAAAAATTACAGTAAATTAAAATTTATTATTGTTTTCGATTTTATTAAAAAAGGACTATTATAGTGAATGAATAAAAATTTAACAAAAAGGTTGAAAATAAATTCAATAAAAAATCGAGGATAAAAAAGCCAACAAAAAAGTGCGATAATCCCCCAAAAAAAAGAAAGGGGATAATTCCCTTCCCCTTTAAATATCTCGTTCTTCTTTTATGTATTCTTCTTTGCGCTCTGAAAGTTTCTTTTCTTTGATAAGTTCTTCGCTCTTTTGCTTTTCTTCCTTTTTTGCAATTCTTCTGTTTTTGCGACGGATCCTGTCTTTTTCGGCAAGTGTTTTTAAGAAATCAGTATAGGCAGCTTTTTCTTCGCTGATTTTTGCTTCAATCTCATCAGTGTTTGACTCAAGCACAAATTCATCACGATAAAACTCTGGTGCGATTTCTGCATTTACACGGCTTGAAAGAATTAAGTTTTCAATTTCATCCATTTTTGTCTCAACTTCTGGACGCTCTTTAATGCCAACAAAGCTGAGTTTATTTTTAAGCGCAATTTCTTTTACAGACTCTTCAATTTCTTTCACCTGTTTGCTTACAAGTTTAAGTCCGCGAAGATCGGGGTCTTTAAGCAGGGCAACATAGTCAAGTTGCGCCTCAATTTCACCAGTTGTTTCAAACTCGACATAATCTTCATGTTTGTAATAAGGCTCAAAAACTTTTGCGTTGCTTTTAAGTGTCTTATAAGCAAAGTGTCTTGCGTCAAGCTCGACTGGGTTGAAAAAGTATGAGTGAGAGTCAAAAATTTCTTCCCCTTTAAAGCGGCGCATAATCTGCATGGTGTTTTTTACGATTGGGTGAGCGTCTTTAAGGGCTCCAACAAACTGTTCATGGTGGCGAAGCTCATGCAAGATTGTGTCAAAATATTCTTGAACATAGAAAAAAATTGTTTTTCTCTTTAAACTCGGCAAAGCTTTTTACAAGCAGGTTGTTGACTTTAAGCTGCCCTGAGTAGTGCATGTATGTCGCATAATGACCATATTTATACTCGACAGAGGTGAGTGTAACTGGTGCAAGGTTGCGCTCTTCACAAAATTTGTCAAGGAAAGCGCGTGTGAAATTCATGAGTTTGCGCTTTGTGTCAACGCGTTTGAAAAAGTTTTCATCAATATAAGAAAGCATTTCGATTGCTGTAGGATTACTTCCGTTAAAAAAGTCTCTTGCCATATTAAAAATCTCCTAACTTAAGTATATCACCTTTTGAAAGACATTTCAAGAGCAAAATAAATTTCTTTTGAATGAATTATCTTGCTTTTGTTTGACAAAATAATTTATGATGTGATAAAATTTTTTTGAGTAATAGGGGGAATTTTATGGAATATTATGTTTTAAATGTTTTAGGGCTTGAAAGAAAATTGCCAGTGTTGCCAGCGCCAAATGGTGACATGATTGCTGGCTTTAATCCTGTTGGGGATATGCAACTCTTGAAAGCAGCAGGAGCTGACCTTGTAAGACAAATCAAAAAGGGCGGAAATAAGTGCGATATCATTCTCACTACAGAGCTTAAGGGCGTTCCAATTGCACAAGAGGTGGCAAACCTTATGGGCGTTGACTATGTTTGCCTCAGAAAAGATAAGAAGTGCTATATGGCAAATCCACGCCAAATTGACGGCGAAAGTATAACCTCTGGTAGAGTGAATTATTACATATCAGAAGATGATGAGCAAAAACTTTTGGGCAAGAATGTTGTTTTTGTTGATGATGTATTTTCAACAGGAAAGACATTAAGGTCAATTTTCCACTATGCAAAACGCGCAGGCTTCACAGTGACTTGCTCGGCAAACATTCTCAAAGAGGGCGAAAAAATCATTGAGGATAAAATCGAGACAGGATTCATTTTTGGTGACATTCCAAATTATTTCTGCGGATTTGTGCCTCTTCAATAGAAATATTGGTAAAACTATTTAAAAAACTTAATATGTTAAACTGATTTTAATTTGTTTATTTTAATGCTTAGGAGATTACATGAAAATTGCTTTATTAAAAAGTTACCCAAAAAATACCGACAATCTTGAAGAACTTTACAAAAGTGTTGGAATGAATTCTGGAAACATTGTTTATTGGGAATCTATTATCAGACTTTTTAGTCCAGATATAGTTTCCTATGAAGATTCTTGCAAGTTTGAAAAATATGATGCTGTCATAATCACCGATTTATGTTGGATAAGAGAGGGTGCTGAATATAGCTATCTGGAAAGTTATGTTGATGAATATCAAATTCCTTTCATTCCGCTCAGTATTGGATTGCAAAACAACAACTTTAATCCAGATTTTAAGTTGAGTGCTCAGCTTGAAAGAATGTTGAAAAAAATGCAAGAGAGAGCTGTTTTGGGTGTGCGTGGCGAATATACAGCTTCAATTTTGAGAAAACATGGCATAACAAATATAGCTGTAATTGGTTGCCCATCCATGTATTATTGGAACAATCGCAATTTAAAGATTGAAGATAATCAAACACCTGTCAACACATGTTGCAATTTTAAAAGCCTTGGTGAGCCGCTGAGCGAGAAAGAAGTTTTAATTTTGAATTATTTTGCCAAGAGAGGCTTTTTGTTTATCGAACAAACCAGTGGAAATTTGGAAAGCGGGCATATTAAAAATAAATCTAATTTCAAATTTTTGCACGAATATCTGCTTGAAAATACTTTGCTTGAGTTTAATTATCAAAAATGGGTAAATAGGCTTAAAGATTACAATTTTTCAATTGGCTTAAGATTTCATGGGAATATAATAGCTTTGCATCACAATATAAAAGCACTTTTTATTACCATTGATTCAAGAACGCAAGAGATGATTGATTTATTTCATTTGCCTTATATCAAAAAGGCCGACTTTGACGAAAGCAAAGCTTTGGATTATTATTTCAAGCTTGCCGATTATGAGAAGTTTAACGAAAATTATCCAAAAATGTATGACAGGTTTATTGATTTTGTTTCAAAAAACAAGCTTGAATTCAGTAAAACTGCAAAAGCTTTAAGCTTTGAAGCCAAGAAAAATGTTAAAGTAATAAACAATCAGACAAAAGAAGATAAGTTTAAAAATAAGCTTGAAGAGATTTTACAAAGCATTTCAAACAAAGAAGTGGATTTAAATCAGCTTTTTATTGAAATCGGGAATTTGTTTATTCAAAGCAAAGACAAAGAGGATTATTATAATATAATTCAGCATTACTTTAATAATTTTTCTTTGGAAGAAATAAGTGAAGATTTATACGGCAAAAAAAATCTATTAAAAAATCCAAATTTAGAAAAGTTGGGGATAAATGGGGGATGGACAACCTCTCATTCTCCTAAATCTTATTATGATGATGGAAGCAAGATGTTTGTTTGTGGTAATGAGAAGGAATGCTGGAACATTTTATCACAAAAGATAGAACATCAAAAGTATATTGGCAAGACTTTTAATTTTAAAGTAGAAAATAAAACTGTTGGTGGCGTTGAATTGCACATATTCGCTCGATATAAAACCGAGACTGGCGAAATAACCTATCTTGAAAATAAAGCGATAGTAAACAATGAAAAAAATATTGATGAAATATTGTTTAGCGTTTCGGATGATATTCCAGAAAATGCGGAATTGTTTGTTGGTGCATATATAAATCAGCCAGCTTCTCAAGCGTATGTTTACAACATGCAATTGAATATCAAAGATATTTAAAAGAAATGTAAAATAAAAACGACCTTATAAATGGTCGTTTTTTTGTAAGTTGACATCAAAAGAATTTAGATAGTATAGACTTCGATTGTCAGATTGTTATACTTTTTTTATTATTTTTTTTAATAGGTCAAGTTTATGCGGCAGAGACAACGATTGTCAGTTTGACTGAAACCTCGCTGTGCAGTTTGACATTCACTTGATAGTTGCCTACTGTGCGGATTGGCTCTTTAAGTTCAATCTTGCGTTTATCCACATTAAATCCCTGTTTCGCAAGGGCGTCTGCAACCTCTTTCGCGGTGACAGAGCCAAAAGTCTTTCCGTTTTCACCACACTTGATTTTGATGTTTACGCTTTGGCCTTTAAGTAGCTCGCCCAGTTTTACTGCGTCTTGGCGTTCCATCTCTTTGTGGTAGTCATTTGCTGCCATTTTGTTTTTGTTTTCGCTTAAGGCGCTGTTGTCAGCCCGCCTTGCCTTGCCTGTTTTAATCAAAAAATTGTTTGCATAGCCATCAGCGACTTCTTTGATTTCTCCCTTTTTTCCAGTGCCTCTTACATCTGCAAGTAATAATACCTTCATGATTTCACCTCTTTATTTTACTTTAATTTAAGTTTATTAAAAATTACTCTCTTTGTCAAATAAAAAAGAGAAAACAAATTGATTAAATTTTTGTTTATTGTCAATAATGCTTCTGTGAGGTGATAATGGATATTAGATGCAGAAAGGGTCTGTGCAAATATAACGACAGATTTACATGCAAGGCTGAGAGAGTGCTTGTGGATGACGAGGTTGTATGCAGCAGTTATCAGCGTGATGAAAATAAAGAAGAGGTGCAGGATGTCACCAAGAATATGTTTACAAAGGTGCCAGACTATGCTCCGCAGCGAGACAGCAAGGCGCTTGAAATAAAGTGCAGGGCAGATTGTCTTTTCAATCACAATGGACTATGCGTTTCCAATGGCATAACTCTCAATTCAATCAAAGAAAAACCATACTGCGTATCATATTTAAAGAAAAACTGACAGCGCTAGTGAAGGGGAGCTTGCTGAAAGCAAGGAAAAACAAAGAAAAATCGGTGGTTTATAGAAAATATATTTTGACAAATGAAGATATTTAATATATAATGAAAGCATGGTAGAAAATGAAATAGAGCAATTTGCCAGCGCACAAAAAGGTGGCGGCGATAAAGCTGAGGAAAAAGAGCTTGAAATGAGTGCCGGGCAGGAAGAAAACAAAGTTGCCCAGCCTCAGCCTTATCATGTCTTTGGCAGTGATATGACTGTCACAAAGGCCGAGTTTATTACCTATTATAAATATCGCATGAAAATGATGATAATGAAATATAAGCTTGTGGGAAGAGTTGGCGACGATGGTCAATACAGAATTGCTGATGAAATTCGAAGAGACCTTGTCAAAATGGAAAAGGAAATTGAAGACCAAAACGAATTTTATTACAAAGCCATTGCTCTTTACATGAAAAAACATTTCTATTACAGCATAAGAATACAGCTACTAGATGATGGCACTGCAAAAGCTTCATTATACTTGTCGGAATTTGTCGATAATTTTCTTGGGCATGAATACATAGTCACTCATGTTGCCGATTTTGTTGACATTTATGATGATGAATATAGGGTTAAACTGAGAAAGGCTTTTCATCTTGTAGATGTTGAGACTAAGGTGGACGACATGGCTGTGCCAGAGCTTGCGGTGGTTATGCAAGACGCCTTTGATTTCGAGCTTATTGCGGGTGACCTTTACGACATGGCTTCTCAGGTTTATCTGATGAGCATGCTTAAAGAGCTTGAAGCTTCTGGGCCTATTGGGGCGGAAGTGCTTGCAAGATATCGTCAACTTTTGGCAGAAGGCAATATTGAAGTTGATGAAAAATTTAGATATACAAGCTATAAGGCTTTGCTTGACAGGGTTATGGATGAATTTGGCGGACTTGAAGGAATTGGGCTTGACCCAGTCAAAGTTTCAAAGATTGTCAGCGATATGAATAAGATGCTTCAGCAGGTTGACAAGGCGTCTGTAAGAGGTCCACTTGAAATGCAGACCATTCATCCAGATGCAAAAGATGGCATGAAAAAGGCGGCGGGAGCCAAGAAGGCTGCACAAAAGAAACCACCAGAGAAAAAGCCAGAACAGAAAAAAGATGCCAAAAAAGATGATAAAAAGAAGGCAGAAGAAGAGGCAAAGAAAAGCAGCTATTATACACCATCAGCAGTCAAACCTGTTGATGTAAGTGATATTGATTTGGGACTGTTTGAAAAGGGAGCCATTTTTATTTCCGAAGTTGCGTCAAAAGTTGTTGAAAATGTTGTAAAAGCAATAGAAGATGACTTCATGCGCGGAGGGGATATTCAAAAAGAGCAGCCTGCTCCTCCAAAAGAGCCAGAGAAGCCAGGAAAAGAAGATGTATTTGCTGCAATGGATGATATAGATATAGCATCTGAAAATCAGGCATCATCATCAGAACAAGAAGTAAGTGTTGAAGATGAAAAAAATGCTGTTGGAAGTGCCGAAAATTTGGAATTGCATGTTGATGATAATATTGAAATGGGAACATAATAACAAAAAACTCTAAGTTAATCTCTTAGAGTTTTTTATTTCTAATTATTTTATTCTAATATATCCTCGTCGTCAAGTTCTGCTTCTTTTTCTTTTGGATTGTAATAGTTTCTTTTAAATCTTTCGTTGTTTTTAAGAGATTTAATTTGAGTGCTGATTGCTTCATCCATAGCAATTTCTTCTTCTACAGTATAGCTATCTTCTAAATAATAGTTTCCATTTTCATCTGTTTTTACAATTGAATCAATAAGTTTTGAATAATCAAGCCCAAGTGGAGCTTTCAAGTCTTCTCTTTGACAAACAATAGCTGCTTCTACACTGCTTTTGTTTTTAAAAGTTTGCTCATAATTTGAAGTGTGCTTATAGTTTGGCCATGTTTTGTTATCGTCCAATATAGCTCCAGCAGCGAGAGCTTTAAGAATATTGTTATAAAAGAATGAATTTTTAAATTGTTCAAGCTTTTTTGGATCGCTTAATGAAATAGTTAAAAATTTAAGTTTACCACCAAGACCATTAGTATCCACTCCAGTAGCAGAGTCACTGTTTTTAAGCTCTCCTCCAAGTAAAGCAGCACGAAGAGCCCCGCCTATTTTTGCATCGTTATCTCTTGCTGTTTTATAAATTTGGTTTAATGCTTTAAAAAGATAATAGTTGTTTTGTTTTGCAAGGGCAACCTGCTTATCATTGAGACCCAAGTTTCCGTCTATAAAATATGGATTTTTTTTCATAATTCACCTCACATGAAGATTTTTTTACACCTTAATGATATCATATTCTTTCTCGTTTGTAAATAGTAATTCTTAAAAATTTATTGAATTTTTCCTGCTGAAAGTTAAAAACCTTGCTTTATATATGAAAAAATTCGACAGCTTGACACTTTTTTAAAAATTTTTAATCAATTCTTTGGCGGCGCGGCTTAAAAGTTTGGGATTATAATAAAAACCAAAGTTTATATTGGGCAGTGGATAATCGCTATACACCAGCTCAAGCGTGCCAGCCTTGACATATTTTTCAGTCAGGTATGCAGGCGCAAGGGTGGTGCCAAGTCCGTTTAAAGCAAGCTCTATTGCAAAATTATAGCCGGACACTTGAATGTTTGGAACATCCTCATAGTGATAGTCCTTAATAAACTGACTGAAAATCTTTTGTGCGTAAGAGCCCTGTGAAAAGGAGATAAACCTTGTAGTTTCAGCGTTTGGCGAGCGGACGAAGGCGTAAGGCTGATTGTGAAGAGGCTTGAAAACAAGCTCGTCTTTAATTTCATTGTATTGGGAGATGATGAGGTCGATTTCGCCCTTTTCAAGTTGGCTAAACATTTTGGCTTGCACATCTTCAATCTGTTTGATTTTGATTTGAGGGTGAATATTTAAAAACTTCTTTAAGGGCTCGACAAGTGTTTGTCTTGCAATATGCGAGCCGCAGCCAATCACAATTTCGCCACGAAGCAGTTGGTCTTCTTCCTCAACAATTCCGCCTATTTGGCTGAGTTGCAAAAAAGCACTGTCAACCTTATTGAAGATTTTCTCGCCAAACTTTGTAAGGGTCACTCCTCTCTTGCTTCTTATAAACAATTTGTTGCCAAGATTTTCTTCAAGATTCTTTATTGTCATAGAAACGGCTGGCTGCGAAATATAAAGTTTCTCTGCAGCCTTG
>JAAWCQ010000006.1 GCA_022793335.1 Clostridia bacterium
ACTTTATAGATTTGTGTTCTATTTCAATTCTTGTACATACTTTACTATTTAATTTTCATTGTTCGGCTACCTCTTCCGAGTTAGCTTTTATATGTTACCACATTTATATTCACATTGTCAACACTTTTTTAAAACTTTTTTTATCTTTTTATTCCTTTTTTTAATCTTTTTTTCTTTTGTCCCCACAACGCATGCGGGAGGGTCTTATCATCGCTTATACAAACTCTAAAAAATCAATCATCTTGTCTTATTTTGAAGAATTATAAATAAAAAAAAGATATAATTTTCATTACATCTTTTTAATATTTTAATATCTTTCATCATCAGCATTATAATACATTTCGCTTTGACTTTCCATATCAACCAAATCTTTATAGAAAGTTAATAAATCTGCAAAATAAGTTATACAAGCTTTTGCGTCAAGGTCTCTATGTTCAAATTTTAATTCTCTTGTAACGGCCTTAAATAAATCAAACACATCTCCCAAAGAGAATTCCCCTTGCACAGTGGCAATATTATAAACATTTTTTATCAAGTCTTCGCTAAATTGTCGTCTGTCAATTGGTTGTTGCCCTTTTATATATGGACTTGGTTTAACTTTTACAACTTTTGAAATTTGGTCAAGAGAATGATTTTCTTTTAAAGAATAGCGAAGCTGCATAAGTCCAGCAAGAATATCACTTATTGCTCTGTTGTAAACATACATTCTAAGCATATTTAAATCATAGTTTTTAACTTGTTGTTTAAACTGCATCATTTTCTTATCAGCCAAAGTTTCATCTTTTTCATGCACTGCATTTTTATATTGTTCAAATATATTATAATAAGGTGATTTCTTATCATACTTACATAAAGTGTTGTAAGTGCTCAAAGCGTTTTCAACAAGTGCTTCATTAAAATCAGTATGAATATGTGAAGGATCAACTTCGTTAAACGCTAAAAGGTTGTCTAAAAGAATATCCTTTTTTATTTCTTCAAGATTAAACCCCTTCTTCAAAAGCATTTCCATTTCATTATTTAAAACTTTAAAAGAAGTAGCTCTTTTGTATGGGTCTTCAACTGTGTTTAATACATAATTGATTTCACAAGCGAGCTTATAGACTTCTACTGGATTATAGAAAAGAGCTTCTCTGTCTAAAGCGCCAATATCAATTTGATGTAGACGTTCTATTCTTCTTTGTTCCATAGAGCCACCAACAACAAAGTTATTTACTCCTAAAATACTAGTTTTAAAATCGCTATAAAGCTTATAAGGGTCTCCGTTGAAGTCCAGCTTAATTGCATCATCAATTTTAACAATTTTAGAAATCTCTCTTACGATTTTCTCTATAGAATGTATATTTGGATAATAATCTGCGCCAATTTTTGCCATTTTGCACCTCATTAGTTTTATTTTATCATAAAACCATTCACTTTTCAAGTTTTAATTTTATAATTTCTAAACAATTTTCAACTACTTCTTCAATTGTCATATCGCTTGTATCTAAAATAACAGCATCATCTGCAGGTTTTAAAGGTGCTACGGCACGGTGTTCATCGGCATAATCTCTTGCCATAATATCCTTTAAAATTTCTTCATAAGTCTCACCTTCAACCTGTTTAAAGCGTCTGTTTGCGCGTTCTTCTGGAGAGGCAATCATAAAAATTTTAATTTGAGCATTTGGCAAAACTACTGTGCCAATATCTCTACCATCCATGATGCAATTATATTCATTGGCAAAATCACGCTGGATATCAAGAATGCGTTCTCTTACCGCTTTGAAGGATGAGATATGTGACGCCATATTTGAAATTTCTTCCTGTCTAAGTAAAGGTGTATAATCAATTCCATCAACAATCACATGTTGCTCATCACCCACAAACTTTATTTCAATGGTTTTTAATTGTTTGAGAAATTCCTCTGCCCGCTCTTCATTTAACGCTCCTAAATTTTTGTCTCTATAAGAACAAGCCATTCCTCTATATATAGAGCCAGTATTCAACACCCTATAATCAAGTTTTTTAGACAGAATTTCTGCTATTGTGCTCTTTCCACTGCCTGCTGGCCCATCAATTGCAACATTTATCATATAAATCTCCTTTTCATCAGTATTATATTATACCTAAATATTATAATTTTGACAAACATTTGATAAAAAAGATTTTACAAATTTAAACAAACTTATTAAAATAAAACTTATGGAAATTAAAGAAAATTATTCTGGCTTTCAGCCCTTTATAGACGAAAATAGTGAAATCTTGATTTTGGGAAGTTTTCCTTCAGTTAAATCTCGCCAAAACAATTTTTATTATGGGAATTCAAGAAATCGTTTTTGGAAGGTTTTAGCTTCCGCTTTTAATGAAGAATGTCCTCAAACAATTGAAGAAAAGAAAATGCTGTGTCAAAGACATAAAATTGCACTTTGGGATGTTTTTTGGCAAAGTGATTTAAAGGGCTCTAGTGACCAGACATTGTCAAAATCAAACATTGTTTTAAGCGACCTGAATGGCTTAATAAAACGATATCCAAACATTAAAAAAATTCTTTGTAATGGAGC
Organism: Clostridia bacterium; assembly: GCA_022793335.1. GTDB lineage: Bacteria > Bacillota > Clostridia > Christensenellales > UBA1242 > Caccovivens. The sequence continues at coordinate 2,538 of JAAWCQ010000006.1, forward strand.
ACTTGCTTATGACACACTCACAAAGAATTTTAATTTCAATATTGAAATAAAAAAACTCCACTCAACAAGCCCAGCATGCGTGAATTTTAATCTTGATGAGTGGATAACAAATTTAAAATAAATTTATTAAAACAAGATTTATAGCGTTTCAATTTTCAAATAAAGCACTATAAATTTCTTTTGTCGTATTTATTGCCTTAAATAGACTTGGAAGGCATATTTTTGTAACATTTTCATCATCAATAGAAGCTATTAACGAGCCAACATTGACAGCAATTTCATTGAGTGATTTGATAAGCTCAAAATTGTTTGGATAGTCATAATCATTTGTTGAACCATCATTTTCACCAAGCTCTTCGATTTCAATAAAAGTATCTTTCATAAGTGCCCTAACAAGCACCTGTCCTTCCTTACTAAACTTTTGACAATCTTCAACATTTCCATCATTTAAAGCCATTTCACTTTTAATAAAAGCTTTATTCGCATTTGAAGAAGCCTCTAAAAGCTCTGCATACAACGCCAAATTTTCCATTTAACTCACCTCATTTTTATATATGATTTTTAAAATATTTATTATCATAATATCATTTTACTTTAAAAAACACAATTATTTTATCGTTTTATTGCAAAATATTGTCAATTTTACTTAATTATTATATTTTCGTGTAGCCAGTTATATCACTATCAAACCTAAAGTCCTCACCAGCAAGCCAAACCAGACCGCTTGGAATTGGTCTGCCATTACTTAATGCTGACCAGTTTGTAAAGTTGTCACCTTTGCAATATTTGGCGCCATTTATTTCAAAAACACAGTTTATTAAATCTATATTTCCCGCAAAGAGTCCGTGATTTAAATTCGATTGTATATTTGCAGCTGCAAAGCAATCATTTATTGAAGAAGTTGTTTGTGAATATCCAACAAACGCTCCAACACTATTTCCGGTTTTTTCAATATCACCTTGATAAGCGGATGCACTTAAATTAAACAAATTGTCTGCTCTTCCTATCAAGCCTCCAACATAATCTGCCCCCTTCAAATTTGCAGCAACACTACAGCATGAAATTGAATTATATGCACCATTTATAATGCCAATAAAACCACCAACATTATTATTTCCTACTATCTTTTTATTTAAATCTAAATGTAAATAACAGTTTGAAATAGACACATTATTTTCAAGCCTACCAACAAAGCCACCGACATTATCATTTGCATTTATTTCAATGCTGCTTGAACAGTTGATAATCTCTGCATTGCCTGCCATTCCAACCAAACCACCCACATTGTCATCGCCACAAACTTTGCCATTCAAAAGTCGTATATTTTTTATTATAGCTTTATTTGTTTTGCTTTCGCCAAGCACCTGTCCAAACAAGCCTTGATAATTTGATTTATTTGCTTCAATAGCCTCAATATTTAAGCCAACAATTGCATACCCATGCCCATCATAAGAGCCTTTAAATGAATAGCTGGCGTTTCCGATTGCCTTCCAAACCTTTGAAGAAAGGTCTATAGATTTTGTTTGAACAAAGCTGCCCAAAACATCTCTGCTTTCACTTTGAGCTGCAATCCATGCCAAGTTTTCAGCACAAGAGATTTCATACACTCCATTGCTTAATCTAGGTTGTATTATATAATTTGCCCAAGTATCTTGCCACTCTGCATGATAAGCAGCATTTGCGTCAGACATCAATATATCTTCTGTCGCAAAAGTATTCATTCCCGAATCATACCAGCCTTTAAAAATATACCCCTTTTTGAAAGGAATAGGAAGCTGTCCATATCGCTGATTATACTGAATAGATTTAGTTGCAATATCGCCATTTATAGTCCAACCATTTAAGCTTGGCAAAGTGCCACCCTTAGCATACAAAGACAAAGTATAATTGTTTATCTTCCAAATTGCGTAAAGTCGTATACTTCCCCCTGGCACAAGATTTTTCACCACTTGCTCATCAGTATATTTGGCGGTGGTATCTTGACTTGATAAATTCCAACCCAAAAAGCTGTAACCTTTTCTTGTAAAATTATTGTTTAATAAATTTTTCTCTGCATCATATAAGAAACCTTGATTTTGCATGTTACCAGAGCCGCCATTTGCATCAAATACCACAGTATAAGTTAAAGCTTTCCACACAGCATATAAAGGAAAATCACCATTTGTTGACAAATTTAAAACTTTCTGACCTTGAGTATATACTACAGTTTTACCTTCAGAAGAAGTATCCCAGCCTTGAAAGCTATAACCCGTTCTTAAAAAATTTACTGTCTTTAAATTTTCACTTATATCATAAGTAAAAACTTGAGATTGACTTATATCTCCTTCACTGGTGCTTCCGCCTTTACCGTAAAATATTACATTGTAAGTATTTGCTCTCCACCTTGCAAATATTGTGTGAGTATTTTGAGAAACTAAAGCTGTTGAAGAATAAACTCTAGTGCCACCTGTTGTTTCTGTATACCACCCTAGAAATTCATAGCCTGTTCTTGTCGGCGTTGGAAGAGTGCCATAGGTTGAATTTAGCTCAAGAAACTTTGAAACTTCTGATCCACTTCCAATCCATTCACTAGATGCATCTATTCTTCCACCTCTTGCATTAAACCATACTTTGACGCTTGTTGCCTCCCACTGAGCATACAAATAAAGGTCTTTATTATTATCCCAATAATATGCTGTATATCCATATAAACTATAATTATTAAAATAATTGTCGATATTAGTTAAATCCCAGTAATCATATTCAACATTATAATTTAAAACAGAAGATTCCCCTGCTTTCCAGCCTAAAAATTTATAACCTTCTCTTTCTTCTGGCGAAGTTAAAAAAAGATATGTTTCAAATTCTTCAGAAAAGTTTGCATATATAGCAATTGGATTATCTATGTATTCTTCCATATCATATTTTGTTGTTTTATTTCTTGACTCATCCACTGTGTAAATATTGTAGGTTGAGGCTTGTGTGATATTCATTTTGTCTTGTGACAATTTTATATTTTTATTTCCATCAAAAAAGTTTAACAACAAAAAAGACAAAACAATAAGAAAAAATGAAAAAATAATGAATGAAAAACAATTTAAAGCTTTTTTCATTTGTCCTCCTAATTCCAATAAAAAACGCTTATCTTTTTTATGTTTTTATATAATTATTATAAATAATTTTTTGATTTTTTCAATAATTTCATCTAAATTGTCATTCTTTTTTTAAAAAAAACGACAAAATTCTTAATTTAAATTTGATTTTTTTTAGTTTCATGCTAAAATACAAAATTATGGCATTGTATATTGTTTCACAAGTTTTAATGGGACTGGGAATGACAATTGACCTTTCAAGCCGAATAATGAAAAGCAAGAAATTTATTCTTGTTTATATGACGCTTGCAAGTGTTTTTTATGTTTCATCTTATCTTTGTCAAAACAGTCCTCTGCCCGCAGTTGCAAACGCTTGCAATCTTGTGCGTGGGATAAGCTATCTTTATCTTGATAAAAAGGCTATGCCTTTTAAATATTATTTAATTCCTATGGCAATTATTTTTTGCGGCTTTGGTGTGGCAATTGGGTTTTTATGGCGTGATAATATGGACATAATCATGATTGTTTCGATACTCTTATGCACTATCTGCCTTGCTTTTAAAAATCTTTTAGTTGTCAGAATAGGGCTTATTGCAAATAGCTCTATTTGGATCGCTTATAACGCATACATAGCCTCTTATGTAGGCGTAGCCTGCAATGTACTTAACATTATATTTGTGATTGCAGCCATCATTTCCTATCATGTAATATTACCTAAGAAACAGGCCGCTTTAAATAACAACGAAAAAGCAGAAACAATAACATCTCAAACGGACGAACAGACAATAAAAAATCTTGATCAAAAACAAAACAATGATGAAACAGATAAAAAAGAGACAGAAAAATAATCTGTCTTTTTTATACTCTATCAGCCGCCCACCAATCTGGAACAAGCTGTTTTAATTTGATTGTTTTTTCTGTTTTTGCTGAAAGAAGAATTTCAATTTCACCACTATTTGCATCAAGTTGCATCAAAAGCTCTCTGCATGCACAACAAGGTGAGCCAACATCTCCATTTTTGTCAACTGCTACAAGTTTTTTTATTTTACTTTCACCATGTGTAAGCATATTAAAAATTGCATTTCTTTCACCGCAAACGCCCAGTCCACAGGCTGTATCAACGCATACACCATAATAAACATTTCCACTTTCAGTTTCGATAGCTGCTGCCACCTGCCCGGCAGAAATAAGTGAGTTATATTCTTTATAATTGACAAATTTTAATGCGCTATCATAAAGCTCTTTCCAAGTCATAAAGCCCCCTATTCTATCACAATTGGATTGTAAATCAAATAAGCATTTTCGCCAGACTGTTGCAAATTATTCAGCACCATAAGTGCTTTGAGATAATCTTCTTCGTCAAGCCCGTAATCTTTTATGAGTTTTTCAATAGTAAAATTCCCAAAAGATAAATTTTCTCTTTCCCCAGTTTCCAAATATTTGCAAGCAGCAGCAAAATATTCATCTTGCATTTCATAAAATATTGGAGCAAGCATTGAACATTCAATATTAGAAAATTTGCTGTTTATTGTAAATAAAGCATTAAAATCAACAAACTCCATCTTTCTGTCAATGTCGTTCATAAGATAGTCTTTGCTGTCTAAAGCCAAAATAAGATTTCTTTCAAAATCCATTACCTTCTTGACCATTTGTGCTTGTGCATTATCTTTATTTTCTTCAAGTTGAGCATTTAAATCAACTGTCAACATATCAAGATATTCTTGTGCTTTTTCAAATTCGCCATTTTTTCTTAACAAATCAACGCATTGCAATAAAATATCACCATCTTCATCTCTAAATGCAATGTCAATCAACAAATTTAAAGCTTTTTTTCGATAAAGCTTTGTATTTTCTTCATCTTCGGCGTCTTCAAAAGTCCAACTTGCACCTAAATACATTAAAGCTGCAGATTTTTGTTTTCCTGCCCTTTCATTTATCATTGCCGACAACAAATATTTTTTAACACTGTCAGACACCTGTGAATTTAACACCTCTTGATATGGTTGACTTTTGATAAATTCCTCATCAACGGCGCTTTGTTCTGATATGTCAAAATCGCAATAATGGCAGAATGGGCATTCTTGAATTGGTATATTGACCGAGCCAAAATCACATCTTAGGTCAAGGTGTCTTTCTGCGCCAATTGTATTTGTGCTGTAATAAACATCTTGCACGCTTTCTTGTCCGCACACAGCACACTTAAGCGAAACTTTTTCTATCTTCATATTTACTCCTTATGACAGCTTAAAAAACTTTCAAACTCTATCAATTATTTTTTATTTTTAATTCTGTAAAATACATAACCTATTTCACATTTAATTTCGTGCAAGGCATTTTTAAAGCCAACATCTCTCCAGCTTCTGAAAAACTTCCTTAAAAGTCTGAATGGAAAAGTGAAAAATCTTAAAAATTTATTTCTTTTCTTTTTTGGCTTTTTTGTTTTTTTGACCTCTGTTTTTGGATTTTCTTTGATTATTTCATCATTTACAGGGCTATTTTGCGCATATTTCCAAAAATATTCAGCAAGTGGCAAGTTTGCGCCCTTTGGTTTCCAAGGTTTAACTTCTGTTGTATAATGAATTACACTTCCTATTTTTTTATCAAGATTTTCATCAAAAAGGTCTATATTACCCCATTGTAAATTCCACTTTTCTGACAAAAGTTTAATATTATTTTTAAGCACTATATTTAGCGCGTCTTGGTCAGGGCACATTAAAACTGAATGATTTCTAAGTAGTTTTAAGCATTTCTCTTTTATATCTTGGTGAAAGAATTTTTTAGTGTCTATTAAAAGCACGCCTGAATTGATATAACCCTCTGGCTCTACCTTCAACTCCTTTCTGATATAATATTTAATCCTATCTTTCTCTATAGTGTCTCTCACGCCAGCTATGATTTCATTCTCAACAAGTTCTATTTCCAAAAGCTCTTTAATATCGCCCGTCACAACCAAATCACAATCAAGATAAATCACTTTATCATATTGATATAACACCTCTGGTATCAACCATCTATAAAACATTTGATTTGAATAATGAGCCCTTGAATACAACATTTCCTTTGAAATAAGATTGCCTACATTGACACATTCAACACTGAGGTTATCTTTGCTCATTCCCTCAAAAAGTTCTAAATCAGAAGGCAAGATTTCCTCATCATGAAAGATGAAAACTTTGTATAAAACATTTTCTGCTTGAGTGCGGTTTTCATATATAGACTGAATTGTCACGGCTGCATATTTTGCATAATTGTGATCAGTTGCTAAAACAATTGGCACCACTTTTTTTTCTTTTTCCTCTTCATTTTTTGTTTCGATAAGCTCTGCTGGCTTCTTCTTGCCATTTTCACTTACCTCTTTGCAATATTTCAAGTATTCATCAACAACCTGACTGCAGTCGCCATACATTTGCATTTTGTTATCTTTTATCCAAAGTGCCTTATGACATAGTTTTTTCACCTCAGGCATATTATGAGAAACATAAATAAGCGTTGTGCCGCCTTTAAGCAATTCTTCAATTTTCTTATGACATTTTTGTCTAAAATTGATATCTCCAACCGACAAAATCTCATCAACGAGCAATATATCAGGTTTTACATCGACAGCAATGGCAAAACCAAGCCTTGACAGCATTCCTGAAGAAAAATTTTTAATTGGCACATTCATTGAATCTTCAAGCTCGGCAAATTCAACAATAGAGTCATATTTTTCCTTCATTTGCTTTCGTGAATATCCAAGTATTGCTCCATTTAAAAACACATTTTCTTTTGCAGTTGACTCCATGTCAAAACCTGCCCCAAGATTTAAAAGAGGTGCTATTGTTCCACCCAGTCTTATTTCACCCTCAGTTGCTTCCAAAACACCTGCTATTGTCTTTAAAAGAGATGATTTTCCACTTCCATTCAAGCCAATTAAAGCAAGACTCTCCCCCTTTTTCACTTCAAAAGATATATCATTAAGCACCCAAAAGGCGTTATATCTAAGTTTACCTTTAAAAAGTTTGACAAAAAACTCCTTAAGAGTGTCAACCCTCTCGGTAGGCTTATTATATTTTAAACTTACATTTTCAACTTCAATTAAGTTTTCTTTATTGTGCACATCTGAAATTCTGGCCATACTATTCCTTTTTATTATAAATTAAATATACAAAATATATTTTTTTCTGTTTATTGCAAAGAACAAATATCCAACAGCGAGCATGCCTAAAGCCCAACCATACATTATAAGGTAAGTTATTCCACTTGGCACAACTCCCCACTGAACAATATCTCTAAATGCAGTTACATAAACTGTCATTGGGTTTAGGTTGATTATTTTGACTGCAACTGCACTGTCTATTGCTGTCGCGGTGTAAAACAAAGGCGTCAAATATTGCCAAAGGGTAACTCCGACGGTGTAGATATGTTTAATGTCTCTGAAAAATACATACAAGCTTGCCAAAATGAAACTTAGGCCCAGCGAGAACAAAATCAAAGCTGGCAAAATTGTCACTGTCATGACAAGAGTCCAGTGAAACTCTTGTTTAACAATAAGCATTACAATGATTAGAGAGATAAAAGAAAACGCAAAGTTTACTAGTGCTGTAAATGTATTTGAAAGAGGAAATATTGAATAAGAAATTCTTGTCTTTTTTATAAGGCCAGAATTGGTAACCAAACAAGTAAGGGATTGTGTTGTAATTTGTCTCATAACATTGAAGATTATATTTCCGCACAAAAGATAGACTGGATAGTTGCCTGTCCCTTTTCCAAATAAATTTGAAAATATAAAAGAAAGCACAAGCATGTTTAAAAGTGGGTTTAAAATGGTCCACAAAACACCAAGTATAGACCCCCTATATTGCGCCTTAAAATTCTTTTTAACCATTGCTCCTAAAACATAGGAGTCTTTTTTCATATTATCAAGATAGACTCTTCTTCTTTCTTTATAAGGAAGCTTTGTCTTTAAATTTTTAGTTTTTTCCATCCTTTCCTTGCCTATTAGTTTTTTCTATAAACTTTTTCCATCTTAAATATACAAATTAAAATGGTTTTAGTCAACCTTTTAATATATTTAAATATTAAAATAGCTTTTTTAATTTAAATGAAATTGAATTTTAATAGATGATTGTATTTTAAAATTTAAATCAATCCATTCTCTTTATAAATATTTTCAAGCTGTTTTTTCACAGATTCAAGTGAATAATTCTCTGACTTTTCTTTGTTGTAACTTCCCATTTTCTGACACAAATCATTGTCATCCATAAGTTTTTCAATCGCTTCCATTTGAGAAGCCATATCAAGCGGCTCAGTCAAAAAACCGCCTTTATCTTCATCAATAAGGTCTTTATTTCCCCTAACATTTGATGAAACAACTGGAAGAGCGAAATGCATTGCTTCAATAATTCCCATTGTAAGTCCTTCATGAAAAGACTGATGATAAAAGATGTCAGAGATCTGCATTATCCTGTCAATATCTTTTCGATAGCCTAAAAATAATGTCAAATCTTGAATATTAAGCTCTTTTGCAAGTGATTTCATATTTTCAAGCTCGGCACCCGTGCCACAAAGAATATATTTGAAATCTCTTCTTTTTTTAGATATTCGAGCAACGCATTCAAGCATAGTTTTATAATTTTTGCGAGGAATAAACTCGGACACTGATAAAAGCACTTTTTCATTTTCATCTATACCAAGTTTTTTTCGAAAACTCTCTTTATCAAATTTCTCATCAGAATATTTGGCTACATCAAGCCCGATGCCATTTATCTTATATTTTTCTTTTGCCTTCCATTTTGCACTTGCCACAAAATCTTCATCATTCATAGTAATCAAAATGTCAGTATATCTTGCCATATATTTCTCAGCTGACTTAAATATCAAATTTTTGAGTTTGCTGTTTCCTTTAAAAAAGAAAAAGCCGTGGGCTGTGTAAATCACTGGGATATGATATTTTTTGCCTACAAATCGCCCCAAAAATCCACCAGTTGGTTGCTGACAATATATTAAATCATATTTATTTTGCTTGTGCAGTTTTTTAATTGCTTTATATGCCCTATAATTTGTCAAATTGATAGGCTTTCTTTTCATATCAATTTCAATCATATTAAAGTTGAATTTATTTTGAAGTTCTTCAAACCAAAAGCCAGTTTTTGAGCAGACACAATCCACCTTTGCCCCATAAGCTGTTAAATCTTGAATGTGTGGAATTAAAAATTGCCAAATCATATTATCAGTTGTGCAAAGCAAAAGAATTTTGCTGTTATTCAATTTTAAGTCTTTCATAATCGTCCTTATTTTTTCCTTTTTATTTTAAGCAATTTCATTTGCTTTAATTAAACATTGCCTTAATTATGATAACATAATCTTTATAATAAAACAACCCTTTAATTCTATATCAAGAATTTTTATCATATTTATATTTAGAGCTCACAAATATTGGCATATTCGACAATTCGTCGTCATCTTTTGATAAAATTCGACATTTTCTTACTGTTTTTCCTAAACATTTGAAGCTTGATTTTAATATAATGACTATGTGAGGAATTATGAAAAGCAAGAGATTTAAAGACACGATAATTGAAGATTATGCAATAATCAGCAACACAAAAAATTATTGCGAATTTTGTCTTTGCCAGTTAAACCTCACAGAAAACGAAACCAAAGAAATCAAATCGCTTTATAATTTTGCTTTAGAGCTTAATAAGACATACAAAAAGATCATGTTTAGACTGGGGCTTATAGATTTGTCACTAGCTATCTTAGATAGAGATTTTTTACTAGACTTTTGTGACAAAAAAGAGACTTATCTATGGAATAAAAGCAACTTTCTTTTAATCTTTAAAAAATATGAAATGAGATTGAAGATGATTGGAAATGACCTCAGTTTAAAGCTTAAAAAGATGGAATTAAACAATTTTGAATGTAATTATTTAAACCTTGATAAGCTGTCAAAGCCTGAAAAATCTTTTCGCAGTTAATTCTTGACTTATTATACAAAGTATGTTATCATAAATCTACATTCACTAAGCAACTCGAGGCAACAATGAAAGGCAGAAAAAAAACACTGTATGAGTGTATTTTTAAAAGATTTTTTGATTTTTGCATATCTTTGTTGGTACTAATTTTGTTAGCACCATTATTTTTTGTATTATTCATCATTTCAAAATGCGCGCTTGGTGGAAAAGTTATATTCGGGCAATATAGACCTGGCAAAGACGGAAAATTATTTAAATTATACAAATTTAGAAGCATGACAAACAAAACTGACGAGAACGGAAATCTTCTCCCAGATGAGCAGAGAATTACAAAATATGGCAAATTCTTAAGAAAATCAAGCCTTGACGAGCTTCCACAACTTTTCAACATTTTAAAGGGCGACATGAGCATAGTTGGCCCAAGACCTAGACTTGTTAAGGATATGATTTTTTATGATAAAGAAGTCTTGCCCGCTTATAGCAAACGACCTGGTCTTACTGGTGCCTCTCAAGTAGCTGGCGGAAGAAGCGAGGCAAGCTGGGAAAGCATTTTTGAGGAAGAGCTTAAATACGCAGAAAAAGTCACTTTATGGAAAGATATTAAAATAATTTTCAAAACTATCGGCGTTTTATTTAAAACGGACAGCTCTTCAGAAGGCGCAGCTTCAAGCAAACGCGAATATTTTTATTCTGATTATCTCTTACATAACAACAAAATAAGCAAAGAACAATATGCTTTAGGTCTTGTTATGGCAAACAGCATTATAGATGAAAAAAGCAAGGTTGAATATCAAGAAGTTTTGCATTCAACCGCATCATCTGTTGAAGAAATATAAAGTTTTTTAAACTTAAACTTCTTCATAATTATTAAATTTTAAATTACGCATGGAAAAACTTAGGAAAATATTACAATTTTATATAAATAAGCGTTTCCTATATAACTTAATTTTACTTTCAATACTTTTCTTTTGTCATTGTTTTTGGGGTGGAATGATGTATGTCGCCTTCCCTATTCTCGGACTGATGGTGGGACTTGACAAACTTGAAAATGGAATAAGTTATATATTTTTTTCTCTTCCATTTTGTTTTTTAAATGTTTATATAAGTCCAATTTTGTTTATTGTGTGCGTTCTTGTTTACATTGTTAAGTTTTATATAATTTATTTCTTCATCGAAAAAAACAGCCCAAATTTGACTCTTATAATCACCCTTTTGGCATTTCTTCTTTATTGCGTTTTGCCAATTGGCCCACTAAATCAAAATGCTCTGATAAAAATATGCGGCTGCCTTGCGATCTTCATAGCGTTCAACATGATATCTGAAAAACAATCCGTATTTAGAGGACATTTTAATATAAAACTTGTTTGCTTAAGCTTAATAATGGCCGGCATGTTTAGCTTAACTTATTACTTTTCACCTTATCTTCAAAACTACATGCAGCTGGTTTTTATAGATGACAATATTCCTCGCTTCATGGCTTTATTCGTTCATCCAAATGTGCTTGCAATGTTTTGTGAAATATTACTCGCTTTGCTCGCTTATTTCATAGTAAGCAAAAAATTTGACAGATTTGACATTATTCTTTTCACTTTAATTGCAATAATGGGCTTCCTCACCTTTTCTAAAACTTATTTATTGATTTTAGGCATCATTTTAATTGTGCTGCTGATTTGGAGCTTTAAAAACTATTTCAAGACCACATCTATTATTTTTTCTTGTTTAGTAATTCTTACAATTCTATTTAGTTTCACATTCCCAAGCATAATAGAAAGCTATATAAATCGTTTTATTGGCAATGCCAATGATTGCAATAGTTTTGCTGATGTATTAAATATGCTAACAACTGACAGGTATTCTCTTTGGGTGGAATATTTGACTTACATATTCAAAAATCCTTTAGTCTTGTTTTTCGGAAAAGGCTTTGGCGCTTCTGCCCTTTCGACAATCAGCGCCCATAACGGCTATATATCACTTATCTACCAATTAGGCTTAGTAGGAATAATCCTGCTAGGATTAAACCTTTTCTTAATATTTAAAAGAATAATACTTTCAAATAATAAAAAAATAAATTGGGCTATTTTAATTCCAATTATTACAATAATGCTTATTTTTATGGTCGAAGACCTTATATTCTATATTTTTGATTAAATAATTCTAGGAGAAATGAGTTATATGACAGAGGCTATATCAAAACTTTTTATTGATATTTTTGGAAGCAACACTCTGCTTGCTACTTTTTTGATTGCCTTAATACCTGTCATCGAGCTTAAAGGAGCTATCCCATTTGGAATGAGTAAAGGTTTTTGGGGCGAATTTGCCCTTTCATCTTGGGAAGCCTTGGGCATAGCATTTCTTGGCAGTACAATAGTTATACCTATTCTTGCCTTAGCAATTAAGCCTATCTACACCTGGCTTGATAAATATAAATTCTTCCATGCTATCTTTTGCTTTTTCACAGATGACTTAAAAAATACAAGCCAAGTTATCCAAAACCGCCAACATAAATCACAAATTCGTAGCACTATAATAAAAATAATATATGTTGTGCTGTTTGTAACTTTTCCTGTCCCTCTTACAGGAGTTTGGAGCGGCACCTGCCTTGCAATACTGCTTGGATTAAACCTGTGGCAAACCTTCCTGTCTGTTGCTCTTGGAAACTTCGCCTGCGGACTTATCGTAACATTTGTGTGCATGATATTCCCAACATCTACTTCAATAATATTGTATATATTTATAGGACTACTTGCCCTCATACTAACTATAAAACTTATAATATTTTTCGTAAAACGGAAAAAGAAAACCATACCAACAGCCGAAAATCACTAAGCCCTGCCCTAGTGGTTTTTTTAAAAAAGGAATGATAAACTCATCCCTCAAAAATAACCAAAACATTAAAATTAACATAACTCTCAAACTGGGTTGGAAAGATGACCAGATAAACAAGGGTTTTAGTGGTATTTAGAATAAAATAACTCTCAAACATAACGATGAAGAATTTACTGATGACGAAAGTTTTAGTATTATTTTTCATTGCACTATTTTGTGTTGATGAGGTGTCCACGCAGGAGAGCAAGACATAGCAACCTTGCAATTTGCTATCCAAAAATATTTTTCACCTTTATCAATTAAAATAGCATCACCCTGTTTAAAAGTAATAGTTTCATTTTCTTTATGTATCTCTCCATGACCTTCTATAATATATATCATTTCTTTCACCTCAGTATTGACACAATACGCCCCTTCTGGATAACGACCATTGATAACAGCTGTAGCAATGTCAATATCTTTGTCTTGAAAATTATATTCAGTTGCAATGCACAATTCACTATTATTAAAAACCTGTGCTTCTTCGAATGCTATTTTTTTCATTTAATTCCCCTTATATTTACTTTAATAATCTATAATTTTACCTTTACCTTCATCACCAAAGAAAGCCCCTAATACCACATCAACTTTATGCATATTTTTCTCCTTTTTGTATTGCTTATTAAACTTAATTAAATTTTTCAAAAGTTAGTAAAATTACGAAAATCAAAAATTGTTTAAGCGTTCTGATTTTTGCTGAACATAGGCTTGCCAAAATACAAAGTTCGCAACTTATCCAACCCTAAATCAGTTTCTTTAAAATTAAAACCATAAGAGTTTAATTCATTAAACAACGCTTTTCTTTGTTCGTCAAGTGGCAAATCATAGTAATGGCCGTTATCATAGTAAAGCAAAAGTCCAATATCTTTAATGTCTTGCAATTGAATATAACCTGTCATTCCTTCTTTATGATATTGAAAATCAAATTTAATCGTATCAAATACCTTTCTGTATCCTTGTTCAAGAAGTTCCTTTTCTTTTCGCAAAATTTCATTTATATCATCTTTAGGTCGCTTGTTTACACCAATAACGCCTTCAAGATGACGAAGTCTTACGCATTCATTTTTAATTTGACTATCAGTCAAAGCCTCATCAAATTTATCGGCTTTTGTATAATATAAATCGTGTGTAACGCAGGCAAATTGCATATCTAGTCCATGTCTCATAAGCATATCATGATAATAAATAAGACTTTTGTCAAGTGGCATGCCTACTTCAACAACCAATTTAGCCATACTTTCTCCTTTTATAAAAAGACATTATACTCAGATATTTGGAGCTATTCCGTGAGCGCATGTGAACGCTGATATACTCCAATGCAAGTAAATCTTACCTACATTTTTAGACGCACAAATAATTTAAAAATAAAATTTTCTGGAGCTGATGATGGGACTCGGACCCACGACCTACGCATTACGAATGCATTGCTCTACCAACTGAGCCACATCAGCATTTACCTCATAAACTACTTCTTTAAGTTTATGAGTTTTATTTTAAAATGCTTTGAAATATTTTTAAAGTTTCATTTAAAAATATTTAGTTTCATTTTTAATATATTTTGCATACTAGCAGTACTGCTTGTATTATATCTGACATACATACTACAATATCTAGTGAACAAGTTTAAATGATACTCTCTCAATTTCAAAATCTATATCAAGAATTTCCACTTTAATTTTTTCATCAAGTTTTACAATTTCATAGATTTGTTTGTTGTTTGCTTCTGTTGCATTTTTAATATGAAGAAGGCCTGTTGCCCCATTTTCAAGTTTTACAATAGCACCAAAATTTAAAATTTTGATGACTTGCCCTTCATAGACCTGCCCTATTTCAAGCTCTTTTATAGCCTTTACTCTTGGGCTTTCTTGCAAAGCTTTTAAACTTAAAGCAACTTTTTTATTTTCTCTGTCAACTTCAATTACTTTAAAAGAATATTCCTCTCCCTCTTTTATCACATCACTTGGTTGAGAAATGCGCTCATAACTTAAGTTTGAAATATGAACGAAACAATCAATTCCCCCAACTTCAACAAAAGCGCCATAATTTAAAATCTTTTTTACCTTGCCATTTACTATTTTATTTATGAATATTGAACGCCAAAAAAGCTCTTCATTATTTTCTCTTATTTGGTCTTCAAGCATTTTGATACTGGCAATTATCTTCTTTTCATTTCTATCAATTTCTGTGACAATTCCCTCATATTGACGGCCAATTGAGCGTCTTGGGTCTCTTACTTTAGAAGACATTTCACTTACAGGAACAACGATTTTATATTCCCCCATTTTAGAAATTAAATTGTCTCCTTTAAATTCTGTCACAACAAAGGTAGCTTTACTTCCAAGCTTGAGCTTATTTGCATTTTGAGTTGCAATTATTTGATTATCAGCCTGACTTTTTGACACTTCCAAAAGACCATCTTCATTTTTTGAATTTAAAATAATAACCTTAAATCTATCACCAATTTTCAGATTTTCATAGTCTTCAACTTCACTGCTTGGAAGGTATGCATCATTTTTTCCACCGATATTAAAAATGCAGCCATCTTCTCTTTTAATCACCACCACCCCATCAAACATTTGTCCTCGAGTGTAAGTAGTAAAAGTTTTGTCAATTGCCTCTAAACTAAATTTATCTTCCATTTTTTCGTCCATAAATACCTCTTGTAAAAGTCTAGCAAATTATCGATTTTTTGTCAAAGAATTTAAAGATAATTCGCGCAACTCATTCATTTTTTCTGCCACTTTTTCGCTAGCAACAGCAAGTTCTTCGCTTGACATTTTCTTTCCATAAAACTCATCCAGCTCGAATGGTTTTCCAATATAAATTCTCGTTTTTCTCCAAAACTTTGGTTTCTTTTGAATAAACATTGGAACAATTGGCACTTTTGCCTTAGTTGCAAACATGGCAACTCCATGTTTTACTTCCCCAAGCTCCATTCCTTCATTATTATTTCTTGTTCCTTCTGGGAAAATAACCAATTTTTTTCCATCTTTAAGCACCTTAAGGCAAGTCTTAATTGCATTTACATCGCTTTTTTCGCGATCAATTTTGATGCAACCAAGCCCCTTATAGAAAGAAGAAGATGCTTTATTTGAGAAAAGCTCTTTTTTCGCAAGGTAATACTTTTTCTCCCAAGTATGAAGTGCAAGCAAAATCGCATCAAGATTTGAGGTGTGGTTACTTGCAATTATACAGCTTCCCTTTGGAATATTTTCTTTTCCTATAATCTTTGCAGGATAACTCATTCTTATTGGCATACATAACAACATTTGATAAAAATGAAACATTTTAATTATCTCCTTTTATAGAATTTATATTTTATATTAAATTAAATATTTTTGTTTTGTCAAATTAAACTCGCAGCTGCAGCATAGGCTGTTGAAAAAGCGGTTTGCAAATTAAACCCTCCCGTCAAGCAATCTATATCAAGCACCTCGCCAATGAAATATAAACCTTTAACTAGTTTGCTTTCCATAGTTTTTGGATTTATTTCTTTTAAATCAACACCACCTGCAGTGATAATACCCGCCTCAATTGGATATAAACCATCAAAGTTTAACGGAAAAGCTTTCAACAGGCTTATTATTTTCATTCGCTGCTCTTTAGAAACGGAATTTACCTTTGTTTCACCGTTTATCACAGCCTTGTTCAAAAAGATTTCGACCAAACTTCTTGGAAGCAAACCTTTTATAATATATGTTAGGTTTTTATTTAAATTTTCTGAAAATTCTCTCAGCAATCTATTTTCAAGTTGCTCTGAATTAAGCGCAGGTTTAAAGTCCAATTCAAGTTTTACTTCTCTTTCTTGAGAAATATAACTTGAAAGCGAGAGTGCTATTGGACCAGAAATTCCGTCATGGGTAAATAGCATTTCACCAAACAAGTTTTTTTTGCCGCCGCTGTAATTTGCAGTTAATTTTACATTTTTAAGTGAAAGACCAGCAAGCTCGCAGCAAAATTTGTCTTTTAATTTAATTGGCACCAGAGCGCCTCTTGGTTTTACCACATTATGACCAAGCATTTTTGCGAATTTATAGCCATCACCCTTGCTTCCTGTGGAAGAATAACTCATTCCTCCTGTTGCAATAATCACCCTGTCAAATTGATATTTGCTATCGCTCGTCAGCACAATAAAAAATGTTTCCTTTTTTTCTATTGCCTTAATCATTTCATTTAATTTGATTTCGCAATCTCCGCAATGAAGTGTAAGAGCCTTTATAATATCACTTGCTTTATCACTTAGCGGAAAGACACGATTTCCCCGTTCTACTTTAAGCTTAACGCCTAAACTCTCAAAAAAATTTTGAGTGTCAGAAGGTGAAAACTGATTGATAGCAGACATCATAAATTTGCGACCATTTACCACATTTTCAAGAAATACCTCTTTTTCACAAGCATTTGTCACATTACATCTGCCCTTGCCAGTAATATAAAGCTTTTTACCGCATTTTTCATTTCCATCAAAAATAGTGACAGCATGCCCCTGTTTTGACAAAAAGCCGCCAGCCATTAAACCAGCAGCTCCGCCACCTATAATTGCAATTTTCATTTTGACCTCACAAGCAAGTTTAACTCAGCCTCCGTCAAATCTCTAAATTCGCCGCGTTTTAATCCACCGAGTTTAACTCCACCTATTCTCACTCTCTTTAAAAGTTTTATTTGATGACCAATTGCCTCAAACATGCGTCTTATCTGTCTGTTTTGACCTTCATCAATAATTACAGATAATTTTGTAAAACCATTTTCATAAGAAAGCCATTCCACCCTTGCAGCAGGCATACGCTCGCCTTCAACAACCACGCCTTTACGCATAACAGCCAACTCGCTTTCTTTGATTTCGCCTTCCACAGTCACTTTATATTCTTTTTCTGTGCCATACTTTGGATGAGCAACCTTATTTGCAAAGTCGCCATCATTGGTAAGAATTATAAGCCCTTCTGTATCATAATCAAGTCTGCCAATTGAAAATAGCCTTTCCTCGCAATCTATTAAATCATAAATTGTCTTTCTGCCCTTTTCATCTTTTGCGCTGCAAGCATAACCTTTTGGCTTATTCAGCTTTATATATACAAAAGAGGAAGGCAATTTGACTGCCTTTCCCTCTACTGTAACTTTATCTTTTTTCTCATCTATTTTAAGCCCCAATGAATCTACTTTTACGCCATTTACCTCGACTTTTCCTTCACTGATAAGCTCATCACATTTTCTTCTTGAAGCCACGCCACAGCCAGCTAAAAATTTATTTAATCTCATTTTACCATTGTTCTATCATTTCTTTTACTTTTGCCCAGACAGAACTTCTCCTTACACTTTCCATTGTAAACACTTTCTCAGAAAAATGCAAGTCATTATCGATAAAAATTTTAATCTCGCCCACTTCTTCATTTATATTAACAGGTGCATCCAATTCATTTTTTATTTCATACTCATAGCGCACCTTTGACATTTCATTTGCTTTAAGTGGATAAAGACACTTTCCAAGTGTTGAAACTCTTACATTATCACGCTTGCCTTCTATTACCTTAACAAGATTATTGTAAGCATAACCCGCTGTCAAATCAATAAGTTTATAATCATTAAAAGCCTTCTCAAGAAGTTGAGCGCTTTCTTCAAACATTGGGCCGCAATTTAGAACAACACATACTACCGTCATTCCATCACGCTCACAACTTGATACTAGACAGCGGCCTGCATCATTTGTGAAACCTGTTTTAACGCCACAGCAGCCTTCTAAGCTATTCAAAAGTTTATTTTTATTTTTAAGATATCTTATCTTGCCATCAGTATTTGTCAGTTTAATGTTTTTTGTTGAAACGATTTCTCTGAATGTTTCATTCCCCATTGCATAGCTTGTGATAAGAGCAAGGTCATAAGCAGAAGTAAAATGTGTTTTGCTGTCAAGACCATGAGTATTATCAAAATGGCTGTTGTTTGCTCCAATCTTTCGTGCTGTTTTATTCATAAGCTCAACAAACTTTTGGCAGCTGCCTGATACATGCTCACCAATTGCTACTGACGCGTCATTACCAGAGACAAGCATAAGTCCATAAAGCAAATCGCGTGTTGACATAACCTCTCCCTTTCGAAGATATATGCTTGTTCCGCTTATTCCCACCGATTTAGGTGATATCTCAAAGGTTTTATCAAGGTCGCTACAGTTTTCAATTGCAGTAATGGCAGTCATAATCTTGGTCGTGCTTGCCATAGGCATAGTGCTTTTTTCATTGCTGCTGTAAAGCACCCTTTTTGAGCCTGCTTCCATCACACACATTGCTTTTGCTGATGTCGGTGCATAGTCCGCCTTGACTGCACCTAAGTTTGCAGCAGAAGAGACGCCTAATATTAAGAGAATGCTTGCAAGTAATATTACAGCGGCGGCAAACAGCGATTTTTGAAAAGTTTTAAATTTCATCACTCTGTCCCTCTTTATATTCTGCTTGCTCATAATATCCTTCTTGTGCTCTTGTTTGATTTGCAGCATTTTCATCTATCTTTGAAATAAGATTGTTAAACAAATTCAATATTGTTTGATAAAGAGATTTGTTTTCAACATTTACAAACTTCACATCGCCTTCTGTGACAATCAAAAAGCCAACAGGAGAAAGACTCATTCCTCCGCTTGAGCCGCCAGCCATTGGAAAATGATTTGCCACCCGTCTTGATGAAAGGTCTGCATATTCACCACCTCCAACTACATATCCGACAGAGACCCTTGAAATAGGAATAATGGTCGTGCCATCACTGGTTTCAACCTTTTCGCCAATAACCGTGCTTGAATCAACAATTGTTTTAATTTTATCCATTGCAGAATCTATAAGATTTTGAATATTATCACTGCTTGAGTAGTATTTCATTTTTCACCTCCATTTTTAGTTTCTTCTGTATTTGTTAATTTCCTTATTAGAATAACCGAACGCAGCAAAGAATATACAACATCAAACAAAGAAATTGTCATAAGCAGTCTTGTTGCAAACTGGCAAACATGACCATTATAAGAAATTGTGTCATACACTCCCATTGATGCTGTCGGTTTGGTGTTTTTAAGAGAGGTCATAAAAGTCAATAGTGCAACATTTATAAAGCCGCCAAGCATAGCACTTTTATAGGCATCACCAACGCCCAAATTGTAAAAAACAAAAAACTCTTTAAGTCTTGTTTTATCTTTTATTTCAAGAGCAAACACTTTTAAAAACATAAAATCTCTGCCCTTTATATCAAATTCATGACTTTCAAGCGAGTCGTCTTTCTTGGCAAGCAGTTTTTTATTTTCAATCCAAAACTGCTGATAATCCACCTTTATTCCAAACACGAAAAAACCATACGCGCCAGACATTTCAAGCACATTAAAAGAAGCCCTCCCTTCAAGTCTTATAGGAAAAAATAATATCAGTATTATAAAAAATGGTATTAAAAGATAATAATTCATTTAAGCACCTCTTGCAAAGCATAGGAGATTACAAGCCCTGCCTGCGATACATTTTCTTTGATATCTTTTGGTGACAATATAATTTCATTTTTATTGTCTTCATTTAATGCGCTTGAATAAATCATAAAAGGCACGCCTATTGATATACACTCAGCCCCAACACTTTCTTTGCAAATTCGACTTCCAAAACGATTTACACCACTTCCTGGCGTCATTCCGCTTGTTGTAATTTGAAAGGATGTTCCAAGTCTGGAAAGATTGGAGGTCGTCAACGAGTCTATTAAAATAATCAAGTCAATCTTAAGCTCTCTTGCAAACATTTTAACCATACTTTGAGTGTCTATTCCTGTCGAAAAGAAAATATTTGGACAAAATTTAAATATGTTATTTTCTTTTTTCAGCGGTCTTATCTCAACATTATCAAAGACCTCTTTGCCCAGTCTATCTGCTTCTATATCGGGGTTTCCTAGCCCCACAATAAGCACTTTGCTGTCTTTTTTGAGTTTGAAATTTTTAAACAATTCCTTCAATTTCTTGGCAATTAAGGAAGAAAGGAAGGTTATATTTTCAATTCCAAGCTCATAAACAAATGGACTATTAAAGATATAATACTCGCCTTTTGCAAGCCCGATTTTGTCACGCTCATCATCTGTTTTAACCGCCAAAGAAGCATAGGTAATTCCATACCTATCAAGGTTTTTCACCTTATATCCAAAGCTTTTTAAATCACTTCCACATTCATCAATTAAGTCAAACATAGAATTATTTTGTTAAATTTTAAAAAAAATATTTATTTTACTTGATTTATACTTTTTTATATGCTATACTTTGATGTAGTAAAATATAAAGGAGTGAAAGTATGCCTAATATTAAATCAGCTGAAAAAAGAGTTAAGATAATCGAGAAAAAAACTGCAGAAAACAGAGCTGTTAAATCAAGAATTTCTACTTTTGCTAAGAAGTTTAAACTTGCTGTTGCAAACAAAGAAGTTGAAAATGCTGAAAAACTTTTATGCGAAGTTGTGTCTTTACTTGACAAAGCTGCTGCAGACAATGTTATTCACAAAAACAGTGCAGACAGAAAGAAAGCTCATTATTCAAAAATGCTTGATACATTAAAAAAATAAAAGTCGAAATTATCGGCTTTTTTTATTTTTATTTTTATTTTTCATCCCCCTGTTTTCTTTCTAGTTTTCATTTTACTTTTCTTTCTTTTATTCTTTATCATTATTCATTATATTTTTCTCCCTTTTCTTATTTAATAAGTTTAGTTTTTAAAAATTAAAAACAACAGAGTAATATTGACAAAACTTTAATAAAGGAATATAATTTAGACTATGAATAAACTAGGAATTTTTTCAGCATGCAAGCTGCTTTGGAACATAGCCAATAAAAAAGAAAAGGCAATTTTTATAACACTTTTGTTTGCCTGTGCTTTAAGAGTATCCTCTGATATTTTAATTCCACTTGTGACAGCTTGTGTGGTCGCAAAACTTTCTGGAAATGATGCATCAATACTTTTTATAAAATTCCCATCATCAATGTCGAATTTATCGGTGATTTTGATTGCTTTTGGTTTGCTTTTCACATGTGCAATGCTTGGCTCTTGTGTGAGAGCACTTATAAGATTATTTGGCACTCGAATGATGAACAAAACCAGCGAAGAAGCTATGAAATATGTGCTTGAATATCGAAAAAACTTCAACTTAAATATGACAAATGGCGAAGCAAGTTATATTATAAAAAATGCAAGCGAGAATGTTACAAACTTGATACAAACCCTGCTTGTCAACTGCCTTGTGCCAATTATCTCTTCCATTATTGCAATAGTTTACATAGCAAATATAAACATTTACGCCTTCATAATTATTATTGCGACCATGATATTTATTTCGCTGTCAATTTGGTTTCGCATACATTTTGACAAAAAAGTCTATAAAAGATTTGAACAAATAAATGGAAAAATCAGCAATCATGCGTTAAACAACATTGAAAACCTTCCTTTTATCAGTTTTTTTAAGACTAAGGCGGCCGAGCTTGAAATATTGCATGATTTAAATAAAGAATATTATAAATATGAAAAGAAAAAATCTTATACATATCTTATATATTGGCTGATGACCTATATTATCGAGTTTTCTTGCACGATTTCCATTGTAGTGCTTATTTCATCAAACAATGTATCGGATATTGCTTCAACGCTTATCGTAATCATTCCTTATATGATTCAAATTTTTAATTCAGTTGAAAATCTTGCCTTTATATTTGGAAATTGTCAACAATATTCAATCAAAATATCAAGGCTTTTGCTTTTAAAGGCAAATCCTGAAAATCTTATAATTTTGAAAAATGAAAACAGCGGAACGGCCTACAAACTGCCACAAGATAGCGCTATCGAAAAGATAACCATCAGTAATATGCAAGTTGAAGTAGGAGACTTTGCAAAAACATTTGAACATGTGACTTTTTCAAAAGGTCAAATCAATTGCCTAGCTGGCGGTAGCGGCAGTGGAAAAACCACCCTCCTTAATTGTATGCTTGGTCTTAAAGAATACAAAAGTGGTGAAATTTTGATAAATGACCAATTTAAATTAAATTCGTTGTTCTTTGAAAATGAAAGAATATCACTTTCCTTTCAAGGCGAAAATTTCTTTGATAGAACACTTGCCGAAAATGTAGACTATCCTCAAAAAACACTTTCGCCTGAAAGCCAAGAGCTTATCAAACATTTTGAGCTTGAAGAGGTTTTCAAGCGTGAGAACGAAGAAAATGAAAATATTAAAGACACTCTTTCGGGCGGCGAGAAAAAGAGGATAAATTTTATAAGATGCGCAAGCAAAAAAGCTGAAGTTTATATATTCGACGAGCCCACAAATGAGCTTGATGAAAGAAATGTCAAAAAGATATTAGAAAAGCTTGAAGTATTGAAAGAAAACGCCCTTGTCATTGTCGTATCCCATGATAAAAGATTGCTTGCTATCAGCGAAAATATAATTTATCTTTAATACAAACAAAATTTGATTACAGAGGCTTGCAAAAGTTGATGTAGGTATTGAGAAAAATGTTGAATGTAGGTTTATTTAAATTAAAAAGACAACTGCTTTTTTAATAATAAATTTGGATGTTTTTGTCTTAATAAGAAAAGAAATAAAGTTGTTAATTAACGCTAAAATTATATTATAAAACAAAAAAATAACGGAAGAAATTTCCGTTATTTTTTCAAGCTTAGTAAACAAGGTCAATAAGACCAAATTTGCCATCCTTTCTTTTATAAAGAATATTTACTTTGCCTGTTTCGGCGTTCAAGAACACATAGAAATCATGGCCAAGTCTTTCAATTGCAAAGCGAGCGTCATCAAGAAGAAGTGGTTCAAGCTCAAATGTTTTTTGCTTATAAACTGAAGGGAGCTCTTCAACTTCACCTTGAATAAATTCAAATGGAAGGAAGTTTTCTTGTTTTGAGCCTCTGCCCTTAACTGCATTCTTCTTTTCTCTGTTTCTTACAATTTGCTTTTCAAGTTTTGGAAGAGCAATGTCAATATTGTTGTACATATTATCTGATGAAACTTCACTTCTGTAAAGCACTCCTTTGCTTGTAACAGTGATTTCAAGTTTCTCTTGTTTTGCAACTGTGGTGCAAACAACTTTTACATTCACATCCTCAAAATATTTTTCAAGTTTTGAAAGTTTTTCATTCAAAATTCTTTCAAGGTGTTGGCTTACTTTATAGCCCCCTCTTTCAATAATATCAATTTTCATAGCAATAGCCTCCTATGTCTATATATTAACAAACTTTTTATTTTTCTCCAAGCAATTTTAATCATTATTAAAGGTTAATTTATTATTTTCAACATCAATGATTATCTCGCCCTCTTTTTCAAGCGCTCCAAGCAATATTTTCTCGGCAATTTGGTCTTCAACCTCTTGCTGAATATATCGTTTAAGCGGTCTTGCCCCATATTCTGTATTTGAGCCTTTATTTACAATAAACTCAAGTGCGTCTTGTGTCATTTTGAGTGACAAATTCTTTTCTTTAAGTCTTTTATTGATGTTTTTAATCAAAATCTTTGCAATCTTGACAAGGTCTTCTTGGCTTAATGGGTCGAATATGCAAACGACATCAATTCTATTGATAAATTCTGGTTTAAACTTACTTTTGAGAGCGTCGAGATATATTCGTTTAGAGTCAATTTCTTCCTCTTCTTCATGATAACCAAAGCCAAGTTGCTTTTTATGCTCTTTCACCTCTTTTGCGCCCAAGTTGCTGGTCATAATAATTATGGTGTTTTTAAAAGAGATTGTTCTGCCCTGACCATCTGTCAATCTGCCATCATCAAGAATTTGAAGAAGGGCATTGAAAATGTCCGGATGTGCCTTTTCGATTTCGTCAAACAGTACAACTGAATATGGCTTGCGTCTGATTGCTTCAGTAAGTTGCCCGCCCTCTTCATAACCAACATAACCTGGAGGCGAGCCTATAAGTTTTGAAACGCTGTGTGCTTCCATAAACTCACTCATATCAATTCTGACTATATTGTTTTCATCGTCAAACATAGCCTCTGCAATAGCTTTGCAAAGCTCAGTTTTACCCACACCAGTTTGTCCCATAAAGAGAAATGAGCCAATTGGGCGTTTTGTGTCTTGCAGGCCCACTCTTGACCTTCTTATTGCTTTTGCAACCGCATCAACAGCTTCGTTTTGTCCAACAACACGCTTATGAAGAATTTCTTCAAGATGAAGAAGCTTTTCTTTCTCGCTTTCAGTGATTTTCGTAACTGGAATGCCTGTCCATTTTGCGACAACTTCAGCAATTTCATTTGCGCCTATTGCATTTGCTGGAGTTTGCTCTTTATTTACAACAAATTTTTCGCTTTTTTTCTTAAGCTCATTTTCAAGGTTTATAATCTCTGACTGCAGTTTTGCTGCCTTTTCATAATTTCTTTGCAAACTTGCTTCATCGCGATTTGCAGATAGTGATTTAATTTTGTCTTCGATTACTCTTACTTCTTGAGGTTTTACTGTATAATGCACTTTTACCTTACTGCTTGCCTCGTCAATGAGGTCAATAGCTTTATCTGGCAGGCTTCTGTCTGTAATATATCTATCAGATAAAACTGCAGCCGCCTCAATAGCCTCATCGGTAATTGTTATTTTATGAAAAGCTTCATAGCTGTCTTTAAGTCCTCGCAATATTTGAATTGTCTGAGCAACTGTTGGAGGATTTACAAGAATTGGCTGAAAACGGCGCTCGAGAGCCTTATCTTTTTCAATAAATTTTCTATACTCATCAGTAGTTGTCGCGCCAACTGTTTGCAATTCCCCTCTTGCAAGATATGGCTTAAGCATATCAGCCGGCGAAGTCTCGCCCTTATCAGAGCCAGCCTGTGCAAGCGTATGAATTTCGTCTATAAATACGATTATATTTTTACTTTCAATTATGGTTTCAATGGCATCTTTAAGTTTTTCTTCCATGGCTCCACGATATTTAGTGCCTGCCATAAGCCCACCAATTTCCAGCGAATAAATTACTTTATCTTTAAGAATTTCAGGCACATCACCTGCAACTATAGCCTGCGCAAGCCCCTCAACCACTGCCGTTTTGCCGACGCCAGCCTCTCCTATAAGCACTGGATTGTTTTTTGTTTTACGGCAAAGAATTTCGACCACTCTTTGAATTTCTTCCTCTCTGCCTATTACTGGGTCGAGTTTAAGCTCTTTAGCTTTTAAAGTAATATCCGTTCCCATTTCAAGCAGTTTTTCTGGAAGAGTGCTGTTTGATTGACTGTTTACACTACTTTGTGCAGGCTCTTTGCCCTCTTCTTCTTTGCTAAACACGCTTAAATGAGACATAACTTTCGCCTTAAGCTCTTCAATATCAACCTCATAATGTCCGACCAAAATTCTGTAAGCCACGCTTCCAGAAGAAGAAATAAGGGCAAGCAGAAGATGTTCTGTGCCAAGAAAGGCATGGCGCATTGAAACGGCTATTTGCTGAGCCACCATAAACAAGTCTTTTGTCCTTGGCGTCATCTCAACAGTGCCACTTACGCCAAACATATCGCTTGAGCTTACATTTTCTTCAAAAAAACTGAATAGACTTGACTCGCTTACGCCATATTCATTCAAAAGTCTTGCAGCAAGACAGTCCTTTACGCTTACAAGACCATATAATATGTGTTCGCTTCCAATAAGATTGGAGCCAAACCTTAAAGCAAATTTGCTGGCATTTTTTATCACTTTTTGAATATTATCTGAAAATGATGATGTTTGATAATTCATAATTACAGCCTCCTTTGAGCTAATTCTCTCACCTTATTTGAAATATACTCCGCTCTTACAATGTTTTCCTTTTTTTGATTAAATAATTCAAAAATTTCACCTAGATTTGCACTGCACCCCTCATAAAACAGTTTTTGAAACTTGTCATCTGAGCTTATATCAATAAAGCCTAAAACCTGGCCAAGTTTAACTTTCGCAAGTAGCTCCATCATTTCACTTTCCTGTAAGCTATAGCAATTTGTAATAGTGCCATACGCTCGCAAAGTCATATCTCTGTATTTTTCATAGTCTTCTTGAATTAAAGCCTCTCGCATTTCTTTTTCTTCATTGCATAAGGAATAGATAAATTCACTGACCTTGTCTATGATTTCGTTTTCATCAAAACCAAGCGAGCCTTGATTTGAAATTTGATAGAAATATCCAAGCGCCTTGCTTCCTTCACCATAAATGCCGCGAATAGTAAGTCCGTTATCTTTTGCCCGAGCAAATATTTCATCCATTCTTCCCGACAATTCACATGCAGGCAAAAACAGCATAACAGACGCCCTCATTCCTGTGCCAAGATTTGATGGGCTTGCCGTGATAAATCCCAATTCTTCATCATAAGAAATGGGCAGGCTTTTCAAGATTTCGTCATCAATTTGAGATAATCTTCGAAAAGGTTTATAAAGATTAAACCCCTTTTCTATGCACTGCTCTCTTATGTGGTCTTCTTCATTTATCATCACAATAATCTTGCCATCTTCGCTTATTGCCACACCTGAAATATCCTTGTTTTCAATAAGCTCTTTGCTTATAAGATGTTGTTCAAAAAGTGCGTTGCATTCGTTAAGCGACAAATCTTTCAATGACAAAATATTAAATGTATCATACTTTTCCAAAGTTTTAATGACCGCACCTTCGATATATTTTGCATCAACATCGCTTTGCAGTTTTGTGTAAAACTTAATTCCTTCAACATTTCTTGCCAGTCTTATTCGAGAAGAAATGGCTATGTTATCAAATATTTCCATTGTCTTTCACCGCCCGTTTTCCTCTATGTTTTTTGTCACTATACATTTTTTTTACAGCATTTTTAAGCTCTTCAATTTCTTGATAACAACGACTGCAGCCAACAAAACCTGTCTGCAAAATTTCATTATAAGATGTGTTGCAATAAGGACATTTACTCATGACATTTCCTTTTTTAATGCTTAAAATTGTTTTATGAAATAATAATTTTAAACATTGATTTAATTATTTTAGCACCATATATAGTATTTTGTATGACATACATAATACAACATAATGTTTTTGAAAAGAAAAAGGAATAAAATTATTCCTTTTCAATTCCCTTCATTGTAAGTGAAATTCTCTTTTTTGCAAGGTCAACAGAAAGGATTTTAACATCAACTCTTTGCCCTACTTTTAAGGCCTCTGATGGATGCTTAATAAAGGCATCTGAAATTTGACTGATATGCACAAGACCGTCTTGATGCACTCCAATATCTACAAATGCACCAAAGTCGATTACATTGCGCACAATACCAGAAAATACCATACCCTCTTTCAAATCTTCCATTGTGATTACATCACTTCTAAGCACTGGCTTTGGCATGCTTTCACGAATGTCACGACCTGGCTTAAGAAGTTCTTTTGTAATATCATTGAGAGTTGGAACACCAATTTCGCATTCCTTAGCAACCTTAGCTTCCCCTTTAAGCTCGATAAGTTTTGGCAGATTTGCAATGTTGCCATTTTTCACATCTTCTTCGCTCATATCAAACAATTTCAAGAGTTTTCTTGTTGCCTCATAGCTTTCTGGGTGAACAGCTGTGTTGTCAAGAATATCCTCACCTCCCACAACTCTTAAGAAACCGGCGCATTGCTCGTAAGCTTTTGGGCCAAGTTTTGGAACAGACAACAATTCTTCTCTATTTTTAATACCTTTCACTTTCGCTCTATAAGCTACGATATTTTTTGCAATCGACATATTAAGACCAGAAACATAACTGAGAAGTGAAGGGCTTGCTGTATTAAGATCAACTCCGACGCTGTTTACACAATCTTCAACAACACCAGTAAGCACTTCTGTAAGCCTGTTTTGAGGCATATCGTGCTGATACTGACCTACACCGATTGATTTAACATCAATCTTAATAAGCTCTGCAAGTGGGTCTTGAAGGCGTCTTGCAATTGATACTGCACTTCTAAGTGAAACATCATAGTCAGGAAATTCTTCTGCGCCCAGCTTAGAAGCCGAATAAACAGAGGCTCCTGCCTCGCTTACTACAGCATAGCTTACTGGTCTAGAAACATGCTTTATAAGCTCTGCAACGAAAATTTCAGCCTCTTTTGATGCTGTTCCATTTCCAATAGAAACAATATCAACTTTATATTTGTCAATAAGGGTTTTAAGTTTTGCAATTGACTCTTCAGTTTTTGACTGTGGAGGTGTTGGATAGATAACAGTTGTATCAAGAACATTACCATTCTTGTCAATAACAGCAATCTTGCATCCTGTTCTGTAAGCAGGGTCAAGACCGAGGATAATGTTGTTTTTAAGTGGAGCTTCCATAAGAAGAGGCTTCAAGTTGACTTCAAACATTTTTATTGCCTGTTCATTTGCCCTATCGGTCAAATTGCTTCGGCATTCTCTTTCAAGAGAAGGAAACAAAAGTCGGTCATAACTGTCAGCGATTGTATCTTCCATAATTTTATCAGTATCTGGATTATTTTTCTTGAAATGTTTGCTTATTGAGCCGATTGCAAGCTCTTGATTGAGCTGAATTTCCACTTTTAAGCATTTTTCTTTCTCACCACGATTGATAGCAAGTATTCTGTGACTTGGAAGATTTTTAACTTCTTGTTTAAAGTTTGCATAAGTTTCATAAACTGGGCTATTTTCATTTTCAACAAGCTCGCAAACAATTATTCCCTTTTCTTCGATAAGCTTTCTAAGCTCTTTTCTAAGCTCAGCATCATCAGAGATACGCTCTGCAATAATATCCATAGCACCTTGAATAGCCTCTGCTGTAGTTTTCACTTCCTCAGTGATAAACTTTTCAGCTTCTTTTTCTATTACATAGCTTTTTGATTGCATTTGCAAGATATCTGCAAGAGGTTCAAGCCCTTTTGCAATCGCAACAGTGGCTCTTGTTTTTCTCTTAGGCTTATATGGACGATAGATATCCTCAACTTCAGTAAGTGTTCTTGCCTCTTCTAGTGCTTTTTTAAGCTCGTCAGTCCACTTTCCCTGTTCGGTAATAGTTTTTTCAACTTTTGCCTTTTCTTCATTTAAATTTCTTAAGTATTTAAGTCTATCAGCAAATGCACGCAAGGTTTGGTCATCACAGGTGCCATGCATCTCCTTTCTATATCTTGCAATGAAAGGTATTGTACAACCTTCATCCAACAAGTTGATAATATTTTGCGAATATTCAACTTTCAATCCAAATTCTTGTGCCAAAACTTCAGTAAGATTCATTTTTTACTCCTTTATTCTCTCTGCAATTTCTTTTGCATGTATTTTTAATCTAATAAACTCACTCTCAAGAGTCTGCTTATCAAAAGGCTCTATTTCCTCTGTCCCCAACGCTTTATTTAAATCATCAAGACTTACAAGTCCTCTTTGATACATGAGATTATTTGTATTAAACTGGGCAAGTTTTGCCTCACCACACATGTCTATATTATAACACTTTCCGCTTGAAAAGCCAAATGTTAAACGATTGTAAATAAAATTATATAAATTTATTGCACCTCTTCCCTCTTCAGCATCAGAAATAGGTGAAAAAATAAAGTGAACATTATAATTTAATAACAACTTTTGGTCTTCTTTATCCAAAAAATTCAGCCCATAAAGAAAACATTCTCTATCTAAAAAGCCAAAATCTTCAAGAATTTCTGCTGGCGACTTGCCATATCGATTGACAAGTTTTCCAACTTCTTCAAGCGTTTTACCAAGACAAACTACCACTGGGATATCCACTCTTCCTAAAAAATCAGAAATCTCATTTAATAATCCTTCCTTATAGTCAAGTAGATCTTCTATCAACAGCATTATCCGCCCGCCAACAAGTTGGTTTGTCGTCAGGTCAGACATTTGGCGGGCAGATAGAATTTCTTTCCCGTCAATATGGTATTTTTCAAACAATTCACCTGCATTCAGTATTCTCGGCACCTTTAAATTTAATTCCCGTACACCTGCAAGTTTATTTTTTACTATCGCATACTCGCATAGCAACTTCAATTCTTCTTTATTTAATTTTTCAAGGTTTAAATCTCTTTTTTCATCTTCCTGAAAAAAGTCAAAATACTCACCAAGCGCGCAAGCAAGCATATCACAAAAATGATTTTTATATGAAATTGTTTTAGACTGCATATTTCTCCATTCGATTACCTATTATACAACAAATGGAAGAAAAAATGCAAACAAAAAACAGGGTTATTTTACACGCAGATGTAAACAACTTTTTTGCGTCTGTAGAATGCAGCAATGATAAATCTTTGTTTGATAAACCAGTTGCAGTCACAGGCAACCCAGAAAAAAGAACAGGAATAATTCTCGCAAAAAATGAAATAGCAAAGAAGTTTGGAATAAAAACAGGTCAAGTAATTGGCGAAGCAAAAGCTCTTTGCCCCGACCTTATCTGTCTTGCACCCCATTATGACCTTTATGAAGACATCAGTAAAGAGCTTCATAATATTTATCTTGACTATACAAATTATGTCGAGCCGCTTGGCCTTGACGAATGCTGGTTGGATATCACAGGCTGTGAAAAATATTTAAATAAAACGGCTAAGCAGGTAGCAGATGAGCTTAGAGAACGGGTTAAAAAAGAGCTAAGCATAACAATCTCTGTTGGGGTTTCTTTTTCAAAAATTTTTGCCAAACTTGGCTCTGACATGAGAAAGCCCGATTTCACCACCGAAATTTCCTATCAAAATTTCAAACAAATCACCTATTCACTGCCATTAAATTCAATTGTAGGAATAGGAAGAAGGCTTGAAAAAAGATTCTCCTCAATTGGAATAAAAACCATTGGAGACTTCGTAATGCTTGAAGATGACTATCTTAACAGTGTTATGGGTATTACAGGAATAAATTTAAAAAATGATTTGCTTGGGCTTCGTGATGTGCCTGTGCTGGATTATTACAAACTGCCTCCACCTAAAAGCGTTGGAAATGGCACCACAACAATCAAAGATATTTCTTCACGAAAAGATATTGAAAAAGTGGTTTATTTTTTAGCACAAAAAATCTCACACCGCATGATAAAACACAATGTAATCGGTCAAACCATATATGTAAAACTTAAATCAAACGAGCTTAAATCGGTCAGTAAATCAATGAAAATACCGCCAACAAACTCATATAAAGATATCGCAAAGCACGCAATGGTCATTTGCGATTTGATATATAAATATAACTATCCCCTCCGTGCTATAAGGGTAAAAGTATCTTCTCTATCAAGTGCTTCGGCAAGACAGCTTTCAATGTTTGATAATTTTGAGAAAGATAGCTCTATTACAATAGACCAAATAAACAGCAAATATGGCAAGATATTTCTGGCTTCAAACAGTGCAGCGTTTATAAACTCAAATCCTCACCCACAAGAGTAATTTATAACAAAATTCTATTTTAAAAGTGTGTAATATTTTTCTTTTTGGTTGATTTTTATTTGCCATTTTGAACATAAAGACTTGCTTCAACACCCGCTATTGCACCGTCGCCAACTGCTGTTGAAATTTGTTTTAATTTTGACTGGCGAACATCACCACAAGCGTAAACACCTTCTTTTGAAGTCTGCATTGCCTCATCACAGATAATAAAGCCCTCTTTTGACAATTCAATTTTGCCACTGAGCAGTGCTGTATTTGGCTTGTTTCCATTTACGACAAATATTCCATCAACCAAAATCACTGTTTCTTTGCCATCTTTTTCAATTATTACCTGCGTAACGGCGTCATCTCCGACAATCTGTCTTGCCTCGCCTCCCTCAACTATTTCTATATTTTTTTGCTGCAAAAGGTTTTCAATAGAGAAATTTTTGATATCAAAGCGCGAAATAAGATATACCTTATTGCATAGTTTACTTAAATATAACGCCCCATCAATTGCAGCTTGATTGCTTCCGACAACTGCAACAATTTTTTCTTTAAAGAAATTACCATCACATTGCACGCAATAACTTACACCCCTGCCTCTAAAGGTTTTCTCTCCTTCAATTTCAAGCTCTCGTGGGTTTCCTCCAAGTGCCAATATTACTGCTTTAGCTTTATATGTTCCTTTTTTGCACTTAACCTCTTTTTCAACGCCGTCAAAATCAAAATCAAGCACCTCATCATAGATCACTTCAATTCCAAGCTTTTCTACCTGTAAAGAAAGTTGATTGGAAAGTGTCGCTCCATCAGTCTCGCTAAAACCTGCATAATTGACTATTTTGCCTACAAAATTAAGCTGCCCTCCAATAAGCATTCTTTCAATAACAGCCACTTTTCTTCCTGCACGCTTTGCATAAATAGCAGCAGAAACACCCGCAACTCCCGCACCTACAATTATGATTTCATAACTTTTCAAATCTTTGTTTTCTATCATTATTATCTCCGTTTTCTTAATTTAATATATCATTATTACAAATAAAAGTAAACTTAATTTTATATGTATTATATAATTTAATATTTGACTTTTTATCAAACTTTATTTACAATATATAACGATTTTATTAAAAATTATGATATAAAAATAAATTTAGAATTAAAAAGCAGAACACTTTTATAGGAGAAATTATGATTGATATAATTGGCGTAAAAAAAGCTTATGGCAATAAAGAAGCAAGACAAGAAGTCTTAAAAGGCATTGATTTAGAAATTAAAGATGGCGAATTTGTTGTTATTTTAGGTGCTTCAGGCTCTGGAAAAACAACTCTTCTCAACATTGCATCCTCTCTTGAAAAGGCAGACAGTGGCAAAGTTGTGTTTGATAATGTTGATATCACCACCCTGCAAGATAAAGAGCTTACCTTATTTCGCAAAGACAATATTGGATTTATCTTTCAAGCATATTACCTGTTGCCAAACCTCACTGTTGAAAAAAATGTAAAGCTGGGCGCGGCGCTTGTAAATAACAAAAACTACAAAGAGATTATTAAAGCTGTAGGTCTTGAAGAAAAAATGCATAAATATCCAAGTGAGCTTTCAGGTGGAGAGCAGCAACGAGTAGCCATTGCCAGAGCGATTGCCAAGCAGCCAAAAGTCTTGTTTCTTGACGAGCCTACAGGAGCCCTTGACGAGCAAACTGGCCGCGATATTCTCGATCTCATAAGTCAGCTTCACAAACAAAATAAATTTACAATTTTGATGGTAACGCACAATCAAAACATAGCTGATATGGCTGACAAAGTAGTCAAACTTAACAGCGGAAAAATTGAAAGCATTAAAGAAAATTCTTCCCCTAAGACTGCGTTTGAGATTGGTTGGTAAAAGGGGCTTTATAAAGATGATAATAAGTATAAAAGATACACTTAAACTATTTGGCATTTCCATCATTGCATGCTGTGCTGTATTCGTATGTACGCTGTTTTTAAATTATAATTTTGACCTCATCCCTTTGCGAAACTTAATCATAAACAACGACTCACTGATAATTTATAACGCACAAGTGGCAACCGGCAAACTGGTTTCAGTAGTAACCGGATTATGCCTTGTAGCCACTTCTATAATCATGTTGCTGTTTTATATTAAAAACTATATTGATACACATGGAAAAGAGCTTGGAATATTAAAAGCTTTGGGTTATTCAAAAATCTCTATCGCAAAGCATTTTTGGGTTTTTGGGCTTAGCGAATTACTGGGCGGAATTGTAGGTTTTGCTCTTTCATTCGCTTTCATGCCAATCTTCTATCAAGCGCAAAATGCGGATAAGCTTCTTCCAAAAACTTCCATTCACTTTCATCCTATCTTGATTTTATATTTAATCGTCCTGCCTTGCGTCTTATTTGGTTTAATTTCAGTTTTGTATGCCTTTATCAAGCTTAAATCGTCACCACTAAACTTGATGAAAGAGATGCCTTCAACAAAGCCTAAAAAGATTAAAACAACAAAAGTTAAAAAGAACAAAAACAAGGAAAGTAGCTTTTTAAAGGACCTTTTTATAAGTGTAATGAAAGATAAATTTATCTATATTTTCTTGATTATTTTCTCAACATTTTGCTTTTCTGCAATGACGCAAATGGCGTTTTCAATGACCAAACTTGCAAGCGAAGTCTTTTCATATATTATGGTAACAATTGGCCTTATCCTTTCAATCTCAATCTTATATCTTTCAATTTCAAGCATTGTAAAAAGAAACTCAAAAACCATATCAATGATGAAGGTATTTGGATATAGTTATACCCAATGTTCAAATTCAATCTTAGGCTGCTTTAGGCCTTTTGCATACCTTGGTTTTATTATTGGCACTTTCTATCAATATGGGCTACTCAAGATTGTCACTACTCAAATATTTGCAAATTATCCAAACATGCCAAGTTATCATTTTGATTTTGTCGCTCTTGCAATTTCCTTTGCCGCATTCATTGTTTTTTATGAGCTTTTCATGCTTTTGTATACACTCAAAATACGAAAACAATCAATCAAAAGCATCATGATGGAATAATTGATTTTTATGATTTAAATAAAACGCTATAACCCTTTAATTTACAGGTTTATAGCGTTTTTTAATATAAAAAAACATGGCTTAAAACAACCATGTTTTTTGCAAAATTTGTAAACTGAAATAAGCCAAAAGATTATCTCTTTGAGAATTGAGAAGCCTTTCTTGCCTTTTTCAAACCATACTTCTTTCTTTCCTTCATTCTTGGGTCACGAGTGAGAAGTCCAGCTTTCTTAAGCTCTGCTTTATATTGTTCATCAGCCTTAACAAGTGCTCTTGCAATTCCGTGGCAAATAGCACCAGCTTGACCAGAAATACCGCCGCCAACAACTCTTACGATAACATCATATTTGTTGCCGCTTTCAGTAACATCAAATGGTTGACGAGCAACTAAGAGAAGAGTATCTCTTTGAAGATATTCCCCCATTTCTCTTCCATTAACTGTGCATTTGCCAGTGCCTGGGAAGAGTCTTACTCTTGCAATAGATTTTTTTCTTCTGCCAGTTGAAATAATTTGGCTAACTGACTTTGTCTTCTTTTCTGCCATTAGTTTCTTACTCCTTTTACTTCAACTTTTTGAGGCTGTTGAGCAGCGTGCTTGTGTGCCTCATCTTTATAAACATGAAGTCTTGTAATTTGCTTTCTTCCAAGAGAAGTTTTTGGAAGCATTCCCTTAACGGCAAGCTCAATTGCCTTAGGAGAATTGTTTGTCATCAAAGTGCCATAGTCAACTTCTTTAAGGCCACCTACATATCCAGTGTGCCATCTGTGCTTTTTGTCAACAAGTTTGTTTCCAGTAAGAACAGTTTTGTCAGAATTGATTACAACAACGAAATCACCGCAATCTACATTTGGTGTATAAATAGTTTTTGTTTTTCCAGTTAAAATATCTGCGACTGTAGTAGCAACTCTACCAAGTGGAGCGCCTGCCGCATCTACAACGAACCATTTTCTTTCAATGTCCGTTGGTTTAGCTAAATATGTTTTCATTTTTCCTCCGAACCTGTCCATGATTAAGGTCAATTTTCATCCGCGGGGCTAGTGCAAACAAAAAACGCCTTAGATTAAGACGCCTTTTATTTTATATTATATATTTATATTTGTCAAGCATTTTTTATTATCTTTTATAAATATTTTTTTATTACTATCTTTTACAATGTTTTATCAACATAAACATGGTTTTTAAAGTATGCTTCTCGTGCTGCTGCCTGTCTGTCAAGCTCTACATTCGAATAAAATCTCACAACGCTTTCTGCAAGGTTTGTGGCATATTCAACTTCACTTGAGATAATCTTCTTGGCAAGATTTTCCACATACTCACCCATCTGTTCCAGGCCTTCTCCACCCTTCTTTTTGCCTATTTCATCACCAAGTCCTTCTCTTAAAACTCTCTTGGTTTCACGATAATTTTTAATGTTTGTTTTGACATCGTCAAGACTTGGCAAGCAAGGCTCTTTCTTAACTCTCATATTCAAAGAGGCAGCCTTTATAGAGATTTTATAAGTCAGTTTTGTAAGCTCTTTTTCCACCTTTTTCTTATCAAAATTGCCTCTAAAAAGATTGATGTTTACAAGGTCAACAAATTCTTTTGGAAGAGTCTGAAAATACAGGTCAAAAGCCTCATTAAAACCGCAATCTTTCCCCCTGTTTTCGCCCTTTTTATAAAGGCTGAAAAGCACTTCTTTCATATTTACTTCATAGACAACTTTTGCAGCAGGCTCATAATCTGAAATAGTCTTTCTATAGACAAGCGCAAGTCCATTTAAATAGGCAAGAGCTCCCCCTGCAGTAATTTCTTTTTTAGGCAAATTTCTTTTTATATCAAGCAAAATATTTTCTAAAGTTTGCTCTCTGCGATTGAGTTTTTTCATACTTTAAACCTCGCTTTTTTCTTTGTTTCTTATACTTGTATTATAACATATATTGCTTATATAATCAAGCCTTATTTGACGCAATTTTTATGAATATTTATACATATTATTGAATAATTATTATAAAAATTTTATGAAAAATCAACAAAAAATTGCAAAAATCTATTGACATTTTATTTTATTTATATTATAATATATTCGTAATCTGATTTTATTTACAATATAAACCATTTTTATTGGCAATTGATTACAACAAATTTAAGGGGATTTTTTTAAGGTTTATGCATAAAATTGCATACCAGAAAGTTTAAAAAAACTGCTTCAGCAGCATTCCCATTTGTCACTTTGACTCTTACTCCTTAAAATAATTTAAAATATTTATCACATGGACAACCCATGTTCCCATATATACAATTGAATATGTCAAAAAAGCAAAGGTAATGCTCTGTCCCCTGTTTTTAGAGGGAGCATAACATGGCCAAAAACCATAACAACG
Source organism: Clostridia bacterium (assembly GCA_022793335.1). Taxonomy (GTDB): domain Bacteria; phylum Bacillota; class Clostridia; order Christensenellales; family UBA1242; genus Caccovivens. Next base: position 40,133 of record JAAWCQ010000006.1, read on the forward strand.
ATAAAACCGCGTCTAAGCGCGAAAATAATAATAAACAACTTAATAAACCATCATCTAAGAAGACTTCAGAAGAAGCCTCTATTTTTGGTGATGAAAACAATGTTGATTTAAATGATAATTCTTTGTCACAAGAGGTTGACAAGCCTTCAACTGATCAAGCAAGCGAAGCTGAGATTTTAGAGGAAATTGAAAACGCTATGAAAGAAGGCGTTTACAGAAAAACAGAAGAAATTAAACTAGATACAAAAGAAGAACAAGAGGCAACTGCTTCAACAAGCCTTCCACAGCAAGACAAGCCTGCAACAGACGCTGGCAAAAAGATAAAAAAAGGAAAAAAAGTTAAGAAGGCCAAGAAAAACTATGAAAAGACCACTTTTTCTCACAAGATGAGAGTGCTTGCCACCCTCATGGTGCTTGGAATTTTTACTGGAAGCGGTCTTGGAGTGTGGTATTTTAATGTCAATCTTAAATCAAATGTTGACTATGGCTCGCTCAGTGCTGCAGACTATATCAAACCTGTAAGCACTGTGCTTAGCACAAACTTCCCTGCTATTACAAGCGCAAGCCAACACAAAGACTGGCTTGACTATGTTGGCGATAAGACACCAAATGATGTGTCTGCTGTTGACAATGTGCTGCTTGCTGTTCACAATGCCTCACTTGCTGATTCTTTCTTATTCACAGGCAATGGAAAAGCCATTTCTCTTGGTATTACTCAAACAGTTTACAGCCAAAGAAGACATTTTGACAACATCTACACTTTTGAGTCAATCAGTAAAGGAACAATCTCAGTTGCAAACTTTGACTATATGGAAGGAAACAATGATATTGAAATTTATACTGGTCAAAACATCGAGCAAAGAAAAGCTGACTGGCATTTCAATCGACAAATTTCACAAAATGATTATGAAGCATTGACAGGAAGTCTACCAAGCGGAATTACACCATATATTATTTCAGAAAAGACCATTCTTTCAAGCGATATGAAAAAGGATGAGGAAACTGGACATTATGTGATTACTTTTAATCTTGACCCTGTTACAAGCATTTTAAATTATTATAAAGAAGTTCGCAGAACAGGCGGACTTGAAGCTGACCCTGAATTTTATAGTGTAAAATACACTGCCACTATCGACAGCAGGTGGAATCTTATAACTACAGAGGTGTCTGAAAGTTATAAGGCTGTCAAATTTGGTATGGGTGTGACCTGCAACGGCACAATTTTAATTGATTATCAATTCAATGTTGATGTCACCCTGCCTCCACTTATAAAAGGATAAATATCATGAGAAAAGTTTTTAAATATCTATCTTATGCTTTGGTATATTTAATAGTCTCGCTGGCATCTGCCTACGGGGTTATTACCATGTCTGTAAACTATTCAAACAGCAACTCGTCAAAGGGAAACAACCCATCAAAGCTTCCCGACTCGACACTGCCAACCCAGATTACAAGCATGGTGGAAAACTTAGCTCAATGTGGATACATTGGCCTTGACCTGTCGATTGAGCTTGACACTGAGATAGAAAATTTTGTAATAAATCTTGACGCTGAAATAGACCTCACAAATGGCTTAGAAAGAATTGCCTTTGAAGGCATGCTTAAGATTGACGCAAAAAAATCAGCTCAATCCATTGCCTTAAACCTTGCTTACCTCAACGGAAAAGCCTATATTGATGTTTTCAACGGAAAATTTTCCTTTGAAAGTGCCACTTTAATGAGCTCTGCGCAAAAACTTATGGGGCTTTTAAACTTTGAAATGCCAGATATACTTCCAGATTTGGGAGGACTTGAAATTTCTGAGCTTCTTGGCCTATTCTCAAACTTGAAAGAAACTGCTGTTGAAGATAGCGAACTTGTAAATTTAACAATCACCCTTCCAATGATCAATCAAGATCTTATAATTACCTGCGATAAAGAATACAAACCATACAACATAAGCTTTGATTATCAAGCTGAAAATATTAAAGTAGCTGTTGGCGGAGAAATTTCTTATCCTGACTCATTGCATATCACAAACCGCGACGATAAAGAGTATATCGAGCTTTCAACGCTTATAGATGTAGCCGCTGCCGCAGTCAAATATGTAAAAGAAAATGACAATTATGCTTTTGACATAGCTTGCTTATACAACGATATTGAGATTGCTGGAAAAGCTTATATAAATCCTAAAAATGCAAGCGGCAAAATTGAAGTTATGTTGCAAGATATGGCTTTAAATTTGATTTATCTTGATAAAACAATCTATATTGAATATGGCAATGTATTTGCAAAATTCAAGTTAAATGACCTTGATAAAGTTGATGATTTTCTTAAGCGTTCATTTGGAATAAACCTTCCACTTGATAAAATTGTTGAAATTTTAAATAGTGAAAATGGCGAAAATGTTTTAGCTTCCCTAAGCGGAATTGAGCTTGACAATCTTGACTTTGAACTTGGCAAAATTGACCTGTCAATGCTTGAAAGCGTTTACACAAATGATGATACAACTTTTGTTACAATCAAAAATGTAGGCGTTATCGGAATATCTGTTAAAGACGAATCCTTGTCTAAATTAAGCTTTATTGGACTTAGTGCAAACGCCAATTTAAGCGTAATTTCTTACAATGAATTTAGTTTAAAAGAAGATGAAGCGACATATATCAACCTTGCAAATCTTCTTCCAACAGTTGAAAATGCAATAAATATATTTAAATCAAACACGCTTTCGGGCAAAATTGAGATAGTTTATAACGATTTCAATCTTCCAATAAATTTTGAAGGCTCAATCAAAGATGAATATTTCAAACTTTATACAAGTATTGAAAATATCGACATTACTATAGAAAAACTTAAAAACAAAATTTATTTAAGCGCCGGAAATGCTTTTAAACTTATAATTGATACTGATACAATTTTTGACCAAATAATTGACTTTTTAAGCAATATTACAATAGATGTTGACCTTCATGATTTCATGGAAATCATTAAAAAATCAGCAGATATTTTAAAACCAGAATTTACTCCACTTCTCATTAAGTCTCTTGTTGAAACTGAAAATGGCTTTGTAATCACTCTGTTTAATGACCTTTCAATTGCAATTGAAAATGGCGCTAAGGAGCTTTTCATTTCATCAACTGTAAAAGACTTCGACATTTCTGCTTCAGTTGTTGGCAGTGACGAAAGTCTGGTTATCCCAAGTTTTGATGACAGCCAATACACCCCTGTTGAAGATGTGCTTGACCTTGCAAAAGTTATCATCAATTCTGGTATTTTACAAGTTGCCGAGGGTGCATTCAACTACTTTAAAGATGGAAAAGTAGCTCTTGACTTAAATGCAAGTTATGCTGAATATCAAGTAAATGCTAAACTTTATGCGGACATTTTAAATGCTAAAGCTTTCATAAGTGCAAACCTTAACAATCAAAATATCAACATTATCCTTGAAAACAATGTAATCTATCTTGAGTATCAAAACATCTATGCTAAATTTGCGATCAACGACCTTCCACAGCTTCTTACTGTGGTAAATGCTGAGTTTGGCACAAACCTTCCAGTAGATTTAATTGAAAGAGTCTTGACTGCTGTTGCTAACAAAGATATGGACGCTTTAATTGCCATACTTTCTGATGAATTTGGCAGTGGCCTCGACTTTAGTGATGTCAAACTTGACATTTCTAAAATTGATAAATCATTCTTTGAAAACATTGTTGTTGATGGAAACAACACTATCGTTCCTATCGGTGACAAAACAATCACCTTCACTGTAGTTGATAAAATGCTTACAGCTATACAATTCAATGGCTTTGGTGCAAATGTAAATGCTCAAACAATTGAATATGTTGAAAACAACCTTTCAGCAGATACAGAAAGTTACATTGACCTTGCTGACTTCATTCCTACTATTCAAAATGCTCTTCAGATTGTTAAATCAAATACAATCTCTGGTGTTATCAATGTAAAGAATGATAAATTTGACATTTCACTTAACTACAGCATTTCTAAAGAAAATGAAATATATGCAAATATTTCTACTCAAATTGAAGGTTATACAATTTCAGTAAATTATCTTAACGGCAAGGTTTATCTCAATGCTGCTGACAAACTTATGCTTGTAAGTGAAGTTGCAA
>JAAWCQ010000001.1 GCA_022793335.1 Clostridia bacterium
AGCACCTCAATCTTGTCAAGCTATAACTACGGAAGCGTAAGCGGAAATGACTATGTAGGCGGAATATTGGGTTGTAATGGTGACAACGGCACTCGCCTTGAAAACTGCTATATGAAGGGCAGTGTGACTGCAACTGCTTCAGACGCAAACTGCGGCGGAATACTCGGTCAAACAACAACAAGCGGAATAACCTTGCAATCTTGCGGCTTTATCGGAAGCGTAACAGGTGGAAGTAATACAGGTCTTCTTACAGGCAACTTAAACGGCGGAAGCGTAATCGACTGCTTTGCAAACTCAACAACAAACTATGCCTTTACAAAAGGAAGCGGAACAATCAAGAGTAGTTTGTATATACAAAACAAGGATAGCAACAACTCTGTAAAGAAATATGTTACAAACAATAGCGAAACAAACCCATTTGCAAACTGGACAATTGCAGTAAACAATCAACCATTGCCAAAAGGCTTTTCATGGATAAGCAGCAACGGAGGAAATTTAACAATGGAGAAACTTGAAAAACTTGACTATACAGCATAACGAGAAAATATTCACCAAAAAACTCTTCTAGTTTAAGAAGAGTTTTTTTGATTTGGTTTTGTTGGTTATGATACATATTTAGTTGTGGATTTTATGGTTTTCTTTTTAAATTATTTAATTAAGGTTGTCTATGTTTTGATTTTAACTAATTTTAATGTTTTTTTAATTTTTAACTTTTCTTATTTTTTTTATGTTTAGGTTTTAGTTTTTTATTTAATATGAAAGTTTGATAGGGTGCCGATGCTTATTGTTGTAAAGCCGTCTTCATTGATTTCAAGCAGTGAGCTGATATAACCAAAGTTGTTTGCTTCATAACCTCCATAAATTCGCTGAAGCACTTGAAGATAATAGCGGTCGAGGGCTATATTATAAAATGGCAAGATTGTATTCACATCACTTATATATAGATTGCAATCGTCATGGTTTTGGCAGCCTGAGTTTGAGCTGTCAAGGTATAATTTCTTGCCTTGATAGTCAATCTCAATCAGGTTTTCTTCTTTATATGAAGCTGTAATGTTTGGTTTGAAATCTTCGCTGTTGAATACGCTTGTCGCCTTTTCATCAGCAAATGAAAACATTTGATAAAAGCTATAGCCGCCGCTACCGCCGCTTTCTACGCTGTAAAGCACCTGTTCTAAACCGTTATTCAGAAAGTTTGCGACAAAGAGGTTGGGGCTGTAACCAATATTTACAGAAGGCTCAACAACAATCTCTTCGCTTCCATTTGACACTCTTATTTCAATATTTTCACGAAAAAGTTTGCCTTCACTGCAAATGCTGACATTGTTAAACTTATTGCTTTCAATCAAATTGCCCACCTTATAGTCGCAAACGGGTGCGGCGAGTGAGGCACATGCAAGAACAATTGGTAATATTTTCATATAATTATTTTGAGGCAAATGTTTAAAAATATACATGCCTTAACAGACAAGAATGATTTAATGAATTTTGTTTGAAATCATATTTATTTTTAAGGCATACGAAAATGCTTATTATTATGGTTTTTAATGAAGATTAAACAAAATTTAATATTGTTTTTTGTTTTGTAAATAATAATTTATGTGATAAAATATTTTTAGAGGTGAAAATGATTAAGATTAAGGATAAAAAAGACAGCATAATCAAAATGAAAGAGCTTAGGCTCAACTATTTTCCACTTGATGTATTTGAGACTTTTGATGTGGCTGGAATTGAGAATTTTATGAAGAGTTATCCTGCAAAGGAATATGTGCTTAGAAGTGCAAATAAGGCAAAGGGCGAGTTTTATTTTGTGACCAATATTGACGAGGCAAAAGAGAAGCTTGACCGCTTTGAAGATGAGGTGACGATAAGTGTTTCTTACAATGAATTTAAAGAAGATATTGTGCTTGTGGGTGACATAATTGTACACAACGATTTCGGCTCGCAGACTGTTGACCTTACAGCGAGAAGTGACATTGAGGCCACTCATCGAAACATTTATGAGAAGCCAGAGTTTAACATTCACACATCTATTGAAGATGATAAACTTTGGAAAATTCCTGGCATTTCGAAGATTATGAGATATATTTCTGATAATGAGCTTTACAATGTCATCATTGAGTTTTCGGTGTATGATTGCAAGCTTGGAATAAACAAAGATAATGTTGTGATAAGCGAGCTTAGGACAGGATATTAAAATCATAGCAAAATTTTGCTTGACTGAAAGTGCTTGCATAGTTTAAAATATTGTTAAGATAAATAAAACCTTGCCTTCTTTTAAGTTGTTGAAGGAGATGTGGCAGGTTAAAAGGAGGCGCGTTGTGAGTTTTAATCCATGGGACGATGAAGAAGACGAAGATGAAGATGATGATTTAGATAATGACGACCCATTTGGTGACGATAACGAAGACCCTTATGGAGTAGATGAAGATCCTCAAGAGCAAGATGATGAAGAGGGCGACGAAGGAGAGGATGAAGGGGAAGAGAAGAAGAAAAAGAAGAAAGACGATGATGGCGACGATAAGGGTGACATTGCAGCTAAGATTTCTGGAAAAGGCAAAAAGCCTAGCAGAAAGCAGATGGATACTCAAGCCAAAGCGCTTAATCTCTTGCCAATTCCTGGACCACTTGCAAAAGTTGTAAGATGCCCTGAGTGCAAGGAAGATTCTCTTTATCTTGACACTGTTATGTCAACAGGCGTGAGAATTACTGTGGCTATTGTAAAGGGCATTATTGGCTGTGATAATATGGAAAAAGATTTAAATGTTTTGCGTTTTTGTTGCTTAAACAAAAAATGCAAGGGTTATTATAAGAGAACGGGCACTAAATATAAAATCAATACTACAGGCTCACCATTACCTCTTGTAATTGAAAGACACTATTTCCATGCTGATATTTAAAGATTTAAGATAATTTTGACATTTAAAACAACTGTGCTATTTTTAAATTTTGCATTCAATAATAAAAAAAGGCTGCCATTGGCAGTCTTTTTTGTCGTTTTGCGATAAAAATTTAGTTTAAAATTTTTTGAAATTTGATTATATTTTTAATTTTGATATAATCTTTAGTTTAAGATTTGGCTTAAAACAATTTTGAAAACAAGTTATTATTTTTTATTTGGTTTAAAATTTTTTTTATTTTTTAATCATATTTCCAACTTATTCAAAGAGGTTGTTGTTTAAGAAGATTGGCTCGCATGTTACATTTATGCCAAGTTTTTTCAGTGTCAATTCTTCCGCTTGGGAAAGAATAAATGTTGCATGTGCTTCTGCGCCTTTGAGAAGTTCGAGTTTTGACATTGCCTTCTTCGCCTTTTCGTTTGTGCTTGCTGATATCGCGAGAGCAACAAGGGCGTCATCAAGTGACAAAACTTGGCTGGATGTGTGAAGAAGGTCTTTTCGCAGCCATATTATCGGCATTAAGATTTCATCCGCGATTATATCAAAACAGTCGTCTAAATTTGCAAGCACTCTAAGTGCATTTAACACGGCAGCTGCACCAGCTGATACAACTTTTTTGTTTTTGCCTATTACAGTGTGGCCGTCAGTAAGTTTTAAAGCGATACATGGATAGCCGCTGTTTTTGCTGGCACTTTTAGCAATTGGCACTACATCAAGATAATCTTCTTTAATGTCAAGTTCAGACATGAGGCAGCGAGTGCGTTCTAGGGTGTCGAAATTGATTTGGCCGCGTTTATAGTCACATTCAGCACGGAAGCAGCGTCTTACAACTTCTCTTTTTGCAGCGTCTGCAATTACGGCTTCATCAACGATTGCGCTTGCAACCATGTTTACACCCATGTCAGTTGGAGACTTGTAAATGCTTTGTCCAGTAATCTTTTTTAATATGTTTTTAAGCACTGGAAATACTTCAATATCACGATTGTAGTTTACTGTAAGCTCGCCATATTCATTGAAATGGTAAGGGTCAATTTGATTTATGTCTTTAAGGTCGGCTGTGGCTGCCTCATAGGCAATATTTACAGGATGCTTAAGTGGCAAATTCCAGACAGGGAAGGTCTCAAACTTTGCATAGCCAGCCTTAATGCCTCGTTTATAGTCATGATAAAGTTGGCTGAGGCAGGTGGCAAGTTTTCCACTTGAAGGGCCTGGAGCGGTAACTATGACCAGTGGGCGAGAGGTTTCAATGTAAGAATTCATGCCATAGCCTTCGTCAGAAACGATTGTGTCGACATCGCTTGGATAGCCTTTTGTATAACTATGAAAATAAACCTTTTCGCCATGTCTTTCAAGCTTTTGACCAAACTTAACAGCGCTTGGCTGGCCTTTGAAAAGGGTGATTACAACGCTTGAAACAAACAGGCCTAAGGCTCTGAGGGCGTCAATTAGTCGCAAAACTTCGTTGTCATAACTAAGTCCAAGGCCGGCGCGTATTCTGTTTCTTTCAATGTCGCCTGCCGAAATACATATAACAATTTCCGCTTGCTCTTTAAGTGATAAGAGAAGTTTTGTCTTAATATCTGGCTCAAAACCTGGCAAAACTCTGCAGGCATGCAAGTCATCAAAGAGTTTTCCACCAAATTCTAGGTAAAGTTTGTTGTCAAACCTTTCAATACGCTCAAGTATGCGTTCTGTTTGGTTTTTAAGGTATAAATCGCTGTCAAATCCTATTTTGCCTTCTTTTTCGTTCATAGCTCCTCCTTGATGGCTGAAGCCCTTTATTTATAAGGGATATAGCCATTTTTTAGCATTAAATTTTGCTGTTTTTAATTTTGATAAGTAAAATTGAAATATTTTAAAAAATTCTATCATGAATAAAATTCAATATATATTTTCACCATTACAAACTAAATTATAGCAATTATTTTCGTTTTTTCATAACATTTTCACATTATATTATAAATTTTTTTATATTGATTTTATTGCAATTTAAAATTCTATGTGATAGAATATTTGTGAAACCCTCTAAAATAAAGGGTAAAATTTTTTGTAAGATGTTTACAATCTTTGCTTTTTTGCGAGAAAACAATCTGGAATTGGCAATGATTGAAAATTTATATTTAAAAAAAGAAGGGGAATTATGAAAAAAATATTGATTTTTACTGTTACCGCAGGTAATGGTCATAATGCCTGTGCCAAAGGAATGAAAAACAAGCTTGAAAGCATGGGGCAGGATATAGAGGTCAAACTTGTTGACCTGTTGAAGAGCTATTCAACTGCATTGAATACTTGGGTGGCTGACGGCGGCTATAACTTTGCAGTAAGCAAAATGCCAATATCTTATAATTATTTTTATAATCATTATAAAAAAAGCAAGCCAGAGCATAGATATACCTGTGCTGCCCAGGGCACTGTTATGTCTACTATTGAAGGCGTTTTGAGGGAAATTCTTGAGTTTAAGCCTGATGTAATTTACTGCACACATTTTTATCCAGCTATGGCTATCAGCAATCTTAGGCTTTACTATGACATTCCTTGCAAGGTGATTGTTTCAAATCTTGATTATGTCAACTCTCCTTTCTGGGAGGCGACTATTGGCGTTGATTATTTCGCTATTCCAAATGAAGATTTTATTGAAGAGTGCATCGAAGAAGGTTTCAGCAGAGGTCAGCTTATGCCTATTGGTCTTCCTGTGGATGAGAGAACGCTTTTGGAAGTGGACAAGGCTGCTGCAAGACGAGAGCTTGGGCTTGATGAGAATCTTCCAACAATTATGGTTATGTTTGGGGGTGGCTTCTGGAGCGGCGGTTTTAAGATTTTTAAAGATTTGATTGACTGCTTAAAGGGCAGAAAAGTGCAAGTCATAATGATTAACGGCAAAAATAAGAAGGGCTTTGATAAGATTGAGAAGATGAAATTTGAGGACGGAATTAAGGTTGTCAATGTCGGATTTACAAACAAGGTGCCTTATTATATGTCGGCTGCTGATTTTATCATCAATAAGTTTGGTGGCACTTCTGTCACTGAAATGATAAACAAACATTTGCCTATGGTCATCACAGAAAAGCTTCCAGAGCAAGAGAGATACAATCTTGTCTATATGAAAGAAAAGGGAGTGGCAGTTTCATTCAAAAATAAAAAAGAATTGAAGCAGCATGTTTTAAATTTGATCGACAATCCAGAAATTCTTCAAAGCATGAGAGAAAAAATCTCACCTTTGAGAAAAAATACAATAAATGAGCTTGCTGAGTTTATGTTATCACTTCCTCAAGCAGACTATTCAAAGGTAGAGCAAGATATAGACTTTAAAAAGGTGAAGAAGCTTGTCAAGAAAAGGATGCTTGAAGAAAATAAGAAAGAAATTAAAAATGCCAAACAAAAAGGGCAAAAGAAAAAACTTGAAAAAGTAGGAGGATAATAAAAAATGAAGGTTGCAATTGTCACTGACAGTAATGCAGGTATTACACAAAAGGAGGCAGAATCAATTGAAAATTTGAGAGTTTTGCCTATGCCTTTTACAATTGAAGGAGAAGAATATTTTGAAGATATCAATCTGTCTCAGGAAGAGTTTTATAAAAAACTGCTTGATGAAGATGCTTCAATATCAACTTCACAACCATCTATTGCGTCAGTCACTGAGATTTGGGATGAGCTTTTGAAAGAGTATGACCAAGTTGTTCATATCCCAATGTCAAGCGGGCTCAGCATGTCTTGTGAAACGGCAACAAATTTTGCTAAGGAATATGATGGAAAGGTTTTTGTTGTCAACAACAGAAGAATTTCAGTTACACAAAAGCAGTCAGTTTATGACGCGCTAAAGCTTGCAGCGGAAGGCAAAGATGGAAAAGAAATTGAGAAAATTCTTGTTGAGACATCTATGGACTCAAGCATTTACATAATGGTCAGCACTCTTAAATATCTCAAAAGAGGGGGAAGAGTTACGCCAGCTGCTGCTGCGATAGGCACTCTTTTAAAGATTAAGCCTGTGCTTCAAATTCAAGGTGGAAAGCTTGATACTTATGCAAAAGTTATGAATGAAAAAGTGGCAAGATTAAAGATGATTGAGGCGGCAAAGCATGATCTTGAAACTCGTTTTAAAGAGCTTTACGAAAAGGGTGAAATGAGGCTTGCTGTGGCATACACAAACTGCATCGACAAAGCAAACGACTTTGCACAAGAGATTAAAAACGCAATTCCAAATGTTGATATCATCAGCATTGACCCACTGTCTTTAAGTGTATCTTGTCATATTGGAAGTGGTGCATTGGCTGTTGCTGTAACAAGAGCTTTATAAATCTTTTTTGGATAAATTATTAAAAATCAGCTTAAAATGGCAAAAAATCATCATTTTTTGATGATTTTTAGTTGTTTTATGTTAAATATATGAAATTTTTCAACTAAACAAAGGGAAAATATGAAAAAGAAATTTGAGGGCAAGGTTGCGATTATTACCGGCGCAAGCAGTGGAATTGGTTTGGCAATAGCTCAAAGTTTATATAATGATGGCGCAAAGGTTTATGATATTTCAAGACATATAGTCAAGCATGATTGCGTGAAAGAAAGTTTTGAAGCCGATGTGAATGACTATCAAAATGTAGAAAAAATTATTGATAAAATTGCAAGCGAAGAAGGGCATATTGACATCTTTGTCAATAATGCAGGCTTTGGCATTGCGGGTGCTATTGAATATTCAAAACCTGAAAATATTTACAGGCAGGTAAATACCAATTTGTCAGCTTATATTTCACTATGCACAATTGTGATAAAATATCTTAAACAGACAAAGGGAAGAATTGTCAACATTTCGTCAGTGGGTGGAGTTATTCCTCTTCCTTATCAAGCTACTTATAGTGCGACGAAAGCGGGAATTGAAATTTTTTCAAGAGCACTTGCGAATGAGTTGCACCCATATAAAGTGAGGGTAACTGCAATTTTGCCAGGTGATGCCAAGACAGGTTTTACTGCAGCTCGAGTGATTGATAACGAAGCAAGCACAGAAAAAGAGCAGGCAGATATTCGTCTTTCTATTGCAAAGATGGAAAAAGATGAGCAAAAAGGCATGACGCCAGAGGCTATCGCCAAAGTTGTGAGGAAGGTGCTGCTTAAGAAAAGACCTCCACTTCGAAAGACTGTGGGGTTTAGTTATAAATGTGTTGTGTTTTTGCCTAGATTGCTTTCGACGAGAATGATAAATTTTATTGTCAGAAAGCTGTATTGCAAAAAGGCTAAGAATAGGTGAGTTATGGAAGAAAAAAATGCTATTTTTAAGAATACCAGCAAAATGGATGACGAAGAAATTTCGTTATTTCAAAATTTTGTGCTGAAAAAAAATACGATTATTTCTTCTTTGGTTTTTTCAATTATTTTTATTGGCGGTGGCGTTGGAATGTGTTTTGTTGACCTCACTATAGGTCTTGCACTTGCAATTTGTGGCGTTATTGGCGGAATTATTCTTTTACCATATCTTATGAAAGAGTCACTTAAAAAACAAAATAAAATTACACTTGGTGATAGAAAATATTTAAATACATTCGAGTTTTATGAAGACCATATTTTTATAACCAGTCAAGCAACTTCATCTCCTACAGCAAATGACTATCAAGAGATTGCCTCACAAAAAGTTTTTTATAAAGATTTATATAAGTTTGTTGCTTATAAAGAACATCTATTTATTTTCATCAATCAAAAACAGAGCTTCATATTTGATTATCGCGGAATGACGAAAGGAACAGCGGGTGAAGTGGTTGAATTTTTGAAGGCTAAGGGTGTAAAATTTGTTGATAAGTCTTCTGTGCAAACTCCAAACCTGCAAAATAAAAAGAAAAATAAGAAGAATTAAAAAAGCTGCCAAATAGGCGGCTTCTTTTTTAGGCTTAACGCTTGCTTTATTTTAATAGAATATTATTATAATAATTAAAGCATTAGTTTAGACAAAAATTGTAAAATAAAAAACACCTGTTAAGCTAGGGTGTTTTTTTTGCAGTCATAAAGATAGTAAGTCAAAAATGATTTGGCTTTTTGCAAGAATATTTAATATTTTAGTTGTCAGCAAAGTATATATGGAGACGAATTGTCTTCGTTTCTATGTAAAGTCAATCTGAGGTTTTGCTGTGATTAAAAATTTTTATTATTCAGCTTTTGCATCATTCAATGCTTTTTGATATGCTTCAAGGATGACATTTTTAAGTTCTAAGCGAGTTTCAGTGTTGATTGGGTGAGCAATGTCAATGTGATCGCCATCAGCAGTTTTCTTGTTTGGCATTGAAATAAAGAGACCATCTTTGCCGTCGATTACTTTGATATCATGTACAACAAAGCAACCGTCAATTGTAATTGATACAATTCCTTTTAATTTTGTTTCATCTTTAAGTCTTACTCTAACATCTGTAATTTTCACTTGATTCTACCTTCCTTCTATTATATTTTCTTTGGTTTTAAAACCTAGATATATTTTACTCTTTTTTTGTCTAACTTCCAAATAAAATGAAGCATTTTTATCTAATTTTTAGATTTTTTTCAACAATTTTGTAAAATTTTCATAAGAAAGGTTATGATATACAATTACAACGGAGTTGGGGTCTATTATGAAGTGAGGGGAAACACCTCTCAAAGACCTATTATTTTTCTGCACGGCTGGGGAAGAAGCGGTCGTGATTTTGAAGATGTCGTCTCGCTTTTCCCAGAGCGCTCTTTTTTGCTGATTGATTTTCCGCCTTTTGGGGAAAGTTTACAAGAGCCGGAAGGGTGGAGCATATATACATATGTTGGAATGCTCATGTCTTTATGTGAACACTTAAAAATATATAGTGCTGACATTATTGGGCATTCTTTTGGCGGCAGAATAGCTATTATTTTATCTGCGGTCAAACGCTCACTTGTGCATTCGTGCATACTTGTTGACAGCGCTGGAATGAAGCCTAGGCGCTCTGTAAAATATAAGTTTAATCTTGTTAAATATAAATTATATAAAAAGCTTGGAATGAAAAAATTACGGAAAGGTTCTGCCGATTATGAAAGGCTTTCCCCTAGTATGAAAGAGACCTTCAAAAGCATTGTAAACACCTATCTTGAAGCTTATGCTCGAAAAATGTCCATCAAAACTTTGATTGTCTGGGGAAATCAAGATGAAGAAACCCCTATTTACATGGCAAAGCGGCTGAACAAACTTATCAAAAATTCCCAGCTGAAAATTTTGGATGGCGGACATTTCTCTTTTATGGACTGCAGACTTGAATTTTACGCTATTATGAAAGAGTTTTTAAAGGAGGAAAAATGATTTATTTCAGCATATGTGCATGTGTGATTTTGTTCATGCTTCTCTCGTATATATTTATTAAAACCTATCAACTTTGTGGCTATCAGCCTCTTCCATTTTTGAAAAGCGTAATTGAGTTGAAGCTTGCCTATGGTGACAAAAATCGACTGGTTTTTACAAAACGCATGATAAGATTTATATTACTCCTCTTTTTGATAAGCACAGGAATTTTTATTTTAATCAATATTTATATCACCAATATATATCTGCTTCTTTTAGATATTCTTTTGATTTTTCTGTGCATGCCGCTTGTCATTGTTTTTGTGCACTATTTGATTTTGCCACTTGAAATTTTGATAAGAAAATATTTTATTTCAAAAGCAGCAAGAAAGCTTAAGAGAAAGATGATAATCAAAATTGGCATTACAGGAAGCTATGGCAAGACTTCTACTAAAAATATTTTGAAGGCCATCTTAGAAAAGAAATTTAAAGTTTGCGCCACTCCCAAAAATTACAACACAGAAATGGGACTCTCGAGGACTATACTTGAAAATCTCGAACGACAAGATGTTTTCATTGCAGAAATGGGGGCAAGGCACAAAGGAGATATCAAAGTGCTGGCAAAAATGGTGGAGCCTGACTATGCGATTATCACTACCATTGGTGAGCAACATCTTGAGACTTTTAAAAATCTGAAGACGATTGAGGACACAAAATATGAGCTCGTCGAAGGCTTAAAAAACGATGGTGTTGCGGTGTTTAATGGCGACAGTCTTTCAAGTCGAAAGCTTTTTGAAAGATTTGAAGGCAAAAAGGAAATTACCAACCTGCCAAATAGTTTTGCCTATGCAGAAAATATTTCAACCACTAGTGAAGGCTCAAAGTTTGAGCTTGTATTAAATGGCAAACGACTTGCTGTTCAAACTAAGCTTCTCGGAAAATGCAATATAAACAATATTGTTACCGCGTCTGCTCTGGCTTATATTATGGGTGTTGGCGAAAGTGATATCGCCGATGCAATTTGCGATTTAGAGCCTACAAAGCACAGGCTTGAGCTTATGAAAAATAATTTTTGCACCATTATTGATGACTCTTATAATTCAAATATAATAGGAATGCAAGAGGCGCTTGAGGTGCTGTCA
Source organism: Clostridia bacterium (assembly GCA_022793335.1). Lineage (GTDB taxonomy): Bacteria > Bacillota > Clostridia > Christensenellales > UBA1242 > Caccovivens. The sequence goes on from JAAWCQ010000001.1 coordinate 11,295, forward strand.
AAATTTGAAGGTAAAAAAATTGTTATCACACCCGGTCTTGTCGAGCTTGGCGCTGAACAATCTCAGGCTAACTTTAAACTTGGTGCCATGATTGCTGATGTGGCTGATGAGCTTATCATCATGAATAAGGTAAATAAAAATGAAATTCTATCTGGTGCTATATCACATGGTTTTGATAGAAAGCGTATACATACGGCTGAAACTCGAAAGAAGCAAAAAGAGATTTTGGAAGGGCTTACTGAAAGTGGCTGCGTAATTCTTTTTGAAAATGATTTGCCAGATAACTATGATTAAACTTAAATTTTGACAATAAAAAAGAAAACTTTAAAAAGGTTTTTCAGGCTTTATTTTTTGAAAAATTAAAAGACAAAATGATAAAATTTTTACTAAAAAAGCTGGTAAAGAAAAGATAATTTAACAAAATATGGTCAATTCGACAATATATTTGCAAAAAAAGCGTGATTTTATTGAAAAATCACTAAATTAAAGGAGTTGATAGTGAAATATATAGGTGTTTTTTATGGTGGAAAAAGTGTTGAACATGACATATCAATAATTACTGCTTTGCAGGCTATGAATGCAGCGCCAAAGGGCTGCTTTATGCTTCCAATTTACATTACCCCTGAAGGAAAAATGGTGACTGGTGACAATTTAAAACAGGCAACGACATATCTGAATTTTGCGAAAAATGTCAAAGGTTTGAAAGAAGTTGTTGTTCCAATTGGCAGTGGCGAGATTTGTTTATGCAAACGAAACAAGATGAAAACTCGTATAAAACTTGACTGCGCCCTTCTATGCAATCATGGTCATGGTGGTGAAGATGGAAGCTTGCAAGGATTATTAGAGCTGGCAGAAATTCCTTACACTTCTTGTTCGGTTTCATCAAGCGCAATGTGCATGGATAAAGATTTCACTAAGGTCTTTCTGCAGACAAATGGAATTGACACTCCAGCATATTTGCATATAAGCATAGACAGCTATAAAGATGAAAAGGAAAAATTCATCAAAGATGTGGAAGATTTTATTGGTTATCCTTGCATTGTTAAACCAACTAGGCTTGGCTCAAGTGTAGGTATTGGCATTTGTGCAAATGAGGCAGAGCTTGAGAGCAAAATTGAGGATGCTTTTAAGTTTGATAATAAGCTGGTTGTTGAAGAATATCTTTCTGGGGTGCGCGAATTTTGCTGTGCGGTAGTAAAAAATTCAGGAAAGCTTGTGGCAAGCAAAGTTTGTGAAGTTGTAAAAAGTGAGATTTACACTTTTGAAGAAAAATATATCAATCATAAAAAAGGTGAACAGAAGGTGATATCAAAGGCACTTGAAAAAGCTATTAAAGATATGGCTGTTGCTTCATATAAAGCACTGGAATGTGATGGCGTTGTTCGAGTTGACTTTCTTTATGATGAAGAGAGTAAAAAGCTTTTTGTAAATGAGATAAACTCAATTCCTGGCTCACTTGCTTTTAATCTGTTTGAAACCTCTTTCGCTGACCTTTTGATGACCCTGTTTAATGAAGCGAAGGCGAGAGGGGATAGTAAGAAAACCATTGTCTATAAGTTTAATTCTAAAGCAATAGAAAAGTATATTGAAATGACTTCGGGTTTTAAAGTGAAATAGATAATTTAGTGATTTTGACAAAAAAATCGTTAAAAAACGCATAAAAAGTACAAAAAATCATGAAAATGCTGCGAAAAAGACAATTTTAAGAAAAATAAAAAAGAAAAGAGGTTGGCAGAGAAGATGAATTTATTAAGTTTATTAAGAGATGTAGAGTGCGAACAAATTGACAAAAGCTTGTTTGAAAAAGATATCAAGGATATCAAAATCGACCATCGTCAAGTTGAAAAAGGTGATGTTTATATTGCAATGAGGGGCAGTCAATTTAATGGCAATGACTTTGCATCGCTTGCGCTTGAAAAAGGCGCAGCGTGCGTTGTAAGTGATGAGCTTGAAAGCGGTGAAAAAGTTGTCAATGTAAGAGATGTCCGCTCTGCTTATGCGCTTATGTCCAAAAACTTTTTTGGCAGAGTTTGTGACAATCTTCGTATTATTGCAATTACTGGCACAAATGGAAAAACCACTGTTTGCAACACTATTGCTGACATGCTTAGAGGTGCGGGTTATAAAGTAGGGGTTATCGGAACACTTGGTGCGAAGGTTGATGGTGAATTTGAAGATACAGGTTTTACCACTCCAGACCCATACAAACTGCACTCGATTTTTGCAAATATGAATGGCAAAGGAGTTGACTTTGTTGTTATGGAGGCCTCCGCTCATGCGCTTGCTCTCAATAAACTTGATGGCATAAGGTTTGAAATGGGTGTGCTTACAAATATCACAGAAGACCATCTTGACTTTTTTGAAAATATGGATGATTATGCCGATGCAAAGCTGAAGCTGTTTGAAAAAGGAAGAACAACTCTTGGAATTTATTGCGCTGACAAAGCTTACACTGACAGATTGCTTGAAAAATCTGGCGTCAATTTGCTGAGTTATGGCTTTACAAGCGATTGTGATTATGCGGGCAGGATTTTTGAGAAAAATTTCTCTGGAAGTCATTTTGCATGCACAGATTATAAAGGAAATATTTTTGATGTAAAAACCAAGTTGGTCGGCAGCTTTAATGTTGAAAATGCCTTAGCAGCGATTGCCGTTTGCAAAAATTTGGGATTGAGCAATTGGAACATTCTTGAAGGGCTAAACGCGATTAAGGCAGTTGAAGGAAGGTTTAACACAATAAGCACTGGCAAAGCGAACATTGTAATAGATTTTGCCCACACGCCAGACGGACTTGAGAAGGTGCTTCAAACGGCGAGAGAAATTTCAGATGGCAAAGTTGTGGCAATTTTCGGATGTGGTGGAAACCGTGACAAGCAAAAAAGACCTATTATGGGAAGGATTGCCTCTCAACAAGCGGATGAGATTATTCTCACAAGTGATAATCCTCGTTTTGAAGACCCAAATGCAATTATTTCACAGATTAAAAAAGGAGTGAAAGGCCCTTGCAAAGTTTTGCCGAACAGAAAAAAGGCGATAGAATATGCTTTGGAAAATTATCAAAATGGGCAGACAATTGTTATTGCAGGCAAGGGTGCTGAAAAATATCAAGAGATAAATGGAGTAAAATATCCTTACAGCGATTTTGATGTTGTTAGAGAGGTCTTGAAAGGTCAAAAAAAAATTATAAATAGAGAAGATTATTTTCTTGACAAAGACTAAGACCAACTAAAATAAGCTTTAATTTAATGTTTTTGACAAAATAATCGTAAAAAAATATGAGTTGCTTTCTTGGCTCCGTTCGGGCAGAAGTAATACTGCTAACTATGCATACTATCCACTATCTCTATGACGCCTCGAATAGTAGCAAATATGTAAGCAATTCCCGCGCTGTGCGGCTTGCGTTCTGCCTAAAAGAAAAAAACTGTTTTTATTTGCAGGCTTTAAAACAAGAAACTTGAAAAGACATGAAAGAAATTTAATAAGTTGCAGAAAATATTCATATAGTAGTGTGAGGTGAATATGTTGAATTTCTTTCTTGTCTTTTTAGTTGGGCTTGTCAGTGCAATTGTATTTGGCATTCCTATTTTAAAACTTTGCAAAAGATTTCATCTTTCTCAGACCATTCTTCACTATGTGGACAAGCATGCTGGAAAGAGTGGTACTGCAACAATGGGCGGATGGATATTTATTGTTGCCACAATTTTTTCGGCTCCATTTTTCTTAAGAGGAGATTTTCTTTATTCAATTTTAATCTTGCTTGTCATGTTGGGCTATGGCTTACTTGGCTTTCTGGACGATTTCATAAAAATCAAATGGCACAAAAATGAAGGCTTGAAACCCTATCAAAAAATCATTGGGCAGGTTGGTCTTTCGCTTATTATCGGTCTTTTTGTATACTTCAACATTGGCGGAACGCTTGACTTTTTTGGACTTAAGTTGAATTTGGGCTGGTTTATAATTCCATTTGTGGTAGTTTTCTTTGTTGCAGTGACAAATTCTGTAAACCTTACTGATGGACTTGATGGACTTGCAAGTGGCGTAAGTCATGTCTATCTTCTATTCTTTGGAGCCATTCTTGCTTTGCTTGGATATTACAATTATTCAATAATAGCATTTGCTATGGCTGGCGCGCTTTTAGGATTTCTGCTGTTCAATGGCTTTCCTGCTAAAATTTTTATGGGGGATACAGGCTCGCTGGCTATTGGCGGACTGCTTGCCTGTCTTTGTGTTTTCACAGGACTGGAGCTTATTCTTGCTATCATTGGAATTATGTTTGTCTTGTCAGCAGTGAGTGATATCTTGCAGGTTGGATATTATAAAAAGACGCACAAACGAATATTTAAAATGGCACCTCTTCATCACCATTTTGAACAGCTTGGCGTGCATGAAAACCGCATTGTTCTTTCTTATGTAGTGATTACTCTTCTATGTGGAATGGGTGTGCTTCTTGGTTATATGGCTGTAATTGGAATATTATAAAAAATGAAGAATTTGAAATAATTTAATAAAAATTCGTTAAAAACGCAAAAAAAACATTAAAAAACAGATTAAAATGCTTAATTTTTCATAAAATAAGCATTTTTTTGTTTTTATATTGATTAAAAAAGTTTAATCAAATTCAGAAATAAATATCTTTTTTATAAATTTTACGAAGGTTTTTTGTAGTTGTAAATAATAAGTTTTAAAAGCGTTTATTAAAGGTGGAATAAGTATAATTTAAGCAAGTTGTTTATAGGTTTAAACTATCAAACTTTTTCATTATAATATGGAAGCATATTTCGACAAAATTGCCCGTATATTAAAATATAATATTAAGTATAGTGAGGATGCAATGTTGAATGTTAAAGGAAAAAATGTGCTTGTATATGGGATGGGGATAAGTGGACAGGCGGCTTGCAAATTGTTGCATGACGAGGGCGCTTGCGTTTCGACTTTTGATGATGAGGGCAGGTTTATTTCATATTTTACTTATGAAAAAAATCCAATGCTTAAAAGGTATGATTTTGTTGTGGTAAGCCCGGGCATAAAGGTGCTTGGAAATCAACTTATCTCTCATTTTGTTATGTCAGGCACTAAGGTGATAAGTGAGCTTGACCTTGGCTTCAGCTTTTGCAGAGGAAAAGTGATTGGAATTACTGGCACCAATGGAAAAACGACAGTTACATCACTCGTTGGAGACATATTTAAAAAAGCGGGTAGAAAAACTTTTGTTTGTGGAAATATTGGTTTGCCTATTTGTTCAATCGCTCCAAAAACTGACGACGAAAGTGTGATTGTTTGCGAAGTGAGCAATTTTCAACTTGAGCTTTCATCCATGTTTAAAGCTGGCATTGCTTGTGTTTTAAATCTTGCGCCTGACCATATTGATAGGCATGGAAGCTTTGAAGAATATCTGCGTGTGAAAGGTAAAATTTTATCACATAGCCGAAGCCAAAGAGTTGTGCTTAATTATGATGATGAGATGGTGAATAAATTGCAAATTAACAGAAAAACGCTATTTTTTTCAAAAAATCCGCTAAATAAAGGCGTTTTTGTCAAAAATAATGCCATTTTTTATAATAAAGTCAAAGTTATGCCATTAAGTGAAATTCCTCTTTTTGGAGAGAAAAATCTTGAGAATGTGCTTGCTGCCATTTCTGTTTCGGTGCTGCAAAAAATCAAGCCGAGTGTAATAAGAAGTGCTGTCAATGCCTTTAAAGCCCCACCTCATAGAATAGAATATCTTGGGCAGGTGAATGGAGCGGATGTCTTTGATGATTCAAAAGCGACAAACATTTCTTCCACTATTTCAGCTGTGGGCTCACTGGGTGAAAGGGGGCTTGTTTTAATGCTTGGTGGCTGCAATAAAGGTTTTGTCTTTGATGAAATTTTTAATAAGGGTTGGGACTTTGAAAAACTTATTTGCTTTGGAGAGGCTGGTCATGAGATTTTTGAAACTGCTTCCAAGTATGGCTATAGCCCGCTTCTGTTTCCTACTATGAAGGCGGCAACATATTATGTTAAAGAAAATGCTCAAAGTGGTCAGAAGATATTATTGTCGCCAGCATGTTCGAGCTTTGATGAATTTGCCTCCTATGCTGTCAGAGGAGAGGTTTTTAAGGAGATAATGTTTGGAGATGTTAAACAAATTGAAATGTCATAAAAAGGTTGGCAGTCTCAAGGATATTTTAATCATTGCTGGCATTGTCATCTTTCTGTCCTCGTTTGGTTGCCTTATGGTTTACAGTGCCAGTTTTTATAGTGCTGAATATCATTTTGGAAACAAATATTTTTTCCTTTTTAAACAAATTATGGGCGTAGTAATGGGCGTGGCTGCAATGCTGTTTTTTACATTTTTTGACTATCACAATCTTAAACGAATGAAATGGTGGATTGTGATTGGCACCTTTGTTTTGCTTGCGCTTGTGTTTGTGCCTGGGCTTGGAATTGAAAGTTATGGCGCAAAACGCTGGGTTTCTATCCTTGGCTTTTCAATTCAACCATCAGAAGTGGCTAAGTTTGCACTGGTGATTTTTGTTTCAGCTTATCTATCTGATAATCACGAAAAGGTGAAAACGCTTAAAGGGCTTATGCCTGTTTTGATTGTAGGTGGGCTTATGTGTCTGCTTGTAATGATTGAGCCAAGCATGAGCGTGACTATGTGCATTGCCTTTGTCACTCTTTTTATGCTGATAATCGGCGGTATGAGCAAAAAGCACACTCTTATGTTCTCCATTCCAGCAGCAGCGTTTGTGCCTGTTCTTATTTTAATTGAGCCCTATCGTTTGAAAAGACTTATGGCTTTCATAGACCCATGGGCGTCGCCGCAGGGAGAGGGTTTTCAACTTATCCAATCGCTATACTCGCTTGGAGATGGTGGTTTGTTTGGTGTAGGAATATTCAATTCGCGACAAAAATTTCTCTTCTTGCCTTTCGCTGAGTCTGACTTTATTCTGTCAATTATTGGCGAGGAAATAGGATTTATTGGCACAACTTTCTTGCTTTCTTTGTTTTTATTTTTGACATATAAACTCATCAAAATTGGCTTAAATGCTAAAGATAGATTTGGTGCCATGCTTGCCTGTGGAGTGGCTTTTATTATAGCCGTTCAAACCCTTCTTAATGTCGCAGTTGTGACAGGCTCTATTCCTCCGACAGGACTTCCGCTTCCTTTTATTTCAAGTGGTGGCACTTCTGTAATGGTGTTTATGGCAGGTGTTGGAATATGTCTTAATATTCTCAGACAAAGCAAAGGAGAAAACTATAAAATAATAAAATTTAAGAAAATTAAACAAAAAAAGCTGAAAAATGCTTAAAATTTGGTTAAAAAAAGCGAATTTTTCTTTATTTTTAGTAAATTATTGAATTTATGACATAAAAAACAACTCTTTATTTTTAGTAAATTATTGAATTTATGACATAAAAAACAACTCTTGATTTTATGCTTAATTTTATTTAAGAATCATAAAAAATATGCAAGAGTTGTTTTTTTTTCATGGCAATTTGGTTTTGTTTATAAATATGTAATAAGGTTGTTTAAATTTTTCTCTTTAGCTTTTTTATAGCTGCAAAATATCTCTATAAATGGCCAAAGTCCAAAAGTCATCCAGCCGAAAAGTAATTTTGCAACACCTAGTCCTATGTCGTCTATAAAGAATCTATCCACCCCAAGTATCCCTAAAAAAATTGAAAGTATAAGTGTTGTTGTTGGATTTTTAATTTTACAAGAAGAGATTGTTTCATAAGCACTTTGATCTGCTTTTTCTAAAGCACTTTTAAAAAAGGCAACTCTGTCGCTTGGTATGACATCTTTATATTTTATAAGCAATGAAGATACTTTTTCTTGCGTCATATTTCCTCCTTTTTATGTAATAATTTTGAGTTTAAATTTCGACTTTTTATTAAAAATATTTTAAGAACATTTTGTTCTAAAATATTGTTATGAGAAGTTTTACGAGCAGATTAAAAGAATTAAGAGTTGAAAAGGGGTATACTCGTCAGATGTTGGCTGACAAGCTTTTTGTTAGTGTAAGGTTGATTTCTTACTGGGAAAATGGGATGAGAGAATGTGACTTTGAGATGCTGATTAAAATTGCTGATTTGCTTGATGTTTCAATTGATTATCTTATAGGCAGAGTAAATTTTTATTGATTTTTATCCTTCACTTAATATTGCTGGTGGCATATATAATATTATGGAAGGATTTTTTATTGTCGGTGGAAACCGTTTGAACGGAGAGGTGAGCATTGATTGCGCAAAAAATTCACTTCTCCCTATTATTGCTGCATCTATTATGGTGGAAGATGAGGTGGAGCTTAAGGCTGTGCCAAAGTATAGCGATGTTTTGGTGATGTGTGATATTATCAAGCATCTTGGAGGAAAAGCTGAATTTAAGGGCGATGATTTATACATTGATTGTCGTGGCATTGACAAAAATTGTATACCAAATGAATTATCGTCTTCTGTGCGCTCATCAATTTTTACGCTTGGGCCTATTCTTGCAAGAATGAAAAGTGCAAAAGTGGCCTACCCAGGTGGTTGCGACATTGGGTTGCGTCCGATTGATTTGCATCTTAAAGGAATACGCGACCTTGGCGCAAAGGTGGTTGAAAAAAATGGATACATTTATGCAAATGGTGAAAGTTTAAAGTCATGTGATATTATGCTTTCTTTTTCAAGTGTGGGGGCAACAGAAAATATCATGATGCTTGCCCTTGCTGCCAAAGGTGAGACGAGAATCTTAAATCCGGCAAGAGAGCCTGAAATTGTTGACTTACAAGATTTCATCAATGCCTGTGGAGGTTGTGTAAGTGGAGCTGGTTCAAATGTCATAGTTATCAGTGGCGGGAAAAAGCTTCATGGAACATCCTTTAAAGCTATGCCTGACCGAATAGAGACAGGCACATACATAATTGCCACTGCCATGTGTGGTGGAAATGTGACAATAAAAGAGGCAAATGCTTCCCACAATAGTGCGCTGCTTGCAAAACTCAAAAAAACTGCTTGCCAAATAGATATAAAAGATGATATTATAAGAGTGGAAAGCCAGTCAAGGCTTGGCAACATTGGAGAAATCGAAACTGCTGTCTATCCAGGTTTTCCTACCGATTTGCAAGCGCCAATGACAGCATTAGCGGCAGTAAGTGAAGGTTATAGTCTTATAATAGAAAACCTTTTTGAGTCAAGAAGCAAGCATGTGGGAGAGCTGCTTAAAATGGGTTGTGACATAAAAACAAGAAATGGCATAACCATTGTAAATGGAAAGGAAAAACTCTATGGAGCTGATGTCTCTGCGCCTGATCTTAGAGGCGGAGCTGCTCTTGTGCTGGCTGGTCTTTATGCGGAAGGCTATACTACAATAGACAATATCAAACTTATAGACAGAGGTTATTATAAAATGGAAGAAAAGCTTCAATCGCTTGGTTGTCAAATAAGCAGGCTTGAGCTTGAAAGGCGTCGCTGCTGACAGTTTAAAATGAGCCATTGTTGCCATTTTAAACAAGCCATTTTTACTGAAATATTGTCTTATGAAAAACTTTCCAAAAGAAGCTGAATTTTAATAATTGTGGTTAAATTTGTTAAAAAAGGCTAAAAAAAGGGTAAAAATAAGCAAAATTTTGAGATTTTCGTTTAATTATCATAATTTTTATAAATAATTTAAGAAAATTTACTTAGATAAAAAGGGAGAAAAAGTTTGCAAAAGATAAGCAAGAAAGCAAAGAAAATCATTATTGCATTAAGTGGCGTTTTGTCAATTTTAATCTTATTGATTATTCTTTGTTTCACCGCTTTTTCTTTAAAAACAGTCAAGATAGATTTTAGGACAAGCCTTGAAAATATAACCCTTTCGGAAAAAGAAATCTTGGAAAGCGGAAAGTTTAAAAAGGGTGGAAGTGTTTTCTTTCATGGGAAAACTAGCTATAAGAAAAATCTCGAAAATTTCAATCCTTACATCAAAGTTGTGAATATCGAAACTGTTTTTCCTTCAACCTTTGTGGTGCATTTGGTGGAGCGTCAAGAGGTTTTTGCCATTGCGTTTGAAGGAGGATATTATATTTGTGATGAAGAGCTTAGAGTGCTTAGAATTTGTTTGAATGAAAATAACGACAATGAAACAAATGATAACAATTTGAGCGGCAATAACAATAATGAAAATACAATTGATGATGAAAATACATTAGATAAAGAAAATGCTACGAAAAATGAAAAATTAACAGATAATGGCAATTTAACAGTCAATGAGATTGAGGCAAGCATTGAAAATGAAAATATAAACGATAGTGAAACAAAAAACGATAACGAAACCAACGATGAAACTTCAGAAGAAAATGAAGAGGCTGAAAAGCGAGATGAATATATAAATACTCCACAGTCTCCAATTTTGTTTGAGCCGCTTGAAGAAGAAAAAGCAAAAATGAAAAAAGAATATCAAGTGGGTCAATATATTACCGAATGTCAGCCATCGCAAATTTATAATTATCTATATGAAAACAATCGCAAGCTTGGCGAGCAGAAGGCGATGATTGAGAGTGTAAAGCTTACAAAAGATTTTGACAAGGAGTCTAAGAAAGAGGGGCTTACAACCACTTTGAAATTTTTCAGTGGACAAACCTTTAAAATTCTTAATTGTGATTATGGCATGAAATATAAGGTTGGGATGATGCTTTCTGTGTTTAGTCAACTTTATGATTTTATCGGAAAGGGTATAACTCAAGATGGAAAAGTTATCGTTTTGACTGAAGAAAACTTGAAAAACTGCACAATTATAGTTTCAAACTATTATGATACGACAAAGTATGGCGAGAAAGATTGTTATTTCAAAATAGTGGTTGATGAGACTTTGGAGGACTCGTCTTCGCCAGAGCAACCACAATTGCCAGACAATCCACCTTCAGATAAATAAAAAATGCAAAAGTAATTTTGCTTTTTTTATTACCTTTTTAAAATAGTTGGCAAAGCAGATGCTGACAATTTTTAAAATTATTTTGTTTTTGTGGATTGACATTTTATAATATATATATTAAAATATATATGATTATGTAATAATTAAATACAATATAAAGTGTTATGGTGTATTGTCATAATTTTTACATTCAGTTAAACTTAACGAATAAATCGCGTTTGTGAGGATATATGAAAGAAAATTTCGTTTTGGCTTTTGATATCGGATCTTCAAAATTGCGGGCTATGGTGGCAGGGAGAGGCATCAATGGCACTTTTAAAGTCAAGGGCTTTAAAGAGGTCAGTTATGATGGCTTTTTCGAGGGTGAATTTTTAAATAAAGATAAACTGCCAGCTGTGTTTGAGCAAATTGTGGGAGATCTTGATCTTCAAAGTGAAAAGATAGATAAAATGTATATTGGTGTGCCGGCTGAGTTTTCATCAGTTGCGGTCATTGAAGAAAGCATCAATTTTGGAAACAGAAGAAAGGTGAAAAAAACTGATTTAGACTCGCTTTTTTATTTGGCTGGCGAAAAGTCAAAGAGTGGAGAGGTGGAAGTTGTTTCGGTAAGTCCGCTGTCGTTTGCTCTTGATGGCTTTTCAAGTCTTGACCCTCTTGGTGAAAGCGGAACGACTTTGTCGGCAAAACTTTCAATAATTTATGTTAATAGAGATTTTATTGAACTTTTTAATTCAATCGCTGGTGGCCTAAATTTTTCAACAGTTGAATATATTTCAGAGCCACTTGCTGAAGCTCAATACATCGTGCCAAAAGAGAAAAGGGAAGACTTTGCTCTTCTTGTAGACGGCGGCGACCTTTCAACAAGCATTGCGTTTATTAAAGGTGATGGCTTGAGCGGACTTACATCTGTTTCGCGCGGGGGCGGATTTATAACAAACGACCTTGCTGAAGCGTTTGACCTTTCAATGAGTGAGGCGGACAGGCTGAAGAAGCAAATTGTTCTGTCTATTAAGGGCGGGCAAAATGATATTTATGAGCTTGGCACAGATGTTGGAAAAACTACGAGAATATCGTTAAACTTTGCAAATGAGGTTGTTGCCTACAGAATTGAAGAGCTTGCTGAGGTCATTGCAAAGAGTTTGCAAATGAATTCTTCTCAATTTGACAGCTATATTCCAATCTACCTTTGCGGCGGTGGAATTGCCAAAATAAAGGGTGGGCGCGATTTCTTGGCAAAGTGCCTTGGGCGTAATGTAAGTTATGGCGTGCCAAATGTGCCAGGCAAGGAAAAGACTGAGCTTGCGTCAATTTATTCGCTTATAAATGCCGCTCTTGATTAAATCTTGGGGCTGTTAAAAAACAAATAAAAAGCAAAAACACAAAAAAATAAACAAATTGTGAAAAAACGCTTGTTATTCTATGAATAATGGTCTATAATGCAAATGAATAAATATTCATAAATCATGTATAAACAAAGGCTTTTATACATTTTATAAAAAATTTATTGAAAATATATTGCAATTTTATTCAAAAAGTATTACAATACTTAAGGTTTGAAGCTCGGGGCAAAAAGAAGGACCTTGCGGGCTGAATTAAAATTATTAAATAAGGCGAAAGCCTTAAACATTTCAAGGAGAAAACAATGGAAAATAATTACAACACTTCTGCAACAAGAATTAAAGTTATTGGAGTTGGCGGAGGCGGAAACAATGCTGTCAATCGTATGATTGATGCAGGCGTAAATGTTGCTGAGTTTATCGCAGTAAATACTGACCAGCAAACTTTGCTTTTAAGCAAAGCTGAGACAAGACTTCAAATTGGAGAGAGATTGACTGGTGGTCGTGGCGCTGGTGCAAGACCAGAAACTGGACAAAAAGCTGCTGAAGAGAGCAAAACTTCAATTACTGAAATGCTTAAAGATGCCAACTTAGTTTTTATTACTGCCGGAATGGGTGGTGGAACAGGTACTGGTGCGGCTCCTGTAATTGCTCAAATTGCAAAAGAGCTTGGCATTCTTACTATTGCAGTCATCACAAAGCCTTTCAATTTTGAAGGACCAATCAGACAAAAGAACGCTGATGAAGGTCTTGAAAAACTTAGAAAATATGTTGACGCTCTTGTGGTAATTCCAAATGAAAGATTGCTTGAAATTCTTCCTAAGAAGACACCTCTTGTTGAGTCTTTCAGATTCGCCGATGATGTTTTAAGACAAGGTGTTCAAGGAATTTCTGACCTTATCGTATTCCCTGGTCTTATCAATCTTGACTTTGCTGATGTTTGCACTATTATGAGAGATAAAGGTTTGGCGCACATGGGTATCGGTTATGGCACTGGTGACAATAAAGCTCTTGAAGCTGTAAAACAAGCTGTTGCAAGCCCTCTTCTTGAAACAACAATTGAAGGTGCTACTGGCATTCTTATCAATGTTAAAGGCGGCGGCGACCTTACTCAAGACGATATCAGTGAAGCAACTGCACTTGTAAGAGAAGTTGTTGATGAAAACTGCAACATCATCTTTGGTACAAGCATGGATGAAAATATGAGAGATGAAGTGGAAATCACTTTGATTGCAACTGGCTTCCAAAATCCAAATGATTTAAAAGCAAAGGAAGAAGAAGAGAAAAAGGCAAACGAAATGGCTGCCGCTCGTTCTATCGGAAACATGGGACAAGCAAGTCGTCCTGAATATTCTGCAAGAAGTTTGTTTGCTGGTTATGTTCAAAAAGAGAAAGAAGAAGAGGCTGCTGCCCCTATTAAACCAGATGTTTCTCTTGAAAGAAAAAATGACCTTGGCTCTTCAAGAGTTGAAGTGAATAATTCAAGCGTTCCACCTTGGATTGAAAAACTTAGAAGAAATAAAAACTAAAATTCAGTTTGAATTAAATAATTTATTAAAAAACAAAAGACACCAATCACATGATTTAAAGGTGTCTTTTTTTTATGCATATTTATCATTTAATTTTTTTTGTTTTAATAATTTAATAAAATTTAGCAAAAAAATGATAAAAAATCACTTTTTTTTATTGCTTTTATGTTATTTTTATGAAATAAATGCAAAATTAAGCTTAAAAGCGTATTGTTAATTGTATATTGATTTGCATTAAAAGGTTTTGCTTATTTGGGTTAAATTATAATTCTTTTTGAATAAATGTTTACTTTTAGAGCTTAAGTTTTGTTTGTGAAATTGCATGAAAAATGCTGAATTTTCAATCATCTAAACTTCTTGAAAACTTGCGTTATCTCGACAAATATCCCTAAATTTTAAGTTTGTGAAAGCATAAGAAAATGCTAAACTAGCAATGCGAGGTGAGCATGGAGATTATCGTAGAAGAAAGCCTTTGTATATGCTTTTTTTTAAACTTTATTTGCCAAAAGCTTGCGTCACTCATAAGCAGGCAAAGCGGAAGACTTTTTATTTTATCTTCCTTTCTTGGCAGCGCTTTTACTCTTTTAATTCCTATGTGGAACATAAGTGGAGTTGTTAAGGCATGCTTGGTTTGCTTTGAGGGTATGCTTATGGTCTTGATTTCCTTTAAGTATAAATCCTTTAAAAACTTTGCTTATGTTTTGGGCGCTTTTCTGCTTTCAACCTTTTTGTTGGGCGGGGGATGTCTTGCTGTAAGAGAAACTTTTGGTGATTTTCCATTGTTTATTGTCTCTATTATTGGGCTTGGTGTTTATTTAATAGCAGCGATAGTGTTTAAAGTTTGCTTTCATTTCAATAGAATGAAAAAATTTACCTATCAAGTCACCTTTAAAGATGGAGATAAGGTGATAAATGAAGAGGGCTATCTTGACAGTGGAAATGTTCTTTATGACTCAATTACTCAAAAACCAATTGTGCTTGTGACCTTTGATGTATTTCATAAGTTTTATGAAAACATCACCTATCTGTCTCTTTTGACAAAAGATTTTGATTTTAAAGAAATTAAAAATGGTCACTATATGAAAATCAATGGTATTGGGAAAGGCACAAATATGTTGATTTTCACGATTGATGAGCTTACTTTAGAGGGACAAGAAAAGAGCTTTAAAAATGTCTCACTTGGACTATCCTTCTCTGGCTTTGAGAAAAGCTTTGGCAAGAAAGTTTTACTGCATTGTGATTACTCTTAAGATAATTTATGAAAAATTGGCAAAAATCGTTGAAAAAACGCAAAAAAACGCAATTTTATCATTATTTACTAAAATATTATTAAATTAAAGGAGCAATTATGCAATACATATTATTTAAAATAAGAAAATTCTTTTATGAGCTTTTTCATAGGGATAATTTACTTACAGCCAAAAACATCGTTTGCTATGTTTGTGGAAATGAGGAATTTTTGCCACCGCTTAGCAGTGATGAAGAAATGCGATTGTTGGAGCTTAAAGAGACTGGCGATGTAAGAGCCACTGAAAGATTGATTGAACATAATTTGAGGCTTGTTGCTTATATTGCCAGAAAGTTTGAAAATACAAACATTGATTATGAAGATTTGATTTCTACTGGTGCAATAGGGCTTATTAAAGCAGTCAAAACTTTTAAAGCGGATAAAAACATAAGGCTTGCCACTTATGCTTCTCGTTGTATTGAGAATGAAATTTTGATGCAAATTAGAAAAAACAGTAAAATTAAGAATGATTTAAGTTTAGACAAGCCATTAAGCGAAGATTTTGATGGAAATCAGCTTGTGCTTGCCGACATCATTCCAAGTGATGACGACCTCATTACTACTGCCGTTGATGAGCCGGGGGATAAACAGCTTATTGGAGAATTGATTTCAAAGCTTAATAGTCGTGAGCGTGAAATAATGGTGTTGAGATATGGACTTGAAGGGCAGCAAGAGCTTACTCAAAGAGAAGTTGCGGTTAAACTTGGAATAAGTCAGAGTTATATTTCAAGGCTTGAAAAGCGTATTTTATTTGATATGAAACTTGAAATTCAAAAACAGCTTTCAAATTGACAAACTTCGTTTGTTTCTATTTTCGTTTGTTTCTATTTTCGTTTGTTTCTATTTTGATTGTTTTAATAACCAGTAGTTTTTGCTTTTGTATATTTCAAACTTTCTTGTTTTAATGTTTGGTATATTTTGTTAAAAAAATATGTTTAGATTAAAATGAATAAAATAATCATTGAAAATTCTCAAACAAAAAAACGGCTTTAATTAAGATATATTTAAACATAAAAAAGGTATTAAAAACAGTTTTTTAAT
This sequence comes from Clostridia bacterium, assembly GCA_022793335.1. Lineage (GTDB taxonomy): Bacteria > Bacillota > Clostridia > Christensenellales > UBA1242 > Caccovivens. Next base: position 27,372 of record JAAWCQ010000001.1, read on the forward strand.
AAGGCTAAATAAAATATAGTTTTATAATAATTAAACAAAAATGTCTTTAAAATGGGCAAAAAATGCAAAAAAAACAATATTTTTTGTGTTTTTGTCCTTTTTTGTCGGCTTTGAATAAAAATAAGTCCCTTTGAGGAAGATATGTTTATGACTTGGAGGGAATATGTCGTCAAGAGTTTGCATTGCTGGCGTTGATACCGCAAAACTTCCTAAACTTTCTGGTAAAGATATGGAAGAGTTGATGATGAAAGTTAAGCTTGGTGATGAAAGGGCAAGAGAAAAGTTTGTGGTTGCAAACTTAAGGCTTGTGCTTTCTGTTGTGCACAGATTTTGTGCGAAGGGTGGGCGTGCTGATGATATGTTTCAAGTAGGCTGTGTAGGGCTTTTAAAAGCGATTGACAATTTTGATAATTCATTGAATGTCAAATTTTCAACCTATGCGGTGCCAATGATTGTGGGTGAGATAAGAAGATATCTTCGAGACAACAACTCTGTGCGTGTTTCGCGCTCCCTTCGCGATATTGCATATAAGGCGTTGCAGGCAAAGGAGGAGTTGTCAAAAGAGTCCTTTGTTGAGCCGACGCTTGATGATATTGCAAAAAAGATTGATGTTCCTCTTTCAAGTGTAACTTTTGCACTTGATGCGATAAGTGATACTGTTTCGCTTAATGACCCTGTTTACACTGATGGGGCAGACACCATTCATTTGCTTGACCAAATTGCCGACACAAAAAACACGGACGAAAATATCTTTGAAAATTTGTCTATTAAAGATGCTATCAAAACTCTTTCAGACAGAGAACGCGAAATTCTTATGATGAGATATTATATTGGAAAGACTCAGACAGAAGTTTCGCAGGAAATAGGGATAAGTCAGGCGCAAGTTTCAAGGCTTGAAAAAAATGCTCTTAAGGTAATTAAAGAATTTTTGGTTTAATTGTCATAAAATGTTGAAAACAAACATAATGTTAGGCTGTGGAAAGTTCATTTATAGAGTTAAGGTGCAAAGAAGTGGTTAATGTCTTGGACGGTAGAAGGCTTGGGCATATTATTGATTTGATTTTTGATTTAAACTCGGCGCGTGTGCTTGGGTTTATGTTGCCGGCCGAAAAAAGCGGTTGGAACATATTCAAAAACAACAATCAGCTGTTTTTACCTTACAACTGCATTGTTAGAATTGGGGAGGATACAATACTTGTGGAGTTGCCACCTGTATGTCCACCAAACAATCCATATATCTTGACACAGAATGCAGATAAAAATCAAAGATAAATTTTTTTTAATTTTAGTTGATATTATATGATTGTTATAAAAAAACAGCGCGTAAAATGCGTTGTTTTTTCTCTATATTAAAGTTCTAAAGATGAGTCAAAAAGTTTTTCAGCTTGTTTTTTATAATATAATTTTACTTCTTTATTATAAGCTTTATCTGCTTCTTTCTTTAAAGTTTTATTGATTTTAATATCGCCTTTGTTGATTTTATAATTTGTCTTGATTGCCTTACAAATTGCTCTAGGAATTTCTGCCAAATCAATATAAGAGCCCCAAATACTGTCATATACATTTGTATAATTTAATAATATTTTACCAATTTGTAATTTTAATTGAGCATTTTCAGTATAGTGCAATATTTCAAAAATATTTTTACAAAGTCCTTTTCTTGTTGTTATTTTTCTCTCATCATTTAAATATGCATTTATAAATTCATGATTTTTATCTTTATAATTGTCATGTCTGTTATATTCATAATTCATTATAATTTTAAACCTCTCTTAATCATCTATTTTTGGCAAAAATTCCTCATCTTCTTCAAAATCGTTTTTTATCTTTTTGCCTTTTAGAAGATTTAATACTTCATCGCTTTTTTGCTGTTTTTCAAATTTTTCAGCTTGTTGTTTAGCTTTTTGTTCTTGAATTTGCTGTTTTTTATACTCTGCCATGACAATTTTGTTTTGTGCTTTCAATTCAACATATATTTCTTGAGGAATTTCAGAAGCATCTATATAATATTGCATTGTAGATCCTACTTTTGTATCTTTGACATAAGTGCCTATTTCAACAAAATTTGTTATTGTTTTATCAACCGCTTTTAAAAGAGTTTCGTCTTTAGAATGTTCTATAATATTGTATAAAAATTGGCATATTCCTCTTTGAAAAAATTTTTCTGTAATCTCTATATCGTCTGATTGATATTGTCTATAAAATTTATAGCTTTCTACACTCATAATAATTCCTCACTATTTACATATTATCAAGCAGTTTTTTGAAGCTGTCAAGATCTTTAAATTGGCGATATACTGAAGCAAAACGCACATAGGCAACTTCGTCAATACCTTTAAGTGCGTCCATAACCATTTCACCAAGTTGAGAAGATTTTACTTCTTGGGTGAGTTTGTTTTGAATTTGTTTTTCAATTGTTCCTACGATATTTTCAATTTGGCTCATGCTTACAGGTCTTTTTTCGCAAGCTTTAATAATACCGCGTTTAAGTTTTTCTGGGTCAAAAGATTGTCTTGAGCCATCATTTTTAATAACTAAAATAGGTGTAGTTTCAATTGTTTCATAAGTGGTGAAGCGTCTTCCACAAACAAGGCATTCACGACGACGACGAATGGCATTTGACTCTTCGCTGTTTCTTGAGTCAAGCACCTTACTTTCTTCTGCTCCACAATAAATACATTTCATATTGTTCTCCTTAAAATTTTATTTCTTTTTAGTAATTATATTTTACCATAAATTAAATCATTTTTCAACTTTTTTGTCTAAAAAAATATTCAATATATTTTATTATGGCAAAAGCAATTTTAAAAGGTTGATTTTTGAGGGTGGTAAAATTCTACTTTAAAACAGAGTTTTTTGAGAATTTTTGCGAATTTTGTCATAGGTGAGGGCTTGACCTAATAAATTATGCTATGGCAAATCTATTATCTTCAAAGAGGGGGCAATACACAACCATCAAAGGTATTTCTGTGCTTGCTCCGATAAAAATAAAGAGACGACTGTTGGAGCTTGGTTTTACAAGAGGTGTGAAAGCAAGAGTGGTGAGAAAGTCTTTGCTTGGCAATGCTTATATGATTGAGCTTCGGGGGTATACCTTGACGCTTCGAAAAGACATTGTCAGTTTTTTGCAAATTTAAGACATGCTTTATTCTTTTTTATTTTGTTAGATTTAGTTTTAAAAAAGTATGAGGTTTTTTAAAAAATAAAGATATTTTTAACTTTTGCAAATCAACGATTTTTAGGAGTAATTAAAGAAAAATATTGAAAAATTGATAAAAAACAGCATTTTTTTTAATATTTTATGTGATTTTTACTATATTAAGGGGGCGAAATGATAAATGTTGCACTGGTGGGCAATCCAAATACCGGCAAGACTACACTGTATAATCTTTTGACGGTTTCTCATGAACATGTGGGGAATTGGCATGGGGTTACAGTGGAAGAAAAGGCAAAGCTTTATAATTTTAAAGGGCAGCAAATTCGCATGGTGGACTTACCTGGCGTTTATTCATTGTCTCCGCTTAGTTATGAAGAAGGGGTGACAATTGATTATCTTTTATCAAAGCCGGTGGACCTTGTTGTAAACATTTGTGACGCAAGCAATCTTAAAAGAAATTTATATCTTACTCTGTCTTTACTAGAAATGGGGTTGCCTACACTGCTTGTTGTAAATCAAATTGACAAGCGCCCAATTTGCAAAATTGATTTTGCACTGCTTGAAAAACTTTTAGGTATGAAAGTGGTCTATATAAATGCTTCATCTAAGAAGGATGGGGAAGAGGTGAACAGACAAATTTGTAAGCTTTATGAAAAGTTGAAAAATGGTTATGGTCAGTCGAGACCAAGCTATTTAAAAGATTTAAGGTTGGATAAGGTCAGGGGGCAACTAGGCAATTTAAGCGAAAAAGAAATGCAATTTGCTGACTTTTTTGCTGTTAAACTTTTTGAAGACGATGAGAGGGTGAAAGAAAAGTTTAAAATAGAAAAAGAGTTTGGTGGTGTGGACGCCGTAGCAGAATGTCGATATCGTTATATAGACGAGGTTTTGGCAAAATGTTGCAGCGCACATGAACGTGTTTATGGTCAGTCAAAATTTGATAAAATTTTACTTAACAGATTTTTGGCTTTTCCTATCTTTTTGCTTATAATTTCAGCGGCATTTTATTTAACTTTCTTTTCTGTTGGTGCATTTTTAAGTGACGGTTTGGGCTTTTTGCTTGATAGGTGTATTGCAACTCCTACAATAAAGTTTTTGACAAATACATTTGGGCAGAGCAGCTGGATTGTTAGTCTCTTTCAAGATGCCATATTTGGCGGAGTGGGCTCTATTCTATCTTTCCTGCCTCAAGTTGCATTGTTGTTTTTCTTTTTATCACTGCTTGAAGACAGCGGCTATCTGTCAAGAGTGGCTTTCGTGTTTGAAGATATTTTGGGCAAAATTGGGCTTTCCGGAAAAAGCGTTTATACCTTGCTTATGGGCTTTGGTTGCTCAACAACAGCGGTGCTTACTGCGCGAAATATGGAAGATAAAAATTCTAAAATTAAAACTGGGCTGCTTACGCCATACATGAGCTGCTCGGCAAAGTTTCCGATTTATGCTGTGCTGGGCGGTGCGTTTTTTGGAGCTAGCAATATATTTGTTATTTTAGGGCTATATTTTCTTGGTGTGGTTGTCGCTCTTTTAATGTCATTCATTTATGAAAAGACCTTTCTTAAAAGCAAGGCGCAATCTTTTATTTTGGAATTTCCTCCATATAGAATGATGAATTTTAAGCGCACAATGTCTCTTTTGTGGCTTAATGTAAGAGAATTTTTGACCAGAGTGGCCTCTCTTATTCTTGCAATGAATGTCATTGTTTGGGTGCTTTCAAATTTTACCATAACTTTTAAATTTGTATGTGGTGGCGAGCAAAGCATGCTTGAAACATTTGGAAGAATAATTGCGCCTATTTTTAAACCGCTCGGCTTCGGGCAGTGGGGACTTGTTTCTGCTCTGCTTGCTGGGCTTGTGGCAAAAGAGGTCATTGTTTCGTCTATTGCAATGTTTAATGGAGTGGAAGAAGGCTCGATTTCAGGTATAGGAGAAAGTGTGAAAGACGCAAGTTTGCCAGCGTTTTTTGCCAGCGGAAGTGCGGTGCTGAGCTATTTAGTTTTTTGTCTTTTATATTTCCCATGTCTTGCAACTGCTTCAGTGCTTGGAAAAGAAATCGGCAAAAAGTGGTTGTTTATCGGGCTTTTAAGTGAATTTATTATTGCGTATATAACCTCGTTTGTGGTTTATCGTCTGGGACTGGCGTTTGAGGCTTATGGATGGGTGGCTGTGCTTATCTTTCTTGCAAGTTTGGCAATAATAATTGCCTCAGCTGTTACCGTGTTTAAGATTTGTAAGAAGGGAAGATGCAATTGCCATGGGAAATGCAAAAAAGACTGTGGCAAAAGATAAATTTAATCACATTTTTTAAAAAGGGAGAATAAGATTTACTATGGATAAACAAAAAGAAAAATTTAAAATCATTTGCATTAAAGCACCAAAGTGGCTTTCCTTTGTCATCAGAAGATTCGTCAAAGAAAAAGAATAATTTCAAAAGAAAATTTTAATTTTTATTGAAACAGCTTTTTTGATGCAGCTTGTTATATGAGAAATTTCGTCCTATCAAGATAGGACGCTTTTTCATGTAAGAAATTAAAGCATCATTTTGTTAATTAAATATTTTTTTTTAAAAAATGATTTATTTTTTCGATATTGCTTGAATAAAAATGCAACCGCTTTAACAGCAATTGCCGAAAAATGCTTGACATTTTTCGGGGGGGGGTAAAATAAATATTGATAAATGATATTATATATTAGGCAGAAAAAACTCTAAACGAATAAATTAAATTGATAGTTACTTAAAAAAAGCAAATGTGTCGATTATGACATAAATAAAATGACAAAGTGAATAAGGCAATAACCTATAAAAGCATAAATTAAATTTATTTTGTTTAACAAAAAAAGGAGAAAAATGAAAAGAAGTATAAGCAAATTATATTATTTTTTAATCATTCTAGCCATTTTTTTGTTGGGGACAATGGGATGTTTGCTTATCGTTATGCCTAAAAAAGTCAATACAAACGCTGAAGTGGTAAATTTTTATTTTGGTATAACTACGAATGATGGGGATGTTCTTTGTTATTATGGAAAATTTAATGGAGAAAGGCTTTATCCAGAATCCAGCAATCCGCTTCATAGTTATTGCAATTTAACTATGGTGTGTGAAGGCAGTGCAAGTCGAGTTGCTTCACAAATTTTTGCTTTTAGTGTTAAGACAAGCCTAACTGGCTCAAAAGGAAGTCAGGTGCCCAGCATATCTGATTATTTTGTACGCATTGAAAGATGTGGCTTTATTTGGCAGGGGCGGTTTATTGGAATGAACACTACTTTTTCTGGCAGTGGAGAAGGGGCGAGTTATCAAGAGGTAATAGAAAATTACATAAAGTCAAAAAACTTGGGCTATTGCGGATTAGCTTTAATTTACACGAAATTTAATGATGTTTTTGTTGATTTTGATAAGAATGATGGAAACGGAATTTATGACACAAAAATTTACACACGTGATAACAGTTATGGCTCATTGCCGACACCGACAAGAACGGGATATAAATTTTTAGGCTGGTATACCTCAGCCAGTGGTGGAACAAAAATTTATACATCAACTGTAGTTGAAAGCGAAACTATTCTTTATGCGCATTGGGAAAAAATGAAATATACTGTCACTTTAAATGCGAATGGTGGCTCAATTCCTGTGACAAATGGCTGGAGTGGAAGTGGCTCATCTGCTCAAAAGTCGATTACTTATTATACTACCTATGGCACTCTCCCAACGCCAACAAGAACGGGATATAATTTTACTGGGTGGTTTACATCTGCAAGTGGTGGCTCAAGCATAACATCCTCAACTGTTATGAATAAAACAAGCAATCACACCATTTACGCGCACTGGGAAGGCAAGTCATACGACGTATTATATCACTCAAATTATTCGGGGGCAGGCCCCTCATCTCAAACAGGCTTTAAATATGGCACCTCTACAGCGTTGAGAACGATAAGCGATTTGGGTTACAGTCGAAATGGTTTTGACTTTAAAGGCTGGGCGACTAGTGAAGGTGGTGGAGTAGTTTATACAGATGGGCAGAGTGTAAGTTATTTAAGCTCAACTGGTGGAGAAGTCCATCTTTATGCAGTTTGGCAGGCATATACATATACGGTGACAGCAGATGCCAATAGAGGAAGTATTCCTTCAACGAGTGGTTGGAGTGGAAGTGGAGCTAGTGCATATAAAACGGTAACTTATGATTTGGGTTATGGCACGCTTCCGGTGCCAACAAAAACGGGATACAATTTTGATGGGTGGTTTACTGCGGCAAATGGTGGAAGTAAGGTTGAAAGTGGCACACTTGTAAAAACTGCAGGAAATCATACAATTTATGCGCATTGGTCACCTAAGACTTTTAATGTAAACTTTTATGCAAATGGCGGCAGTGGAAGCATGAGCAGCATGAGTGTAACTTATGATAGCGGCTCTAAACAGCTTACAAGCAATGCGTTCAAAAAGGAAAACTACATTTTCAAATATTGGAGTACAAATTCAAATGGAACAGGGACAACCTATTATGAAAATCAAGCTGTTTCAAATTTGATAAGTGCATTAAACTTATATGCTGTTTGGGAAGAGACTTGGAATAATTCAGCTTCGTTGTCATTAAGTGCGGTGCAGGAGGCAAATAAGGGGTCTAAAAGCAACCCATATCTAGTTTCTTCCGCCACAGACCTTGCATACATTTCAAAAGCGGTGGATAATGGAACAAGTTTTTCAGGTGTGTATTTTAGACAGACTGGTGACATAGATTTAGGTGGAAAGTTGTGGAAGCCGATTGGTGAAAGCAGATCAAAAGCCTTTAAAGGCAATTATGACGGAAATGGTTTTTTGATTAAAAATCTTTCAACTTCAAGTGCGAGAGTGGGAAGCTCGTCTGGCAATTATCTATACTCAAATGTTGGGCTGTTTGGATATACTATTGGCGCAACTCTTAAAAATATAAACCTCTTTTCTGGCACAGTGTATGGAAATCATAATGTGGGAGCGATTGCAGGTTGCATTGAAGCGATATCAGCTGGTGGAACAAACACTGGAAGCATTGAAGGTTGTCGAAGCAGAGTTGTTGTTTATGGCAACAGTAATTGTGGAATGATTGGCGCGAGCAGTGGTTGTGACATTATTTCTTGTCTAAATTATGGTAATATTACTGCAAATAGCAGTGCTGGCGGAATAGTTGGTTTTAATTATAGTTTAAAAATCACAATATCAAACAGTCTTGCAAGGTGCAAGGTTATTGGCGCGAACAGTGGTGGTGTGATTGGCAGTTCGCAAGTGAGTGGAACAGAGGTGGTATCTTGTGGTTTTAAAGGTTCTTTTTCTTCTTCATCTCTTGGGCAGGGGCTTATTGCTGGAGTTATGATTGATGGAAAGCTGAAAAATTGTTTGGCAATCACAACTTCAAACACCTCTCTTTATGCGAGTGGGACAACAGCAGAAAGTTGCGTGTGTGACAATGGCAACATAACCTATATAGGCGACGACTTTTCAAGTTGGTCAGAGCTTGCCTTAGGTCAACCACTTCCAAATGGGCTTGCATGGATTGGCGGTGCTGGTGATGGACTGAAAATTTAATAAATTATAAATAAAATTTACTTTATAAAATGCTCTTTTTGGGGCATTTTTATTTTTTCATGCAATTGTTATTAAATTTTGTAAAAAACTTTCAAAATTTTCATATGTGTGATATAATTAAAAAATGGGAAATAAAAGTAATAAAAATTTAATATATCTTGTCACATTAAAGCCTTCTTCGCACAGAACGGCGGAAGAAAATCTTGGGATTGGTTATTTGGCGTCAGTGTTGCTTGAAAAGGAGTATCGAGTTAAAATCCGTGATGGATGGCTTGATGGCAGCATTGACGAAGAGATAATTGAAAATGAAATTTTAAAAGACAAAGATGAGGTTTTATATGTTGGAACAAACTCTTATTAAGGAGAAAGTGAGGATATGTCCGATTTTAAATTTGAAAAGTCTCATCTTGAAAATGTGATAGATGAGCTTAAAGAAAACAGGGTCTGTTTGCTTAAAAAGCTTGAAAGAGTAAATCAAACTAAGATGGATCCAGAGCTTGCAACAGCTCTCACAAATGCTTACAATAGGCAAATCTTGGATATTGACAATCATGGAAATTCGCCATACTTTGCAAAGCTTGTTTATAAAGACGACCAAGAAAGCAAGGAAGAAGAGTTATACATCGGCAAAGTTGGCTTTTTCAACAGCAAAGATGAGCAAATTGTAATCGATTGGCGTGCACCAATTTCGACGCTATATTATGACTCAGAGGTGGGGAGAGTGGAATACAGCTCTCCAGAGGGGCTAAAGCAGGGCGAGCTTAATCTTAAGAGGCAGCTTATTGTTGAAAATAATACCTTGCTGAGCATGACTGACAGTGACCTTATGACCAATGATGAATTATTGAGACCTTATCTAAATCAAAATTCCGATAAAAGACTTAAGACCATTATTGCGACCATACAATCAGAGCAAAATAAAATTATTCGAGCACCTAGAAAAAATATGGTTGTTCAGGGTATTGCGGGAAGTGGTAAAACCACGGTTGCTCTTCACAGGCTTTCATATTTGATTTATCAGATGAAAAAATTTGACACAACTTCTGACTTTTTAATTGTTGGGCCAAACAAGATATTCTTGCAATACATTTCATCTGTGCTGCCTGACCTTGACACTGGTGATGCAAGTCAGATTACTTATGAAGAAATTGCCAAAGAAGTGGTGGGAGAAAGCTTTAAGGTTGCTGACAAGAACAATGTGCTTAAAGAGCTTGTAAGCAGCAAGTCTGCCCCAGAATATTTGAAAAGAAAGACAGATTTAAGTTTTAAAGATAAAATTGATGAGTTTTTATTTGATATTGCAGATAAGTTTTTGCCAAATAATATAAATTTTAAGGGTGCAGAAATCTTCTCTAAAGGACAGCTTAAAGAATTTTATAATCAAAATCGGGGCGGAGACTTGCAGAGTGAGTTTATAAGGCTTAGCAACTTTTTGGCAGGCAGGCTGTCAAATCCAAAAATCAGCAGAGATATTCTTGCAGATGTCTCAAGGCAGGCAAGAGAGAATGGTCTGGAGATTGGACTTAAAGACGAATGGAAATTGCGAGATATGTTTGAAAAGGGCAGTCAAGATTTCCTGAAAAAGCAAATAGTGTTTAAAAAGCTTTCAGTTTTTGGAGTATATTCAGACTTTTTAAAGTGGCTTAAAAATGACAGCGAGTATGTTGAGCTTGCTGATGCGACTTTAGAAAACATAAAACATAAACTTTTTGATTATGAAGACTTGCCAGCTCTTATCTATATCAAGCAGTGTCTTCTTCCTTGCAAAAAGTTTGACAACATTTGCCATGTAATCATTGATGAAGCGCAAGACTTAGGATTGTTTCATTATGAAGCGCTTAAAAAACTTTTCAATGGCTGTATATTTGACCTTTATGGCGATTTAAACCAAGCGATATATGGTTATAGCTCCATCAAAGATTGGAAGGAAGTAGACGAAAAAGTCTTGCAATGTGACAGTCAATATTATGAGCTTACAAAGAGTTATCGTACCACAATTGAAATTATGGAAGCGGCAAACTTGGTTGGTAGCAGCATAACCTTAGTCAAAGGTCAGCCGGTGATAAGGCATGGCGAAAAGGTTGAAGTTATAGAATATTCAAAAGATGATTATGAAAAGCTCTTAGTGGAGACTGTGAAGGCTTCTAAGGAAAAATTCAGCGTGGTTGCAATACTTTGCATGAATAATAAGGAATGTGAAAGTGTGCAAAAGTTGCTTGAAAGAAATGACATTGAAAGCACTGTTTTAAAAGATGACTCAAAGATAACAGGGGTGGTCATTTCAACAGTTTATCAATCGAAAGGACTTGAATTTGACAGCGTGATATTAAACGACGCGTCAGAAAAACAGTTTGACCAAAAAAGCGAAGTTGAAATGAAACTTTTATATGTGGCTTTGACAAGAGCAATGCATGAGCTGAAAATACTTTCAAAAGGTAAGGTGGTTTCAGTTTTGCAGTCTTTGAAAGATAATGTTTAAAAAAGAAGGGGAAAATTATGAAAAAATTTAACATTGGATGGGGGCTTACCAACTCTTGTAATATGAATTGTCAATTTTGTTATAGCAAGGGCACAAGGGTCTCTACAACTGATACCAAATCAAAGGATGCGATATGGCATATTGACGCTTTGGACGATTATGAAGATGAAATTGAATTAGGAGAATAATATGGAAAATAAAGAATATTTAGGAAAAAAAGTAAAAGTTGAAATGGATAGACCGCTTGGCTCAACTCATCCAAAACATGGTTTTGTTTATCCTGTAAATTATGGTTTTATTCCAAACACTGTTTCGGGAGATGGTGAAGAGCTTGACGCTTATGTGCTTGGTGAGCATAAACCTCTTCAAGAATTTGAAGGCGTGGTTGTTGCAATCATTCACAGAACAAACGATGATGACGACAAGCTTGTAGTTATGGCTGAAGGCAGAAATTATACTGATGAGCAAATCAGAGCTTTGACAGAATTTCAAGAGAAATTCTTTGAGTCAGTTATTATCAGATAAGAAGAAAAAATCGCAACAAAGCTTGCGATTTTTTTTGTTTTTAAATCAATTTTTATTTAAATAATTACATGAGTAAAATAGTGTAAAGACATAATTTTAGTTTTGGCTTTGATAGTTGCATAAAAAACAGCATATAAAGGGCAAAGTTTTATATTTTTTTAAGACATTTTTATGAAATAATTTATTTTATTTGACTTTATTTCGGGGGGGGGTAGAATAGGATTGAACAGATAAAAGTCGAAAAAATTGAGTTTGCAAATTTTAAATAATTTTGATTTTTATTTGAAGCAAATTTTGTTTACGCTTTATCGTATGAAATTTAAAGAATGATAAGATAAAATATATTTATATTTTATTTTGTAAATTCGACAAATTATGACATAATAGAGATATTGGGTGAATTATATTTTTTAATTTAGGAGGAAAATATGGAGATTTTCAGAAAGCTTTCAGTGTTTTGTTCGTGTTTTCTGTTTGCTGTCTGTTCTCTTTTAATGGGGTTGTTTTACAGCGGAAAAATTACAAATACTGAAGCTCTTTCTTATACTGACAGCTCAAGCTGTGTGAAAGTCAATGAAATATGGGATGGAAATGGATTTTCAGCAAATAATGTCAACAGTCTTTTGAGATATATCTCTGGAAATGGCAATGCCAGCATAAAAAGTATGAGCACAATAGATACAATGGCTTCAAATAAAACAAATGCTTCGCAAATAAGGGCAAAGACTTATGGAAAAAGTTCCTCTCAAGATGTTGTTGTCAAGTTTGGTGACCTTGAATGGCAGGTGGTTTATCTTTCAAAAGATAACAATGGAAATTCAATTCTTACACTTTGGCTGGCAAATTCTACTCAAAGTGCTTTCAGTGGAAGAAGCACAGCTGAGGGCTCTTATTTTGGCTTCTACAACAGTGGATTTTATTCTTCATGGTCGGCAAATTGGTATAAGAATGATTTGACTGCAAAATATCCTGCAAATATGTATGGTGCAAGTTATATTAGGGCAGTCACCCTTAATAATGGTGGGCAGTATTCCACCAGCATAACTTCAGCTGTTTCGGCATCACAAAATTCAAACAGCGCATTTGCAAAATTCACTATGCCAAGTGTTTCAGGAAGTCTTACAAAGTATATCGTAAAACCAATAGATGTCAAATGGCAGGAATATGGACAAAATAGAAAAACAATATTTGGCGACCAATTTTCTGCGCCAAATGAAAATTGGTCGCCAAATATTCCAAATAATGGAAGTTATATGGGCGAGTCGTATACCTTTGGGAGTAGCAGTGGAAACTACACAAATTATGCAAACAATGCATTAAATCAAACATGGGCGAATGACTACATCTGGCTGCCAAGTTTGTCAGAAGTTGGATATACAAAATCTTATATTGGAATGTGGAAATTAAGTGAAAATCAGCTTAAGAATTATGATGGACAAATGTCGAATACTTCTATAAGTGGAAATGTAGGGACTGTGTCAGACACGTTAAGTACTTATTCTTGGCTTAGGTCTGGTGATGCAAGCAGTTATAATTATCAAGCGAATGCTCTTCAGCCTATGGGCAGCGGTATGGTAAATGGTTCAGTTTATGTGCTTAATGCAGTCCGTCCAGCGTTTCATCTCAACTTATCTGAGATTGCAAAGTCAATTCCAGACGAATACACCTTTGTTACAAATTATAACGGCGGCACCTATAGTGGAGCAACCTCGTCAAGTTATAGTGGTGTCAAAGCAGGTGGAAGTTTTACTTTTAATGTTCCAACAAAGACAGGCTATGATTTAATTGGCTGGAAATGCAGTTATAACAACAAAATATACAACACCTCTCCGACAGGGACTTTGACATTAAATCCTGTTGAAAACTATGGGACAAATGGCGCTACTGTGACCTTTACTGCGCAGTGGGCGGCAAAAAGCTATACTGTTGCAGCAATTGCAAATGGTGGAACAATTTCAAGCACTAGAAACTGGACGGGCGTTGGACTTGCGGCTATGAGAAATTATAGTTATGGAAGTGTTTATGGTGAGCTTCCTGATGTGAAGAGAGAGGGATACACCTTGAAAGGCTGGTTTGACGCTGCAATTGGCGGCAATCAAATATCAACAACAGTCTCGAATGGATCAAGCAGTTCGACAAAGGTGCTTATAAGCGCTGAAAATCACATGATTTATGCGCAGTGGGATGATAAGTCTTACACAATCACTTTTAATGCGAATGAAGGCGTGGGCACAATGAGTACGCAATCGGTAAAACATGGAATGAATGTTTATTTAAATCCAAACAAATTCACACGAAGTGGTTATGTTTTTGCCGGTTGGTCTACGACGGCAGATGGTGAAGTTGAATACAACGATTTGCATTATACTGCTTTTTATGAAGATTTAACCCTTTATGCTATTTGGGAGTATAGTTTCACAAGTGATGTTGAAGCTCCAGTTTTGAATAATGGCAAATATGAAATTTCTTCTCCTTCGCATTTGGGGTGGATGGCAAAGCAGTGTGAAACTCAAAGTTTAAGCGGAGACTTTATTCAGACCGCTTCAATTGACTTGTTTGGAATGCCTTGGACGCCAATTGGCAATGAAAAATATCCATTTAAGGGCAATTATGACGGGCAGGGCTATTCTATTTCAAGCCTATATATTACAGGCTCAAATTCATACCAAGGACTATTTGGACAGACAAGCGGCTCAAAGCTTTCAAATATAAGAATTGTTTCTGGTAAGATAGTTGGAGGAAATAATGTAGGCAGCATTGTAGGCGATGCAAATGCGACAATTTTTACAAATTGCGTAAACCATATTGATGTAGAAGGTACTAATAATGTAGGTGGCCTTGTCGGATATTCAGGCACGATAACAACCAATCTTTGTTATAATTATGGTAATGTGACTGGAAAAAGCTCGGTTGGCGGCATTGTTGGAAGATGCACTGGCGACTACTTCGCTTCAAACATTCTTGTAAAGTCAAGTATTTCAGGTAATTCTGAGGTAGGTGGGCTTATTGGCAGTTGCATGACAAGAGTGCATTTGAATAATTATTATTTTAATGGAACGCTTAAGTCTGTAATGTCTAATTTTGGCGTGGTTGCTGGTTATCTCTATTATGGCTCTTCAAATCCAGAATTTGAAAATTGTTATATCAGAATGACTTTATTTGGAAATGTCAACGCGCTTGAATACGGCAGTATAGGCGTAGGCAAGCTGAAAAATAGTGTTTTTGAAATTGGCAGAAATAAGTTTTGCTATGGAGATGATTTTTCAAATTGGATAATTACAAAAGACGGTCTTACTCTTCCAAAAGAGCTTGCTTGGATTGGTGGAGTTGGTGACCAGCTAAGCCTCGAAATATTGCAAGAGCTTGGATATTGGAAGGTAAGCTGAATATTTTTGAATTAAACTGACTTTTAATCTTAAACTTTATTAAAATGCTTTAAGTGATAAAAAAATCTTTTAAAACAGGTGCAAATTTGTGCCTGTTTTTTATTGAAAAAGTGGTGAAAAAGAAAATGTTAAGTCAGTATTTTTTGAAAAATGTAATTAAAATAAAACACAAAAATTTCATGCAAAAATTTTAAAAAATCACAAATTTAAAACTTGGGGTGGGGGTGAAAATCGTTTTTAAAATTTAATTTTTAATTCTTTACAAAATTTTACAAATATCCTTGATTTGTCCTGCTTTTATTGTTTAAAATCTTTTTATAGAAAAGGTTTTTTGCATGATTGAAGACAAATTTGAGGATATTTTTTCTTTTTCAACCATTTATAATGCACATAAAAGAGGACGCATTTCAAAGCGTGATAAAAAGTCTCTTGTGCGTTTTGAAATTGGAAATCTGTCTAAGTTATATGACATTTTTAGCAAGGTCAAAGATGGTAAATTTAAAATTGACAGATACAACACTTTTGTCATATTTGAGCCGAAAAAACGAGAAATACAAACGCTTTATTACAGTCAAAGAGTGGTGCAGCATGTCATTTGTGATGATTTGCTTGCCCCCTATTTTACGAGAAAAGCAATCCTCGACAATTGCGTCTGTCAAAAGGGAAAAGGAATGCATTATGCGTTGAGGCGTTTTGAAGAAAAGCTTAAAAAGTTTGTTCATGATAATGGGCAAAATGGTTATGTTTTAAAATGTGATATTCTCAAATATTTCCCCAGTCTTTCGCACAGGGTCTTGATAAATTGCATTGCAAACGAGATTAAAGATGAAAGGCTTAAAAGCATGGTGGTCAAAATTATCCAAAGCTTTCATACACGCCCAGAGTTTTTGCAGCGATATGAAATTGAAAGAATTGAATTTGAGGGTGACAAAACGGGCAGAGGGGTGCCTATTGGCAACCAAACAAGTCAGATATTTGGAATGTTTTATCTTGACAAACTTGACCGAATGATCAAGGAGAAATTTCGCGTTAAAATCTATTCAAGATATATGGATGATTTTGTAATTGTACATAAAGATAAAAAGTTTTTGCTTACTCTGCTTGATGTGATAAAAGCAGAACTTGACAAGCTTGACTTGAAACTTAACTCACGCACGCAAATTTTCCCGCTTAAAAATGGGCTTACTTATCTTGGTTTTCGTTATCAAATTTCAAAGACCGGAAAGCTGATTAAAAAAGTTTCAAATAAGACAGCTAAGAGATTTAAAAGGCGGGCAAGACTTATTCAAATTGCATACAGCGAGGGCTTTATTGATAAGGCAAAAGTAATGCAGTCATTGCAGGCTTATCATGGTCATCTAATGCATGGTGATTGCTTCAAACTTGAAATGAAGGTGAGCAGTCCCATCTTGAAAATGATTAAATAAAAATTAAAAGGAATAATTTATGGAAAACAATCAGATGAATTTTTTGGGTGAAAACTCGGCAGAAAAAGAGCTTAAAGCCCTTCAAAAACAGGTGGCAAGAAAGGAGTTTATCATTGATGAGCTTTCTTCTCCAAAAAGCAAACAAAAAGAAATGGCTGTGTTTACTCACGCAAAAAAACTTTGCGAATATATCTTCGTCATCACAGAAAAGTCGCCGAAGAAATATCGCTGGAGCATTATCGCAAGGCTTCAAAACTACTCAAGTCAAATAATTGACTATCTCTATCAAGCCAATTTCGAGCGTGGTGAAAAACGCCTCGCTTATCAGACCAGAGCAAATGTATATCTTCATATGCTTGATTTTTACGCAGATACAGCCAAAACTATGCAGGCAATAAACAATCATCAGTGCGAGGTCATTGCAAAACAAATTTGCGAGGTGCAAAAACTGCTTGCAGGCTGGATTAAGTCCTCAAAATAAAAACATGCTTTCTTTCATTATAAAAGCACGCTTGCTTTCATTGGTTAAATGAAAATCGGTAAGACCTAGGCTTGCTGTTCTTTTTTGACATATTATTTTGATTATAACCTATTATTCTGGCATGGTTGATAAAAATAAAAAAAGGAGAGCATTTCTCTCCTTTTTCTCAGTCAGCGTCTTTTGCCGACTGAATGATGGTTTAACCGCTTTCAAAATTTGTAACTGAGAAGAAAGCTCATCTTTCAAAAGTGACAATGTTTTGTCATGCCGTTGAAAGAAGATTAAACCTTGTTTACCCTCATATCAATTATATGCTAGGTGGGACAAAGACCCCTTCACCTCAAATCTTACTGTTTGGCGGAAAATCTCTCGTCAAATTCTGGAAAACTTGGTTTTATCCAAGTGTGGTGAAGCGCAGGCCGCACAGCACGGGAATTGTTTACATTGTTATTACCATTAGAGGCGCCGGAGGGGTTGAGATTGTATGCATTGTTTGCATTGTTGTTGTTGCCCGAACGGAGCCAAGAAAGCCACCAGCCTAATAAAAGCCCTTGCCCTGACTTAAAAACTTAAGTCAATTTGATTATAACATTTTTCTTTTTAAAAAGAAACAAATATTTAAAAATTGTCTTTGATAGGGTGAAAATTTTCATTTTTTTTGTAAAAAATTTTTACGGAATGCCGTAAATGCTTGCATTTTGTAAAAATATTTTTTATAATTGAATATATGCGAATTTGTGAATATGGAGAAGGTTTATGAAAACTAAAAGAGGAATTTCATTTGTCTTTGCGACAGTCTTTTCGGCTATAATTTTGGTGGTCGGAGTGTTTTTAAGCACCACTTTTAAGACTTCCGAAGCGATAACAAATACAGATACCTCAAGTTATGTGAAAGTTGGAGATATTTGGAGTGCTGGTAAAAATAATTTTGATGAAAACAATTTGAATAAACTTATCCAATATGTTTCAGGTGGGGCAAGCAGTGTATATAATATGTCTACAATAAACAGCATGGCAGCAAGCTCAACCTCAGATGGCCAACCAGGCACTTCAGCAGCAACAATAAGGTCAAAAACATATAATAAAACCTCATCACAAGATATAATAGTCACCTTAGGAGGCCTTGATTGGCAGGTGGTTTATCTCTCAAAAGATACAAACGGAAATTCTATTTTGACCTTATGGCTTTCAAACAGCACTCAGAGTGCATTCAGTGGAAGAAGTGCAACAGAGGGGGAATATTATGGTTTCTTAAATGGTGGGTTATACTCAGACTGGTCGGCAAACTGGTATAACTCTGCATATAATGTATATAATCCATCAGCAATGTATGGAGCAAGCTATATACATGCAGTGACCCTAAATAATGGAGGAGCATATGGCACCTCAACAACAGGATATACAACAGTGCCAAAAAGTTCAAATAGTATATTTGCAAACTTTACAATGGGTAGTTTAAGCAATTATATAGTAGAGCCAAACAAAGTTTCGTGGCAAAGAAATCAAGACACACGCAGTAAACTTGGAGCAAATACATCATATAACTATCCAAATGAAGATGCGGCAAAATTAAGTAGTTATAATTGGGATACATCTTATGGAGCTCAAACATTGCCAGATAAATCAAATTATTATAAATGGGCAGGAGACAAATTATGGCTTCCAAGTAGAACAGAAACAGGCTACGATACAACCTACGATGGAATATGGCAGACTTCAACAGACCAGCGAAAGAATTATGATGGCACTACTACATCTTCATTAGGTAATGTAGGCTCTACCTCTGGCTCAGCGTCAGCTTATTCTTGGCTCCGTTCGGGCTACTACGGCGATGCTAACTATGCATACTATCTCAACCCCTCCGGCGCCTCTACTGGTTATTACAATGTTAACAATTCCCGTGCTGTGCGGCCTGCGCTTCACCTCAATCTAAACTCTGCCGCTTCAGCGGCGGCGCCTGAGTATACATTTCGTTTCAACCCAAACAATGGGCAAAGTGCTTCGTCACAAAGTGGAATTAAGCAGGGGGCTGAGTATTCAGGTTTTCCAAAACCAACTAAAACTGGGTATACGCTGAGCGGTTGGTCTTATGTAAAAAATGGCAAGACTTACTATTATTATCTTTCACCATCTGGAACATTGACCATTCCAGAAGTGCCTGAGTTTAGCACTACAACGGTTGATTTCAATGCGGTATGGCAGGCAAACAGTTATAATATTTCCGCCAGTGCAAACGGCGGTACCATATCGTCGACGAGCGGTTGGAGCGGCAGTGGAAGTGTGGCAATAAAGAAGGTAAGCTATGGCTCCGCATACTCCACATTGCCGTCCGTTTCGCGGACGGGGTACAACTTGAAAGGGTGGTATGATGCGGCGAGTGGTGGCACGCAGATTTCGACAGGCACAGCAATGAATAAGACTTCCGACCATATTATTTATGCACAATGGACAATTAAAAATTATGTCATTACTTTCAATTCGAATGGCGGAAGTGGGACTATGTCAAATCAATTAGTTTCGCATGGCTCTACAGTTTCATTGACCCGAAACGCCTTTAAGCGAAGTGGATATGTGTTTATGGGGTGGGCAACCTCGTCAAGTGGGGTGGTAATTTATCAAGATGGTGCGTCGATAACTTGCACTGGGCCGGTCACCTTGTATGCTGTTTGGAAAGAGGGCAGCTCAGCAAGTGTCACCGCACCATCGCAGGTGAATGGAGTATATCAAATTTCCAGTGCGGCAAATTTGGCATGGATGGCAAAGCAGAGCGAGACAGCTTCGCTTACAGGCAGTTTTAAGCAGACGGCGTCGATTGACCTGTCTGGAAAGGTTTGGACGCCTATAGGCAGCAGTACATATCCATTTAAGGGCAGCTATGACGGCGGAGGATACACCATATCAAACCTTATAATTCAGGGCAATGAAAGCTATCAAGGGCTGTTTGGGGCGGCTTCTAGTGCAACATTAAAAAATATCAGGCTTTCAAGCGGAAGAGTCTCAGGAAATACAAATATAGGAGGCATTGTGGGGTATTCTCTGCTTGGCTCTATTACTGATTGCATAAGCTTTTGTAATATTTATGGAAGCTCTACAAGTGGGGCTGTTGGCGGTATTGTTGGTTATTCAACCTCAACAATAAGCAAATGTTACAACTATGGTGATGTATCTGGAAACAGCAAAGTAGGAGGCATTCTAGGAAATGGCTCAGCTATTATTACAAGTTGTATTTCTAAGGGCGCTATTGAAGGAGTGAGTGATGTTGGAGGCATTGTCGGCAACATTTCTGGAAGTATAACAGATTGTTATTTTGAAGGCTCAATCTTGACTACAAGCGGTGGTTACGCAATAGGTTATGCGGGCAATGTGTCAAATTGTTATGCGAGAGCGACATTTACCACAACGCAGTCACTGAATAATTATGGTCTTACAAATGCAAGTTTCACCAATTGTGTGTTTGAGATAAACGGCGTTAAACGCTTTAAAGTAACCAATTACACTGGATGGGTTATTACCTTGCAAAACCAGCCATTACCAAAGCAGTTGGCTTGGATGGGTGTTGTCAGTGATAGCAGTTTGACAGCAAGCAAGCTTACCCAGCTTGGATACACTTCAATATAGAATTTTGATTTTATAAAAAAGATTTATAACCAATTGAGTTACAAAAAAAGAGCAGATAAAATTCTGCTCTTTATTTTTGTTATTCAAATTCTTATTGCGCTTTTTTAGCTGTTCTAATGCACTTTGTGCAGGCCTTAACAGTTTGTTCTTTTCCGTCAACTTCCATTGTAACCTTTTGAAGATTGAGGTCATATGTTCTGTTGTATTTCTTATTTGAGAAAGAAACTTGTTTGCCTGTCATTTTGCCTCTGCCGCATACTTCACATACTCTGCTCATTGGTTTAACCTCCATATAATATTATTATAATTTGCACCAACAGCAAGGTTTGCGTGATGCTGACTTTCTTTAATATAGCATTTTTTGTTTTAAAAAGCAACTCTTTTGGCAAAAAAACTTTCAAATGTTTTTAAAATTTTGCCTTTTTTGAAATAATCTCAAAAAAATTGTTGTTTTTTTCACAATTTTATTGTAAAATACTATAGGCACTATGTCAATTTGCACTTTGCTTTGCATATATATTACAGCAAATGCGAGCTTTGGCTTATTGATAAATTTTTAAAAGGAGCGCAAGGTGACTGTCGATACAAACAACTACTATGGCAATATCTCTATTTCCGACAACTCTATCAGGGTTGTTGCGGGCTATGTTGCACTCGACTGCTATGGTGTCGTTGACCTTGTCAGCAAGTCCATTGTGGACAGTGCCAGAGAATTATTTAAAAAAGAATCTTATTCCAAAGGAATTAAGATCAACCATATCAACAACAGAATTTATATTGATGTTTACTGTATTTTAAAATACGGTGTTTCTATTAGTGCAGTTGCAGAATCACTTCGCAAGTCAGTCAAGTACAGCGTTGAAAACTTTACTGGTATGCTTGTTGATGCAGTCAATGTTCATGTTGTCGGAGTAAGAGTTTAGGAGATTTTATGATTAAGTCAATAAATGGACAAACCTTTCGCAAGATGGTTATTGCCGGCGCAGGTTTGCTTGAGCAAAATAAGAAATATGTCGATTCTTTAAATGTTTTTCCTGTACCAGATGGTGACACTGGTACCAATATGTTTTTAACTATGAAGTCAGCCGTAGCGGAAGTTTCTCAGTGCCCTTCAAGCACTTTAGACGCGCTCAGTGACGCTTTTGCCAAAGGGGCTTTGAAAGGGGCTCGTGGAAACAGCGGTGTAATCACTTCACAAATTTTTAAGGGCTTTTGCAGTGAGACTGCAAAGCATAAAGAAATCACTACTAAGGTTTTTGCTAAGGCTATGCAGGAAGGGGCAAACATTGCCTACAAAGCGGTTACAAAGCCAAAAGAGGGCACAATTCTTACTGTCATAAGGGTTATGGCGGAAAACGCTGTGAGCGTGGCTAAGAAATGTGATGACTTTGAAGTTTTCTTCAAGAAGGTTTTAGAGGTTGGTGAAGAAATTTTGAAACAGACCCCTGAAATGCTTCCTGTGCTTAAGAAGGCGGGCGTTGTTGACGCGGGCGGTCGCGGAATCATCGTTATTTTCACAGGTTTTTATAAACTTGTTATGGGTGAAGAAGATTTCGAATTTCAATTTGACGACGAAAAGAAGCAATCTCTTGATGATGTCATTGCTGATATCAACAACCTTGGTGATATTCAATTTGGATACTGCACTGAGTATATGATTATCCACATGAAGAAAAAAACCACAGAGGCTGACATTGACAAGCTTAGAGAAAAGCTTGTTGAGCTTGGCGATTCTGTCATTTGCATTGGTGACCTCAATCTTGTAAAAGTGCATGTTCACTCAAACGAGCCAAACAAGGCGCTTGAATATGCGTTGGAGCTTGGTGAGCTTTACAATCTTAAGATTGAAAATATGCGAGAGCAAAACAGAGAGATGAAAAAGAAAGCCAATGTCATGGAAGAGACAAAAGAGCATGGAATGGTTGCTGTTGCGCCTGGTGACGGGCTTGCTGCCATTTATAAAGATTTGGGCGTTGACGAGATTATTGTAGGCGGACAAACCATGAATCCTTCTGCTGCTGACATAGCCGCTGCTGCTGACAAGGTCCCAGCAAGAAATGTATTTGTTTTCCCAAACAACAAAAATATTATTTTGGCAGCTAATCAAGCAAACGACCTTACAAATAAAAACTTGATTATCATTCCAACACGCTCTATTCCAGAGGGAATTTCTGCAGCGATTGCATTCAATCCAGATGGAAGTGTGGAAGAGAATACTGAGTCTATGAACGACGCGATAAAGGGCGTTAAGTCTGGCTCTGTGACTTACGCTGTAAGAGACACTCATGTTGACGGCTTTGATCTCAATGTTGGTGATATTATTGGCCTTGACGATAAGGCAATTTTGGCAAAGGGGAAACTTGTTGCTGAGACAACTGAAAAACTCATTGAAAGCATGATGAGTGAAGAAATCATGAATATCACTCTTTTCTATGGCGAAGATATTCGCGAAGACGAAGCTGAAAAATTGGCTGCTACTCTTGGTGAAAAATATCCAGAATGTGAAGTCTCTGCTATAAGCGGTGGTCAACCTGTATATTATTATCTTGTAAGCTTGGAATAAGATTTTGTAAGTTTGGAATGATTATTAAAGTTTCAACTTTAAAACATATAGCCCAATTTATTGAGATAAAAATCGGATAAAAGTTTAACAGTATATTTAAAAAAGATATAAAAATAAACCACTGGGAATAAGCCGGTGGTTTTTATTGCTATGGAATAAGCTTGTGTTTTTTAAGGAATAAGCCTATTTTTTTTTATTGTTATGGCATAAGTCTGTAGTTTTTTATTGACAAGAAAAAGTCTGTGCTTTTTATTGTAAATTGATTTTTAAAATGCAGATGCGGCGAAAAAGGGTGTTATAAAAAATAGCCATTTGGTAAACAAAATTGTGAAAATTGCTTAAAAATGGCTGTTTTTTGTTAAATTTTATCAAAATTTGTCATAATTTTTAATATTTTGAATAATCAGACGCGTTTTCACGCTCTCGCCTGCGTTCTTCAAGCACTTGAGATACTGTTTTGCGTTTTGCGTTATTTAGGCCTTGTGGAATTTCGGCTTTAATTGTTGAAGAGGTTTTGCTTGAAACAGGATTTGTTTTGTTTGAAGTAGGGTTTGTCTTACTTAATTTAATCTTTGTCAGTTTCAACTTATTGGTTGAGTAGCTGACTTGTCGATAGCAATTTACATAATTCTTTGCATCGTTGCTAAGCTCAAGCTCATCGTTGTCAAGGATGTCAAATATATTGACGCCTTTAAATGTTTTGCTTTCAATCTCTTTTAAAATATTGTCTTTGTCGTTGATTAAAAGAAATTCTGTAGTGACTCTTGCAAGTGAAGCAATATCGTTCATGTCAAAGCGTTCTTCCAGCGCAGCGTCACCCATTCGGCATTCTATCAAAGCATCCCAATTATCTTCGATAAACTCGCTTAAAAGTGGAAACGCGTATGCAAAAACTGATTTTATATGTTTATGCAGGCCAATTGTAAATCCGTCCTTAGCCATCAATTTGTTGATTTTTATTGCAATGTAATCGTTGATTACTTCATTCAACATGTTAAATTCGCGACTGCCATAAGTGGTGTTGAAATTTTTATTCAACACGCTTGGGCAAATGCCGCATCGCATAGTCATTTCAAATTGGGTATTGTAGATTATGTCAGATTCAATAATATGATTAAGCTCATGCACTAGAGTTTCATTGTCGAGGCAAAATGTGGCAGGAAGCACGCAGATTGCATAAGGCTGGTAAGGTGATGAATATTTGAAAGTGTGGTCAATATAAGCCATTACATTGCCAGCCTTTGTGATATAGTCACCAAGAGTTGCTAATATGTCACCTTGATAAATGTCATCATTTTCCAAAATTTCTTTTAAATGAATATATTCAGCATTGTTTGAAAGAATTTCCTCATTTTCTTCTTTTACAAGTGTTGAAAATTCTTTGATTACTGCTTCATTTCTTATCTTGCTCAATAAATTTTTGTCATTGATAAACTCGTCAAAACTTGTTTTATTATCATTTTGTTTTGTTACAAACTGAAAAAGTTTGAGAGATTTTTCTTTATTAAATTCAAATCTGCCTTTACTTAAAAACAGCTCTAATATTTCAGCGATTTCATTAAGCTCGGGTTTATTAAAATCTATATCAAAAGTTTGAGAAATATGATTTTTTAACAAAATTAAGCGTTTTTCACTGAAATTTTGACGAATTTTTGATAATTTATCAAAATTTTCTTTGAAAGGTGGGGAAATTCGAGCATATTCTTTCTGCAAATATTCAAATTGAGGCTTATATATTTTGTTGAATAAAGCCTCACTTTTTGCAAGGTATTTTTGTATTTTTATATTGTTTTTCTTATCAAGTAAAAATAGGTGAATAAGCTCATCTTTATCTTGTTGCGAGCAGTCATCAAGTTTAAGATAGCTGGCAAGAAGAGTGCTTAAATTTTTATTTAAAGGGATAGATGTAGAGCCATAGTTTTTTACACTGTTCTGCCAATTTTTCCAGTCCAAAAACATGTAAAGAAAAGGTTGATGTTCGCAGCCGATGTTCTTAAAGAATTGCGCTGCAACTTCTTCATTTTTGTTTTCAAAATAATCTTTTAAATAGTAATAAGAATTAAGTGAGCCAACAGTCTCTGTGAAAATATAGGTCGCATTGTTGAGACGCTCGGTTATTCTTGTTCTATACTTTTCTCCATAGAATTTGACAAAATAATCAATAACCTTTGGCAGCTTATTTTCAAGTGGATTATTTAAATTTATGTTTTCTATTCCGTGCTTAATCATATTTTGTCCTTTTATAGATTGTTTTTTGTGTTTTTAAATTTCATTTTCTGTGTCTATTTGTGTTGATGAAATTCTTTCTTTAATTTCTTTTACATTTTGAAAGCAGTTTATTAAGAGATTTGTTGCATTGCTGAAATTTGGGTTTGTTTCAATTGAAAACATATCAATTTCAGTTTGCCCTGTTTTTTCTTTCAATTCTT
Source organism: Clostridia bacterium (assembly GCA_022793335.1). Classification (GTDB taxonomy): domain Bacteria; phylum Bacillota; class Clostridia; order Christensenellales; family UBA1242; genus Caccovivens. The sequence continues at coordinate 52,988 of JAAWCQ010000001.1, forward strand.
GAGAGGCACTTTCTATAGAATAAACCTTTGCGAGATTTAAGAAAGTATCAACTGCTTTTGAAAGAGCATTAAAGTTGTCTAAACCAATTTTTTCAGCGAAAGACATTGGATTTTCGCTCATGCGGCTGTCAATTATTTCATTTAAGTTTTCTTCAATAAAGTCTTCAATAAGGGGAAATGCTTTTGAGTAGGTTGAGTTTATTAAAGTCTTATGACCTATTTTAAAATCATCATTTTCCATAAGTTTAAGCACTTTCAAAGAAAGATAGTCGTTTATGGTTTCGTTTAATAATAGGCAATTGTTTGAGCTTGCCGCACCTCTTCCAAGAGGGGTGTTGTTTATGTCAAAACCAGTCTTTTGATAAAAGATGGCATTTTTAAGTGAATAGTCTGACTCTATTATATGGTTCATTTCATGAATGATATTTGAGTCGTAAAGATTGAAGAAACTTCCGCAAACGCAGATGTTTCTTGTTTTTTCAAGATCGCTGTAAGACAGTCCTGGAAATATAAAGGCTGCTGAACGCTGACCAATAGATGGAGTATTGCTAAATTCGCTTATTCTTTGTAATATATCATCTTGAAAAACAAACTCTTCGTCATAGAGTGGTTGGGTGTTTTTAATGCGGTCACATAAAATAGGGGTGAGTTTTATATCTTTTTCTGATTTCAAAGCATTAAGATTTCTTTTAAATTCACGACCAAAGAGTTTGTTTTTAAAATTTTTGTCTTGAAGATAATCATAGAAGCTTTTATTATCTGAGAAATCGTCATTTGATAATTTATCCACGACTTTGAAAAAATCTAAAAGCGCGTCTCGCTCTTGAGAAGAAAAGTATTCTTGATTGGTCTTAATTGCTTTGTGGTAAGCTGGAAGAAAAGGCAAGAGTAAACTCTCATTTTCCTCGTTGTCTGGAATAGCAAATTGACTTACAATGTTTTTGTAAAGCATTCGTGTCAAGTCCAAATTATATGAATTTTCTATGCGGTTGACTGAAAAATCATCAAGCGGAAGAGCAAGAAATTTTTCTTGTTCATTTTCAAGATATTCCAAATCTTTTTTGACTTCTTTATGATAGAAATCATTTATGTCAGCTAAGAAATTGCAAAGGTCTTTTTCATAGCCTTTTTGCAGGGCTGTTTTTAGTTGATATGAGTTGACAGCTACAAAATGCTTTAAAAAGTTTTTTACATTTTCGATTTCTGTTTCGTCAATATTTTTTTGCCACACATCCAACTGGTCAAGTTGTGGTTTTGTAAGGCTTGAAAAGTTGATAATTGATTTTTGTTTGAATTTGCTTAGCAGATTAAATCTTAATTCTTCAAAGTGGTTTTCAATATCTTTTATTCTGTTTGTAAAATACTGGTCAACAAAAACGAATATGGTGTCATTTAAGCGGGTGGTGATACGCTCGCGATACTTTTCGCCATAAACTTTAACAAAATATTCAATTACCGAAGGCAGTTTATTTTCAATCGGATTATTAAGATTGACGCCTTCGAGACCGTGTTTTAGCATATATTTGCACTTCTGAGAAGATTGATGAAATCACGATAGTTTCTTGGAAACTTGTTTCTGCCTTCATAAAGATAGGTTTTTCCATCTTTTTCAATTTTTACAGAATATTCTTCGCCGTCAATGATAAAGTCATTTACCATTCTCTCTTCCCATGAAGAAACAATGGTGAGAAGTCGGCTTGCAAATGGTGCAACTTCCAATTGAATTGGTTTGCCGCCAAGCATTGCTTCATTTTTTTCATCATTAAGAGTAAGATATACCTGCTGGCTTAAGTTTCTGATAGTTACTGTTATTTTCATTTTATCTCCTTTACCTTTTTCTAGTATATCAAATAATATATTAAAAGTAAAGGTTTATTTATTTAAAAGACGACTTGCTTTTTTGTTTTTTGCTGATACGTTTTTATAATAAAGAGCTTTTAAAAATTGAGTTTATTTTATTTTTCTTTAAAAGTTTGATTTCTTGTGTGAAATTGTTTAAAATAGGGCTATGAATAAACGAATTGATATATTTGTGGCTGAGAAAATCGGCATTTCAAGAAATAAAGCAAAGGCATTGATTGATGAAGGGCTTGTTAAAGTGGACGGGGTTTTTGTTGACAAACCTTCTTTTGTTGTTCATGACGAGGCGAATGTTGAAATTCTTCCGCACAAGACCTATGTATCAAGGGGTGCGTTTAAACTTTTGGGTGTTATAGAAAAATTCAAACTTAATTTTGATGATATTATCGTGACTGATATTGGTGCTTCAACGGGTGGCTTTACACAGGTGGCACTTGAAAATGGCGCAAGGAAAGTTTATGCGGTGGATGTAGGAAAGGGAGAGCTTGACAAAACTCTTGTAGCGGATGAGAGGGTTGTTAATTTGGAAGGAATGGATGTTCGAGCCTTAAATTATGAGGAGGTTGAAGGCACGCAGCTTGTTATTGGAGACCTTTCGTTCATCTCGCTTAAGCATATTTTTCCAAAGCTTAATCAGCTTTTTGGTAAGGTGGAATGTGTGCTTCTTTTTAAGCCTCAGTTTGAATGCGGCAGGACGATTGCAAATAAATATAGGGGTGTAATTAAAGATAAGAAAGTGCATGAGAAGCTGTTGCTTGAAATGGCGGAAGAGATTGAATTGTACGACTGGGTTTTGTCAGATTTGACCTTTTCGTCTATTAAAGGTGGAAGCGGCAACATTGAATATCTGCTGCATTTAAATGGTAAAAGGGTTGAAAGATTTGATATAAAAGAGGTGGTCAGTCAAGCTTTTAAAACACTTTGACAAATGCGTTTAAGGATGATAATTATTTAAAAACGATATAAAAATCAATAAAAAACACGGAATTTAAGCTTTTTCCGTGATTTTTAATGTTTTTTTTAAAAATTTTAATTTTAGACCCTGGTTGTTGATGCTGCTGTTGGATACAATGGCAGGTCGTCAAGAGCTGGGCAAACTCTACCGCTTTGGCAGGCTTGACAAGGTGGTATTACTGGATAGCCATAAGATGGAACCAATAAGTCAACAACTGCAGTTACCTTTATTAAAATTTGAATGCAACCAGTTACGGTAAATGTATTCTCGCTTGTGAAGGTGCCGATTTGGCTTGAGAAAATTGCATTTACTTTGATGTCGACTGGAGAAAGTGATGGCTGTGGAACAAACAGCATGCTGCATTTTTGCACGGTGATGCTTGAGCTTGCTGTGCCAATTACGCCATTCGCATCTCTGTAAGTCACAGTCACTGGAATGGTGATTGTCATTGACACATTTGCATAGTTTGGTGAATTGTCAATTCTGTCTATTACAATGTCTGACACTGTTGGTGGATTTCCAACCTGATTTTCTGCTGAAATGTATGTCAGCGGAAGGGCAGGGTTTTCTGGATTGAAACCACTTAATGTAAGCACTATTCCCGTTTCAGTGGTTTGAGAAACGCAGGCATCGAAGACCTTGGTTGTCTCAATAAGTACTTTTTCACAAATCCCAGTCACAGGGTTGGTTGTCATTGGTCCCGGTCTGTTGGGATTTGTATTATTTATATAAAATGACATTTAAACCTCCTCATTTTACAGTGCATAAGAAAAAAATCTTGTGCATACAATCATATATATGTTGAAGTGGTTGCATTTTGTGCAATTTTTCTGGTGGCAAAATAAACTTATCTATTTTGATTTTTTTTAAGGCTTTATCTAAATTTATGTTTGTTTGCTTTGCCGCTTGACTTATTATTTATATTTTGTTAATATAATCAAGTTTTAAACACAAATTTTAGGAGTGATTATGATTTTAGATAATGTGAAGATAAGAATGGGGCAAATGCGCGAAGAAATTGATTTTATAAAGGAGTGTCTTTGACAAGGGTGACATCAAAAGTCAGCTGAATGTTTTGCAACAGCAGCAGGCGGAAGAAGGTTTTTATCTTGACCAAGCGAAAGTTTTGGAAGTGGGCAAAAAAATCAAGCATATTGAAGGAAAGCTTAATTTGATGAATATGCTTGAAATGCTTTATGAAGATTGCAATGCCTATGTAGAGCTTATTGAAGAAAGTCACGACCAAACGCTTGAGAGCGAGGTTGAAGACAGTTTGCATAAGCTTGAAGAAGAGGTCGAAAAGGCGAAAATTCAAACACTGCTTAAAGGTAAGTATGACAGCGGCGATGCAATTATCACCATTCATGCTGGCGCGGGCGGAACGGAAGCTCAAGACTGGGCGGATATGCTTTATAGAATGTATAAAATGTATTGCGATAAAGCTGGCTTTAAAATGCTTGTGCTGGATGTATTAAACGGTGATGAGGCAGGCCTTAAATCAATTACTTTTGAGGTGAGCGGAGACAATGCTTATGGCTTTTTAAAGGCAGAAAAGGGCGTTCATAGATTGGTGAGAATTTCGCCTTTTGACTCAAACGCAAGAAGGCATACATCATTTGCAAGTGTGGAAGTTATGCCTAAAATGGATGAAAGTCCAAATATAGAAATACGCTCAGAAGACCTTAAAGTTGATACCTATCGTTCTTCAGGTGCTGGCGGTCAAAATGTCAACAAAACAGAAAGTGCAATCAGAATTACACATATTCCAAGCGGAATTGTTGTTTCTTGTCAGGTGGAACGTTCCCAGCTTCAAAATCGTGAAAAGGCAATGCAAATGCTTTATTCAAAGCTTGCCGAAAAGGAAGAGCGGGAAGAGCTTGAAAAGCTTGCTGCCATTCGTGGCGAGGTGAAGAAGATTGAATGGGGAAGTCAAATACGAAGCTATGTGTTTTGTCCTTATACACTGGTTAAAGACCACCGTACTGGCTATGAAGACAGCAATGTGCAGTCTGTTATGGACGGACAAATTCAAGAGTTTATCAATGAATATTTGAAGAAAATTTAATAATTTAATGCAAAATGCCGTAAATTCGGCATTTTATAATAAAAAACAGTGTTTTTTGTGATATTTTCTTAAATTATCTCTGTTTTTTGATAAAAATAAAAGCTGAAAAAGAAAAGAAACAAATTTTATTAAATTGTTCATTTCTCTTTTTTTTTATTTTAAAAAGGTGTATAATAATTGCATGAGTTATCAAATTAAAGCAAAAGAAAAGTTTGAAAAATTAAGAAATCAAGAGGATGTTTTAATTCTTTCCATTGAATCATCATGTGATGAAACGAGCATAGCTGTGGTCAAAAATGGAAGGGAAGTTTTGTCAAATATTATTGCCACACAAATTGAAATTCACAGAAGATTTGGCGGGGTTGTTCCAGAAGTTGCCTCACGCAATCATATTATGGCAATATCAAGTGTATATCAAGAAGCGCTGGACAAGGCTGGGGTGAAAGACTCAGATATTGATGCAATTGCAGTCACTTATGGTGCAGGGCTTATGGGGGCACTTTTAGTGGGGGTAAACTTTGCAAAAGGGCTTGCCTACAGCTTGGGTATTCCGCTTATTGCTGTCAGCCATGTGCATGGGCATATTGCGGCAAACTATATCTCTCACAATGCTCTTAAGCCACCTTTTATTTGTCTTATGGTCAGCGGTGGTCATACAGCACTATTGAAGGTGGAAGATTACAACAAATTCTCAATGCTTGGCACTACGCTTGATGACGCAGTTGGCGAAGCTTTTGATAAGGTTGCAAGGGTGATTGGGCTTCCTTATCCTGGTGGACCAGAGATTGACAAACTTGCAAAGAGTGGTGAAATTAAATTTAAGTTTAACCTTTCAAGCAGTCTTAAAAATACCTTCAACTTTTCTTTTAGTGGAATTAAGACAGAGGTGGTAAACCTTGTGCACAACAAAGCTCAAAAAGGTGAGGAATTAAATCATGCTGACCTTGCATGTTCTTTTCAAGAGTCGGTCACAAAAGAGCTTGCTGAAAAAGCTGTTAAGGCATGCAAACAGAGCAATTTAAACAAGCTTGTTGTGGCCGGCGGGGTTGGTGCAAACTCACGCTTAAAGGAAAGACTTGCTTCTTTATGTCAAGATAATGAAATTGAATTTTTCAGTCCTGCCCTTAAGTATTGCACTGACAATGGCGCAATGATTGGCTCTATGGCTTATTATATGCTTAAAGACGGGTTGGGACTTGCCCAGCTTAATTTGACAGCTAAACCAAATGTTGAATTTAGAGGCTCGGAAAATAGTTAATAGAAAATAAATTTTTGTTTTCTTTTTCACTTTCAGTTTTATTTAATACTTTTCATTTTAGAGGCAAAGATTACAGACAGAAAAAACAAAATAAATAAAAAGCTTTTAGATTAAAAAGCAAAGAATAGTTGAAATTGAAAATAAAAAGAAGTTTAAAAAAAACTAAAAATATTGTTTTATCAGCTAAAAAAAACAAGAAAAATTTAAAAAAAGAAACTTTCGAAAAAATAGAAAATATCAAATAGAGACCATTTATTAGAAAAATAGATACTATCGAATAGAAAAATAGAGACTATCAAATTGTGATTATTGGAGGAAATTATGGAGCTTCTTGCACCTGCAGGAAATTTTGAGAAACTTAAGACCGCTGTTCATTTTGGGGCAGATGGAGTTTATTTTGCCGGAAAGTCACTTGGACTTCGTGCTTTTGCTGGCAATTTTTCTGAAGAAGAAATTGTTGAGGCAATGCAGTTTCTTCACAGTCGTGGCAAAGTTGGATATATTACTTTAAATATCGTTGCAAAAGATGGGGACTTTGAGGGCATTGATGAATATCTCAAACTTTTGGAAAGGGCTGAGGTTGACGGCGTGATTGTATCTGATGTTGGCTTGATTTATTATATAAGAAAAAACTTTCCAAAGCTTAATGTTCATGTTTCCACACAGGCAAATGTAAACAATTCTCAATCGGCTAAGTTTTATGCTGATATGGGGGTTGTCAGAATAGTGCTTGCAAGAGAGCTTAATTTGGAAGAAATCAAAAATATTCATGAGAAAAATCCAAATATTGAAATTGAGACCTTTGTCCATGGGGCTATGTGCATTTCTTATTCTGGGCGCTGCTTGCTTTCAAATTATCTTACTGGCCGTGATAGCAATCGTGGAGCCTGTGTTCAAGCATGCAGATGGAAATATTTTATAAGAGAAGAAAATCGTGAGGATGAATATGAGGTTGAGGAAGATGAACGCGGTACTTATATTTTAAACTCAAAAGATATGTGTCTTATTGACCACATAGACAAACTCAAAGCTGCTGGCATTGCAAGTTTGAAAATTGAAGGCAGAATGAAAAGTGACTATTATGTTGCAAGTGTTGTCAATGCTTATCGTAGGGCCTTGGACGGCTTTGATGATTTTGATGTATTGCATGAAGAGCTTGAAAAGACAAGCCATAGAAGATATACAACAGGTTTTTATTTCGGTGCTGATGATAAGGAATACTTAAAAGACTCAATGCCTGTTCAAACTGCGGTGTTTATTGCAAAGGTGGTTGAGGATGCAAAAGACGGGATTGTCAAAGTGGAAATGCGAAACCGTTTTAAAGTGGGGGATGAGCTTCAAGTGCTAAGCCCTGATGATAATTTCTTAAAGACTATCAAAATTTCAAAGATTATAAATGAGAAAGGTGAAATTATTGACGACGCAAAACGCGTTCAAGAAATTGTTCAAATCAATTGTCCTTACAATTTAAAAAAAGGTGATATATTACGCTCTGACAAAAGCAAAGAGGAATAAAAAAAGACTGCTTAAATGCAGTCTTTTTTGCTTGTAAAAATGCAACCGCTCCGCCTGTTTTTTAGTTTGAGAAATATTTTTTTAAATTTTTGTAAAATATTGCAAATTAAGTTGACAATTATTCGGGGGGGGGTAAAATTGAAGTATAAATAATATAATAATTATATAACGAAAATATTCTTACTCGCAAAACGAAAAGGAGGGAATATATGAAAAATTTGAAAATCAACAAGTTTATTTTCTCTTTTATCGTAATTCTGACAGTTTTGCTTTCTGGAATTTTGCTTACAACGACATTCAAACAGCCAGAACAAAAAACTGAGGGCGTGACAGGCACTATAAAAGTTATACCAAAGATTTATTGGTATAACAACCCATTGACCAACACCTATACCTATGAAGATATGGGATATCCGTATGGCAATGTTGGAGTGCCAAAACTTAATGGAAATTATACTTTAAGAACAGGAACATATCAAAATTCTAGAGGTATTCCGATATCAAGTATACCAAATAACAATGGTTGGGATTATTTTATTGGTTATCTTACATTGACAGGCTTTGATACCAGTGGAACGACTGCAATTGACGCAATAGTAAATGAAAGAGGTCAAAAGCCAATAACCTATGCTGATGATCAAGAGGTTTATTTGCAATATGTTTGGAATGGATCTTCAAAGCGCACTCTTGATATTGATGTAAACCTTTATAGCAAGGGGTTTGGAGTTTCAAATTACATATTAAGTGATTCTCCATTCAGTTATGAAAATTCTTCTCAAAATCATAATATAACTTTTAATCAATATCTTTATGATGAATTTTCATTAAGCGTTGACCCTACAATTTTCTCAAGTAAGACAACTACAAAATATTTAGCAGTTGTTTGTGCACCTAAAAGATTTTATGCTGAATATTCGTTGTATAGTGGGGAGTATTTTGGAGATGGAACAACTGGAGTCAAATCAATAAATATAAGATTTGGTGATTATTATTCTGTACCATCTGGTACACCTAGAAAAAATCATTATACTTTTGAAAAATGGAATGCTTATCGATATGGTCCAAATTCAAAATCTCTTGATATATCAAATAGTGTTCTTTTTACAGATCCAGATATGTTAAGTATCTCTGCAAGATGGATAGCAAATACAGAGACAATCAAACTGATGAGGAATGACAATACTCAAGATTTTGCAACGACCACTATTGAGTGGGGGTATAGTATACCTAATGTTTCTACGCCTACACGAGCTGGTTATTCTTTCTTGGGTTATTTTGATTCTGCTTCTGGTGGTACGCAATATATTGATGCGAATGGCAAAGGGTTAAAGTCGCATGATTTGGAAAACGCTACTTTGTATGCGCACTGGTTGCCAAATCAATATACAGTGACATTTAATGCTAATGGGGGAAGCATTCCATCATCAAGCAATTGGACTGGAAGCGGCTCTTCTGCGCAAAAGTCATTAAATTTTGATAGCAACTATGGCACGCTTCCAAATCCTACAAGAACGGGATATAATTTCACAGGATGGTATACAGCGTCGAGCGGCGGAAGCAAAGTTGAAAGCAACACAATTTTAAAGAATGCAAACAACCATACCCTTTATGCGCACTGGGATGGCAAGCCATATACGGTTGTATATAATCCAGGCTATTCGGGTGCATCAGCCGCATCCCATACAGGTTTCAAATATGGCTCGTCTACTGCGCTTAGGACGATAAGTGCTTTAGGTTTCAGTCGGAATGGTTATGACTTTAAAGGCTGGGCAACAAGTAAAAATGGAGGAGTGGTCTATTCAAACGGTCAGAGTGTAAGCAATCTAAGCTCGAACGGAGGAGAAGTAAATCTGTTTGCAGTATGGCAGGCAAAAACATATACACTGACAGCGAATGCAAACGGTGGAAGCATTCCAACAACAAGTGGTTGGAGTGGAAGCGGAGCAAGTGCAACTAAAACGATAACATTTGATTCTACATACGGCACTCTTCCAACTCCAACCCGAACAGGTCATACCTTTGCAGGCTGGTATACAGCGGCAAGTAGTGGAGAAGCTGTGAGTGCAACAACAGGAGTGACAACAACAGGAAACAGAACAATCTATGCACACTGGACAGTCAACAGCTATACGCTTACAGCAGATGCGAACATGACAGGAGCAACATTCACAAGTGTGCCAAGTGACTGGAATGGAAGTGGTACAACAAGGACAAGAAGCGTAATTTACAATACAAGTTATGGCACTCTACCAACACCAGCAAAAGAAGGATATATCTTCTTAGGTTGGTATACAGCAGCAAGCGGAGGCTCAAGCGTGTACAGCACAACTACAATGGGCGCAGGAAATACTAGAATCTATGCACACTGGGAAAGGACATGGGCAGCAGACGCAACGGGTATAGACTTAAGCGGACTAGGCGGAAGCGGAACAGTTGGCGACCCATATATTATCGATAGCGAGCTGGATATTGCCTTCTTAGCATTGCAGACAAGTAAAAATGTCACCTTTGATGGAAAATATTTCAAGCAGAACGCAAACATAGACCTTGCAGGAAAGACATGGCTGCCAATAGGAAATGCAACAACAGCATTCCAAGGGAGCTATGACGGAAATGGATACTTGATAACAAACATCACAACAATAGCCAATGGCCAATTGAATTATTCAAATGTAGGTCTATTTGGCTATACAAGAAATGCAACGATAAAGAATGTGAATATCATATCTGGCACTATTCAAGGCTATGATTATGTTGGCTCGATAGTCGGCAACCTCAACAATGGA
>JAAWCQ010000007.1 GCA_022793335.1 Clostridia bacterium
ATGAAATTCCTTTTTGCTGGTGATATGACCGAAAAAGCTGAGAAAAATGTAATCAATCACTGCAAATTAAATGGCATTGATTTAAAGGAAGTCAATTTTCTTAAAGTTGCACATCACGGCTCGGATACCTCATCAAGCAAGAATTTTCTGGCTTCTCTTGGCGACAATCTTACAAGTGTAATAAGTTGTGGTGCTGAAGATAAATGTAAGCGCACACAAGAGCTTAGGCAAAAGGGCATTTTATATAAGACTTCAGACAATGGAAATGTCAACATAAAACTATTGCCAAAGGTGAGAGGTTATGTTGTAAACGCACAAAAGCAAACTCTAAGCACAATGCAACCTTCACTTAAAAAGCCTGACGAGCTTAATAAGCTTGGCTGTTTAAATAAAGATTTGAAGGTCTTTATGGAAGAAGCTCATCCTGAAATTTATGGAAATGACCATTTTGATGGCTTTTATGTATAATTAAAAAAACGACCAATTTTGCTTGGTCGTTTTTTTTGTGTTATCTTAATTTAAAATGTTTTATATAATGTTTTTGATAAAAATAACAACAATTTTAATAATTTAATATATTTGTCTATTTAATTAAAAGATTTATAGTAGTTTATATATCGTTTTGTATTTTTTTTCTTTAAAAAGGTCTTAAAAATATTATTTTAATTTTTCGTCTGCGCCTTTTGGGTTTCGGCTTGATTGTAAGCTGCAAATTACAACATCTGGTTATATTTTGGCCAAGCTTTTCGTTGACTACATTTGCATAATATTTCCACTCTTTTCCATGAGGAGCGGCCTCTTTAAAGTTTTCCATAATAAGTGCATGAAGCAGCTCATGCATTATCGTATTTTTCTTATCGCTGTCAAATTTGATAAATTTTGAAATTCCTATTACATATTTAAAATCCTTTTCAGATGGCCTATTTGGATAGGTTTTTCTGCACCAACCATGCGTTCTTGCTGCCGATATATCTTTAAAAAGAATTTCTTTCGGAATTTGCAAGCCTATGCTTTCAAGCTCAACCAGCGCTTGCCTTATCAATAATGTAGTGTTTTCTTGTGTGTCAAATTTCATTTTTTCCTCTTTAAAAATAGTCTATCATTTATCAAAAAAAATCGCAAACTTTTTTTTATTCATCAAAAAGTTTTTGATAAACTTTAAAATATGTTATACTAAATATGACTAAATGAGGTTGGCAAAATCAAAGTGGCCAAACTTTAAAGTAAGGAGAAAAAATGAAATTGCATATTTTAGGAACGGGTAATGGCGGGGCGATAAAATGTTATAACACCTGTTTTGCTCTTGAAAATAATAATGAATATTTTTTGGTTGATGGCGGTGGCGGCAATCAAATTCTTTTGCAACTTGAAAAAGCGGGGATTGCCTTAAATAAAATTCACGACATCTTTTTGTCGCATAATCATACAGACCATATTTTAGGTGTTATATGGGTGCTTCGTTCAATTTGCGCAAACATGAGATTTGCTGGAAAATATGAAGGCAATTTGAATATCTATGGAAGTGATGAAAGCATGAGCGTACTTAAACATCTTATTGATTTATTGTTTCCGCCTGCAAGAGCTTTTATAGATAAGCGGGTGTTTTTCAATGTTGTGGAAGATGGACAGGTTGAAAATATAATCGGAAAGGAGTTTACCTTTTTTGACATTCATGCCAAAAAAGACAAACAATTTGGATTTATTCAAAACTCAAACTTAGCATTTTGCGGAGATGAGCCTTTAAAAGAAGAAATATTTGAAATCGCAAAAGGGAAAAAATGGCTTCTGCATGAAAGCTTTTGTCTTGACAGCGAAGAAACTATTTTTAATGCTCATCTTAAAGGACATTGCACGGTTAAAGAAGCGGGACAGATAGCTGAAAGTCTTGGCGTTGAAAATCTTATAATTGTTCATACTGAGGACAACGACCTTAAAAATAGAAGGGCTTTATATACAAAGGAAGCAGCTTCTGAATTTGGTGGAAATATTTTTGTCCCAAATGACCTAGATGTTTTGAATATTTAATTTTGATGTTTTGGATATTTAATTTAGATGTATTGAATATTTAACCTTGATGTTTTTGAATTTGATTAAAAATAAAAGTGACAGCACTGAGTTGTCGCTTTTTTATTTTTCAATCTTTTTAAGATTATTATTTATCTTTAGTTAAAAGAAAGTCTTTTAGGCAGTTTAGCATGAATTCAAATTCAAACCGAGTGAAGACTGTCTCGCTTTTTTCTTCCTTTCCAATTGAATGGATAATTTGCTTTTTGCCCACTTTTTTTATAGCGTTTCTATAAAGCGGATTTTGTAAAAGCGATATGTAAAGCTCGTCAATCAATTGGTCATATTCAAAGCTGTCTCTATTATAAGCCTTTCCTTGAAAGAATATTGTTTGTGTTTCTTGCCAGTCAAAATCACTTGCCATTTTAATTTGATTTGAGGGCATGCCAGAATAATCAAATACCAGTTTTTGCGCTTTTTTATTTTTAAATTTAATTCCTTGAAAGAAGCTTTCAATAGACGCAAGCTTAAGTCCTCTAAAATAAAATTGATAGGGGAATAGGTTTGAAAGAAGTTTTGACATAGCATTGTGAATGCCATAGCCTACATTAAGAAAATTTTCAGTTTCGCCTAAAAGCTGGGCTTCGTCACTTTCTTTTATGCAATCATCTCCGCAGAAAATGGCGCCATTCTCCTGTTGGCGAAGGGACTTATATTCAAATTTGTAGGTTTTCTTAAACTCTCTAAATTCTTTCAGCTCTTTTTTAATTTTCATTTGCAATGCAATATTTTTCATAAAATCCTCACTTTTTTCAAAGATTTTTTTAAGTTTTTTGTCATTTCGTTTAAATTAAATTAAGATTATCATCATTTATAATATTATTTTTAAATACATGAAAAGTATATTTCAATTTTTTGTTGTTGTCAAATGTAATGCAAATAAATATAACTATTGACTTATTGAGTAAAAATGATTACAATAAAATTATGAGATATAATGGCAAAATTCATATAGTATATGATGGAATGTGGGGCTCTTGTGGCAAGGGTAAATTTTGTGGCGAATTGGCACTTGACCCTAAACTTAAAATAGATGTTTGCGTAAACAACAATGCACCAAACGCGGGTCATTCTTTTGTCTTTGAAGATGGAAGAAAGGTTGTGACAAAACATATTCCAATTGGGTTTGTTAATAAAAATATTCCATTCCTTGTTCTCGGCGAAAGCTCGGTAATTGATTATGATAGATTGGTGTATGAGCTTGAAGAATATAAAGACCTGTTGAATGGTCGAAAGCTCTATATTGCAGATACCGCGGCTGTGATTTTGACCGAGCATAAAGATAAAGAAGTTTCTTCTATTAAAACAGGCAGCACTTTCAGTGGAGCAGGGGCTGCCAGCGTCGATAAATTAAACAGAACAAATTCGCTTGTTTTTCGTGATGAGAGATTTAAAGAGCTTGAGCGAAAAGGGCTTATTAAAATTGTGCCTTCAAAGACCTTCTTTTCATGCATCTATGAAGGCTTGAGCGGTTTTAGCGGCAATGAAAACATCTTAGTAGAGCTTTCACAAGGCGATGCATTAAGCATAAACAACAGTGATAATTATCCATTTACAACATCACGAGATTGCACGCCAGCGGCGGCACTTAAAGATATTCATGCAACAGATTACAGTCAAAATGTGAGAAAATATTGCGTGTTTAGACCTTATCCAATTCGTATAAATAATGTGGGCAAGGCAGGCTTTGCCTATACTGGTGATTTTGCAGGAGCTGACGAGATTTCATGGGAGGAAGTCTGCGAAAGATGCGGCCTTGATCCAAATGAAGTAAGTAAAAAAGAATTTACTACAAACACCAAAAAACTTAGAAGGGTGGCGGAATTTTCGGTAAAACAATTTGGGAAAATGCTTATGGATACCAAGCCTGACGAGCTTTTCTTAAACTTTGCACAATATGTTGACGGACATTTGGAAGGGCTGAATGAAACAGAAGCAATTAAAGCACAAAAACAATTTGTTGATCCTTTTAAATATGACCTTTATGATGATGAAGAATATCAAGAGGTTTGTATAAAAAATTGGGCTATCGAGCATCTTTTAGGCTATGTTGATTATATGAAAAACCTGTTTAAAGAAGCTTGCAACGACAGGGTGGAAATCAATATAACCAAGCTTGGTACTGGAGCAAGATGTGGAGAGACCTTGAGAGTGGCAAAACTTAAAAATGTCTCATCATCAAGACATGCAAATAAAGATTTAAACCCGCTTGATTATGCAGATAAAACAAATGTGCCTGACTTTGATTTAGATTTAAATTGAAGGAATAAAAAGATTAAATTTTATATAAAAAACACTTAGGATTTAAGTGTTTTTTTTATTTTCATCATCTTATTTTTTATTTTTGCGTCGGTTTTTAAGCTTTTGCTTAAAGGTCTTTCTGTCAAAAAGGAAATAGAATAATGCTCGTTTAAATCTTGAATGTTTTGAAAGATAATTTGAAAGGGTCTCTTGTGTATTTACGACTGTTGGCACTTGCACAACAACCTCTTTGGTATTTCTGTCAAGGTGAGAAATATGCCATGTCCAAATGTCAAATATGCTCTTTTCATCATATCCGCCATAAATGTTGTCTTCAACCATTGATGCACTGAAAGAATATCTGTCAAATTCAGATGCATTTAGAAGGTAATATTCAAATGGTGCAGAAGCGTCGCAAGGTCTGATATAAAAATCTTTAAGATAATCTTTGAAGATGTTTATAAAAGTTTTGCAGAAGTTGAAAGCACCTTTTTGAAATTCAAATATAGGGTAGGTGGTTTCATAAGCAAAATTTTTATTTTCAAGAATTGGGATAATCTTTGAGTTTTCAAGTTTATAACCTGTGCAAGAAGGGCTTGGGTCAGAAATCATAAATTCGCGAACAATTCCTGTGATTGTAGGGGTGAAATTGTAGTAAGAATGAATTTTGAATTTATAAGGTGAGTTGATTGAAGTATTATCACCATTTGCATGAATAAAGAAGGTGTTTACCGGCTTTTTTGCAAGGTTGCAAATAATAGATTGAAGTCTGCCGCTGTATCCGATATCGAAGGTTGCACAGTTGTCGGTGAAAACTTCATTAAACGCTTTTTCAATGTCCTTTCGTTTTGCCTTGCAAAGCTCGATGTTGAAAGAATACTTTTTAAGGCATTCTATAAATTTATAAAATTCCTTTTTTGAAGCAAAGGTTTTGTCTAAGATTATGCCTGAATTGAAATATTTTGATTTGATTTCTTCTGTAAGTGGGTTGAATATAATTGAGCAATAATCCAAAATATCGTTTGGAGTATGTGAATAAATGTCTATAAAGTCACTTATTTTTGCCAAGTCTCCTGGCTCTGCAATATTGTAAGGCAACAATGAATGTCTGCTTGCGTAAAAATAATCTGTCTTGATGTTTACGCCTGTCTGCTTGCAATAATGGTCAAAGATTTGTTTTAACAAATAGCCATCTCTTGCTAAGAATACGATTTTTTTGTAGTTGCTTCTTACAGCTTTATCACACATCCATTTTGCCACGCTAAATAAATGCATGCCCATTGTATAAAAGCCTGTGTTATATGTGTCAGCATTGAAATTTGATATCTTTTGATAAGGGTTGAAAGGGTTATCAAATATATTGTTTGCAACAACGCCAAGCATGCACCTGATTGGCAATTGGTTTAACGCATAAGTTGTGTCAATAGTTGAAAGTGTTTTCTTAGCAAAAGGTGTAATGCCGTTTCCTGTATAAATATCAGAAATTTTATTTTCAAAGGTCTCAATTGCTTTTGGCAGGAAGATGACTTTCAAGCCCTTTGATTGAGCTTTGACATAATCAACATTCCAATTGTCGCCAATGTGAATAATCTCTGAAGGTGCTACTTTAGTCTCTTTAATCATCAAATCAAAGAGATGTCCTGTAGATTTAAGAAGGCGTCTGTCACTTGATAGGTAAAGCTTGTCAAAGCCTTCAATTCCATTTTTGTGAAGAATTTGTTCGATTATAGGCTTTTCAAGATACATATCAGAAGTTAAAACCACTTTTTTGCCGCATGCAAGTGCAAACTCAAGAAGCTCTTTGCCAGTTTCTCTTGTTCCGCAAAATTTAACCTCAAGCTCAATTTCTTTAAACATGATTTTCTCAATGGTTTGTTTGTCAAGTTTAAACATCTCTGCCATGGCCTGATAGATATCAAAAAGGGTGATATCTTCATACATAGGATTGCTTATTTTTGACTTTTCTCTTGCTAAACTCTCTGCATTTTTTCTCATGTCAACAAAGATATATTCTGTAATATTTTTCATGATAGTTTTGGCATATTTTCCTACAAAATAGAATAAATCATCCACTTTATAGAAAGGTCTTGAAATAAGGGTGTCGAATATGTCAAAGCTTACAACCTTTGTGCTTTCAGGTTTAATTTGCTTTTTGATATTTTCATATCTATTTGACCATGGCGTAGTAAGCTCATAGAAATAAAATTCATGTGGAGATGGCAAGATTACTTCACGCTTTCCAAAGGTAAACTCAAGCGCAGCCAATGCTGTTTCATCTTTTTGAGCACCTTTTGAATAGACATTTCCGCTCCAAATTCGGTGATATCTATCTTTGAAATTTACTATCTGTTTATAGTGCTTTTTATAAAGATTTGCATCATATTCTCTTAGGCAAGTTTCAAGATAGTCAAACACCTTTTTCAAGTCTTTAATATTGTTTAAAATGTTTTCAAGAGGAAGGGTAGTGCTTGTTGAAGCTTGTGAGTGTCTGTAATAAAAATATCCATCAGCGTTTGCAAAAGCCAACTTGTTTGCGTGAGAGAAAAGCACAGAAGAGAAGGCAATGTCTTCTCCCATAATAAGCCTAAAGTCAATTTTTTTGAAATATGGCATGCATTCATTTATAAGGCGTTTTGTGTAAAGTTTGTTCCAAATAGTATGCCAAATAAAACAGCTTCCCTCTTGAGAAAGAAAGTGTTCCATCAAATTTTCTTTTTCAATGGTAGAGTGCGACTTTGTCAAACTTCTGTAATTATTGTAATAGTTGCAAGTGCCATCTTCAAAAACATTGATGGTATTGCCAAGCACCATATCAGCTTTTTCTTTAACAATTTTGTTGTGAAGAAGTCTAAACCAGTCAACAGAGATATAGTCGTCTGCGTCAACAAAGGCAATAAAGTCGCCTTTTGCAACTTTCATTCCTTCCACTCTTGCTCTAAAAAGCCCAAGGTTTTTTGGGTTTTTGACAACTTTTACACGAGGGTCTTTTTCAGCATAAGTGCCTGCAATTTCTGCAGACTTATCTGGGCTTCCGTCATCAACACATAAAATTTCAAGATTTTTATAAGATTGAGCACAAACACTGTCTAAGCATTTTGCGATAAAATTTTCCATTTTATACATTGGGATAATTACTGATATTAAGTCTTGTTTCATGATATTTTTCCTTTTTATTTATTTTTTGCAAATTTTCTGTAAATTTTAAGGGGCAGCTTAAAAAAACTGCTTGTCCTTATTTTTTTTGCATGTTTTAATTTAAGTTTTTTAAGCAGGGTGAAATTGTATATTTTTGCCCTTGCCTTTTTCTCACTGCGAGAATATTTTTTAAGCGTTTGGCACTCTTTGAATATTTTTTTGCATTTTTTGCAATAGTTTTTGTAAATTAAAGCGTTTTTATTTTCTAATTGGCCATATAAGAAAGCATATTGCAGATATAAGCCAAACAATTGAAATAAAATCTTTTCAACTCCAACCATTAAATGCTTTAAGTTGTTTTTTTTGTAAAATTCAATTCTGTCAAACAGCGCATCTATGTCATCGAGATATTTAAGTGGATTGGATTGACGTGAAAGACTGTCTTTCCGCACAAGATAATGATAAAGCACATTTGGAATGGTGACAATCTTTTTTGCCTGCCAAAATATATAATGCACAGTTGCTTGGTCTTCAAACAATTTTCCTTCTGGAAATCTTATCTTTTCAAAAATTTCTTTTTTGTAAAGTTTGTTCCAAGCCACGACATATCTAAACTGTTTTTCTTGTGAAAGCAAATCAAGTGCTTCAAGGTTTGTATAAGTGTCCTCTAATAGAGCAGGGCACTCGTCAACAATATTTTGATTTTCATCTTCCATTTGAAATGAACAAATGGCAATATCTGCATCATTTTGTTTTAGTGAAATATACAATTTTTCAAACATGTCATTTTCAATGTAGTCATCACCATCAATGAAAGCAATTAAATTGCCTTTTGATTTTTCAATTCCCATGTTTCTTGCAGAAGATAATCCGCCATTTGTTTTATGTATTACGACAATTCTTTCATCCTTTAATGCAAGATTGTCGCAAAGTTGGGCAGTTTCAATTTCTGAGCCATCATCAACTAAAATAATTTCTAGATTATGATAGGTCTGATTTAAAACACTTTCCACACATTTTGTCAGATATCTTTCAATATTGTAAACGGGAATAATTACACTTATTAAATCGTTTGCCATAGTAAAATATAGTCCTTAATCACATATAATTTTAAAAATATAAACATTTGTTTTTTTTGATAAGATTTATCAATCAACATCTGATATAGTATTTTATATAAAATATATTTATTATTATAACATAATTTATCCAACTTTGCAATAGAAATCATAAATCAAAATGTTTTAATTCTTTATATTCAAAACATCTTTTTTCTTGCTTTTTGAAAGTTTTGGTGTTAAACTTGATGGGTATGAAAATTGGTGTGATGACTTTAGGGTGCAAAGTAAACAAATATGAAAGTGATGCACTCATAAACAAACTTGAAAACCTTGGATTTGAAACGACAGACAAACTCGAGCCTGCCGATATTTATGTTATCAACACTTGTGCAGTCACAGCAGAGGCCGAAAAAAAGTCAAGACAGATGATTGCAAGGTGCCGAAGGTATAACGCAAACGGGAAAATATTTATATGCGGCTGTGCTTCTCAGCACAATGGAAAACAGTTTTTAGATAAGAATGTTGAAGTGGTTGTTGGCACAAGTGGAAAGCTTAAAATAATTGATTTTATTGAAAATTTAGCCCAAAATAATGAAAATTATCAAAAAAACAGCGAAAAAATTGAAGATTTGCCTTGTTTTTATCAAGATGACATGCAGGCAAAGCAAAGTCGAACACGCGCTTACATAAAAATTCAAGATGGTTGCAACAACTTTTGCTCTTATTGTATTATCCCATATTTAAGGGGAAGAAGCAGGTCAAGAGAGCTTGACTCTATATTAAATGAAGCGAAAAACTTGGGTGAGGATATCAAAGAAATTGTGCTTACAGGAATAAATGTGACTGATTATAAAATTGATGGAAAAATGGGGCTTTTGACACTTTTAGAGGCACTTGATGGGCTTGGAAAAAGACTTCGTTTAAGCTCAATGGAAGACACGCTTATCAGTGAAGAATTTGCAAAAGGGCTTGCAAAGCTTAAAAACTTTTGTCCGCATTTTCACCTTTCATTACAAAGTGGATGTGACAGTGTTTTAAAGAGGATGAACAGGCATTACACGGCAGAACAGTTTGCCCAGTCTGTAAAGCTTCTTCGCAAATATTTTCCTGACGCTGCCATAACAACTGATGTCATTGTCGGTTTTCCGCAAGAGAGTGAGGAAGAATTTCAAAAGACTTATGATTTTGTTGAAAAGGTAGGCTTCAGCCAGCTCCATATCTTCAAATATTCTCAAAGAGAGGGGACGGCGGCAGTCAAACTATATAAAGATGTTCCGTTTGCAATCAAACAATCTCGACTTGAACGCCTTGAAAAGCTGAATGAGAAACTTAAAGAGAAGTTTCTTTCTGACAATAACGCAGGAGAGGTGTTGTTTGAAGAAAAAGACGGAAAGTTTTATGTAGGTTATACAAAAAATTATATTCGTTGTTTTGTTGAAAGCAAAAAGTCTCTTACAAATCAAATTCATTCTGTCAAATTTGAAGAAAAATATAAAGATGGCATGCTTGCAAAGCTTATCTTAAAAAAATAAAATAAATTTTGCCTTTCTGCTTGACAAAAGCGGAGATAAAAATTATAATAAGATAGATTTTACAAATTAGAAGGTGGTGAGAAGATTGACAACTGTTAAAGTGGGCGAAAATGAAACTCTTGAAAGTGCGCTTAAAAGATTTAAAAGAAAGTGCCAAAAAGATGGTATCATTGGTGACATCAGAAGAAAAGAAGCCTATGACAAGCCTAGTGTAGCTAAAAAGAAGAAAAGAGAAGCTGCAAGAAAAAGAGCAAGAAAGAGAGGCTAAAAGTTAATCTTTGGCAAAACCACAGTTTTGCATAATTAAACTATACTATTAAAAGGAGAATAATAATGGCTAACATTATAGACCAAATCGAGAAGGAAAACATGAAAGAAACTTTCCCTGAATTTAATGTCGGTGATACTGTTAAAGTTGGCGTTAAAATCAAAGAAGGCGACAAAGAAAGAATCCAAGGCTATGAAGGTGTTGTTATCGCTCGCAAAAACGGCGGCGTAAGAGAAACTTTCACTGTAAGAAAAATTTCTAATGGCGTTGGCGTTGAAAGAACTTTCCCTATTCACTCACCACTTGTTGCAAGTGTTGAAGTTGTAAGAAAAGGTAAGCCAAGAAGAGCAAAATTATATTATGTTCGTGACCTTACTGGAAAAGCTGCGAAGATTAAGTCAGCAGATGCAAACAGATAATAAAATTGCAGTCAAAATTGACTGCTTTTTTGTTTTGGCAAAAAAAGACATATTAAAGCTTACAAAAATTGAATATGATTTATTTCGGTATATCGTATGACATTATTCAATTTATGAGGGATAATTGATTTGTTAGCACAGGAGAAAAATTATGCTTGAAGAAGAAATCAAAGAATTTATTGCCACACATACTGATGAAAAAAAGGCAAGGTTTGATGAGGGGCTTATCTCATCAAGCTATGAAATAAAAGGTATAAGCATGAGTGACATGAACGCCTATGCCAAAGAATTGGCAAAGCGAGGTGTTGACATTGAAAAAATGCCACTTTCATGCCATGAAGAAATATTGCTTGCTGGAATGACACTTGCTTATTCAAAACTTTCGCCAAAAGACAAGGTGGAAAAACTTAAAAAGCTTTTGCCTTATATTGACAACTGGGCAACTTGCGACATGATAGTTTCAAGACTTAAAGGCATTGAAAGCGAGAGGGAGTTTTTTATAGAACTGCTTCACTCAAACAGACCTTTCTATATTCGAGTGGGCATTGTTTGGCTTATGAAATTTGAGCTTAAAAAGGATGTAATTAAGACAGTAAATCTTTTAAACGACAATGTGAAAAACACCAATTATTATGTTGAAATGGCTCTTGCTTGGTGCTATGCCGAGGCAATGATAGTTGAATTTGACTATATGATTGAGTTTGTTCAAAGACTTGAAAGATATGTGGTGAGAAATCGCACCTTGCAGAAAGCGACTGAATCTTTCAGAATAAGTGATGAGCGCAAGAAAGAGGTAAGGGCTCTTCGCAGCAGATTGCTTGGCATGGAAATATAAAAATTTTCATCGAAAGTAATTTTAATTAAATTGATTAAATATTAAGAGATAGACAAATTTTGTCTGTCTTTTTATTTTGTTTGGAAATAGAAGAAAATTATGTTATCATTGTACTTGGAGAAAATTATGTATTCAAAAGTTTTAAGTTTTGGGTTGAAGGGCATTGAGGGCTTTCCGATTGATGTTGAAACAGATGTCAGCAATGGACTTCCACATTTTGAAGTAGTGGGGCTTGCAGATACGGCTATTAAAGAGGCTAAAGAAAGAGTGCGAAATGCCATAAGAAACTCTGGCTTTGAATATCCGATAAAGAAAATCACCATCAATTTGGCACCAGCTGATGTCAAAAAAGAGGGGGCTCTTTATGACCTTGCTATAGCTATTGCCATTCTTTCTTGTGATGATGAGATGGAATTAAAACATGAAAAAGATTATGTTTACATAGGCGAGCTTTCTTTTGACGGAAGCGTGAAAAGGGTGAAAGGCATTTTGCCTCTTTTGATTTCTGCAAGAACAAGCGGCTTTAAAAAATTTATCATTCCATTTGACAATCTTCAAGAAGCAAGTTTCATTTCAGGAATTGAAGTTTATGGCGTAAAATCTTTGATAGAAACAACTCGGTTTTTAAAAGGTGAGGAAGAAATAGCACCTGTCAAGACCTGCACTTTTGATGAGGTGACTAAGAATGGAAAAATTGGCATGGATTTTTGCCATGTTAAAGGTCAAGCCATGGCAAAGCGAGCACTTGAAATAGCAGCGGCTGGCGGGCATAACCTTATAATGATTGGGCCTCCAGGCAGCGGAAAAAGCATGCTTGCAAAGTGCTTTCCTTCAATTTTGCCAGACCTTACATTTGATGAAGCACTTGAAGTGACAAAAATACATTCAATAGCGGGTGAGCTTGACCAAACGCAGGGCATTGTCTCGACAAGACCTTTCAGAAGCCCACACCATACAGCATCCACTGTATCACTTACAGGTGGCGGAAGCAACAGCAAGCCGGGCGAAATTTCGCTTGCTGACCATGGCGTGCTTTTCTTGGATGAATTTCCAGAATATACAAGACATACAATAGAGACGCTGCGTCAACCACTTGAAGACGGAATAATTACTGTTGCTCGTTCAAATGCAACAATTGTATATCCTGCAAACTTTACTATGATTGCCAGCATGAACCCATGTCCATGCGGTAACTATGGCTCAAAAGATAAAGAATGCAAGTGTTCGCCAAGCCAAATTACTAAATATTTGGCTAAACTTTCAGGGCCAATTATGGACAGAATAGACATTCACATCGAGGTAGAAAATGTCACTTATGACCAGCTTAAAAGCGAAGAGCTTGAAGAGTGTTCTGAAGATATCAAAAAGCGGGTGGACAGGGCAAGAGAAATTCAACTTAAAAGGTTTGCCGAAAGCGGAAATTATTGCAATGCAAAGATGAGCGCACCTCAAACTCGAAAATATTGCAAACTTGACGCAAAGGGTGAAATCATGCTTAGAAATGCCTTTGAAAAATTGAAACTGAGTGCAAGGGCACATGACCGAATACTTAAAGTAGCAAGAACAATTGCTGACCTTGAAGGCAGCGAAAATAT
The DNA here is from genome assembly GCA_022793335.1 of Clostridia bacterium. Classification (GTDB taxonomy): domain Bacteria; phylum Bacillota; class Clostridia; order Christensenellales; family UBA1242; genus Caccovivens. The sequence goes on from JAAWCQ010000007.1 coordinate 13,151, forward strand.
TCAGCCAAGCCATATCGCAGAAGCAATATCTTACAGAACATTGGACAGAAAATATTGGTAAAACAGCTTAAAATGCCTTAAAAATGATGAATTTTATGTAAAATAGACATTTTAGTTGCCCATTTGCTGCAAAAAGTGTTAATATTACAAGAAGTATGAATTTGCTTAAAAATAGAGAAAAAGGGGAATAAGGTGAAGAGATGAGTGAACTTAAAAGCTTGATTATTTTTCTTTCACAATATGATTTGACAAGTGCAAAGATTTGCAACATTCTTGATGTGCTTGCCAAGCCTTCTATCTCTGCTTTTAAAAAATCAAAAAATCAATTTAAAAATTTGATAAATGAAAAAGTCTTAAATAAAATGCTTGATTGTGCAGACGAGGCAATCGTGCATACCTATACTTTAAATCTTGCCAATAAAGGCATTAAAATTGTTACAAAATTTGATGAAGATTTTCCAAGACAATTGCAAGACCTTCCTGATGCACCTGTAATTTTGTATTATATGGGAGATTTGAATTTGGTAAATACTCAAACTCTTGCCGTTGTTGGCACAAGAAAACCTTCAAATTATGGATACATGGTCACCGAAAGACTGGTGAGAGATGCCACAAGTGCTGGTATAACCATTGTAAGTGGACTGGCTTATGGGGTGGACTCGATTGCTCATCGAAAATGTCTTGAGCTTGGTGGAAAGACCATTGCTGTTTTAGGTGGCGGCTTTGAGCATATTTATCCGCTTGAGCATCATTCTCTTGCGATGGAAATTGCTGAAAAAGGACTGCTTTTAAGTGAATACAGACCAAAAATGAATGCGACAAAATATACCTTTCCAACAAGAAATCGCATAGTGGCTGGGCTTAGTGATGGCGTGCTTATCACAGAGGCTGGCATTAAAAGCGGAACGATACATACAAAAGATTTTGCACTGGAATATGGCAAAAATATCTATGCTGTGCCAGGAAATATTGACAGCCCAAACAGCGAGCTTACAAATCAAATTATCAAGTATGGTCAAGCTGCCTGCGTTACACAAAGTGATGATATTTTGAGAGATTATCAAAACTTAAATAACAAAGAAAATGTTGTTCAGCCATCGTTTTTTGATGCAAGTGATGAAGAGAAAATAATAATAGAATGTCTTAAAGATGGAATGAAATCAATTGACGAATTGACAAAAAAATGCAAACTTTCAATGAATATCTTTAATACTTGTTTGACAACTTTGGAAATAAGTGGAATAATTAAAAGATTGCCAGGCGGCGTGGTCGCCTTAAACTGAAGCGGAGGAAATTTTGAAATTAGTAATAATAGAATCACCTTTTAAAAGAGAAGCTTTGAAAAAATATCTTGGAAACGGATATGAAGTTTTTGCCACAAAGGGCCATATTCGCGACCTTCCTGCCAAGAGTTTTGGAATTGATTTGAGAAATAATTTTGAGCCTAAGTATGAAATAGTGCCAGATAAAAAAGATTTGATTAAAGAGCTTAAGGCCAAAGCTGACAAGGCAGAAGATGTCTTAATCGCAACCGACCCCGACCGAGAAGGCGAGGCGATTTCATGGCATGTTGCAAATATTTTGGGCTTTGATAAGGATAAAACTTGCCGTATTGAGTTTAACGAAATCTCAAAGAAAGCGGTGACTAAGGCTCTTGAAAAACCAAGAAAGATTGATATTAAATTGGTGGATGCGCAACAGGCACGAAGGGTGCTTGACAGGCTTGTGGGCTATAAAGTTTCACCAATTCTTTGCAAAAAGATTGCGCCAAAGCTTAGCGCGGGAAGGGTGCAATCGGTGGCTCTTAAACTGGTTGTTGACAGAGAAATTGAAATTGAAAAGTTTGTTCCAGAAGAATACTGGACTGTAAATGCCTTTCTTAAAAAGGGTGCAAGTCAGATAAAAGCGACTCTTGCCACCTTTAAGAAAAAGAAATTTGTCCCAAAAAATAAAGAAGAGGTGGATAAGCTTCTCGAAGATGTAAAAGACAAAGATTTTGTTGTCAAAGAAGTGAAAAAGTCAAAGACAAAATCTCATGCTCCAGCTCCTTTCACAACAAGTACTATGCAGCAGGATGCGCTCAACAAGCTTGGCATGAGCCTTGCAAAAACCTCTTCTGCAGCACAGCAGTTATATGAAGGTGTTGACGTAAAAGGTGAGGGCAAAATTGCTCTTATTACCTATATCCGTACTGACTCTGTTCGTGTTTCAGCGGATGCGCAAAATGCCTGCCGTGAGTATATTAAAAACAAGTTTGGAAGCGAATTTGTCCCTGAAAAACCAAACATATATCACACCAAAGACTCAGCTCAAGACGCGCACGAAGCCATAAGACCAATTACTATGGATATCACGCCAGAGCTCGCTAAAGAAACCTTATCAAATGATAACTATCGTCTTTATAAACTCATCTATGAACGCTTCTTGGCGTCTCAGATGACCGAAGCTGAATATGCCTCTGTATCAGTAAACTTTGACTGCGAAAACTATGGCTTTAAAGTCAACGGAAAGACTATGGAGTTTCCTGGATATACCAGCGTATATAAGGAATTTGTTGAAGATGACAGTAAGGAAGGCATGGCAGGAAAACTTCCAAAACTTGAAGAGGGCGAGATATTGCCTTGTGAAAAGATTTTGCCAGAACAAAAATTTACCAAGCCTCCAACAAGATATACAGAAGCAAGTCTTGTCAAGGCTATGGAAGAAAAAGGGATTGGAAGACCAGCAACTTATGCTGCAACAATTACCATCTTACAGTCAAGAAAGTATACAATAAAAGAAAGCAAATATTTGGTGCCAACAGAGCTTGGTCGAAAAATTACAGCATATCTTGACCAGTTTTTCAGTGGTGTAATCAATGTGAAATTCACCGCTTATATGGAAGGCAGACTTGACGATATTGCTGTCAAAGAGGAAGACTGGCACAGTGTTGTTTCAAGTTTTTGGAACGGTTTTGAACATCTTCTTGAAAGGGCTGATGCAAGCTCGCTTACTATGAAAGAGCCTCCAAAAGAGACTGACATAGTGTGTGAAAAATGCGGAAGTAAAATGCTTATAAGAACGGGCAAATTTGGTGAGTTTTTGGCTTGCTCAAATTTCCCAAAATGTAAAAATACAAGACCGATGGAAACTGCTAAAAAGATTGTTGGAAAATGTCCTGAATGCGGTGCTGACATGGTAGAACGAAAAAGCAAGAGGGGCAAACTTTATTATTCATGCGACCGCTATCCTGATTGCAAGTTTATGAGCTGGGATGCCACAACAGGCGAAAAATGTCCAAAATGCAAAAGCCCAATTATAATGAAAGGCAAACAAGAAAGATGCAGCAATCATGATTGCGATTATGTCAAGCCAAAAAATGACGAAAAAACTGATGCTTGATTTAAATTTGATTTTAGTATCACATTTTAAGAAAAAAAGAAAAGAAAGAATTGAAGTTTTAAAAAAAAATTATAAATAAAAAATTATAACAAAATAGAAAATATAGAAAATGCGGAAAATCCGCAAAAAAGAAGCGAAAGCAAAATCGCTTAGGGGGATAATATGGAAAGTATGTTTAGAGGCACAACCATTTGTGGAGTAAAACGAGATGGAAAGATTGCAATTGCAGGTGACGGTCAAGTTACACTTTCAGAAAGCGTGATATTTAAGTCAAATGCACATAAGGTGCGCAGAATTTATGATGACAAAGTGGTCATTGGTTTTGCCGGCTCGGTAGCAGACGCTTTTTCACTGTGTGAAAGATTTGAAAATATGCTTAATAAATTTTCAGGCAATCTTATGAGAAGTGCAGTAGAGCTCGCTGGCACTTGGCGAGAGGATAAAGCGTCAAGACAGCTTAATGCTATGATGATTGTTGCCGATAAAGACAAACTTTTGATTGTAAGTGGCACTGGTGAAGTTATTGAGCCAGATGATGATGTTTGTGCAATTGGCTCTGGTGGAAATTATGCACTTTCTGCTGCAAAGGCACTTAAGCAAAACACCGACCTTTCTGCAAAGGAAATTGCCACTAAGGCACTTGAAATTGCAGGTCAAATTTGCGTATTCACAAATGACCATATTACTGTTGAGGAGGTTTAATCATGAATTTGACACCAAAACAAATAGTTGAAGAGCTTGACAAATATATCATAGGGCAAGCCAGAGCAAAAAGAGCGGTTGCTATTGCACTGAGAAATCGTTATCGTAGAAGCCGCCTTTCAAAAGAACTTCGTGAAGAAATTACTCCAAAGAATATTATAATGAAAGGGCCTACTGGTGTTGGTAAAACTGAAATTGCGAGAAGACTTGCAAAGCTTGTTGGCGCGCCTTTTATTAAAGTTGAAGCCACAAAATATACCGAAGTTGGTTATGTGGGAAGAGATGTTGAAAGCATGGTTAGAGACCTTGTTGAAGTTTCTGTACGCATTGTAAAAGATGAAAAGACGCATGAAATGGAAGCAAAAGTTAAACCAAGCGTTGACCGCAAACTTGTCAATGCAATTTGCGATTCAAGAAGAGCTTTAAACATTGCTGTTGATAAAACCGATGTTGAAAATGAGCTTAAAGAGGGCAAAGTTGAAAATGAGACAATTGAAGTTGATGTTGAAGACAACGCAAAGCCAATGGTTGCAATTGGAATGCCTGAAATAAACATCGGAAGCATGTTTGATGGAATACTTCCAGCCAAACGCCATAAGAGAAAGATGTCAGTTGCAAGGGCAAGAGAAATCTTGATGGCAGAGGAATGTGACAGAGTTGTCGATAAAGACAGCGTTTATGCTGAAGCTATAAGAAGGGCAGAAGAAGAGGGTATCATCTTTATTGACGAGATTGACAAAATCATCGGCAAGGCAGGTGGCTCGAATAACCAAGATGTTTCAAGAGAGGGTGTTCAAAGAGATATTCTTCCAATTGTTGAAGGAAGCACTGTTGCCACAAAGTATGGCAATGTCAAAACAGACTTTATTCTCTTCATCGCCTCTGGCGCCTTCCATGTTTCAAATATTGAAGATATGATTCCAGAGCTTCAAGGTCGTTTTCCAATTCGTGTTGAACTTGACAATCTGACCAAAGAAGATTTTAAACGAATTTTGACAGAACCAAAAAATTCAGTTACTCTTCAATATGCAAGCATATTAAATGTCGATAATATTGACCTTAAATTCACAGATGACGCAATTGATGAAATTGCACAGATGGCGGCAGCAGAAAATGAAACAAGCGAAAATATTGGTGCAAGACGCCTGCACACGATTATGGAACTTCTTCTTGAAGATATTTCCTTTAATGCGACTGGCGAGCACCCAATGCTTGAAGTCACTGTTGACAGACCTTATGTGCAAAATGTGTTTAAAGCAACAATTAAGAAATTTGATTTAAGCAAATATATTCTTTAATTGGCAATTATTATGCATTTAGAAAAAGCATCATTTGTCAGCATAATTTAATAAAAAAGCTAAAAAATTAAGAAAAAACTTGAAAAAACAATGATTTTTTTAAGTTTTAATCAAAATTATCATCATTTGATGCAATTTTTCAATTATTAAAAGGTTTAAAATGGATAACTCAAGAACAGAAGCCTTGATTGGAAAAGAAGGGCTGGAAAAGATTAAAAAGTGCCATGTCACAGTTGTAGGTGTGGGCGGCGTAGGCGGTTATACAACAGTTATGTTGGCCCGCGCTGGCATAGAAAAATTTAAACTTATTGACTTTGATGAGGTTTCACCTTCAAATATCAACAGGCAAATAGTCGCTTACAAAAGCACAATAGGCAGAAAAAAAGTTGATGTTTTAAAGGAAATGCTGGGTCAAATCAATGATAAAATCGAGGTTGAAGTCATTCCGCAAAGACTGACAAAGGAGAATATATCTTCACTTATCGGGCAAACTAGCATTGTGGTTGACGCCATAGATTCTGTGAAAGATAAGATTGAACTTATTGTCTATTGCAAAGAAAAAGGCATTGAAATTATCTCTGCAATGGGTGCGGGTAATCGATATGATTTGCCAAACTTTAAGCTTGTTGACATCTATAAAACAAGTGATGATGGACTTGCAAAAGTGGTCAGAAAAGCACTTAGGCAACGCGGTGTAAAATCACTTGATACGGTGATAAGCATGTCAAAAGCGGAAAGCGTTGAAGGTGTAATAGGAAGCATAAGTTATTATCCAGCTGCAAGCGGAAGCTATTTAGCAGCTGTTGTAATAAATAAAATTTTGAGGGAGGAAATATGAAAGTAGTTGAAGAAAAAGATTTTAATGAAGAAATTAAAGAAGGGGTTGTTCTTGTAGACTTTTTTGCAAGTTGGTGCATGCCATGCAGGGCTATGGGCGGCATTTTAGAGCAAATGGATGGCACTCTTGAAGGTGTCAAAATTGTCAAAGTTGATGTGGATGAAAGCACAACTGTTGCAAGACAATTTGGAATTATGTCAATTCCAACACTTATCATCTTCAAAGATGGCCAAATGCAAGAAAAGCATGTTGGACTTTGGCAAAAGTCAGAATGTGAAGAGGCAATAAAAAAATATCTTTAGTTTTTAATAAACCAAATTTGTTTTAAATTTGAAAATTAAACAAAGTCAATCAAAAGAAAAAGTTGAGAAAATTCCCAACTTTTTTTATATATTCAATCTTAACTATTGACTTTGATTATTTTAAGTGATAAAATATTAAAAGATTAAAGGGGTGTAAAATGTCAAAGAAAGTTTATCTAGATTATGCTTCAACAACCTATGTTTCAAACGAAGTTTTAAATGAAATGATGCCTTGCTTTAACTCATTCTATGGCAATTCAAATTCTCTTCACAGTTTTGGAAGAGAGGCTTCAAGCATTGTTGACAGAGCAAGAGACCGCATTAAACATGCAATCGGTGCAAAAAAATCAAATGAAATTTATTTTACTTCAGGCGGGACTGAAGCAAACAACTGGGCAATCAGAGGTCTTGCTCATGCCTATTCTGAAAAAGGAAAACATATTATTGTAAGTGAGATAGAACATAAATCACTGCTTGACAGCTGTGCTGCTCTTGAAGCAGAAGGCTATGAAATTTCATATCTTCCTGTTGACAAGCATGGGCTTGTAAAACTTGGGGAGCTTATTCACCTTATCAGAAAAGATACTATTCTAGTTTCAATCATGGCTGTAAACAATGAAATTGGCACAATTCAAAATATCAAAGCTATTGCAAAAATTGCTCATGATTATGGTGTAATTTTCCATACTGATGCAGCTCAAGCTCTTGGCGCTTTGAAGTTGAATGTTGAAGACATGGAAATCGACGCAATGACAATTACTGCACACAAGATTTATGGTGCAAAAGGCGTTGGCGCTTTGTATGTGAAAGAGGGTGTTCGAATTGAAAACCTCATCTATGGCGGAAGCCAAGAGAGAGGCAAAAGAGGTGGCACTCTTAATGTTCCTGCAATCGCTGGCTTTGGAAAGGCTGTCGAAATTGCAAACAGAGATGTGGTTGTAAATCAACAAAAACTCAGAAATGTAAGAGAATATTTTGTTAAAAATGTAACAGAAAGAATTGATTATGTGACTGTAAACGGTCATCCGCTTCAAAAGGTAAATGGAATTTTAAGCATGACTTTTGAAATGGTTGACAAAGAATCTCTTTTAATGCTTCTTGATATTGAAGGCGTGGCAGTATCTGCTGGCTCTGCTTGCACAGCAAACTCAACTTTGCAATCTCATGTTTTAAAGGCTATCGGCCTTGAAGATGAAATGGCAAACAGCACAATTCGCTTCTCATTCGGCAAAAATACAACAAAGGCTGACCTTGACTATGCAATTGACGCTCTTGTAAAAGCAGTTGAAAAATTAAGGTCAATTTCAGCACTTACAAAAGCAGGGAGGAGATAATTATGTTTAGTGAAAGAATTTTAAAAAGATTTACTGATCCTAAATATGCTGGTGGCCTTAGAGGTGCAAACGGCACTGGAAAGAGTGGCGAAAGCAGCAGTGGAGACCTTATCAAAATTTATATTTTGGTAAATGAAGAAAATGTAATTACTGATGCAAAATTCAAAGCCTATGGCGGAGTATGCACAATTGCAGCTTGTGATGTGGCTTGCGGTCTTATTGAAGGAAGAAGCTTGGAGGCAGCACTCAGAACAAATTATTATCAAATTCTTGAAGAAATGGGGCAGGTGCCAAGCAATCGTGAATATACTGCAGCTCTTGCTGAAGAAGCAATCAAAAATGCAATTGAAGATTTCTATAAAAAGAAAGAAAAAGAAATCAAATCAAAAAGATAATTTAATTAAAATATTGAAAAAGTGGTTGAATTTGACCACTTTTTTTGTTTTTTAAAGTGTTTTGTTAAGAAATTTAAATATTTGACCATTTTTTTAACTTTTTGCTTGCTCAAAGAAAAAGCTTTTAATCTTTAAATGTATGTATATTATCACAACAATGGCACAAAATAAACATAAGGAGGGATTATGAAAGATGTTTTAATGTTGCTTGGTTTCAGTATGGGACTAGTGACGGGTGCATTATTATATAAGTACTCTGAGAGTGCAAAGCAAGCTGTTGATAAAAGCGAAAAAGCTGTAATGAAAGAAGTCAACAAGCTGGAACAAAAAGCCAAGAAAGCAAATCAAGAATAATTTTGGCTTTTAGTTGTTTATGCTTTAGCATCAAAAAAAGGGACTGAAAATTTTCAGTCCTCTTTTTTATCTGTCTTAATAATTTTTTATGCTATTCAGCTTCAATTTCATCCTCAGCCTTCTGCGAAACAATCTCTTCAAAATAAATTTTGTGTAATCATTGATATTTTTCATGACTTTTAAGTTTATCTTGTAATTTATCATAAATAAAACTTCCAAACTCATTGATATAATCTTCCATAAAGCATTTCCTTTGAATTAGTATAACTTATCGCCGCTTAAAAGTCAATAAATTTTATTTTTACTTTTTAAAGCTTACAAACTATAAAAAACAATATGAAACATTATATATTTTTATATATAATAAATATTCTTAGATATTGACTTTTGACTGAGCTGATGATATACTTTAAATAAGGAGTAGTCTATTATGGCATCATTCAAAGGTATATTAAAAAAGATTTCAGGTGGTCTTAAAATGGCGGCAGCTTACGCGCCTGGCGTACTTGCTCTTGCTGGCGTTTTGGTCGCTTTCGGTGGGGTAATAGGCGCTGCTGTTTATGAAGATAAAATAGAAGAGTTTAAAGAAACTCCAGTTTACATTCAAGCGTATGAAGATGATTTTGAAAGTGCAAAAACATCTTTTAAAAACGAGGAAATTTCTTTTGAAGAATATCAAAGTAAAATAAATTATTTGGGCAACAAAGACTATATAAAAGAAACAATAGAAAATTCTGAAAGTGAAGAAACTCTAGAATATAAAAATTATTTAAAACAACAAGATATCAGCAAAACTGTTGCTTTTTCAGGGCTTGGTGTTTTTGGTGCATGTGGAGTTTTAAGTTTAGTTTGGTTTGTTGGCCCTGTTGCAGATAATATCATTACTTCAGCAGAAAATGATTTTGATTATGAAAGCGATTACGAAATGGACAGAGAAAGGAAAATGCGAGAAGAAGAAAACAGAAAAAAACTGGAAGAAGAAATCAAGAAACTGAAAGAGCAAGACAAATTTTTAATGCAAGATAAAGATGAAGATGAAGAAGACAAAGATCTTCCAGATATAGCAGAAACTTATTATAAAGATTGATATTATTCACAATGTTGGAGAAAAAATGAAGAAAAAAACTGGTTTTTTGAAGAAAGTCATTAAAGGTTTAAAACTTGCTGCGACTACTATTCCGCTTGCCTTGGCGGTTGCGATGCCTGTGACGGCGATCACCTGCATTTCTGTAGCTGGTGTTAGAGAGCCTATGATTTTTGAAGAAATTATTGAAACTGACAACTTTGCAACAGCAAGAGATGCTGATCTTCAAGAGTTGACACAAAAGTATAAGGCAGGTGAAATTTCAAATAGAGATTATAATGACGAGCTTGGCAAGTTTGGTACAAAAACTTATATAAAAGAATTTCTTAAGCAAGATTTTGAAGGAAACGCCGAATATCTTACAAGATTAAAAAACAATGATGCTTTGTTTTATATAGGAATGGGTGCTTTTGTAGGTATGATATTTACTATTGGTGGTGCAACTTATTTTGAACTTAGTGCAGCGTCAAAAATAAGGAAAAAAATACTTGGCACTTATGAGGAAGAAGAACCAAAAATTGAGATATTTCAAGATAGCGATGATGAAGATGAACTTGTTGATATAAATAAAGAATAAAAAGGGGAAATAATTATGGAAAAAGAAAAACATCCAAAAAGATTTGTAGGTATTATAAAATTGGCCAGCTTTTTGTTGTTTCCTACTTTAGCTTTAGGTAGTCTCGGTGTGGCACTTGGAACTGGAATTGCTGCTGGTACAATTGGTGGAAATTCACTTAATGATGACTATAAAAAAACTGCCATTTATGAAGAATGGTATAATGCAGATGTTGATGAAGCAAATCGCGCTTATGAAGCAGGTGAAATAAAACATCTTGAATATAACAATCGAATTTCTTATATTGGCTCAAATGATTATGTTTTAGAGATTATGAACAAAGACTTGGAAGGCAATGAAGAATTTCAAGCAAGATTTGAAAAATCTGAGATATTAAAGAAAGCATGCTATGTTTCTTTGGGGCTGAGTGTGGCAGGAATTGCTGGTACATTTGTTGAGATGGCCAAAGACCCTGATAAACTTTATAATAATGCGATTAAAGATATTCGCTATACTGAATATGAGAAAATTGATAATTTTGAAGTCAGTGAAGATGAGGAAGAAGAGCTTCCAAGCATTGATGAATCATATTACAAATCATAACAAATTTAAATTATTTAAAACAGCTTAAATTAAGATAAAGGGATAAAATATGGGGAAATTTAAAGGTATATTAAAGAAAATTTCATGCGGGCTTAAAATGGCAATAGTTACCGCTCCTTTTGTATTGGGACTTTCTGGCCTCTTGGTTGGAGTAGGAGGGGCAATCAGTGCAGCTGTTTATCATGATAAAGCTTTTAAATATATTGAAACAGAAGAATTTTTAGAAAGAAAACTTGAAGATGTAAATAATAATCAGTTTGCTTTAAAAAATGGTGAGATTTCAGCAAAAGAGTATACTCAAAATGAAAAATATTTTGAAACCAAAGAATATATTCTTAAAGTCCTTAAAGAAAGTGAAAGCGAAGAATCAAAAATTTATCAAGGTTATATTGATAAAAATCATACAAGCGTAACAGTTGCATTTTCAGGATTGGGAGCTGTTGGAGCAGCTTTTTTGATAGGGATGCCACTTCGTTTTACTGGTGCAAGCCAACGAATTATAATGTCTGCTCTCAATGATAGTGCTGAAGGCGATGAGGAATTCTACGATGCTAAGATAAAAAAAGACCCATTCTATGATGAAAATGAAGAAGATCTTCCAGATATAGAACAAGATTATTACAATGAATAAGAAAATTTTTAAAGGTGAAAAAATATGGGAAAGTTTAAAGGAATAATTAAATCATTAAAAGGCGGATTGAAAATGGTCGCATTTGCACTGCCAACGCTTGGCGCGCTTGTGGGCTTATCTCTTACCATTTCAAGTTGCAGCATGGCAACTCCAGATGAAACTTTTTATAGAAGTTATAGAAATACTGAATATTTTAAAGAAGTTTATATGGAAGATGTGTCAGCTGCTCAAGAGGCTTATAAAGAGGGCTATATCACGAATGCAGAATATCAAAAAAGAATAGAGAAATATGATTCAGACCAATACCTCGAAGAAAAAATCAGAGAAGATACAGAACATCCTGAATATAAAGAAGCTTTAGATAAACGTGATGAAGGATTTAGAAATTCTATGATAGGGGTTGGAGTTTTTGGAGCTTCTTCATTTGCAGGAGCTATTTTGTATGGCACGGGTGGAAAGTCATTTTATAAATCTGCCGTTAATGACCTTGCTGATGCAAAGAGAGAATTTAAAAAGAAAAATCCTCCTAAGCCAAAAACTCAAAAAGCGACCAAAAATTTTGCATTTAACGACGATGAAGATGAGCTTCCAAGCATTGATGATCAATATTACAATGATTAAATAAGGAGATATTATGGGAAAGTTTAAAGGTATTTTAAAAAGTTTGGCAGGTGGCCTTCTTCTTGCGACAGCTTTTCTTCCAGGTATTGCTGGCATAGGGGGGCTAGTTGGAGCTGGAATTTCTGGCATTGTTGGGCTTTCGTATGATCCTATGAATGAATATGGGGAATCAGCAATATATAGACAGGAATATTTAAATGATGCTGATGCGGCCTCTCAGCAACATTTAAATGGCGAATTATCTGATGAGGAATATTATGAAAAGCTTCAATATTTCGGAAGCGATGATCATAAATATGAAATAGTGCAAAGAGATATTGAAGAGAACAAGTCTTATCAAGAAAGTCTTAAAAAGAGGGATGTTTGTTATGATTGGGCTAAAGGTTTGGGTATTGCTGGTGCGGTTGGTGCAGGCTTAAGTTTAATTTGGTATATAGGGCCTGTTGCAGAAATGGCGTCTGATGAAGCCGACTACCAGTTTACTTGTGCAAGAAAAGATTTTGATGAAGAAAGAAGAAAGGAAGAAGAAGCTGAAAGATTGAGAAAAGAACAAGAATATAATAGAAAACGCGAAGAAGAGTTGAAAAGGCAGTATGAAATAGACAAACCTTTTATGGAAACAGAAGAAGAGGAAGATCTTCCAGACATTGAAGACACATATTACAGAGACTAAGTAATTTTTGTTGTTTTATATCGGCTCAAATTAAGTTAAAAAGGATAAAAAATGGGGAAATTTAAAGGTATTTTGAAAAAGGTAACAGGAACACTTAAATTTGCTTTGGGTGTATTACCAATAGTTTCGGCATTGGGTGGAATATTGACATTCGCTGGGCTTGGAATAGGTACTTCTTTGTATAGCAATAAAATCTATGATGATTTTAAAGGAACTGATTATTATATTGAAAGAGCTGAAGAAGGTTATAAAGAAGCTTATATTCAATATAATAATGGCGAAATTGATAATGCCCAGCTAAAAGAAAAGCTGGATTATTATCATAATAAAAAAGGCTTAAAAGAGATTATCGAAGAGGGCGGTGAGGAAACTGACGAGTTTAAAGGCAAAATCAAGAATATAGAAAACTGCGTAATTGGTATTATTACTGTTGGTGCACTGACTGTTGTTGGTATTGGAAGCTGCCTTGTTGTTAATTATGGCCATGACTTTATTGAAGATTTGTTTGATTCAGCTAAGGCTGACTTCAGCTATAAAAGTATAAACGATCCACCAAAACCACCAAAGCCACCGAAGGTGAAAAAGAAAAAAGAAAAACAAGAGGAAGAGGTTGTTGTGGAATTACAATCAAACGCTTGTAAAAAAGAATGTGACGAAAATGGCTTTGAATATGACTCAGAAGAGCTTAATGATATAGATGAATATTTAAAAAAACTCGATAATTATATTCAATAATCTTGGAGGTTATATGAAAGAAACAGGTATTGTGAAAAAAATGGGTAAAGCAGCTAAACTTAGTCTTGCAGTTTTACCTATTACTATGATTGGAATAGGTGTCTTAGGCTGTGTGAGTGCTGTCATTTCAAATGGTGTAAATAATACGATTGTTGCACAAAAAATTGAAAGGTATGCAGAGACAGAAGCATTTACAGATGCACAAACTGAATTTATAAATGGCTTTAAGCTTGATTTTGAAAGTGGAAAAATTACACAAGAAGAACTTAACGAGAAAACTGAAATTGCACAATCAAAAAGTTTTAAAGAGGAATGCTTCAGTCTTACAGAAGAAGGGCAAAAATCGGAAAAAGTTGAAGAAAATATAACTCTTGCTGCAGGTGCTTTTGTTGTTACAGCAGGGCTTGGTATTGCGACTGGGGCAGTCTTGGCACAGGGTGGTGTATATGATAAGCATTTTCCTAAAAATGAAGAGCGCGAATTAAATTAACATATTTTATTGTTGCAAAAAATAAGACTGTAAAAGTCTTTTTTTGTTTATAACAATATTTTCGGTTTAAAAAGATAAATAAAAACATAAAAAAAGACAGAAATTATATCTGTCTTTGTGATTGCGAAATCGAGCATCTTGGTCCGATAAAAAATCACCAACTGCCTTACAAAACTTAAACTCCACCAAAGCTACCTTATGGCACACCAAGTGATCCTCTTAATGATGCTTCCGTCAGGACCTGACATGATTCAAGGGACTTGATTGCATAAGACCTTGATTTCATCGCCTAAGATTTTGTACGCATATTTGACAAAATTAAACCTCGCCAAGCATTCAACCCCACTATAGCGGATTGTGGGCAACAGAGCACCGCTAACTCTCCATCTAGCTCGACATTGATATTATATCACAATTTTTTAAAAAATACAATAAAATATTATAAAATGTAATAATAAGTTTGTAAGATTATGTAATTTTTGATATACTTATATTTAAGGGAAGAGTTTATTTTTTTGTTTTATCAAATTTAAAAACAAAAGTTAAGCTTAAAAAATAATAGAGTTAAGGAGTTTAAATTTGTGAAAAAAGAAGAAAAAACCAATTCAAAACGCTTTATTGATGCCTACAACAATATTGATTATGCTTTAAAGACGAGATATGGTTTAAACAGAGCTATGGGTTTTTCCGACCTTATCAGAAAGGCTGTTGTAATCAATTATGTGGTGAGAAAATATGAAGATGACCTTATTGATTATGGCAGACTGAGAAATGCAATTGTGCACAACAATAATGAAGACTTTGTGATTGCAGAGCCGCATATAAATGTTGTCGAGAATATCGAACATATTGAAAAACTTTTGACCACTCCGCCACTTGCGCTTGAGGCAGTTGCACAAAAGAATGTTGTCATTACTGATGCTTCAAAGAGTATGCGTGAGGTGATTATGCAAATTGCTTCTTCGGGCTTCAGTAATATCCCTGTTTATAAGGCAAACAAGCTGGTTGGTGTTGCAAACGGTCAAAAAATTCTTCACTCTCTTGGCAATTTTTTACTTGCAGGGGGCAATGAAGAGGTTTTTTTGGATAATGTCCAAATTGAAGATATGCTTTCCAGTTTGACAGGAAGTGTATATTATGTGGTCAAAAAGGCTGATTGCACAGTTGAAGAGGCTCTGAATGAATTTGCAAAAAACCACAAACTTCTTGCGATTTTGTTTACAAGAAATGGGCTTTTGACAGAGCAGCCTCTTGGAATTATGACAGGTGCCAATGTTGCCCAAGCTCAAAGTATAATAGAACAATATTAAAACAACAAAAATTGTTGACATAATTTTTTTGATATGATAAAATCATTTTCAGCAGGTTTAACTTGCAAACTATTAAATAAAGGCGTTGATAAAGGACACGATTTTAAGTTTAAAGCTTTACAGAGAGTTGTCGCTTGGTGAAAGACAATAAGCAGGATTAAGATTATCACCTTAGGAGCTGCAAAGACTAAAATGCAATTTTGCATGAGTAATTTTTGACGGGGCTTCCCGTAACAGAAGGCGTGGGTGTTTGCCCGCAGATGAGAATACAAGTGGTTTATTAAGCCCCAAAAGGCTCTTGTTTCTTTTGGGGCTTTTTGCAATCTTAGTTTGCATCATTAGTTTAGTTTTTTGCTAAGGTGCTATGCACCAGTCAAAAAATATATGTATTGGAGGAAAAATGTATAATAAAGTTGAAACAAAACTCGATTTCATCAAAAATGAAGACAAAATCTTAAAATTTTGGGAAGAAAATGACATAATCAACAAAGGTTTGAAATTAAATGAGGGCAGCGAAAAAAGCTATACTCTTTTTGACGGGCCTCCAACAGCCAATGGAAAGCCACATATTGGTCACCTTCTTACAAGAGCTATGAAGGATATCATCCCAAGATATAAGTCAATGAAAGGCTATTATATTTACCGCAAAGCAGGTTGGGATACCCATGGACTTCCAGTTGAGGTCGAAATTGAAAAGAAGCTGGGGCTTAATGGCAAACAAGATATTGAAAAATATGGCGTTGATAAGTTTATCGAGCTTTGTCGCAGCTCTGTTTGGGAATATAAAGGAATGTGGGAAAAGTTTACCAAACGCATTGGCTATTGGGTAGACATGGACAACCCTTATATCACCTATGACAATAATTATATTGAAAGCATATTCTGGGCTTTGAAAGAGATGGATAAAAAAGGGCTTGTTTATAAAGGCTATAAAATTATGCCTTACTGCCCACGCTGCGGAACAACTCTCTCAAAAATGGAAGTTGAGAATGGCGATAATTACAAAATTTTGAAGGAAAATTCTGTATTTGTAAAATTTAAAAGCCTTGAAGAAGAAAACACTTATTTTCTTGTTTGGACGACTACACCTTGGACGCTTCCATCAAATGTTGCACTTTGTATGAATCCAAATGAAACCTATTGCAAGCTTACTCATGATGGAAAAAATTATATTATGCTTGAAAAACTTGTGCCTACTCTTTTTGAAGAGGGTAGTTTTGAAATTGTCTATTCAAAGAAGGGTAAAGCATTTGAATTTCATAAATATCAACCATTGTTTGACTACGCAAAAGACAGCGTTAAGAAGGGCTATTTTGTGATAGTTGACGATTATGTAACTACTGAGGACGGAACAGGAATTGTTCACATAGCACCAGCTTTTGGTGAAGATGACTACAACGCATGCAAGAAATATGATATCGATTTTGTTCAACTTGTTGACGAAAGTGGAAACATGAGTGAAAAGACAGACTTTGGCGGACTTTTTGTCAAAGATGCTGACAAACACATCATTAAAAAGCTTGAAGAGGAAGACAAAATGTTTAAGGTGCTGCCTTTTGAACATAGCTATCCTCACTGCTGGCGTTGCAAGAGCCCATTGCTTTACTATGCAAAGGATACTTGGTTTATTAAGACGACAGCCTATAAAGATAAACTTGTTGACAACAATAATTCTGTTTATTGGTGCCCAGACCATATTAAAGCGGGCAGAATGGGCAATTTCCTAGCCAATAATATTGACTGGGGAATTTCAAGAAATCGTTATTGGGGAACACCACTTCCTTTCTGGGTATGTGAAAATGGACATACTCATGTTGTTGGAAGCGTGGACGAAATTGAAAAGCTTTCAGGGGAAAGACCAGCTGATTTGCACAAACCAAGTCTCGATAAAATTACCTTCCCTTGTCCTCATTGCGACAAACCTATGCGCCGCACACCTGAGGTTATGGACTGCTGGTTTGACAGCGGTGCTATGCCATTTGCTCAATATCACTATCCATTTGAAAACAAAGAATTGTTTGAAAAAGCTTTTCCAGCAGATTATATAAGCGAGGCAATCGACCAAACAAGAGGTTGGTTTTACACACTTTTGGCAGTAAATACACCACTATTTGATAAGTCACCATATAAGGCTTGCAATCTTCTCGGCCTCGTGCTTGATAAACATGGACTCAAAATGTCAAAGTCACTCGGCAACGGAATTGATCCTTGGTCAGTGCTTGATAAAGAAGGGGCAGACGGGCTGCGTTGGTATTTCTATAACAACTGCGTTGCAGGTCAAGGTATAGCCTTTAATGAAGACAACCTTATTGACCTTCAAAGAAAGTTTATGGGCACTCTGTGGAATGTCTATGCCTTCTATGTGCTTTATGCCGAGATAGACAAGATTGACCCTAGTAAATATAACCTTTCTCAGTGTAAACTTTCCTTCCTTGATAAGTGGTTGTTGTCTGAATATAACGCCCTTGTTGGCTATGTAAATGATGCACTTGATAAACTTGATATGCTTTCATCTTCAAGAAAGATTACAGAATTTGTGGATAAACTTTCAAACTGGTATGTTCGCCGCTCAAGAGAAAGATTTTGGGGCAGCGAAGAAAGTGACGATAAAATTGCTGCTTACAAGACACTTTATGAGGTGCTTGTTGGGCTTAGCAAACTTATTGCGCCTTATCTTCCATTCCTTTCAGAAGAAATATATCAAAATCTTGTAAGAAATCTTGATAAAAATGCTCCAGAAAGCGTACATTTCTGCACATATCCTCAAGCTGACGAAAGCTTTATCGACAAATCGCTCAATGAAGGCATGAATAAGGTGCTTGAAATCGTGCTTCTTGGCAGAACATGCCGTGCTTCAAGCGGAGTGAAAAATCGTCAACCTCTTTCAAAGGTTATGATTTGTTCGACTGGGAACTTAAAGCTTGACGATGAGCTTGCAGCGCTTATTGAAGACGAATTAAATGTCGAAAGTGTTGAAATTCTTGAAAGAGCTGACGAATATGTTTCTTATGAGCTTAAACCACAACTTAAAACTCTTGGGCCAAAATATGGCAAAAATCTGGGTGCGATAAGAGAATATTTGGCAGCTGCTGACCCAAATGCACTTGTATCAGAAGTGAGAAAGGGCGAAAAAGTAAAATTTATTGCTCCAGACGGCAGCGAAATCGAGCTTGGCGAGGAAGATCTTCTCATTACACTTAAAAATAAAGAAGGCTATTCTTCAGACAGTAATGGCGAGACAACAGTTGTGCTTGATACTTCATTAAACGAACACCTTCTTGAAAAGGGCATGGTTGCTGAATTTGTAAGCAAGGTGCAAAACCTTAGAAAAGATAGTGGACTTGAAGTGGTAAATCATATAAGCGTTGAAATCTCTGGTGATGAAAAACTTTGCGAAGTTTTAAGTCGAAGAAGTGAAGAATTTACTAAAACTCTTCTTGCTGACAGCTTTAAACTGGGCACAAAAGGTGATTTTTCAACAGAATTATCTTTCAACGATAAAAAATTGAATATTTATATTACAAAGATGTAATTTTTTAAAAGGCGACTTGATTTAAAAGCCGCTTTTTTTTAATCCAAAATTTTGCAATAAATCAAACATGATATTGATTTTTAAACTGTTTTATGATAAAATAAATACTGAAAAAAAGAGTAGTTATGGAAATAAAAGAAGGCATTTTATTAAAGGTTGACAACAAAGATTTTGTAAACGGCACTTTGACTATACCAGAAGGTGTAAAACAAATAAGTGACGATTTTTCGCAAAATTCAAAGAATTTGATAGAGCTTGAAAAAGTGGTTTTTCCAAAAATGTTTACAAGTATAGGAAAGCGTGCTTTTTCTGGCTGTAAAAGACTGAAAGAGGTTGATTTTGCCGATCGAATTATATCCATAAAAGAAGAGGCCTTTAAAGGCTGCGGAATTGAAATTTTAAATTTGCCAGAATATATTGAAATAATAAAAGATAACGCATTTGCCGATTGTAAACAACTGAAAAAAGTGATCTTTCCAAAAAGCAGTTATACTTTAGGCATGTCTGTCTTTTCGGGTTGTAACAGTTTAACTGGTGATTTAGAGCTTGGAAAAGTTGAAAATATCGGCTCATCTGCCTTTAAAAATTGTGTGAATATAAAAAGTGTAACGATAAATTCTGAGAAACTTAAGGCAATTGGCAGTAATGCTTTCAATTGCTGCAGATCTCTTAAAACTGTGAAACTGCCAGACTCTTTAAGCGCAATTGGAAGCAGCACTTTTATAGGTTGTGAAAAACTTGAAAGCATAAATCTACCTAAAAAATTATCGACCATTCCTGATTGCCTCTTTATGAATTGTCACAAACTTAAAGAAATAAAAATTCCAGATAGGGTAATGACCATATATGCAAGTGCTTTTTATAAATGTCACAATTTGCGAAAGGTGACCCTCCCAAAAGAGTTGCATGCAATTGGAAGCATGGCTTTTCTTGAATGCTATAAACTTAAAAACATCGAATTGCCTGAAGGGCTTGTTCATATCAGTGATAAAGCCTTTGCAGATTGCTGGAATTTGAAAAGCGTGAGTTTTCCAACTACACTTGAAATCATAAACTTTGGCGCTTTTGACAGATGTTTTAAACTTAAAGAGGTTGACCTTTACAACACTCAAGTTGATAAATGTGCTTTTCAAGACTGTCTTTCACTGACAGATTTCACTTTGCGTGAAGGCAGCGTTGAAACAACTACCTTCACAAAATGTAAGAATATAAAAAATATAAGAATTGGTGAAAAGGTTAAATTTCTTGAAATACCTTTTTCCAGCAGTAAAAGACTTAAAAAAATTTACAAAGAAGGAAATCTTTTTGTTATTTCAAACAATATCAAAAATGTGGATGCTATTGATATAGAAAAGCTTAATGACGCCTACATAAGTGCTTTAACAACCGTTTGGGATAAACGAAAAAATTTTATGACGGACATTAAAAATGACAATCTTTTAAGACTTTACAACTTAATTTATAAAGAGCTTGAAAGTGAAGATTTTGCTGAGTTTTTTAATAATAAAAATGTCAAATTTTTCAAACAGCTTCCAAATTTGCCAAAAGAAGATGAAGATTTCAACGCTTTTTGCAGGTTTTATTACAATTTAGGTGGTTTCCTTGCTCCTGTTGAAGAAACTCACATTTCAAAAACTGGAAAAGAAATCACTGAAAAAGTGGACTATGCACAAATTGTCGGAGAGTTTTTAAAAGAACAGCTTGAAAAAGAAAAAAATATTTTTATTCAATCAAATGACTTGTTTTTAGAGATGAAGTTTGGCAGATTTAAAAGAGATTTTACTAAATTTATCACCAAAAAGGAAAATTTTGAAAAACTTTGCACTCAACTTCATCGTGATAAGATGTTTATACAAAATTGTTATTTGCAGTATGAAAATGTTCAAAGGACAAATACCTCGCATAAGGGTGAGCAAAGACAACTTAAAATCACTGCTGAAAAATTTATTGATTATTTTACTAAAGATAAATATAAAGGGGTTACACCAGAAAACTATGATATTGCAAGCACTATTTCTCCATATTTCAACAAGCAAGAGAGTTTCGACAGCGCTCTTGAAATAAGACAAGAAAAGGAAGAAAATAACACTAGCGACCATATTTTAGGTGAGCCATTAAGTGAAGTGGATGTCTTTGGTCAAATAGAAGAGTTATCAAAGATGATTAAAACAAAGGGTGAAAGCACTGTGAAAATTATGAATGATATTGCACAGGATAATTTCACTTTTGAATGGCTTGCCAAAAATGACCCTAAAAATTATATTCTTGGTAAGTTTTGTCATTGCTGTGCTCATCTTGAGTCTGCCGGATATTCTTTCATGCGCGCAAGCATTGTTCATCCAGATGTTCAAAACCTTGTGATTAAAAATGATGAGAATGATATCATTGCAAAAGCCACTTTGTATGTTAATCGCAAACAAGGCTATGGATTATTCAATAATATTGAAATCAATAAATATATGTTGAGCGAAGACAGAAAATTGATTTTTAGAAAGTTTCAATTGGCAGCTGCAAGTTTCGTAAAAAAATATAATTCTTTAAATCCCGAGTGTCCAATTAAGAAAATAAATGTCGGAATGGGGCATAACGATGCAAGAGAAATTATTGAAAAAGAGCTTGAAAGGGAAAAAACTCTCTTAGAGTCAATTAAATATGAAGAGTTTGGCTCGATTGACAAAAGAGGAATGTCTGAAAGTGATGAAGAACAATATATTGTTTGGAAAGATTTGACTTAAATTTAAGTAATGCGAGTTTAAACTCTGCAGATTAAATTGTATAATTTTGAGATTTTAAAAAAGTATTAAAGAGGGGGAAATTAAGCCCTCTTTTTTATGTGAAATAGGTTGCTAAAAAAATATATTTTTGCTAAAATAACAACAGACAAATAAATGAGGTGAAAATTGAAAATTGCAGAGAATTGGCAAGATTATCAAGTGCTTGCAACAGGCGATGGCGAAAAACTGGAGCGTTGGGGAAAATATAAGCTTTTAAGACCTGACCCACAGGTGATTTGGCATGCTAAAAACCCACTAAGTGCGACAAAAGGCATTGATGGACATTATATAAGGTCAAACAGCGGTGGTGGCGGCTGGAAATTCTTTTCTAAAGTGCCAGAAAGTTGGAATATTGAATGGAATGGAATTAAGTTTATCATAAAGCCAATGGGGTTTAAGCATACAGGACTTTTTCCAGAACAGGCTGTCAATTGGGCTGATATGACAAAACTTATTAAAGAAGCAAGCAGGCCAATAAAAGTGCTAAACTTGTTTGCCTATACTGGCGGAGCAAGCGTGGTTTGTGCCAAGGCTGGAGCGAGTGTGACACATGTCGATGCCAGCAAAGGCATGGTGGAGCGCGCAAAAGAGAATGCCACTTTAAATGGAATTACAACAATACGCTATATAATTGATGACTGTGAAAAGTTTATCAATCGAGAAATCAGAAGAGGCAACCACTATGATGCAATCATAATGGACCCACCAAGCTATGGCAGGGGCGTGAATGGAGAAATGTGGAAGCTTGAAGATAATCTATATGATTTTGTCGAGCTTACAAAAAAAGTGCTTTCTGATAATCCGCTTTTTGTGCTTATTTCATCATACACAACAGGGCTTCAGGCAAGCGTACTTTCAAATATTCTCAGTCTTGTTTTTGGAGAAGGAAATATTGACGCTGATGAAATAGGGCTGCCAACGAGCGAAAAAATAGTATTGCCATGCGGGGCAAGGGGAATGAAAATATGGAAAAATTAGTAGTTTTATATGAAGATAACCAAATTATAGTAGTGCTTAAACCACACAATGTGCCAACACAAGCTGATGCTTCAGGTGATGATGACCTTTTGAGTATGGTTAAACAATATGTCAAAGAAAAATATAATAAAGAGGGTGAGGCTTTTATAGGGCTTGTTCACCGACTTGACAGGCCAACAGGTGGAATTATGGTGTTTGCAAGAAACTCAAAATCTGCAGCCAGACTTTCTGCTCAGTTTGCAAGCCATGATACGAAAAAGACATACTATGCTGTTACAACTGCAGTGCCACAGGCAAAAACTGGCAGACTTAAGCATAATTTAAAAAAGGATGAAAAAAACAATATAGTAAGAATTGTTCCTCTCAGCGAAGAGGGCTCTAAACTGGCAGAGCTTGAATATAAAACTTTGCAGGTTGAAGGTGATAATGCGCTTGTTGAGGTAAACTTACTTACTGGCCGCAGTCACCAAATTCGAGTGCAGTTTGCAGCCATCAATTGTGCCCTTTATGGCGATAATAAATATGGAAAAGAAAAAACTAGGGCATCAAACAATCTCGGGCTTTGGGCTGGACGCTTGGAATTTAATCATCCAACAACCAAAGAAAGAATGGTTTTTGCATGTCCTCCAGAAAATGTTTTGCCTTGGTCTAAATTCTATATTGATAAATATTTTGTAAGATAATTAAGCTCAAAACGCAGATTTTTTCAAAAAAATAGCTAAAAATAACGAAAAAAATGTAAATCATATTAAAAAGAGGTGAAGTATGGCTGAAAATTCAGTTTTGACAAGAGATAAAATTGAAGAAAAATATAAATGGGATTTAAGCCCACTTTGCACAGATGATGAAGCTTTCTTTGCAAAAATCACTGAGGCTAAAGCTATGCTTCCAGCACTCAAAGAATATGAAGGAAAGCTCAACACTATTAAGACAGTCAAAGAATATCTTGAGCTTGATAAAAAGGTCAGTGAAGTTTTAGAGCCTGCCGAGCAGTATTGTTTTCTTAAAAATACTGAATGCCTCTCAAGTGATAAATATAATGAAATGCAGGAAAAACTTTATGTTTTTTTAAGTGATTTCAGTGTTGAGACAGCTTTTGCTTTGTCAGAGTTTTATGAGCTTCCAGATAGTATGCTGGATGAGTTGATAGCAGATAAACAGCTTAAAGATTTTGACCGCATGTTTAAAAATATCAAAAAAGACAAAATTCATAAGCTTTCAAAAGCGGAAGAAAAACTTCTGGCTGGAATGGACTTCTTGGGCGGTTTTTCTGATAATATGGAAAAAGCTTCTGATGTCGATTTTGACTATGGAGAGATTTCAAACACAAGCGGTCAAAGTTTCAAACTTACTCAGTCAAGTTATGGCAAATTTATGCGAAGCGGTGATAGACAACTTAGAAAAGAAGCATTTTGCAAACTCAATGGCAAGTTTGGCTCGCTTATCAATACGCTTGCTTGCAATTATATAAATGAGGTTAAATCAGATTGCTATTTTGCTAAAGCACGAAAATATGTAAGCGCTTTAGACGCTGCTCTTGAAAATGAAGAGGTGAGCAAGGAGGTTTATAACTGCCTGATTGAACAGGTTGGTCAAAACCTGCCTATCCTATTTGATTATTTTAAACTTAAACAAAAAGAGCTTAATCTCAAAGATTTTTATATTTATGACGCCATGGCATCAACTGATAAAGGTGAAGAAAAGAAATATACCTATGAAGAGGCTATGGAGCTTATTAAAAAAGCACTTTCTCCGCTGGGTGAGGAGTATATAAAGTTGCTTGATAAGGCTCAAACGGAGAGATGGATTGATGTTTATCCAACCCTTGATAAACGCTCAGGCGCCTTTGAAAGCGGAATTTATGGTTTTCATCCTTATGTTATGACAAATTTTGAAGGAGACCTTGACTCTGTGTTTACTCTTGCTCATGAGCTTGGCCACGCAATGCATTCATATTATTCAAATAAAAATCAGGCAAGAGAGAAGGCAAATTATACAATTTTCTTGGCTGAAATTGCCAGCACCACCAACGAGATATTGCTTATAAATTATCTTTTGAAAGAGGCCAAATCGGCAGACGACAAAAAAGCTCTTTACAACAAACTTTTTGATGAGGTCAAGGGCACAATTTTCAGACAAACCATGTTTGCAGAGTTTGAACAAGAGGTGCACCAGTTGCATGAAAATGGCGACGGCCTTACTAAAGATAAACTGTGTAAACTTTACTATCAGCTCAACGAAAAATATTTTGGGCATGTGAAACTTGTCGATGAAGTGCAGTATGAATGGGCAAGAATCCCACACTTTTTCAATTCATTTTATGTTTATAAATATGCCACAGGAATGCTAAGCGCAATTTGTTTTGCAAACAAAATGCTTTCAAAGGAGAAGTGTGCAACAGAGAATTACTTTAAGTTTCTTTCGGCTGGCTGCTCTTTAGAGCCTGTTGAAATATTAAAAAATTCTGGCTGCGACCTTAGTGATAAAAAGACTTTTGAAAACTGTTTTGAATATTTGGCAAGCATGCTTAACGAGTGGAAAAAGCTTTAATTGTTTTAGATGTTTTAAACATCGAAAGCAAGCTTGAAAGATAAAAATAATTTGTTTTGACATTTTTCGCACAATATTGTATAATTTAAAATATGTTGAAAGCAAAAAATAACATTTTATTGATAACGCTGATGATGACGATTTTCTGTTTGTCAGCGTTTTTGTTTTCTTGTGGGAACAGTAAGCCAAATGTTATAATTTCCGTTGGCGAGAATGGCAGCATAGAAAGCTATGAAAAAAATGGCGAAAAATATTATAGGGCAACTGCTGATGACTGGTTTGCGTTTACAGGGTGGTATGATGGATATAGAAAATATAGCGACAATCCAAATTTGAAGATTACCAGCAAAACTCCTAAAAAGCTGGAAGCTAGGTTTTCAACAAGCGGCACACTTACATTTGATAGACTTTTAAACAGCATGTATAATATATACAGTGCTGGCTGTGAAAAGCAAGGTGAATATTTCAATTTTTCGTTAGAGGGCGATTTATTATATAAAAATGCTGAAAATTTGACAATTTTTAATAAAAATACCACATTAAGCGGCTATTTAAATGAAAATAATCGCGAAAAACTTTTAAGCTTCAAAGCTGGTGAGCAAGATAATTTAAAAAATGTATTTGCCTATTTAGAAGAAAATCAAGAGGGGAAAATTTATCTTGATTTTGAAAATAAAAAATATTGTTATGGTGACTTAAATTTGTTTTCAAATCTACAAAATTTATTAAAGCCGTCTGAAGAAGCTTGGAATTGCGAAAAATTATTTCAAGATGCCTTCTATCAATTTGACCGCTGTTTTGGTCTGATGAATGATTATGGCTTTGTTGAAAGTGTTGAAAATGACAAAGACAATTCAAGCCTTACTATAAGCTTTCAAAAGATATTAAACACACTTAAAAACTTCTATCCTTCGATTAAAGATGAAGGGCTCAAACAACTTGCAAATGTGCTAATTGGCGCTTATTCTGAAGAAAGTTTTCCAAAGATTTCAATTAAACTTGACATTGAATATGTTGAAAACGACAGTGAAAAATTGAAAAATATTAAAATGGTTTGCGCTCTTTCAAAAGATTATCATCTTACCTTTGGCGAAAGAATTATTACATTGCCAAAAGGTGAAATTTTTATGAATTTAAATGCTTTTGATTGCGGCTTTAAAGATGAAGCAGAGGATAAGTTTAAGGAAGAGATCTCTTCCTATCCACCTTATACGCATAATGCATTAAACTATCGCGCCGAGGGCAGCATTGCTTTTGTTTCAGAGGGCGAAATGGTGCAGGTGAAGGATAGATATGATGTAAGTATTGACGCAGATTTAAATCCGTTTGCACTTGTTTCGTTTAAAGGAAAAAACTATCAAGATATAGATTGGTCACGACTGGGCTTTCTAAGTGCAAGAATTACGCTAAATTTAGATGGACTTGATGAAGCTGAAAAGAAGGCGCAACTTGTAAAACATAATAATTCCACCGATTATTTAAATATTTTAATTGACAGCAAACGCTATGGCGGAAAGGTGCTTGTTTATGCCTCTTTCTATGACCCAAAAACTTTGCTTTCAAAGGCATATTTGATAAACAACAGCTTTGACCTTGATGGGCTTTTTGACTTAAGAAAAGCTGAAAAAGGAAATGACTTAAATCAGCGCCAAAGCAATATAATTTCAGATATAATTAAAACAGCTTTAGGATTGGCAGAAAATTTTGATAAAGAAAATTTAAATCAAACCTTCTTTGAAACAATCAATAAATATCTATTCGAAAATGAATATTTTAAAGATTGCCTGTCTTTGCAAGAGGATAAAATTCAAGTAAAACTTATGCCAATAAGGGAAAAATTAAGAGAAATTCAAATCGGAAATGGACTTGGCACTGTGAAGCCAGATAAATATCTGTTTGGTGATGAGTCAATCTCAAAACTTGAAATTGATTTTAGTGAGTTTAAAACCAATTGCGTGGTCAAAGATGAGACTGGAAAATATTATGATAAACAAGGCAAAAGCATAACCGATGATTTTAATCAAAAACATAGCACGGTGATTGCCATTGAAAAAATTTCAGAGCTTGAAAAAGAAAATTACAACGATGGCGAAATTGAAAAATTGTGCGGCAAAGTGGTTTCTGCTGATAGGGTGACATTGAGTGATGGAAATCTGAGCGAGACATACTTTGCAAATAATGGCATGCAGGAAAAGGTTAGGCTTAAAATCATTAAGGTGCAGACAAACCAACTTGAAAGTGGAAAAATTGTAATAAATCTTGCACTGCAAATTGATGCTCCTTTAAACAAACCAAATGTGCTTGACATAAATATTTCTGACACATTTAATAATCTTTTAAAAATGCCTTACGGACTTCTTTATTACAGTTTTGAGACAAATTTGAAATAAAAAACAAAAAATATGGGTTTTTTAGCCCATATTTTTATAATTTTTAGCCATATTTATTTAATTATGAGATTTTTGCAAGCGTTTATAACAAAATTTTATTCTATTCTACGATTACAATATCGCTTTGCTTTGGATATGGCACACCAGCTTTATCCAGCTCTTTAATTGAAAAAATTGACATGTGAGTAGGATAAATTTTGCAAGATGGATAGTCTTTAATAAGACCTTTTACTTCTTCAACACAAAGATGTTTGTTTGTCACTTTTACCTGTGCGCAATCAATGAATGCGACTTTACTTTTGCTGATAATCTTTCTCACATTGTTGCACATGGCACTGTCACCGCTGAAACCAATTGTTATGCCATTTTGCTGAATGGTGAAACCATAAGCGTCAAGGTTGTTATGCAGCATTTTAAACATTTTTATTTTATAATCTCCAAGATTGATTATTTTATTGTTTTCACATTCAATGAAGGTTATGTCATTTAAAGCTTCTTCAAGATAGCTCACCTCGACCAGCCTAAACATAGTTTTTAGCCGTTCTTTGCAGCCTTTTGGTGCAATAATTGTCAGCTTTTCTTTGCTGTGATGAACAAAAAAGTCCAGCACAAGATGAATATCCATAAAGTGATCACTATGAAAGTGTGAGATGATAATATATTTTGTTTTTAATATGTCATAGTCTTCAAACAATGTTTTGAAGCTGCCTTGCGGAATATCAAACATAAGCTCATCGTTGATTATATAACTTGATGATAAGTTTTTAGTCCATGTACACATGCATCCAACAACATCAATTTTCATTGGGTTACCTCGAAAAAATCAAATTTTATATAAATTAAGTTTAGTGCAAAACGCTTTTTTTGTCAAATCTTTTCTTTAAGCTTAATATAATGCGTTGCGCTTGTTATTACATGGTATTTTTATAAATAAAAATAATTCAACTTTATTTTCAAATACTATTGATTTTTTGTTTTAATATGTTACAATATAATTAAACAAGGGAGAAACTATGAGCGAAAAGAAAGACAAGAAAAAACAAATTGACCAGCTTGCTGATAATCAGTTTCATGATGATGAGCAAATTCTTTCTGAGAGCGAAATTGACAATGCAGAAGATTATCTTTTTGGTGACCGTGATTCAGCTGTTCTTCGTCTTTCCCACCAAAAGAATAAAACAGACATGAAAGAGATTATCCCTTTATTAAAACAAGATTTGTTAAAATATGTCACTTATCATCATAAAGAGTTTGTTGGTGATATTCACACTAATGTGCCTGTTTATGAACTTATGAAAAAGTTTAATAATGAAACTTTTGTTTCAAGACCTTGGAAATATGAGCCTTACATGGTGCGTCAAAACCAAATTGATGAACTTCAAGCATGCATCAAAAATCCAGTTTATGTAAAGCGCTATCAATATGACCGTCCAATTTATGAATTTCAAAATGTAATTTCCTTCCGTGAC
Organism: Clostridia bacterium; assembly: GCA_022793335.1. Lineage (GTDB taxonomy): Bacteria > Bacillota > Clostridia > Christensenellales > UBA1242 > Caccovivens. The sequence goes on from JAAWCQ010000007.1 coordinate 42,151, forward strand.
AAAAAAGCTAGGGCAACAGGGGAACAGGTAAAAACTGACATTCAATATTATCTTTCAAAAAATGAGGATATTTTGTGTGCCAAAGTGGTCAATCTTAAATATAAACCAAAGGCATTGAAATATTTTGGTCGAAAGAGATATCCAAGCAGCAAAATTGAAATTGAGGCTCGTATAAATGACAGGTTTTTATATGACCGAAGCTTGTCAATTTCAATGTATGTGCTTTTGGATGGAGATCCTAAAAAGGCTATGCCTTTCATGAGATATGACAATGACCCACATCCTCACACTAATGTTTGGATAGGTCAAGATAAACGCAAAGCAGTGTTTGGGGAAGTTGCTCAGTCTCCACACTTTCATTTCCAAAGTGAAGAAGATGCAATTTTATGCTTGAGAAAATTTCGTTATACAAATGGCAAGGGAAAGTATCGCACAGGCAGATGTAATGCCATTGATTGCAGACATCTGAAAAATTATCTTATGAAAATAGATAATATGGGCGGAAAACTTGCCGAAAATGAATTGGCTAAAAATGGCACTTATGGTCTTCCATTTCTCAAGATGAAGATAAATAAGAAAGCTTTAAAAATCAATGTTGACAATCTTGTAAAAGATTATCTTGACGGCAAATCGTCGACAGAGCAGGGGTATTTGAGATATTTGACAAAGTGGCTGGACGCGACTAAAGATAACCCTGATTATGAAATGCCAAAGAATAAATGTTTTGGCTCACTAATCAGAGCGCTTGATTTTATTGACTTTATGACAAACAATATGAGCACTGGCTTGTATGGCTGTGACAGAAAAATGCTTTCAGAAATTGAAGTGTTGGTGGCCAATGCAGTGGTCAATGTGATAAATAATAATCAAGAAGATTATTTGAGAAAAGAAGGAAAACCAAAATATTCTATTGAATGCAAGTTTGACAAGGATTTAGAATATGAAGAAAGTTTAGAAGATGAATAAACTTTTTTCTTTAAGGTTGTGTTTAAAAGCAAAAAAGATGCAAATAATGCATCTTTTTTTTAGTTTTTTTCCATTTCAATTGACCGAATAAGCTCTTCCAATTCTTTTGCATAAGCTTGAGCTTCTTTTTTATCAACATGTTCACACATAATTCTGATTTTATTTTCTGTTCCGCTCGCTCTCACAAGCACTCTTCCATTGCTGCCAAATTGTTTTTGAATGGCAAGAATTTTTGAGGAAAGTAGGTCAGAATTTAATAAGCGGAATTTATCAACAACTTCCACATTGATTAAAATTTGTGGATAATGTTTGAAAGAATTCATCTTTGAAAGCTTGGTGTTTTGCTGTTTGACCAAACTTGCAATGCTGAGAGCTGTCAAAACGCCATCGCCAGTGCAACCAAGACTCATGTCTATAATATGCCCAGAAGTTTCGCCGCCAAGCGAGGCACCTTTATTTTTCATAAGCATAGCCACATATTTGTCACCAACATCGGCTCTCAACAGGGTGATGTTTTCTTTTGCCAGCGCTACCTCAAGCCCTTTGTTTGTCATGCTGGTGCCCACTACATAAGAAGAAGGTGGAAGTTTGTGTGAAAGAATGAAAAGCAGATCATCGCCATCAAGAAGCTCTCCCTTCTCATTGCAACCTATTATTCTGTCGGCATCACCGTCAAAAGCAAAACCCATGTCGGCATTATGGCGTTTTACAGCATTTGCAAGCTCCTCAGGATAAAGCGCACCGCACTTGTTGTTAATCTTTTTGCCACTTTTGCCATTGTTTAGAATGATTGTCTTTGCCCCAAGAGTTGAAAATAGCTCTTTGGCTGTGCTGATTGAAGCGCCATTCGCAAGGTCAAGTACAATCTTTAGTCCGTCAATACTTTCAATATTTGAGATTATATTTTCTTTATATTTCTTAAGTAGACGCGGTTTGAAATAATATCTTCCAAGCTTTTCGCTGCCAAGCTCTGTCGAATAAAGTATTTTTCGCTCAATTGTCGCTTCAAGCTCTTCACTTATTTTAAATCCGTCATGGTCAAAAATTTTTATTCCGTTATACTGTCTTGGATTGTGACTTGCACTTATAACCACGCCATAATCAAAGCCTAGTGCCTTTGTAAGATATGCTATGACCGGAGTTGGAACAATTCCTATATCAATTACATCAACGCCATGACTCATAATTCCACTTGCGAAGGAAAGCGTCAAAAGACTGCCACTTCTTCGCGTATCTCTTCCAATTATAATTTTCTTTTTGCAGCATAGACTGCCTAAACTGTTTCCGACTTTGTAGGCAATGCTGGGGGAGATAACCTCACCATAAACGCCTCGAAATCCATCTGTACCAAAATAAATTCCCATTTTTTCTCCTTTGATTATATATTTTGTTTTTAATAGGGTGATTATGTTTTTTTTATTAAAAATAGATGATAAAGATTTTATTTATAAAAATCTAACAAAGAGGCTATGCCTCCCAATATTTTTTTGCTCTGCCAGGTTTGTTTTGCTGACGCGTGCGACCAATGACCATATCATGCTTTTCGACCTTTTCAGTGACTGTAGTGCCTGCGCAAATATAACTGTCATCTTCAATTGAGACAGGCGCAATAATATTGCTGTTTGAGCCAATAAAAACATGCCTTCCGACAATCGTTCTGTTTTTTTGTTTGCCGTTGTAGTTTGCAAAAATGACCCCACAGCCAATATTGCAATCTGCACCCATGTCAACATCACCCACATAAGCAAGATGACTTATCTTGCAACCATTTCCGATGCTGCTGTTTTTGATTTCTACAAAATTTCCAACTTTGCAGCCATTTCCAATTAAAGAATGAGGACGCAACCTTGCAAATGGGCCAATGCTTACATCATCTAAAATTTCACTTTCTTCCAAAACACTGCTTAAAACTTTGCAATTTTTACCGATTCTGCAACTTGAAATGAAATTCCCAGGGAGCAGGGTGGTGTTGTCGCCAATCGTTGTATCACCCTCAATGTGATTGTTTTCATAAATGGTGACATTTTTGCCGATTTTGACATTTTCACCAATAAAACAACTTTCTTTATTTATAAATTTTGTCATGATTTCTCCTATGCTGATATATGATAAAACTGCTGCTATGGTGAGGAATTTGAAAAATTTCAAAAATAGTTGCCAAAAAGTGAATATTGTGATAAAATAATAATGATGCAGGTATAATTTAGCGGCAAAATGTACGCTTCCCAAGCGTGATTCACGGGTTCGACCCCCGTTACCTGCTCCAACTATATTCACTAAAAAGTCTTTTTTTGAAAAGGCTTTTTTCTTTCTAAAAACCACAATATACAGTGTTGTTTGAGCAAAATATCACTGCATACAGAGATGACATTTTTTGAGTTTAGAAACTTTGCCATTTCAAGTCTTTTTTCATAAACATAAAATTTTTGATTTTTTGATTTTTTGCCCAAAATTTTGATTTTTTATCAAAAAATTGGCTGTCGCAAAATCAAAAGTTGAAAAATCAAAACTGCCCACCGAGAAAATCAAAAATAATCAAAATAAATCAAAAAATCAAAATTTCAAGCCAAAACTGATACAGATTGCAAAGAGTTGTGGTATAATGAAATTATGAAAGATATATTGACTTTTTCAAATAGAGATGAGTTCAGAAATTGGCTTTCGCAGCATTGCAAAACAAATGAGGGTGTTTGGCTTTTTTTTGGCAAAGAAAAAGGCCCAAAGACAATCAAGGCAGAAGAAGCTCTTGAGGAAGCACTTTGCTTTGGGTGGATAGATGGACAGATACAAAGTATTGATTGTAAAACATACAAGAAATATTTTTCAATGCGAAGAGTAAACAGTAAGTGGTCAGAGAAAAATAAGGAATTGGTTAAAAGTCTAGAAGAACGAGGGTTGATGACTGACTTTGGCAGAAAGAAAATAGAAGAAGCAAAGAAAAATGGACAATGGGATGCCAAAGATCCTATGACATTTACAGAAGAGCAAATCAATGTATTGAATGAAATCTTAAAAGAATACGAACCAGCACACACCAATTTTCAAGCGATGTCTATGTCGGTAAAAAAGACATATACACGAGCATATTTCGATGCAAAAACAGAGGCGGGCAAAGCAAAGAGAATTGCTTGGATAGTAGATAGACTTAACAAAAATTTGAAACCTATGTAAATTTTATATAAAACAATCACGAGTAAAGTTTCGTGATTTTTTGAAAAAGGATAGAACAAACCTATCCTTTTTGTTTATATGCTTTTTTGTATTTCTTTCCAAAGTCAGCAAGGGCATCAATTATTGGTCGCATCGACTCGCCAAGTTCGGTCAAAGAGTATTCCACGCGAAGGGGGATTTCGGCAAATACTTCACGCTTTACAAGTCCATCTTCTTCCATTTGTTTAAGGTTTTCAGTCAAGACCTTTGGACTTATTCCTTCAATGCCAAATTGCAAATATTTATATCTTTGAGTGCCTTGCATAAGGTTTCGCAAGATGAGCGGTTTCCATTTGTTCCCAATAAGGGTAATGGTTGTAGCGACAGGGCATTCTGGCAATTCATTTTTATATAGCATGATAAACTCCTTTTTTCTTTACTTACAAAAAGATACCTAGATTACAAAAAAGTGCGTATGCACAATTTGTAAGTTATGGTGTTATGATAACACTGACAAACAAAAAAGTCAAGTTTGTTGAGAAAAAATAAAAGGAGAAAAAGTATGAAAAATTTTAAGAAAATTAGTTTAGGAGAAGATGCACGCACAGAGCTTCACGATGCATTAAAATTGACAGGGGCAGAAATCAGCATCAACATTCTGCCAGCAGGAGCAAGTGTCCCATTTGTTCATTCACACAAACAAAATGAAGAAATTTATGGAATAATTGAAGGAAAAGGCAAAGTCACAATTGATGGCGAAAGTATTGATTTGAAAGCAGGTGATTGGCTACGAATTGCTCCACCTGCAAAAAGACAATTTTTTGCAGATGGCAAAAGTGCAATAAAATACATTTGCATCCAGGTCAAAGAAAATTCTTTAGAAAATTACACTGCCACAGATGCAATTGTTTTATAATTTAGTTAAAATCACGAGCAAAGGTTCGTGATTTTTTTGATGCAAAAAATTAAAATTAAAGGAGAATAAGAAAATGGCAGTTTTAGACCAATTTAGAGTAAAGGTAGACAACAATGATGTCTACAACAAAAATGGAACAATGAAGAGTTTGAGAGAAATTCACACACAATGGGATTTTATTTCCACAGAATGGATTGGGCAACTATGTTCATCCAGTATTGAACAAAATGGGAACAAATCCCAATGCATTCAAGCACATCACAAGCACAGAAACGGGGAGATTTGTGAACACAGCAGAAGGCATCAATTTCATCTTTGATGCATTGAACGATGCACGAATGAAGAGTTTTTATTTGTTTAAAAAAATTTTCTTGCAAACTTTAAAAGTTATTTCAATGATGTGGTCAATTTCAAGAGAATAAAGTTGAGCTTTTTCATTGTCTAAGTTTATATATGCATGCCATTTTTCTGTTGAGAAGTCTTTTGTAAAAGCATCTTCAAGTTCACAAACTTTGTTTAATTGAAGTTGTGTCTCGGCACTCCGTTTCTCGGATTCAAGAATATTCATAACTATTTCAATAATATGTTTCATAACACCTCCATAAATTTGGTTGTGTGTTGTATAGCGTAAATAAATTTCTTTTGCAAGTCTTTTCGAAAAGTTTTTTTAAAAATTTATCGGCAATAATTGTTATGTGATTTGTTTGACTTTTTGCCGATATCGGTATATAATAAAACTATTAAACGGGGGAGAGATCTAAGTGAAATTTTTATCAGTTGCTGAAATTGCTAAAAAATGGGGGATGAGCGATAGGTCTGTTAGAAACTATTGTGCCCAGGGTCGTATAAAAGGTGCGTTTCTAACCGGCAAAACTTGGAATATCCCAGCAGATACAGTTAAGCCAGAAAGAGAGAATAAAGCGAAGTTTAGTGATAACGAACTTTTGAATGTTTTAAAAGAACAAAAAGACATGAAACTTAAAGGTGGAATTTATCACAAGACGCAAATTGAGTTAACTTATAACTCGAATCATATTGAGGGTAGCAAGCTTACAGAAGATCAAACAAGATTTATATTTGAAACTAACACAATTGGCATTGACAACGGAACAATAAATATCGACGATGTTATAGAAACTTCAAACCACTTCAAATGCGTTGATTATATCATTGATAATGCGAAGAAAATTTTGACAGAATCAATGATTAAAGAATTACATTTCATCTTAAAAACTGGAACATCAGACAGTCGCAAGGATTGGTATAATGTTGGTGGATACAAAAAACTTCCAAACGAGGTTGGCGGTGAGGAAACCTGTAAACCAGAGAATGTTGCAGTTGAAATGAAAAAACTTTTAGAAGTTTACAACACAAAACAAACAAAATCATTAGAAGATATAATTGAGTTTCATCAATACTTTGAAAAAATCCATCCATTTCAAGATGGTAACGGCAGGGTAGGTCGCCTAATAATGTTTAAAGAATGTTTATCAAACAATATAGTTCCATTTATTATAGACGACAGTTTAAAATTCTACTACTATCGCGGCCTTAAGAAATGGAACAACGAACATAGTTTCTTAATTGATACTTGTTTGACTGCTCAGGATAAGTATAGAAACTGGTTGGTATATTTTGACATCACAACTAGAGTATAATCAATATATTCCTGTATAGATACACATTTAAACTATTTTTGCAATAAAACTAAAGAAAAACGATACAGATATATGCATTATATGGTATAATAAATTGAGAAATTATAGCTATAATTTATGAAATTCTATAATCTTAAATAAAATTCAGAATAGGGGAGGTTAAAGATAAACGATGAATTATAAAAATCATATTAAATCTGACAGTTGTTACAAGATTAGTAGTAATAGTATTGTTGAAGATATGTCGTACACCTCACCTGTAAAATTCAAATTGGGGGATGAGAGCTATTTTGTATCAAATTGGACTGAATATATCGTTCTTTTAGCAAAAAAATTAATTAGAGTTTATCCAGAAGTGGATATTACTAAATTTAACTTTTCACAGACCAAAAGATGTATTTGGTCGAAAGATGGAAATGAATTTTTAGCCCCAAAAAGAATTAGCGAAAGTTTATTTTTAGAAACTAATTATAGTGGAACGGCATTATGTTCTATGTCATTAGAATTAATAAAATTTTACAAGATTGACTTCAATAACTTTGTTTTATATTTCTGTAATAAAAAAGAACAACAAAATGAACTGCTAGTTGATTGGCAAGCAGTTAATAATGGAGAACTTTCGCTATATTCGTTCAGCAACCCAACGAAGTTTAGCTTATTTGATGTGGAATTGACTGTCAATTCATGGATGGATGTCGTCTACGAGATGTGTAATGTCCTGATAGATAAAAAATATAATGTAAACACAAGTTTATATTTTATAAAAGAAATGCCTTTGCCTTATGATAAGGATCATTATGGATGCAAGCAGTTAAAAAACGGACTTTATATCCAGGTTCCTTACATGGCGAACTCTATATTAAAATGCATTGTAAATCTCTTGAAACATAGTAAGATAGGGTTTAATGAATGTAAGATTTATTTTAGCAATAAAAATAGTAAAAAACTGGATTGGCCAGAAAAGATGGTCAAAAAATCCGACACATTAAAATTATCAGCAGTTGATGCTGGATGTATTAGGGAAGTTTATGTAAATAATTTCAAAAGAGGTTATAGAGTTGGTAGTATAATTGACTATAGTAGATTTAATAACTTTTTTAATAGCGAATACAACAAGGATATAGCTTTAGATCAGAAAGTTGTTGAAGATATATTAGCTGAGACATCAATAAAGATAGAAGATAAAATTATTGATGTAAGAAATGTTATTACTGATTCGTTATTAGTAAAATTAAAAAAATATATCGACGATCAATTTAATAATAACTATTATATGCTATATTACAAGGATATTTATTTGCAGTATGAAAATGAACTAATTTCAACAAATGTTTCAAATGAATTGATTTTAAAAAATATACTTATTAAATTGTATCCTAAAGAATATGTTTACGAAAGAACATATATGCAGAGTAATATAAATTTAATGGATATAGTGCAAGAAGTGAGACAGTGTTTTGAAACAAACGATAAATCTTTAAGTATTGAAGAAATAGTTGGTATGTTTGTCGGCGTTTCAGAAGAAAAAGTCAGGCAGATAATTTATTCAGATAATGGATACATAAATGTCGCAAAAAATACTTATTGTAGAATTGAACAATTTAAATGTAATAAAAATGAAATTAATATGGCGCTAGATGTTGTTAATGAGTTAATTAAAACTAACGGCTTTGCCTTAAGAGATAATGTAATTAATATTTTATTGCAAAGGGCTCCTGCGATTATAGAAAATAATCAATGTTTTGGGAATGCGGGGATATGTAGAGCTTTGGAGATATTATTCAATAATAATATTAAGTTTAAGAGATATCTATTTACAAAAGATGGAGAAGAATTAGTTTTTTCTAAGATATTAATAAACGCTTTTAAAGAATATGATCATATAACTATACAGCAGTTACAAGTTGTAGCAGAAGAAATAGGTATTGGCCTTTCAAAATACTATTTATCAGAAATTTTTAATGTGTTTATTAGAGTTAGTGAAAAAGAATTTGTAAGAAAACAAAGTGTGAGTTTTGATATAGCAAAAATAGATGATTTATTGAAGAAGTACACTGCTGATAAAGGATATATTTCCCTTAAAGATATCAAAAGTTATTCGCAATTTCCAGTAATGGATTATTCTTGGAATGATTTTTTATTGATTAGTTATATTGAAAATTATAGTCCCCAGTTTGAAATAAGAACTGAATCTAACTCTATAAATAAAGCCATAGGATATATTGTTAGAAAAGATTTAAATATTAAAAGCTTTGATGAGCTTATAGAAAAAGTATTAAGAAATTCTAAAATAAACTTTGATGGAGCTGATAGTGTGTTAAATTATTTATTTGAAATTGGCTTGATAGGGAAAAGAAGATACCAAAATATTGGCGATGTTTTGGACAGGTTAAATGTTATTAATTAATAGGAGAAATTAAAAATGTATTCATACGAATGGGATAAAGAAACAGGTGGATATATTCTGCAAAGTACTGAGCTAAAATTTAGTAAAGAACCAAGACCTGTTTATTACAAGGAACTTGATATTTTGGGTTTCGATAAATATTGGGAATATGATAAAAATGATAAGTACCCATATATGTGGGCGGAGAGTAATTCTTATTATTACAGAGGAGAATTGGTTGCAAGAACGAAAGGCGGCTCATTGTATACAAAGCCAGAGCTGGACATTGTTAACGAAAATCCAGATATAAATGGAAAACTGCAATTTGTTAATATTCCTAAAATGGTTGAAAAGAATAAAGCAATCATGGAAACATTAGTTAACGCAACGGTTAAGAGAGTATACAATACATATATTGCATATAAAAATAAGATTGATGTTTTTTATGTCGCATTTAGTGGAGGTAAGGATAGCGTTGCATTATTAGACATAATTCAGAGGGCCTTGCCACACAACTCATTTAAAGTAATTTTTGGTGATACAAAAATGGAAAATCCAGACACATATGATTTAGTTAATAAAGTTGATTCAATGTGTCAAGATTATGGCATTGAATTTTTACGCGCTACTTCTCATTTGAATACTAATGCTTCTTGGCTTGCTTTCGGATATCCATCACAAAAATTAAGATGGTGTTGTGCTGTTCATAAAACAACGCCACAAATTAATTTACTTAGAAAGGTTTTGAACAAAAGAGATTTTAAGGGGATGGCTTTTGTTGGCGTACGAAGAGATGAAAGTTTAATGAGGTCAAAATATGAAACTATTAGCGAAGGTGAAAAACATGAGGGGCAGTTTAATTTTAATGCAATTGATGATTGGAATTCTGCTGAATTATTTCTATATATTTATGAAAATAATTTATTCCTTAACGAAAGCTATAAGAAGGGGAATAGTAGAGTTGGGTGCCTAATGTGCCCAATGTCTTCTGGGAAACATGAATATATGAAAAGGGCATGTTATCAAAAGGAGGTTGATTATTTTGTAGATTTAATAAAGAGATCTTCTAATAGAAAGTTCGAAGAAGAACAAAAGGAAAGACAATTTATAGAAAATGGTGGATGGAAAATAAGAAATAATGGAAGAGATTTGAAGGTCCCAGACATCAAGTATGAAGAAAAAACAGAAGACGATAAATTATTTATTTATGTAATTAAGAATACAAAATGGTCTATATGGTTAAAGACGTTAGGAGAGTTTTACTCGGATGATGGAATAAATTACAAAATGATATTTATGCCTCAAAAACAGCAAACTGCTGAGTATTTGTTTAGTGTAGAAGAGGAATCTAATAAACTTAAATTTACCTTAAATGCGAAGTCAAAAACAAGAACAGATATTAAATTTTTATCGCTTTTTAAATCTTGTTTAAAAAAATCTGCTTATTGCTTAGGATGTAGAGAATGTGAGGCGAACTGTATAAATGGTTGCATATCAATGTCAAATGGCTTAGTGATTGAAAACTGTCAGCATTGTTTTAAATGCCATAATATTGACAGTGGGTGTTTAGTATATAATTCAATAAAAATATTAAAAGGAGTGGAGAAAAAGATGAGTTTAGATTGTTATTTGAGCTTCGGTGTTGAAAAGGAATGGGTTGAAAGATATTTAAAATATAAAGAGGATTTTTGGAAATCAGAATATAATGATTTGGGTTCTATGAAGATTACTGCATTAAAAAGATTTTTGAGAGATGCAAAATTGAAGCTTGAAACTGATAAAACAGATCCCACATCACTTAAAATGAACGAGATATATGACAAACATATTCTTAATACTTTTGATTATTGGTCTATAATACTTGTAAATTTAGCCTATTCTCCACAAATTAATTGGTTTTTGAAAAATACAGTTATAAATGAGAGATATTTGGTAGATGAACTTAAGGACAAGATAAGTGATGGTAGTAGTGTGGGAACAATTTCCAATATTATTTCTTCTTTAAAAAATTTAATAATGAAAACTCCATTAGGACAAGAAATAAACATAGCCTCTTGTGAGATGAGTGGTAATAAGTTAGAATCTATCACAAGGTTGAAATCTAGGGGTATTAATCCTATAGTAGTCCTATATAGTTTGTATAGGTTTGCAGAAGCATGTGGAGATTATTATCAGTTCACATTAACAAGATTGTTTAATTATTCAATAGATAGTGATGGCGTAAGTCCGGCCCGGATATTTGGTGTAGATAAAGAAGAATTGCAAAAAATATTGATGGGGCTTTCTATCAACTATCCAGACTTTATAAATACTACTTTTACATTAGATCTTGACAATATTAATTTAAGAAAAAATAAGACATCATTTGATGTTTTGAATTTAATTTAGGAGAAAAAAATGAAGTACCGTGATTATTTTAGTATTGATAAAAAATATTTCCCAACAGTCAATCAACAAGTCTTAAATTCTATGGATAAGGATTTTTGGAAAACTTTTTATCCACACAAAACTTTTGTTAAATTATTGAATGATGTTGAGAGTATTTTATCTAGAAGAAAAAAGCAATCAATTTGGGTGGAAGGAGCTTATGGTACGGGAAAATCACATGCTGTATTGACTGTAAAAAAAATCCTAGATGCTTCTGAAGAAGAGATGAAGTCCTATTTTGAGAAATATAAGGACAATTTATCTGAGGATTTATTTAATAAAATCCAAAATCAGAAAAATCAAGGAAAGATATTAACAATACATAGATATGGTTCGTCAGGCATTACAAGTGATAACCATTTAATTGTTGCATTGCAAGAAAGCATTAAAAATGCAATGAAAGAAGAAGGGGTGGAAAATCAAGCCGAGGAATCATTGAAGGACAGTATTATTAAATGGTTGTCTGACACTGTGAATAAGGGTTATTTTAATGAACTTATAAAAAATAAGTATTCATATAAATTTGACGGAGATTCAGTAGATACGATTCTAGAAAAATTGAAAACTTTAAGTGGTGATAATGTTATATCGTTAATAAATAAAATATTTTTTGTGGCAGATGAAGTTGGAATTACTGCAATGAAATTGGATATATCCGATCTTTGCGAATGGATTAAGAACATTATAAAGGCTAACAAATTGAAGGCTATAGTTTTTATTTGGGACGAATTTACTGAATATTTTAACAAGAACAAACATGCTTTAACTGGTTTTCAACAATTGATTGAGATGAGCAATACACAACCTTTTTATATGATGATTGTTACACATAAATCTGAAGCTTTGTTTCATGACACTGATAGTGATAAGCAAAAAATTTTAGATAGATTTGTTCAACCGACATGCAATATTGAATTGCCGGAAAATATGGCATTTCAGTTAATGGGGGCTGCACTAAAAAAGACTTCAGATATCGTTAGATTAAATGATTGGATAACTTATGAGGATGAACTGAATAGTCAACTTATGGCCTCAAAAAAGCTTGTAATTGAGGCTGCAAATATTTCCGACAAAGAGCTTAGGAATATTTTACCTATTCATCCTTATGCTGCCCTATTATTAAAGTATTTATCTACTGCTTTTGACTCTAATCAAAGAAGTATGTTTGATTTTATTAAAAATGATAGAGGAAATGAAATTAAAGGATTTCAATGGTATATTGATAACTATGGCCCACTGGATAATTGGCCTTATTTAACTATTGACATGCTTTGGGATTTTTTCTATGAAAAAGGAAAAGAACATTTAGCTACTGATATAAGAATAATTTTGGATTCCTATGAAAGATTATCAAAAAACAATTTGACTGAGGAAGAGAAAAGAGTTTTTAAGACAATTCTATTGTTGCAAGCAATCTCTCAAAAGGTTGGCGATTCGGTTGAGATTTTGATTCCAAATGAGAGGAATGTTTCTAATGCATTTGATGGTACCGAGTTGGAGCATAATGCAGTATCAATTGCTGAAAGATTGATAAAATATGGATGTATCTTTAAAAAACCTGTTGGGAATAATAAGTTTCAATTTTCTTCTATAATAGCAAGTGGAGATACATCTGCCATTGAGAAAAATAAACAACAGTTAAGAGATAATAAAAGGACTCAAGATTTAGTTACGGAAGGAGATCTAGAAGAGTCTGTTCCTTTTGATTCTTATTTAAAACTAAGATTTTCTAAAAAGGCTGCAACGGTTGATAATTTTAAGAGAGTTTATGCGGATCTCAGGTCTCAATCAAACACAGATAAGATAAGTTGTATTCTTGCTTTTGCGAAGGATGATAATGAATGTGCCGCTCTTCGTAAGGTTTTATCTGAAACCCAATTAGATGAAAACATCATAGTTATTGATACTTCACCAAATGTGTTAGGGGGTGATAGCCTTGATCAGTATTATGAAAATGCTGCCAATGGGATGTATCAAAGAGGCAAGGATAATGGGTTGGCATCTGATTATGATAGAAGAGCATTGGAGGTTATTAATAGATGGAAAGAAAGAATACGTTGTGGCGAATTCATTATTCATACTAATAATGTGAATGGAAAAAGATTATCAAATTATGATGAATTGATGGACGAATTGAAATTTATAAACGGCAATAAATATCCTTTAGGACTGGAAAATTATAATGTTATTGGGAACATGTTCTCGGCAAGTTCATTGGCTTTAGGTGTTCAATGTGGAATTAGGCAAGAGACTTCGGGGACATATAAATCTATTAATGATGCAACAAAGTTAGAGACAGCATTAAAAGAAGTGTGGAATTTCCCTGAAGGAGAAAAATATTGGGCAGAGAAACCAAATCTAATTATCTCACAAATTAAGATTAAAATTGAAGGTGAAATTTCAAAATCATTTGAAGAACAAGGTAGTATATCAATATCACATATATATGATATCTTAAAAGATAAACCTTATGGATTTATGCCTTGCAATTTGACCGCGTTTATGATGGGATTCTTACTTAAAGAATATGCTTCTCCAGAATATAGATGGAGTGATGGAAATTTAAGCGACAATATGAGTGAATCTCGTTTAAAAGATATGGTAAAAGAGGTTATCGATTTACAAATGAATTATAACCCCCGCTATAAGGAAAAGTACATTAAAAAGATGACTGAAGAAGAAATTAAATTTATTTCTGTAACGGCTAAAGTTTTTGATATACCAGAATTTAAATGTAATTCAGTAGAGCAAGTAAGAGAAAGTGTCAGATTCAAATTAAAAGACTTAAGTTTTCCATTGTGGAGTCTTAATTATTTAATTGAGTATAAGAGCTTGAATTCAGATACAAATTTGTTAAAAAATGTGATTGAGGCATATTGTGGCGTGGCAAATTCAAATAATTTTTCAGGCAGCGCTGATGGGACGTCTGAGTTGGATATTGCTTTAGGTATAGGTAAATTATTTATACAAAATGATACTCTTGAAAACGATTTAATTGTATTAATTAGTAAAGAAAACTGTCGAGAAGGTATGCAAAATTATTTAAAAAAGTATTCAAATGGCAGGTTGGTTGAATTGGCTAATCAAATTAATGATCATAACGACTACTTAAATTTATTAAAAGAAAAATTTGATGCTGTTGATGCTAACTGGGTTTGGAGTAGAGATACTGTCGATAAACAAATAGACGATCTGATAATAGAATATTCTATTATTTCAGAAAGTTATAAATATTCAATCATAACTAATTCATATGATAAATGTATTATTGAGTGGTGTAATAAAATGCAGACTATTAAATTGCCATATGATTTAATTAGTAGTTATAATGAAGAATTGAGTACTTTGTTAAAAATTTTGCATGACATAAAGAGAACCACAATATTAGAAAAAAATAATAAAGAAACCTTCTTTAATTTGCTAAAAACAAAGGAAAAAGTTTTTAATAGTTTTTATAATAATCAAATAGACTTGTTTAAGGCCATTTGTCAATCTTATTTAAATGGTCTTGAAGACGAGCATATAAGAAACATATATAGAAATCTTCCTGGCAATCTTTTTACAGATAATAAAAATGAATTTTTTGATAAATTACAACATGTAAAAAATGATTATATTTCTCAATTAGGAAGAGAAAAGTTGAAGAAATTATGGACTGAAAAGACAAATAGCGAATCCCCAAGAAATTGGTCGGAAAAAAATAGAACTCCATTATTATGTATGGTGCCGGATGGTGAAGAAAATTATGCTAAAGAGGTTTTTGGTATATTAATAAAGACCAATCCTGACAATTTAGAAGTTGAAAAAGCGGCAAAATTCATAAGCGAAGCTGAATTTATGGAAGAACTTAATTATAAAGACAAACAAAATGATTGCATGTTAAGAAAAATGTCGAAGCAATATGCTGTTCTTTTTGATGATGTGGACGAAATTAGAAATTACCTACATGATTATATTTCTATGGATGTTTATGATTGGTATCCCAATATTGTTGTGGAAAATAAATTACATGAGTTTGCAGAGAAGAAATATAAGAATGGTACCAATAAAATAGCAATTGAAAAAATTGAAAACATGGAATCTGATAAATTAAAAAAATATTTAATTAATTTAGTAAGAGATAATGTAAATGTTGGAATCGAAATTATTAATGATAAGTAGGAGAAAATATGACAATTCAAGAGGTTAATTATGTTAAAGAATATTTATTTGAAGGAGATATAAATGAAACATGTATCTTGAATATTGAAAGTTTAGATATGTATAATAACATAGTTAAAGCAATTAAAGAGCTAAACATAAATATAGTTAGATTGTCATCTTTTTGTCTGAATGATAATGTTTCGCCAAATATGGAAAATTTTTATAATGCGTTAGAACATATAAACCAACCTACAGCTGTGATAGGAATTAGTCAATTCTTTAAATTTATTGGAAAGGATAGGCTAAAAAATGAAATTTCTGTTGCACTATCGAAGACTCTCAAAAACAAGGCGTTATTTATAACATTTCAATGTTTTGATGTATTAAAAGAAATACTTTCTCAAGATATTCGTCTACACAACAGAATTACAATTTTGGGGGAGAAAAGCATAGATAATTTTTGTTTTGATTTTATAAAGGTGGATGTTAATCAATCCAATGAAATTCGCGGTTTTAAAAATTTGCTCGCAAAAATGGAAGATAACCTATCAAAAGATACATATAGATGCTTTACGACAATTGACGATAGAATATTTAAAGAGCATTGTTATGCAATAAACATTATTAACAACTACTATGATGTAATAGCTAAATTTGATAAAACCATTAAATTATATTCTGATGCTGAATTTATGTCGCAGGAACAATGGGGAAATTTATATAAGATTGTAAAAAAATATGATTGTTTGGATTCTGCTTACAATAAACTGATCGGGAGAACTGATAGATATAAATGTTATGAATCCATAATTAATGATTCACGCTTAACCAACATCTACATTTTAGCATTGAGAGCTGATGGTTCTACGCACTATTTGAATTATGTTGCAAAGTCAATAAAAAATGTAAATGATTTTCTTAAAGGTGTTTATTTATCTTTTATAGAAGTTCCGGTTAAAAGTGAGAACTTTAATATCTATTATTTGGAAAGAAAGAAGTTGTGTAATGTATTTAATTCGGGGAGAACAGCGGGATTTATCAATGATTATTGTAAATTTGCAGTAAACAAAGGAATAGTTGGACTAAAGTATCTTACTGATAATACTGAAAATGAAAGAAAGGCTGTAATTGAAATAATTGATAAAGAATATTTTAAGGATATATCGGAGTTAATAAAATCTGTATCAGAAGTGTATCCCGACTTAGCTGCGTATTTAAGTTGCTATTATTTTAATATAAATTCGGGATTGTTAGATGAATATTTTAAAGAATACAAGTTTTGCAAAGTTGTAAATAAAATATCGCATAAAATGGAAGAACTTGTTCGTGAACAGTCTATAAAACGGGGATATAATTACTTGTTGCCAACAAGGACAGAAGTGCTTGAAAGTATTAAAGGGGCAAATGATTATGTGATATTTACTGATGCAATGGGAGTCGAATATTTATCATTTATTTTAAAGAAAAGTAAAGATTATCAAATGAATGTTAATATTCAAGTTGCAAGAGCTAATCTTCCAACATTAACAGATAAAAATAAGGATTTCGAATATGAGTATAATTATAAAGAGTTGGATAAATTAAAACACCATCCTGAAGGAGATTATAATTATGAAAAAACCAAATTACCTATACATATTGTAAAAGAATTAAATTTGGTGGACGAGCTATTAAAAACGGCCTTAGACAAATTATCCACCAAGAGTAGAGTATTGTTGGTTTCTGATCATGGGGCTAGCAGATTGGCGGTTATAGCTAATTCTCAAGTTATAAACTCAGGTTCGCAGGGAGAACATAATGGACGTTGTTGTAATGCTATAGGTGTTACCAATATGCCAAATTCAGCAGTTGAGGAAGGTGGATATTATTGTATGGCCAACTATGATAGATTCAAGGGAGGTAGAGCCTCAGAAGTTGAGGTCCATGGTGGCGCGACACTTGAAGAGGTTGTAGTTCCGATTATAGTGTTAACTAGAGAATTAATACAAATAAATGTAAAATTGATTAATACATTAATAAAAGTGAGTTTTAAACAAAAAGCAATATTAGGAATAGAGACGTCCATTAAACTACAAAATCCATATGTAATAATAAATGGCAAAAAATACAATGCTGAAAATAATAACGAAAAGCTAGCAGAGTTTATCTTAGATGATATTAAAAAGCCCGGTGATTATATTGCAAAATTATATGATGGCGGAAATCAAATTGGAGATGAACTAAACTTTATTATCGAAAGTAAAGTTTCAAGTGAGAATACATTATTCTAAGGGAGAACATAATGAACAAGTTAAGAGAATGTTTTGATGAAATGGTTGTATATAAAGATTTAAAAAAGACGAATTTCTTTTCGGCTTTAAGTCTTCCATCCTTCTTAAGGGATTGGCTTTTAAAACAATTTGAAGATGACGATGGAAATCTTGACCAAGATGGGGTAAAAAAATATATAGATACATATCTTCCTAAAAAATCCGATTGGATAAGTATAAAAGATAGATTAGTAAATGACAGGGAAAGAGTAAAGTTTTTAACAAAAATATCTATCGATATAGATGTTAAGACCAATGAAACGACTTTTGCCCTACCAGATTTTGGTCTTACCAATAAGGAGACAATAATTGAGTCTTTAGTTTGGGAAAGTTGTAAAGATGAATTGGTAAAAGGTAAAGAAACTTGGGGCGTAGTTGAATTAGGGTATAGGCCACCAGAGAGTAAAAAATTGCCGGGGAAAATAAAACTTTTAAGTTTTAAAAATTTTTGTCCTTATAATATAGATCTGGATTTTTATAAAGAAGCTAGGCGGGAGTTTTCTATAGAAGAATGGGTAGATATTCTATTGGGAGCAATTGACTATAACGCTGGCGGTTATAAGAATATTGAAGAGAAATTGACCATGTTAACAAGACTATTACCATTTGTGGAAAAGAGGCTTAATTTAATAGAATTGGCGCCAAAGGGCACGGGTAAATCATATCTATTTGGACGTGTAAGCAAGTTTGGGTGGTTGTCTTCTGGTGGTGTGATGTCAAGAGCAAAGATGTTTTATGACATTAGTAAAAGGACTCAAGGTCTAGTTTGCAATCATGATTTTATTGCCTTAGATGAGGTCCAGACCATTACCTTTGCTGATGTTGATGAAATGAGAGCCGCATTGAAAGGATATATGGAATCGGGGGTATTTACGGTTGGTAACTATGAAGGTGTAGCTGATGCTGGAATTATATTGTTGGGTAATATCAAAAAAGAGAACATGGATGAATATTTAGACATGTTCGCCGACTTGCCTAAGGAATTCCATGAAAGTGCACTTCTGGATAGATTTCACGGGTTCATTAAAGGTTGGGATATCCCAAGAATGCATGATGATCTTAAAATGACAGGCTGGGCACTTAATTCTGAATATCTTTGTACTATTTTACATATGCTGAGAAGTGATGTTAGTTATCGTTCAATTGTTGATAGATTAATAGAGGTTCCTGAAAAAGCTGATACCAGAGACACTGAAGCCGTAAAAAGATTAAGTACTGCATTCTTAAAGTTGCTTTTCCCAAATGTTGAAAAGGAGTCCGATATCAGAGCGACAGATTTTAATAGGTATTGTTTAAAGCCTGCAGTAAGAATGAGGGCAACGATAATTAAACAGCTTGGCATAATTGATAGTGAATTTAAAGGGAAAAACATGCCTAATTTTACAATAAAAGAGGTGATATAATGCAGTGCTGTATATGTGGCTTAGATGATTTGAATAAAAATACAATAGGCATAAACAAAAAGTTATTGGGGAAGGATATTAAAAATTATTATTGCATGGATTGTTTGGCTGAATATTTAGGCGTAACAGTTCAAGAATTGTATGATAAAATCGAAGAGTTTAAAGAACAGGGATGTAAATTATTTAGTTAAAAAGGAAAGATTAAATCTTTCCTTTCATTTTTTTTATCTGAGTGATTGTTTCACTTATTATTTTTGCGGCAGAATTAAGTTGTTCGATTGTTATCAAATCATCAAAAGAAATTCGGACTGAAGAATCTATTGCCTTATTGTCTAGGCCCATTGACTTCAGAACGTGACTCCTACGTTTGTTACTACTATTACAAGCGGAACCTATAGAAATATAAACTCCTTTATCATCCAATATATGAAGGAGCCCTTCAGCATCTATATCGTTAAATGTAATATTTAAAATGTTGCTAACCTTTGGAGATTCGCCATTAATTTTAAAATTAACATTATGATTTGATAGATATTTAATAAGCGATTTGCTTAAATCTTCATATTTAGTTGTTTTTAAATCTCTACTTTGTGCATTTAATTCTACCGCTTTGCCGAATCCAACAATAATAGGGGTGTTTGATGTTCCACCACGTTTGGAGAATTCTTGGCTCCCTCCATCTATCAAATCATAAATTTTAGTTTTAGATTTAATATATAGCACTCCAATACCTTTTGGTCCATGAATTTTATGAGAACTAAGAGATAATAAATCCGCTTTTATATTTTTTATATCGGGCTTAAAAAGGCTTAGAGCCTGAACAAAATCGACATGGTACGCAACTTTATACTTATGTGCTAAATTTGCAATATCCTCTATTGGTTGAATGCAGCCTGTTTCATTATTAACAGCCATAACTGAAATTAGTATTGTTTTACTGGTAATTAATTTTTCAACTTCTTTTGGGTTGATGTGCCCAGACTTATCTGGTTTAACAAAACTAATCGTAAAACCGTTTTTTTTAAGGAAATGAGCGGATTCCAATAAACTATCATGTTCGATAGAAGAAATAATAATATGGTTTCCTTTATCTCTATTGGCATATGCAAATCCTTTGAGAGCCCAATTATTTGCTTCTGAGCCACTTCCAGTGAAGAATACATTACCTGGCGAACAATTTAAATCATTTGCTATCAGTTTTCTTGCACCCTCTATGGCTTGATGAGACATTCTGCCGATTTTGTGTAATGAGTTTGGGTTGCCATAATTATGTGAAAAATATGGTAGCATTTCAGTTACTACCTTTTCATCGACTTTTGTTGTTGATGCACTATCTAAATAAATGTTAGTGTTTTCCATATTTCTATTATAACATAAATTTTTTAAAATGTATTAAAAAATATCATAAAAATTTAATTTATAATTTGGCTTTGAAAAATATTAGAGATGATATTTGAAATTTTATATTTAATTTAGCTATGTTATATTCTCTTGTGTTATAATAAATTTTAAAGGAGGTGATTTGCGAAATCTGATTTTTGAATAGTAGGAAACATGCCTACGGCAGCTGGTGGTGAATTGCGACAGCTGGAAGAGTGTGGGTGGATGTGAGATGGAAGCGGAAGCCCATAAATGAAAATTGTTTTGTGTGTTTTGGATTTTCCATTCTAAAATATTGGCTATTTAGTCAATGTTTTAAATTTTGAATATGGAGATGAAGAAATGTTGAAGATGAAAGAATTTTTAGAGATCAAAAAATTGAAAGAATATGGATTTACAAAAAGTGAAGTTGTGAAGATGACTGGGCTTAAACAGTTCTCGGTTAGAAAATATTGGGATTATTCAGTTGATGATTTTGCTGACAGCGACAAGTTGATGCGAAATGATAAGATTGAAAAATATCGAAACTTTTTGATGAAAGAATTGAAGGATAATCCCGGGATAAGAAATACCACATTATTTGACAAGATTAAAGAGATTGATGCAAAATTTGGGGCGAGTGAAAGTGCCTTTTATAGGTATATGAGAAAACTGAGAGAAGTGCTTGGAATAAGCGGAAAGATTGGCAGAGCATATCAGTTGATTGGAGATACGAAGCCTGGCGAACTTGCACAAGTGGACATGGGCGAAATATGGATTCGAGATGTATATGATGTAAAAGTTAAGATCTACTTTTGGTGCATTGTGTTGATGTATTCAAGATACAAGTTTGTTTATTGCAAGCGAGAGCCGTTTTCAAGTAAGGATTTTGTTGATGTGCATGAGCGAGCATTTGCGTATTTTGGTGGTAGACCAATGATGATTATGTACGACCAAGACAGAGTTATGGTTGTGAGCGAGAATTGTGGAAATGTGATCTTTACCAAAGAGTTTGAAACTTATAAAGATTTTATTGGTTTGGATGTTTATGTTTGTAAAAAGCAAGATCCTGATACTAAGGGTAGAGTTGAAAATGTTGTTAAGTTTGTTAAAACAAGTTTCTTTGACCACAAGGTGTTTTGTGGAATAGACAATTTAAACAGTGATTTGCTGGACTGGTTGGATAGAACAGGAAACGGCAAAATTAATATGACAACTAGGCGGACTCCAAGGGAAATGTTTAAAGAAGAGAAAGAGTGCTTGCTAAAATATACACCATACTCATTAAGAAAGAAGAATGAATATATTGTAACGGCGACTGATTTGAACTACTTTATTTTTAGGAGCAATTATTATACTTTGCCAGCGTTTAGGTTTAAGCAAGGTGATAAAGTCTTGGTTGAGATTGTGGGCGATTTTATAAATGTTTACGATGCTGAAACAAAGGAGTTTGTGGCAAGACATAAACTCCTAATTGGTAAAGGGCTTACTTCCAAACTTGTAAATAAAGGTGAGGGCAATAAACATTCAAGGCTTATTAAACGAACGGTTGAAAGTTTAGGAGACAATAAGCTTGCGGTTGAGTTTCTAAATGACATTATCAGAGAAAAGCCAAGATATGTGAAAGAGCAATGCGGACTTATTAAAAAGATTACAAAAGAGTATTCGTTCAAGAAATTGCAAATGGTATTAAGTGGTGTAATAAGAATAAGAAGTTTGATGCAATGGAACTTCTGACTTATCTAATGGCACATAGTGGAAAAGAAACCGATATTATGCCGATTAGGACAAAGAAAACTTATGTGGAGCGTGCGGAAGGACTAAACAAATATATGGGGCTTTTAGGTGGCGGTGATGAAGAAGTTTAGCATTACCGACATGCAAGATGTTGCAAGAAACTTGGCTTGCACCATATGAGTAAATCATATTTTGATTTGCAAGATGAAAGCGATGAAAATTTGCAATTTTTGTATGATTGCTTGCACAAAGAATTAATACTAAGAGAGCAAAAATCAAGGGCGACAAAGATAGGCAAAGCTCATTTGCCAAGCTTCAAAACTTTGGAAGAATATGATTTAAACTTTCAACCGCAGTTATCTAAGTGGCAGATTGAAGAGTTGAAGAAATTGAACTGGCTTAAAGAAAACATAATCTTTATGGGTAGTTCAGGAACTGGTAAAACGCATTTGGCAGTTGCCATAGGGCATTTGGCACTTTCGCAAAATTATAAAGTATTCTTTTCCACACTAGAAAATCTTATTTATTTACTTAAAACAAAGGAAGTGTTTAAGTCTAGTGGTGCAAGAGTGAAATATTTGTATGAATGTCATTTAGTCATCATTGATGAAGTAGGTTATCAAAGGCTTGAAAAACAGGATGTTTTGTTGATGTATGAACTTGTGAATAAGCTTTATAACAAAACTTCAATAATCTTTACAACAAACCTTAACTTTGCAAAGTGGGGAGAGTTGTTTCAAGATGAAAGCATGGTAAATGCAATCTTGGACAGGCTTACACATAACTGTCAAATAATAAACCTTAAAGGAGAAAGTTATAGACTTCTCAATCACAACAATATCTTCAAAAAGAAAAATTAAAAGTTGATTATTATTTTGATGATTGTTTAATCACAAAATAAAACACACATTTATACGTGAGGACTGCTAAAAAGTTTTGATTTTGCGAAAAACATATATTTTTTGCAAAGTCGGAGCACCCCAAAAATGCTTTCATTTTTGGGGAAAGGAAGAAGTTTGCTGTAAATGGCAAATTGTTGATTTTGCGACAATTTGCCTTAAAAAACCAAACTTCTGACGCTGTTTTGCCGACAAACCTATCTTGCCAACCAGGGGGAGTCAAATCTCTGGTAGATTTAGGTTTAAAAGCGGGCAGGCAGTCGCACAGAAAAAGTCGCAAAATCAAAAACGCACAATTTCGCAAAATCAAAGTTTGATTTTTATTTTGATTTTTTTTGATTATTTTTGATTATTTAATCAAAAAATTGCCGTCGCAAAATCAAAAATGAGAAATCAAAAAAAAAGACTTCGTTGGTTGTTGACACAAAACAAAAATACACCATATTCAGTGGTGTATTTTATTTTGGCATGCTTTTGTAGTTTTTAGGCACAATTTAGGCTAAATTTGTTTTTTGTTAATTTCGGTCTTTATCAAAAAAACATAGACAGGTTTTTGTTTTTAGTCTGTTCGCAGGCCTTTAAAAACTGGTTGGCGCATGTTTCCATCTTTTGTCAGCATCATATATTGAACAGTACAAACAAGCTTTGGCTCTATCCATAGGATATTTTTATCTGAATAGATGTCAAACAATGGCTTATTTTTGGTATGTTTTAATGCAAACTTTAATATAAAATTCTGTTCATCTTTCGATATGTTTAAATATACCTTGCCTCGATTTATATACTTATCATTGATTTTGGTTGTCAAAACCAAATCTTTGATTTGATTGTCTTCATCAAACATTAAGCCGCATATATAAAAATCTTCATCAATCAAATTTTTAATTTTAATCCAGTCTTTAGAGCGTTTTCCAATCTGATAGGTTGAGTTTTTCTTTTTGGCGACAATGCCTTCAAGTGAAAGTTGCTGAGTAAGCTCAAAGAGTTTTATTCCTTCATTTTCTACAATGCGACTTATGCTTAATAATTCATTTTCTTTTATATTGTTTTCAAGCATTTTTTTTCGTTCTGTCAAGGTGAGGTTGGTTGTTTGTTTATCGTCAAGATACAGAATATCATAAGCCACAAAATTTACCTTGTTTTTTTCCATTTCAAGTTCTATTCGAAACTTGTCTGTCAAAAGGCTTCTCTTTTGCAAAGCAAAGAAGTTTGGCGAGCCATCCTTATTAAGCGACACAAGCTCACCATCCAGAATACATCTTTTTTTAATTTGTTTATGAATTTGTTTCAGCTCAGGGTAAACATCTGTTACGTCTTTATTTCGCTTATTTTTTAATATTGTTTGCCTTTCATCTAAATAGGCTAGACAGCGAATGCCATCCAATTTAAGCTCGAAAATATAATCTTCGCTGTTGAACGGCTTACTAATATGTTCAAGCAACATAGGGGAGATGTTTTTCGACTCAAAAATATCCATTATTGAGCCTTCTTTTTCATTTTGATTACTTTGTTTTTGTCAATGTTTTTCACGCTTTCTTGCAATGCTTCCATAAGATCGGTGATTTTGATTGGTTTTGATTTGTCGATTTCTTTGATTGTTTTCCCGCTTGCTTTGTCTTTGATTGCTTGTTTAACCCTTTGGTTGTATTCATCTATATAGTCTTCAGGGTTGAATTTTCCTTCCATTGATTTGATAATGCTTTTGGCAAGCGCGGTTTCTTTTTCCGATATTTTGACTTTTATATTCCCAGCTGGGTTTCTTTGTAATTCTTCATTAAAGAAAAGTTTTGACAGCAACAAATCATCATCTTTGACCCATAATGCCACCACACATTCAGAATTTCCCAACATGGTTTTTGCAATTCCTACCTTTTTTTCTTTATTTAAGACAGATTTTAAAAGAAAAAATGCTTTCTCACTCCCTTTATCCTCAGGTGCTACATAATAGGTTTTATCATAAAAAATAGGGTTTATTTCACTAAGCGAAACAAACTTATCAATCAAAATATTTTTATCTTTTTTGCTTTTAAGCTTATCAAATTCTTCCTCTTCAAAAATAATATAATTGTCTTTTTCAATTTCGTAGGCTTTGACAATATCCTCATTTTTGATGATTTTGTCGTTGCAATCAACACAGGTTTTCTTGTATTGTATTCTTGATTTGGTCTTCTTATCAAGCATGTTGAAACCTATATCATTGTTTTTGATTGTATTGTGCAGGGTGACTGGAATATAAACCAGCCCAAATCCAATCGAAGTTTTGTAACTGTATGCCATTTCTGCCTCCATAAATAATATTTGCAAAAAAGCGATTTTTAGGCACAAAACAACTCACAAATATTAAAATAGGGTTATTTATTTGACTTTTAAGGCTTGAGTGTGTTAAAAGTTTAGTGGAAGAAATGTTGTGGAGGGGAAATGGAAATACAGCAATATAGAGACTTATGGCTTAGTGAAAAGTTTGATGAGTTTGTAGGTTTTTATCCTAGAGAATTTTTTGTATTTGATAATTTCAGCTCGTTTGGAATTATTATGGAAGGTGAGTTTTATCCTACTGTTGAACATGCTTATCAAGCAGGGAAATTTTTTAAATCAGCTCCTGAAATTGCTGAGAAAATCAAAAGCTGTCTGTCTGCGCATGAAGCTCAAAAAATTGCAAATGCAAACAAGGATAAACAGGCAAAAGACTGGGATGAAATAAAAGTTGACTATATGGAAAAGTTGTTGAGATTGAAACTTGAGCAAAATCCTTATGTTAAGCAAAAATTATTGCAGACTAAGGACTACTTAATTTGCGAAGATTCTCCAAAAGATGCTTTTTGGGGCATAGGGGCAAATAGAGATGGTAAAAATCAGCTTGGCAAACTTTGGATGAAACTGAGAGAGGAAATAAAATAAGAAATCTATAATATTAAGGAGAAATTATATGAGTTTAGAAAACAGCAAAACTATTGAAGTATATCAAAACGGTGGCGCTTTGAAATATTTGATAAATTCAAAAGCGCATGACGAATTGGACTTAGAAAAGGCAAATCGTAAGCGTGAAAAACTTAATAAATTCTTTTTGCAATGTTTTTCATCACTGCCTAAAGGGGCTAGTATTTTTGAAATTGGCTCTGCAAGTGGCGAAAATGCTAAGTTTTTGAAAGATAATGGTTTTGATGTTACGGCAAGTGATGTTGCCGATGATTTTATTGAAGAGGCGAAAAAGCTTGGGTTAAAGACGATAAAATTTAATGTGCTTGAAGACAAATTGAAGGAAAGTTATAATGGCATGTTTTGTTGGAGAGTGTTTGTTCATTTTACTGAAAAAGATTTGGAGGCAGCTTTGAAAAATGTATATCAGTCATTAAAAAATGACGGAATTTTTGTGTTTAATGTGATGAACAGAGAGACAAGAGCGGTTGATGAAGAAATGGTGGACTTCCCAGGGGAATATTTTATGGGCGCGGAGAGATATTATCATTATTTCAGAAAAGAGTTTGTTGATAGCGTGGCAGAAGCGTTGGGCTTTAAGATTGTCGCTTTCCATAAAGAAGGCGGTGATGAAGAAAACAAATGGCTTGTGTATACCCTTCAAAAATAGCCATTTAGTATTTGTTTTTTATCGTTTTTGAAAGAATATTATTGTAATTTTGAAACATGAAAAAAAGCTTTGTTTATTCAATTTAAAAAGGTGAAAGATAAATTTTTCAAAATCAATTTTTAGGGGGAAGCTATGCTTGATGAAAATGGAAATTTTCAAATAGAACAGATTGATACTGAGTATATGGGCGTCAAGATTGGAAAGGGCTCATACTTTGGAAGAGGGCTTGAAGAAGGCTTTAAAGGGGGACATATTAAGTCAATCGGAAGATTTTCTTCAATTGCTTCAACAGCACAAATTCAGGAAAATCATCCAATGAATATGATAAGCACGGCAATGCTGTATGAAGGTTTTTTGGATGCAGAGGCGAGAAAAAAATGGTTTGATAGAGCCAAAGATTGTGATAAAAGTCCAAATAAATCTTTTCAAATTGAAATAGGAAATGATGTTTGGATTGGCGCAAATGTTTTTATCAATGCTTCAACTGTGACAAAAATAGGTGATGGTGCGATAATTGGAGCTGGCGCTGTAGTGACAAAAGATGTTCCGCCTTATGCAATTGTAGTTGGCGTGCCTGCCAAAATTAAGGGCTATAGATTTGACAAAACACAAATAGAATGTCTGCAGAAGGTAAAATGGTGGAATTGGGACAATGATAAAATCAATCAAAACATTGATTTGATTTTGCAGCCAGAATTGTTTTTTAAAACTTTTATCAACGATTAAATTGTTTTTACTTTAAAATAAAATGAATTAAAGAAAAAAACTTTATAAGCTTGAAATTTAATATAATATATGATTTTCAACAAAAAAACACGGATTTTTCCGTGTTTTTTATCAATTTTATTAAATATTATTTTAAATTATTGAAAAATTACTACTGAATCAATGCTTGCTGTGCTTAAACATTTTACAACTACATTGTGATTTCCGCTTGAAAGCTCTTGCGAAATGTATGAAGCACCATAAGAGTCGTCTGTCTTTTTCAAATCAATCGAGTTTACTTTTACACCATCAATGTAAACCTCAAAGTTATCGCCGTATGCAAAAGCGGATAAAAGTGCAAGTCTTGTTCCAACAAATTCAAATGACATTGTTGCATTTGGTTTGCCAATATAAACATGTCCGAAAGTTGAATAAGTTTGCATTCCACTCCAGTTTCCAGAATAAGTGAACATGTCGTTATCTGGTGTGTATTGCTTTCCATTTGAAATGTTGTTGCTGAAAGATATATTTGCAATTGCACCAAATCTGCCTTCGACAGTGCGTGTAACGACAAGTCTGTAATATCTGAAAGTGGTTAATTCAAAGTCAACCGCAATAGTCACGCCAGATACAGCACCATTTTCAACTCTTTTCACTTCTACTAAATTATCAGCAGTTTCGCCAAGATAAAGAGTGAAAGATTTAGGTGTTTGGTTTTTGTTGCCTGCACCATTAAAAAGTATGCCTGTCAAAGTCATTTTATTTGCATAAATTTCTTGACCTAAATCAACAGTAATTATCCAAGGTGCATTCTCAGAAACAAGGTTTTTAGAAGAGCAAACGGTGGTCAAACTGTCATCGAATAAATTTTCAATAGGAAAGTTGTCAGGGCAGGTAGATTCGCCGACACTGCTTTGATTTAGATTTTTATAAACATTGCTGTAGGTGTAAGTGTAATTTCTTGTATAGAAATAGTCACTTTCAAAACCGCTGTTTGATGGAAATTCATAGTCTTCTCTATATGCGTTTACATAAGATGGTTGAGCTGTTGAAGAAGGTGGCATAAGTTCCGCTCTGTTTGCTTCTTCTTCACTTACCTCATTGCCTTGATAATCATAATAGTGAATTTCTGTTCTCACAGCATCCTCAGGCGAGTCAACTTCATTGCCTTGAGCGTCATAATATTTTGTCACTTGAGTAAACATCGGCTCTGTCCATTTGGCAGTGCCAAGGCCTATATAGCTTATTGTTGGAGTAGAGCCAACTATAAGCACTTCTTTGAAAAATATCCAAGAGTGTTCTTCTAAGGTTATATCAAAATAAGTCGAGTCATCACTTGGTCTAAATAAATGACTGTTGTTTATTACGTTTGTGTCTTTTATTGTTGCGCCAAGATTGTATGTGTTTCCACCGTCAATTGAATAATACAGCGCGCAATTCATTCTTCCACGCAAATAAATGCGATATTTTCCAGCCTCATTGAAATAAAGTTTTCCTTTTATCACGGCAATAGAATTTTCAGTGACAAAATAATGAGCTGGTGCATTTGGAAATTTTTCATGATTTTCTGGGGTGTCAGCATAAAACCAAATGTCAGTGTTGCAATTTTGTGTAGGATTTGAGTGGGCTATGGTATTTACGCTTGAGTGTCCAGCAAAGTTGTTTTCATAGGCAGCTTGAGCGTCTGTGTACATGCTCTCTGCTGAATAATTGTAAGTTGTTCTTGTAAGAGTGGTTTTGTTTGTTTCATGAGACTGTTCAAATTCAAGGACAAGGTCAACATCATCAACTTCAAATGCTCCGTCTGTTTTAGTTATTTCAAGTGTAACAATAATTTTTCCAGAGAAATTATCTTTTCCAGGTTTATATTTGAAATTGAAGTAGTCAACTCGTTCAATCGTTCCACTCGCAGGGCTTGAAATGTTTTTAATTGTGTAGGTAAAGCCTTCTGGCAAAACAACGCTTCCGCTTGCATATTGACCGCCCGGAGCATTATATTTGCTAAGGTCAATATTGAATTCTTCACCATAAGGAATTACATAAGGCTGCATTGTCTTAAAATATTCTTTTTTTCCGTCATACATGAAGCTTCTTCCAGTTTGATATACAGAAGACACTGGCACGAATACTGGATAGTCTTCAGTTGGTTTCCATTTTTCAGCAGTTGCTTCGTCAATACCTTGAAGAACATCTTTGAAGAAGTATGTCATATCGTTGTGAGTTATGTCTTGCCATGCTCTTAAATAACCCGAATAGTTTTCGCCATAACTTTTGCTTCTTTGTCTTACTTTGGCCTGAATATAATTGTCAGCACCAAAGTTGTGAAGAAGTGTGGCATAGATGGCAAGGCCTTGTTTGCCATTGCTTGGTGAGCCACCTTGAGCAATTTTCAATAAATCAGTAAGAGCCCAAGTTGCACTTGTATAACTATTCCAGCCGCCAAGTCCAGCAGCACCATAACTTGAAATTCCTCTTGCTGCAGATATTTTTGTAAACAGTGCATAAGAAACAAGAGTCATTCCGTTGTTTGTAACTTCTCCGCCATTTCCGACGCCATAACCTTGGAAATTGTGATGATATTCATGGAAATTTCCCCAAGCACCAGATGTGACCATAGAATTATAGTTTAATGATGAGCTCATCCAGCTGGCAGGGCAGTTTACTGAGCTTCTTCCAGGGAAGGCAACGGCGGCGCCTGCAGCTACAAATGGTTCATAGAGGAAAACAATGCCTTGATTGCTTCCTGTTGTTGTCACGCTTGCAACCTTTTCCCAAAGCACTGCTGCTTTGTAAAGGTCTTCATAAGAAAAGTTTTGTGCATAAAGCTTTGGTCCTGAATGAAGCACGCCATAATTCCACACTTCCATATCAAAGTAAGGAGCAGAAGATTTTTTGTTTGCTTCAAATTCTTCTTTTGTAGTTTTACCTAAAATGAAATGAGAGTAAGCAACACCGCCAGAAATAGTGGCAGTATAAGTTGCATTTGTATTTCTTATGTAAAGTGGTCCACCTACAAATGAGCCTACATAAGCTGTATAAACACCATCTTCTAAAGTTGCAGTATTTTTGTTGACATTCATGGTATTTAAGATAATTGGGAAGCGTTGCATTTGTCCCTTAGCAGTCCAAATATTATTTGCTTGACCGTTATAAAGTGCTTGACCAATATGAATTGTTAAACCACCAGTTGCATTCATATCAGCTTCGCTTATTTGAATTTTGATTATTTCGCCAGCAGGTGCGTAAACTCCTGTGACAGAATAACTGCCATATCCTCTTGGTCTGATTGTGACTTGCTTGATAATTCCAGGCTCGTCTTCAGATACATCACCCATATAAAGGCCAGCAGATGCAGAGTGCTTGTAAATACGTCTATGTTTTTCATATTTGTCTAGGGCAGGGATTGGCTGGGCTGTTGTGCCATTATAAAGATATCCATTTTCATCCATCCATATATATCCGCCGCCGTTTCCTGAGTTGTTGCGAGTGCCAGTTGCACATAGATAGTTTGATTCAGCAATTAGTGCATCTCTTGCTGCTATTTTGTCTGGCTCAGAGCCGATTACAGTTGAAAGGGTATAACCAAATTTTGGATATACGCCAAGACCTTCATCTCTTGTTTTTTCTGGAATGCTGCGCTCAACTGTTCCTATTTGCTTGCCGTCATAGCCAACAGCCGTTGTCGTGCTTCCATTTTCAATATCATAAGGATATTTCACAATTTCGTCTTCACTGAAATAGGTCTCTTCCCCAAAACTGATTTCTTGATAAGGATCTTTTGGTTTTAAGTCTCCACTTGGATTGTAAACTCCTCTGTCTGGTGCAGGAATTATAATTTGAGAGTTATTGTCATTATTGTCTCCGTTATTATTTTTCTTTGGCAAAGTTCCAATAATTACACCGATTACAATTGCTATTACAAGAAATATTGCCACGCCAGCAATAATGATTTTCTTTTTCTTTGCACTTGAATTTGTTTTGCCTTGAGCTTTGCTTGTTTTTGAAACCGTTTTAGCTTTTGCTACAGTTTTTGTTGCAGGCTTTGCTGAAGTGGTCGTTGAAGTTGATACTTTGCTAGCAGGCGAAGTGACCTTGCTTGCAGCAGTAGAAGGCTTTGTAGACGAAGATGCTTTACTTGCAGTTGCAGTAGTTTTATTTACTGCAGATGAAGGCTTTGATACAACTTGTGCAGGTTTTGTTTGCACTGGTTTTTTAGCTGCAGCAGGGGCAACAGGTTTCTTTGCAGCAGGTGAAGAGGTACTACTGCTTTTTGAAACAGTTTTTGCGCCAGGCTTTAAAGTGTTGCTTGTCGAAACAGGTTTTGCACTTTGAGACTTTGCTGCATTTTTTGGTTTGTTGCTTTCTATCATATAATCTCCTTTTAATTTTAAAATTATTTACTTTTAATATTTAGTATACTAGGTATAATATAAATTATTTAATATACCGTTCTTAATTTTAATACAGTTTTTAAAACTTGTCAATAAAATTTTTCTCTATAAATTAAAGTAAGTTTTTATTTACATTTGTTTATTCATTTCTGCTTTGTAAAAACCGTAAATTAAGTTTTTTTCGTATTTGCTTGTGTTTTTTTGCAGATTATATTAAAATTTAATTGACTTTAACATTAAGTTTATATTGGAGAATTTTATGATTGAAGGAAAAACAAAAAGAGTAAGAGCGATAATTTTGCATGAAGAAAATTTTATGACTATGTATCGCGAATATAAAGATAGAAAATATTACACTTTTCCGGGTGGCGGCTTAGAAGGTGATGAAAGTGAAGAAGAATGTGTCAAAAGAGAATGTGAAGAGGAGTTTGGCATAGTTGTAATGCCCATCAAAAAAGTTTATGTATATGACGGGCGAAGTGAAGAGCATTTTTATCTATGCAGCTGGGTTTCTGGTGAATTTGGCTCTGGCAAAGGTGAAGAGTTTTCTCCTGACAATAAATATGGTCTTTATAAGCCTTGCATGAAGGCGATAAAGGATATTCCAAATCTGCCACTTATGCCAAAAGAGGTGGCACAATCTTTTTATCAAGATTATTGCAATTGCGGAAAGAATTTGCGAGATGATGTGAAAAAACTGAGTGCAGAACAAAACTAGTTCTTTATTGACTTTTTTTCATGCTTAAAAAGAAATAAAAAAAATATCTTGAAAAATCAACAAATTTATGTTAATATGAGAAAAAGGGGCAAACGCTTATGTTTAAAATAAACGATAAACTAAGAGAAAGCATCTTTTCAATTATGCCTGAGAATTACTCAAAACTTGAAAAAGCTGTCTTTATTTATTATCAACTTTGCAAAAAGCTTAATTATTCTATGGATTATTATCTAGAAGATGAACAGGTCAAGAGTTATTACACAAACATTGAAAATCTTGCTGATATAGATGGCGAGGAAAGGACAGATGTTGTTTGCTTTACCTTTAATGCAATTTGCGGTCAATTATTTGTTGATGCGGGCGTCTTATCTGAAGAATTTTTGAAAGGCGAGGGAATGTTTGCTGACAATTCGACTGACAGATTTCATGTTGTTCATCAAGCTCTTGGCGTCGCAATTGATGAAAATCTTCTATTTGATTGTGATGCAACTTATGGAATTGTTGATAACAATGACCTTATCAATATGAAATATAAACCTTCATTTGAAGGCTGGGAATGCTATGGTGATGACAAAGCGAAAGAAGCTTTTGAAAAGGCTGTTGAGAAGGTGACAGAACGCGAGAGAAGTCTTTCTCAGTTTGAAGAAGAATATCTCAAACTTAAATCACAAGAGAAGAGTTTGCAAGATTTCTCTTTGGAAGAAAGAAGAGACCTTTTCTTGAAGATGGCAGTCAGTGATGATGTGCCAAAGTATTCTGTTTTGACTTTCAACTACCTTTTAAAGCTGAAACATCTTTTGTTTAAAAAGGAAGAGCTTTCTGGAAAACTTGACAGAAAAGCAGAAGTCTTGTTTGTAAAAGACAAACTAGACAACCAATTAAAATGCCTATTTGTGTTTAATAAAGATGGTTATACTGATGACAAAGGCTATGAGGATTTTGAAAGCTTACAAATTTATGAAATCTCTTTGACTGATAAGTCAATTTTGGAAGTTAAGCAAAGTGACTTTGCGCAAAGAAGAGAAGAACGATATTTTGAAAAGTTTTCAAGAAAAAGCTCTATGCCTGATATGCTTAAAGAGGGCAAAGTTTATTTACAAGAAGTCTATGAAGGTGGCAAAGCTGTTTATGATGAATGCCAAAAAGCAACAAATGTTGTGGGCTATTTAAGAAATCTCATTGAAGAGGGAAGGCAGGTTGAAGCTGATGCTCATGGAAATATACTAGGTTAATAGGTGGTTTTATTTATGAATAAAGAAGAAATTTTATTTCACTTAAAACAAAGATGCAAAAAATATCTTGCAGAAGATTTGTCAAAGACAAAACTATACACAAGCATTATGAATATCTTAGAAATTCCTGATTCTTTTAATTATATAGGATTTATCACTTCAATAAATCTTTTAAAAGACTTGGGCTTTTCAAATGATGAAGCGACAAAACTTTATGCAATTATGATTTCATAAAGGGGCGTTTATGCAAATAGTAAACTATAAAGAAAAATATAAAAATGACTTAGATTATCTTCAAATAGAGCAGTGGGGCGAAGGTGCAAATATCGAAGATGTCGGAAATAATTTGGATAAATACAACGCTCGAATTGCTGAAGAAGATGATAAGCTTATTGGAGCTTTAGTTTGGCATAAAGAAGATGAAAAAACTTGCTTTATTGATTATATTATTTTGCGACCAAATTATCAAAAGAAAGGCTATGGAACAGACTTACTAAGCGATCTTCTTTCTTCTCTTAATAAAGAGCAATTTGATAAGGTTGAATGTGAAGCTATTGATGTTTTAGGTCATTGCAATGCCAAAAAACTTCTTGAAAGCTTTGGCTTTGAAGAACAATACTCTGTTGCAAGTTATTGGGGAGAAAAATATCCTGACTACTATTGCAAAGATTGTGGAAGCAAGCCTTGCAGATGCACAATGCATAAATACATAAAATATTTAAAATAAAATCCATTTAATTTTAATGGATTTTTTATATAAAAATTAAATTTATATTCAAAAGTCATCAGCAATTATGCCTGAGGGTTTAATAAAAAGAATAACAAACTAAAGAATGGTGAAATTATGAAACATATTGCGATATTAAGACAGCCTTTTTTTGATATGGTTTTGTCAGGCGAAAAGACGATTGAAAGCCGCTGGTCAATGAATAAAGTTGCGCCATACAACAAAATCAAAGAGGGCGATATAATATATTTGAAAGAGACAGGAAAGGCGGTGAGTGCTGTTGCAAAGGCGGCTAAAGTCAAACAATATGAATTGACTCCAAATAAAGTGGAAGAAATTCGCATTAAATATGGCAAAGAAATTGGCACCGACAAGTTTGAAAATTGGCAAAGCACTTTAAACAAACGCTATTGCACTCTTATTTGGCTTGAAAGTGTTGAAAAAATTCAGCCTATTCCAGTCAAAAAGAGTTATGGGGCAGGCTGGATTGTTCTTGAATAACAAATGTTTAAGATTATCTTGTTTTAATGATTTTATTTAAATAAATTGGTTGTTATAATCAAACAAATGCAGTATAATAAATATATGATTATCATTTAAAAAGTATTTTTGCAAATTTCATGATGACAAGGCTGATAGAATTAAAGGAGAGTTATGGATAATAAAGACGAAAAGAATATTTTAAGGGCAATTTATATACCCATAATTATTTCAATTGCAATAGGTCTTGTTGTGGGGCTTACTTTTGCCATTATTTCTATACAATTTTTGTTTTAATTGCCAAACTTTGAATGGCAACTGAGACATTCTCCATTTTATCAAGAAGGCCAATGGAAATGCGAAGAAGAAAACTTTGTCATTATATCAAGTTTTGATGAGGTAAGCGAGAATTTCTTGCCAGCAAATGTAAGTGGCGCTTATATTTCTGACGGAGAAGAAACTTATAATTTCACTATGAGTTTTGTATCAAAAAACAACACTAATTCAAAATACGCGGTTGTGATATATTTGAAAAGCGAAACACCTCAAATAAGCTATAGCTGCAATTATGAATTTAAGCTAGATAATTTTGTCTTGAAAGATATAAGCTGTGATTTGGGCGAGGATATTTTCGGAGGAAAGACCGAGCTGCATTTCAAAAAGGTTGCATAATTAAATCCACACTTTTGTGGATTTTTTTAAGCTCAATTTAAAGAATTATCAGTTTTTTAAATAAGACTTTTGAGAGTTTTTTTTGTTTGATATATTTTAGTTTATAAAATAAAAATAAACATTCAATTGCTTGACATGCTTTTTATGATTTGATAAACTTAAATTGTTTTAATGACGATTGACCTTAATATTGAAACGAATTTAATTTAAGGAGGAAATATATGGAAAAAATTATTCGTGTGACTGGAGAAGGAAGGGGAAATGTCAGCCCTGATACTATTGAGGTGAGACTTGGGCTTACAGCTCTTGACAAATCTTACTCAAAATCTCTTGAAGAAGTTGACAAAAAGGTGCTTAAAATTAAAGCAGAGATGAAAAAACTTGATATTGAAGATGTAAAGACTGAAAATTTCAGCATTCATCCACAAAAAAGAAGAGTTTATGGAAAGGCAAATGATTATAAAGATGTCTTTCTTGGCTTTGAAACATCACATAACTTAAGAATTTGCTTCGACTTTGATTGCAAACTTCTTGGAGATGTAGTTTCGAGTCTCGCTGACTCTTTAAGCGAGCCTCGTTTTAACATTTCTTTCACATCAAAGAAGATGGAAGATGCAAAGGCTGATGCTTTGAAATCTGCTGTTGAAAAAGCAAAATCTGATGCTGAGGCATTGGCTGCGGCAGCAGGGGTAAAACTTGGAGATATTCTTTCAATCAATCACAGCTTTGGTGAAGTGCATTTCAGCTATCCAAGAAGTGCAAACTATGACTTTGCTGAAGAAAGATGTTTAGCAAAGAGTGAAGCTTCTTGCAGTGAAAGCTTTAGAGATATGAGCGTAGATGATATAAAAATTCAGGCAAATGTGACAATAGAATGGCAAATTAAATAATTAAAATTATTTATTAAAATGCCTCAAAATCATTGTCATAAAAATTTGAATGTGCTATAATGACCATAGGAGGAATAATCATGGCAAAAACAGGAAAAGATTATTTTGGATTTGGAAGAGTTCTCAGCATTATCCTTGCTATTATCCCAATCACAGCTCTTATTTTAGGCGTTGCAACAAGATTTTCTGAAGGAAAAATCGTTGCTGGTCTTTTAAGATTGCTTTTGGGATGGAACATCATCTGGATTGTTGACCTTATTCTTATGGTTTTGAATGGCAGAATTATGAGAATTATCCCTTGCTAACAAAGGGGCAAAAAGCGCTCGCAAATAATGCGAGTGCTTTTTTTATCTCAAAGTCAGTGATGAACGATTAAAAACAGAAATTTCTATCATGAATGCTAAAAAAATAGGCTAAAAGGTTGATTAAGAACGTTTAAAACAGTCTGAAATATTTAAAATTTGCAAAAATATGGCACAATTTGTCTAAGATTTTGTTTTATTGACTTATTATGGTTTTCATAAATATTTTGGAAGAAAAGAGAGACGATAATGTTGGAGGTAAAAATGAAAGGGAAAAGAATTGCATTATCGGCTGTGATTATTATGCTTGTTTGTCTGCTTGTTGTTGGTGGAGTAAGCAGTGCTTATAGAAAACGACCAATTGAAGTTAAAGAATTTTCAAACGCACAGGTGATTGAATATGAAAGCGAAGAGGAAATTTTAGAGACTGCAGAAGAAGAGACTAAAGAAGTTGGCGGCGAAATCATTGAAGGTGAGGAAGAAAGTTTGCCAAATGTAAAGACTGATTTGTCTGAACAAATAAATAAAGTTTCAATTTGCGTGTATGGAAATTCAAAGGTGAGTTTGTCACCAGATAGAGCCAAAATTTCAGCAAGAATTGAAACGCTTGACGGTGAAATGGCAAAAGCAAAAGAAGCCAACTTTGCAACATTTGATAAAGTGATTGCTGCTTTAAAAGAGATTGGAATTGAAGAAGAGCAGATTGTGCTTAAGCATTTCAATTGTCATCCAAATTATGACTATGATTATGGCAGAAATATTATAGGGTATTACAGCACCATTACTTTTGATGTCAAACTTGATGGTCTTGACAAGGTGAAAGAGTGCGCAAGTGTGTTGACAGAAAATGGAGTTACAAACATCAGTGATGTAATATACGAAGTGTCAAATCTTGATGAAGAATACAACAATGCTTTGATGGCAGCTGTGGAAAATTCAAAAGAGAAAGCTGCAAAAGTTTTGGGAAGAAATGACCTTAAAATAGTAAGTGTAAAAGAAGAATATGTTTATTCTTGCAACAGCCTTTACAGAAATTATATGGATGATATGTCAGCTTCTGACCTTATTGGAAAACTTGAAATCGAAGCTAGAGTACTGGTTGAATTTAATTAAATATTATGTTTTAGACAAAAAAGACGCAAAAAACGCGTCTTTTTTCTGTTTTTTAATATTTTGTAATCCTTTCATCTTGTTTTTAAAGAGAATGAAAAAAAGCAAGTCCACATTTTAGTCATAATGTTTAATATTTGATTATATAAATAATTTGAAGCTTTATTTTAATAAATATCGGGAGGGTATATGTCAATTCTGGTGCTGGTGCTTCTCGGACTTGTGCAGGGCTTATGTGAATTTTTGCCCATTTCGTCAAGCGGACATCTTGTTTTGCTTTCAAAACTTTTTAAGGTTGAAGACAGTCTGTTTGTAAGTATAATATTGCATGTCGCGACTCTTCTTGCTCTTATGGTCGTTATGCGAAAGGAAATCTTTTATTGCCTGCGTCATCCATTTTCAAAACAATCTATGACGATTGTGGTTTCGACCATTATTACCTGCATAGTCGCAATTGTGCTTATGCCATTTATTACTGCTTCCTTTGAAGGTGTTATGCTGCCAGTGGCATTTTTAGGCAGTGCAATATTGTTATTTCTGTCTCAAAAGCTTAGTGGAAAAGGCGGCGAAATAAACTATAAGAGGGCGGGCATAATCGGATTTGCTCAAGGTCTTGCAATCTTTCCAGGCCTTTCTCGGTCAGGCACCACCATATCGGCTGGTCTGCTTGCAGGAGGAAATAAGGAAGATTGTGCAAAGTTTTCCTTTCTTATAAGCCTTCCAATTGTGTTTGGGTCGCTGCTTTTGGAGATTGTCAAACTTGTGGTTTTTAAAGAGACAATTTCTGTCAACTGGCTTGGACTTGCACTTGCATTTTTGATTGCATTTGTTGTGGGAATTTTGACAATTAAATTCATGCTTAAACTCACCAAAAACTTGAATTTTAAATATTTTTCAATTTATCTTGTCATTATTGCCATAGTTTCAGCAGTTATTTTATGGTAAAATGCATTTTTTGTTTGATAAAATGATAAAATTACTATATAATAAAATTTAGTAGTTATATTATTTAAGTTATACAATCAAATTTAAAGTTAAAAATTCATAATTTATATTTAAAAGGAAAATGAAGTGGAGAATTTTCATAATAAAAGCATAAATCAAACACTTGCAGATTTTAAAGTCACTCCAGAGGGGTTGAGTGATGATGAGGTCACTGAGAGGGAGCGTACTCGTAAAAATGATGATGATACTAAGCAAAAAAAGCATGGAATAGTTTGGCGTTTCTTCGAGCAATTTCATGACCTTATGATTATCATTCTTTTAATAGCAGCTGCAGTTTCAATTGTGATTGGAATAGTTGAAAAAACCATGAATGAGATTATTGATGGTATAATCATTCTTGCAATTGTCCTAATGAATGCCATTTTTGGTGTTGCGCAGGAATATAAAGCAGAGAAATCACTTGAAGCGCTAAACAAACTTACGCAGCCAGAGTGCTTTGTAATGCGTGGTGGCTCACTTAAAAAAATCAGCACTAAAAACTTGGTAGCTGGTGATATTGTATTGTTAGAGGCGGGCACAATTGTTCCAGCTGATTTGAGACTTATTGAGGCACACCAGCTTAAAATAAACGAATCATCTCTCACAGGCGAAAGCCTTGATGTAGAAAAAAATGCTGAGGGAATATATAAAGATGACACACCGCTTGGCGAGCGTAAGAATATGGCTTATAAAGGTTCAGTTGTCAATGTTGGAAGAGGACTTGGAGTTGTTGTAGCACTTGGAAGTGACACCGAATTTGGAAAGATAGCCAAGGTTATTACAGAGACTAAAGAAGAGTTGACACCTCTTCAAAAAAGCATTAAGGATGTTGGAAAACTGCTCACCTTTCTTGTGCTTGGGATTGCAGTTGTCACCTTTATTATCGAGGTTTGCATTTCGCCACTTAATGTAATGGATGCCTTCTTGACAGCGGTTGCAATCTCTGTTGCGGCGATACCAGAAAGCATGCCTGCAGTAATTACTATAATTATGAGTTTGGGTGTTGCGAGACTTGCAAAGCAGAGGGCGATAGTAAGAAAAATGCACTCTGTTGAGACGCTTGGCTGCTGTGAAGTAATTTGTTCAGATAAAACAGGCACAATTACCCAAAATAAGATGACAGTCACATCAATGTATTTCAATGGAAAAACTCAAAATGGCAAATTTAAACTTGATGAAACTGGAAATCTGCTTGTTTTGACTGGGCTTTTATGTAATGATACAAACCTTTCAAATGGAAAAATACTTGGCGACCCAACCGAAATTGCTCTTACAGAGCTTGGCAGAACGCTTAAGCAAGATAAATTTGAATTTGATAAAACATACACAAGAATTGATGAAATTCCTTTTGACTCAAACAGAAAACTTATGTCAGTTTTGTGTGAATATCAAGGAAAAACAATGCTGACAAAAGGTGCCCCAGATATTTTGCTTTCAAGATGTAATCGCATTTTGAAAGATGGCAAAATTATGCCATTGACAGAAAAGGATAGGGCAGAAATTCTTGAAAGCAATGAAGAGATGAGTGGCAGAGCGCTTAGAGTTATGGGCTTTGCATATAAAAACTGCGGTCAAGAAAAGTTTGAAGAAGAGCAGCTTATCTTCCTCGGTCTTATGGGTATGATTGACCCACCAAGAAAGGAAATAAAAGGTGCTGTCAAGAAGTGTAAAAGGGCAGGAATGCGCCCAATTATGATTACAGGCGATTATTCAAACACAGCTCTTGCTATTGCAAAGGAAATTGGTCTTGCAAAGAGCATGGATGAGGTTATTACGGGCGAGCAACTTTCAAAAATGAAAGATGAAGAGCTTGATGAACGCATTAAAGTTTGTTCAGTATTTGCCAGAGTTAGCCCTGAAGATAAAGTCCGCATTGTTGAAGCGTTTAAGAGGGCAGGAAAAGTTGTTGCTATGACAGGTGACGGCGTAAACGATGCACCAAGCTTGAAGCGTGCAAGCATAGGAATAGGAATGGGAAAGACTGGCACCGATGTTGCCAAAGAGGTGTCTGATATAATTGTAACTGATGACAACTTTGCAACCATTGTGCTTGCCGTAGAAGAGGGCAGAAAAATCTATGGAAATATTCAAAAAACAGTTAAATTCTTGTTTTCTGCAAACCTTGCCGAGCTTTTATCATTGTTTATAGTCACACTTGCCTTTCCAAAATATGTGTTTTTGTTTCCAGTGCAAATTTTGTTTGTCAACTTAATTACAGACAGTTTGCCTGCAATCGCGCTTGGTGTCGAGCTCCCTGAAGCCAATTTGATGGAACAGCCGCCTCGTGATAGAAATAAGAGTCTCTTTTCGAATGGTATTGGTTGGTCGATTGTGATTTTGGGTATTGTTCAAACAATGCTTGTAATTGCTTCTTATGTCATTGGCCTTAAAATGTTTAATGACAAGATTGCTGTCACAATGGCATTCTATACCTTAAATATTGTTCAAATGTTCTATCTGACTTCAATGAGAACAAATTGTCCATTCTATAAATCAAAACCTCATAAAAATCTCTTCTTCTTGTTGTCACTTGCCTTCTGCTTTACTCTTCTTTCTCTGTTTGCATTCACTCCACTTAGAGACCTGTTGTCTCTTGTTCAGTTGTCTGGAATGCAATGGGGTGTGGTATTTGGCTTGTCTGCAGGAATGTTTATTTTCAGTGAAATTTATAAAGCTGTTGAAAATGTGGTTAAGAAGAAAAAAAGAGGAGAAAAAATATTTAATAAAAAGGAAGCTGAATAAGCTTCTTTTTTATGTATAATACATTCAAAATAATCTCAAAATTTAATATTGACAAATTAT
Organism: Clostridia bacterium; assembly: GCA_022793335.1. Classification (GTDB taxonomy): domain Bacteria; phylum Bacillota; class Clostridia; order Christensenellales; family UBA1242; genus Caccovivens. The sequence continues at coordinate 84,103 of JAAWCQ010000007.1, forward strand.
TTAAAAAGGGTTATAATAATAAAAAATAGGGGGATAAATATGAAAAAAATTAAATATTCAAATATTAAAGATTTCTCAAAGATTGGTCACATTTCACATGTTGAAGAAATTCCAGTTTTTGAAAGCGAAAAGGAATTTACTGACTATGTTTTTGCAAGCGATAATGTTGATAAAAAGAAAATTGTCAACGACCTTTTTGAAACTGCAAGCGAAGAAGAAAAATGGTATTATGGCGAAGAAGTTGTAATGGATAAATGCAAAAAGCAGGCTGCAAGAGAAATCAATGAGAAGGTAAACGAGCTTAGAAGAAACATGCTTGCTGAAGCAAAAGAGCACAAAGGTGAATATTTTGCAGTATTGCATTCACAATATTTGGGACATGGCGATTATTTGACTGTCAATGATGGCCTTTATACTTCTGAAGAAGTTGCTAAAGTTTGTGCTGATATTTTAAATGAACAATACAACCGCCAACACACCGTTGTTGACAATGAAGGCAATGCCACTGAAGATGAACAAGAATTATAAGGATTAAAATGAAATACATTAAATTTGACGATGTAAAAAACCCTTTTAAATGTTGCTTGAAAGACCAAGAGCCAAGAAAAAATAAGCAAGGTCTTCTGTTTTTAGAGCATAGTTATGGCAATTTGCAAAAGGCGGGGAATTGTGTGATGCCTGTGTTTGAGTCAATTGATGAGTTTAAGGGCTTTGTTGAATATTACAGAAAAGATATTATCAAAAAAGCTTCGCCATTAAAGAAAGACTACTATGTTTTAAAAATGAGAAAGTATGACACATGCACACTTTATTATGATTTTGCTTTAAATCTTTTCACCTCAGTGGAAGCGGCAAATGCTTGCAGAGAATATCTTAAGAAATTCATTTCAGTTTTCAAAGAAGCAGACTTGCGAATTTGTGATAAAGATGACAATGAAATTGATATAGAAAACTTAAGCGGTGATGAAAAAATAAATGAATAAATAAGAGATGGAATAGAAACAATTGGTTTATATTCCATCTTTTTTGATAAAATAAACAAGATTCGAGTTTGATAAATCTTAAAAAGTGATTTTGCAATTTTATCGACATAAATTTTGATAAATTTTTTAAAGGGTGCCAAATTTATTTGACTAAAATTCATTTTTGATTATAATTTAACTAGCATTGCATGAGTTTATCTTTTAAGTAGTGGCTTTTTTAAAAATTTCTCTTGCACATATTGGAAAAGTATGGTATAATAAATTAAGGAGAAGTTTATGGGAAGTTTACTTTGCAACTGGTTTGAAGATTGGGGCAGATCAATTCGTGACGGACTTGGACATACTGGCGTAATCATATTCTTGGTTGTCTTTTTCTCACTTGCAATGTTGTTGTTTTATGGAATTATCAGAAATGCAACAATTACAGTAAAACGAAAAATCTCTTGGGGATATATCGTAATGCTTGTAATAGTGATTTTATTCTTTGCATGGTTTTGCACAATTCTATAAAGATTTTTTAAGGAGACAAGATTTAATATGAATACTTTTATTTCTACCTTGCTTGATGGTGATATTACAAGTGATGCAGCAACCAAAGCGTTGCCTATAATTCGCTATGTCTTTTTTGCTGTAATCGTTGCAGCAGCAATCGTTATGATAATCACCACTCTGTTACAGTCAAGTGAAAACAACAGTGGAATGGACGCTTTCACTGGTGCTAAACAAGAAAGTTATTATTCTCAAAACAAGGGTGCATCAAGAGATAGCATTTTGAAAAGAATTACCATTTCTATGGCAGTAATTATTGCTGTTCTTGTGCTTGCATTCTTTATTACAGAGCTTGTTGTAAGTGTAAACGCACCAAGCACAAGCATGATTGCAGGTTTATAATGACGGCAAAAAAGATTTTAATTGATTTGTTAAAAAAAGATAGTCTTTCTTTTAAAGGGAAAGACAATCTTTTTTCTTTTATTTCAGCGTCCTATGACCTTCCACTTGAACAAATTAAGCAGGCATACTGCGAGCTTGAGCGAAATGGTCAAATTTTAGAGCTTGATAAAAACCATTTTATTTCTATTCCTTCAAGGGGCTATGTTAGAGGCTCATTTATGGGAAATTCAAAAGGTTATGGCTTTTGTCATTTAGACAACAGTGAAAAGGAAGATATTTTTATTCCTGCCAATATGTGTGGTGGAGCAATAGATGGAGATAAGGTCGTTGTCAAAGTGCTTTCTGATAATGAAGATGGCTCTGATGGAAAAGTTGTCAAAGTCTATAAGGCTGTAAAATATATGGCTGGTGTGATTGTCAAAATGGGAAGTGCCTTCTTTTTAGAGCCAGACAACAATCATGTGCCTTTCAAAATTAAGATTGCTGGGGGAATAAAATTTGAAGAAAATGACAGAGTTACCATTGAAGTTTTAAGAAGTGATGTTCCTACCGGAAGAGTAATCGAGGTGCTTGGCAAAGCGGATGATATTAAAGCTTGTGAGCTTGCTATTATAAGAGACCATCAACTCTATGAAACATTTACAAGCGAGGTGGTTGAAGCTGCTAAGAAAATTCCGCAAGAGGTAAGTCAAGAGCAGAAGAAAGGCAGGGTTGACCTTACGAATGAAATAATTTTCACCATTGATGGAGAAGATGCAAAAGATCTTGACGACGCGGTTTCTATTAAGAGAACAGAAAATGGTTATATATTGGGTGTTCATATCGCAGATGTAGGTGAATATGTCAAATACTCAAGTGTGCTTGACCAAGAAGCTTATAATCGTGGAACAAGCGTATATTTCCCAACCTCAGTGTTACCAATGCTTCCAAAAGAGCTTTCAAATGGAATATGCTCATTGAATGAAGGGGTTGAAAGACTTACTTTGACATGTGAAATGACACTTGACAATGAGGGAAATGTAAAATCCCACAAAATTTATGAGAGTTTCATCAAAAGCGTAGCCAGACTTAATTATACAAATGTTTATAAAGTATTGTGCGGACAGTCAGCAGATGAAAAGACAGAAAGCGTCAAAGAGCAGCTTGTTGTTATGCAAGAGCTTTCTCATAAAGTGCAAGAGAAAAACCACAGAAATGGCAGTCTTGACTTTGAAATTCCTGAGGTGCAGTTTGTGTTTGACGAGCATGGCATGGCTGTTGGATTTGAAAAGAGAGACAGAAATGATGCACATAGACTGATTGAAGACTTCATGGTGCTTGCAAATCAGACCGTTGCCAAAGAGTTTTGTGACAGAGATATTCCATTTGTTTATCGTATGCATGAAGCGCCTCGAAAGGAAAAGGCTTTAGGCGTCATTGATTACCTTAAAGGTCTTAATATCAAAACTCCAAAATTGCCTATGGAGATTACTCCTGCTTATTATCAAGAGCTTATCGCGTTATGTGATGGCAAGCCTTATACTGAAACTGTCAATAAAGTCATCTTAAGGTCAATGCAAAAGGCCAAATATTTCAATGAATGTTGGGGACATTTTGGATTGGCACTTAAATATTATTGCCACTTTACTTCACCTATAAGAAGATACCCTGACCTTACTATTCACAGAATTATTAAAGAAGTGCTTAGAAGTGGTCAACCAGAGGGAACAAGAATTGAAGAGCTTGAAGAATTTACCTTTGATGCAAGCAATCAGTCAAGTTTGACAGAGAAAAATGCTGATAAGGCAGAGCGAGAAGTTGACGATCTTTGGAAAGCTTATCTTATGAAAGACAGAATTGGTGAGCTGTTTGAAGGGGTTGTATCTTCAGTTACCAACTTTGGAATATTTGTCGAGCTTGACAATACTGTTGAAGGGCTGATAAGAATAGAGGATTTGCCTGACAATGGTTTCTTACTGCTTGAAAAGCAACTTAAACTTAAAGGGCATAGGTTGACTTTTGCTGTTGGAGACAGAGTGGAAGTAAAACTGATTGCTTCAAATGTTTTTACAAGAAAAATAGATTTTGCTTTTGAAAGATTTGTTAAATAATGAGTTAAGTTTAAATTTAATTGTTAATAATCTTATATTGTTTCAATTTTTAGTTTGGTGTATGGTTGAAATGGGGGTGGGGCAGGCAGGCGACAAGCACAAAATGTGCTTGCCTTCAAAGTCCACGATTTTTGAAAAATCATGGACTTTGAAAAAAATCTCTGATTTTTTTTCCTGCCTGCCCCATAGAAAACTCCCGGCTCAGTTTTAAAACAAAACCACTTAAAAAATAATTTAGCAAAAAAGATGTTAAATTATGTAAAAAATCACAAAGAAAACATAATTTCAACCAAAATAACAAAAAATAAAGAAAATTTATCAAAAAAACATAAAATTTTAATATTTTTAATAAAAAATTTAACTAAGGTATTGAAATATATAAAATTTAGTGTTATAATAGGAGTCGAGATGAAGATAATAACTAATAACAAAAAAGCTTATCATAATTTCTTCGTTTCAGATTTGCTTGAAGCTGGAATTGAGCTGAAAGGTGGAGAAATAAAGTCTGTTGCAGGCGGCAAAGTCAGTTTGAGTGATAGCTATGTTGAAATCAAAAATGGCGAAGCTATTATGAAAAATTGTTATATCGCAGCAGTTGACGGAGCGTCTCAATCTGACAGTCAGACAAAGCGAGCAAGAAAACTGCTCTTACATAAAGCTGAGATAGTCAAGCTTGAGCGAAAAGTCAAAGAAAAAGGCTTTTCAATTGTGCCAACCAAGGTTTATCTAAATGGCGGCAAAGCCAAAGTTGAGATAGGTCTTGCAAAAGGTAAGAAACTTTATGATAAGAGAGAAGTCCTGAAGGATAGGGCAGTCCGAAGGGATATCGACCGAGCAATCAAAAACGACTAACCCTTGTTTTATGGGGGCGTTATTGGTTTCGACGGGGAGCATTATTTAAAATGCAAAGCACGCGGTGTTGCTCTCACCTAAAAAGGAGCAAATTGCAAATAAACGCAAACAATGATATCGAGCATATGCCAAGCCGTATGGCTGTAGCAGCTTAAGCTCAAAAAAAATCTTTGGTTGACAAAGTTTCAACCTCTTCACTATCTTTTCACTAGAAGATAGAGCGAAGATTATTTTAGGTGCTCTACATTCACAAGTTTGTCTTTGCAGTGGATGCAATTAAAAAAGGCTCGTTTATAGAAAGTTGTGTATGGCTTAACTATAAATTAAAATAAAGCATATACTAAGCGTGTAGAAAAGTTTTGAATAAGTTTTTCGGAAGCGGGTTCAATTCCCGCCGTCTCCACCAAAGCTTAAATGGTCAAAAACAAAAAGCCAATTTTATTAAAAGGAAGTGTAATTTATGAGTTCAGTAATTATCGCAGTTGTTGTTGTACTTGGCATCATTGTTGCAGGAGGATTTCTTCTTTACTTTTTAGGTGATCTCCTCATGGGAATTTCTGGCAAGAAGAAAGATGTCGATGCAATCAGAGAAAAACAACTCAAAAAACAAAAAGACCTTGAGGCAAGAGTAAATGCTCTTGAAAACAGCCAAGAGGCAAAGAAAGATCCTCAAATTGCTACCGTTCTTTTCAATGGTGGTATGGTTGAAGCATACAATCCAAATGAGGAAGAAGCAGTTGAAGAAGCTGTAGTTGAAGATTTTGAAGAAACAGAAGAATATTCTGAAGAGCCAGTTGAAGAAACTGAAGAGCCAGCAGAGGAAACTCAAGAAGCTGAAGAAGCAGAAGATGATACTTCTGAATATATCAGACAACGCAGAAAAGAGCTTCTTGAAAGACTTGCAAGAATGCAAGAAGAAAGAGAAGAAACTGCTGAGCAAGATGACAGCGAAGACCTTGTTGACCTTAGTGAAGATACAGTTGAAGCTCCTGTAGAAGAGCCTGTTGAAACTGAAACTGTTGAAGAGCCAGTTGAAGAAACAACAGAAGAGACTGAAGAGGAATCAACAGAAGAAGCTCCAGCTGAAGATGTTGCAAGTGAAGAAACAGTTGAAGAGACAGTAGAAGAAGCTGAAGAAACTGTTGCAGAAGAAACTGCAGTTGAAACAGAAACTCCAGCAGAGGAAGTTGTTGAAGAAACTGTTGAAGAAAAGGCAGAAGAAGCGCTTGCAGAGAAGGTAAGAGCAGAAGCAATTACAGTAGCAGTTGCTGATGGCTCAAACGCTCTTGCTGCAAACTTTACTCTTGAAGAGCTTGAAGCAAGACTTGTTGAAGAACAAGAAAAGCTCAAATCAAACGAAAAAGAACTTCGTCAATGCAAGAAAGAATTTATCCCTCTTAGAAGAGTTAAAAACACTCTTGAAAGTGATGAGAAAAAACTTCGCAGAAAAGAAGCACTTGTTGCTAAACAAAAAGTTGTACTTTATGGTGTAAACAACTATGCTGATATCGATGAAGAAAAAGCTCAAAAACTTGCTGAAGATCTTGACCTTCTTGATGGACTTAAACTTTCTGTTCAACACTGCCAAGAAGTTATGGATAAAAACCAAGAAAGATATCCTCTTCTTGAAAAGATTTTCAATCTTTTAAATTCTCAAAACGAACAAATCAAAGAAGATATCAAAAATATTCAAGACGCAATTGCTCAACTTAAGGGCGAAGGCGATCAAGAATAATAGATTGCTGAGTTGATACCGAAGAACTCTAAAATTATTTTTAATAAAAAAGCAGACCTAAAAAGGTCTGTTTTTTCTAATTGTTGTTTTTTGATATTGACTTGCATTTGATAATATTGTATAATATTTATGATAAAATGGAGAGAAAATGATACAAGGAAATCTTACAAAACTTGATAATGATTTTATTACAATCTGGTCACATTATGTTTATATCGTGAGATAGATAGAGATGCACTGAGAAAGCTCGCTGAAATGGGACAAATCAATGCTGTTCAGTCTTATTACCTCTTTTTTAAAGAAACAAATGCTAAGGTTGATGAAATTGTAAAAGAATACAGGGGATTAAATCCTGATGAAATATTTGCTCAAGCCAATAAAGAGTTTTTCTATGGCTCAAAAGACATCGAAAAGGCAAATCAACTTTTAGAAGAAATCGCTTCAAGAGAATTGTCGAAAGAGTTGCAAGCTTATGATGAAAATCATTGTCAAGATATTTCATTCCTTGGAGAAGATGACAATTTTTTACCTGAAATTGATATTTAAAAATTATTAAATTATTTGCAAATATACGACTTAATATAAATAATAAAAATGATATTAAAAAACACGGAAACTTCCGTGTTTTTTTCCCTTTAAAGCGTCTTAAATCACAATATTTATAGACTTTCGCCTTACAATAAAAAGCAAAATAATTATTCATTCACCCTGAGAACAAGTCTGAGCCTATAGGAGCGACCCATAGACTTCTTGCCCATCACAAGCAGGAAGTGGAGTGGTACCACCAAATTTCACCGAACATTCAGATGATTAACTTAAATCTCTTTTGGACATACGGCTACTTTAACGACAATCTTTTTTATACATCACTTGCGTGACTTCAAGTCCAACAATCTTGTTTGTATTTCTTTGCATATTCTCGGCACAACCCGCCAAACTGTTTAAAGATTATTCTCCACAGGAGCGTCTATTACGATTGCAAAAGACTGCCTAATTTATTAAGTTGCTTTCTTGCACTGATGCTTTAAGTTGCTTTTTTTAAGCTTCTGCGGTAGGCTCACACCTATCGCAATGACTGTTACTTTAAACCTATCAGTCGAAAGTAATTCACTTTTTCAGCACCCTCTGGGGACCGTGGTAAGCGGTTGTGCACCCAGATATAAACATTGTGATTTAAGACGCCTTATTAAAAGGTTATGAATATAATAAACAAATTGTTACAAAAAGTCAATAGCAAATTTAAAAAAATATTAAAAATAAACAGCAAAAATTTACTTTATTTAGCTATTTATTATTATTTTTAACTTATTTGTATGTAAAAAATTAAAATTAAGCTTGAAATCATTTTTAAACAAGCCGATTTTTTAATTTTAAAGTATTTTTCAGCACCAATCAATTTCGGTTTGATTGTGTTCTGTCAAGAATTTGTTGCATTTTGAAAAATGTTTGCAACCAAAGAAACCACGATATGCAGAAAGTGGGCTTGGATGAGGTGCTTTAAGTACAAGATGCTGTGAAGCAATAAGTGGTTCAAAACTTTGAGCGTAAGAGCCCCAAAGCAAAAATACAGCAGGATCTTTTCTATTTCCAATAAGCTGAATAATTTTGCGTGTTAAAGTTTCCCAGCCCTTATCTTTATGTGAGTTTGCTTGTCCTCTTCGCACCGTCAAAACAGTGTTGAGAAGAAGCACTCCTTGATTTGCCCAGCGTTCAAGATTGCCATCTTTTTTGCAGACAATCCCAAGGTCACTTTCAATTTCTGTCATTATATTTACAAGAGAAGGGGGAATTGTCACATCACTTGGCACAGAAAATGACAAGCCTTGTGCTTGACCTGGCTCATGATAGGGGTCTTGACCAATTATGACAACTTTGACTTTGTCAAATGGAACATGATTTAATGCGTTGAAAATATTATCCTCAACTGGATAAATTTGATATTTTGTGTATTCATTACGCAAAAAATCTTGCAAATTTTTAAAATAATCTTTATCAAACTCTTCTTCTAAGAGCTCAAACCATTGTCTTTTTATTTTTATCATGTTTATATTATAATAAAAATAATGATTTAAGGCAAATTTTAAGCAAGAATTTTGTAAAAATTATTCAATCATTTTTTTATGTAAGTTTTGTTCAATTTTGGTGGCCAAATTTATTGCATTTATGTTAAAATAAAATTGTTTAGAGGGGGAATATATGAAATCAGATAAAATATGGGAAAAATACTTCAGCAATTTTATTGAATTGACTGATAAAGAACAGCAAATTGTCTTTAATGAAAATCCTTATCATGCATTTATGCCATTCGGAATAAATGACAGGCAGCTTGATGTGGAAAAATATAAAGCGCCAATAATAGTCATTACATTGCCTAGGGCTCGAAAAAAGCCAGACACTTTTATTTTGATAGGAAAGTTTTGTCGCACTTTTGTGAATGGAATAGGTGAGCGTTTTGAAAGGTTGCATCACTTCGATTATTTAGAAAAAATTCTTGAACATCATGAAAATATTTTGGAAAGCTTTAACAAAAGTTGTCAGAGCTTTAAGCCTTCAAAGTATTTTATGTCAATAATTTATAAGAGCAAGCATTATGTAATTCCATTAAAATATAAAAATTTTAATGAAGATCAAAAAGAGCTTTGTCAAAGTGCAACCAATACTGCAAAGGTTATTTTCAACGACCTTTTAAATTGGGTGCGAGTTTGCAAAGATGATTTTGATTTGAATGATGTTGATATTCCTTTTGAAGAATATAAAAAAGAAAACGGAATTTCGACAGATATAGATTTTTAACAGGATAAGTTTTTTAAAACAACAAACTTTAAAAAAGATATAAAAAAACACCTAAACAGGTGTCTTTTTATTTTTTATTATTTATTTCTTGTTTCAACAGCTACAGCAAGGGCAACAGTTGCACCAACGATTGGGTTGTTTCCCATTCCGATAAAGCCCATCATTTCAACATGCGCTGGCACTGAAGAAGAGCCGGCAAACTGTGCATCGCAATGCATTCTTCCCATAGTATCTGTAAGGCCATAACTTGCAGGGCCTGCAGCAACATTATCTGGGTGAAGTGTTCTGCCAGTGCCACCGCCAGAAGCCACTGAGAAGTAAGTCTTGCCATTTTCAAAGCACCATTTTTTATAAATTCCAGCAACAGGGTGTTGGAAACGCACTGGATTTGTTGAATTGCCTGTAATTGAAACATCAACTTTTTCATGTCTCATAATTGCAACGCCTTCTGGAACATCATAAGAGCCATAGCATTTTACCTTTGCTCTGTCTCCGTTTGAGAAAGCTTTTTGACTTACGATTTTAAGCTCGCCAGTTTTGTGGTCATAGTTTGTTTCAACATAAGTGAAGCCATTTATTCTTGAAATAATGTAAGCAGCATCTTTGCCAAGACCATTTAAGATTACATTAAGAGGTGACTTTCTTACTCTGTTTGCACTGGTTACAATTCCGATTGCGCCTTCAGCAGCAGCGAAACTTTCATGACCTGCAAGGAAACAGAATGATTTTGTTTCTTCATTTAAAAGCATGCTTCCAAGTCTGCCATGACCAAGACCAATTTGGCGTTCGTCAGCAACAGAGCCTTTTACGCAATAAGCTTGCAAGCCTTCACCAAGGCAAAGGGCAACTTCACTTGCCTTTTCTGTGCCAGTTTTAAGAGCGATGGCAACACCGATTTCATATGCTTTAACAGCATTGTCAAAGCAGATAGGTTGGATGCCTTTTACAATTTTTTCAACATCAATGCCATTTTCAAGACAGAGATTTTTTGCTTCTTCCAAGCTTGCAATGCCGTATTTTGCAAGCACAGCATCAATGTTTGTATTCTTATTTGTCATATCCATCAATCTACCCTCCTTGGGTCAACAAATGAAACACCTTCATTAAAACGACCATAAGTTTTTGTAGCTTTAGCAACAGCATCTCTTGGGTCTACGCCTTCTCTAAGAGATTTCATAAGAGAGCCAGTTGAAACATATTCATAACCGATAATTTCTCCGTTTTCGTCAAGAGCCTCTTTGGTAATGTATCCCTCAGCAAGATTTAAATAGCGTGGGCCTTGTCCTTCTTGAGAATAAACTGTTCCTACATTGCTGTTTAAAGTCTTTCCAAGGTCTTCAAGTGCGCTTCCTACAGCGAGACCGCCTTCAGAAAATGCAGATTGACTGCGACCATAGACAAGTTGCAAGAAAATTTGTTTCATTGCGTCATTGATTGCGTCGCAAACAAGGTCAGTGTTAAGCGCTTCGAGAAGTGTTTTTCCTGGCAGTATTTCTGCAGCCATAGCGGCAGAGTGTGTCATGCCAGAACAGCCAATTGTTTCAACAAGCGCTTCTTTGATAATGCCGTCTTTGACATTCAAGGTAAGTTTGCAAGTGCCTTGTTGAGGTGCACATTTTCCGCAGCCATGCGAGAAACCAGAAACCTGTTCAATTCCTTTTAGTTGTATCCATTTTGCTTCCTCAGGAATAGGAGATGGACCAAAACCTTTCATATTGATTGGACAACTCATATAATAATTTCCTCCGTAAAATATTGTAGCTTAAAATGTCCAAATTTCAAAATAAATTTGCATAGTTTTTTATTATTTAATATGAATCTTACTTAATTTAAAAACTTGTAAAATAGTCATGTAACTAAACAAAAATGATTTAAAAAATTCAATTTTAAAAAATGATTGACAATAAAACTTTTGTTTGTTATACTTGCTTTAAATTAAGATGGTGGAATAAATCTCAGTAGCCTTTTTTTGAATGACCTTAAAGAGAGTAAGCGGCTGGTGAAAGCTTATGGCAAAAAAGAGGACGAATTACAATTATTTCAAGTCTTACGCAGCAAATTCCATGCGAAATGGGCAATAAGGATTGGTTTGATTTAAAAATTGAAATGGTGTTTTGAAATTTTTAAATATGACCAATTGAAATTAGGTGGTACCACGGAGGCACGCTTCGTCCTAAATAACAAGGATAAATGCGTGCTTTTTTAATGTTTAATATATTTTGCTTATAAATATAAAAATAAACAAAAATTAAAACCTGAAAGGAGAGAAATATGAAACACAAAGGGACAGAGACAATAGAAACAGAGAGGCTTATTTTAAGAAGGTTTAATCCAAGTGATGCTGGCGATATGTTCAAGAATTATTGCAGCAGAGAAAAGGTCACAGAGTATTTGACTTGGAAACCATATTCAAATGTAAAACAGTGTGAGGAGTATTTGCTGAATGTTACACTTCCAAAATATGATAAAATTGACACTTATCGATGGGCTATTGTTTGGAAAGAAAATAATGAGGTGATAGGTTGCATTGATGTTATTGAAAGCTTGGAAGACTTAGAAAGGGCAGAGCTTGGCTGGGTTGTAAGTGATGACTTCTGGGGAATGGGAATTATGCCAGAAGCAGGAAAAGCTGTGATAAACTATCTTTTTGAAGTGGGTTATTCAAGAATTCAAGCCATTCATGATGTAGACAATCCAAAAAGCGGTCGTGTAATGGAAAAAATTGGAATGAGCCATGAAGGCAGAGTAAGAAAATATTGCCGCAACCGAGAGGGCGTGTTGGTTGACTGTGAAATGTGGGCAATTGTAAAATAATAAAACTTGAAATTATAAATCAAAATTAAATATTAAAAAGCGAAAAATATAAAATAAAGAAATTAAAGGAGAGATTAAAAAAATGAAAAATATTGATACAAACTTATTTAATGTATTGAAGGAACGCGGACTTTTATATCAATGCACTGATGAAGAAGCATTGAAAAAACTTCTTGAAAGTGGCGAAAAAATAGCTTTATATGAGGGGACTGATCCAACTATGGACAGCCTCCATATTGGACACTGCGTGCCATACTGCATTTTGAGACGATTTCAACAAGCTGGTCATAAGGTATATCTTTTGATGGGCGGAGCAACAGCATGTGTTGGCGACCCTTCAGGTAAAAGCGAAATGCGTCAGCTTATGGGCAAAGAACTTATACAAAAAAACATAGATAAAATCAAGGACAGCTTAAAAGTGTTTTTAGACTTTGAAGGCGAAAATAAAGCTGAAATAGTCAATAATGCTGACTGGTTTAAAGGTTATGATTACATCGACTTTATGAGAGAGGTTGGTGTGCATTTCAATGTAAACGAAATGCTGACAAATGAAATATATGCAAACCGAATTAAAGAGGGCGGACTTACATTTTTTGAAATGGGGTATATGCTTATGCAGGCATTTGATTTTGTGCATTTAAATAAAGATAAAGGTTGCAAATTGGAATGGGGCGGAGCTGACCAATGGGGAAATATTGTTGCAGGAGTTAAACTTGCAAGAAAACTTAATTTTGCTGATGGCGGAAATCGTGAAATGATTGGTGCAACAAATCCACTTTTGCTTACACCAGAAGGTAAGAAAATGGGTAAGACAGAAAAAGGGGCAATATGGATTGACAAAGATAAAATTTCTGCTTACGATTTCTATCAAGGTGTATACCAAACCCCTGATGCTTGCGTTGAAATGATGTTTGCTCTTTTTACCGATTTGCCAATGGCTGAAATTAAAGATATTATTAAGGAAGATATTGTTAAGGCAAAGAAGCGTCTTTGCTTTGAAATAACCAAATTTGTAAGAGGTGAAGAAGATGCCTTACTTGCTCAAAAAATGAGCGAAAATCTTTTCACTCAAGGTGGAAATGATGCCCCAGAATTTGAAATGCAAAAGACAGAATTTGAAAGTGGCATCAATATATGTGATGTTCTGTTTAGATGCGGTCTTTGCTCATCAAAAAGTGATGCCAGACGAATGATTGAAGGGGGCGCTGTTTCTATGAATGGTGAAAAGGTGTCAGACTTTTCAAAAAGCATAACAACAGCTGATTTTGATGATAATTCAATCTTACTTAAAAAGGGCAAGAAAAACTTTATTAAGGTTGTAATTAAATGAAATTTCTAAAAAATAATGAAATAATTGAGAAAAAATCGAAGTTTTATGGCTTTCTATTTCAAATAGAAAGCGAAGAAGAGGCAAAAGAGGCGATAGAATGGCTTCATAAACAACATCCGAAAGCAACACATATTTGCTGGGCGGCAAGGGCTAAAACACCTTTTTATGAACGGGCAAATGACGATGGCGAGCCTGGTGGAACAGCTGGTAGACCTATTTTGTCAGTATTGCAAAAAAGAGATTTAAACAATGTATGTCTTGCAATTGTGCGCTATTTTGGCGGAATTAAACTGGGCGCGGGCGGGCTTGTGCGAGCATATTCCAAAGTGGCAGCGGAGCTTTGTAAATAGGTTTGAAGATTGGTTTAAAGAAAAAATAGCATGTTTAAGAAAAGATTTTTAACATAATTTTAAAATATTTTAACATAATTTTAAAATATTTTAACAAAATTTAAAAAATTCAGCATATTTTTATGAATTAGGATATTTATACGAATTTTTTAGGGTGTTTTTATAAATGTTTTTAGAAAAAATTGCAGAAAATTTTAACAAAATGCTTTTTAGAGCGATTTTGATGAAAAATTTAAAGTTTTATTGGGGGAATAGTTGAAAGAAATCACAGAAATTGAGAAAATTGGAAAGGGCTTAAGATATAGATTGTTTGTTGATGATGAGCTTTTTGGCGTGTTTGAAGCGGAAATTCTTGCCAAACATTGTCTTAAGTCTGGACAGAAATTTGAAGATAGCTTTTTTGAAGAGCTACTTATTGAAAATGGAGATTATGCATGTTTCAATCGAGGGCTTTTGGCACTTGAAAAAAGTATGAAAAGTGAAAAAATGCTTGTTTCTTATTTAAAAGAGAAGAAATATCCCTATGCATGCATTGAAAAAGCTGTCGAAAAACTCAAAAGTTATGGTTATATTGATGACGAAGCTTTTTGCGAAAATTTCATCTCTTCTTATATGTTTTCAAAAAGCAGAAGAAAGTTGAAATATGACCTTCTTTCTAAGGGTATCAATGACGAAATTGTGGAAGAAAAACTTGATAAAATGCTTAATGATGAAGGTGAAGCAGAAAAATGTTTCAAATTGGCCGAAAAATATATGAAAAATAAAGAATTTGACCTTAAAAATAAGCAGAAACTTTTCAATCATCTGGCAGGAAAGGGTTTTGAATATGGTCAAATTTCATCAGTTTGGGAGAAACTTGAAAATGATAGGAATTGATTTAGTAGATGTGGCAAGAATAAGCGAAAGTGACGCTTTTGTGGATAAAATAGCACTAGAGGGCGAAAAGACTTATTTAAACAGCTCTCCAGCGCTGAAAAAACAAAGAATTGCCGCATTGTTTTGCTTGAAAGAAGCAGTTATGAAAGCTTTAGAAATGGGGAAAGACAGCGGAGTTGTTTTTAAGGATATTGAGCTTTATCATGAAGAAAATGGAAAGCCTTGTGTAAGGCTTCATGGCAAGGCTCTAGAAAAGTTTGAAAGCTGTTTTTCAGGTAAGAGCTTGGAAGTTTCGATTTCACATATAAAAGAATTTGCCACTGCAATAGCAATGATTATTTAAAAAATTAAAAATGACGCATATTTGCGTCTTTTTTTACGCAAATTAAGTTTAAAAGATTAAAATATGGGAGATAATCATGTCAAAGCAAAGAGAATATGCTGCAAAGCTTCAAGAAAGATTTGATGAGTTTGGTCTATCGGATGAAAAAATTTCTTCCGTCATTCATGCAATCTTTGGTGCGGCTCCGCATAATATGCTTATAGAGGAGGAAATTCTAAAAGATTTTTATGAGGGCTCGCCTCAGTCTTTTAAAGATGAATTTTCCACCTTTGAAAAAGTCGATTTGATTGATTATTGGGAAATTGTAGAGAGTGACTGGAACAATAAAAAGAGGTGAAATTTATTATGCTGATTTAAGCCCTGTCGTTGGAAGCGAACAGGGTGGTGTTCGTCCAGTTTTGATTTTGCAAAATGACATAGGAAATAAATATTCACCAACCGTCATTGTATCGGCAATTACAAGTCAACTTGGGAAAGCAAAACTTCCCACTCATATCGAGCTGTCAGCCTCTGATTACAACCTTCCAAAAAATTCGGTTGCACTTTTAGAGCAAATTCGCACTCTAGATAAGCGTCGCCTTCAAGAAAAGGTCACAACGCTTTCAGCGGATAAAATGAGAGAGGTGAATAAAGCGCTGCTCATTTCACTTGGCTTTTAATAACAAAATAAGCCTGCTTTATGCCGAAAATTGCAACAAACTTTAAAACAATTTAAATGCAAATTGCTGACAAAATTATTAAATAAATTCATCTTGCGACTTGTGTCGCATTTTTTTGTATTTTATCGAATAATGTTCTTGTAATTTCCTGATAAATTTGTTATAATCAAAACATTATGGAAGCTATCAACATTATTATTTCAGTTTTGTCTTATATAGGCACTGCACTTACTATATTGACATTATATAAAGTGATTTTCTTTTTAGTAGGAATATTCAAAAAGAAAAGATATCCTGAGGCGAAGCAAAAGCATATTTATGGACTATGTATTGCCGCAAGAAATGAAGAAAAGGTTATCAAAAATCTTCTTGACAGTATAAGCAATCAAGATTATCCAAAAGAA
This sequence comes from Clostridia bacterium, assembly GCA_022793335.1. Classification (GTDB taxonomy): domain Bacteria; phylum Bacillota; class Clostridia; order Christensenellales; family UBA1242; genus Caccovivens. The sequence continues at coordinate 100,223 of JAAWCQ010000007.1, forward strand.
AGGTTGTGCGTCTTTGTAGTTGCGGACAATTGCACTGATAATACAGCACAAATCGTGCGAGATTATGACAAAAGCAAACTTAATGTCGTCGTTTATGAACACAACAATCCAGACGAACGCACAAAAGGTTATGCTCTTCGATATTTATTTGACCAAATCAAAAAAGATTTTGGTATAGAGCTTTTTGATGGTTATTTCATCTTTGATGCCGACAATGTATTGCAAAAAGATTATGTCAGTAAGATGAACGATGCTTTTGATGATGGAAATAAAATCATTACATCTTTCAGAAAGTCAAAAAACATGAATCAAAATTGGATTTCTTTTGCCTATGCTATGCACTGGCTGAGAACATGCCTGCTTGAAAATCGCGCAAAAGCTGTTTTAAATCAAGCTTGCAGAATACAGGGGACAGGCTTTTTGTTTTCAAATGAACTTGTAAAAGATGGTTGGAATTATGTTACTCTGACAGAAGATCGCTCTTTTTGTAGTGATGCAGTTGTGCAAAATTATCGAATTGTCTATTGCGAAGATGCAGTTTTCTATGACGAGCAGCCTTACAATTTAAAAGTTTCGTGCAGACAGCGTATAAGATGGGCAAAGGGACATTATCAATCTTTTGCTGAAAATGAGCCTAAATTGCTTAAAAACATGTTCAGAAAAAATAAATATTTCCCAACTACTTACGATTGTTTCTGGCTAAATTTCCCAAGCGCTGCTGAAGGCGCTGTGAGAAGAATACTTACCAGAATTTTGACAATTACGCTTGCTTTTCTTGCCTGCGACTATTGGGGTGGAGTAAAAGGACTTCTTATTTTCTATGCCTCATATATTTTTAAAGCCTTCCTTTCTGGAGTAGGCCTTGTATTATTGGTACTTATTTGTTATCGCAAACAACTCGGCAAAATGCCAGTTTGGAAAACAATTTGGCACACCCTTGTGTTCTTCCTGTTTGATATAATTGGAAATTTTACATACTATATTGCTTTATTTACAAAGGTGGAATGGAAGCCAATTCCGCACGATACTGTTATGGAAATGGATAAACTTGACAATCAAAATAAATAGAAAAATAAAAAACTTATCAAATTTGATGATAAGTTTTTTTGTTTGCAATAGATATCTTTAATTAAGTTATTTTTCTATATAAAACATTTTTGTCATTACTTTAATTACCCAAGAGCGAGGGAAGAATTTTTGCACTTGATATAAAAATTTATTTCGAGCGCCCATTACATATTGAGGTTTAAGCTTTCTCTTGCCAATAATTTTGACCATAATTTTGGTCGCTTTCTCAATTGACATTCTTTTATCTTCACGGCTGTCAATACGCTCAGCAGAGCAGCGAATAGCCTCTCCATAACGCTCATTTGTGTCATAACTTTTTTGACGATTTTTTGTGAAATTGGTTTTAATGTCACAAGGGCAGATAGCAGTTGATTGAATTTTTGTCCTTGAAAGCTCCATTCTAAGACAATCACTCAGACTGCTTACTGCTGCCTTACTTGAGCAATAGAAAGCTCTGAAAGGCAATGGAAAAAGGGCGCAGGCAGAGCTTATGTTGATTATCTTTCCATTTTCACGCATTAGAGGCAGGCTGCATTGAATTGAGTTGACTGTTCCTAAGACATTGACATCATATTCCTTTTGAATAAGCTTGTTGTCAATAAGCTCAATTGCGCCAGAAAGGCCAAAGCCAGCGCAAGGGATGAGAATGTCAATCTTGTCTATTTTGGTCTTTATTTCGTCAAATATAGCCTTCATAGCTTGATAATCAGATACATCACAGCAATAATCATCATCGCATAAACTTATACCGATTACATTATCGCCATTTGCAGTGTAATAATTTCTTAATGCCTGTCCAATTCCGCTTGAAGAGCCGGTAATTATGATATTTTTTGGTGTTTTTACTTTTTTCATCTTTTTTCTCCGTTATAATAATCAACTTAAAGTATATAATAAATTATGAAAAGTGCCAAATGATTTGACATGTTTTTGATATTTTGATACAATCCTATTATATTTGGAGGAATAATGAACAATACTAAAAAGATTTTGTTGATACTTGCTATCGTATTCTCTTTTGGAGATGTTGCATGGAGTATATATGATATTGTAAGTTATTTTCAAACTGATGTTACTGTAAGGGCAGCCATATTCTATTTGATTTTTACTTTCATAAGCCTTGCTGCTTCAATTGCAATTATTGTGCTTTTGACAATGGCTGTTTGGAATAATGGAAAATATTTTAGGTCGCGTTATGGCTTATACATGGCGGCACTGACTATTTCAATCATCTTAAATCTTTTCTCAATTACCTCAGTGTTTCTTATTGTGAGCATCTTTATCTCTGATTGGGTTTGGATTAAGCCTGAAAAAGAGGTGAAAGAAGACGGCGTTATAATTGAATATGTCAAAAAAGAGGATAAGACTGATACTAAAGAAGAGAAGATTGCTTCTCTTAGAAAACGCCATGAAAAAGGTGAAATTTCAGATGAAGAGTTTCAAGAAGAACTTACTAAATTATTGTAATTAAATAAAATTTAAAGCTTAAAAATGATAAAAAGAAAAGACCATATTAAGTGGTCTTTTTTTAGTGATGTTTTAAAATCAAATTTTGACAGTCTTGTTTTTACGCTTACTGGTGAAAAAGTTTCCAAGAAGGGTGGCTATATCTTCGCTGTGCCGATCATCATATACAATTTCTACCTTATGATTTAGTCTTAAACTTGTAAGTATCTTTTCGCATAATTCATCTTGCGAGCTGGTCTCTTTGCAACCATAAACGACTTTTGCTATTCTTGCATTGGCAATAGCACCCGCACACATAGGGCAGGGCTCTAATGTAACATACAATTCAAGATTGTCAAGGCGCCAAGATTTCAATTTCTTGCAAGCCTTTTCAATAGCAATAATTTCACCATGTTTTATTGCATTCTGGCTTTTTTCGCGATTGTTATGCCCTCTGGCAATTATCTTTCCATCTTTGACTATCACTGCTCCAATAGGCACTTCATCCTCTTGGTAAGCTTTGCGAGCTTCTTTTAAAGCTTCTTTCATAAAATCCAACATGCTTATATTTTAATGATTATTTTTTGAAATGTAAAGCCATTTGATTGTAATTTACAAACATTTGTTGTATAATTAAAGGATGAAAAATGCACAAAATGAAATAAAGACAGAAATAGAAAAAAGAAATATCTATAAAGATGATGACAGCGGAAAGGTGTTTTTATTTGCTATTGTATCACCACTTTTGCTTGCACTTATTATCTCTTTTGTAATTTCTCAAATTGCAAGAGGTCAAGAAATAGATTCCAGCGTGATAACTGAGAATATAGGCTATAGCATAGCTTATTCTATTTGCACCTTTCTTATGTTTGCCGTTATTTTCTTCTTGTATAATAAAAAACAAAAGATAAGTTTTAAAGCTGTGAATTTGAATTTTAAAATGAAATGGCATACCTATCTTTTGATGGTCTTGGTGGGTGTAATATCCCTTTTCGGTATTCAATATTTTATAGGTGCATTTGACAACTTTTTAAAAGTTGTTGGCTATCCTTTAGACAACTCTTTGTCAGGGCTCAACCCAACATCTTGGTGGACATACCTATTATCAATTGTGCTTCTTGCCATTTTGCCTTCAATTTATGAAGAGTTTATCTTCAGAGGAATGATTTTAAATGGGCTTAGGTCTCGCTTTAATGACTATGTGTCAATTCTGCTTTCTGCGCTTATGTTTGCCATAATGCACAATAATATTCAACAACTTATATACCCATTCCTTCTTGGCTGCATAATGGGGTGGATAGTGCTTAGAACAGGCTCTCTTGTAAGCTCAATTATCGTGCATTTTATAAACAACTTTTTGGTCGTGACTTTTGCGTATATCGAAAATGCAACCGGCTTTTCATTATCTTTGGCAGATACATGGTGGTTTTATTTGTTCGCAATCGCACTGCTGGCGACAACCTTTGCAATCTATTATTTAATAGACAGATATTATTTTAAACATAAAAGCAAAGAAGAGCGTGAGCGCACTTCAGTCAAGACTTCAAAATATCTTTATATATCATTTGCAGTCGCCGGTGTTTTATATTTAGTGGCAACAATTACAACCATAGTTATGGGCTAGTTTCGACAAAACAGGAAAAAATTCGACATTTTACTACAAAAGTAGACAAAAATCGTGCTTGATTTATTAAAATTTTCATAATATATTTAGTTGTACAATCGTACATTACATAGGTAAAAAGGGAGAAGGATGTCTTATAGAAATAAGTTACTTAGGATTACTCTAATATGCTACCTTCCAATTGTTGTATTGTTTGCGACAATCAGAATGCTTTCAGCTTTTGGAGTATTAGATTTTTTAAATAATGAGTGGGGCGGATATGTCCTCAATATAGTCATACAAGTAGGGCTGCTTTTTTGTCTGTCCATTTTCTTGTTTGCTTTTTTAATGAAATCAAATACCAAAAATGTTTTGAAGTTTTTTGGTTTCAGAAAGATAAGATTTAGACAGATTTTGATAAGCATATTGATTGGAATTGTAGTTTATGTTTTAAATGTGCTTATAATGACCTTTATCAACGCATTGATGTCAAGCATTGGTTACAATTTCTCAAGTGGCGGGGAAAGAATGACTTCATATCCAATTTGGCTGCTTTTGGTCAACTTGTTTTTCACTGCAGTCCTGCCAGGCGTGTGTGAAGAAGTTGCACATCGTGGAATGATTTTGAATGGCTTCTCTCAATTCGGGCCAAGAAGGGCGGTTGTTCTATCGGCGCTGCTGTTTGGTCTTTTGCACTTAAATGTAGAGCAGGTAGTTTATGCCACTTTGATAGGAATTTTAGTTGGCTATATCTCACTTAGGACTGAAAGCATTTATCCGGCTATGATTGTCCATTTTATGAACAATGCAATTTCTGTATTTATGGGTTTTTCAAGCTTTCATAATCTTGGCTTTGACGCTGGCTTTCAAGTATTGCAATCATGGCTTAGCTCAAGCCCAATTCTTACTATTATGTTTATGATTTTGCTCATTTTTGCTTTGTTTATCTTTCTTTTCTGGCTGCTGTTTCATTTGTTTAAATTTTCTGCTCTTGACAGAATGGGAAAAATGCAAAAAGCTATGGTCGAGCAATATGAAAAAGAAAGATATCTTTATGAGATTGAAAATATTAAAAATGGCAATTTCGATAGAGTGGATGATACAAGCATTCAAGAAAGATTTTTGGATAATTTCGACAAAATATACAATGAAAAAGCAAAACAACTAGGCTATCACAGTGATATAACCTTCAATTTACAAAAAGAGCCAATTCTATATGAAACTGATAAAATTGCTAAAATAATTTTGACCACTATTATTGTGATTATGAGCACAATTACATTGTTTACATTCATTTGGGGCATTTTATGATTACGATAAGGGTAGTTTGCGTTGGAAAGCTTAAAGAACGGTTTTGGCAGGAAGCTCAAGGCGAATATGTCAAAAGACTTTCGCGATTTTGCAAAACAGAAATAATCGAGCTTGAAGAACAAAATAAATTTGACAATATTGAAAAAATTATTGCTTTAGAAGGTGAAGAAATTTTAAATTCACTTTCTGGCAAAAACATTTTGCTGGATTTAAATGGCAAAGAGCTTGCAAGCGAACAATTTGCAAACAAAATTGAGACGATTGCACTTGAAAACAGCACAATCACATTTGTCATTGGCGGCTCTTATGGAGTAAGCAATGCAGTCAAACAAAAAATAGGGGATAAGCTGTCTTTTGGAAAGGCTACTTATCCTCATAATTTAGCAAGAATAATCTTGCTTGAACAGATTTATCGGGCTTTTATGATAAATTCAAATTGCAAATATCATAAATAAAATGCTGACGATTATAATAATTAAAATAAATTAAAAAACAAACTGCAAAAAAGACAACCACAAAAGATGACAATAAGCGTTATGATTGAAAGATTTCTGTAATTCATAGCTCGCCTCTGTCATCAAAATGTTCGTCAAACAGACCGCTTGAATGTTTGTGAAAAGAAGCTTCATCTTTTTCATGTTCTCGGTTGAATTTTTCTCTTAATTCTTCCTTATAAACATCTTCGCCGCTTTCAATATTATGAGCGTGGGCATAAGCACCTTTTTCAAAGATTGAGTCTTCTTTTTCTTCTTTATCCTCTTTTTTATTTTTGTTTATTTTATTTGCGAGGTCTTTTTTATTTCGTTTTGAAAGAATATTGAGGGTGCCTTTGCCTTTTATCAGTTTGAAAATAAGCACAAAACTTGAAGCACCTACGATAATATAGATAATCCTTGACAATACGCTGGCTTGATAGCCAAATATTCCAGCGACAAAGTCATATTGCAAAAGACCAATCATAAGCCAGTTTATAGAGCCTATTAAGGTCAATAAAAAAGAAATTATGGTAATCATAGAATTTCCTCCTAGTATAATGTTCGCAAATCACGAAAAAAAATGCAAAAAACATAAAATTTGTTGACTTATTTGTGAAAAATGAATATACTATAGAAGGTAAATTGAAAAAATCAATAGTTACTTTGTCAAAGTTGAATGATGGAGTATTTTTTTAAATTTATAAAAGGAGCTAAACATGACACATTTTTTAACCGCTGAGGGCAAAAAGCAATTAGAAGAAAAATTAAATTATTACAAATCTACTAGAAGGGTTGAGGCAAGCGAAAAGATTGCTATTGCAAGAGAATTTGGCGACCTTTCTGAAAATTCTGAATATGATGCAGCTAAGGAAGAACAAGCACAAATCGAAGCTGAAATTCATGAAATGGAAGATATTCTCTTAAACTGTGAAATTATTGATAATTCTGCTACAGAAGGTCAGGTAAGCATTGGCTCTACTGTCACAGTGTATGATGAAGAATTTGATGAAAACCTTGTTTTGCAAATTCTGGGCTCAACTGAAAGCAATCCAGCAAAAGGCATCATCAGCAATAATTCACCAGTAGGTGCAGCCCTTATCGGAAGAAAGGTGGGGGAAAAGGTCACTGTTAAAATGGAAGGCGGCGACATAGTTTACAAAATTTTGGAAGTAAAACACAATTTTTAGAAGATAAATTTGCAAATTTGACAAGATTTCTCTTGCCAAATTTGTTTTTATGTAGTAAACTATTTAAAATAGTTTTATAGTTTAAAAGGCAATTTTTTATAGATAGGCAAAAATATTATGATGTTTAAAAATTCTTGTAGACTCTTATTTGCAAACTTTGCTGAGGTATGGAAACTTCTTGTTTACCATATTTTGTCTTTTGCAGTCAGCGTGGCTCTTCTTGCCGTATTTTATAAAAACTATATTGACTATGCCACAATCGCAAGCGCAAATGCAGGGCTTCCTACAGCTTGGGAAACAGGCACTTTATATGGTGCAAACTTCTCAAAGTCGCTTACAATTGTTGCAAATTTCATGGTTGAGTATTTTAAGGTTATGTTTACCTCAAATATCGGAATTGGCATTTATTTTTGCGTGATTATCTTCCTTCTTTTGCCACTTCTTATGAATATTGGAAAGGTGGTAAGTTGCGAGCTTATGTATGGCTATATGTCAGCCTGCCAAAGACAAAGCTTCACGGGCACCTATCTTAAAACACTTAGAAGCTCACTTGCTTATTCATCTGTCAAAGTGCTTTATGCAATTCCTTTCAACTTTTTGATTTTGTTTGGAATGTGGGCTTTGACCAGAATTGACAACGGCGTTTTTGACTATTTTATGCCGGTTGCTTTTGTGCTTTTAGCTGCCGCTTTGATGGCGATAAAAGAGCTTTTTAATGCTGGATGGGCACCTGCTAAGGTTGTCTATAACCACAATGTATTTTCGTCTTATACAATTGGTATGAGAGCTGTGCTTAGAAGGGGCGCAAGAGTTTATTCAACAGCTTTTATAATCTATCTTCTTGCAACAGTGCTTGCTATGGTGCTTGGCCTTTATGCAATCATCGTGATACTTCCAATTGTGCCAATTTTTGTTCATATCTTTGAAATGGTTGCCTTTTTCTCAAGTCAAGGCATGAGATTTTATGTTGATAATGACACTATTTTGTCACCAAAAAGACTTGAAGAAGTTGACAAACTTGACGACGCAAAATACATTCTGTAAAATTTCTTAAAGCACAAATATTAAAGTTTTTGAAATTAAAACTTAAAATACAAACGAATTATTCTACAAAAGAGAAGTCTTTATTTTAAAGACTTAGTATTTTTGTGGAATAAAATTTAAAGTCACTTTTTAAGTTGAGTATGAAAAAAAGATTGCAGGGCAGTCTTAAAAATAAAAAAAGGAGAAAAAATGAATAACAACAAATTAAAAATTACATTTCTAGGAGGAGTAGGCGAAATAGGAAAAAACATGACCGCGCTTGAATATAATGACGAAATAGTCATTGTTGATGCTGGTCTGACTTTCCCTGATGACGATTTGCCAGGAGTTGATATTGTAATTCCAGACATGAGCTATATAATTGAAAATAAAGATAAGGTGAAAGCTCTCCTTCTTACTCATGGTCACGAAGACCATATTGGCGCTGTTCCATTCTTACTTGAACAAGTGCCAGTTACAATCTATGGATCAAGACTTACTCTTGCACTTGTAGAAAATAAGATGAAAGAACATCCAAAGGTTAAATATAAGGCTGTTGCTGTAAAGCCAAAAAATGTATTAAAAATAGGAAATTTCATCATTGAGTTTATTAAAGTAAGTCATTCTATTGCAGGCTCACTCGCGCTTTCAATAACTACACCAGCGGGTACTGTTGTGCATACTGGCGACTTTAAGATTGATTATGAGCCAATTGATGGTGAAATGACAGACCTTACAAGGCTTGGTGAAATAGGCCGAAAGGGCGTTCAACTTTTGCTTTGTGAAAGCACAAATGTATGCAGGAAAGGCTATTCAATGAGCGAAAAGTCTGTTGGAAGAACACTTGATGACATAATTAAAAACCATGCCAATAATCGTATTATTGTGGCAACTTTCGCTTCAAACATACACAGAATGCAACAGATTTTAAGCATTGCTGAGAAGTATAATAGAAAGATAGCATTTACTGGTCGAAGCATGATAAATGTCAGCGAAGTTGCATTGAAACTTGGCGAGCTTAAATTCAATCGAGAAAATATTGTTGACCTTGAAAAAGTTGATAAGATGGACGATAAAGAAATTCTTATTATGACTACTGGCAGTCAGGGTGAGCCTATGAGCGCGCTTACTCGTATGGCAGCTGGCGAATTTAAAAACCTTAAAATAAGACAAAATGACCTTGTTATTTTGTCAGCATCTCCAATTCCTGGAAATGAAAAAAATGTTTATAATGTCATCAATGCTTTGTATAAACTTGGCGCTGATGTTATCTATGACGAGCTTGCTGATGTTCACACTTCTGGACACGCCTGCCAAGAAGAATTAAAACTTATGCACAGCCTTGTAAAACCAAAATTCTTTATGCCAGTGCATGGTGAATATCGCCATTTAAAAACGCATAAAGAACTTGCAATGTCACTTGGTATGGAAGGAAGAAACATCTTGCTCCCAAGCCTTGGAATGCAGGTGGAAATCACACAAAACTCAATGAAAGAGGGCAAGTTTGTCAAGGCTGGTCAGCGTCTTGTTGACGGAATTGGCATTGGTGATATGGATAGTAATGTTCTTAGAGAGAGAAAACAGCTCAGTGAAGACGGAATTTGTGTAGTATGCGTGAATATCAACAATGTTGCTGGAGAGGTAATAGGTGATCCGTTTATTATTACTCGTGGCGTTGTGTATGCTGATGAACAAGAAAGCTTTGTTCAAGATGCAAAAGCTTGCATTGTTGCTTCATTAAAAGAGGCAGATCTTCGCGGTGTTGACCCAACGATGATTAGGGCATCTCTTAGAAGAAATGTGTCAAACTTCATTTTCAGACGCACAAAAAGACGCCCAATGATTTTGACAATAGTTACTTTAGGGTAGGTTTTTATGCAATATGATGAAATGCTTGCAAACTTGGAAACTTTCGCTCGTCAAAACTTTGTGCCAATTGTGCGTGAGAAAACAATTGAAAAAGTTTGTGAAATTCTTCAAAATGAGGACTCCCATGCAGTGCTTGAAATTGGCACTGCAATAGGCTATTCTGGCATAAGAATGTTGCATGCTTCAAGTCAAATCAAATTGACAACAATAGAAAAAAATCAAGAAAGATTCCTGCAGGCAAAAGAGAATTTTAAAGAATTTCGTTGTGAAGAAAGAGTAGTTTCAATCAATGGCGACGCGCTAGACGAAATTGAGAAACTTCAAAGTGAAGGCAAAAAATTCGACTTCGTTTTCTTAGATGGCCCAAAAGGTCAATACTTTAAATATCTTAAAATTTTAAAAAATCTTTTAACAGTGGGCGGTATCCTTTTTGCAGATAATATACTTTTAGGTGGACTTGTTCAAGATGAAAGCCGCGTTTGCCATAAAAACAGAACAATGGTAAGAAATATGAAAAGCTTTATTGACATGCTTGAAAAAGATAATGATTTTGAGACGATGGTATATGACATAGATGACGGTTTCAGCATAAGCAAATTAAAAAAATCGGCAGAATAATAAATTCTGTTGTTTTTTTTTGATAATTTTGTTACAATATATCTATTATGGAGTTTGAATACGATATAATAAGATTTTTTCAGTCAAATGCGACAACAGGTTGGATAGCTTTTTTCCAAACAGCATCTATGTTTGGAAGCTATCTAGGTTTTTTAATAACCTTTATAATTGTGTTTGTTAAAAACAAAAAACTTGGACTTGCTGTTGCGCTCACTTTTGCTATAGGCTCAATAATAAACTATGCGCTTAAACTGCTGATAAGAAGACCTCGTCCATTCGACACCTACAGTGATATTTTAAACCTAGGCAATGAGGACGGCTTTAGCATGCCTTCTGGACACAGCCTATGCAGCGGAATGTTTGCAACTTTTCTTATTTATACCTTGCTTACTTATTCAAAAGACAAGTGGACAAAGGGCCTGGGGTGTTTTGCAATCTGCTTGCTTCCAATGCTGGTTGCACTTTCTAGAATGGTGCTTGGTGTGCATTATTTTACAGATACGCTGCTTGGCATAACTTTGGGTGTATTATTTGCTTTTTTTGCGATAATGTTGTATTATTATCTTGTCAAAAGATTGCCTGCTCGAAAGGGAAAAAGGCATTAAAACTGTAAAAAGTGAAAAGCTTTAAAAATGTTTTTCATTCATGCGTATAGGAGAAAATATGGAAGAAATATTGTCAATAGTCACTAAAAATGAAAATGAGACAATGCTTGTAGGCGAAAAACTCGCTAAAACAGTTGGAAAAGGGGTTGTATTTACTCTGGTTGGAGATTTGGGTGCTGGCAAAACTCATTTTGTTAAAGGTTTTGCAAAAGGACTTGGCTCTGACGAGCTTGTCACAAGCCCAACATTTACACTGCTTAATGTATATGAGAAGGGAAAGGTGCCAGTATATCATTTTGATATGTACAGGCTTGAAAGTCTTGAAGAGGCTGAGGAACTTGGCTTCAACGAATATTTTGACCTAAATTCACTTGACGGAGTTGTGCTGGTGGAATGGCCAGAAAAAGTTAAAGGACTTATCAACTGTCCTCATATTCAGGTCAGAATTGAAAATATAGACGACTCTTGCCGTAAAATAGTTATCGGAAGCGTTGGAGGGAATGAATGATTGCAATTTCTACTGCTTATAAAAAGGCTTTGATTGGAGTTGATATTGAAGGAGCAAAAGCATATAAAGAACTTGACTCAAACTGCAAGCATAGCGAAAACATTCTGCCTTCACTAGATGAAACAATTGCTAAAACAGGAAAAAATTTTAAAGATAATGACTGCTTTGCACTTGTTGTTGGGCCTGGCTCATTTACAGGTTTAAGAATTGGAATATCACTTGTAAAAGGCTTTCTTGCAGGGGGCGGCGAAAAGAAAATTGTCGGCGTAACAACGCATGAGCTTATGGCATATACATATATTAAAAAATTCCAACCAAGCGAAAATTTCACATGTGTTGTAGATGCTTTAAGTGGTCTGTATTATGTTTGTGAGTTTTCCTCACAGGGAGAAAAGCTTTGTGAAGAAAAACTGATTGAAAGAGAACAACTATTAAATATAAAGGGCAAACTTATTGGTTTAAGCGAAGAAAATGTTGATGAGGCGGCTGAAAAAGTAGAGCCATCAGCAGAAGATTTGCTTGAATTGTCACTTAAAAAACAGCTGGAAGATAGGTTTGTAAGATCAGAAGAGCTTAAACCTTTATATCTTCGCAAAAGTCAGGCGGAAGCGAGCCTTGATAAAACAAAATAATTATTAAAATTTATTAAAAATTTTGAAAAAATGATAGACATTTGGCAAATACAATTGTATAATGTGGTAGAAACATTTAGAGATATGTTTTAATAAAAAATTAAATAAAAACAAAACTTAAATTTTAAGGAGAAAACATGAAAAAACCAGTTTATATTAGATGCCCTAGATGTGAGTTGAACTTTATTCAAAAAAAGGATAAATACTGTTCTGTTTGTAAGGCAGAAATGGAAGCTAAAAAGGATGATCTTGATGATGTGGATTTAGAGCTTTGCCCAATCTGCAAAACAAACTATATTCAACCAGATGAGATTATGTGCGCAAGTTGCCTCAAAGAAAGAAGGGGTGAGGATGGCGAGCTTGACAGCAATTGGGATGAATATATGATGTCTTCAGATGATGACGACGATACTATGTCTATGTATGATGAACTTGGCGAGATGGCTTCTGTAAATGATATTACAAAAGCTGGCATGCTTGACGATGATATGGGTGAAGATATGGACTTCTCAGAAGATGAAGACCTTGACTTTGGTGATGAAGAATTTGCTGATGAAGGGGAAGAGCTTGATGAGAGCGACGAAGACTTCGATGAAGATTTCGACGATGAAGAAGACGATTTCGATTATGACGATGACGACTTTGATGACGACGAAGATGATGATGACGAAGGCTTTGACGATGATGAAGACTAATTAAAAAGCATCAATTATTGATGCTTTTTTTAGTTTTATAAAAGAGTAAAAAGAGTAAAAAGAGTAAAAAGAGTAAAAGTAATAAATGTGATAAGCGTGATAAGGGTGGTAAAAGAAGAAAACCAAGAAAAAGAGATAAGCCAAGTAAAAGAGAAAAAAGGATAGAGTGGTAAAAGTGAAAAAATGTGATAAAGGTGAAAATGTAGTTGAAACTATACATAAAGTTGAAACTGATACATAAAAAAGAGGCAAGAAATTGCCTTTTTTTTTTAAAACAAATCAAAAACTATTTTTCTTCTTTATTTTTTGTTTTGTTTTCTTTTTCTTTCATTTTGTTCTCTTTTTTAAGAAGTTTTGCTTGCGCTTTTCGCTCTCTTTGCTCTGCTGTCAATCTTTCATCTTCTTCCATAGCAAGTTTGCTTTCAATTGAAAGGAGATACTCAGCACTCATGCAATAATCAATCTTTTCTTTAATAATATTGATTTTTTGGTCAAGTCTTGTGATATTTGCATTATATTTCTTAAATTCAGCTTCCATAGCACGAGTGAGTTTTCCTTCGTTCTCTTCACGCTGTGATTTGAAATATTCTTTATGCTCGTTTTCAAGCTCTTGTTTATCTTCTAAGAGTCTATCTTTTGCCTTTTGAAGATCTGCAACTTCAGCATCTCTCTTCTTTTGAGCTGCGGCCAAGATTAAATCATGGTTTACGCTCTTCTTTCTGTCATAAGTTTCTTTTTTAATTCTGTCAATCTTCTTAATCTTAACCTTTCTAAGAGCAAATCCGATAATAGCAATTATAAGAGCAAGGCTCATAATCAATGAAGGAATTAAAATCCAAAGGTTTGAATCTGCTTGGCTAGGTGAGGTTTCGTCTGTGTCAGTGTCGTCATCTTTATCATCCTCATCAACCTTGTCACTTTCATTTGCTTTAAATACTGTTTTTTCAAAGCCTGGCGCTTGAGAAACATTTGCAAATGTATATTCATCAACAGATTTAAAATCAAGATTTGTTATGATTGCACTTCCTGTAGTATTGTCGCAGTCTGAAACAAGTGAGAAAGCAATCTTTGGAGTAGCAGCTGCCTTAGCTTGAATATAAACTTTATAAGTGTGAAGCTCTTCAGTTGCAATTAAGTTTTCAATCGCTTCATAACCATCAATTGTGACCTTAACTCCATATTTGCACTTATGGTCTTTATTTGAAGTGCCAGCCTTGTCGCCAAAGATGGTTGCAAGGTCGAAAGACAATTCATAATAAGAATCTGCACTTACTGACATGTTGTAGGCTGATTGAAGGGTAGAGCTGCAGGCAACAACATTTGTAATTACAAGCAGGTTGTTGTCGTTTTCAATTCCATAACCATTTTCTTTGCCATAGGCAATTCCTGCAATTGTACCACAATTGTCTTTGTCATAGTTGCTGTCATAAACATGGTCAATGTTTAATGTATAAGCAGGTGAGGTCTTAACTCCGCTGAAAGCCCCATTTTCAAGGTTGAGATAGAAACTTCCAAGCTCTGTTTTATTTACAGCAGTGCTGAATTTTTCTTCAAATGTTGCATCAGTTGTAAGGCTGAAATTGTCAAGATAAACAATTCCGCCAACTTTGTTATCCTCATCACCAAGAGAAACTTTTACTTGAACGCTGTGCGTTACTGTTTCAGGTGTGTGAATATAAATTTCCATGTTTGACCATTTATCAAGGCTTTGAACGGCATCTTTAGTAAATAATACTATTCCATGCTCATCAATAACTTCAACTTTGATTTTAGAGCTTTCTAAACTTCCAAAATTTTGGTTGTAATAGTCAAAACTGAGTTTGTAATAAGAATTGTTGTTTATAGTGGTGCTGCTTGAAGTAATAGATTGGAAGCTGTTTTTGCTGTTGAACATCATATAAACATTGTTTGGATTACTTGTAGCATTTGGGTTTATTCCTGCCCAAGCATATTTGCCTTTGTAAAGTCTGTCATATTCTTTATTGTCAGCAAGATATAAAATTCCGCTTTCATTCAAATCTTTATCTTCTTTTTCCTTCTTAGTAGTCCATCCAGAAGCTGCAACAGGGAATTTTCCTTCGTCATCTGCGTTTTCGCTCTTATTGAAAGAAGGGTTTGTGATAGTTTCGCTGCTTCCATCATTCCACTTAAACTCAAGTTGGTTTGACGCGCCTGAGAAATTTGAATAAATTTCGCGTTCAATTTTAATATCATCAATTACAACGCAACCTTCAGCTGCTGTTTGATTGTCTCCAAGCCATAATTCAAGGTTGACATTTGTGTTGTAAAGGTTGTGACCTTTGATATAAAACTCTACATTTTGATAATCGTTTATCCAAGCGTTTGTTACATTTGAAGTAATTCCGCTTGTCTTTCCATTTTGAAGCTTATAATAATTTTTTGCTTCGCTGTCACTTGAAAGGTTTGAATAAGAATAAATGCTTTCATTTTCATTTACTTTCAAATAGAAAGAGCCTGTTTTCATTCCAGCAACTTTCATTTTCAATGAAACCTTTAAAATGCTGTGAGCTTCAACTAAGATATCTTCGCTTTTTACTCCGATATAACCACCACTTGTATATTCATTTGAGTCAGTCCAAAGCACAAGTGCTTGATTGTTGTTGTAGGTGAGTGTATCGCCAACATAATCATATCCAGTCAAATCTTTAAAGTCTCTTTGTTGCATATTGCGTATGTCAACAATTCTTGCTGAGCCATTTGCTCTTCCACCAGTAATGATTTGCCAGTGCTGACCAAGAGTGTCTGTGTTTGCAGGAATGTCATCCTCAAAATCAAAGTTATAGCCCTCTGTTCCTTCAAAGATATAAAATTCTGGTTGGAGTGCATCAATTAAAAATGCCGAATTAAGCTTGTTGTTTGTCCAATTGTCTTTATCAGAATATTCAATAAGCAAATTGTCTTCATTATTATAGCCATAATCTTGACAAAGCTCCATAAACATGTTGTGAGAATATCTGGTTGCATTTACATTATCAAAGAAAACAGCACCTTCACTTCTAGTTTGACCGCCATTGCTTCCTAGATAGAGATCTAAGGTCACAGTCTGTGATTTGTTTCCAGTTGCAACAAAGAAATAATATTCTTGCCAAGTGGTGTTGCTGAAATTTTCATAGCCAAGCTTTATGCTCTTCTCGTCTTTATCAACAAGACCGCTGATATAAATAGAGCCATTTGCAAAATCGTCGCCATTAAGCATAACTTTTGCAGAAACTGAAAATACATAATAAGAATTTGCTTCAAGGGTGATTGAGCTTGACCTATATCCCTTATAAGCCTTGACATTCTTTTGCTCTTTGTTTTCTTTTGAATTTATCATCAAAATACGACTGTCGTTGCCGTGAGCGCCAGGGTTTTGTGAAAGCATATACTCTTCTTTATTTTTTGAGAAAGTGGTTGTTTCATCATTTCCTTCCTCGGTATTGCTGCCACTGCCTACATCAATAAGCATTCCAGTTGCACGACTTTCTGTTTCAATCGCATTCCATCCAGAAAGAGAGTCACCCTTTACAAAAGGGGTGCCACCTTGAACAAAAGATGAGTTTGTGATTGAAAGAATTTCATGCTTATATCTCACATAGGTTTCCGCAGCTTCAACATTAGGGGTTTTTGCGAGAGCAACGCCTCCAAAGAGAGCAAATGGAAACATAAAAATAGCACATAATTTTAAATATTTAGAATTTGATTTGTTTCTTTTTTTAGTCATGTTCCACCTTTTAAAATCTTACCCTAGTAGTATACAACATTTCTTATAAACAATCAAATAATTTTAAGCATTTTATTTATATTATTTAATTAAATAAAAGCAAATTAAAATTTCTAAGTTAAAATGTTGATGACATGCTGGTAAATTTAACTTGCACTAGTTGAAAGATTTTATAATTGTTTAAATAAAAATAGACAAAACTCGGCAAAATAAGACAAAGGCAGGGCGCAAAATATGAAAAATACCTGGCTGGAAATGAAATTAAGAGGAAATCATGGCTGAGAAAAATTTGAAAAATAAGAGCAAAAATGACAATAAAATTAAGAAAAAAAGTGACAAAATCAGCAGAAATTCGGATGAAAAGAAGGCTGGCAAAAAGGTGAAAAAATCAGGTAAAAAACCTAAAAAAAATGCCTTAAAATTGGATAAAAAAGGGGAGTTTTTTGATGCAAAAAAGCCAAAAAAATTGACTAAAAAACAGAAAATGATGTTGATTTTTGCAGGTGGAATTATTGGCTTTTTAAATGGCTTTTTTGGTGGCGGTGGAGGCATGATTTGTGTGCCAATTTTGCAAAAAGTGTTAAATCTTGATGCAAAACACTCGCATGCAACTGCCATTTTGGTAATATTTCCATTAAGCCTTATTTCAGCGTTTATCTATGTCATAAATGGCTATATCAGCTCCCTTCCGCTGCTGACTATCGGGCTGGGCGTTGTGCTGGGTGGCGTGCTTGGCTCATTTGCGCTAAAAATTCTTCCGCCCAAGGCTGTGCGGGTGATATTTGCGATTATTATGTTTGTGGGAGGAATTAAATTGATAATATGATTTGGACAATTGTTTTAAATGTGCTTTTCGGCTTTATTTCAGGCATATTCGGCGGACTTGGTATGGGTGGTGGAACGCTTTTAATTCCACTTTTATCAATCTTTCTTGGAATGGAACAAAAGCTATGTCAGGGGATAAACTTAGTTGCATTTTTAGTTATGGCTTTGTTTTCTCTCATCATCCATTTTAAAAATGGTTATGTGGTCACAAGAGGAATTATTTTTATTGTTTTAAGCGGCATTGTATTTTCCGTTTGTGGCGCTTTAATAGCAGGTTTTTTGCCAAGTGGAACACTTAGAATTGCTTTTGGCGTGTTTTTGTGTTTATTATCTGTTTACCAAGGTATAAAAGCAATTAAAAATTAAAAAAGAATTAAATAAATAGTTTACAACCGCCTTAAAATATGTTAAAATAAGCCTAAATGGAGGAAAAATGGTAGACAAGAAAAAGTGTATCAGTTGCGGTACTTGTGTTGCTATATGTCCAGTTGGGGCAATCAGCTTTGATAAAGACGGAAAAGCAGTGATAGATAAAAAGAAATGTATTCATTGTGGTGCTTGCGAGGCAAGCTGCCCGGTTGGCGCAATAAAGCTTGATTAAGGGGTTGGATTTTAATGGAAAAAATAGCGATTATAGAGCTTAATGAAACAGCTCTCAAATTGTCGATATATAAGGTGAGCGGGGCAAACTATGCCTTAGCACTTTCAGAGCAACAATCAGTTGCCATTGGTGAAGAAATATATAGGGAAGAGCTTTTAAGCCCTCAAACAAAAAATAGAATTCTCAGCGTGTTCAAAGTCTACAGAAGGATAATTGAAAATTTTGGCGTTGAGAAAATTTTTGCTGTGGCTTCAAACATTCTTACAAGGGCAAGAAATTACAGAGGATTTATTGACGAGATTTACAATAATACAGGTCTCGGCTTTACAATCTTGTCAGATGAAGAGCATATCAAATATCTTTTCAATTCTGTGGTAAATTCAATTGACAATGCAAAAGGCATTTTTGTATATGTTGGGGCTTTTTCATCTTATGTTGTAAAATATAATAGGCGTGCCATTCTTGAGAGTGCGACTATTCCTTTTGGCGCTTATAATGCTTGCGAGAATGGTGAAACAGACCTTGATAAGCTTTCTCTAGCTTTAAGAAAGAAAATTTCTGGCTGTGGAATTGTGGTTGAAGAAGATGAGGCTACAAAATTTGTCGGTCTTGGAAATGCATTCCTTTCACTTGGAAAGATTGCAAAGAAGATAGAGCGCTATCCTCTTGATATAGACAACAACTACTGTCTATCAAGAGAGACTGTTTCAAAGACTTTTGATTTTATCAAAGGACTTGAACTGGACAAGATTAGAAAGATTAAGGGCGTAAGCTATGATGATGCAGATAAGATTGCTTCTGGTTTTGCAATCATAAACGCAATGTGTGAAGCATTGTCAATCAGCAACATTTCAATCTCAACTGCAAATCTTACTTCAGGTGTATTAGGGCTAAATGTTATTTCACTTATTCAAGAACGCGTAAATGACCTTCTGTCAAACTCACTTGACAATTATTATGAATTTGCAAAAGACGAATTTTCAATCAATGAAAGCGTGCATAGTTTGGCGGTAATTTTGTTTAAACAACTTAAAGTAATGCATAAGCTTCCTAGATATTATGTAAAACCATTGAGAATTGCGGCATTTATGTATGACAGTGGAAAATGTATAAATTTTGAACAATTTTCAAGACATGGCTTTGAAAAAATTGTCTATTCTGATATAAATGGCGTTTCTCATAGAGAGCTTCTTATTGCAGGTTTTATTTGCGTATGTCAAAATCTTGACGAATTTTCACTTAATGAGTGGATTAAATATAAAGACATTCTTACAGATGAAGACCTTGATGCTGTGAGAAAACTTGGCGTAATTGTCAAACTTGCAGTAAGCTTAAATGCTTCTAAAAACAATGTTATTAAAGATGTTGTATGTGACATCCTTGGTGACTCAATAATTATGAAGACTATTGTTGAAGGGGATGCAAGCTATGAAATCAATGAGGGCATGAATGTCGCAGTCGATTATAAAAAGGTCTATAAAAAGAGTCTTCAAATAATTTAAATCAGTTTTTAATGCAAAAATATCGATTTAAAATATATTTTTGAGAAAAATTGGGCATATTTTAAATAATAAGATAAATATGTTTGAAAAGGAGAAATTGCAATGAAAAAAGAGGTTAAAAGCGTAATTTCAGTTGTTTTGACACTTGTTATCATTCTTGCAGTTTCTTTTTTTACTACATCCTGCCTCTTGCCAAATTTGAAAGACTGGTTTGGAAAAAGGACTTATTCTCAGACAAATTGCCTTACATCAACAATTACAGAAGATATGGATGTATATGACATTGCAAAACATTATCGTGATGGAAATGCAACTGTGGCAATATTGGTTACAGGATACAACAAATCTACTAAGAAAAGCTATGAGTCGCTTGGCAGTGGTGTTTGTGTGGCTTCAAATGGCTATAAAACCAATCTTGATAATCAATATGTTGCAAGCAAGGGCAGTTATATTGTTACAAACTATCATGTAATTGACTTTTATGACAGCAATGAGTTTTCCAATTTAACTCTTGAAATAATGACCGATAATGAAAACACCTATGATTGTTCATTGCTATGGCATAATAAAGACCTGGATGTTGCACTTATTTATTGTGATGAGGTAAACTTAAATTATGTGACTATGAAAGATAGGCTTGTTGACAGTGAAAGAAGAGACAGACTTGATTATGAACAAATCTTTACAATAGGCACACCACTTGAATTAGATTATCTCAATCGTCTTACAGTGGGCAATGTTGCAAGCGATAATCCAATGATATTTTATACATCAGAAAAGATTTATCCGTACACAACTGCAAATGGAACAATCAGTTTCACAAACTATCCATCTTCTTATAATTCTAGGACAATGTATGATGTTGTTTCAAATGTATATGAAGATGTTGTTGATATAGCACTTGGCATTTCTCCAGGAAATTCAGGTGGCGGATGCTTTGATAAGAATGGATATCTTATCGGACTTTCAACGCTTGGTGGGGATGTTGATGAGACCAATGGAAACCAAATGAATGGCATGGTTGGCATATATCCAATTGTAAAAGTGCTTGACAGAATAATCGATAATAATGAAAATAATGCCGCGCATGATATTTTCACCTTTGAAAGTCTTGGCATTAAAGGTCTTGATACAATTGAGGCTTCTTATGCTTCATATATTAAAGAAAGGTCAGGTTATGGCAATTATTATCTTGACAAAACGATTTATTCAACAAGTTATTCAAAAGCATTTAATTTTGATGAAGCAGGCTTTTATATCATTTCAAATTCAAGCAAATTTGCAATTCCAAATGGCAATTATATTACATCAGCGAAACTTAATAATGAAGCTTTAGTTGAAATAAATGACAGAAATGACCTCATTTATCTGCTTTTGAAGACGAAAAATGGCGATAAAGTGGAATTTAATTATACAAGCGGGCTTATTACAAAAACAGCCACAATCAATTTTTAATAGAAGAAATATTTAATTTTTGTACTATTGGAGAAATTATGAATAAAATAAAATACGCAATTGAAATAGGTGGTGCCTATACAAAAATTTATGTAAAAGATGAGGGCTTCGCTTTGTGCGAGCCTACTTTGCTTGCCGCAGAGCCAACTCCTCAAGGCTATAAAATAATCGGACTTGGCAAACAGGCAAAAGATATGCTTGGAAAGACCAATGACAGCGTTGAAGTGTTCAGTCCAATCACAAATGGTCAAATAAACAATTATGAATACTTAAAACAACTTTTGCTGTATTATTTTGAACAACTTGGTTTTAAAAAGAAATATGACTCTTGCATGGTTTTAATCAATGTTGGCCTGTCAAATAGAGATAGCGACAACTTTCTTGCAATCATGCATGATATCGGCTTTAAAGAGGTTATTCTTCTTCCTACAATTATCTGCAGTGCAATTGGTGCAGGAAAGAATATAAGCTCGACTAAGACCAATCTTGTGGTAAATATTGGCGGAGCAAATACTGATATTGCAGTAATCAATATGAATTCAATAGTCAAAGGTGCCACCCTTGGCATTGGCGGAAGAGCTGTTGATGCGGCTATTGCAAACACTATTGCATATAAACAAGGTATTGTTGTGGGCGTGAGCAGTTGTGAGAAACTGAAAATTGAGGTTGGTAGCCTGTATAAAAATGACAGTTTGAATATGGAAATTACTGGGGTGGATATTGACAGCAAAATTCCAAGGTCATATATAATTTCATCAAAAGATTTGCTTGAAGTGTTAGAGCCTTTCTTTGAAGAAATTATAAGAACAATTGATGTTACAATCACTTCGCTTCCACCAGAAATTTCAACTGATATTATCAATAATGGAGTGCTGTTTACTGGCGGAATGAGCAAAACGAATGGCCTTGAAAGCTATTTAAGAACGCATTTCAAATATCCTTTTAAGATTGTAGAAGACGCTGAAAATGTTTCAATCTTAGGTGCGGGAAAACTACTAGACGACAGAGAATTGCTTGAAAAAATCTTAGAGAATGTTTAAACTTAAAAACTTTAAGTGCTTAAAAAACAATTTAACAATAATTGACATAAAAGGGAGGTTTTCGACACAACTTCCCTTTTATTATTTTGCTCATCTTTGTTAAAATATTAAAGATAATAATTTTAATAGGACTAAACAGAAAAACTACAAAATTTATCTTAAATTTAAAATTAAGAGGTGGCTATGGCAAGAAAAATTGTTATGACAAGTGGAAAAGGAGGGGTTGGCAAAACGACTGTTTGTGCCAATCTTGGCATTTCTCTTGCAAAACTTGGGTTTAGGGTTGCACTTATCGATGTTGATATCGGTTTAAATAATCTTGATGTTGTTATGGGCGTTGAAAATCAGGTGATTTTTGATATAACTGATGTGATTACTGGCAAATGCAGACCTAAACAAGCACTTGTGCAGGACAGACACATTTCTTCCCTCTATATATTGCCATCTTCTCACGCTTACAATAAAGCAAATATATTGGGGGAACATGTCAAGAATGTGATAGAGCAAATTGACAGCAGTTTTGATTACATATTGATTGATTGCCCAGCAGGTGTGGAAGCAGGCTTTCACAGAGCAGTATTTCCTGCCAACGAGGCGATAATCGTTGTGACTCCTCATCTTTCCTCTATAAGAGATGCTGACAAAGTTTTGGCTCTTCTTGATGAATATAACATTGAATATAAAGGGCTTGTGATAAATCGAATGAGGGGAGACCTTTTGCTTAACGGAGATGTTATGACTATAGAAAGCATTGTAAGGGCTTTAAATATACCTTTGCTGGCAGTTATTCCAGAAGACGATGCAATAGGCTCTTCTTGCTCAATCGGCGGCAGATTGCAATCTATAGAGAGTGCAAGGGCATTTACTCTTCTAAGCGAAAATATTCACAATGGCTCAAAGAAAATTTTTGATTGTACATACAAGTATAGAGGACTTGTGGGTTATCTAAAAAGAAACATCAAAAAAAGAGTTTAAAAAAAGCTGTTTAAAAACTTTAATCATGACGAATTAAATAAAAAGGAGATGATATGGATTATAAAATTTCAAGACGACTTAATTATATTTTAAACAATGATAAAATGAGCGACCCTCAGGCAGTTTGTGATATTTTAAAAGAGGAATTGAAACCAATTATCGAGACTTATCTTTCTCTTGAAAAAGAGCCGATTGTAAGATTTAAAAAGGATAAAAATAAGAATATATTTTTTATAGAAATGCAGGCAGAACGAATAAAGCCTTTTGGCTATATTCCTTATTAAAATAATATGGTTTAAATTAAAACTTTATAAATAATAAGATTTAAATAGAAAATATTTCATTTTTAAAGAAATAAAAAAATATTTTGAAATTGATTAAAATTAAAAAAGATTCAAGTTTATTTGATAAAAAAATAAAAAAGTAGTTAAATTTCATTCTATTAAAATAAAGAAATTAAAATTTCATGCGATTAAAAAAATGTTAAAAATAAAAAAATAAAATTTCATTCGATTAAAAATAAAAAAGTTACCTATAAAAAGGTAACTTTTTTTAAACTAAACTCTTTCCCAGCAAGCATATAAAGTTGTGTCGCCAGTAATAACAATTGATTTTATTCCTTTTCCAGTGTTGCTTGCAACTCCGTTTTTCCATGGAGAAGTGCCCCAAGATGTAGCTTTAAAGGTTTTAGGGTCGATTTTTATTGCTGTAAGATAGCCTTTGCAAGTAGGTTGATAAACAGTAAGGTCAAGCTCTGTGTCTTCTAAGACTCTAATAGGGTCGATAGGTTTGGCTGCAGTGTGTTGTTTTGCGCCAGCGGTGCAACCATAAACCTCATACCATCTTAAGTCAAAGTTTACTGTGTAATAAAGTTTTGTTTCAGCATCCCAAACACATTCTACTGAATAGTCAATGTTTGGCATTCTTGTTTCAACAGCAGAGTAATCATTTTCTATTATTCCATTGATATTATAACCACCAAAAGTGAATATCTCTCTTTTTGTTTGTGTGCCATCATCAATGTAATAAGAATTTTGACTTGCAATGTTTATTGAAGAGCCCTGCCATACACTCATAGTGTAGTTGCAAACATTGCCATAAGCAGATTTTACTGAAAGTGTATATTGATTTCTTACATACAAATTAAGGTTGTAATTTGGCATTATAAGACTGCCAGTAAATTCATCATTGAAGTTTGCATCAAGATAAAGCTTAGTGTCATTTTTTATCTTATCAATTCCGGCAAGGTCAATTTCTTTTCCGCTTGAAAGGTATACTGAGTAGAGCAGCTCATCGCCGTCATAAAGCTTAAATTCATTGCAAATTTCCACGTTTTGAAGTTTCCACTTTGCGAAGAGTATCACATCTGTGTTTGGCATAACTGAATTATTAAAAATTTCGCCATTTTCGTCATTTATAAACCAGCCTTCAAAACTATAAGTTGAAACTGTTTTTCCATCTTCAGCAATCTCTTGCTTGAAGGAAAGAGTTGGTAATACAATTTCATTTCCTTCAAGGTCGGTAATTGCATCGAAATTCTCATTGCAGTTTGTAATAAAACTTATTGTTCTGTAATATCTGCGCTCTTCTTCCCATTTAGCATAAAGGGTTGTGTCAAATTTTGGCATTTTGTCACTTTCAAACAGAGAGTCTTCTTCAAAGTTGCTGCTTGTATACCAGCCAACGAAGGTAAAGCTTGCATGACTTATTCCATCGTCTGTTTGATAATTTTCAAGCGTTGGAAGGGCGATGTCACTGTTGTAAACGCCAGATATATTTGGAAGTGTTGTGTCGCAATTGGTTATGAAATTAAGTGTGCGAAGCTTTTCACTTGCAACTGTCCATTCGCCGCCAGCTGTTCTTTCCATATTGGTGTCATAGGCAAATTTATATCCTGCTTCATAGTCATAAAGCTCTTGCATATTTGCGTCGATATTCTTGCCATAATCCACAACTTTAATGAGTTTGTCTTTATTATCAGCTCCGTTTGTTTTAGGTGTAGAGATATTTACAAGCCCATTTAAAACAGATACTTGAAGTGCCATTTCTTGAAGATAACTTTCGCCATTTCCAGCTTCACCAATGTATGTGTGAAGGGTGAGATTTCCAAGCACTTTGTTGTCAACAATTTCAGCAAGATTGAATGTCATATCATATTCAGTTTGTGTTTGGGTTTTCTTAATTGCATATCCGCTTAACACATTGTTTAAGTCGATTGTTTCGCCCTGTCTGTATTTTTCGGCAGGCTTTCTCATTTGATTCATAATTGTGTCAGTGAATCCAAAACCAAATTGAACATAGTTTAATATGTCAGCGAAGAAGCCATCAAGAGTGGTTTTTACACATTGTTCATAAAGTTTTTTGTTGCGTGTCTCCGTTCTATGCATAAAGACATTGCCATCTTTATAATAAACTTTCAGACTTCTATCACTTACATTTTCAAACAGTCCTTTTGTTACAAAAGCGATTGTTGGAATGTTAGGGAATGAAACAATAAGCTCAAGATTTTTGTTTACAACTTTGATAAATACTTCAAAATATATTGTATCAAGTGCCATATCAAAGAGTTTTAGATCAACATAGCCAGTAAGGTGGAAGTCTTCGCGCTTTGACATATTTTTAGCTGCATTAAACAACCTAAAAATTTCTTCAATTGGGTCATAATCATCTATATTAAGCTCTTTCTTAACAAGAAGCTCTTCTTTACCAAAAATAGAAGCGTTTAAAATTATGTTGCCAAATGCGGTTGAAATAGAAAGTTGTTTATCGTTGTTTTCAAGAACAATTTCCATGTCGTTTATTGTCAAAATGAGTTTATTTTCAATCTTATCAGCGCCAAGCTTAAGCTCGGTTGTATCTCCCTTTTCAATTGACTCAACAGTGTCGCGGGTTATTCCAATAAGGTTAAGGATAGGATCAATTAAAGTTTCCATGCCTTCAGTCAATTCTTTAAGAGCATCTGGAAGGGTGTCTAAATCTGAATAAAGACGAATTTGATTTAAAAGATTGAGATAAACAATATTTTGATAATAATAAATTTCAATTACGCCATTATAAACTGTTGTTTTTAATTCAACATAAAGCTCGGCTTCCTTAGAAATATTGATTTCCACCGGAATAACTGTGCCATTCATGTCTATATTGATAACTCCAGAGATTGTATTTGATTTAACAATCTGAAGAGCGTTTTGAATAGTAGGAATAAAGTCTGCAAGGTCAATGTAACTTTCTGTATCAGCTGAAAGATTGTTTTCAACATATTCAATTGTTTGAGCATTTACATTTGCACCAAAGCCATTGAATTGAATAGCAGTAAGCATTTTGTCAACTACAGTGAAGGTTATTGTTTTGTCACCGATAGGAACAATGGTGTTGTTTCCGTCAACAACAATGTTTTCAAAGAAAGTCTTGTCAATTTTAGAAATGTCAAGTTTGACATCACTAAAGTCAAGGTCGCTGCCAAATTCATCAGTGAGAATAGCTATCAATGCATCCATATCTTTGTTTGAAACTGCAGTTAAAACTCTTTCAATTAAATCTACTGGAAGATTTGTGCCAAACTCAGCATTTACCATAGTAAGAAGCTGTGGAAGGTCAGCAATTGCAAATTTTGCATAGATATTTTGATATTCAAGATAGATTACATTGTTTTCAAGGATAATGTTGATATTTTGATTGTTAAGGTTTGCACTTATGAAAGCTTTAGCATTTAAAATGTCCGCATAAAGTTTAGCATTTACTTGATAATCAGCATAACTTGCGTTTAAGTCAAGGGCTACTTTTCCATCTTTAAAGTAGTTGAACGCACCTTCAGCAACTTGTAAAATACCCGAATTGATGATAACTTTTGCAAGGTCAAGTACATCTTCAACAGGGGTGTATTGGCTGTCATCAAAACTTGGGATAACCAGACTTTCGTCATTGCCAACAACTGAAGCAGAAATGTCAAAGCCTTTTACGCTTGAAGAGATGAAAAGCTCCTTAGCGCCATTTTCGATTGAAATTGAAAGGTCGTTGAAAAGTGTGATTACAAAGCCATTTTCAGTTTCAACAAGAGATTTAATGAGAAGTGGATTGATATTGCTATCAAGAATCTCTTTAAGTGTATCTACAATTTCATCAGAATTAAAATCAAATGAAAGGTTGATATCAGTGAGGAATTTTTCGATTGCATCAGGCAATGTTGCAACTTCACTTACAAGCATAAGTTTGTCAGCAGCATTGAGATAAACCTTGCCGTTAAGATAATTTACTGAAATTGTATAACCTTCAATTTGAGTAGAAATATTTGCATATATTTCATTTTC
>JAAWCQ010000008.1 GCA_022793335.1 Clostridia bacterium
CTTCCTCGTCACGTTCTTCAATAAAGCCCTCTTTCAACATTTTTTCATATTGTTCGCGCTCTTCTATTTCTTTTTGATTTTTAAGTTTCTCTTTTTCTATTTCTTCTTTTCTTTTCTCTTCTTTTTCTTTCTCGTTATATTTAATTCTATTTGCTTTGTCCAGGTCATCATCACCTGAGCTATCAATACTAAAGCCCACCTCAAAACCAAGCCAAGGAATAAGCATACCAATGCCTACTGCAAACAAGCCAAAGCCACCTATCGAGCCGAGCATATATTGCTTGCCCGTTTTGACCATTTCTTTATATTCTTTTGCCTCGTCACCTTTTTCGTTTAAAACTTCATAAATATACTCAGTGCTGTTTATTTTATTGATAGTATCGTTAAGCTGGTTTAAATCATATTCACCACTATTGTATTTGTCTATGCCCTCTTCATACGCTTGGGTGTACTGCTCGACAAAAATTTCACTGTTCTTAAACTGCTCTATGCCTTTTGTTTCCTTCACACCGCCACCTATCAAAAGACCTAAACCAATCCCAAGACCTGACACCATCATAGCTAAAGGCGACCAAACGCACGCCTTTTTGATAATTCCTCTTGTTTTAAGCAATCTTGCTTTTGTCAATTCTTTCATATAAATCCTCTCTTTGCTTTTCTTTAATGTCTTTTAATCTCGGTAATAAGCGTCTTTTATATCTGGCAGCTCTTCTTCTCCTTCGCCTTCAACAGAAAACTCATCTTCTTCATTTTTTTCTTCGCTTTTGCTTTTCTTTTTCATTGGCAAATCTGGTAAGTCACGATATGTTCTTGCCATACTAAAATCTTGTCTAGCTGACCAGTTGATATTTTCAAAAACATCTGTGCCCACCCATATAAATGTTGTGACAAGACCACCTACTGTCAAAATCCAACCCGAAATGGATGCAAGCATATATCTTTCCCCAGTTTTCAAAGCATCTTTAAATTCTTTAGCCTCATCGCCCGCTTGTTTCAACACTTCAACATGGCGTTCTTCATCATTCAAATCTTCCATAAGCATTACAAGCTCATTCAAATCAATGTCACCATTGTCATATTTTTCTTTTATCTCGTTATACTCCTGCGTATAATTTTCGACATATACTGGGCTTTCTTTAAAATCTGCTTTGGCTTTTTCATATTTCACGCCACCGCCGGCCATAAGACCTATGCCAAGTCCCAAACCAACTGCAAGCGAAATAAAAGGTGCAAAAAGCCCCACTTTTTTAATTATGCCCTTGGTTTTAAACAACTTTGATTTGGTCTTGTTTTTCATAACACTTTCCTTTCTCAACTTAAAGCTTTATATTTAAGCTTTATAATAAAATTATTTCAACTTAATTTTGATAGTAAGTTTCTTCAATGTCTGGAAGCACATCTTCGTCTTCTTCCAAAACAATCTTTTCTTCCGTTTTATCCTTTTTTGATGTATGTGGGTTAGGCGAAAAGCCTACATTATTTTTAAGAAAATCTGCCTCGCGCAAGTCAGCATCCCCTGAAACTGAAAGCTTTTCAGGAATTGAAGATAAACATAAGAATATATTGGAGAGTCCTAAAACCAAGCAAGGTATGGATGCAATTCCAAGCGCTTTGCTCTTGTCAATAATCTTCTTACATTCTAAGCCTGAATCGCCAGATTCATTGATGAGTTTTCCAACATATTCATCAGACTCAAGGTATTCCTTAGTCTCTTCAAGCTGTTTTATATTCAGCAGCCCAGCGTCATATTGATTTTGTGCCACCTGAAGTTCATTGTCATACATTTCTTGATAATATTCAGTTTGCTTAAATTCTTTATACCCCTTTGAGAGAAATACCAACCCGCTGACAAAAAGCCCAATTGAGCTTGCAAGACCAGCAGCCACCAAAAATAATGGAATTCCACTTGAAACTTTTTTTAAAATTCCTCTTGATTTAAGTAACCTTGCTTTCGTTTTATTGTTCATTTCAAACTCCTTTTTTTTAGCCACATGCTTGCTGATATCAAATTTTTAGTCTCTGTAATATGTATCGCTTATATCAGGCAGAATTTCTTCTTCATCATCCACATCATTTGATGAGTTTATTTCTTCATCGCCCATGAAAATTGACTTCTTTTTCTTTTCTTGCTCTTCAGTTAATTTAATATTGTGTGCCCTGCCGAAATCCAATTTTGCAGACTCTCTAAGCTTCCTGTCTAAATTTGGCTCCAACAACCAAGGATATAACAAGAACGCTCCGCCTATTGCCATTGCAGCAACTGGAATTGAAGCGATTTGCAAATATTTGCCAGTCTGGACTTTGTCTTTAATCGCTTGCATTTCCTCACCTGAATTTTTCAAGACTTCAAGAGCATAATTATCTGAGTCAAGATATTCAACCTTTTCATTTAACTCATAGGCATTGATTTCATTGTTTTTGTATTGCCTATCAAACTCCTCGTATTCCTGTGAATATGCTTCAGAGAAAATTGGAGTTTGTTTGAATTGTTCAATTGCGTCAACTCTTTTAAATGTCCCGCCTGTCATCAGCCCTGTAAAAACCCCAAGCCCTGCAAGTATTACCATAAGCGGTGTAAATCTTGCAGCAGTCTTCAAAAAGCCTTTAGTTTTAAGCAGTTTTGCTTCCAACTTCGGTTTCATAACCTCTCCTTAACCTTCCTTTATTATGCTTTTAATTAAAACTCGAGCCTTTAAAAAGTTTTATATTACTTCAACTTTAAAAAGTTTTATTCAATTTTGCTTCATTAAAAAAATTATATTTCAATATTGCTTTATCTTGAAAAAGTATTATTCAACTTTACTTCTGCTTGAAAAAGCTTTCGTCATAAAACTTTTAATTAGTTTTTATAATATTCATCCGCTATGCTTGGAAGCTCTTCTTCATCTTCTCCAAGCACGCTGGCATTATTATTGTTTGTTTTAGTTGGTGGCGGAACAACTGGTGGAACATAAGGTGCCAACAGCCTATTTGCTTCTTGAAGGTCGTCTTCAGCTGATTCAGTAATATTTCCAATTGTGCCTCTAAAAATCAAGCCCATTCCGCCGAAAATAGCCGCAATCGGAAGCACACTACAACTTGCGACTGCCGTGCCAATTTTCTTCTTCTCTATGTAAGGCTCTGCTGCCTCACCGGCCTCGTTCATGACATCTTTAACAAACTTATCAGACTCTAAATATTCCATTTTGTTGTTGTAGGTATAGACATTCATTTCTCCAGACTTATAAAGACTTTCATATTCTTCATATTTTTCAGAATAAGCCTCTGCAAAAATTTCTGTATTTTTAAACTCTTTTGGCGCCCCAGTCGCCATAAATAAGCCGCCTGCAAACATTCCAGTAAAGCCAATAAACCCACCTGCAATCATCGCTACTGGAAACCATGCACATATCTTTTTAATAATGCCCTTAGTTTTAAGCAGTTTTCCTTTTGTCTTATCTTTCATAATATACTCCTTTAAAATTCTAAATTTCTTGCAATATTTCAGCTTAGAAAAATCTAAATAAAATCAATCTCTATAATACTCGTCATCAATGCTTGGCAAATCTTCACTGTCAAACTCAAAGCCGTCATCAAGCAATGAGGTGTCTCTTGTTGTTGACTTTAATGGCTCGTCAAACTTTATTGTTCTTGTTGTTTTATCGTAATGATAACCTCTTCCTTCATTTTTAGCTTTATACATATCAAGCGCATCAATGCTGATAATGTCAATGTCATAACATTTCTCATGTTTCACTCTGTCAATGTTTTCTTTCAGCTTGGCCCTGCTTGAAACTTCAGCTTTATAGGCCTTTCTTTCCTTATTTGAAAGAGAAGCCATAAATCTGTCGTGAAGCTCAACTACCTCATAGGCATCAATATAGCCATCTTTATTTTCTATGCGAATGCAAAGGATATTCATTGCAATAAAGCTTGCCTCGCCTTCATTATAAAAAACTAAATTCCAATTTCTACTCATATTCTCACCTTTTTAAGAAAAGTAATCCTCATCAAGACTTGGCAGCTCTTCTTCATCTTCATCAAACAATGTTTTTTGGTTTATTGCAGCGTCGATTGCACTGTCATGATATTCGGGAGTCATTTTTTTAACTCTCATATAAAAGTCTGCCGAATCTTCCACAGGCTTGTTGTCAAGCTCAATTAAGCCAAAATCATTTATTTGACAAGACACTTTTTCGCTTAGCGCTCTTGCAATAATCACCGCCTCACGCCCCATTATTAAACTGCGCGCCTTGTCTTGACTTGCATATAAGTGTTTGTTTTCCTTGTAAAGCAGACTTGACTCAGCATCTTTTTTTAATAAATAACTTATTCGATTTCTATCACTTGCATTCTTCAAAACTTTTACAAAACTGTCAAAAATTTTAGCACTTGAAATATTATCGTTTATAAAATCAGCAGAAATCTTTTCAATCTGAATTAAAATGTCTTTTTGAAGCTCTTTTTCAAAGAAATTTTTCATTTTGCCCTCTTTTTATAAATCATCACTTATGCTTGGAAGATCTTCTTCCTCGTTTTCTTCATCTTCAAACACCGAAATCTTTGAGTTGTAATTTGGGTCGTTTACCAGACTTACTGTCATTTTCTTAATAGATTTACTAAACAGCATTTCGGGGTTTTTGTTGATTATTCCACCACAAACAATGTCCCCCTCTCTGTTAATCTGTATTTGCGCAATTCTGTCAAAGATTAAAGCATCTCTTGTGTAGACATAAATAAGTGCGTCTTTTTTGCTTTCAAACCTTTCAATCTCATCCACTCTGTACAGCTTGGACGCTTCGTCGTCTACATTGAAAAGATAGTTTATTCGGTTGCGCTCGTTTGCGCATGACAATAAATAGTCATATCTATTGTAAACCCTACTTGCATGCTCTAAGTCTTTCACGGTGCCATCAGAAAGCTCAATAATTTTGTTTATAATCGCACTTTCTTCGTCTTTCCAGAAAGTAAATTTCATATTGTCTCCTTTTCAACCTATATGAATTTCATAGGTTATATGTGGGTTATATCTGTTTCCGCTTTTAAGCAGCTCGCGACGCTTTTTAATCTCTTCAATGCGTCTTTGAGTGGCCCTTCTGCGCTCTTCCATAGTGCGCTCAATCATTCGTCTAGTATCACTTATGCCTTCAGGGAAACTGCGTGTTCTCATCTCAGACCTGCGTGTGCGCAAAGAATTTAAACTTTCTCTGGTCATTCTTTCGCGCGCCACCCTTTCTCTTGTCGGTCTGCTTGTTTGCCTGCTTGCTGCACGCTCGCGAATTTCTTTTAATCTCGCCTCTCTAGCCGCAGTCAACTTGGCAAAGTATTCCCGCCTTTCAGCTTCTCTTCGCCTCAACGCTTCCTGTCTCTCAAGCCTAAGCCTTTCATAATCAGCCCTCGATTGACTTGGTCTTGAAGCTTGACTTTGAACAGGTCTTTGCATTGAAAGGGTTGTTCTTGTCCTCTCTGCCGTTCTCGAATTTACAGCAGACCTTGAGTTTACAGCCATTTTTGTCGCTGGTCTCGAATTTGATGCCATTCTTGAATTTGAAACTGCTGGCTTTGAATTTGCATCAATTCTCGTTTTTATGCTAGGTCTAACCGCCTCAGCTCTTGAATTTGCGGCAGGTTTTGAAACCACTGTTTGTCTTAACGCTTCAGCAGGTTTTGTAATGATTGTTGTTTTTACTATTTGTGCTGGTCTGTCGTTCACTGCCGAATTTGCACTGGCCGTTGCAGCCATCCTTGCATTTGAATTTGCACTAACAGTTGTGTTTGCGCTAGCTGTTGATTTTGCTTTCTCATTTGAATTTTCGTTTGCAAATACTCTTTCTGCCACATTTGCATTCACAGTCACATTTGATACAACTTTTGCATTTGCGGTTGGGTTTTCATTTACAGCCATTCTTTCGTCAGCCATCGCATTTTTATTTACAATCATTCTTTCGTCAGCCATCGCATTTTTATTTACAGCCATTCTCTCATTATCAGCCCTTTGATTTACAACATTGTTTACACTGGCTGTTTGAGCGTTTTGCATTGTTTGAGACCCTGCCACAACAGTTTTTGTTCTCACCGTTTGTTGAGTAGGTCTTTCCATAATATCAGGCTGAGTTTTGACACTTGCGGTTGAAGGTCGCACTCTTTGTTCTGGTCTTCCGATATTCTTTAAGATGTCACTTTTGAAACCCTTAGAGCGTGGCTTGATGATAATCTCCGATTTAATGATTATTCTCTGCCCTTTCATGTCACTTTTGTGAGTTTCTGTAGTGTTTATTTTTATTCTTTGCTCTGTTTGCGAGCGGTTATCTTTTGCTGGCTGATTTCTAAGCTGTCTTTCTTCTTCTGTTTTTCTAATCACAGGCTTGACAACTACTCCCTCATCCTCAGCCCTCTTAATTTTTTCTTTAGCCGCAACATCTTGTCTGCGTTCTTTCTTTTCAGCCGCGCGCTGCAAAATTTTTTCTTTATTTAAAATTGGTCTAAGACTTGGCTCGCCCATATCTCTTGGTCTTTTGATAATAGGGTCTTTTCTTACAAGTTCATCCTCGATAATTGGTCTTTTGATTTTGCGAGCATGTTCTCTGTTCATATCTGGTCTTTTTTTAACTGGACGCTCTTTCTGCTTTTCAGGGACAACATTGCCTTTGCTGTCAAGTTTTTCGCCTGGCTTTAAGATGATTATATCAGAAGGGTCAAGCTCAATAATTGGCTTTTTCTCCCTTCCGACAGGTCTTTGCTTTTTAACTTTTTTCACCTTGTCATCACTTACAATAAACTGACCGTCTTGATTTATGTAATATGGGTGGCGGTTTTGCTTGGCTTTAAAAAGCTTAATAGCATCAGTTGCAAGCACTTCGTTCATGTCAAAGTCACGCCCCATAGCATTTCCATTGGAGCTATTAAACCTGTTTGCGACATCAGCCATATATCTGCGTTTAACATCGCTGTCTAACGAAGATAAAAATCTGATAAAATCTCTTGCGACAATGTCAGCATCCACCAAAAAACGCTCTGCACTGGCAACAGTGAGAATTGCTATCTTAAATCTAATAAAACTTGCTGCGTTCATTTCTTGTTGTTCCATATATCTCCTCAGGGAAACTCAGTTTCCATCACTACTTTTTTCTAGTTGTTTCTCTATTTTTTCTAAAACCCACAGTCGCCAAGCATTTGGCTTGGCAAACTTAGTTTGCATCACTATTGGTTTTTATTTGTAATTTATTTTTTTCTCGTAACCCCTAATCGTCGAACATCTGGTTCGCGTCGAACATTTGGGGAAACTTAGTTTCCATCACTATTTGGCAAACGCTGTTTGCATAACTACTTAAATTGTTGGTATCCTATTTTTTCTCGTAACCACTAGTCTCCATGCATATTGTAATATTCGTCACTTAATTCTGGGAGTTCTTCCTCATCATCGTCAATAAAACTTTCTTCATTATGAAGTCTCAATCTTGGGTCTAAATCATAAATAGAAATACCAAGCTTTTCAAGCACCTTTACTACTTCAGGATTTTTTTGTGCATATTCAAACGCATAGCATCCCGATATGATAACTGTGTGATTGCCTCTTACTTGAATAATTTCCTTGCCAATTATAAGCGACGCATAATTTGAAATTTCTACATATTGATGAAAATCATTCGCGGCAATGTTGACAATGTATGCCTCATACCCCACAATCTCTCCAAGCACTTCCACAAATTTGCGCTTGCTTTTGATTGCTTCCTTCTTTGCCCTTCGCTTAATATTGTTTAAAAATTCTTTGGTCGTGCTAGGCTTTTTATTGTATGACTTTGTAATCATCGAAACATATTTTTCATAAATGTCTTTGACCATGCCATGCGAATGAAGTTTTCCTCTCATTCTGAAGCACTCATCCACACCATGCAAAATAGCTTTTTCTTCGGCATCAGTGAAAAATTTCATTATATCTCCTTAAAGTGAAAGCTCTGGCTCGTCAAGCTCATCTTCCTCTTCAGGTGCATTCTTTTCCTTTCCGTCAACCACAACCCTTCCTGAAGTTGAGTCAATGTGATAATCTGCATGGCTCATCTGCGCCTTCTTAAGAGCAACAGCGTCCTTGGCCATGATGTCAATGTCAGTAAGCCCTTCAATCTTTGCCCTTTCTTCAGCTTCAGCAAAATAGGTCTTTCTAGTCTCTGCACTTTCACCTTTCAAAACATTTTCAAGCACAACCTCAGCGCCACTTACCTCGTCAAGCTGACTGCTGTAATCGCGATTGCCAGACATTTCACTCATCTGATTTGCAAGCATTGCAATCTTTAAAATGCTGCTTTTAAGCATTTCTCTCTGAATTTGAGTGAACACCTCTTCGCTTTTCTTGCCCTCTTCTTCCTTCTCTTTCTCTTTAGGTTTGATAATATCTTTAAAATCTGTCATAATTTCTCCTTCTTTTTTTAATATTTGCACTTTTTGGCACCACTAAAACCCTGCTTTTTCACCATAAAACTGAAAAAGGGTATAATGGTGCGTATTATACAACACTATTGTATAACCAATCAAACAAAAAGTCAATAGTAAAATAAAAAAATACCTATTCTAAAGAATAGGTATAAAAACTCAAATTTATTTCAATTTTTAAAATAATTTATATTTTTTAAATTTAATTCGTCATGTTCTAAATTTAATTCGTCATGTTTTAATCTCTAACGTCTATATCACAAACTCCAATCCTTGCTGACAAGTCAGCTCTTCTGATTTAATCGTCTACAATATTGTCTATATCAAAACATGTAATTGGCTGTTATGATGAATGCACAAGTTTTAATCTTTTGAATTGTCGTCTATGTCAAAAAAATAGAAATCGTCACTTTGCTCGTCATCTTTTGATTTTAAACCTACACTTTCCATCCAGTCCTCAAGCTGCTGTTCCTGCTCTTGATCAAACTCTTCTTCAGGGTCATCCTCAACTAGTTTCACCTCTTCGCCCATCTTAACATCAAATGGATCTTGATATGAAATAATATTTGAAATGATATTTGACTCTTTAAAGGTAAGCTCAAACAATTGATTTTGCAATGACTTAACTTCTTTAATCATTTCTTTGCTGAATGCAAGTCTTTGCATAACCTCGGCTTTAAGAAGCATTGCATTTACATCAAGCTGCTCTTTTCTTATCGATTTAAGTCTTTCAAAAACGCTTTTGTTGATGTTGTAACTTACACTAAATGGTGTATCTAATTCGTCAACAACCCCATACATTGTCAAAGTGCTTTCATCCATTTCCATCTCTGTAGGATAGATATTTTTTCTCTTGATACCTTGTGCTTTAGTTTTGAAAATCTGTTCTAAAGTTCTAGTAATTTTCTTGTCATTGTCTTTAATTCTGTCTTTTGGACTGACTTTTCCAAGTTTTAAAATTCCTTTTAAGCCAAGCTCAAATGGCATTAAAGCAAGTTGGTAAGCAATGTCTATTGTAGTGCCAGTAAATTTCAATATTCCATTTGCAACATTACCCGCCGTCTTAAGAGCAATTCCAGGGAGGTCAACAAGCACCGCGCCTACTTTTGCAGCAGTTGGGGCATCAGTCAATGTAATTCCACCAGCCACAAGGGTATTGCTTTCAAGAATTTTTCCTGCAAGATAATCAAATGGAAGAGCAAGCCCTTCAGTGATTTTCTTGATTCCAAGTCCTGTGCCTTTGATAATTCCTGTTCCAATCATCTCTCCAATGGTAAGCAAAACGAAAGGCACAGAAAGGCCGATTGCCGCATAGGTGGCAACTCTTCCACCCTTAGTCACACCTGCATACTTTTTCTGCGCAAGATAGTCAACATAGACATTTTTAATCGCCTTTTTATAGCTGTCATCAATTGCCTTATCCTTGCAGATTTCCTTCATAATGTCTTTTCCGCAGTCGTCATTTATTTCGTTGTCTTTTAAGAAATCTTGAATATTGTAAAACTCGCTGAAGATATAGTCAACAATCGCATTTTGCTCTCCGGCAGAAGCTGAACGCAATGCACGAATAACCACCTGCCTTGCATCTTGCAAGCCTTGAATAAACTCACTGTCTTTTTCGATAAGTGAAGCGGTATATTCACTTATATCCTTCATCTGCTCTTCATCAGTAATTTCAGTTAAAGTCTTTGTAATTTTATGTTTGTCTTCTTGGTCAATGTCACCATACTTGGCATTAAGCACAAGGTCAACGCACTTGATTGCTGCATTGACATCCGCTTTTTCAGAAATTCTCGCATAAGGAAGCGAGCAGATAATATTTTGCTGCAAAAACTTAATTTGCTCCTTCAAAAGTTTGAAATAATCATGCTTTTTCTGCAAAAGTGTATCACCTGAAGTGTTTTTAATTTCATCCTCAAGAATTGAAGCTTCTTTAATCTTGCTTTCAAGCTCTGTGCAATCTCTTAGGCAATTTGTAAGTTTAACATTCATTGGCTTAATGTCCTTTTTTTTAATTTTATATATAATTCATCACAGCATCCCTTCTTAGCGACATTGTGATGATGATATAACTTTTTAAAAGACTTTAATCAGGCAAAACAAACTTTAAAAATTTAATTTTTGCTTTAAATTTCATTCTTTTTATTATTATATTATAAATAATTAAAAAAGTCAATAGCAGCCATTAAATTTTTAACAATTAAATGCCCTTTTTCGCCTTAATTTAAAGCTGAATAAGCATTTTCATGCAGATTTATTTTCAAAGCATAAAATTTCTTTTAACAAACAAAAAAAGCAGAAATTTCTTTCCGCTTTTAAAACAATTTTAGTTTTGTTTATTGCCTTCCTCGACATCAACTTCGTCAAGATATTCAACATCTTCGTCGGCTGTGTCAACTTTTACAAGCTCTTGAGGCACTTTGTGTAAGTTGAGGCAAAGCACGCCATCATCAGTAATCTCAGCAAGTTTTCTCATAAGTCTGATTACTTCTGGCTTATTTTTATATTCGCCAAGTGTGAAATCAAGTTTTTCTGGGTCATGACCAAGCTCGTTTTCGTCAACAACATTTTCTTTCATTGTCATCAAAATGTTTTTAAATTCACCCTCTTTAATCTCATAAAGAGCATTGAAATTGAATGGCACTCTGTCTTTGCCAACAACTGTTCCGCTAAGGTTTAACACACTTGCTCCGCTTACCTGTTCAACAGAAGCTTTTACATCCTTAACATCACGCACTTTAACGCCGTTTTTCTTAAGCACCTTTCTAAGATTTTTGTAAATATCAGCATAATCTTGAGCATAAGTCTTATTTTTGTTGGCATTTACGCTCATCTTCTTGAGGCCTCTTGAAACGCAAATGAAAGGTGAAGCAAGCACAAGCCCAACCCCTTCAAAAGCCTTGTTTATCCAGCTAAATACTGTTCCAACAGCATGCAAAGAGCCATAAACAACCTTTCCAACAGCACTTGGAAGGGCTGCAGAAACTTTAAGCATCTGGCTTCCAGCTTTTGGAGATGTCTTTCTTTGCACTCTGTATTTGTTATATTCAGATTTTAAGAATGCTCTTTCCTTCTTGTTGAGGTCTTTATTTGCGATGACATCCTTGGTTTTGTCGCCAAGACGGTCAAAGAATTTTTCAATATAGCCCTCATCTTCAAGGATGATTTTTGAAACTTCACAACTGCTTGCACTTATTCCGCGGTTGACAATAGAGTTTTTGAAAAGCTTGTCAAGACCTTCTCCAGAAACGCTGTAATTGAAAGCGCTTTCAGGCTGCTCTTCATTATAGATGAGATAGCCAGTAAGAAGCTCTTTATCATACTCAACAAAATCATCAACGCCGGTCAGAAGCATTGGCTCAACAGCAGGCATAACATGAAGAGAAAAAATATTTGAAAGGATTGCACCCTTGTCAACTTCACTTCTTGCCCTTGTGAGAGCATACTCAACGCACTTGAGAATGTCTCTTACATCTTGGCTGTCTTCAATTTTTGTCGCTTTAAAGTTTGAAAGCATAGCATTTAAAGTCTTTTCAACAAACTCTTTTTCAACAGCTCTCTGCTCTTCAAGTCTTTCCTTTTTTGCAAGAAGAGACTGAAACTGTGGGCTTTCATTTATCCCCTCACGACTTACAGCCACTGTTGCATTGATTTTGTTTTGCAAATGAAAAAGTTTGTCGTCAAGTCTTTCAACATTGCGCTCAAGCACATCAACATTCTCAACAAATGCCATAAGCTTGTTTGGCTTTGAATATATTGGCGCGTTTTCCTTTTTACTCATACAATTCCCCCTTCAGCAAGCATACGCCTGCCATTTTAGTGTTTGAATTTTATTTTTTTGTTTTTTTATCTTAATCTTTTTTAGTATATCAATTTTATTTAAAATTTCTTCAATCTTTTTACATAGTACGCAACTTTGTTGCCCTTAATATTTTCATTTTGATTTATTATAAATCTTTGTCGTTGTCGTTTTCGTCACTGCCGTTTGAATTTGATGACTTTGGTGTTTTTAATATTCTGTCCATTGAGACTTTGTCACTTTCAAAAGAATATCTCTTTTCATCTTTGAAAATGTCTTCGCTTGAAGCTTCCACTCTTGGCTTGCCTTTTCTTGAAATGCCGTCTTCATTTGCTTGGTCTTTCTTTTTCATGGTTATTTTATAAAATCCGTCATCGCTTATAAAGTCGTATTTTTCTTCATCCTTTTTAGGTGGTTTTATTTCTGTCTTCTTTTTAGGCTCTGTTCTGCCTGCTTGCCTTAACTCAGCTTGTTTAAACTCATCACCGAAAACCCCTGCCTCTAAAAAGCCTTTCAAAAGAAACTCTTCAAAGCTCATGCCTTCTTCAATAATCTTGCCATTTTCGTCTAAGTCAACACTTATGACAATCTTTGGCTGAACAAAACGAAGCTCATTTTTAAGCTCACCAACCAAAGTTTCCAAAAGCGCATTTGAAGCGGCAAGTGTGAATAAGTCATCGATGTTGGCCTGTTTAATCATAGGCTCAGACTTTAACATATCCAAACCATTTACTATATTTCTAAATTCTGGATCATCCAAATCCTGACCAGTCATTTCGCCAAGTTTAATGACCTCTTCGGTCAATTCAGTCAGCTTTTTTAATTGTCTGCGATATTCTTCTTCAAATTCATTCATAATAAAAATACCCCTTAGTAAGATAATTTTAGTTTAAAAAAGGACAATTGTCAATACCTTTCTTGAAAACAAAATGAAAATAGCAGGTAAAACAGCACCTTTTTTGGCTTATTTTCAATTGTTTAGCAACGCTTTTTAGAAAATAAAAGATATTTTTATCATTCAGCTTTGAAAAATCTCTGACAAAAACAAATAAAAATTGT
The DNA here is from genome assembly GCA_022793335.1 of Clostridia bacterium. Classification (GTDB taxonomy): domain Bacteria; phylum Bacillota; class Clostridia; order Christensenellales; family UBA1242; genus Caccovivens. The sequence continues at coordinate 13,265 of JAAWCQ010000008.1, forward strand.
CTTATTTCAAATTTCTTTGTCGAAAGAATGACTTGCTTGAATAAAGTTTGGCCAAAATACCAAACTAAAAAATGAGGTGAATTATGTTGAAATTTTTGTCTTTATTTATGATTATTCCTGTCCTTTTTTGCAGCCGCATAAATGTGACAACCGACCTTTTTGAAGGTGCGAAAAATGTTGAGATTTCTTTTGATAATGAAATAGTTGAAATCTCAAAAACCGAATTTGATGAATTTGAAAATATCTTCTGCGAAACAATAAAAGATGCTCACCAATTGCCAGCACTGTCTATTTCACTTGACAGCGAAACCAAAGAGGCAATGAAAGAAGGGCTTTGGATAAAGTTTATCTTTGACAAGACACAAGTCAAATCTGAAATGCCATTTGACGAGCTTTTAATCAAACTTGAAAAAGACAGCTTTGGCTTTAATATCATAAGAGGAAACGATGGCGTTTATGAAGGACGATGCTTCTATTTAGACCTTCAAAAAGACTGCAATAAACTCTATGACTTTTTGTATAACCTTACATTAAAGACTGAAAGCGAAAGCGAGGTAGAGCTTGAAAGTCAAGAAATCAAAGAGACCACAATTGTCAGCGAAGAGGGAGAGACCGATGAAGATAAAAACAAAAACAGAAAAAATTCTGTGATTGAATTAGCTCCAGAAACAGACAAAACTGAAGATCAGCAGACAAGCATTTTTACAGATTGCAAAAACTGCCCTGATAATTCTGATTTGCAAGATGGACAAGTGGGCGAGCAAGATGAGATTTTAAAAAGCCAAAAACAACTTTTAGAGCAACTCGATTAGACAAAATATCTTTAAAAACCACCTTTAATTTGCAATATGCCCAGAAAAATAGTTGTTAAAAAAAATCTTTTATGTTACACTTAAAAGGTAAATTGTTGAATTTAAAGGAGAACACAAAATGGCAAATGTAATTCGAAATATGAATTTCAAACCAATCATCGAAAAGATAGATTATCAAAGATTAAGTGAGCCACAGCCAAACAGCAATGTAAATATGAGAGTTTGGGATGAGCTTACCGTTGAAAGAATAAGAACAGACGCAGTAAAAGTGACCGTTCAAAGAAATGTTAAACCAGAGCCTGAATGCATCTTCTCAATTGAAGTTGCTCAAAGCGTAGAGGTGATTATCAACACAGCTGAGTTTGAAGAGCTTGATGACGCTGAAGATTATTTCAAAGCAAGCCCAGTCGCAAGAGTGCTTGCAAGCAATATTGCCTGCATCTTAGCAGAGCTTACCCTTCATTCACAAATTGGTCCAATGATTACCGCCCCTGTTTGCCAATTTCCACAATAAAAACTGAGATATGGTCAAATAAGACAAAGTTTTCTTAAAAACAAAAATCAGAAAGCTTGCTTTCACAAACGAGGTAAAAATTATGTTATATGCAATGATAGCTGTAATCGCAGCACTGCTC
>JAAWCQ010000002.1 GCA_022793335.1 Clostridia bacterium
AGCACCTCAATCTTGTCAAGCTATAACTACGGAAGCGTAAGCGGAAATGACTATGTAGGCGGAATATTGGGTTGTAATGGTGACAACGGCACTCGCCTTGAAAACTGCTATATGAAGGGCAGTGTGACTGCAACTGCTTCAAATGCAAACTGTGGAGGAATACTTGGACAAACAACAAGCGGAATAACCTTGCAATCCTGCGGTTTTATCGGCAGCGTAACAGGAGGAAGCAATACAGGGCTTCTTACAGGAAACTTAAACGGCGGAAGCGTGATTGACTGCTTTGCAAACTCAACAACAAACTATGACTTTACAAAGGGAAGCGGAACAATCAAAAGTAGTCTATATATACAAAACAAGGATAGCAACAACCAAGTAAAGAAATATGTGACCCATAACAGTGAAACAAACCCATTTGCAAACTGGACAGTGGCAGTAAATAGTCAACCATTGCCAAAAGGCTTTTCATGGATAAGCAGCAGCGGAGGCAACTTAACAATGGAAAAACTTGAAAAACTTGGCTATACAAGATTGTAAAAAATCTTTAAAACAAAAAACTCTTCTTAAATTAGAGGAGTTTTTTATGTTTTGGGGTTGCGATTTTTTTAGTGTTTATATGTTGAGAGTAGTTTTTGTGTTTTGATTTATTAAGTGATTTGTGGCTTTAAATTTTATTAAATTTTATTAAATTTTTTATGTATTGGTGTTGAGAGGTGTTTTTAGTGTTTTTGTTGTTAAATTTAGGTTTTATTGTTGTTTATTTTAACCTTTTATATTTTTTTATGTTTTGAATAATATGCGATAAGGGTTTAGTAAAGAGTTGGTTTTGAGGTTTGTTTTATTGTGTTTTATAGATAATCTATTTAAATATTGAGTGCTAAGGTTTCGATTGTTTTTGGGCGCTGGTTTGTTGATACATTTAGAATTGAGGATATATATGAATTTTACTAAAAATGAAATTGAAGGGAAAAGGTTGGGGGGGAGTTTTTGTGAGTTGTGATTGTCCGATTTTTTTATTTTTGTTTGATTATATGGGGTTATATTTGGGTTATGGAAAGGAAAATGACTTAGTTATTAAAAAAGACTAAGCTTAGTGTTTGCTTAGTCTTAATTTTTATTTTGTTTCTTCTGTTTCTGTTTTTTCAGCTTTTAAAGCAGCGTTTTCTTTGAGAAGGTCACGAATTTCTTTGAGAAGATATTCGCTTGTATTTCTCATTTTTTCTTCTTCATCTGCTTTAGCTTTAGCCTCGGCTTCTGCTTTCAAGCGCTCTTCTTCTTGTTTCTTACCTTCAAGATAAAGGGCAACAGCTTCTTTATTTTTTCTGTCAATGCCAAGTGTTTTAAGCTCATGGCGTTGCTCTTTAGTAAGTCTGTTTTTCTTTGCAGCAGTTGAGGCATCTCTTAAGATTTGAGAGCTTTTCATTACTATCTTCAAAATAGTGAAAAGCACAAGTGCAATCAGAAGGAAGTCGATTATGGCAGTTATGAAAGCGCCCCAGTCGATATAGACAGTTGAAGCCCAGTCTATTCCGCTTGTTGGATCGCCTGCTGTTTTATAAACAACTTCACCAAGGATTGTTCTTGCAGACTCAAGTCCGTTTCCGCCGATAAGGGCAAGAAGGGCATTGATAAGTGGCATAATGATTTTGTTTGTAAGTGATGTTACGATAGCTGAAAAGGCACTTCCAATAATTACGCCGACAGCCATATCAATAATATTGCCTCTGCTTATGAACGCTTTAAATTCTTTGAAAAACTTTTTCATATTTTCTCCTTTTATTATACTTTTTGTTTTATTATAGTCAAGTTGGGAATTAAGCATTAGAGCCCAATTTTACCGTGCGCATAATAAAACATTTGCTATTGTTTATTCTATAACAATTTGATTTAAAAATCAATTATTTTTTTTTTAGTTTTGTCACAAATTTTGCTTTTGAAATAGAATGTAGGTGAGGGCTTTGTAATTAAGGAGTCTTTATGCCTTGCAATCTTAACTTTAATCAGTGCAATATGGGCAGGTCTTATCCTGACCCAATCTTTACTTGCAGAGATGTTTTTATTTCGCTTTTCAATAATTCTTCACCAAACATTATTGTTCAGCCAGACATTTTTTTCATGTGATACATGTTGTTTTTTAAGGTGGCTTTATGGCGGCAGAAGGGCAAAAAATCTCTGATTTTTTGCTGTGCGAGGCGAAAAGCCTCACACATTTCGCTTGAAAAAGCGAAAATTCTGCCGCCAAAGCCACACTAAAAAAACAATTTTTATTGAAAACTCGAAAAGCAAAAAACGTCAAAAAAGTATATAAAACCTCAAAATAATTCTGTTGGGCACAAGATATTGAAAAATTGTATATATTTTAAAAGACGGTCATATAGATATTAAATATAGCCCAAAAAATAAACTCGACAAAGTTTTGATTTTTTTATCAAAAAAGTTTGTGTGTTTTGTAGTTTTTGGTATATACTATATTTACAAAGGAGGGACGATATCATGGGAAATGAGGTGAAAATGGCAAAAGAAGCTATGCTTGACTGGTGGGATATTTTTAGTGTTACCGGAAATATAGATGATGCAAGAATGCTTATTGATTCTATCATGCAATATGATTTGCTCCTTGCAAGAGAAGAGGAGATTGAACTTTAAAAAATGGCATCTACCAAAGTGAAAGCCGTTGTAATTGGCGGCGTGAATGTTAAAGAAAAGGACAAGCTTATCTCTCTTTATACCTTGGAAAAAGGAAAAATGTCGGTCTCTATGAAGGGCGTCAGAGGAGACAAAGCCAAACTGAAAAGCGCAAAAGAAATTTTCAGCTTTGGTGATTTTGTTGTGGAAGAAGGCCGCTCAACAAATATAGTGATAGGGGCAGACATAATAGACAATTTCTATGACCTGTCAAAAGACATTGACAAATATTATGAAGGCTGCGCAATTTTAGATATCGTTTCCAAAACGCAGTCAGAGCCCAATCCTCAAATTTTTATCGAGGTTGTTAAAGCTCTTAAAACGCTGTGCTATGATAATGTGAAAAAATATTATGTGATTGACAAATTCTTATTGTCACTGTTTTATAATATGGGCTATGGCTTTCTGGCTGAAAAATGCTCATCCTGTGGCTGCAAGCTTTCAATGCGGTTTTTTAATTTTGAAGTGGGCGAGCTTGTATGTCCAGCCTGCCGCACAGCTGTGTGTGAAAAGGTGTCAGATGCCGCTTACAGCACTATGAGAATTTTACATAACACCGATTATGAAAAACTTTCCTCAATTAAAGTCGGAGGAATGGGAGAGGTGCAAGCTTTCAATCTGCTGTGTAAAAACTATCAGTTTCGCACAGGTTTTAATTGCATTTTAAGTTAAGAATTTATAGCTATGAAAAACGCTCTTGTTTAAACTTGAGTGTTTTTTAATTTTTTTAAATAAAAATGCTTTAATTTTAAGTTTTTTATTCAAATTTTTCATTTATTACAATATTTTTTTTATAAATGTTTAAAACCTCTCATTTTGCTTGACATTCAATCGGGGGGGGGTAAAATAGATAGTATAAAAGAGCTTAAGAAAAGAAATTTTAATTGATATTCTTTCATAAAAGATTAGGCAAAAAATACTATTTGGCTTCAACCAAATTATATACAACCAAACATTTTTATCCAGAATTTTAAGTATATAAATTTGACAATAAAATACTAATATTAGGTTTAATACAACAAAAGGAGGTAAAAATGAAAAAAAATAAAGTTTTAAAATATTTTTTTCTTCTTTTGATTTGTTTTACTCTCAGTTGTGGGATAACTTTGTTTGTAGATTTTTCAAAAACAAGCAAAAACTCTGTTGAGACTTCTGATGCTGCTATTCATAAAAAGACTTATAAAGCAGCAGCTTTTTTCTCGCCAGACGGAGGTAGCACTTTTTATAGAGGCACTTTCTCTCAAAATGGATATCCTAACTCTTTAGGAAGTTTTTCTGCATCATTATGGTATACAGACAGCAACTGGTCAGGACAATCAGATTGGGCAACTGGTGGCTCTGGAAACTATTCAGGAGCACAAATAGCAGAAATATGGGGTAAAAGAGACGGCTTTATTTGGATAAACGGAACATACACGACTTATTTTGATTGGGAGATAAAATATACTCCGCCTACTGGATTTGAAAGCACCGAATTTTTTAGTATGTCTGAGATGTATGATTCAGACCTTTATTATGGATCAAATTTTTATTCAACTCAAAGAAGTTTATCAGGAAGCAGTTCGGTCACAATAAATACAAACAGCACAAGCATCTATGATGAATATTATTATCAAGTTTATGTAAGACCGATTGCATATCAAATAAATTATTATAATAGTTACAACTCAACTACTTATACAACAAAATCAACTAGATATTACAATTGCTATAATCTGCCTTCTAATCCAACTCGACCAGGTTATACTTTCATAGGCTGGTATACCTCTCCAAATGGTGCAGGCACAAAGATTACAAGCTCTCATGTCAAGACAAGCACAGGCGGTCAAACACTTTATTCGCATTGGCAGCAAAATCAATATAGTATAGATATGAACATATTAAATCCTGCTGGTGTTCAAGATTATGTAAGTGGAACAGTCACTTATTACAATAGTTTTTCAGGCAATACATACCATAATCAAACTGATCAACCTGAAAACATGTTGCATTATGGTGGTTATATAAGAATTTCAAACATTGTGCCGGCAAGTGGTTTGTATGTCTCAAGTGTGACATGCCGCGACGGAAATGGCACAATCTCAAAAAGTGGAGAAACTTATACCTACACATTAAATTATAGTGGAGCACCTTTAGAAGGGTGGACGGATGCTATTGAAATCCGAATGGGCTGGATGTATACCGTGGTATATAATTCAAACTTTTCGCCACATACATCCTCTTCGCAGTCTGGCTTTAAAAATGGAATTTCATCACCACTGAGGACAATAAGAGAAATTGGCTTCAGCAGAACAGGTTATGATTTCGTCGGCTGGGCAACAAGCTCGACAGGTTCGGCAGTTTACTCTGACGGTCAGTATGTAAGCCGTTTGGGTCCAAATGGCGGAAATGTTTATCTTTATGCAGTATGGCGTGCAAAAACCTATACGGTAATTTACAATTCAAATTGTTCGCCATACTCAACTTACAGTCATTCAGGCTTTACTTATGACAGGTCTTCACCGCTTAAAAGGGTGGAAGAGCTTGGTTTCAGCAGAACAGGTTATGAATTTGCTGGCTGGGCAACAAGCTCGACTGGTGGAGTTGTCTATTCAAATGGTCAATCAGTAAGTACCTTAGGCCCAAATGGCGGCAGTGTAAATCTCTATGCGGTTTGGCGAGCAAAAACCTATTACATATATTTCAATGCAAATGGCGGCAGTGGAAATATGAGTAGTTTGGGCGTGACCTATAATAGCGGCTCAAAAATGCTTACAAGCAATGCCTTTACAAGAGCCAATAATTATTTCAATAGCTGGAATACAAGTCCAAACGGCAGTGGAACAAAATATTTTGAAAATCAAGCGGTGTCAAATATAACCTCAAACATAACCTTATATGCACAGTGGGAAGAGACTTGGAACGCACATGCCAGTGCCAGCCTGTCTGGAAGGGGAACGAAAAACGCGCCATATTTGGTTGCATGGGAGGAAGACCTTGCATATATTTCACGGGCTGTGGATAACGGAACAAGTTTTTCAGGTGTGTATTTTAAGCAGATAAGTAATATATCGCTTGGCGGGAAATTATGGAAGCCGATAGGCTCAAGTGCCAGCAAAGCCTTTAAAGGAAACTATGACGGCAACGGCTTTTTGATAACAAATATGACCACCTCAAGTGCGAGAGAGGGCAGTGCGGCAGGAAATTATCTCTATTCAAATGTTGGTCTTTTTGGTTATACAGTGGGTGCAACACTGAAAGATATCAATCTCTTTTCGGGCAATGTCTATGGAAGAGGAAATGTTGGCTCGATTGCTGGTTATATTGAGGCGATTTCTGCTGGAACAACAAAGACTGGCAGCGTTGAAGGCTGTCGAAGCAGAGTGTCAGTGTTTGGATTAAACAACTGCGGAATGATTGGCACAAGCAAGGGCTGTGACATTATTTCATGCCTAAATTATGGAAATGTTTCTGCTTCTTCAGGTGCGGGCGGAATACTTGGCTGCAATCTTTCAACCAAGATGAAGATTATAAACTGTCTTGCAAGATGCAATGTTTCTGGGGTTGATAGTGGCGGCATACTGGGCTCTTCAAGCGTGAGTGGTACAGAGATTGTTTCATGTGGCTTTAAAGGAAGTCTTGGCGCCGCTGCCAGCAATCAAGGCCTTGTTGCAGGGGCTATGATAAGTGGTAATATCATTGATTGCCTTGCAATTACATCAAATAAAAATTGGGGCTTGTGCGCAAGTGGAGCAGTCATTCAAAACTGCATTTATGACAACGGAACAGAAAACCGAGTTGGCAGTGACTTTTCAAACTGGTCATATCTTGCATCAGGTCAGCCTCTTCCAAATGGGCTGGCATGGATTGGTGGGGCTGGTGACGGACTGCTTTAATAGTTAAATTTATTTTTCAAATTAAATATCTTTTGAAAACCTTTGGGCGACAAGGAATTGACTTATGCTCAAAGGTTTTGTTATACTATAAAAGGAATGATGAAAAGCGAAGGGCGTTCAAGATTGGTGATGAGATTTTGTTTATCAAAGAGCCTCAACAAGAAGAGACTTTGAGTGCGCTCATAATTGATAAATATGTCTTCAAAGATTTTGAAGAAATGGCAGAAGGGCTTGATAAAGCAGCTGGGGTTTGCCGATAAGTCAAAACAAGAGATGATTGAAACTTATTATTCAATATATTCAAAAGAGCGAGTGCTTAAAGAGGGAGTTGTTATTTTTAGAATTAAAAGACTTTAACAGCATTTTGAAAATAAAACCGTTTACAAAAAAAACAAATTTAAAACTAATAGCAAAATAAAAACATATAAAAAATTTTAACATATTATACAAAGGGGAACAAAATGATTATAGGAATAGATTTAGATGGCGTTGTATTCAACACAGAGAGTTATTTCAGGACTTATGGAGAGCTTTTTGACATTAAAATTGGTGGAAAAGGAATGATAAATCCTACCGAGCTTAAAGTGCGCAAGCGTTATGGCTGGTCAGAGGAGGCAAGGCAGCAATTCTTGGAAGAGGTTGTCACTGAAGTTGAAAAAACTGCACCACTTATGCCTTATGCCAAAGAGGTGCTTGCTGCATTAAAACAGGCAGGCCATAAACTTGTGGTTATTACAAGCAGGGGCTATCTTTATGATGAAGAAATTGAAATAACAAAGCAGCGTTTGCAGGAAGAAGGGCTTGAATTTGACAAGGTGATTTACAAAGCTTATGACAAGCTTGACTTATGCAAAGAAGAGAAACTTGACCTTTTGCTTGAAGACTTTTCTGATAATGTTGAGGTGGTTGCAAATGCAGGCATCAAATGTTTGTATTTCAGAGACGCTTCTTTAAAAGAAGTTAAGCATGAAAATGTGACAGAGGTGCACAACTGGGCAGAAGTGCTTAGATATGTATTAAATTGTCAGGAAAACAAATCTGACCTATTGAAAGTGGTTTCATTGAGGGATATCGGCGGGAATAAATATCTGAGACAAATATCTCGAGAAGTTGACCTTGAAAATGAAGATATTTCAGAAATGGTGGAAAAGATGGGGGCTTGGTGCAAAGAAAATCCTTGCTTTGCAATGGCGGCTGTTCAGTTTGCATATCCAAAAAGATTGATTTATCTTAAACACTCATCAGAAAATGTTTTGGATAAATCTCAAGATGAAAGAAGAGTGCTTGTAAATCCAAAAATTATAGAAATGGAAGGTGAAACGACTTATTGGGAGAAATGCGTTTCTTGCGATCCACTCGGCTTTGTTCATCGTCCATACAAGATTAAAATAGAATATTATGACCTTGATAAAAACAGACATGTTGATGAATTTGAAGGCTTTATTGCAACCATTCTTTGTCATGAATATGACCACTTAAACGGAGTGCTTCATATTGACAGAGCTGAAAAGCTTATTGGAGATATGAGCGTTGAAGAGAGAGTTGAATTTCGCAAGAAGCCTGAAAATGCTTACAATATTCTTTCAAAGAGCGGAAAGTTTGAATATAAACAATAAGCGTTAGGCGCTAAAGAAGATATCATTAAAAAATTGGGGCTTGGTTTTCAATATTGAAAAATAAAAATTTGATAAAAAATAAAAATATGATAAAAAGGTTAAAAATGACTGAAAACATTAAAAATTCTCTTAATTTAAGAGATTTTTTTTGTTAATGTGGCAATTTAACATAACCATTTGAAAGAAAAAACAGGGGTTAAGAGAAATTTACAGACAAATTTAGAAATAAAAGTGCTTTAATAATGATGAGAAAAATATAATAAAAAAGTGGAATAAAGGAAAATTTTGTTTAATTATATACAAAAATTATTTTGAAAAATCATTTATTTTTTGCTATAATTTCATCTGTAATGAAGATGATTTTAATTTAAATCATCTCTATTACTTAAGTTTAATTAAACTTGGGAGGAAACTATGAAACTTGCACTTACGGGCGCAACTGGGAATATGGGACAAGCCACACTTGAACAGCTTGTCAAGATTGATGAAATAGAAAAAATTAAAATTCTTGTTTTAAAAGATGACAAGAGAATTGCTAAACTGCTTAAAAAACTTAAAGCACACAAAGACAGAATTGAAGTGGTCTTTGGAAATCTTGCAGACAAAGCTGCCTGCGAAAAACTCACTGAAGGGGTGGATTATGTTGTCAACTTGGCAGCTGTCATTCCTCCACATTCTGACAAAGATCCAAAGAAGGCTGTCGAGTGTAATGAAATTGGAGTTAAAACTCTGGTCAGTGTTATTGAAGGAATGGGCGAAAAACAACCTAAGCTTATTCACACATCGACTGTTGCCCTCTATGGAAACAGAAATTCTCGTCATCCATGGGCTAGAGTGGGAGACCCTTTGCTTGTAAGCCCCTTTGATATCTATTCTGCAACGAAGCTTCGCGGTGAGTTTTGCGTGCTTGAAAGCGGAATAAAAAACTGGGCAGTGCTCAGACAATCAGCTATGCTTCATCACAATATGCTTTCTGATAATATGAGTGATGGGCTTATGTTTCACACCTGCTTCAATGCTCCACTTGAATGGGTCACAGCTCATGACTCTGGGCTTTTAATTGCAAACATAATTAGACGCGACATGAAGGAAGATTTAAGCAAGGTTTTTTGGAAGAGAGTGTTTAATATTGGGGCGGGCGAGCGTAATTGCCTGACTGGATATGATACATTAAATGACGGCTTTAAAATCATTGGCGGAAGCGCTAAAGATTTCTTTCAGCCAAATTTCAATGCAACAAGAAACTTTCATGGCGTTTGGTTTTATGACAGCGAAAAACTTGATGAGCTTTTCCACTACCAAACACAGTCAGCTGAAGAATTTTGGAAGGAATTTGCAGATGGACACGGATATTTTAAGCTTGGCAAAGGTGTTCCAAAAGGGCTTATTAGAAAGTGTGCTATTGAAAGACTTTTCAAAAGTCCAAATGCTGCAAGATATTGGGTAAAGCATGATGATCAGCCAAAAGTGTTTGCATATTTTGGTGGAAAAGAATGTTATGATAATATTGCTAAGTCTTGGGAGGATTTTGGACTGCTGGTTGAAAACAGAGATGAATGGAATAATCCAATTGACTACGCCGCACTTAAGACCAAGAAAAATGCCAAACTTATTGACCTTGGCTTTGATTATGATAATGAAGAAATCACAATAAAAGATTTAAAAAATGTGGCTGAAATGCATGGCGGAAAACTCTTGTCAAAGAAGTTTGAGGATCTCTATGAAAAACTTGAGTGGCAGACTTTTGATGGCGAGGTGTTCTCGGCAAGCGCCTTCAGCGTATTAAGGGCAGGACACTGGATGAACAAAACTTACACCCAGAATGTTTGGGACTTTGACCGTCTTTCAAAACATGATAAAATCTATGCTCAGCTTTGGTATGACAGCCATCAGCAAGATGAAGATAAATTTTACTATTTAGATGAAAACTTCGATGCGAGGATGAAAAACTTATGAAAAAGATTTTAATTTGTTATTTTTCTGGAACAGGAAACACCAAAAAAGTGGCAATGAGGGCGAAAGAAGAATTTGAAAAACTTGGAAACGAAGCCTTGCTTTACAGCATAGATGAAGGCAAGTTTGAATATGACCTTGACGAATTTGACAGCCTTGGCATAGCCTATCCTATTCATGCCTTCAATGCACCTTCAATCGTGATTGACTTTGTAAAGAAGCTTCCAAAACTTAAACTGAAAAACAAAAAAGAGAAAAAACGATTTTTTGTAATCAAGACATCGGGCGAGCCTCTTGCGCTGAACAACATCTCTTCTTACAAAATCAAATCAATTTTAAAGAAGAAGGGCTTTGAGCTTACAAATGAATATCACTACTGCATGCCATACAATATCATATTTAGACATACTGACAATATGGCATATAAGATGTGGAATTTAATAGAGCGAGTTTTGCCGCTTGATTGCCGCGAGATTGTTGATGGAAAAAATGTTAAACTTAAATATGTGCCATTTGGTCATACAATGGCATGGGTTTTTAGAATAGAGCACTGGGGCGGAAGAGTAAATGGCAGACATTATAAAGTTAATGACAAATGTGTAAATTGTCAGTTGTGTGTTAAGCGTTGCCCAACTCACAATATCACTATTGATGAAAATGGAAATTTCCATTTTGGCAAGAATTGCTTGATGTGCATGAGATGCTCTTTCTTCTGTCCAAAGGATGCCTTCAAGATTGGCTGGTTTAATAAGTGGAAAGTCAATGGTGCTTACAATTTCAACAATCCAAATGAGACTGAAGAAGAAAGGCATAAGAGATATTGCAAAAATTCATATAGAAAATATTTTGAACGAAATGAGAAGAAAATCGAACAGTTAAGCAAAGATTTGGCAGAAAAGAAAAACGATTAAACTTTTAATAATTCTGCTGAAATTTGCCAAAATTTAGCTAAAAAACATTAAAAACACACAAAAAAAGCAAAAATATCGCCAAAATAAAAGGAATTTTAAATAATTATGCCAAAACTAGAAGGATTAAGTTTGAAAAAAGACGAGCCACTTGTAGATGTTTTAGAAGTGCTTTATGACAAAATTGCCAGCATGTTCAGTAAGGACGCAAGTGGGCACAGCATCGACCATTTAAAGAGAACACTCTCTTACGCTTTGCAACTTCAAGAAATTGAGGGCGGAGACAGAGTTGTGGTTGGCGTGGCTGCTTTCATACACGACATACACAGAATTTTAGGAAGCGAAGTGGGCAGGTTTGTTTCACCAAAGGAAAGTTTGCCTGTGGTTGAAAAACTGCTTGAGGGAACAAAGCTTACACAAGAGCAAAAACATCATATCTTATATACTATCGAGCATCATGAAGAATACAACTTTGGAAATGAAAAGGTCAGCGTAAGTGATATTGAATCAAAGATTTTGCAAGATGCTGACAATCTTGACGCGATAGGTGCAATTGGCATAATCAGAACAATCAAATATGGTCAAGCCCATAAAGTGATTGAATACGACCCAAGCGTGCCTTTCTATCAAAATGATTTTTCAGAAAGCAAGGAAGATGTTTCAACTATTCACCATATTCACAACAAATTGTTGAGACTGGGTGAAAATATGAATACAGAAGCTGCGCGAAAGTTTGCCAAGGTCAAGACTGACCTGATGAAAAACTTTTTGGATATGTATGTTGAAGAATATAATGGAAGGCTTAAATAATGGAATATTTTGATTTAATAGATGACAATGGAATTGTCACAGGAAAGACCGCTTCAAGAAAAGATGTTCATAAAAATGGACTTCCGCATCATGCCTGTGGAGTTGTGATAATTCGGGGGGGGGAGCTGCTAAGTCAACAACGCTCTCATAGAAAAGAGAAAAACGCAGGCTTGTGGGACTTGACTGCAAGCGGGCATATTGAAGCAGGTGAAGACATTTTGGATGCTTTAGTGCGAGAAATTGAGGAAGAGCTAGGCGTTTGTATTTTAAAGGAAGAGCTCAAATTTTTGACTAAATATTGGAGAAATGAAAAATATCGAGAAGACTTTGTTGAAAGAGAGCTTGACTATATATATTTGCTGAAAAAAGATATTCCGCTTGAGAAAATAACTGTTCAAGAGGAAGAAGTCGAAAATGTCAACTGGATTTCGTTTGAAAAATTTAAAGCTATGATTGACCGTGGAGAAGTTGTTAAACGAGAGCTTTGGAAAGTTTTATTCGACCTTCATGACAGGGGCGAATTATAAAATTTAAATTAAAGTGAAAAATAGGCTTAAATAATTATTTAAAATTGGCAATTTATGTTATACTAAATTTGTTAGAGTGGGGGGATTTTATGGAAAGAATAAGAAGACGACCATTTGTTCCATATCAAGAGGCATTGACAGGCTTTGCGGCTGCAAGAAAAGAGCTTAATGATTGTCGTGAAGATAGATATGCTTTTTTGGAAAAGTTTGAAGAATATAAACAGCGTGCTATGCGCGAAGACGCCGTTGCAATGGATGTGCTTGCATATTATTACAAGTCGGGCGTTCCTGGTGTGCTTTCTGAAAACTATATGCGCTATATTGCTTGGGAGTTTGTTGCAAGCGCAAGAGGCAATGAGCTTGCAATTGAAAAACTTCAATTCCTCATTGGTTATGCCTGTGATGAAATTATTGGCCATGAAAAATATGACACAATTAAATATAAAAATGACATAGATGAATATAATACGCTCTATGTCCTTTGCAAAGGCCTATGCAAGATTATTGTAAGAGAGTTTTTAAAGGCTTATCCTGTTGACCTTGTCAAATTGGAAGATGATTTTCAGCCTTTTGAACAAAAATATTTCGTCACTCTCAGAAGATATATTGATGAGTCAATTCCAAAAACAATTGAATATTTCCTCTCTTAATCAGACTTTTAATATTTGACTTAAAAGGTTAAGACGCGCACCAATTATATCTTTTATTTGGTGCTCATAACTTGACTTGTCGGCAAGGTAGATGAGGTTTTTGATGAGCAGACATTCTGTTGAAAGAAAGTTGAGCAGACACTTTGTTTTGTCGCGAGGTGCTCTTTTAAGAGGAAGCTGCTCGTCAAAATCAAAAATGATTGCAAGCTTTTTAAGCTGACGCTCGTTAAGAGAATAAAACTTGCTTGTGCCAAGAAAACCACCTAAAGAGAAAAGATAACTTTTTATGGCAAAAATAAGCTCAAAAACTTCTTTGATTTTCGCTTGAGATTCTTCATTGTCAATTTGCACAATCATAAAGCCGCGACTTTTGAGTGCTTGAGAATAAGCTTTTGCAAGCTTTTCATAATCACCAGCATTTAAAAGCTGATCGTCGTTGTAAGAAAGTTGACTTGAGTTTTCATCATGCCCATCATTAAAAATCATATTGCGCCCTCTAGGAGTATCTATTCGGCCTGCAACAAAAATGCTACAAAAATTTTAAGAAAAAAAACAAAATATGCTTCCATGGTGAAGTGGATATCACAATCGACTTCGGATCGATTATCGAGGGTTCGAGTCCTTCTGGAAGCACCAAAATATGCAACAAAAGTCTTTTTTGAGAAGGCTTTGACATACTGTAATTTCAATTGAAGAAAGCACTGCTTATAGATTTATGAAATATGTATTACATGGTTTTTAAAGTAAAGTGTCTTTTAAGGGTATTGAATGAAAATCAGAAACAAAATTGAAATTTCAATGGCAAAAATCTACATTTAAATTATTCCCCTGAACAAATATTCAAATCTGGACAGGAAATGGTTGTTGAATTTGCATTGTTTAATGAGCCTGTTGGAGTAAATAAAGAAAATATTATTGTCTACGAGTTACGAACTGAGTATTGATATTTTGATTTTCGCAAAATCAAATAGGCTGTCGCAAAATATCAAAGATATAACGCTTCTTGTTTGCAAGCGTTAATGTGTGTTTAGTTGAAAATTTAAAAATTAGATAAACTAAAAAATCAAATGAAAAATTAAGGAGAATTTATAATGTTTAAAAATAAAAAAGAAAAGGTTGGGCTTTATAAAGATTTTGATAAAAAAGATAAAACGACAATAGACGAACAAGAAGGTAAAGAAAGAGATGAAGAGCAAGATGAAAAAGAAAAAAAGAAAAAGAAGAAACTACTTTCTCAAGAACAATTTATTTTATTGAGAGCAAGCATTTTTAGGATTGGAGCAAATGACCTTCCTGTTCGTGACCTTGAAGGAGCGACAGAAGCTTTTATTAGAGAACTTTTAGAGTCAAGCTCACAAACTCGAGAAAGGTATTTTGCACAGGTAGAAATTCGTGCAAAGCTTGAGGGTGTAAGTGAATATGATATAATGGCGGAAGATGCTATTCAAATTCGAAAAGCTAATATGTCTGGCGGTGATGTAAGTATTGACCCTACAACAGGACGACTTGATATTTGTTCTCAAAATGGTGTAACTATGGTTCAAGACGGTGAGGAACTTGATAAATCATATGTAATTCTTGATAATGATAGCGATGGTGGATCTGATGGTGATACTGGCGATGATGGCGATGGCGATGGTGATACTGGCGGTGATGGCGATGGTGATGAAGATGAAGACGAATATTATTTATAATCGTAAAAAGATATAGGGTAAATTAACAATAACAATCTATTTAAAGGAGTAATAGATGAGAAATGGCATTAGAGGAAAAGGAGGTTTTTAAAAATAGTGATTTGTGCATTGCTGCCGAATATGGATTTCACGATAAAGATACTGACATAGCAACTTCAGAGATAAATGGAAGATACCCAGAAGATGCTTATTGTGTGTAAATACTGAAGTCAAAGAGATGATTTCTGTTATTTCGTGGGGCTTCAAAAAGAAGATGAAGTCATTTCATAAAGAAGGCGATGCTATTTTAATTGACAAAGGCGAAAAAAATTTTTGGATAGCAAATTGCAAGGTTGCAATGTCTTGTTCTCCATGTGGTATCCTGAACAGCATAAACTTGTAGATTAGTTATGATTTTTGATTATCGCAAAATCATAAAGTTGTCGCAAAATCAAAACGAAAAAATCATAAAAAGACTTCGCTATTTGTTGACACAAAATATATTAAGATGAATTTTTTCCTTAGATAATAAAAGTTAAGTTGAGATTTTTTTGGGAGGGCATGTAATGACGATTGATGATGAAAAATATAAAGAATTGATCAAGCATCTTAGTGAAACTTTTTCACTAAATAAAAATCAAAAAATCGCTGGATTATTAGGGATTTTATCTTTAATCTGTGGTGGTCTTATTTGCTTTTTCTTATTTATTTTTGGAGACGCTCTTCTTCCAGATGCTGTATTTGTGGCTCTTCTTGCTCTAGCAGCTTGGTTTTTTGGTTACGGTTTTTCTGCTTACATTACAAGGCGGGCAATATATAGTTTATATTATCCTACAATTACAATTTTAATGATAGCATCATTACCAGCGATAGCGGCTGCTATCACATTTAGATATCAAGAGTGGATAGAGATATTAAGTGTTTGTTTATGTGCAGGGTTATCTTTAGTAATATGGACGATATTTCTGTGGCAAACATTTGTTAAACCTGCAAAAGCTAAACAAAAGTTTATTTCAGACCACGCCAATGATATCTCTGAAGATGATATTAACTCAACTATTGTAAACAATATCGAAAGCGTCATAGCACACATATTAAAAAACGAAAAAGGTGACATAGCAATTATTGCACAAGAACATGGAATGAGACAAAATGTTGCGGTGTATAAAAACAATGATGGAGATATAAAGCTGTATTCAAAGAAATCTTTTGTTGAGGTCTATTCGGCTAAATATTATGCTTATGAAACATTGTTATCGTTTTTAGAAGAAGAAAGAACAATATATGATAAAACATTTTAACTTTAATTGATAATATTAAATAAAAAATTCCCATATTGAATGGGATTTTTTATGATTTTATTTTGGCATATAACTCTTTTTTCTTTTAAAACCTTTTTGATAATTAAAGATACAAAATTAAGTTAAATCGATACAGAATGAAAGAAAATATGGTATAATGCAAGCAGGAGAATAAAGGATGACCAAGGAAAAGATATTTGAATTTATAAAAAAGCAGAAGACAGCTTTCATTTCATCGGTTGATGAAGAGGGGTATCCAGTCACAAGGGCTATGCTAAGCCCAAGGGAAATTGATGGCAATGATATTTATTTTTCGACCAACACATCCAGCGCGAAAGTTGAGCAATATCAAAAGAATGACAAGGCATGCGTATATTTTTATGAGCGTGGAAGATTTAAGTATCAAGGCGTGACAATCAAAGGAAGAATGAAAGTTTGCGCCGACCAAGAAACAAAGGATAGAATTTGGCGTTTTGGTGACAAAATATTTTACAAGAAAGGCGTGACCGACCCAGATTATTGCGTGCTTAAGTTTACAGCCCAAGAAGTCGAATATTATTGTGATTTTAAGATTGAAAGGTTTAAGTTTTGAGGAATTTTATATAAAATTGTAGTTAAAATTATAGTTGTCAAAAGCTCTGAAAAGCAGGGCATATCTTACAAGTTGAGAGAAATGTTTTTTGAGGGATTTCGTGAATATGCGGGTATAATTTGATAAAACAATGCTCTATGTGAGAAGAAGTGGCGGCGATACATTAAAATTAAGACAATAAGGAGAATGATATATGAATGAATTTTATCTTGAAAACTCACCAATTGCATATTACATTGATGACTCAGCGAATAAGGACTGGCTGGTTTTTATTCATGCAGCGTTTGTTGACCATAGAATGTTTGCCAAGCAGTTTGAATTTTTTAAAGGTAAATATAATTTGCTTGCGGTTGATATTTTAGGGCATGGAAATTCAATTAAAGCAAGAAAAAATGACTCTATTGAAAATATGTCACTTTGGATAAACCAAATTTTTGAAAAGCATGAAATAGAGGCTGCGCATTTTGTTGGAGTTTCGCTGGGAGCTGTCTTTATTCAAGATTTTGCCAATAAATATGAAAATAAGGTGTTGTCGCTTTCATGCTTTGGAGGTTATGACATCAATAATTTTGACATTGAAAAACAAAAAAGCAATTCTAAAGAACAGATGAAAATGATGATGAAAGCAATTTTTTCGATTAAATGGTTTGCAAAAGCGAACAAAAAGATTTCAGCTTATAGAGCAGAGGCGCAGGAAGAATTTTATAATCTAAACATTCAGTTTAAGAAAAAATCTTTTAAGTATTTGGCAAAACTGAAAAATCTTGTCAACAATCTTCCAAACAAAAAAAGACAATATAAACTGCTGGTAGGTTGTGGTCAGTATGATCTTCCTATGGAAATTGAAATAGTTGATGAATGGGCAGAAAAAGAACATTGTGAAAAAATAATCTTTCAAGACGCTGGACATTGCGTGAATATGGATAAACCAAATGAATTTAATTCATGTTTAGAAGATTTTCTGGAGAAAATCTAAAGCGTTTTGATTTAACTAAAAGAACGTGTAAAATTATTTAATATTATTTTAAATGCAAAGATTGCTTAGGTGCTTGCTGGTTGAGAATATATTATTTTATTAAAAATTGATGATTTAAAGAGCGTTTGAAAAAAGTTGTTTGATGAGAAAGGAGAAATTATGAAGGAAACATTGTCCTTTGCCTGCCGTGAAGATTTCAGGAAATGGCTTTCAGAAAATAGTCAGTCCAGTGAGGGTGTTTGGCTTATATTTGGGAAGACGAAAGAGAATAAAACGATCAAAGCAGATGAGGCTCTTGAAGAGGCACTATGCTTTGGCTGGATTGATGGTCAAATGCAAAAGCTTGATGACAAAGCATATATAAAATATTTTTCAATGCGCAGGACAAATAGCAAGTGGTCAGAGAAAAATAAGGCAACAGCAAAAAGACTTGAAGAGAAGGGCTTGATGACCGAGTTTGGAAGACAGAAAATAGAAGAAGCAAAGAAAAATGGACAATGGGATGCAAAAGATTCGATGACTTTTACAGAAAAAGAGATTGGCGTGTTAGAGGATAATTTAAAAACTTATGAGCCTGCCTATAGCAATTTTAAAGCAATGTCAATGTCCGTTAAAAAGACATATACAAGAGCTTATTTTGATGCCAAAACAGAGAGCGGAAAAGCACGACGAATTGCATGGATAGTGGAAAGACTCAACAAGAATTTGAAACCAATGTAGGCCAAGAAACTATAGTTTCTGAAAATTAAATAATAAATACTGAAAGTTTTAAGTGGTGGAATTTAATAAAATCGCTTTAGTTAAATTTTTATTAAAATCATAAATTCTGAAAATTAAAAAAACAGCATAATAATTTGCTGTTTTCTTTTATAAACTGTTACAAAATCGTTTCGTTTATGCTATAATCAATTTATGATTGAATTGGAGGAATGGTGGGCAACAAAATTGACATTAAAGAAAACCTTATATGCCAGATTGACAAGTCAATATTAAAGATACTTTTGAAAGATCGTTCTTCAAAGAAAAATATTATTTGGGCAACAGAAATTTATCAAGATCGTGGAAGCGGTTATTTTTTTGATGACTTTATTACAATCAAATCGATTACTGGTAAAAATGAACTTATTGTGAAGCCAAGAACAGAAAAATCTAGAAAGGAACAATGTGAGAGAATTAAACAAAATGCTGAAGTTTTCACTTCCGCGTGGATTTGTAATATCCAAAACAACTTAATAGATAATGTTTGGTTTGGAAGAAAAAATGTTTTTAATATTGAAAAAGATAAGGCGTGGGAGACCATTTCTGACAAGATTGTTTTTCCAAAAGATAAAACTTGGAAAGATTATGTAAAAGAAAATCGACTAGAAATTGCCTGTGGAGAGGCACCTTATCTTGTCAGTCGTTATGATTCAGTTTCTGGTAAACGGCTTAGTTTAAAAATAAGAATAGGCCTTCTCGATAGAAAACTTAGAGTTATAAACGAAAACACAAATGATGAAGAGGAGTGGCTTAAGTGGGTGATTATTGCTTTCAAATCTATTTACGGTTTTGAATTGCAGGGTGATAATCTTTTAATAGCAAGAGAAAATTTACTTTTGACTTTTATGGAATATTATGCGGACAGGTTTGGAAAAGAGCCTCTCAAGGAATATGTAAAAGAGATTGCAAACATTATAGCTTGGAATATTTGGCAAATGGGTGCCCTAAACTTTGCTATACCGAATTGTTGCCAAAACATTACCAATAAAAATGATATAGAAACTGCTTGTGAAAAAGTTTGCCAAGAATGTTTAAACAACGATAGTTGCGAGACGATTTATTGCAAGATTATGGATTGGAATAATAAACGCTCAGTCAAATTTATTTCACTGCTTAACAAGTTTAATTAGGATGGATTAGATGTTGGATGATACCTTATTAGATGGGAAAATTATTGGACGAGTTGAGCCTTATATATATGCTTTTTCTACAAATTCAATTCCCAATTACTTGAAAGTGGGAGAAACTTATAGGCATGTATCGATAAGGCTGAACGAATGGAAAAGATATTTCCCTGATTTAAAAAAGGAGTATGAGATAATTGCGAAAGTTGACGATTTATATTTTCGTGATTTTTCTGTGCATAATTTTTTAGAAAATGAAAAGCAAAGAAAAAGATTGCAACAAGTTGATGCCCCTCATGGTGTCTATTATTCAAGAGAATTTTTTAAAGAAGCAACAAAAGAAGATGTTGTTGAGGCTGTTGACGCAATAAAAAAAGATTTATATGACAAAACAAATAAATATACTTTTTATAATGCAGAAACTTTAAGGGCAGAATCTTTCACTTTTCCAAGAAAAGAAGTTTATAGCCCAAGACCAAATCAAGAAGCTACAATTCAAAAATTTAAGCAAGCGGTTTACAATGGAAGGAAAAATCTGTTGATGTATGCTGTGATGCGTTTTGGCAAATCTTTTACTTCAATGTGTTGTGCAGCAGAAAACAATGCAAAACTTGTGGTTGTTGTTTCAGCCAAAGCTGATGTTTTGATGGAATGGAAGAAGGCTGTTGAAAGTCATGTGAGGTTTGCAGATTATCAGTTTTATACTAGTTGGGATTTAAAATTAAATCCAAAAGTTGTGACAGATAGGCTCGCTGAAAACAATGGTGCTGTGGTTTTTCTTACTTTACAAGACTTACAAGGTGAAGCAATAAAAGAAAAACATCAAGAAATATTTGGTCAAGAAATAGATTTGCTGATTATTGATGAAACACATTTTGGAGCGAGAGCTGAAAAGTTTGGTCAAGTTTTGAAAGACAGGGAAGAAACTAAAGACATTAGTCATAAACATGATGAATATTTTGACATTGAGCAGGCTGAGGAAAAAATTGATAAAACATTAAAAGCAAAGGTTAAATTACACCTTTCAGGAACGCCTTATCGAATTTTGATGGGAAGTGAGTTTGAAGAAAAGGATATAATTGCCTTTTATCAATTCACAGATATAGTCAGAGAACAAGAAAAATGGGACGATGAGCATTTTGATGATATCGAGAATGAAGAAATAAACCCAGAAACTGATAAGCCATATCAGGAATTTGATAATCCATATTTTGCTTTTCCTCAAATGATAAGGTTTGCCTTTAATCCAAATGAGTCCTCTATTAAAAAACTAAAAGAGCTTCGTGAAAAAGGGCATAGTGCTGCTTTATCGGCTCTTTTAAAGCCTTTGTCTATATGCAAAACTGCAGACAATAAGCACAAGGAATTTGAACATAGACAAGAGATATTAGACTTGCTAGAGGTGATTGATGGATCTCAAGAAGATGATGAGGTTTTAGGTTTTTTAGATAATGATAAAATCAAAAATGGAAAAATGTGCAGACATATAGTTATGGTTTTGCCATATTGTGCTTCTTGCGATGCAATGGAAAAGTTGATAAAAGAAAATTCGGAAAAATTTAAGAATTTAAATGAATATGAAATTATCAACATTTCTGGAGTAGACAATCAAAATCGCTATAAAGATACAAAAGATGTTAAATTCAAAATTAGTGAATGTGAGAAAAAAGATATAAAGACGCTTACATTGACTGTTAATAGAATGTTGACAGGAACGACGGTCAAAGAATGGGATACGATGATTTATCTCAAAGATACATCTTCACCACAAGACTATGATCAGGCAATTTTCCGTTTGCAAAATCAGTATGTAAATAATTTTAAAAATGAAAATGGTGATGTCATTAAATTCAACATGAAGCCACAGACGCTGCTGGTTGATTTTTCACCGTCTAGAGTTTTCTTGTTGCAAGAGAAAAAATCAGGAATTTATAATGTAAATGTTGATGAAACTGGCAATACTAAAGTGGCAGAGAGGATGAAAGAGGAATTGAGAGTTTCGCCTATTATTTGCATAAACAAAAGAAAAATAGTTGAAGTTACGCCGACAGATATTATGGAAAAAGTTGGAGAATATAATAAAACACGAGGTGTTGCTGAAGAAACAAATGAAATATCTGTTGACTTTAATTTGTCAAAAATAAACGAAATAAAACGCGTAATTGAAAATGAGAATGAACTTGGCTCTAAAGCTGGTTTAACTATAAAAGCAAGCAAGGGCGAAGGTGATGATTTAGAATTCACTGAAGTTGAAAATGACGAAAATAAAAGGGACGATTTATCGAATGAAGATAATATTTTGCCTGACCAATCGGCAACTGTAGAGGGGGCTGATAAAAGCTGGGAAAAGAAATTTAGAGCCTATTATGCGAGAATATTATTTTATTCTTTTCTCACAGAAAATACAGTTATATCTTTGAACGATATCGTTGACAGTGCAAGTGAAGCTGATAATCAAAGAATTATTAAAAATCTTGGCTTAAATATAGATGTTCTTAATTTGATGAATGAGAATATGAATAGATGGAAACTTAGAGAGCTTGATTATAAAATTTTCAATATAAATAAGCTATCGCATGATGAAGAGCTTTCTCCTATTGAAAGATGCGCTGTGGCTGTAAATAAATTTGGCAAGTTGGGCGAAGCTGAGGTTTTGACATCAAATAAAATTTGCAATGATATGCTAAATTTAATTACAGATGAACAGCTTAAAAAGGTCGTGGACAGTGGCGAGAAATTTCTTGATATAGCAAGTAAAGCTGGTGAGTTTGCAGTTGCTTTATATCAAAGGTTGCAAAATATGGGATATAGCAATGATTTGATAGAAAACTCAATTTATTCAATTCCTACTTCAAGCATTACATACGAGTTTACTCGAAAAATTTATAAAGTGTTGGGGTTGAATGTTGAAAACATTGCTGAAAAGATTACAGCTTTTGACTTGCTTGAATGCAAAAATGAGAGAAATGATAAAAATGACTTTGAAAAAGTTTCAGATCTTTTGACACAATCGAAAAGTTTTAGTGAAATAGATTTGAATTTAAATATACTGGAAGGAGATGAAAAAGTGAAATTTGGAGTAGTAGTAGGAAATCCTCCTTATCAAAAAAATGATGGTGGTGGAACAGGCTCAAGTGCTTCCGCTTTGTATGATAAGTTTGTTTTGATTGGCAAAAAATTAAATCCAGATATTATGTCTATGATTATGAAATCAAATTGGATGACTGGCGGAAAAGGATTGACTCATTTTCGCAAAATGATTTTGACTGATAGAAAAATTCTGGCTATGACAGATTATGTTCAGTCAAGCCAATGCTTTGAAGATTCTCAAATAGATGGCGGTGTATGTTTTTTTGTTTGGAATAAAGATTATTATGGGCAGTGCGATTATACTTATATCATGGATAAAGGTTATGTTAGTCAACATAAAAGATTTTTAAATGACTATAGTGACGATATATTTATCAGGTGCTTTGAAGGTCTTGAGATTGCAAAAAAAATACAAAATAATAATTTTTCTTCTTTTACAAATTTGGTTTATTCAAGAAATACATTTAAAATCGGTGGTGTAAAGGAAGAAGAATATAAAAATGAAAACGACGGGAATTGTTTCAGTGTTTTAAGAGTGGTTAAGAAATCAAGAGTAACCCAATATTTAAGCAATGATACAAAAATAGCCAATAATGATTTAATAGGCAAATTTAAAGTTTTCATTTCTAAAGCAGATGGCGCGGCCGGTTTTGTTGGACTGCCAGTTAAGGCAAAAGTAATTGGAGAACCAGAGCTTGGGGATGAAAATAGCATTTGCTCTGAGACTTTTCTTGTTGTTGGTCCTTTTGATACTAGAAATGAAATAGAAAATGTTGCCAAATATATGAAAACTCAATTCTTTAGATTTTTAGTAGGGCTTATTAAGCAAAAAAATATGACAAAAGAAACCTATCAACTTGTTCCAGTGCAAGACTTTACTCAAAACTCGGATATCAATTGGCAGACTTCAATATCAGAGCTTGATGAGCAGCTTTATGAAAAATATAATTTAACTCAAGATGAAATCAACTTTATTAAAAATATGATAAAGCCTCTTTAAATAAGTTTTTGGGATGATTTTGTTGATTTTTAAATTAAGATGTGAGGTTTTGCAACCAATAGTTGCGGAAATTCCAACTAAAGTTGGTTGTTTTTGGGTGACTTTAATTGTATAATCGTCTTATAAAGGAGTGGTTATGAATTTGAAAATCGCAGAAAAGTTTCAAGCTCATCGCAAAGCACATGGTTATTCACAAGAAGAATTGGCTGACCTTTTGAATGTTTCAAGGCAGGCTGTTTCAAAATGGGAGAGGGGTGAAGCCTCGCCTGACACCGACAATTTGATTGCGCTTGCAAAAATTTACAATATAACTATCGACCAGCTTATCAACGGTGAAAGTGAGGTGGAAGTGGTTGTTGAAGATAAGGATGAGGGCAAGGCGCAAGAAACGGCCAAAAATGAAGGTGAAGCTGAAAATGTTGAAGTCATTCAAGAAGAAGATGATGACGAAGATGACGAAAAAAAGCTTTCAGCTGGGCAAAGAGCAACCTTGGCAATTGTAGGTGGCAGTGCTTCGCTTATAATTACTATGATTTATCTCATAGTTGGATTTTGTTTTGACCTTTGGTATCCTACATGGATTTTGTTTATGTTGATACCTGTTGTGGCAACTTTTGCTGATGCAATTGTTAAAAAAGATGTGAAGCATTTTGCTTATCCAGTTTTAGTTGCTGCCATATATGTTTTGATTGGTTTTTTGACAGGTTTGTGGCATCCTTGTTGGGCTATATTTTTGACAATTCCTGTTTATTACATCATCATTGATGCAGTAAATAAGTGTAAAATTGATGTAAAAGCAGAAAAAGAAAAAGTAATAAAAAAATGAAAATCATATAAATTTTAAAGAATAAAGACATACTTTCAAATTAAAGAATTGTATGTCTTTTATTTTGAAATGAAACAGTTTTAAAAATCTGCAAAAAGGTGGCATTGAAAATGTCTCGTTGGCATTGTCGTTTAATTATAAAATAAATTGTAATTAAAAACGCGACAAAGCAGGCAAAATTATGCTATAATACTTTTAATTGAGTTTAAAGATTTGTTACTTTAAAGAGGGGGATTTATGAAGGTTTATATTTCGCATTCAACGAGTTTTGATTTCTTGAATGAGTTTTATTTGCCGATTAAGAATTGCAAGGATTTTGAAGATGTTCAATTCTTTTTTCCGCATGATGATAAAGAGAAAAATACAAAGGATATTATTGGCAGTTTTGATTTGGTTGTTGCGGAGGTCTCGTTTGCTTCGACTGGTCAAGGCATTGAAATTGGCTGGGCGGATATGAAAAATATTCCCTTGTTATGTATGTATAGAAAAGGCAGCAAAATCAGCTCTTCATTAAAACTTATCACAAAAAATGTGGTTGAATACTCAGATGAACAAGATATGCTAAAAAAACTTAAGTTGTTTTTGATTGAACAAAACAACAAGAAGAAAGGGGCTAAAATGCCAAGGAAAGAATTTGTCAATGAGGTTTTTAGGAAGCTGGAAGAGTCCCACATTTATCT
The DNA here is from genome assembly GCA_022793335.1 of Clostridia bacterium. Taxonomy (GTDB): domain Bacteria; phylum Bacillota; class Clostridia; order Christensenellales; family UBA1242; genus Caccovivens. Next base: position 25,046 of record JAAWCQ010000002.1, read on the forward strand.
TTATCATGACATTTCAAAAGAAGAGTTTGAAAGGCAAAAGAATGAATTTTTGGAAGGGGTGGAAGCGCTGGACGAGCTTCATTTTCAAGCAGGGATGCTGAAATTATTTGCTCTTTTTAAGGATGCACATCTTTTTTATGAGGGGTTAAGTTTAAATTTCGTAAACGCACAGATAGCGCAGCGAGAAAGAGAATTTTATGTCGTTGACGGCGAGAAAATTTTCAAAATTGAAAAAGTCAACGGGCATGATATTGAAGAGGTTATTGAAAAAGCCAAGGCATACATACCTTATGAAGTTGAGACTTGGGCGTATAGGCAAATCGGCGTGAGATTTTTAAATTCACCGCGGGCACTTGCCATGCTTGATTTTGGCGAAGAAAATGCAGACAAGGTGGTTTATTCTTGCGAAGGCGGAAGGTTGATTGAAAGAGGCTTTCCAACAGAGGAAGAAGTGAAAAACTTCAAAAGAAAACCTCTTTATGAAAGTGATAAATTTTGCGATGGGCAAGTTTTGTATATCCGTTATCGCGCTTGCAGAAACATGGAAAATTATCCTTTCAAGCAGTTTGTTGAAGAGGTGGCGCAAAGCTGCGAAAGTTTGCCTAAAGCTTGTCTTGTGGATGTGCGAAACAACACTGGCGGAAGTGATGTTGTCATTAGACCGCTTTGCGACTATTTAAAAGAAAACAATATAAAAACATATATGCTTATGAATGAAGCCACCTTTTCTAGCGGCACTTTTGCTCTTGCGTCATTTAAGGAACAGCTTAATGCGACTTTGCTTGGCACAGATGCAGGTCAGCCTACAAGAGCCTACGGAAACATAAAATGGCTTGAGGTTGATGGAAAACGGTTTACGACATGCGAAAGATATTTCGAGCTTACTTCTGCGCATGATGAAAACGCGCCAGTCAAGCCTTACTGCATTATAAAAGGCTTTGATTACGCGGGTGTGATTAAACCTGACATAGAAATCAAACTTGATTTGCAAGATTTTTACAACAAAGTGGATACTCAACTTAATGAAAGCTTGAAAATAATTGAAAATGATATTGGAAGCAAGAAAAGGTAAAACTTTGCTTTACATTGATTGCTTTAAGGAGATAAAATGAGAATTGGAATTGATGTTGATGGGGTGCTGACCGAGCTTAATCAATTTACTACCGACTACTTGACAAAATATTTGGTTGAGAACAATATTGACTATAAAATTGGAAAGGCAGACTATGAGGCTTATGCTGCGTTTGGAATTGATCAGCAAACAGAAGATGATTTTTGGGCAGAATATTTGGATTTATACGCGAGGAAGGTGAGGGCATGCGCTTTTGCAAGTGAAGTGATTAAAAAACTCAAAGAAGATGGCCATGAAATCTATATTGTTACTGCCAGATGGCTGACAAATCGTGATGATGAGGTCGGCGAAGATATGAGAAATAAGGTCAAAGTATGGCTGAGTGAGAATGATATAATCTATGACAAACTTATTTTCACCAAAGCTAAAAAGGAAAAGAAACTTGATGAAATCAAAGAGTTTAAGATTGATTTTATGATAGAAGACAGCCCAAAAAATATTGAAGACCTTTCAAAAGTTGTGCCAATGATTTGCTATCATGCTGAATATAACAAAGACTTCAACTTTGAAAACACCACACGCTGCTTCAGCTGGTATGACATATATCGTGTTATCAAGAAAATGAGCGTGAATAATTGAAAGCCATTTAAATTTTTAAATAAAGAGCAAAGGCCAAAATAAAATATAAAAAGATTAAAGAGAGGAAAAATGAAGATTTTTGATGTCATGACCAAACGCGGTGATACATTATATGGTTGCTTATATGGCGAAAATTTCAGAGATACATGCGTGATAATTACAAACGGAAATTGCGGCAATATTTTTGATAATAAGTTTTTAAGAGACATGGGCGAGCAACTTGAAAGGGAAGGTGTATCTTTCATATATGCGCACAACAGTGGCGCCTTTCACAGAATGGATTCGCCATCGTCAAGCGGAAAGATACTCGGAAATACTTATGAGCTTTTTGATGATTGCCTTCAAGATTTGCAAGCGTTTGTCGATTATGCCAAGTCTAGCGGCTTCAAAAAAATCGTTCTAGGTGGGCATAGTTATGGCACAAACAAAGTGGTTTATTATTTGTCAGAAAATCAAGATGAAGATATCGACAGTTTTATTCTCCTTTCACCCACAGACACAACAGTTTTGAAAGAACATGAAAGAGTTTCTGCCGAAAAGCTGATGCCTATTGCGTTAAAGATGAAAGAAGAGGGAAAACTTGACGAGCTTATTCCAATTCCGTTTGATGATTGGAATCTTTATACAGCCAGAGCTTTTTTGGACTTTATTGAAAACTCTCATTCCAAAAATCTGCCAATCTATTCAAATGGTGATTTTAAACAGCTTAAGAAAATCAGGCAACGCGGGCTTTTTGTAATGGGCGAAAAGGACGGCTTCGCTTTTAATGACACCGCAAAGCATCTTCAAATAATAAAAGAAAATGCAAAAAACAAAGACAGTGCTTATAAGGTTGTTAAGGGATGCGGGCATGTGTTTAGAGGCGGAGAGGCTGAGCTTGCACAAATTGTTTTGGATTTCGTTAAATAAATTTATTGACAAAATAAGGATAAAAACCTATGCTGTTAAAACACAAATAAAGATTTATAATCAATATTATTAAGAAGTAAATCTAAAGCAATGTTATAAAAAATAAACAGCATTAAAAAACATTTATAACTATAAGGAAGACAAATGCAATACATAGAAAATGTAAAAAAAGAGATAAGAAGATATTTTGATATTTTAGAGCCAGAATTTCCAGCATGGATGGAAGAATATATCCAAACGAAAGATATGCTTAAGCAGGCTGAAATAAGCGTGACCTGTGGGACAATATATTCTGACCTTTTTGAAAGTGATTTTTTCTTTTCAAGCCTTGATCACTCGGTGGCGGTAGCACTTATTGTCTGGCATTTCACTCATGATAAAAAGCAGACTCTTTCAGGACTTTTCCATGACATTGCAACACCTGTTTTTAAGCATTGTGTTGACTTTTTAAATGGTGATTATATGACTCAAGAGTCTACTGAAGATTTGACTTACAGTCTGCTTAAGGGCTCGGCTGAGATTATGAATCTGCTTGAAAGAGATGGAATTAAACTTGACGAGGTGGCGGATTATCATATTTATCCAATTGCGGATAATGATACACCGCAACTTTCAGCGGACAGGCTTGAATATTCATTGTCAAATGCACTTTTTACTTATAAACTTGCAAATTTTAAGGAAATTGAACAGCTTTACCAAGATATTGAAGTGCAAAAAAATGAGGATGGGATAGTTGAGCTTGGCTTTAAGACCAAGGCACTTGCGAGAAAGTTTGTCAAAATTACCAGCCGTCTATCAGTGATTTATCGAGAGGATAGGACAAGATATTCAATGCAGTTTTTAGCAGATTTAATAAAAAAGCTGAATGAAGATGGGCTTATTACAAAGCAAGAATTGTATGAGAAGAAAGAGGCTGAGGTGATTGACATTATTTTAAATTCAAAGTATGCCAAAAAGTTTTTAATATGGAAAAATGCGAAAAAGGTAAAGACCTCTTCAATTGCTCCAAAAAATGTTTATTATGTTCATCACGGCGCCAAAATCAGATATATTGACCCGCTATTTCAAGGAAAGCGCATTTCCAAGGCTTGTGCAATTGCTGAGAAAATGATAGATAAAAATCTAAGTTTTGATATGGACAAGTTTGTTTATTTAGACTTTGATTTTTAAAAAGTGATATAAAAAAGGAAAATTATGAAAGACTTTATATTTCTTATTGGGCCAAGTGGGGTAGGCAAGTCCACTCTGGCGCAAAAATTATATAAACATTATGATGGTGTCTATCTCGAGCAAAGCATGGTGCCAGAATTTATTATTCCAAAAACTTGTGAAGACGAAGGCTTATTTGAGGAAGATACTTGTTTTCAAAACACCATAATGCAGGCAAAATGGTTTTATGAAAAAGGATTTAGAAATATTGTAGCTTTGGACTTTGATGACTTGCGTGTCAGAGAGCTTCCAATAATCTTTAAAGGTTTTGATTTTATTATTCTAAGACTTTATTCTTCCTCAGCAAAACAAATTAAGCAACAAATGGAAGAGCGTCACAAGAGTGGAACAGGCCTATATTATTTGGAAGGCGTTGACATAAGCAATAGGGTGATTTCTCAAAGACCGCTTCTTCCAAATGAGGTTAAACTTGATGTTTTTGATAAGAATAAAGAAGAGGTTTTTCAAGAGGCAGTCAAACTTATTGATGGGACAGCTGCACTTAAAGATTATGAATATCAAATGCCAGCTAAAAATCAGTTTCGCTCTTGGGTGCAAAGCAACAATTTAAATCAAATTTGAAATTGTGCTGCTGAAAACAAATTAAAAACAAAGTTAAATAAAATTTTTAAGTAGAGCAAAAAACTTAAAACTGTCAGATTTGAAATTTTGAGTAATAGGTGTATTAAAAATAAAATTTTGAAGTCTTGTGAAAAAGCTTAAAAATTTTAGATTTAAATACGATAAATACAATTTTTAAAAAGGAGAAAATTTATGAAAGTAAGTTATTCAGATGCGCCCGTTGTTATGGGCGAAAAGTCAATCTTTTTGGCAGGGCCGACTGTCAGAAAGGAGCAACAACAAGATTGGGAGAAGGGCAGTTGGAGAAATGAGGCGATTGAAATTTTGCAAGAGCTTGGTTTTGACGGAATTGTTTATGTGCCAGAGTATAGCACCATGAAAGATTTTGTGGATAAAGATGACCAGTTTATTTGGGAATGGGATGCCTTGCATGCAGCTTCACTTGTTGTATTTTGGGTGCCAAGAAAATTCCCAGAGCTTCCTGCACTTACTACAAATGTCGAGTTTGGCTTTTATATGAATTTAAAACCAATTCTCTATGGAAGACCTGAAGGCTCAGACAAAAATGGATATTTAGACAGAATTTATTTTAAAGCGCTTGGAAACAAACCATACAATGAATTGAAGGCTCTTCTGCAGGCGGCTGTAGAAAGATTGAAATAGATGTCGAAGGTTTTCGAAATTTGATAATTTATTATAAATTAAGTAAAATTTAACAAAAAACCGCAAAATATCGTAAAAAAATGGTTAAAAATAGAAAAATAAAGAGAAAATTATGGAAAAAGTAAACATTGGCAAAGAAAATGCTACCTTTCAGCAGATATGCGCGCTTAAGGAAAACAGAAACAAAAGAGCAAGTTTAGGTCTCTTTTTTGTGGAAGGCATTCAAAATATAAAGGACGCTTTGGCATTTGATTGGCAAATTGAGGCCTTCATATATTCAAGCGAAACAAAGCTTTCGCAGTGGGCAAAAAGTGTGATTGGAAGGGCAAACAAGAATTATATTTTAAGTCAGCCGCTTATGGAGAAACTCAGTGACAAAGAGGATACGAGCGAGCTTTTGGCGCTTATCAAAATGAAAGACCAACAGGCAATTTTGACTGAGGATAACCCAGTTTATCTGCTTTTGGATAGGCCGTCAAAAAAGGGAAATCTGGGCACAATTATAAGAAGCTGCGACGCCTTTGGAGTGACACAGATTTTCTATTCGGGGCATGCTGTTGACATTTATGACCATGCAGTTGTCACGGCATCGATGGGCTCTTTCTTTAAAATGCAGAAGACTTTTATAGAGTCAAATACAGCCTTTTTGGAGCTTGTTGAAAAACTTAAAAAGTTATATAAAGCTTTTCAAGTTGTGGGCACATCCCTTCAAACAGATGAGCTTATTGGCAGATGCGATTTTACTAAGCCAACTCTGCTGTTGATTGGAAATGAGACCGATGGGCTTTGCAGATTTTACAACGAGAACGCTGACAAGCTGGTCAAAATTCAGATGCGCGAGGGCATTGACTCGTTAAATATAGCCTGCGCTGCAACGGCAAGCCTTTATGAAATTCAAAGACAAAGAATGACTAAATAGGGTAATTTTAATTTAATGTTTTACTTAAGGAAATCATTTAAAACATACAATAAAAAGTTGACAAAAGCGTGTGCAGGCATAAATAATAAAAATGAGAATGTTTTAATGTAGTTTAAACTAAAAGGGGTGTTTATGAGAGACAGTGCAAGAGCGGTGATAATAAGAGACAGAAAAGTGCTTACAATGTTTAGAAGAAAAATAAAAGATGGGGCAGTCAACGAATATTATGTCATTCCAGGCGGCGGAATAGAAGAAGGCGAAACAGAAGAAGAGACTGTTGTTCGTGAGCTTCAAGAAGAGATGAGTGTTGAAGTGGAGATTGTGGACTTTTTGGGAAAAGAAGAAACAATAAATGGAAATGCATATTATTATCTCTGCAAAATAAAAGATGATGCAGAGCCAAGGCTTGGCGGAGAAGAGCTTGAACGAATGACTGAAGATAATTTTTATCAGCCAAGATTTATTGATATAGAAAAACTTGACAATGTTGACCTTTTCGGAAAAGAGTTTGTTTTTAAAGCTTTAAAATTAAAAATTTAAGTAATGTTTTTTAAAAAAACAGTTTTTATTTATTATTTTTAATAGTTAAATTTTTCGTATTCTAGTTTTTTGTATGAAAAGATCACCTATTTTAAAAAGGTGCACAATCGACGAAAAATTCGAGCGAATGAAGTCGTTGCCTTAAGTGAAAATGGTTTTAATTGAAAATAAAGCAACAAAAAAAACAACAGCTGAATTTTACGCCGTTGTTTTTTATTTTCAAATTTTATAATTTTGTGCAGACATCCCATGCTCGCCAAATTACAGTGCGAAGATTGCCAACACTGAAAGCGTCGCCAACAACATGAACATGTTTTCCACCTTTAGCAAGAGGGGCAGGCAAATATCCTACAGAAAGGATAACGCTGTCAGCTTTAAGCTCTTTTTTGTCTCCATTCTTATCTGATACCACAACCACATTATCTTTAATTTCATTGCAGAACCTTTCAAGATAAACAGGAACATTGTAAGTTTTGAAGAAATCGCGAAGATATGAGGTGTTTGCAAGTGAAAGATTATTTGCAATCATAAGGTCATTACGGGCTTCAACAATGCAAGGCTTTTTGCCTTTTTTGTAAAGGTCGTAAGCGATTTCGCAGCCACTCAGTCCGCCGCCGATAACCACCACATTCTCGCCGACTTCTTTGCCGCTTAGATAATCAACCGCCTCGATTGCTTTTTCAATGCCTGGAAGGTTAAGTTTACGCGCCTTAGCCCCTGTTGCGACAATTATTTCATCAGCGTCAAGAGTTTTCAGGTCGGTCACTTCAGTGTTAAATTTAATTTCAATATCAAGCAGCTTCATTTGGCGTCTATACCACGCGATAAGCTCTTTATCTTTTTCTTTAAAGTCTGGTGCTGCGGCAGCAATGAAAACTCCGCCTAAAGTGTCTGTCTTTTCATAAATTGTCACTTTATGACCGCGTTTTGTAAGCACGATTGCACATTCCATACCGCCAATTCCGCCGCCAACGATTGCAATATTTTTCTTTTTCTTTGCAGGTGCATAGTCATATTTCCCGCCGTCCATAGTTTGAGGGTTGATGGCGCATCTTGACATGTGAATGGAGTCAGCCATTGAACATGCGTTTGCGACGCCTTTATAGTGCGACATAGTAAGGCAGGCATTGTGACAACAAATGCAAGGCTTGATTTCTTCCAGCCTGTCTTCAATAAGTTTTGTCACCCAGTGGCTGTCTACGAGAAATTGTCTTGCAACGCCCATTGCGGCTATCCTGCCATCTTTAATAGCCTCAGCAGCAGTCGCAGGGTCCATTCTTCCTGCACATACAACTGGAATGTCAACAAACTTGCTTATATGTGCCACATCCTCAAGATTGCAATTTTGAGGCATATACATTGGTGGGTGAGCCCAGTACCAAGCGTCATAAGTGCCATTGTCAGCGTCAAACATGTCATAACCTGCATCTTGAAGATATTTGGCCGCCCTTTCACTTTCTTCCATATTTCTGCCTTTTTCAACAAATTCTTCGCCCGGCATGGCGCCATAACAGAAATCTTTTGTTTTGCTTACAACCGAATATCGAAGGGAAACAGGGTAGTCATCTCCACAAACTGCTTTGATTGCTTTTACAATTTCAACAGGAAAGCGGAAGCGGTTTTCAAAATTGCCACCATATTCGTCAGTGCGTTGGTTTGTGTATTGGGTGGTGAATTGGTCGATTAAATAGCCCTCATGAACAGCGTGAATTTCAACGCCATCAACTCCGGCATTTTTGCACATAAGCGCAGTTTTAGCAAAGCCGTCAACCATTTTTTTAATGGTCTTTTTGCTTATTTGAGGGCACATTACACCTTCTGCCCAACGAGAAGGAAGCCTACTTGGACTAGCACATAAATAGCGCACATCAAATATAGGTTTGACTGCAGCCGCCAAAACTTTGTTTTTAAGCATTGGCACCATTTTGTTTGGAATGGAAAAAGACCTTCCAAAGCCGGCAGTAAGCTGAATAAACATCTTAGCCCCTGTTTTATGAAATTCTTCCATATAATTTTTCAGTTTTTTGAAGGTGCGCTTACTTTTATAAAGCCAAGATCCACCCATAAGATTGCGAAGTGGCGCAATGCCAGGTATTATTAAGCCCACATTATTTTTTGCAAGGTCCATGAAAAAGTCAGCTGCATCCTTGTCAAAATGATGAGGCTCCATCCATCCAAAAATGGATGTCCCGCCCATTGGACAAAGCACTATGCGGTTTTTAATTTCTACATTGCCTATTTTCCAAGGGGTAAAAAGTGGCTCAAATTGTTTATTCATAAAATCTCCTTTTAATATATTTTAATTATATAAAATGCTTTAAAAGTAAGTCAAGGAAAGTTGCACTATAATTATTTTTTCTATGATTGTAAACCCAGTTGACAAATTTTTTGTTTGATTATATAATGATTTTAATTTATATCATAAAAGCAAAAAGTTGAAAAAAGTGAAAAGCCGCCGCAAAATTTAAAGGGTGCTAAGTAATAAAATGAAAATAAGAAGCGAAGGATTGAAGGCCGCGTGAAAAAAAGTTTTAAAATTCAAAAGAGGTGAAAAAATGTTTACACAACAGGATGCCGAAGCTTATCTTGAAAAAATTCGAAAGAACAGACCAATAAGAATAATTGACAAGCTGGCAGAAAATGAAAAGGGAATTTGGTGCGTGCTTGTTTTTATTGATGAGCAAGAAGGCGAAGTTTATGCAAAGGAAATTGCTGATGAAATGAAAATTTCGAGGGCTAGGGCGGGGGTTCTTGTTGATAAACTTGCAAACAGGGGGCTTTTGGAAAAATATCCTTCTAAAGTTGACAACAGAATTACAGCTTTGAAAATTACAAAGGAAGGCAAACTTGTTTTAAACGATATTAAGGATAAATTTGCTAAAAAACTTATTGAAATTGTAGATGAGATTGGCGAAGACGATTTTAAAAAGTTTTTTGAAATATCAAAAAAGATAGAAAATGTGTTGAGAAAATAAAAATTTGCAAAAGGGATGAAAGATGAAGAAAAACAAAGTAAAGAGAAAGGCATATTTCAGATTTATTAAAACAATCATTAAAATCTTTGTGAGAAAACCTAAAGTGATAAATTTAAATGAAGAAGCGTTGGACGAAAATGCAATTTATTTAAGCAATCATGTTGGCGCTCTTGGCCCAGTTAAACATGAATTATACTTTCCACATAACTTCAAGTTTTGGGGCACACATGAAATGGTCTTCAAATTTAAAGATAGGTGGAAATATCTTGCCAATGACTATTATCATAGAAAAAAACATCATAAGAAATTTACTGCAAAGCTGATTGCAACCATTGTTTTGCCTTTTGTTTCAATTTTTTATAAAGGAATGGAGCTTATTCCAACTTACACCAATGGGAAGTTGATGAAAACCATAGAGCAAAGCAGTGACTATCTGAAAGAGGGGAACAGCATTATAATCTTTCCAGAAAACTCTTATGATGGCTATCACGAGAAATTGACAGAATATTTTGCTGGCTTTATTTTGCTTGCCAAATATTACTATAAGAAGACAAAACATAATATAAAGATTTATAATATGTATGTGAGAAAAAAAGATAATACATTGATTGTTGATAGGTATATCACAATTGAGGATATATTGAGGGATGAAAGAGATATCAGAGAAATTGCCAATTCGATTAAGGATCGCGCAAACCAACTTGCAGAAATAGAAAAGGAGAAATAAAAAGTTTAAAAAAAATTATAGATAAAAAAACAAAAAAACAGTTGACAATTAAAGATGAATTGAGTATAATTAAAATGCAATCTAGAAGATTCTCCCTCTTCTTAAATATCTTTTAGATTGGTCACACTGTTTTAATCAAAATGGATGTGGCAAATATAGAGATGTAGCTCAGCTGGTTAGAGCACCACCCTGATAAGGTGGGGGTCGGTGGTTCGAGTCCACTCATCTCTACCAAAATTTCACTCATTTCGAGTGATTTTTTATTTTCTCAACCCCACCTTGTGTTGCAGAGCAACACGCAAAGTGAAACTTTGCATCAGGGTGGCACCCTGTTAGTTTACGCATCAAACTTGTTTGATATAAGGTGGGGGTCGGCGTCCGCTGCGCGACTCCGTGTCTGCGACACATTCGCGAGTCCACTCATCTCTACCAGAGAAATAGTCTGTTCGAGACTATTTTTTATTTTCTCAACCCCACCTTGTGCTATAGAGCAACACGCAAAGTGAAACTTTGCATCAGGGTGGCACCCTGTTAGTTTACGCATCAAACTTATTTGATATAAGATGGGGGCGGTGTTCGCTGCGCGACTCCGTGTCTGCGACACATTCGCGAGTCCTCTCATCTCTACCAGAGAAATAGTCTGTTCGAGACTATTTTTTTTATTTTCTTACCCCACCTTGTGTTGCAGAGCCCCCGATAATGAGCAAAGCGAATTTAAGGAGATTTTAGTCGAGGGATTGTTTACGCATCTCTACAAAAAGTCTAAATCGAATAGTTAGTTTATTTTTACTTTAATTATATTTCGGTTTTACTATGACTACACAACTAAAGAAAGGAAATAAATGAAATGAAGTTTACGCCATCAAACGAGATGAATCATATATAGAGCAAATTTAAAGTTTTATCGTTGATAGTTAGCCCCTCATCTCTACCAAAAGAAAAAAGTTAAATCACGCTTTTTATATGCTCCGACTTATAGTTGCCTAGCGAGTGCAAGTTTCACGATTTAAGGTGGTGGCGCTCTTAATGCAGTTTTGTTTACTCTTTCAAAGGCGGGGGATGCTTTCATAAAAAATCCACAATTAAGTTTGTGGATATTTTTTTTAATTTTGTGATTTAAACAAACAATCGTTTCTGCTTTGAAGAAGCTCTTCAAATGTTTGATTTTGTTGCCAGCATAACTCTTTTGCGATGAGAAAGGTCGCTTTTGCGTCGTCGCAGCTTCTATGAAAGGTCAAGCTTGAGGTGTCAATTTCAAGTTGGTTTATAATATTTTCAAGTGATTCGACATGAGGGCGTTTATACAAAATTAGAAACATTTTTTGTGTATCATAGGCAGAAAGGGGCAGTCTGGGCAGTTTATATCTGTCGCAGGCCATATTCAAAAAGGCAAAATCACTTTTTACGCTGTGTCCAATTAGAGTGAGTTTGCTGTTTGTCAAAAGATTTTTGATATATTCATAATAATATGAAAAGTTGTCTTGTTTATAAAACTGCTCTACAGGATATGCCAATTCAATCTTTGGTCGGTGACCGATTGCAGCAAGTATGAATTTATCTTCTGGATTTATCAGTAAATCTTTTTTTGAAATAAGTTTTAAATCTTTGTCAACAATGCAAAAGCCAAACGAGCATATACTGTGACCATTGCTGCATTCAATATCAAAAAATAAATATTTTCCTTTGCGTTCCATTAAACAAGTTTAAAATATAAAAATCAAAAAGTCAAAACTTTATTATAATTTTTTAAAAAGCTTTTTAAAATGCTATGCTTTTGTTTTCAGGCTAGAGGAAAAACAAAAAAACACTTGACAAAATATCGGGGGGGGTAAAATAGAAGTATAGATATACATAAAGTACAAACTTATATGCAATGGCAAAAAAACAACAGTTTTTTATGTTTTATAATGTGATTGTTATAAGGAGGAAATATGAAAAAGGGCAACGTGCAAAATAAAAAATTCATGCTGTTTTCAATAATAGCTTTTTTTGCCGCCGTATTCGGCCTTTTTCTCATAATTCCATTCAATGTAAAACCAGTGCAAACGGAGCTTGATAAAGTTAAAGCAAGCAGTGGCTTTACAAATATAGGCACACTTGCGAATGATTACAAAAGCATAGATTTAGAAGATTCAACTATTTATATGATTACAAGCGATCTTACAATGAATTACAGGATAAATTTAAAAGAAAATTCAACGGCTGTAATCTATGTTGCCGCTGGATGTACACTGAATGCAGAGTATGGAATAACTGTTCCGGCATCTTCTACGCTTATCTTGGTTGGTGATGGGACGATAAATGCTAAAGGTAGAGCTGCTGAAGAAGGGGAAGCTGGAGTTAAAGGTGGAGATGGCGAAAGATTAAATATCGGCGATGATAAAGACCCAGCATGGTTTTTACTTGCAGGTCGTCCTAAAGTATCGTATGGTCCTGGAGGTTATCCTACGGCTGATTACGCAGGAAGAGGCGGAAGAGGCGGTCGGGGCGCTTCTGCTGGAATTGGTGGTGCCAGTGGTGGCGGTGGTTGGTATGGCTCGATTATCGAAGTTACTTCAGCTGAAAATTATATACTTGAAGCAAAAGATAAAGTTGATGATCATATCGTAGGTGTTGCAGGTAGGGATGGTAGTAATGGAGCTGATGGTGGCACTATGGGGAAACTATATGTGCTTGGAAATCTCACTGTGAATGCTGTTGCAGGTGCAAGCAGTAGCAAAAAGGGGGCTGGTGGTGCTGCTGGAGCAAATTATAATTATGAGACTTCTCATTGGGCATGGTTTAAGACTCATTATCATCAACATAATGCTGGTGGCGCTGGCGGTGGTGGCGGCGGTGGCGCTGGTGGCCCAGCTTCCAACATCGGTGGAGGCGGTGCCGGCGGTGGTGGAGGCGGAAGCGGCTCAACTGCAAATTGTGCCAATGCAAATGATACAAGAACAGTTCCAAATTGCGGAGGAAGAGGCGGTGGTGGCGGACAAAGTTGGGATGGCAGCTGGGCTGCATCTGGCGGCTCTGCAAATGTTGCTTCCAATGCTGCAGCTGGTGGCTCAGGTGGATATTGTGGGAGCAAAGGTGGCGACGGTGTAATGTATGTTCAAAATTACACTAGTGTCAGTGGAAGAACGCGTGATTATTATTCGGATGGCAGATTGTCACAGCTTCAATATACTGCAATTTTAGACAGAAGAAATGGCTCGTCAAACAGCAGTGTGTCAGTTTATCTTGGTCAGGTTATGGACCGAGTTGCAGTGCCAATAAATGCGGGATATAGTTTTCAAGGTTATTACACTGGACAAAATGGCACGGGCACAAAATATTTTAATTCAAATGGCGTGGCAAGCAAAGCTTGGGATATTGTAGGAGATATAACTCTCTATGCGTATTGGACAATAATTCCATACAGCGTAGAGCTTAGACCAAATGGCGGAAGTGGAAACTCAATTTATGTAACTGCTTATTATGGGATGTCAATGTCTTCAATATCAAGCAGTTCTCTTCCTACAAGATTGGGTTATAACTTTCAAGGTTATTTCACAGGCACGACTAGTGGTGATAAATATTACAATGCAAACGGAACAAGTGCTAAAAATTGGGACCGTGTAGCAAATACTGTTCTTTACGCGCACTGGCAAGGCAAGTCTTACAATGTCTTATTTAATTCAAACTTTGCGCCAATTCAAACATCCTCACAGACAGGTTTCTATTATGGGACGCCAACAGCTTTACGATCAATAAGCGCAATTGGCTTTGATAGAAAGGGCTATACATTCGCAGGCTGGTCAACGACGCAAAATGGAGGTGTTCAATACGGCAATGGTGCAAGTGTAAGCACCTTAAATGCAAACAGTGAAACGGTAAATCTTTATGCAAAGTGGTCAGGGCGGAGCTTTTCGTTAAACTTTAATGCAAATGGTGGAAGTGGCACGATGAGCAGCCAAAGTGGTTTAATTTATGGAAATGGTGCGGCGATAAAAGCAAATAGTTTTGTCAAAACTGGTTATGATTTCGCTGGATGGGCGTTATCGCCTGGCGGAAGTGTAGTCTTTTCAAATATTGAAACTTTAAAAGATGTTGAAGTTTTAAATGGTGTTGAAACAGACCTTTCAAGCCGAAAGTTGTTGAACGCTTTATCAAGCAGTCCATATACAACATATAAAACAAGTTTGACACTTTATGCTAAATGGACGCCAAAGAAATATAGCATTACTTTTAACGGCAACGGAAGCACAAGTGGCACAATGTCTAATCAAACTTTAACTTACGACAGCAGCTTGACGCTTACAACAAATGCTTTTAAAAAGGAAAATTATCTTTTTAAAAGCTGGAATACGATGTCGAATGGAAGCGGCACCACCTATTACAATAATCAGTCGATAAGTCAGGTTTCTGGCAATATAACCCTTTATGCGCAGTGGGAAGAGACTTGGAACGCCCATGCCTCTGCAAGCTTAAGTGGATATGGCACAGCAGAAAGGCCATACATTATAGGATCGGCCGCAGACCTTGCATATATTTCAAAAATGGTGGATAACGGAACAAGTTTTTCAGGCGTGTATTTTAGGCAGGCAAACAGCATAGATTTGGCAAAAAACAATGCCAGTTTTGTGAATTGGCTATGGAAGCCGATAGGGTCAGAAACCAACAAAGCTTTCCAAGGCAATTATGATGGAAGTGGTTTTTTGATAAAAAATCTTATCACATCGAATGCGAGAAAAGGCAGTTCGTCAGGTAATTATCTCTATTCAAATGTAGGCCTGTTTGGTTATACAAGAAATGCAACGATAAAGAATGTGAATATCATATCGGGCACTATTCAAGGCTATGATAATGTTGGCTCAATCGTTGGCAATCTCAACAATGGAAGCGTAGAAAACTGCCGAAGCGGAGCAACAGTGACAGGACACAATTATGTAGGAATGATAGGTTATGGAGTAAGTACATCAATTTTGTCAAGCTATAACTATGGAAGCGTAAGCGGAAATGACTATGTAGGCGGTATCCTTGGGCGAAATGGCGGAACAGGAACACGCCTTGAAAACTGCTATATGAAGGGAAGCGTAACAGCGTCAGCTTCAAATGCAGATTGTGGCGGAATACTCGGTCAAACAACAACAAGCGGAATAACCTTGCAATCCTGCGGTTTTATCGGCAGCGTAACAGGAGGAAGTAATACAGGCCTTCTTACAGGCAACTTAAATGGTGGAAGCGTAATCGACTGCTTTGCAAACTCTACAACAAACTATGCCTTCACAAAAGGAAGCGGAACAATCAAAAGTAGTCTATATATACAAAACAAGGATAACAATCCAGTAAAGAAATATGTTACCCATAGCAGCGAAACAAGCCCATTTGCAAACTGGACACTGGCAGTAAACAATCAACCCTTGCCAATTGGTTTCGTATGGCTGGGAAATGGTGGGGAATGGCTTAATGTAGCAAAGCTTATCTCGCTTGGATATTCTAATTAGCCTTAGTGAAAAAAGGACATTTATTTGTCCTTTTTTTGATGTTTTTATTTTTGTTTATGATGCTTGAAAAATTTTTATTTTAACAGTTTTTAATAATAAATTGATAATTTGTCGAAAAAATAGAAAAAATTCATGCTTTTTGTGTGATTTTCACTGTTTTACGCGTTTTATAGTTAAATTTAGTTTTCAAATTGGATATATTTATGTATAATATTATCTATATGAGTTTAATTAAGATTCAATAAAAATAAGCGAAATTCATTATTAAAATAAAATATAATTAAATTATTTGGAGGAAAAATGTTAAGACTTTTGGTTGACTCTGGCAGCAGTATTAAGCAGGAGGAATTGGAATATTATAATGCAGAGCTTGTTCCGCTTAAAATTCTCATGGGCGAAACTGAGTATGCTGATGGCGTAAATTTGCCTATGGATGAATTTTATAGACAACTGATTGATGAAAAGATATTTCCAAAGACTTCGCTTCCAAATTTGGGCGAGCTTGAAGAGCGTGTGTCTAAGTATACTACAGAGGGAGATGAGGTGATTATTCTCACAATTTCCTCAGAAATTTCTGGCTCTTTTAATGCAATCAAAAACCTGTTTGCTGAAAACAAGAAAGTGAAGGTTATCGACTCAAAAATGGCAGTTGGTGGAATGAGACTTATTGTTGATGAAATAAACAGAAACAGAGAGCTTTCTTTAGATGAAATTGAAGAGAAGGTGAACAGTCTTATTCCAAGAATAAAAATCATGGCTATTCCAGAGACGCTTGAATATCTTTTCAGAGGGGGCAGACTTTCAAAGAAAGACTGGATTCTTGGCAGCATTTTGAAAATTAAACCAATTATTGGCTTTATTGATGGCAAAGTGAAAGTGCTTACAAAAAAGATAGGTCTTAAGATGGGCATGTCATATATTGCTGGCGCCTTAAAAGAATTTGAATGTGACGAAAACTATGAGATTATTGCTTCTTACACCTATGACAAATCAAACCTTGAAAAGCTGATTGAAATGACCGATGAAAAGTATCATAAGCAGATAAGAGTTTATGACAATCTTGACCCAGCAATTGCATGCCATTGGGGTCCAAACGCATTTGGCTATGTATTTGTGGCAAATAAATAAACTTAAATAAAAACAAAAAGGCAACCTTTAATGGCTGTCTTTTTAATTTATAATTTTATTGTTGTTTTTATATTCGTTGCGTAAATTTTGTTGTTTTAAAAATTGTTCTTTTAAACTTTTGCATTTTAAGAATTGATATTTTTTATTTAATTTAAAGTTTCACCCATGCTGGAAGAAGGGAAAAGTTTTTTGAGTTTAAATATTCAAGTTTTCCTGTAAGTTTTGAAAATTTGATATAACTGCTGGCAAGACGCTGCTTGTTTTCTTTAAAGCGTTTGTTATCCTCATTTTTCCCATACTTGCCATCTCCGATTATTGCATGTCCAAGAAATGCAAGAGAGGCTCTTATTTGATGGGTTTTGCCTGTGTGAAGGGTGCATTCAACAAGGCTTGAATAAGGTGAGGACTTTATTGTGTTGAAGGTAGTTGAAATTGCGACGCTGCCGCTCACTTTTTTGTTGAATATTTTTACTTGACTCTTTTGTGCGTCCTTCAAAAGAAAGGCGTCAAAGGTGAAATTTTTAAAACTCGTGCTTCCCACAACTTCAGCAAAATATTTTTTTGTAAGGCTGTGCGCTTTGAAGGCTGCTGTCAAAAGCTCTTGTGAGACTTTGTCTTTTGCAAGCACGACAAGTCCAGTTGTGTTTCGATCAAGTCTGTGAACGGCGAGGGCATTGAGGTTTTGTGCTAGGCCATTTGTTCCTTCAATTTCAATTCCGAAAGGCTTATTTATTATCAAAATATTATCATCTTCATAGACTATATCAAATTTGCCTTTTTCGTCTGGGATATAAAATACCTCAAGCAAATCGCCACAGTCGGCAAAGGCGTCCTCTTTTAGTTTGTTGCCGTTAAGTCGAATGTCTTTCTTTTTAAAAAGCTTGTTGATTTGAGTTTTTGAAAAGTTTTGCGCCAGAAGCTCTTCACTGACAAATTTGGGTTCTTTTAGTGTTATAGTTAGTTTTTCCATGAGTTTATTTTAACGAATTTTAAAATTAAAATCTATCTTTTGACCGCTGTTTTGTTTAAATTTTGCAAAATTTGTCATTTTCGTGGTTGGGATTGAATAAAATTTTGTTAGGAGAAATATTTTATGAATGGTTTTATTCATCTTGAAGGAGAGCTTTTGCAAATAAAAGGTGCGACTAAGGTGGCATCATCCACGCCGACACAAGCGATGATTGAGCTGGGCGGCAACGCCATTGTTGCGACTGGGAATGGAATAGAGGTCAAAAAACTTAATCTTGACGAAGGCGAGGTCGTCTTATCAGGCAAGTTTTCAAATATTAAACTTGGTGAGGCAAGTGGAGCAAAGGGGTCTTTATTAAAAAGAATATTCAAATAAATTGTTCAGACCTTAAAGGAGGTGAATTTTTGCTTTATCCGACATTAAATCAACCTCTTATGTTTTTGCTTTTAATCTGTGCTGGACTTGCCAGTGGCATCATTTTTGATTTGTTAAATTTGGTTTGCAATCTTGTGCACGAAGATAGATTTTCAAAAATCTTCTTTGACTTTTTGTCCGTTTTGATGGCCTTTTCCCTTCTTTTTATAGTCAATTTGCTGTTCAATTATGGGCAATTTCGAGTTTATGTAATAATTGTATTTATCCTAAGCTTATTTACAGAGCGTGCAATTTCAAAATTTTTGTGGACAAAACTGGTTGAAAAATGCTATAGTAAGATAAGCAAAAGGAGAAAAGCTCGGGGTGAACAAAGAAAAACTGGCTAAAATCTCAATATTTATTGCTTTGGCCGCACTCATACTTGTGGTGATAATCACAAGTATTGTCCTTTATCAAAAACAGAAATATCTTGAAGATTTGAATGAGAAAAACGAGATAGTCAAGCCAGGTGAAGATGAAGATAAAGATGAAGAGGATAATAAAAGTGAAACCATGAGTTGTCTGTTTGATTTTCTTAATTAAATTGTAAAAAGCCTTAAAATTGAAGGCTTTTTTTTAAGAAAATAAAGGTTGACAATAGGTTGTGAATATGTTATGATAAGTTTGAAAGAGATGTTAATATGTGGATGTTATTAAAGGAGTGAAAAATGATTAAACAAGATCTTAAAAAGGTTATGAGAAAAGTTGTGGAAAGATATCCAGAATTGAGAGAGGCTTCAAAAAAGAAGATTGATTTCAGCAAAAAAGATGTCATTTCTGCTGCAAGTGATATCGATACTTTATATTTCAATCCGAAATATTTTAAAGGCTTGTCAGAGGAAGAAAGGATTGGCGTGGTGGCTTTTATTCTTACTGAATCTCAATTAAGACTTGTAGAACGGGCAAAAGACAAAAATTTAGATATGTGGACATTGGCATGCAACGCAACTATTATTGAAAAACTCAGACAAGATGGATTAAAATTACCAAAGGAAGGCATATCTTTTAAAGAAGCAAAAGATAAGACGGTGGATGAGGTTTATGAGGTGCTTCAAGGCTTAGGAAGATCTTTTGAAGAAATAGTTGATGAAGCGTCGAAAAATAAATCCATTCAAAATTTCATGGAAGAAGAAAAAGAAATTTAATTCATTGCCGTAATTATAATAAAGTGATGCTAAAAAAGGATGATAAATTCATCCTCTTTTTTTGTTTTCAACAATTATTTAAGCTTGACATCAAAACTGTATTTTGCATTTAAGCTTTTTAATTTAAAATTTTTCATCTTCGTCATCGATATCATTTTCGTCATCAATATCTTTGCAACACTTTTTCAACTGCGCCCTTATTTCTTGATAAGCTTTTGAATTTGCAAGCATTTGGTCTAAGTCAGCTTTACGGTTAAACGATAATAATAAGTTGATTGCATCTCCTTTTTGCAGGCAATATACAAATTTTCCTTCTTTAATCAATTTGTTTATAAGATCACCACTTGGATTTTGTTTTATATCAAATTTAGAGTTTCCATAAGTGAATTCAACCAGTGTGCTCATAATAAGATTTTTACTAATGTTATGTTTAACTGCCTGATCAAATGTCCTGTCAATCATTAACGATTTTGGGTAAAGTTTGGCTTCCTTAATAAAGTCATTGGCACTTTTCTCGTCAGGTTTAGGAGTCTTTTTTTCTAAAGCAGGTTTATTAAAAATCTTTAAAAGTTTTTGATAAGAAGGGCAATTCTCTTTTAAATAATTATATGTATCTTCATCATTAAATGCATGTAAAGTTACTCTTCGTTTATCTGATATATCACAGTAAATTACTTTGTCTTTATTTTCTTTTAAAAATTTTTTACACTCATCAAATTGGTCTTTAAATGGTGCGAAATATTTGCATGGTAATCCATGTGTATCGCAGTAGTTTGAAAAATAATTAGATATTGAAACGAAATAATCGCGATTTTCTAAACCCTTTCGTTCTTTTTTAAAGCTTTCAAGAACATCATCAATAATCAGTTTTCCTTCAAAAGCTTTTACAATATCAAGTACAACTTCTTCTTTTTCAACAAATTCTTCAATTAAGTCTGGATCAATATATTTCTCTCTATCTTCAATTGCCATTATCCAAGGCAGTGGTTTCAAAAATTCAGCTAAATCTTCAACCGTGTTTATTTCTTTTTCCACAATAAAATAATTTTCGGCACCTAAGTCGCAATTAAATCCTAGTTTTTCAATTTGATGATAAACTTCTTCGTTATAAACAGCATGATCAGGTATATAATATTCATCGTTCCAAGTGTCAATATCAGCAATATAAAAATCCGATGTACCAGCATCATATCCATTTCCTATAATAGCAATGAATTTTTTGCAATTTTTATAATCTTTCATAAATATCTCCTTCTTTTAAAGATTATATCACATAGACACTATACTGTCAAGTTTATGAAAAATTAAAAAAGTTGATAATCTGTTTATAATGCAAGTTAAGAAAATTATTTTGAAAGAAAAAACAAAGCCTTCTAATAAAAAAAATAGTGATGCAAGCTAAGTTTGCCGCTTCAGCCTTCGGCAGTTAACCTTTATATAAAAAAAAGATTATAGTTTTTCTATAATCTTTACTGGCTCCCCAAATGAATACTTGCGTGAAACCTTTAACCACAAAAAACTATTTGCTAGATTTAATAATAAGTATCGACCAGCAAAAAGTCAAGCAAATTTCAATATATTAAATAAAAGAGAAAAACTTTGGGCAATTATGACTGTATTAAAAGTTGAAGAGAAAGAAAAGTTTTTAAATGTTAAGTTTGTTAAGAAGAGTTGTCTTGAATATCATAGATAAAATTTTATTTATTATAAATAATAATATAAATTTATAAAAATAAAGATAACTATAGAGTATACTACAAGGTATAAAATAATTTTTAAAAATATGTTATAAGAGATAAATTAATTTGACTTGAAAACAAAATAGTGATAAAATGCTCACACCAAGTGATAGGTGTTTAAAAAAAGGAGGACAAATTTTTTTTGAAACTATGACAAAACACTTCTTAAGTAATTTTCTTTTTATATTATTATTTATAATAAATCATTTTATGGAGGAAAATTATGAGAGAAGTAAATTTAAATTTTGTCATTACCAATTATGATAATGGCACAACCTCAATTCAGAGGCGAAGAACAGACCCTAAGGCAGGAATGCCGACGGGTCGCACAAAGGAATGAAATAGTCGTGTTAGAAATGAGCAACAGCCATTCATCACAGTTAAACAATATGAGAATGCTATTTATAGATATGAGAAAAAACTCAAGGTAGATTTAATTAATCACGATTATAAAGTGTTGATGCTACCTACAAATATTGAAATGGACTATTTCGTTTTTCAAGCAGAGGTCAAAAAGTTTATAGCGAATTTTCGTTATGAATATAAAGATACTGAATATATCAATGCAATAGAGTGTTATGAAAATGGTTTCAATCGCTTTCACTCTCATTTGCTTGTTATCTTCAAAGATAAAGCCCCTGCTATGAATGAAAAGTGGTTGAAAGACCATTGGGGATTTGGAAAAGTTGTTATTCGCGATCCAAGAGAATTTGAAGAAAGCGACGCAATTCGCTATTTAACAAAATACAAATGGAATAATGTGCAAGATGAAAATCCTAAACTAACCAAATTTCCTCAGTTTGCCAAATTTGTTTCTACTAGTAGAAACTTACCAAAGGCAAATATTACTTCACAAGAAAATGTGGATTATAAAACTGCTGTCAACACCGCCAACACACTTTTGCAACAGCAAGGTGCTAAGGTAAATAAAAGAACACACTTTCACGATAACAATGTTTATTTTGATGGTGCAACTATCTACAATGTTGACAACTCAAAATCACTTGGTTTAAAAGATGACAACTTACTATTTGAGGACTTTGATTAAATCTTTTAAAAAAGAAATATGGGATTCCTTAACCCATATTTTTTTATGCTAAATTTATCATATAAGGAGATATCATGAAAGAAGATAAATTTGACTTAAACAAACTGTTAGCCCCAAGCACAAGTGAAGAAATGATTTCGCAAGTTGCGTATGATATTAAAGAAATTCAACAACTGCTTAAAAAGTTGGAAGTCAAAGGTATCTTCATTTGAAAGATAGATTAAAGAAAGGAGGTGAAAGAAAATGAAATTTGAAAGTGAAAACTTAGGTTATCCTTTAAGAAATATAGAATGAGAAATAACAGACAGTGTTCTATTATTTATAGAAAGTATAATTGAAATAGTTGACAAGAATAAGCAGAATATAGTTTTAAATGAATTGAGAAACAAATTAAAAAAATAAAATGAAATCAAAAGAGATTTCATTTTTTCAACAATGTCAAAATTGCTTCTTTCTTATCTTGACCAATATTTTTAAATTCTTCAATAAGTTTCATGTCTTGTTTAAATTCGTTTATATTGTGATAGAAAAATTCTTCTTCAGTCATTCCACAAGCCTCAATAATCTTCAACAACACTTCCATACTTGGTAAGAAATCTTTTTTACTCTCAAGTCGATTTATATAACCATCGTGCATATCAATCATTTGTGACAATGCTCTTGCGGATAAATTTGCTTTTTGTCTTGCTATTCCAATACGAGTAATAATGTCGATATTATTCATCAATTCCTCCTAGTTCTCGTAATATATCAACATTATAAATTTAATTCGACCGCTTGCATAAACACTCTTTGCCGCAAAACAAATAAAATATAGTAATGTATGCTATTTTATTGACTTTTATCGCAATGTATGTTATAATAACTCTATAAAAGGAGTTATTTTATGAAAAAATTCTTCAAGAGTTTGATGATAGTTTCTTTTATACTGGTTATTTCTATTACATATACTTCAAATTTTTTGACCTACAATACAACTAATGCCGAACAAAATGAGAGTGTAATTAATTTATCTCAAAAAGAATTGCTCTCAAATTTCGTAGATGATTATTTTATATTTTTGCAAACTTGGAGTCACGCATATTTTGAATCTACTCAAGGCGAACTAGATTGGATTTTGGACAAAAACAAATTGCATTATGAAATTTATTTATTAGATTTTGATAATAAGTATATGCAAGAATATCCTTTCGGCAATCTCGTTTACAACGATGAGTTCAATATGTTTGCACTTGAGATGTATGACACAAATCAAATATATTTACTAGAGCATTATGTTTCAAATGGATTGTTAGATATAACTGATATACTCTCTATAAGTCTTAAAGCATTGCCCTATGAATTTGGTGGGCATATACCAAGCCATTATAAAACATTAAAAACCAAAAACTCTAATGATGTTCAATATGAAAATCTATTAGAATTATATATTCCCTCGTTAAAGAGAATATATGAGAATAAAACGATTTACCCAGATGCAACGATACAACCACAAGAAACATATTTACTTGAAAGTTATAATGAGTATTTGTTAAGCATTCAAAATTACAATTTGTTAATAAATATTTTAAATTTGAACGATAGCAATCATGACAGCCAAGATGATAAAAATAATGAAAATACTAATGAAAACAAAGGAAATAGCGAAATGAATATCTCAATAATAATTATTATTATTTTATTTATAGTTGTATTAGCATTTTTAATAACTGGTTTATTTCTTTTAATTAAAAGAGATAATAAAGTTTTTATTATAGTCTCATTAGTTTTATTTTTGATTTATGCAATACTTTTATCAACAATAGGTTTTCAAGGACAATATATTTATATTCTTAGTTCTGCACCAATGTTTACAATTAATTTGATTTTAATTATCTATCATAAAAAAGAGCAATCTCAGCCATCAGCAACTGCAAATTTTCAAAATGATATGAAAATTGAGGGCTTTGATAATAACGGAAAAGATGAAAGTAAAGTTGAACAACCTCCAAAACTAACTTGGGAAGAAATCAGTGAAGAAGAAAAAAAGATATACATTGACAATGCAATTAAACAACTTTATGAAAAACAACTAAATGACACAAAATTAGAAATGTCAAGACAACAAAGAGCATTAAAGAAAGATAGTTTGGACACGAAAGAATTTTATCTAGAAGACTTGACCGATGAAGAAAAAGTGGAAGTTGAGAAAATTGCAAAAGCTGAATACATAACTGGAGAAAAAATTGAAACTAAGCCAATAAATAATGTTCCAGCGACTGCAACTGAAACAAGTAAAAAATTTATTAAGGGCGGAATTAAATGGTTTGTTTTAAATTCTATGATTTCAACAACTGCACGAAATAGAAATACTAAAACAGCAACCTTTAATAAAGACGGAACGATAAAGATTGAGGATAATTCAAACAAGGCAAGTGCTATTCGCCCATGTGGAAAATGTACAGCGGTGTCAGGCGAAAAACCTATTGACTTTGTTGTAGGATTAAATCCGTTTACAAAAACTTTCAGTTGCTGTGGAGTATTCCACGGATTTAGTTTTAAGAATGAAGATATCATAGAATACAAGCAAATCTCTTCAAATTCAAACAGCGAAAGGTATGAACTTTTACATATTAATGGCAAAAAAATAAGTTTGTCATTAACGCCGCTTGGAGCAGATTTGTTGAACGCAGTTTTAGGGAACGAAAAGTTTAAAAGTTAATCAACCTTATTCCCCTTGTTAATACAAAAGTAAATAAAATATATATCAAAACAGTTGATGCCGGAAAATAACCGTGGTTTTGCTGGGGATAGCGATAGATAAGAAGAAAAGTAAAGACAGTGAAAAACAAATCACTGTCTTTTTTCTATGCATTTAAAATTTTTGTGCGTAAAAAGGCTCGATTATTTACATCTACTGTATATATAATTATAAATATTTAAGAGGGGGTGAAGAAAATGGAAGATAAATTTAATGGTGCTACAGAGTTTGAAAAAGAATTGGCAAAGAGTTTGTTTGAGATTTTGAAAGGAAAGATTATTGATTTTATGGAATATTGCATTATGACACATGATGTTGATGGCATAAATAATTTATTGAAATTGCTTGAAGAGAATAGGTTTTAAGGTGGAGAGCATTTATTTTAAATAATAATATAAATAGCGGAATTTTTAATAAAGGGAGAAGAGATGAAAGTTGATAAGATAACCCTCAGCAAGAAAACTTTGCTTGAGAAAAAGTGAGAGTGAGTGCAAGAGGAAGATGAAATAAATTTAAATCCATTTTTTAGTGTGATATATGAAATTATGAACGAAGAGGAGAAAGAAGATGAAGAAAAAACAGAATAGCAATTTTGCAGTTGGTTATTGCAGGTATAGCAGTGATAATCAAAGAGAAGAAAGCATTGAGGCACAGAAGCGTGCAATTTTAAAATATGCTCAAGACAACAACATTTCAATAATCAAGTGGTATGTTGATGAGGGCTTTTCTGCTACCAATGACAGAAGACCACAATTTCAACAGATGATAAATGATAGTAAAGAGAAAGATTTTAATTTGGTGCTTGTCCATAAGTTTGATAGGTTTTCAAGAAACAGCAACGACTTTGCGAATTATAAATTTATATTGAAATGTAATGGTGTGAAATTATATTCAGTGCTTGAGAGAATTGAAGATACACCAGAGGGCAAAATTTTGGAAGGTCTTTTACAAGGAATGGCAGAATATTATTCTGCAAACCTTTCAAGAGAAACAATGAAAGGAATGAAAGAGAATGCTTATAAAGGTATGTGTTGTGGTGGCATTCCGCCTTATGGGTATAAGCGAGTGCCAAGAGAAGTGAATGGTGTAATTCAATATAATAAAAAGGGATTGCCTCTTCATTCCACTGTCATCGACCCAATTAATGCGGAAGCGGTCAAGTTGATGTTTAATATGACTTTAGAGGGAAAGAAAAGAATTGAAATAATAGACAAATTAAATGAACTTGGTTTCAAAGATTATAAAAATAGACCTTTCAAGAACACAACCTCAATAGACAATGTTTTGAGAAATGAGAGATACACTGGGGTTTATATTTTTAATCAATATAAGAAGAAAATCACTTTTAATGGTATAAGCAAAGAATTAAATGAAGAAAGTGAAGTGATAAGAATTGAAAATGGACTACCTCAAATCATATCAAAAGAAACCTATATGAATGTTCAAAAGATTTTGGCTCAAAGAGTACATAAGACACCAAGCAATGTTAAAGAGAAATATTTGTTGTCTGGAAAAGTTGTTTGTGGAGAATGTGGAAAGCATTATCAAGGTTGGAAGAAAGAAACAAAAACTGCAAAGCATGTTTATTATAAATGTTTAGGGAATGGAAGATACACTCATAGTCAAGAGAAAGAAGATTACTGCAATAATACAGCAATACGAAGAGATGACCTTGAAGAGTTTGTTGTGAAAGAAATTTTAAAAGTTTTGTCTTGCGAAAATATTGTTGATGAACTTTTTGATAAATATAATGCTTATTTGAAGGAACAAAAAAGCAATTCTTCTCTTATTGATAATTTAAAAAAGAAGATTGACAACATCAATTCACAAATTGCAAATGTAGTAAATTTTATTGCTCAAGGACAATATGTTGAAATTATGACTGACAAACTTCAACAACTTGACAATGAAAAGAAAGAGATAAATGCTGTGTTGACCAATGAACTTGAGGGATTGAAAGAAATAAGTATAAGCAAGGAACAACTTAAAATCGCAATATCAAAGGCAATAGAAATCTTGAAAAACAAAAATGCAAGTTTTGAGAAAAGAAAGTTGATTGTGCAAACTTTCTTAAATAAGGTTGTTGTTTACAAAAATGAGGTTGAAATTTATATAAATATAATCCCCGCAAATTCCTGCGGGGATTTCTCTTTAGAGATAACTAACAAAGATATTGCTTCTTGGGGGTTAAAAGGGGGATATGCGGGGCTAAGCGGAGATAATAATTTATTTATTATAAATAATAATATAAATGGCGGAAATGAGATTGAAAATTATAATAAAAAAGTTGCGGGTATGGTTACCTGCAACTCAAGTACTGGCTCCCCAAGTAGGACTCGAACCTACGACCTATCGGTTTAATTCCGCTTTGCTCCATACGCAGGACTTGAAGTCCTTAGCGTTCAGCCTTCGGCAGTTAACCTTTGTATAAAAAAAGATTATAGTTTTTCTATAAT
>JAAWCQ010000009.1 GCA_022793335.1 Clostridia bacterium
AAAGCTTTTAGATAAAAATATTAAAATCACATCATTTAAGATGTGATTTTTTTATATCTTTTTTAAGCAATATTTATACTTTTCTCTTGATTTTATCAATTTAAAGCAATATTTTTTCAAATTTGTTTGCATATTATATTAAAATGTGATAATATACTTGTGTAAAAGGAGGCGGCTATGATTCAATTTCTTCTTGCAGCAGAACAATGGGTCGGAAATTATTCTTGGCTTAATGATGTTTATAAAACCTTGCCAAATATTCTTTATGCCATTTTAGCAGCTGTTGGTGGCGCGGGAATGGTTTATTCTATTGTTCTTGGCGTCAATCTTGCCAAAAGTGAAAATGACGAAAAGCGTAGATATGCGGCATACAGAATTAGAAACACTCTTATTGGCGTGGCTTGCCTTATCGTTCTTGTTTTATTTATAAATTTAGGTCTACCTGCCCTCATTAAAGCAATTGATCCAAATAGTTACGGCGACCCAGATAAACTTTTAAATGTCCCTGACGAGGACGACAGTGAAAGCACAGCTTCTATAATCCAAAATCTTAAGCTTATGGCACAACCACTTAAGCTTCTGTTCATTTAATTTCACAAAAACATAATTTAAAACATATAAACTTGTGTAAAGGAGATATACTATGCACAAGTTTTTTTGTAATTACAACAACCTCACAGAAAGATATGAGCTTTCAATAAACAGAGGCATGGCTTTTAAAAACAATGCTCAAATTCAAGCTGAAAACACCCTTTTGCCCGAAATCCAAAATGCCATTCAAGAGCTTTATGAAAACATTGTTGAGCTTAAAGAGAAAGAAACAAATGAAGACAGATTAAATTTGCTTGACGAAACTGAGCTTATGATTTCAAACTTATATTATTCATTATTTTCCTCCCCTCTTGAATTGCCAGAAAAGAAGGAAAATAAAAGTTTTAGCATTCAACATGGAATAGAGCTTGCAAATGGGCTGTTAAAAGTAATAAATATTCCAGAATATTCCCGTCTTTGCAGTCTTATAAAAAATAATCTGGAAAGTCTCTTAAAAAATTAAGATATTATGAGCAAAGCAAGTAATTTTTACATAGTATGTTTATGGGGCAACCGCTCCATACAAAAGAGGTAAATATGTCTTGCTTTTTTCATAATCACAACAATCATTGTTGTCCTGGCAATAGACGACCAATTATTATAAATACTGGCGGAGGCGTTGGCCCTCAAGGATCTATGGGACCTGCTGGCCCTGTAGGTAATACTGGCCCAACTGGACCTCAAGGACCTTTTGGCCCAACTGGACCTACTGGTTTAACAGGACCAACCGGACCAACTGGGCCTACTGGGCCTACTGGTTTAAGCATTACTGGGCCTACTGGACCTACTGGTCCAACTGGAGCTACTGGGGCCACTGGTATAACCGGACCTACTGGCATTGGGATAACTGGAGCAACTGGCCCAACAGGTCCTACTGGTCCAACCGGTGCGACAGGTCCTACAGGAGCGACTGGAGCCACAGGCGCAACAGGCTTAAGTATCACTGGACCTACTGGGGCTACAGGAGCTACTGGGGCTACAGGTCCTACTGGTGCAACTGGGGCTACTGGAATTGATGGACTTTCAATAACCGGCCCAACGGGAGCTACCGGCGCGACTGGGGCTACTGGTGCTACCGGCCCAACTGGACCAACCGGAACAGCTGGTTTAAGTGCCTATGGTGGTCTTTATAACAGTGCACCACAAACAGCAGTTTTTCCTGCAGCAAACACCTTTATTCAAGTTGCACTTAATACTGCTCTGCCACTTTTAAACACTACAACTGCAGCAAATGCAGTCACTGTTTCAACTGCTGGCGTCTACGAGATTTTTTATAACCTCGAGCTTACAAATCCAAGTCAGCAATCTTATGCTGCCGCAGCAAGAATTAACGGAACAAACATTCCTCAAACACTTGTGCTTTTAGACGGAAACTCAATTGGCGCTGTCGGAGGTAACTATACAGCAAAGATTTCAACCTCTGCACTTGTTACACTTGCAGCTGGAAATGTAATCGACCTTGCCATTTCAACAACCGATGCACCCGCTGGAACAAACACCATTGGTGCAAACGGAAATGCTATATTGACGGTAAAACGACTCAATTAAAAAAACAAACAACTTAATAATTAAAAAACTTACGCTTTAAAAAAAGCTTCTAGGATTTTTCCTAGAAGTTTTTTGTTTTTTATTAACTGTCATGTAAAATAAATAATTACATAAAAATTTTAATTTAAATCAATTTTCAACAACTCAATTGCTCTTCCCCTATGCGAAACAGCATTTTTTTCTTCAGATGTTGCTTCACCAAAAGATTTTTGCAAATCGTCAGAAAAGAATACTGCATCATATCCAAAACTTGTATCTCCACGCTCTTCATTCAAAATCTGTCCGTAAGTTTTTCCTTCAAAAACTTTATATGTGCCATCCATTTCCATTTTAATCAGCGTGCATTGAAAATAAGCACTTCTCTTTTCTTTGCCATTCATTTCTTGTAAAAGTTTCTGCCTGTTTTTCTTGCTGTCATGCTCGCTTGCATATCTTGCACTATACACCCCTGGTTGACCATTTAATGCATCAACGCACAGACCACTATCATCGGCAATGACAATCGCACTTAAACCTTTTTCAAGCAAATAATTTCTTATAGTCTTTGCTTTAATAAGTGAATTATCAAAAAATGTCTCTCCGTCTTCAATTATATCTTCATAAAAACCAATGTCATTTAATGCCAAAATCTCATAGCCTGAAAACATTTGTCTAAATTCTCTGATTTTATGTTCATTATTTGAAGCTAAAACTATTCTTTTTTCCATAATCACCTCTTTTTTGGACTGCCTACAATCCAATTATCAATATTCTGTGTATTTTCAAGAAGCTCTTTTCCAAGATATCGCTCGTCCTCTCCAAAAGGATGAAAAGTAAGAGCCTCTTTAGCCCAATCGTCAAAATAAAAGAATGCTTTCAAGTTGTCAAAAGTTTTTCTTACAATTTTTTCAATGCACTCATCTTGCCCTTGATAAAACAAATTGCTTTTATATTGACTTAAAATAACCTTTCCAACATTCTTTTCATTAAAAAGTTTCACGAAAGTCTTGTTTAATTCATTTGTAATTTCTTGTATTGATTTTTTATCTTGGCTGAAATTATTCCAAACAGATAAATATCTTTCCCTATCCTTATTATTTGACAATAATTGATTATAATATGACTTGTTTACGTAACTCTCAAGCATTAAATCATCTATCACATGATTAGCAAGGAAAATGTCAATATTTTGAGGAAGAACATCAATCGCTTTTTCAAAAGTTTTGCAAATGCACTCTATTTTTGCGTTGGGTAAAATTTGTTTATACTTAAATTTGATATATTCAGCAACATCTTTATTTGCATCAATGACAAAAAGCGTTCCGTCAAAGCCAAGTTCTGAAAGTGCTAAAGCAATTTTATAGCGAAAACCGGGTGCCAACTCTACCGCCACTTTAGGCTTAGGCATATTTTCAATCAATTTAAAATATAATTGGCCTAAATACCACTCCCATTCGTCATCAACTTTTATTTCTTCAATATTCATAACTAAAACCCTTTTATTTTAAAGAGAAAAAATATTGAAAAACGACGCCAAAAAGGCGTAGAATTATTAAAACAATAATTGCAATAAATTTTCTTTAATGTTTATTCAAGTTCGTCATCTATATCTTCGAAAGGCTGTGTTTCTGATGCATCATTAAGCTTATCAAATCTTCCACTAACAAAGATAGATTTAAAAGTTGCAACGATTTCTGGATCTGAGCTTTCTTTAAATTCTTTTATAAAGCTTTCCTTCTCTTTTTCATACTTTTCTTTTGATTGAAGATATTCTGTTTTCTTCTGTTTCATTTCTTTTTCTGCGTTATTCAATTTTTGTAATGCATCAATCATCTTTTCAAGAGTTGTCTTTGAAGTCGAATAACTTGAACGACTTGATGAACTTGAACTTCCCTTTCCACTATATGATGCTCTTCTATAGCCACCCATAATTACCTCCATTTATTATAATTAAATTTTATCATAATACACATTAAAAGTCAAGATTTAAATTATATAAAATCTTCAAAAGCCTCACATTTAAGCATATTTCCATTGACTTGAAATTGAACATCAAGCTCATCAACATCAACAAACCTTTTCAGCTTTATACTCTGGCTGATTAAATAGTTTTCTTCATGGCTTAAATAATAATCCTTACCATTGATAAACACTTTTGCAAAACTTGGCGATAGTGTATGAAAAGGTTTGAAAATTATTTTGATTTCATCCTTACAAACAGCAAAATAATATAGAAATTCTTTGCAAATTTTAAGGCCAAGTTTTGCCGAATATTGCAAATTATTTTTGACAACCCTCTTGTTTGCTTCTATTACAGAATTTAAAATTAAATCTAAATCTATATTATCAAACAGCCCTCTTTCATAACACAAATAAAGATTGTCAAATACATTATTATTGTTGTAAAGATAGTGTCTGTCATAGTTTCTGACATAACAATTAAATTTAATCTTTTCAAGCTCTTTTTCACTGCATTGCTGGTAAATTTTTTCTACAAGATTTGTAATTTCTCTCACCTCTTCAAAAACATTTAAAGACATCTGTTCATCATCAACAGAAACAAGCTCTTTAAAATTTTCTTCAACAAACTCTTTCATAAAGCCAAGTTTTTCATAATTTATATTTATGGTTGAATTAACAAGAAGTGACAAAGCTGTCATAAAATCATTATTTTGACGCTTTTTTATCAAATATTTTGCAAAAAAACGCGAAAAATTGTAAATATAAGTGTTGTTTACATAATTTGAATTGACATTAAGCTCATTATAATTTGGCAAAAATTTTCTTGACAATGTAATGAATTTATTAAACAGCACCTCTATTTCATTTTTATTTTTCTTTAAAAAAACAGTATCATCAATTCCAAGCAGTTGGCAAAAACCTTTCTTGAGATGTTTATTATAAGACCTGTCAATTATCTTTTCTGCACTTTTATAATCATAGCCACCGACAAGAGTTGGACTGTATTCGATCATATTTTTCATCATCAGTTTTTGTCCCAAAATTTCATAACCAAAATAGTTTGATTTATATTTATTGGTGTTTGAAAATTGTGGATGTCTGCCCTCTACAAAGCTGCAAGTGTCAAAATCAAGCATATTACTTTGTGTAGTCAAATTGCCTGATGACCAAGCGCCATGCAAAAAGCGGTCTATAAACTTATTTGCCTCCATCTTTCCAATATTCTTGCATAACAAAACAAAATCTTTTTCATTAAATTCAATGTTATCTGCTATTTTATTGCTTATTCGATAAAACTCTCCATTCTCATAATATCTTATTTCAATCGCCTCTTTAAGCGGATAAAACTCATCGCAAACATTATCATCTTCATCTTGATACTGCTGTCTAAAAATATATTTAACCCCCTTATCAAAAACTGCCAATGTTTTGAAATTGTTTATGGCAAAATCTTCTGCAAGTACATTTGACAGCACGCCTTCCTTAATTGCCGCCTGCAAGCAAAATTTTCCATCGCTGTAATAGATATCTTTCGCTTTGGCAAGTGTTGTTTTTTCACCCTTTATGTTGAAATTTCTGCCGCAAAAGAAAGCTCTGCCAGAGCCGAGATTGCCACCAAGCGAAATTCCACTCGCATCTTTTTGCACATCCGCAAAGCCGCAAGCCAAAATTTCCCCACTCGACATATTTTTGTCTAATGTCAATGAAAAAAGTTTAGACAGCTTTTGCCAAGAATTTTCGTTGAATTTTTCTTTAAAAATTTTTTCATACAGCTTTTTATTGACAAACACAGGAACATAATCTCTTTTTGCCCTATAAATCTCTTGAGCTGCAAGATTTTTTTCCTTTATGAAGTTTGCAATTATAGGTCTTTCATTTATCATAATTCCTCTTGATAATTCATCATATTGTTTTAAATATCGTAAATTTTTATTATTTTATTAAGTTGTGCTTTTGACAATATTTAATGCAAAACTCGCACGCCATACATGGCGTTTCAACTTGTTTTTCCTTCAACACTCTTTCGGTAATTACATCACGAAAACTTATTGTCCCATAATTCTGAATAAATTTTATGTATTTATTTGAGTTGTAGTTTTCAAGCACTTTCTCAATTCCATCTGAAAATAAATTGCCAAGAAAGACATCTTTATGCATATTAAAAATTTCACAAGGATAACAATCTCCATTTACCTTCATAAATATCTTCGGACTTACAAATTTTCCAATTTCTTGTGCGAATTTGTTGTCACACTGTCCTATTTTTTCAAAAACGCTTTCAGTCTCAACAACAAGTTTATCGCCTTGGCCTTCTACATAGTTTTTATATTCAGAAAGAGTAAGAAAAACTCTTTTTTCTGGAAAACTGCCATATTTATTCAAATAAGTTTCATAAAGCTGGCTAAGTTTATCTCCCGTCTTTTCACTCATTGTAAAAATAATTCCAAGATGAAGCTGCGACATAGAATAATTTTCAGAAACATACTTGATAATATTGCAAATGTATTCAAGAGGGACATCTTGTTCGCCAATCGACAATTGAATAGCTGGAATAAAAATGTTATTTTCAAAAAAGCCTGCATTTTTAAGGCCATCAAAATATTTTTCAACCTCTCTGCCCCAAAAACCATTTGAAATTAGCTTTATTGCATCAAGTTTTCCTTTGCAAAGTTTAATAAAATTGCACATATTTTCAAATTCCAAAAAAGGCTCGCCACCAGTAATCGCATAAGATGGAATGCCAGCCTGTTGACAAAAATCTGATATAGTTTTTAATTTTTCCATATTTAGTTTAGCCCTATTTATCCCTCTGCCTGCAGACATTCCACAGTGCTCACAGCAGCAGTTGCACTGATTTGTAATTTCAAAGGTGAATTGTATTGGTCTGATAGAATATTTCTCGCACAACTTGCCTTTTTGAAAAATTTTGACAGCTTGATAAAAATTATTTGTTTTCGCGCTATATTTTCCCTCTGTCAGAGAGCTTTGGTCTATGGACAGAAATTTTTCAATCAATGTTTCGTCTAATTTCATTTTAAATCCTTTAAAAGCCAGTGTTCAATTTCTTCTTCTATTTTATAAAGCTTGAAACCTTGTTTTTTATAAAATTCATTGGCTGTTTTAAATCTTTCATAAGTGCAAAGTATCATCTGTTTAAAATTGTGTTTTTTGGCAAAATCTTCTATTAAACTATACATTCTGCTTCCAAGTTTGCAATTTCTCATATTTTTTGCGACATAAAAACTGTTGAGCTTTATGACATTGTCATCAACTTTAAGCCCTCCACAGCTGCCGACCATCTCATCATTTTCATCAACAGCTATAAGAAATAAGCTTTCACCTTTTTCATAACTTGAAAAATCTTTATTGTCAAGATAATCCTTCCATGCCGTAAACCCAAACTCTTCTATTGCAATACTTTTAATAAAAGCGATTATATCTTGTCTTAAGCTTTTATCATAAGTAATTATTCTTATATTATCAATCATTCTTTAATTATAATATTACTCCCCCTTTTATGTCAATTTTTATCGTTAAATTTAAAATAAAAAAGCCTTTGGCTTTTACTTTTATGAATAAAAAAATAATAAATATTTAATTTTTAAAAAGACTGTTGACAAAAGCTCAACCATCAAAGCCTATTGGCGCATAGGCGAAAACAGATTTTTTAAAGGATTTTCTCTATTTTTAAGCAAATCTTCAATCAATTTTGCCCCACTCATAGCATTTATTATTCCATTTGCGCCAGCACTTAAAAAATATAAAATATTGGGGTTTTCGCTTCTTCCAATCAAGCCAAGATTGTTTGGAGTAGAGCCAAATACACCACAAAACTCGTATTCAGTCTCAATCAAATCTTCATATTTTGGAAGCATTTTCTTCAAATCTTTAAGGAGTTTATCATACTTTTTCTTAGCAAGCTTTAAATCTATTTCTTTTTCTTTAAAAGTGGTATCTTCTCCGCCAAAAATAAGTCGATTATCTGGCAATATCCGCAAATAGTGATAGGGCTCTTTATCATCTTGAACAAGTGCGTTTTCTTTCCAAGACAGGTTTTCAATAGGTTTGGTTACAATTGAATAAGACACCACCCTGTCAATCAAATTCTTCTCTTTCATAAGTGAAAAGTCAAAGCCAGTGGAAAGAATAAGATTTTTGCAAGTTATCATATTTCCAAACATTATATTTCTGAGACAGATAAAATTAAGTATGGCGCCATCTATACCACCACCTATTATCAAAATATCACTTTTTATGTTTTGATTTAAATAAGGATACTGTTTTATTCTATCCTCAGCCTTACAAAAATAAGCATCACCTGCAATGTATTTCATATAATTAGCATTTTCCAATTGCATTTTTATATTCAATTCAAAGGTTTTTATTTGAAATAAGTAAAATCAATAAAATTGCCATAGTTAAATAAATTTCACTTAAATTTTAACAAAATTGAAATAATTCAAAGATTTTTGGTCATTTTGTTTTTAAAAAATGAAAAATTTTGTTAAAATCAATAGGTGTGAAATAAAACAATATGGGAGGAATTAAACAATGAAAGATGAAAGCACAGATGTATTACAAGAAATAGACAGTCTTGTAAAAAATGGTAAAAAGGCTTTGGAAGAATTTAGAAAGCTTAATCAAGAGCAAATTGACTTCATTGTTGCAAAGTGCAGCGTTGCAGGTCTTGACAGGCATGGCGAGCTTGCATTGGCAGCTATTGAAGAAACAAAGCGAGGCGTATTTGAAGATAAAGCGACAAAAAATCTCTACGCCTGTGAATATGTAGTAAACAACATGCGTCACCTTAAAACTGTAGGCGTGATAAGTGAAGACCCAGTCACTGGAATTATTGAGGTGGCCGACCCTGTCGGTGTTGTCTGCGGCATTACACCTGTCACAAATCCTACTTCTACAGTTTTATTTAAGTGTCTTATCAGTTTAAAGACAAGAAATCCAATCATATTTGCCTTTCATCCTTCTGCTCAAAATTGTTCTAAAAAGGCAGCACAGGTTATGCTTGACGCTGCGGTAAAAGCTGGAGCGCCTGCAAATTGCATTCAATGGATTGAACATCCATCTATGGACGCGACAAGTGCACTTATGAAGCATGATGGCATTGCAACTATTTTGGCCACAGGCGGAAACAGCATGGTTAAGTCAGCTTATTCTTGTGGAAAGCCAGCACTTGGAGTTGGCGCGGGAAATGTGCCTGCATATATTGAAA
The DNA here is from genome assembly GCA_022793335.1 of Clostridia bacterium. Taxonomy (GTDB): domain Bacteria; phylum Bacillota; class Clostridia; order Christensenellales; family UBA1242; genus Caccovivens. Next base: position 9,308 of record JAAWCQ010000009.1, read on the forward strand.
AGTCTGCCGATATCAAACAGGCTGTAAATGACATTGTTCTAAGCAAAGCATTTGACAATGGCATGATTTGTGCATCTGAACAAGCGGTCATTATTGATAGTGAAATTTATGATGAAGTAATTGAAGAATTTAAAAAATTTAATGTTCATTTTGCGACTAAAAAGCAAAAAGACATGCTTGAGCGTTTTATGTTTGGAATAGACGAAAAGCGTGCAAATCTTGACGAGGCAAGGTTAAACCCAAATATCGTTGGCCATTCAGCATTTGATATTGCAAAAGAAGCTGGTTTTAAGATTGATGAAAGAACACCTGTTCTTTGCGTTGAATGTGACGAAGTGGGCATAAAAGAGCCACTCACTCGCGAAAAATTATCGCCAGTGCTTGCAGTTTTGAAGGCAAACTCTCTTGAAGAAGGCTTTGACCTTTCTTGCAAAATGGTTGAATTTAATGGACTTGGTCACAGTGGCTGCATTCATACAAAAAGCAAGGAAATTTCTGAAGAATTTGGAAGGCGCGTTAAAGCTATGAGAATTATCTGGAATTCCCCTGCAACCTTTGGCGGAATTGGAAATATATACAACTCTTTTCTTCCTTCTCTTACTCTTGGCTGTGGAAGCTATGGAAATAACTCGGTTGGTGGCAATATCAGTGCCATAAACCTGCTTAACATCAAAAAAATAGGAAAAAGGAGAAACACAATGCAGTGGTTTAAAGTCCCACCAAAGATTTATTTTGAAAGAAACTCTATTCAATATTTGCGTGATATGAAAAAGGTCAACAAGGTATTTATTGTCACTGATAGAACAATGCTTGACCTTGGCTTTGTCAATAAGATTACCGAACAGCTCAACCTTAGACGCGATAAGGTGCAAGTTTCACTATTTTGTGATGTAGAACCAGATCCAGATATTTCAACAGTAAGAAAAGGTCTTGAAGTAATGAAAGCCTTCCAACCTGACACTATTATTGCGCTCGGCGGCGGCTCACCTATGGACTGCGCAAAGGGTATGTGGCTGTTTTATGAAAATGAAGACATTGACTTTGATGACCTTAAACAAAAATTTATGGATATAAGAAAGCGTGCCTTCCGTTATCCTGAAGTTGGCAGAAAAGCAAAGTTGGTCTGCATCCCAACCACTTCAGGCACTGGAAGTGAAGTGACACCTTTTGCAGTTATTTCAGACAAAGAAAATAATAAGAAATACCCTCTTGCAGACTATGCCCTTACTCCAAAAGTAGCGATTATTGACAGTGAATTTACAACAATGCTTCCACCTTCTGTAACTGCTGACACAGGCATGGATGTGCTCACTCATGCCCTTGAAGCTTATGTTTCAGTGCTGTCAAATGACTATACAGATGGGCTTGCTCTTCAAGCAATTCAAATGGTGTTTAAATATCTTCCAAGAGCTGTCAAAAACGGCAAAAATGACCTTGAAGCAAGAGAGAAAATGCACAATGCATCCACTATTGCTGGCATGGCTTTTGCAAACGCTTTCTTAGGAATGAATCACTCGCTCGCACATAAAGTTGGTGCTGTTTTCCATACTCCACACGGTCGAGCAAATGCTATTTTACTTCCACATGTAATAAGATATAACGGGCAAGTGCCTGACAAACTTCAAGCATGGCCAAAATATAATCACTATGTTGCGCATGAAAAATATCAAACTGTGGCAAGGCTTCTTGGGCTTGCTGCTTCCACCCCTGCTGAAGGTGTAGAAAGTCTTGCAAATGCTGTTATGGCTCTTGGAAAACAAGTGGGCATAAAGATGAATTTTGCCGAGCAAAATATTACCGAAAAAGACTGGATTGACAAACTTAATGAAATCGCATACATGGCTTATGAAGACCAATGTTCACCTGCCAATCCAAGAGTGCCAATGGTGGAAGATATGAAACAAATTCTGCTTAAAAGTTTTAAAGGAAACTAAAGAAAATTCCAATTAAAAATTACTGAAAAATTTAAATAATATTGCAAAAAATGCGAAAAAATCAAAAAATCTTAGGAAAATTCCTAAGATTTTTGTATTTTTAGTTAAATTATCTCAATTTTTTTAAAATTTATTACTTAGCCTTTTTCATGTGGTGAGGCTCTGTAACTTCAAATGGGGACATGATTTCTTCAAGTTTATTTTCGTCTAAAAGCCCAGCTTCAAGCACAAGTTTTCGAAGTGGAATACCTGTTTTTAAAGCTTCTTTTGCAAGTCGAGCAGCCTCTTTATATCCGATATATGGAGTAAGTGCAGTTGCCATTCCTACGCTATGCTCAAGCAGGTCATTACACCTGTTTGGATTGGCTGTTATGCCAACTATACAATTATCAATCAAAGTTGAAATTGCACTTGTTAGGCATTCGATACTTTCAAAAAGCGAATAGAAAATCACCGGCTCAAAAGCATTCAATTCAAGTTGCCCCGCCTCAGCTGAGAAATTGACAGTCACATCATTTCCAAACACCTTATATGCAACTTGGGAAACAACTTCTGGTATAACAGGGTTGACCTTTCCTGGCATGATTGAAGAACCGTTTTGTTTTGCTGGCAAATTGATTTCATTGAGTCCTGTCCTTGGCCCACTTGACATGAGTCTTAAGTCATTGCACATCTTTGAAAGTGTGACTGCAAGCGTTTTAAGAGCACCTGAGAGTTTTACATAAACCTCGATATTTGATGTTCCGTCAAACAGGTCTTCAGTCTGCTTGAAATCCTCTCCACACACCGAGCAAATTGAAGAAACAATATTATCAAGATAAAAGCCGTCAACAGTGATTGCACTGCCAATTGCACTTGCACCCATATTTAAAAAATGAATGTCTTCTTCGGCAAGCATAATATTATTTGTATCGCGTTTTACTGCAGTGGCAAAGGCATGAAAACTTTGACCAAGCCTCATTGGCACAGCATCTTGTAATTGCGTTCTACCCATTTTCAATATGCCGTCAAACTCTTTCGCCTTGTTCATAAGTGACAAATAAAGCCTGTCCAGCTGTTGATATAATGGCTTCAATAGAGCTATCAATGCCAGCTTTCCAGCAGATGGATATATGTCATTTGTAGATTGCGACATATTTACATGGTCATTTGGATGAACGATTGAATAGTCGCCCTTTTCTCCACCTAAAATTTCAATTGCCCTGTTTGCAATCACCTCATTTGCATTCATGTTTGCAGAGGTGCCAGCCCCTCCTTGAATTGCATCCACAATAAATTGGTCATGCCACATTCCATCAATAATTTCATCACAAGCTTTGACAATTGCCCCTTCAATTTCACTTGAAAGCCTGCCTGATGCATAGTTTGTCATAGCACAGCTTTTTTTAAGTTTTGCAAGCGCGACAACAAGCTGCGAGTGAATGTTTTTGCCTGTAATATTGAAATTTTGATTTGCCCTTAAAGATTGTATTCCATAATAAGCACATTTAGGGACATTTAAATTGCCAATAGAGTCCCCTTCTTCTCTAAACGCCATTTTATCCATAAAAAACCTCATTTAATTTTCACAAGCATTATTACATATTACTTGCAAAAAATCAAGCCCTTTTTTGAAAAATGATTTAACCATTTTTTATATTTATTTATTATTTATTGCATATATATTATTAGCTTCATATATTACTATATGAATGTTCTAAATTTTGTTAAGAAATTATTGACAAATCAAGAAAAGTATTATATATTATCATTGTGACAAAAGGAATTTGTTGCAAATAAAAAGTCAAAAAAAAGGAGGTAATAATGACTTTTATAAAAAAACGTTTTCTAATTCTTTTTGTAGCATTGTTTTCCATTGTTTCACTGATTTTTGGTGCAACATTCTTAAAAACGGATAGCAAAGCTATAGCAAGCACAGAAAACACAAATGAGGATAATTATTTTTATAATAATTTGACTACAGAAGACAGCAAAGGAAACAAAGTCCAATATACTCTTGCTAAAAAATTCTATGAAATTTTAGAAGAAATCAATGAGGCAGGAGATTTCAAAAAAGGAAAAGTTTCTTATGCACTTACTGATGTTGTTTCATCAAACCAAATTAAAGCTTGGGTAAGAGATGGAAATTTGGAAATTCCAAAAGCATTCAGTGCTGCTCGTGACGCTTTCTTAATGGATCATCCAGAATTATTCTATGTTGATATGTATAAACTTACTATCAGCGCAGGATACTCAAGCGGCGTTTACTCTGCTTTTGTTGACACTGGCAGAGAAGCAAATGTTTTCAGAGATAAAACATTTAAAACTGAAGAAGATGTGCAAACAGCCATTGTTAGATTCAACAATAAGGTTGAAGAAATTGCTGAAAAGGCAGTTTTAAATGCACAAAAAGATACAACTAATGTTGGCGAAGACCTTAAGCTCGCTAAAGCTGTAAACGAACAAATTGCAAAAGATGTATTCTATGATTTCAATACATTAAACGACGCACTCGGCGGTCAAGATGTTATGGTTTCAAACATGACTTTCTCAGCTTATGGTGCATTGGTTTATAATTCAGCTGTATGTTCTGGCTTCTCTTCTGCTTACAAAGTAGTTATGGATTATTTAAATATTCCTTGCGTTATGGTAAGCGGATACAGCCAAGGAAAAGATAAGAATGGCAACTACACAAAGAATAATGTAGGTCACTCTTGGAATTATGTTTGGCTTGAAACAGCAGAAAAAGAAAGTGTTGAACAAACATATTCTATAAAAACTGCTGAAAAGAAAGGCGAATGGTTTGCTTTTGACACTACTTGGAACAGTTTGTCTTCAAATAAAAACAAATATTCGGCTATGGATGCACTAACAGAATCTCAAGAACATATTACTGACGGAGTTATTTCATCTTCTGGTTATAAACTCACATACCCTGCTCTTTCAAGCATTAGTTATAAAGAAGCAACAAACCCAGATGTTATGAATCGCGAAATCGAATCTCTCGGTTTATTATACAAAAGTGAATATCAATATTCTGTAGATTCTGATGCTTACAATATCTTTGAATATATCAGCTATAATGGTAAAAATTCAGCAGAATTGTTGGCTCAAGATGGCATGCGTATGATTACTCGCTATCATTTTATGAAAGATGGTAAATTAACTTGGTCTAGATGGCAAGATATTCCAAACAGTGTTCCTTTCTATGATGAAGGTTCAGGAATCATTGATGAAGAGGGAAGTACTTCTTTATACATCAATCAAAATATATATCAAACTCAATATGCTATAGTAAAAGACATCGAACCTGATGTTGATGCACTCGCTTGGGAAAATATTTATTATAGTGATGCTGATGTTGTTGAAGAACATTTGGTAATTAAAAGCCAAACTTTTGTAAACCAAGCTTATGGAACATACACAGCCCCACCTTACATTGTCAATTCTAAATCATTACCTTACAACGGCACCAGCGTCTTTATCAATGATGGTATGGCTGAATCAGCTTCAAGTGGAATTATGGCAGACAGACATGCTATTCCATTCAAAATAGTTTATGATGAACCATTGCATGTTCTTGATAAAACACAACCAATTGGCGTGGAATTTACTCCAGACCATGAAAATGCAAGAAAATATGCAAGTTTCGTTCCTTACTCAGATGGAAGCAATATTCAATTGCTTGCAGATGAAAATGGTGTAATGAATACATTAGTGTTCAAATTCAAACCAAGTCTTATGTATGAACACAATATGGAAGGTTATATTTTCTCTTTCACAAATATTGGCTCTGCAAAAATTGTTGACAAAAAAATAAATGGCGAATTTATAAGAACAACTTCTGACAAAGCACCAAACAATGCTTATTTCAGCTTCGACCGCCTTTATATGGCATGTCCAAATGTATTTGGAGATGGAAGATTATGGGTTGACTGCTGCGCACAACCTGTACTTGTTGACAACTCTGACTTATCAGAAATGAATTTCAAAGATGAAGAAGACAACAGCACCTTCACTGAAAATTCAAGAAGTCAAATGATGCTTGTTGCAAATAAAGTTTCTTCAGATGTTGAAAACACTATGATGAACGAAATCAGTGACGAGAGCTCAATCAATATCAACAAAAATGACATTAAATCAAGTGAAACTTATGACATAAATCTTCAAATCTGTGGAAAATTCCAAAAAATTCCAGATGGAAGCTATGTAAAAATTGCGCTTGGTTTCCCTGAAGGTTATGGTCCTAATGATGAAGGCGTTTCGTTCAAACTCTTCCACCGCAAACATGTTGGCGGAGACAATTATATCATTGAAGAAGTGCCTTGCGTTGTAACTAAATTTGGTATTGTTGCAACAGTTACAAGCTTCTCACCTTACATGGTAGCTGCCGTTCCTACAAGCAAAATTACAGACAAGACAATCTATGCATCTATTGATGGCAAAGGTGGAAAACTTACTCTTGAAGATGGAAAGATTAGAACAATTGAAGAAGGCGGAGAATATACTTACACTATCAATCCAGATGAAGGATACAAACTTTACAATGTTTCATTGAATGGTCAAAACATTACTGAAAGAGTAGTTGAAGGTAAACTTACTATTTCTTATGACGAAATCAAAAACAACAATGAATTGACTATTCAATATATCGCTGAAGAAGCTGTTGAAAGATTTGAAACAAACAATATTGTAGATCCTGTTAAAGTTGTAGTTTCAACTGAAGGAAAATCTGAAAAATATGACTACAATACTGATGGCTTAGAAAGCGAAAAATCAAATTCTACTATTATTATTGTTGTATCAGTAGTAGCAGCTGTTGCTGTAATCGCTGCAGCATCTGTGCTTATTATTAAAAAGAAAAAGAATTCTATTTAATAAACAACATAAATTAAAAGAAAATCCACGATAATTCGTGGATTTTTTTATTCCCTACCCTACAAATAACTTAAACTAAATTTGTATATTGTCAACTTTACCTTGCCTGAATTGATATTTTTTATAAAAAAACGCACCAAAAACCTATGGTGCATTAAAAAACTTTTGGCGGAGACGAAGGGATTCGAACCCTTGTGCCAGTTTCCCGACAAACGCATTTCGAGTGCGTCCCGTTGCGACCTCTTCGGTACGTCTCCATTTTTACATATATTAAATTCAACGATTTTTACATTTTTCGTAATCGGATTATAGCATAAAAGAATTATTTTTGCAATAAAAATAACAAAACATTTGCTTTTTATCCTTCTTTTGTATATACTATTTTAGTGAGAATTGTAGAAGTAAAGCATTATTTTTGCTTAGACTATGGTTTTGGACTTTAAGCAAACTCTTCTCATAGGAAAGCTTCTGCATTTTTATTGCTTTTAAAAGGATGTGCTTATGAATAAAGAAAAGATTAAAAAAGTAATTATTGATACAGACCCTGGCGTTGATGATGCGGCATGCCTCGTTTATGCCCTGTTTGACAAAAGCATCGATATTAAACTTATCACTACAGTGTCTGGTAATATAAGTGTTGAAAAAAATACACGCAACATGCTTCATATTTTGGATAAATTTGGAGTTGACATTCCTGTAGCCAAAGGCTGTGCAAAGGCTATGAATAGAATAAGTCCTTATGCAGAACATATTCACTCTGTTGAAGGTTTAGGCGGCTATATCCCTCCAGTTTCAGTTTCTCGCCCACTTCATGAGCTTGACGCAGTTGAAGCAATGTATAAAGTTTTGAGTGAAGGCGACGGCGATATTGAAATTCTTCTTCTTGGCCCTCAAACCAATATGGGAACACTGTTGCAGCGTCACCCTGACATCATCAAGAAAATTCCAAACATCATCTTCATGGGTGGTTGCCCTTATGGAATTGAAGGATATCCAAAACACATTTCTTTCAACATATCTTCTGACCCTGAGGCATTCAAAATCGTGCTTGAAAGTGGCATTCCTCTTACAATGGTGCCTTCAGATTTAGGCAGAAATAAAGCTCATCTTGATGAGGAATTTGTAATAGAAAAAATCAAAAATGTAAACGCAGTTGGCAATTTTATTTTCCAAATGTATGATAAGTATTGGGAGCCTGGCTACCCTGACAAACGCGTTGCCACAAATGATACTTGCGCCTATATTTACTTTGTTGCACCAGAGCTTTTCACAACTCAAAAAGTTGATATGGATGTTGACCTTGTTGAAGCTCCTGGAAAGACAATTATCGAATTTAAAGAAGATGGAAAATATGATTTCGTAACAGGCGTAAACAGAAAAGGATTCCTTGATTTCCTTTACACAAAACTTAGAGATTTTGACAATTTCGATTTAAAATAAAAGTTTAAAAAAGAGCATAAATTATGCTCTTTTTTCTTATTATTTTAGTTTGATTTCAATAATATAAATGCTGTAATTTTATTATTTTTGCCTTTATTTTTTATTATAAACTGCCTTGTTTTTCAATATAATCTTAAAATCAAATCATGCTTTAATTTAAATAATTTGGTAAAATTATTATAAAAATGCCATTTTTTTTGTGAAATAAAGCCATTTTTCATGATTTTTATGAAAATTATTTCAAATCCGCTTTATTTTTAAGGCTGGCAAAATATTCTTCATTAAAGAGCACAGACTTGTCAAAAGGATTGAAAGCTTTTGCAATTTCATGATAATGATAAGCCTCTTGCAAATTGCCAATTTTATCATAGCATAAACACAAATTTATGGCTGGCAATATTGTGCAGGTATCCATATTCACAAAGCCTCCATTTGACAGGCTTGGCTTAAAGTCAAGGGCTTGTTTAAACCAATAAATTGCATTGTTGTAATTTTCGGTAGCAAGATAAACATTGCCTATTTCATAAAGTACTTCGCTTCTTGGAGTGTCATACATAAATGACCCATAAAGTGCCGTCAAAGCGTTTGTATATTTCTTTTTTATTTGATAACATTTTGCAAGATTGAGACAAGCTTCAATGTTGTTTTCGCTCCACCCTTTTCCGTCGGCAAGAAAACGAGAAAACTCATGAATTGCCTCATCTATGAAATTATTAAAATAAAGCTCTCTTGCAAAATAGAACATCCCTCTTGGGCTTAGCATTCCTTCTTCTTTTAATATTTGTCTGTATATCAAAAGGTTTCGGTCTGACTTTTCTTTTTTAGTCTTTCCGTGAAAGATTTTAATGTCTTCATTATTGACGATTTTTCCACTTGGAATTATCACTTCATGCACCCTATCATGCCAGCGTAGAGCAGGAGTATTTTTTACTATACGCTCTCTTAAATATTGAAACACTGGCTTATAATTTTCATCAAAGCTTGCTACATAGGGGCACATAACAACATCAACATCATTTTCACTTTCTTTCCAAGCATTTATTACCTTGACTGTATCGTCAGTCAGAATGTCATCAGCATCAAGCCACATTATATATTCCAGCGTTGCCTTATCAAAAGAAAAATTTCTTGCTTTTGAAAAGTCATAATTCCATTCAAAATCAAATATATTCTCTGTAAATTTTTTTGCCACTTCTTTGGTTTTATCCTGCGAGCCTGTATCGACAATAATAATTTCATCTGCATAATTTTTGGCATTTTTCAGCGCTCTTGGCAATGTTTTTTCTTCGTTTTTTACAATCATACAAAGGGATAACTTTTTCATAAATACCTCTTAACATATTTATGAAAAAAAAGCCTTCTTTGACAACTAAATAAAAAGGAATTATTTTTTTATTGTATTAAGAGTAAAAATTATCTTTATGTATAAAATATATATAGTATTTTATTAAATATATTTAATTTAATTACATAATTTTATTTTGTTTTTTATGACGCTTATGATAAAATATTCTTGAGGTGTTTTATGAAAAAATTATCTAATTTATTTAAGAAAATTTCCTTGCCTTTAGTGCTTATACTTTCGCTTAGCTTTGGAGGCATTATTTCTATAAACGGATGGAACATGGGCTCCAGCATTTCTCATGCAGATTTTAGTCAAACACAAAAGTTTACAAACAATCTGCCAGACTATATGAAGATTAAATCATCAAAAGAAGCGGCGATTGCAGTTTCTAATGTTGATGACACTGTTTATCTTTTTCAAAATGGCAGTTACAACGACATAGTCATTGCTGACCAAACATTGACGAAAGAGGTAACAAGCTCTGGTGGAAGTGCAACTCAAGAAGAAACACACTATTATTATTCACCTAATCCATCAAACAGTCAGGTATTTTATTATTTCGATTTCACCACCTCACTTTCACTTTTTTATGATATGACCGCCGCCGACATTGCAGCAGGCAAAACAGGCGAAAATCTTTTAAAAGACAGAAGCATTGAAAATTACACCCTCGCTTATTCTGAAAGCTTCAATCAATCAAACACCATTTCAACTCTTCCAAAACAATTCAATCTTAGATTTAAACTTAACACCTTAAATGAACAAATTGAATTTGGAGTTGGAGACAAACCAGAAGGTTATCCTGAAAAAGACAAAGATAAAGAAAATCAAATCACTTTGAATAAAGAAGGTATTTACACCCTTGTTATTCCAGTGCTTGAATATTATACAACCAATGGTGGAATTACTTTCTCACTTACTACAAGAGAAATATATTATAATTTCATGATTTTCAACGCTAATACATATTTTGATACAGTGACAGGCAAGCCAAGAATTTCAACTTCAAGCAACATTCAAGAAACAACTCTTACTGCATCAAGCACCTATTCAACTTACTATTTTTACAACTTTGCTTATTCTAAAACAGAGACTAACACCCTTCCAACTATTGATTTTGACCCACTTAAGTTTTCTCTTGAAATAGACTACTCTGACATAGAGCTTAACACTAAAAAGACAATTCTTGAATATCAGAACGGAAAAGTTGTTCAACTTGACGAAAATGGCGCAGAGCTTTCAGAAAACAACCAATTTATTCGAGTTATCACAAACGACAATGGCACAAATTCAGTTGTATTTTCTGATATAGGAAGTTATGACATTCATTTCTCTTATCTTTACACTATTGAGCGTGAAGGTCAAACAACTCTTTATGATTTAAATCTTGAAAATCTTTCAAAAGGGTCTGCTTTCTCAAACAAGGCACAAAGAGTATACATTTATGGCTATCAAACTGTTTATAGCGATTATGAAAACATCAATCCTGATACAAATCAGCCTTACACTAAAGACATAAAGAGTTATGATGATAAAAATGGCTATTACAATTCAGCTGATATTACAAGTCAGGTAAATAAAAACATCATTGACAGAAACAATAATAACGAATTTGATAATACTGAAGAGAATACAGAAAATTCTGTAAGAAAGGATATAGCTCAAAAGCTGAGTGAAACAAACCCTGTAAACAATGTGGAGTTTAATGTAAGCACCTTAAAAAATCTTGTGCTTGAGGCAATCAACAATCCAACATTAAATATATTGCCTGCTTCAACCAACCAAACACCAATTAAATTTTTGACAAATGCAAAAAATACAAGTTTCAGCAAGTTTTATAAATTAAAAAAAGTGACTACTAAAGATGAGGCAACTGGTATTGAAACTACACAAATGGTGATTGATAATGGTGAAGGTACATCTTTCCAAGGCTTCAACCAAAATGATGACGGAACATATCTTTACATAATTCAATATCAATTTGACTCATATATGTCTGCATCAGGCACATTACAATCTGCACTTTATCACTATCAAGTATTCTATTTCACTATTACAAATTCATCACCTACTGTTGCCGTGCTTGATGGCAATTTCAATGAAGTTTACACAAATGGATTTACAAACAAAAATGTTTATATTTTAAATGACGCTGAAAACAACATTTATGATGCAAAAGTAAACATCACCCTTTCAGCTCAAAACTATAACGACAACACATACTATTTCCAAGATGTAAGCATCAAAGAGCTTTCTTCATACGGCTTTGCATATAGACAATTTGTTGAATCTTCTGAAAATAGTGAGTTTGATGACAAATATAATGAAAATATAGCTGGAAAATATGGAATTTTGATTGAAAATAACAATAACTATGCAAATGCAAAGTTTACAATCAAAATCACTTCTGCAAACTCAAACAAGCCAAGCACCAGAACATTCACAATTGATACAAGTGAAATCAAAAACATCACTTCAAAGAATGTAACCCTGCTCTCTTCAACAACCTATCAAGTAGGAGATGCGTTCTCATCATTCAATACAAATCAGCCTATGATTATGTCTTGGGATGAAAAGAAGAGTGGCGCTACAACTTATGGCTATGTGACTTATATTCCAACAAAAGCCATCAATTATTACTCATCTCAAAGTGGAGATGACCTTTCAGAGCTTTTAAACAGGCTTATTGCAAACGATGTATTGCCAGTTTCTTACAAAATTGACCTTGCTTCTCGCTCTCAATGGACAGAATATTCAAATGCTGCAACCTTTGGCTCTACAATTCCAGCAACTTATGTAAAAAATAATGATGGATTTTATATCTTACAAGTTTACGACCAAGCTGGAAACTCAGCATTTAAACTGTTTATGATTGACACCTCAACCCCTATTTTCATTCAAGAAACACAGGGAAATCAGGTGCTTAGAAGTCTTTTCTCAAACAGTGACAGCATTTCGCTTCCTGAAACAAATGTTGAAATTTATATCAGATGGTCAAGCAGAAAGGCAATTTATCTTGAAAATATTGACAAAATTGGCGAAATAACCTCTTATCAATATTCGACAGATGTTGCAGGTGCTGACTTAAAATTAAAAGAGCTTGTTGATGAATTTTTCAAGACTGAAAACAATGCAAACATAATGCAAATCAACGATATTACAACCGACGCAAAACTTGAAAATGATACAGAAACAACTAAAGACGGAACAACGACCTCAATCGTGACAGGCATTTCGTCTTATAATGGAAACTATCTTATCATTCCAATAAATGAAAGAGTTTATATCAAAGATGGTTTCTCATCAGAGTTTTCTCCTTATGACCTTAATTCATATCAAATTCGCTTCTTTGACGACAATGGAAACTCTGCCGATAATACAACTTTTAAAATTCTTATTCGTGACAAATCAAACACCTACTATGCTGACAACGAGTCTATGCTTTACAGAAACTTCCCAAGCGGATATGTTTCATTCAATGTGACAGCAGACGCTTCAAAACTTAAGCTTTCAAGTGCATCAGGCGACCTTGACTTCTCAAGTTTTAGTTTCAGTGGAAACCTTTACACTTATCAAGATGATCAAGGAAAATATATTTACACTCATATTAAAGGCGACAACGACTACACAGAGACTTCAAGACAATATAAATTCTCTTATTACACCCCAGTTAGTGGAAAAGAGGCTTTGACTTTAAGTTATATTCCAGTTGCCGTAAACGGCTCTAAACTTGAAACTGTGACACTTTATTACTATCCTTATGAGAAAAAACTTGCTAAGTTTGAAGGAAACAACAACTATTATTACTACTATGATCTTGCTGAAGATTATACTCAAAAAATCAATGTATTCCCAAATTCTACTAAAGAATATGATGTTGGCGCAATTGAGACTTTCGAGCTTGCTATGGGGTCAAACACCCTTCCACTTGCCGGAAAGTATATGATTGAGAGAACATACAAAGAAGACTCTGGTCTTGACCAATATGACTATTTCAGAAGATTTTTGACAATTATCGTTGACGATAAGGGCTTGATAACCAAGCTTGAGCCAGTTGTGGCAGTTGATGATGAAGGAAATGCTTTGACTGACGATGACGGCAAAACAATTTCTTCTCTTGAAAGTATTGTTGGTGGAGACATATTACTTAGCCTTTACAGCGGAAACGGAAATTCTTCTATTGAAATTTCCTTCCCTAAATACACAAGTGACGGCTTAAACAGCGGCTCATTCTTCACTAAAGATTCTTATGGTGAGAATGACAACCTTTCAAGTTTCGCCGTTCAAGGAAATAAATTGCCTATTTCCCTTCATATACCTAAATATAAATATACTGTTTCAAACGAGCAATCAATAAACTCATCAAATGGCAAAGAATATTCAGTAAACAAGAATGACAACCTTTCTTATTATGGAAATGCCTACTATCAATTCAACCGTTCAACCAGCCTATATGATGTCTATATTGAAGGCGCACTTGTTCAAAGCTTTGGCAGAGAACAGCAAGCAAAAGATTATATTGAAACTTCTTCTATTAAAGAATATCAAATTCTTACAGAAGTGCGAGCAACCGTTGTTGAAAACGGCAGAGAAGTGGTGAAATATTACTACTCTGACGGCACTGAAAAAAATGGATATTTGACACTTTATGAAGCAAGTGGAAAAAATGGCATTCTCAACAAAAATGCAGAGCTTGAATTTTTCTACCTGAAAGGAAATTATGTTGTAACTATCTATCAAGCTTCAAATATCGGAGCTACAAGCAGTTTCTACAGCCTTTATAAGTTTGGCTTTGAAATCATTTCACAGGCACCAGACTTTGAAATTATAGGCTCGGACGGCTATAACCTCACAGAAACTGACACACCAAATACTTACTACACAAATTCTCATTCATTAAAAGTGCAATGGGAAGTGCCTACAAGTGAATATGAAGCAAAGATTGATGAAAACAACATTTCAATCAGATACAACCCTTCTTCAATTGTTGGCGAAAAGTCTGAAATTGTGGATGAAGGCACTTCAAAATACTTCACTATAGACACTGAAAGGCTTTTAAATGTGGCTAATAGTTATGTTGAAATAACTATGCAGTATGAAGGTCACAACAGAGATTATTATTCAACAATTACAAAGAGAATTTATTTTGATAAGTCAATGCCATATCAAAATGTGCAAAATCTCATGTCAACCACAGAGATTTCTACACAAAATTCATTCCCAATGAATTATCAACTTCTTTATATGCGAAAATATTTTGACTATAACAACAGAGAAGTTGAAAATCCAGCTATTGCAGACATTCCAAACCTCAGTTATTCTTATTCAACTGACAGCGGAAACTTCAAATATTACAGCTATAATGTAAACATTGATTATTTCAATACTACCCTCACCTCAACACTTGCAAACAAGGCTTCAAACCCTTATGATACTCAATTCATCTATTACAACCGAATTGAAAATATCAAAACATACACACAGGTAGACAAAGCTTCCTTCTCATCAGGCAATTATCTTCACATGACAACTGATGGAGACTTGCAGCTCCCTTGCGGATATTATGAGATTGTTGAAATGGACTATGCTGGAAATATGGTTGTTTATGTGGTCGAGCTTACTTCATCAAATGTAAACAACGACCCTCTTGCAAGAACAGATGCAATCACCTACACAAATACAAATCTCAATCGTGATGTAGTGGTTGAAAACGATCAAATTCAAAACGGTTTCAATATCTATTCAACAAAAGGCTTTGAAATCAAAGATATCAATTATCAATCTGACTCTTGGCAATTCTTAACATTAAAGCTTGCCGGTCAAGGTGAAGTGCGTTATATGAAATCACCTTGGATTGACGATACACAGATTTATAAGGTTATTTTCTCAGCAAACGGTGTTGAATTTAATCAAGTAAGTCTATTAAGTCTGTTTGAAAATGTCGAGGCTTCTTCAAACAAGCACAAGATGACACTTTCAAATAGAATTGACGGAAGCTTTGCTTCAATCTTCATTTCTGTTATGGAAGCATCACTTTCTACACAGAAAGTTGAAGACCCAACACAGACTTCAGCTATTCTCAACATTACAGTGCCTACTAAAGCACAAGTGCAAAGTGAAACAACAAGTTATATCTTCCCAAAAAGCATAACTATTTCTCAGTTTGACAGCTCGGTGACTGCAATAAACAAATGGAAAACCATATATAAGGCTGACCAATTTGATTATGGAACATGGACACCTTCAGAAGAGTTTGCTGGTGCTTCTTATATAACCTTCAAAACTCTGCCTGGTGACACCACCCTTCAAATTGCAATCAATCTTGGTGCAAATGCTTCACAGAAGGTTAAATTTGAAATTATTGACAACTTTGAAAAGACCACAACTGTCATTCAGCTTGCAAACGAAGTGAGCTATAAGGAAATTTCTGGGCCAAATGCCATATATAAATTCTCTGAAGGAGAAAAAGAAACAACCTATCTCTCTTCTGGCACAATCAACTATTCATATAATGTACTCCTTTACAGCGTGAAAGTTTATGATCGCGACGGAAATGAAATAAGAGTTGACCAAAGTCATAACACAAGCACAAACATTTCAGTGATGAAGTTTAATCCAAGTTTTGACTCGTTCTATGATGATTATTACAAACTTGTAATAAGCGATGTTGAATCGGAAGAATACATCAACACAATTCATTTAAGACTTTACAACAAGCTTCCATCAAGAGTGACAAATCCAAATGATGTTTCTAAGGGCGGAATTATCTTCAATGATAAAAACCAACAACCTATTGACGAGGCAAACATTGGTATTAAGCCAAATGTAACTGTTTCATTCAATGGAAAAGATTACACAGCTACATCAGAGATTATCACAACATTCTCAAGAAATGTCACTGTTCGCTTCTTCAACGGCCAAAGCTTAGCTTATGATGGCTCTTACAACTATCAAAAGGGCTATACTTATAGTGTTTATCTTTCAAAAGACAATGGCACTACTTGGGAAAACATAAACAGTGCAAATTCTGATGTAAATGGTTACACAATCTCAGGCGTTGGCGATTATATCGTGCTTATCAAGTATGACAGTGATGAATATTTTACAGACCTTTGCAAAATTTTCAACATATCAATACTTGACTCATCTACATCCTATTATTACATTACTGTTGATGGTTTAACTGTTGACAAGAGCGATGTATATTACACATCTCTTGCTGGACAGGGTTATGAAACCAACTATATCGTAAGTGTAGACTACGCTGACAGAGACAACAGACGCCGAATTACAACCAATGAAGAGCTTAATGTTAAGCTTGACCTCATTGCAGTTGACAGCACTGGAAGCAATGTCACAGTTGAAATTTATAGGTACGAATGCAGTGAATCTGCCGGTGAATTTACTATAATTTACATTGCTGAGACAAACAACATTATAAGCACCTTCACTTATGAATCATCTGTTGGTACACCAGAAAATATTAAGAATAAAAGCTTTGTAACTGTGGTTGCAAACAGTGATTCTGCGGCAAACTTCAACAAACTTAAAATCAATTTCTCTTCATATTATGGAATCGTATCAAACAAAATCAATATTGAAGTAACAAAGCAGTTTAACGGCTCTTATGTAAAAATTGACACCCCTGTTTATACAGACGGAATTGATTCATTCATATACTTAAATCGTCAAGGCTCTTACAGACTGAAAGTGTATGACTCTTGCTCACCTGCCAATGTTCAAACTTTTGGCACAAGCAAATATATTGACATTGTATTCTTAAGTTCAGTGCCTTTCACAGTGACTACCACAAATGCTGAAGGCGAAGAGATTATCACTGAGCCTATCCAAAAAGCAATCTACAATGGCAAAGTTGTGCTTAAACCAACAAACATTCAAAGCTATTATCAAGGCTCTGGAACACCTACAATCCACGCAAAACGAAATGGCTATGATTATACAGGTTTCACAACTTCAGGCAAGAAAGACAGCTTTACATTCACTGCTTCAGGCTTCTATACAGTGTATTTCACAGCAGTTTCTCTCGCTGAAGGAAAAGCTATCCGAACAGAAGAATTTAGTTTTACTATCATCAACAAAAACGAATCAAGATATGCTTTTGAATATTCAGAATATGAACAATATTATATTAAAGCAATCGAAAAAGATGGCGTTGATATTACTGAAAACTTACTCACAATCGGAAACTTCCCTTCTGTGATAATTGATGACCAAAAATATCTTTCTGGTATTACAATCAACTATCTTGATGAAAAGACTGGCGGCGGAAGATATAAAGTGACCATTTGTCCTAATAATAAAGAGCTTTTAAACACCATTGGTGAAAGTTTCGCTTTTGAATTTTGGATAAATATGGCAACTCCTCCAATCAGTGTTTCACTCCCTGAAGGCGAAAAAACAAAAGACCAAATTACAGTGACATTAAATGTTCAAAACCTCCATGACGCTGTGGGTGACTGCTATTTGATTGTTGGCGGTACAACAAGATATTACAATACTGAAAACCTTTCAAGCTATGGCACAAATGACACAGTAAGAATTACAGGCAATGGCACTTATTACATTCAAATTTACACTTCAAGCGGCTATCTCCTCTATTCTTATAAGGTGACAAAGACAGAGCCATTAAACGCATTCGCAATTATTGCAATTGTGCTTGGCTGCGTAGCTGCTGTTGCAATTGTGACAATTACAATCTTGCTTAGAAAGCGTCAAAAAGTTAAATAAAATTAAATCGACAAAATTTTGGTTTAATTTAACAAAAAATACCTCTATTTTCTTAGAGGTATTTTTTTTCGTCTTGTTTTAACTTTAAAATGCTTAGAATATTTGCTTAGAAAGCGTCAAAAAGTTAGTCACTTATAAATAATATAAATACAGCGAATATAAGTATAAAATCAAAAAATCTTGCACATTTAAATGTTAAGCTTTATTTGAGAAGATACGATTTATATAGATAAGATTTTCAAAAATTCATAAAGATACGATTTTCAAAAATAAGATATATTTTATAATCAAAAATTTCATTACAACAAAAAAAGCAGATTTTCATCTGCTTTATATTGTCAAACTATCATTACATAGTTACATTGATTTTAAGTCCAGGACCCATTGTTGAACAAATAGTAACATTTCTGAAATATTGTCCTTTTGCTGCTGCTGGCTTAGCTTTGATAAGCGCTTCAATAACTGTATTGAAGTTTTCAGTAAGTTTTTCTTTACCGAAGCTTACCTTTCCTAAAATTACATGGACATTGTTTGTCTTATCAAGTCTGTATTCAACTTTACCAGCCTTAGCATCTGTGATAGCTTTTGCTACATCCATAGTAACTGTTCCGCTCTTTGGGTTTGGCATAAGACCTTTAGGTCCAAGCACTCTAGCAACTCTACCTACAACGCCCATCATATCTGGAGTTGTGATACAAACATCAAAATCAAGCCATCCGCCTTGAATTTTAGCAACCATTTCTTCAGCGCCAACATAGTCAGCACCTGCTTTAACAGCATCATCAGCCTTGTCACCTTTTGCGATAACAAGAATTTTTACGCTCTTACCTGTACCATGAGGAAGTACGCAAACACCTCTTACTTGTTGATCAGCATTCTTTCCATCAACACCAAGTCTTACATGAAGCTCAACTGATTCGTCAAACTTTGCTTTTGGAAGTGTAAGAAGAGTGTCAAGTCCACTGCCGATATCGTATGCTTTTTGCTCAACCATAGCAGCTGCTTGAGCATATTTCTTAGCTAATTTTTTCATAACTGCCCTCCTTAGTCATCAACCACTGTAACGCCCATACTACGAGCGGCACCAGCAACCATAGACATTGCAGATTCAATAGATGTGCAGTTAAGGTCTGGCATCTTTGTCTGTGCGATTTGTCTAATTTGAGACTTTGTTATGCTTCCGACTTTTGTTTTGTTTGGTACTGCAGAGCCTCTGTCAAGACCAATAGCTTTCTTAATAAGAATAGCTGTTGGTGGAGTCTTAAGTACGAATGAGAAACTTCTATCTGCATAGATAGTAACAACTACAGGAATAACAAGTCCTGCTTCTTTAGCTGTCTTCTCGTTGAATTCTTTGGTAAATGCACCCAGGTTGATACCATGAGGTCCAAGAGTTGAACCAACTGGAGGTCCCGGTGTGGCTTTACCAGCTTCGAGTTGTAATTTTACAACTGCTGTGATTTTCTTTTCTGCCATTTTTTCCTCCTTCTGTGGTTTGATGAACGGTTGCAGTTCCGTCCTCCCACGATTTCAAAGCAGTTTTATGTCATACTTTTAGGACAATATTTCAAGTGACATAAGCCACGAAATATCGAAATTCAAATGATTGTCAAATATTTTAATCCAGCATTTATCTATGCCTATTTTAATTTGCCTTTTCACTTCTACTTGGATAGAGATTTTTAACAATCAATTTTCAGCGCTTTACTATAACTTTTTTAGTAAAAATTGATTTTATTTGAATTAAGCTTGAATTTTATGAATTTGTGAAAGTGGAACATCAACTGTTGTATCTCTTCCAAACATTTCAACACTTACTGAAGCAACTCCTTCTTCAACATTAACAGAAACAACTGTTCCTATCATGCTGTTGAGAGCACCTTCAATAATTTCAACGCGGTCACCAGCGACAATGTCAACTTCAACCTTGATTTTTTCAAGTCTAAGCTTGATTACCTCTTCCTCAGTGAGAGCAAGTGGTCTGCCTTTTGGGCCAACAAAGCCGGTAATTCCACGAGTGCGAGTAACATTGTGCCAAAGGTCATCAGCATATTTCATTTTTACAAGAATATAGCAAGGCATAGCTTTTCTTTGAACAAGTTTTTTCTTGCCATTTTTTTCTTCAACAACATCTTCCATTGGAATGACAACATCAAAAATTCTGTCTTGAAGACTGAATTTCTCAATAACTGTTTCAAGGTTTTCTTTAGCTACATTTTCATATCCAGAAAATGTGTGAAGAACATACCATTTTTCTTCCAAACTGTCAACAAATTCTTTATAACCAAGCTCGTCCTCGCTGAGCTCTCTTTCAATCTCAGTTTGAGGCTGGATAGTTTTGTTTTCAGCTGTTTCTTCGCTTTTCATTTCACCGTCTGATGCCAAAATTTCTTTTTCTTCCATAAAAGCCACCTTTATCTCTTAGTAAGAAGCCCCATAAGTGCTCCTAAACCATAATCCATGCCAAATATAATTACTGCAAAAATGAGGACAACTACCAGGACTACGCCTGTCTTCTTGCAAACTTCACCAAAGGTTGGCCAAACAACTTTTTTAAGTTCTGAAACGGTCTCTTTTGCTTTTTTGCTAAGCTTAACCCCTTCATTTTTGTTTTTTTTGCCACCTTTTTGATTTTTTGCTTTTTTGTTGTTCTCTTTTTGTTTAATTTTTTCGGTTTTTGAAGTGTCTTTATTTATAGCCTCTTCTTCTGTAACAATTTGGCTATTATTTTTATTTTTAGACATAAAACCCCCAATTATTTTGTTTCTTTATGAACAGTTCTTTTTCCGCATCTTGAGCAAAATTTTGTAATTTCAATTCTTTCAGGATTTGCTGCTGTGTTTTTGCTTGTTGCATAGTTTCTTTCTTGACACTCAGTACAAGCCAAGATAATTTGTTTGCGTTTTGGTAATGCCATTATTCCTTCTCCTAACAAAAAAACTAACACCCCCACAAGAGATGTTAGCCTATTTTAACACATTGGCATATAATTGTCAACTCATTTTTTAAAATATTATATATTATTTTTGTAGATTTTAGTCTTTTTCTTTCCCTTCTATTTCAGCATCAACAAGCATTACAATGTCACCTTCTTCGCATGATTTTTTAACTATGTCAAAATCAGTAGGCTGGTTGAAATCAAGGTCATATTTTTCAATATATGTGAAATATGCTTTCAGCATTTCTTTTGCAAAAAGATATGCCTCTTCAATGAAAGAGCCATCAGTAGTAAGCTCAAGATCTGGGAATAATACACGAACAACTTCCTCGTCATCATCCTTTATAAAAATAGCCGGGTAAACAAAACTTTTCATGCAAAGCTCCTTGAATATATTCTAGCATAATTTTCAATGTTTTCAAAACAAAACGAGGTATTTTTTTTATTTTTTTCACAATTTGTAGTGCTTAAAACATTGAATATTCGGTCGTCAATTTTAATATATGCATTTTTTAACCTACAATTCATCGAGTTTTTTAAATAGTGATATTTTTGAAATATTTAAATTCAACCCCAAAGTTTATTTGGATATACCTTCATTTGCTTTTGAGTTTTAATGAAATTTTCAAACATTTCAAGGTCATCTTTATAGGTTATACCCTGCCATTTTGCGTCTGTTTTAATCATTTTCACTGATATTCTTTGCTGGTCAATCAACTGGTCTACAAGGGCTGGTAAAAGATATTCAACACTTGAAAGATCGTCTTTATTTTTCTCAAGAAACTGAGCAAAACCTTCATTTAGATAACTGAAAAAGTCTTTACTAAAACCAAATATATTTGTAGATGTTGTCTCGTCACCACTCAAAGTTGCCCAAGCCAAATCCTTCCTTTCAAGAGGTCTTGCAACAATGTTATTTTGCTCGTCATAGCCAACTTCTGACTCAGTGATTTTGCTTAAAAATCCATCCTTTTCTTGACATAGTCCACGCTTAACTTTGCCCTTATCAGACAGGGTTTCGCGAAGGTTGTAACCAAGCATAAAATACTCATTTCCTTTCATCTTTTTTGACAACAATTCCGCTGCGGCTTTATATGCTTGCTGTCCATAAAAATCATCAGCATTTATCACCAAAAAGTTATCGTCAATTTTATCTTCTGCAGCAAGCAAAGCATGCGCAGTGCCAAAAGGTTTTACTCTAGTTTCTGGTACGACATAACTGTCTGGAATGTTGTCATTTTTTTGAAAAGCATATTCTGTTTTAACCTTCTTTTCAATGCGTTTGCCAACCGTCTCTCTGAAAGCTTCATAGTTTTCTTCTTTTATAATAAAAACCACCTTATCAAAGCCAGCTTTTATGGCATCATATATTGAATAATCCAATATAAAATTGCCGTCTTCGTCAACTGGAGTAAGCTGTTTAAGCCCTCCAAAACGACTACCCATTCCACCTGCCAAAATTACAAGATTCATATTCACCTCTCTTCTTTATATGTTATATTTTTATAAATTCTGCAATTTTTTCATCTTTTCAACGCATTTTTGCTGATTTTTACGCATTTTTTAATATATTTGCATGATTTATCAAATAAATTATAATAAATTTAAAAACCATTTGTCAACTTTAATTCAAGCAATAAAAAACACCGTCTCATTTAAAACAGTGTTTTTTATAATTACCTTTCATATATTGATTAAATTCATTATTTTTTTCAGCATTTATTCAGCGTTAAGCCCACAGCAGTTTTTGTATTTCTTACCACTACCACAAGGGCAAGGGTCATTTCTACCAATCTTTGGTTTATCATTGTAAACCGTTTTTTGCACTTTAAGTTTGCCTTTAGCCTTTTGAGCTGCCCTCTCCTCTGGAGTAAGCTCTTTGCCTGTAAATGTGATTTTTACAGGTTGAGGCTCTGGCTCGGCTGGAGCGTGCTGAATTGGAGCATTAAGCAAGATTTTGCAGGTATTTTCTCTGATTGTTCCAATCATCTTATCAAACATATCAAAGCCCTCTTTTTTATATGCAAGGACTGGATCTTGTTGGCCAAATTGACGAGAGATGATTTCATCTTTCATAATTTGCATGTCTTCAATTTGACTCATCCAGTTGATGTCAACCATTCTAAGCAGAACATTTCTTTCAATCTCTTCAAAGTCAATTCCGATTTCCGCCACCATTTTTTGACGCTCTTGATATCTTCGTTCAATGTCTTCAAGCAGTTTTTTAATCACATCATCGACATCACAATCTTCAACAAATTCTTCTGTGATGAGGTTGCTGTCTTTTTCAATAAGTCCATTTTCCAGTTCTTTAGTAAGCGCTTTCAAATCCCATTCAAAATATGGTTTATCATCGCTTATTATTTTATATACGCTCTTTGAAACAACCCCTGGAAACATGCTCATAATTTGGTCATGAATAGGCTCTCCATCAAGCACCTTATTTCTTTCAGCATAGATGATTTCTCTTTGTTTGTTCATAACATCGTCAAACTGAATTACACTCTTTCTTATACCGAAGTTTTGAAGTTCTATTTTTCTTTGCGCTCTTTCTACGCAGTTTGCAATCATTTTTACTTGGAAAGGAGTGTCTTCGTCAACTTTAAACATAGTAAAAATTCTTTTAAGTTTTTGGTCAGCAAAACGCACAAGCAAATCATCTTCTGGAGAAAGGAAGAATACGCTTGAGCCTTGGTCGCCTTGACGGCCTGCACGACCGCGAAGCTGATTGTCAATTCGTCTTGACTCATGGCGTTCTGTTCCAATAATATGCAAGCCACCCGCCTCTTTAACTTCCTCTTTTTCTGCATCGGTGATTTTCTTAAACTTTTCATAAAGTTGCCTATAAACTTCTCTTGCATGATTGAGTTTTTCATCGTCAACATTATTAAAAGCTGTCGCGTAAGAGATTTCTTCTTCAGAGAAATCCATGTTTCTCATCTCTTTAGTCGCCATAAACTCAGGGTTTCCACCAAGCAAAATATCGGTACCACGACCAGCCATGTTTGTTGCAATAGTAATCGCACCCTTTCTGCCCGCCTGAGCAACAATTTCACTTTCTTTTTCATTGTTTTTGGCGTTTAACACCTGATGCTTTATTCCCTCAGTTTTCAAAGCATGAGAAAGCATTTCTGACTTGTCAATATTGATTGTACCAACAAGCACAGGTTGTCCTTTCTTTGCACATTCTCGAATTTCTTCAATAATTGCTTTGATTTTTCCTTTTTCAGATGGATACATAATATCAGGATAATCAATTCTGCGTTTTGGTCGGTTGGTAGGAATTACCACAACGTCAAGGTTATAAATCGTTCTAAATTCACCCTCTTCTGTCTTTGCTGTACCAGTCATACCAGAGAGTTTATTATAAAGGCGGAAGAAATTTTGGAAAGTTATTGTCGCATAAGTTTGGTTTTCATCCTTGATATCAACACCTTCTTTTGCCTCAATTGCTTGGTGCAAGCCAGACGAAAATCTTCTTCCAATTGAAAGACGGCCAGTAAATTCGTCAACAATGATTACCTCTCCATCTTTTACCACATAGTTTTCATCAATGTGCATGATAAAATTTGCTTTTAAAGCATTGTTGATATAGTGTGTAAGCTCAAGATTGTCAATATCAGCAAGGTTTTCAATCTTAAAGAAAGCCTCGGCTTTAGCCACACCCTTTTCAGTAAGGTTGATTTGTTTTGTTTTTTCATCAATTTCAACATCATCTTCTTTTTTAAGTGTTTTTGCAAACTTTTGAGCATTTACATAACCATCAGAAGACTTGCCACCCCTTCCGCTTATGATAAGAGGCGTTCTGGCTTCATCAATTAAGATACTATCTACTTCATCGACAACAGCAAAATTGAGCCCTCTAAGCACTCTTTCTTTTTTGCTGTTTGCCATGTTGTCACGAAGATAGTCAAAGCCAAGCTCATTGTTTGTACAATAGGTAATATCACAAAGATAAGCTGCCTTTTTTTGTTTATCGCTCTGACCAGAAAGAGCAACACCAACACTCAGCCCCAAAAATTTATAAACTTTTCCCATCCACTCTGCGTCACGCTTAGCAAGATAGTCATTGACTGTAACTACATGCACGCCTTTTCCAGTAAGAGCGTTGAGATAAACTGGCAAAGTCGCCACCAAAGTTTTACCTTCACCAGTTGCCATTTCAGCAATTCTTCCTTGGTGAAGTGCAATTCCGCCAAGCACCTGAGAATAGAAATGACGCATATTAAGCACCCTCGCAGATGCCTCTCTCACTACGGCAAAAGCCTCTGGCAACAAATCGTTTGTAGTCTCGCCTGTTTTTAATCTATTTTTAAATTCCTCGCTGCAAGCAGCCAATTCTTCATTGGAAAAACTCTTATATTTTTCTTCCAATTTCATTACCTTATCAGCAATTTTTTTAAGTTTTCTTATTTGAAAATTGTTTTCACTTCCAAAAAGTCCCATTATTTCTCCTTTATTTTAAGCACTAGTAATAAGTATTTTAACAAATTTTAAGCAAATGTCAAAGTAATTTTTGTAATACTACACAAATAAAACAAAGATTTTGTCAAAATAAACACATATAGGAGAATTATTGCCAAAAAAAGATAATTTAAGCCTAAACCGCCGCGTAAATCTTGACATCTCTTATAATAATGAGGTATAATAAAATATATGTATTATATATAAGAGGAGAAATCTTTAATGGCAGAAACAAATAAGCGTCAAGAAGTTGTCAATCATATTAAGCTGTTAAACCAACACAAACAGCCTATTTTGGATGAAACCAAAAATCCTATTGTTATTGACCAAAAAATAAGCTTAGACACAGAGTCTAAACATTTTATTGATTTTAAGGGCTCTTTCACAAACGAAAGTGGCAAAGAGACCAAATCTGTTTTGACAGTTGATAAAGATCAAGCTGGCAATTTTTCAGTTGGCATTCCAAACTTAAATTTGTTTGTATCAGAAACTGGCGAATCGCTTGCTTCCGTTTTAGGTGCTGAAGGCAATTCAATTTCTTTAACTCCATTAAACACTCCTCCAAGCAAGATTGCAACCTTCCAAAATGGAGATGAAACCTGCTTTGAAATTTTGGCGGAAAGTGGTCAAATTCTTTTAATAACCACAAATGGAAACAGCGTTTCAATTCAGACCAAAGAAAATGAAAACGCCCCTGCCAAAGATTTTATTTATCAAGTTGAAAAAGGCAGTGGACTTGACATTGACCTGCAACCTGAAGCGGTTGAAGCCTTTTTTGACCCAAGCAATGAATTTTTTCATACTGACATAAAACAAATTACAGATTTCCCTACAAACATTTTGGCAATGTATGCAAAATTGAAGACTGGCGTAAATGAGCAAACAAGAATTGGCAAATTTACTATGACGGTAATTTCTCAGAATGAAAATGCCGAGCCTTTCTTCTTTATGACAAGACACTCTCAGCGTGCAAATGCTCAAGACAACAATTATTTATTATTTGAAAATAAATTTTATTCTGTTGAAAAACTTCTCTTTCAAAAAGACCCTTCTGATGGAAAGTTGAGAATGGTTTTTCAAATTCAACCAAGGACTGGCAATAAAAAATCTGAAACAAACAAAAGAGCTGTTGCTTATGACCTCGAAGTTGATGAAAATGGAAGGCTTACACCTCAGTCATTAAAAGTTGTAAATTATATGAGAAGTGTTTGTGCTTATGCTGAGCCTACTACTCATAATGAAGGCGATATTGAAGTTGAAACTGATGACGGAAAAATTGTTTTTGAGCAAAAAGACAGAAGAGATTATTCAAACTATCAATATTATGTAGCTTCAAACAATTCAAACAGAACAGTTTACACCGAAGACCCACAAAATGGCAAAGATGGCAAGAGTGCTTATGAGATTGCCGTTGAACATGGCTTTAGTGGCACCGAAGAGGAATGGCTTGAAAGTTTAAAAGGTCAGGACGGCAAAAGTGCTTATGATATTGCAAAAGAACATGGTTTTCAAGGCAGTGAAGAAGAGTGGCTTGAAAGTTTAAAAGGCACGCCTGGACTTCCTGGTATCAATGGTCAAGATGGCAAAGATGGTAAAGATGGCAAGAGTGCCTATGAAATTGCTGTTGAACATGGCTTTACTGGCTCACCTGCCGAATGGCTTGACAGCTTAAAGGGTGAAAAAGGCGAAAGTCTTTATGACATTGCTAAGCGAAATGGTTTCACTGGCAGTGAAAAGGACTTTATTGAAAGCTTAAGAGGCGCAGAAGGCAAAAGCGCTTACGAGATTGCACAAGAGCTTGGTTTTAAAGGCTCTAAACAAGAATGGCTTGACAGTTTGAAAGGTCAGGCTGGCAAAGATGGCGAAAATGGCAAGAGTGCCTATGATGTTGCTAAAGAACACGGCTTTGAAGGCAGTGAAGAAGATTGGCTGAGAAGTTTAAAAGGCGCACCTGGCAAAAATGGTAAAAATGGTAAAAATGCCTATGAATTGGCGGTAGAAAATGGTTTTAAAGGCTCACCTGCCGAGTGGCTTGACAGTTTGAGAGGAGAACAAGGCCAGCAAGGCGAAAAGGGCGAAAGTTTATATGACATTGCCAAACGAAATGGTTTTACTGGCAGTGAGGCTGACTTTATCGCCAGCTTAAGAGGCAAAAGTGCTTATGATATTGCAAGAGATCACGGTTTTGAAGGCAGTGAAGAAGATTGGCTGAGAAGTTTAAAAGGTCAGGACGGAAGTGATGGAAGCGACGGCGGTGACGGAAGCGATGTAAATGCCGGTGAAAATGGAAAAGATGGCGAGAATGGTCGTGATGGAAGAAATGGCCGTGATGGAGAAAACGGAAGAGATGGTAATGATGGAAGAGATAGCGAAGATAATTCTTTAAATCCACCACAAAACGACATCGAAGATTTAGAGCAAGAACAGCCTGAAGAAAAGAAGGAAAAACCTGCTCCAAAGCCTGCTGAAGCCCCTCCTGCTGAAAAGAATTTTACTAAACTTGCTGACGCTTTTGGAACAGCCTTTGCATATCTTGGCGTGTTTATTGCAATTGGCGCAATACTTATACCTGGTTTTGCTGCCCTCGCAATAGTGGGCTGTCTCGTTTCACTCGCTGGTGTGACAACTTCAACTTTAAGTGACAAATTTAAATTTACTCCATTCAAAGCTGCTGAAAAGAAAATCAAAGAGCTTGAAGATCAAGAAAAAGAAGACAAAGAATTTGAAGAAGATTTCCTTTCAAATGAAAAAGATCTTGACAAAGCTGCAGATCTTACTGATGCAAAAGCAAAAGAGCTTAATGATTATTTAAGAGAGTTTTATACAGATCCAAACAATGAATTATCTCAATTCACTGGAATTTTTGAAGAATATGGTATAGGTTTTTCAGATATTAAAGATGCTGAAAGGGCTAAGCCAGCAGAAGAACGAAACAATTATGCAAGAACAGAGGCTATGGTTGGTCGCGACGGACTTGAAATAAGGCGTCAAATGGCAACCGATTTAAGAAATATTCAGGCCTCTCAAGATGCCGCTGTAAGAGCGCAAATGATAGATCAATTTATTGATACAAACTTCAGACCAATGCCTCAACCTGTTAGGACCGCTTTACTTGACAACTTGTTTGGTGGCGGCGCTGAAGGCAATGAAAGACTCACCGCTTTTGTAACTAAACTTGAAGAAACTGTCTCTTATGGAGACCAAGAAAGAAAAATTCTTGATATTCAACATAAGGCAATTGACAATGCAAAAGACAGCAGTGTTAACAGGCTTATAAATTCTTCTAAGATAAATGCAGAACAGAGAGCTCGTATTGTTAAAAGATATTCACATCAGCTTGTAAGACGCTATGCAAACGACCAAAATATGAACGAAGAAAAGCTTAATAAGACACTTGAAAAGCTTCCAGAAGAAGAACAACAAGTGATTATTGACACTTTGATAAATGCTCAAGAACAAATCGAACAAGAAACTGCCCATATTGAAGAAGTTGCTCACGACAATCGCGAGCTTGTTGCAAATGCGAATGAAGCTGGAAGATATATTAAAGCTGTTTATGCTATCGAAAACGGGCCAGTAAGCACCTATAATGAAGCTACATCGGCTGTAATTGATATGCTTAAAGAGCGCACTGCCCTTGCACACAAAACCAGCATTTCTATTGCTTCTATAAGAAAAGCTACTAAAAATGCTCAAACAGATTTGGATGTAAATTCTTCAGCATATAAAATTGTAGAACATACTGCCGAAATGGTGGGAAGCTTTTCAAATATGGCAAACTCTAAAGAGGTGTCAACAAGTTATCAAAACATGATGAATATCTTGTTTACAGAATTTCCTGAGGTTGCAAGCTCTTATTTGGGAAATGACATTCCTGCCCCTACTGGAAATAAACAACACAATATTGATCAGATGATTGAAAATATCGCTGCATGTCCTGGTGAAAAGGCTGATAGGTTAAAAACCGCACTCGAGGCTTATAGGAATGCAAGAAAAACTGCTGGAAGCGTCATGAGAACGCATCTTAGCAAACCTATAGAAAGTATACTTGCACAAGTATTCACACAAGAAATCAGAGATACTTTACAAACTGATGAAGCTCGAGCAGCCTTTAATGCGCGCATCACTAAAAAAGTAACCGAGCTTAACAAAGAAAGTTTCTTCCGTAATCATATTTACAATGATAAAAATGCCCAACTTCATACAAGATTGGCAACAGCAATTATGCTTATTGAAGATAAGCTTAGCGACAAAAATCTTCCTAAAAATGAAAAAGACGCACTTAACAGAACATTGAAGTCATTGTCTAGTGTTGTAAATGGAACGCTTGCTGAAGTTGCCCTTGAGAGTTGTGTAATAACTGCTATTGACGGCAAGAGTGGTGTTAAACATGATGAAAAAACACTGGAAGAAAAAACAAATATTGCAAATGGCAAAATTAAAGGCTATAAAAGAGCTTTAGATATTATTACGAACATGAAATTGCCAACTGAAAAAGATGAAAATGGCAAGACTGCTACACAAAGAATAATTGAAAGCTTTAAAGCCATTACTTCAGTTAAGGACGCCTCTGCCACAACTCAACTTTTAAACATATTGAATGAAACAGTTGTTGGTGGTGAAAAATTAGGCTCAAAAGTTATCGAAGAAAACGAACCTTCATTTAAAGAGATTTATGAAGCTTCAAGAATGACTTCTGATTTGATTGGCAAAAAAGTTGATAAGCTTGGAAACCTTTCTCAAGCGGAAAAAGACTCTGTCAAAGCAAAAATTAAAACTGACTATCAAGTGATTTCCGCTGACCCTAAATCATCTAGAAAAGACATTGAAACAGCTATCAAAGCTGCCTTTGGAAATTCTGGGCTTGACGATAAGACACTGAAAAAGATTAAAAAAGATATTGAAGACATTGCAAAATATGGTGCTCAACCTATCGATATTCAACATGCTGAAAAACAGATCAGAGAC
Source organism: Clostridia bacterium (assembly GCA_022793335.1). GTDB lineage: Bacteria > Bacillota > Clostridia > Christensenellales > UBA1242 > Caccovivens. Next base: position 40,002 of record JAAWCQ010000009.1, read on the forward strand.
AAAATACAAAGTCTCAATAAGCGTGCAAATAAGGAAGTGCATTGCCACGACGAGAGAGTGGGTCAAGCACAGGCTGAAAGAGAATATGCTCATCATAGAGCAAAACTCAGTCGAAAAGACAAAGATTTTGCTTATGAAACTGTTTATGATATGATTTTTGCTCTTGCTGATAAAGAGAAATTTAAAGAAGAATACAATAAAACTTGCGAAGAAAGCGAGAAAATTACAAATGAAGAAGAGCTTCTTGCAAAACTTCAAGAGGACATTGACAAACAAAGCAAAAAACTTGCACCAAAGAAGCTTGCTGCCCGTTATGGAATTTCTAAAGAAACTTACGCTAAGAAAGAAAACAAGCTTCAAATTTATGAAAATGTTTACGAGCTTTTAGAGGCTATTGCTCCTGACAAAACAGCTGAAGAAGTTGAAGAGATTATTCGCACTGAATTTCTTAACAACCCTAAGATTACACCTGCTAAACTTGCAAAAACATTAAATATTCCAAAAGCATTCTTTAAAGACAGTCTTGCACAGCTTTCTTCAAGAGGAGTTACTGAAGAAGGTCAAAAGAAACTTTGGCTTAAGAAGAAAGAAATGGATGAGTTTAATGATGTTGCTGACGAATTTACTACTGCATGGAAAAAACTTGTGGAAGCTGAAACAGCTGAGGAATTGGACAACAGCAGTATATTGGCAATTGAAGCGTTTGTTGAAAATGCCAAAAATGAGAGTTATCGAAGGGCTGAAAGGGCAAAAGAACATAAAGAAAACCTCAAAGGTGCAACTGGCGCTGAAAGAAGCAGAAGAAAGAAAGAAAATCAAGCTGATGAAAAAGCGAATAAAAAGAAAGGCAAAGAAAGAAAAGCTATTGACGAAAGAGCAACCCACTATGCAGATGTTCTTGCTCGCATTGGCTTGAGCATTGAGGCTCTTGATAAGATTGTCAAAGAAGCTAAGTCTTCTGACCCTGCTACTAGAGAAATCGCTGTTAAACAGCTTGCCGAAATCAATGCCACCCTTCAACCAGAAAAGAAAATTGAAGGCGCAAAACTTGATATTCAAAATGACTATGAAACTATTGCTGTATTAAACAATACACAATTCTCAAATCAAGACAAAGCTTTAGTTTCGGCTATGCAACAACTTGACGAATTTGTAAAAGCAAGTGAAGACTTGACTAAAAAGCTTGACTTCCTTGCATCATTACAAGGCAAATATAACATGCCACCAGAAATGGTTGAAAAAGCTTATGCAGCCTTTGCCGCTGGTGACCAGTCATTCTTTGAGCAAACGAAAGTTGGCGAAAATGGTGACAGACTTGCACTTCTTATTGAAGGTGCCGAGTTTAGCACTGAGGACCTTGCCCTGCTTAGACAGCTTGGCATTAAACCAGAAGAGCTTACAGACAGCAAAAAACGTGATAAAAAGCTTAAAGACATCAGAAAAAATCTTGAGTTGCAACAACAGCAAAAACAAGCTGAGGTTGACAAGGCAAAGAAAGTTGCAAATGACAATAAAGCAGACAAAACTTCTGATATGTCAAAACAAAGCCGCAAAAAGAATCGCGAAGGCTGGAATTTCTTCAAGAAATTGTTTGGAAAGAAAAAACAACAAGTTGATGCAAAAGTCAACGAAAAGAAGGCAGAACAAGCTAGAATTGAGGAAGCTAAAAAACAGGCTGAAGACGAACGCAATAGAGAAAAACCTGCTGAAAAAAATAGAGACAAATCTGAGCCTTCCAACGAAGCTCCTGAAGCTGGTGCATAATCAAGTTTTACTTGAAAACTCAATTTAACGAAATAAAAGGTTTAACTCTTTGTTTAAGAGTTAAACTTTTTAAAGTAGTCCCCTTTTTATATTATTGATTTAAATAATATTATCTTAATATAAAAAAACAATTTATTAAATAAACAAAAAAACACATTTTAAAAGGAAAAATTATGAAAATTGGTGTTGTAGGCTTGCCAAATGTTGGCAAAAGTACATTATTTAACGCTATAACAAATGCAGGTGCAGAAAGTGCAAACTATCCATTTTGCACCATCGAGCCCAATGTTGGAATAGTTGATGTGCCAGATGAAAGGCTTCAAGTGCTTGGAAATTTGTATTCAACACAAAAAATTACTCCAGCGGCAATAGAATTTGTTGATATTGCAGGGCTGGTTGCTGGCGCAAGCAAAGGCGAAGGACTTGGAAACAAATTTTTAAGTCATATTCGTGAAGTAGACGCCATTGTGCATGTAGTAAGATGCTTTGAAAACGACAAAATTATCCATGTAAATGGCTCAATTGACCCTATTCGTGACATTGAAATAATAAATTTAGAGCTTGCGCTTGCCGACCTTGAGCAGATTACCAAAAAATATGAGCGTGACGCAAAACTGGTCAAAACTGGCGACAAAAGTCTTATTGCTGGCGTAAATCTTATGGAAAAAATAAAAACAGCTCTTGAAAACAATCTTCCTGCCCGCTCTGTTGAGATTGATGGTGAGGAAGAGGAAAAGATTATGAAAAATCTTCAACTTCTCACAGCAAAGCCTGTAATTTATGTTGCCAACATCAGTGAAGATGACATAAGCAAACCTGAAAATGAATTTGTAGCAAAAGTCCGCGATTTTGCCGATAAGGAAGGTGCAAAAGTCATAAGTCTTTCTGCAAAGATAGAAGAAGAGCTTGCTGGGCTTGACGCTGAAGAGAAAGCAATGTTTAAAGAAGAGCTTGGCATAAACGAAAGCGGTCTTGAAAAACTTGTAAAGGCAAGTTATGACCTTCTGGGACTAATGAGTTATCTTACTGCTGGTGAAAAGGAAGTTAGAGCCTGGACAATCAAAAAAGGTACAAAAGCACCTCAAGCGGCTGGAAAAATTCACACTGACTTCGAAAAAGGGTTTATTAAAGCGGAAATCGTATCTTATAATGACCTTATTGAAGCTGGCACTTACCTTAAAGCAAAAGAAAAAGGCAAGGTCAGAATGGAAGGAAAAGAATATGTTGTTCAAGACGGTGATGTAATTCTTTTCAGATTTAATGTTTAATTGAAGGCTGCCATGGAAAAAGTAAACTTAGAAAAATTATTACAAACCAATCTTCTTCCACTTGCCTTTATAGGCGACGGCGTTCACACCCTGTTTGTGCGTGAACATTGTCTTAGAAATGGAGCTTTAAAACTTGAAAATTATCATATTGAAGCTTCTTCCTATTGCAAAGCTTCCTCACAAGCAGCCGCTCTTGAGGGAATTATGCCCATTTTAAATGAAGAAGAGCTTAATATTGTTAGGCGTGCAAGAAATGCAAAACCAAAGCATCACGCAAAGAATGCATCAAGTGGTGATTACTCTCATGCAACCGCCTTTGAAGCGCTTATTGGTTTTCTTTATTTAAAAGAAGACAAAGCGAGACTGGAAGAAATTTTGCTTCTATCATTAAACAGCAATCAAAAAAAGAGCTGAAATACAGCTCTTTTTTATGTTTTTGGAAATATTATTTTTAATTTAAGTCATTTTCTATTAAATTATTTTCTTTTAAATTATGAATTTAAAACTTATTTATCTATTTCAAAATCAGGAAAGCACTCTGGCCAAACTCTCTCATACTCACATTCCTCTAATTTTTGGTCTTTTTCAGCAGTCAATATTAAATTTTCAATCTTTGCTAAAATAAATTGATATTTTAATGGTTTTGTGTTAAAATCTAGCATGGAGTAAATTTATGTATATTGAAGGAAAAAATGCTGTAAGGCAGGTCATACTCAGTGACAAAACCATAAACAAAATTTTAGTTGACAAAAACTATGCCTCTCGCAAAGATGAAATTTTATCTTTGGCAGCACAGCACAAAATCAAAATTGAATTTTTACCAAAAGCCGCACTTGACTCTCGCTCACAAACTGGGCATCATCAAGGTTATATGGCAGAGACTGTAGACTTTAGTTATTCTTCAATTGAAGAAATTTTAAATGTCGCAAAAGAGCGCGAAGAGATGCCTTTCATAGTCATTTTAGATGGAATTGAAGACCCTCATAATTTTGGTGCAATCATCCGTTCTTGTGAATGCGGTGGAGTGCATGGAATTATTATTTCTCAAGACAGAGCTTGTCAAGTCAATGAGACAGTCATTCGCACAAGCACTGGCGCAATAAGTGAAATGAAAATTGCAAAAGTTGTCAACATCAAAAGAGCAATTGAAGAGCTTAAAAAACAAGATATTTGGGTTTTCGCTGCCGAAATTGGTGGCAATGACATCTACAAACAAAATCTAAACTTGCCAATCGCGCTTGTAATTGGCTCAGAAGGCTTTGGAATTAAAAAGACAGTGCAAGCTTGTTGTGATGACGTGCTTACCCTACCACTTAAAGGAAAAGTCAATTCACTTAATGCCTCTGTCGCCTGTGGCATTGTTGTATTTGAAGCGTTGAGACAGAGGTCAAAATGAGTGAGCTCTTAGACGAACAGCTTGCCATGCAGGCTCAAAATGGAGATGAAGAAAGTGTTGACGAGTTGCTTAGCAGATATAAAAATCTTGTAAACAAGCTTTCAAGGCGATATTTCCTTATTGGCGGTGACATTGAAGATATTGTTCAAGAAGGTATGATTGGACTTTATAAAGCAATCATCCACTTTTCTGCTCAGAAAAATGCAACTTTTAAAACTTTTGCCGCAACCTGCATCAAAAATCAAATTCAAAACGCAATAAAAGTGGCAAGCTCAGAGAAAAACAAAGTGCTTTCATCCGCTCTTTCAATCGCTGATGCTCCAACTTTTGATGACGAAAATAAACTTGGCTTTGAGCTTTTTAATGAGCTGCCTTCCCCTGATGACGAGCTTTTAGAAAAAGAAAAGCTTGAAGAGCTTAAGAAAATTGTTGAAAAAACCTTATCTCCTCTTGAAATTAAGATTTTTTCGCTATACCTAAATGGCTATAGCTATAATGAAATATCAAAATTTGCAGGGATAAGCAAAAAAAGCATTGACAACGGGCTTTCAAGAATAAAACACAAATTGTCATTTTTGAAAAATGATTTAAAAAATTGAAATAAAACCAAATTAAAAACTTAAAAAATTATCGAAAATAAAAAATATTATTTTTAACTTAAAAATAAAAAGATTAAAATTAAAATTATAAAATTAAAAATCAAAAAAATACGGATAAACTTTTCTTATGGAGGAAAATATGGAAAATTTTGTTAGACCAAGACCAGTCTTTCCTAAAAAAGCAGTGGTCACAAGTGGAATGCCTTATGGCAATAAAGAGTTGCACTTTGCACATGTTGGGCTTGACCTTCGTGCAGATACATTTGCTCAATTCTTGCGTGACCGCATTGGAGAAGAAAATGTGGTGTTTGTTTCAGGCACAGATTGCTATGGCTCACCTGCCATGGAATATTTTAGAGCCAAGTCTGCTTCTGGCGAAATAAACGACGCAAGTGTTGCTGATTTTGTTGAAAGAAATCACAAAAGTCATGTTGATACACTTAAAGCTTTTGGAGTGCGTTTCAACCTTTTTGCAGCTTCTGCTCTTGGAAGAGCGGGCGAAATCCACAAAGAAACCAGCAAATATTTTATTGAAAAACTCAATTCAAGCAAGATGGTTTCAAAACATTCTTCTTGGCAATTTTACGATGAAGAATTTGGCTCTCTTTTAAATGGAAGACAGGTAATTGGAAAATGCCCTATCGACAATTGTAAGAGCGAGAAAGGTTACGCTGACGAATGCGACCTTGGCCATCAGTATCTTCCACAAGACCTTATTGACCCAATCAGCAATTTAAGTGGCAAAAAGCCAAAGCTTGTCAAAATTGAAAATCTTTATTTTGACCTTGAAAAATGTGGTGGCATATTAAACGACTGGATAAACTCAATTGAAAAAGAAAATGGAACACCTGCCTTTTTGGTAAAAGACATTCGTGAATTTTTCAAGGCGCCAGAAGTCTTTATCAAAAAAGATTTTTGGGATAAATTCAACGAAATCAAAAGCACTCTTCCTCATTTTGAAGAGCTTGAGCGCAAACCAAACAATCCAAGTATGACAATAGTGTTTGACTCTTTGACAGACCGTGAAAAAGCCTGTGAAATCTTGGCAAACAATGGAGTGCGTTATCGCACTGGCAAAACTCTCACACCATTTAGACTGTCTGGCGACATTTCTTGGGGTGTGCCATGTCCTGAAATTTTGGGAGTAAAAGACCAAACTTTCTATGTTTGGCCAGAAAGTCTTTGGGCACCTATATCTTTCACTAAAGCTTATCTTGAGTCAATTGGAAAAGAAGAGAATGAATGGAAGAAATATTGGTGCAGCCCAGATGGCAAAGTTTTCCAATTTTTAGGTGAAGACAACATATATTTCTATGGCCCAGCACAGCAGGCAATTTGGCTTTATACTCAAGGCGAAAGACCTGTTTACCCTGCCCCAGTCGGTCAGCTTCAAACCACGACTATTGTGCCAATTAAGTTTTTATTATATCTCAATAGTGTGGCTTCATCTTCAGGTCAAATTAAGCCACCTCTTGCAAAAGAGCTTTTAAACTATTACACTCCAGACCAATTCAGACTTCATTTCCTTGCAATGAATCTTGGAAACAACACCGTTTCTTTCAATCCAAAGCCATTCAACCCAGAAGCAAAGGACGATGACATTGACCCTGTAACTGTTGAAGGCAATCTTCTTACAAATGTATACAATCGAATTTTAAGAACGGTATTTTATTCAACTCAAAATGCTTTCGATGGCGTGCTTCCTTCTTGCGAAATTGATGATAATGTAATGGAAGAATGCAAAAAAGCCATTTTAAACTATGAAAGATTTATGTATGAACGCAAATTTCATCAGGCATACAACACCGTGGATGTGTTTGTAAGAAATATCAATAAATATTGGGTGAAAGAAATCAAGAACAATCTTGACACTGAAGCCCTTAAAAAACTCACTGTAAACACCATGCAATATATCTTTGTTGCCAATGCGCTGCTTCACCCTATGACTGCTGGAACAGAGAATGTGGCTGATTATATTGGCTTTGACAAGACAAAATGCTTCAGTTGGGATTATATTTTTGAAAAATTTGACAAAGTTATGCTTAAAGAGCGAAACAGAAAGCTCACCTTCCTTAAAGAAAGAGAAGACTTTTTCAAGAGACATCAGTCACAGCTTGACGAACTTGCCAAAAAAAATGAAAATTTATAAAAAATACTATTGACAAATAAAGAAATTTGCTTTATTCTTTAAAGGTCGAAATTAAAAACAAAAATTTAATAAAAGGAGAATAGAACAATGAACGCAAAATTTTCAACTAAAAATAAAACAATTATTTATGCGAATGGACTTAAATATTCTTCTTTTGAGGATAAATTTTAGTATTTTTAAAAACTTCGCATAAATTTTTGCGGAGTTTTTTGTTGAAATTGTCAATTAAAAGTGTTTCCACAACAAAATTTTAAAAATATGGAGAAATTTATGAAAAAGAAAAAAAATCAAGTTTCAACAACTGAAGAAACCCAAAATCTTGAAAATCAAGAAAAAGAAAGTATTGTAGTTGTTGAAAACAAAAATGAAAAGAAAAAAACTAAAGTAAAAAAGCAAAAGAAAGACAAGCCTGGCATTTGGCCTTACTTAAAACAACACAAGCTTGGTATAGCTGCATATATAATTATTTACGCGCTTTCTGGCGCTTGTGGCGTCATTTCCACCCTTCTTTACGCTCAGATGGTGGTAGCAGTCAGCTCAACCGAGTTTTTAAAAGGAATTTATATTCTTTTGATTGCACTGGGAGTAACTCTATTAAGGCGTGCTTGTTGGTATTTGACGGGACTGATTTACCAAAAGGTGTCAAACAGAATTATGGCAGACTTGAATTATGACCTTTCATTGCAAGCATTTAAATTAAATTCTAAGACTTATTCTGACCACAATACTGGCACTTTTGTGCAAAGGCTGGTCAGCGACCCAGAGCGAATTGTAAGCAATCTTGCAGACATTGTTGATATACTCACTGATATTGTTTCAACTTTTGTAATCATTATATATATTACCACCCTCAACATTTATATCGGGCTTATTGTTGCTGTCGTTCTTGTTATTGGCATCTTGCTGGAACGCTATCGTGTCAAATTCCGTTATAAAAACAGAAGGGATGTAAGAAAAAAATCTGACAAAGTAAATTCTCTTACAACTGAGATTGTCAAGAGTGAAAAAGATATAAAGTCGCTCGGGCTTGAAGAAAAGCTCAGCGAAGTTGCAAGAAACAACTTTGAAGAATACAAAAAGACAAGTTATCATGCCTATATGACTGATATGAATTTCTATTCGGTAAGAAATTTGGTGATAGAAATTGCAAGCATTGGAATTTTAATTCTTGGCATATATCTTCTTGACCATTCACTTATCACCCTTGCAACCTTCATGATTATTTATTCTTATGATAATGACCTCTATCGCTTTGTTTGGTGCATTGGAAACATATTAAGTTTCTTCAGTGAAATCAAGCTTTGCAGTGAAAGAATGTTTGGTCTTTTTGATGAAAACGAATTTGTAACCGAAAAATTTGGAAAAGTGCATCTTGAAAATGTCAAAGGGCTCATCGAATTTAAAAATGTTGATTATTCCTATATAGAATATGAAGATAATGATAGTAAGCAAGACGAAAACAAAAAGTTGTCTCGAAAAGAGCGCAGAGCGCTTAAAAAGGCCAAAAAAGAGCGTAAAATCAAATCTACAAATCATATATTTGACAATTTATCTTTTAAGATAGAGCCAAACACAACTGTCGCCTTCGTAGGACGAAGCGGAAGCGGAAAATCAACCATTTTAAATCTTATGTCAAAGATGTATGATGTTGATGGTGGTGAAGTTTTGATTGACCACACAAACATAAATGACCTTGACAAAGACACATTAAGAAAAACCATTTCGCTTGTAAACCAATTCCCTTACATCTTTGATATGACCATTCGAGAAAACCTCATGCTTGCCAAAAAGGATGCAACAGAAGAAGAAATCAATGAAGCAATCAAAAGCGCCTCTCTTTCTGAGTTTATTGCCGGTTTAAATGACGGCTTAGACACCAAGGTTGGAGAAAGCGGAATAAAGCTCTCTGGTGGTCAAAAACAAAGACTGGCAATTGCAAGAGCCCTTCTTAGAAACTCTTCAATCATCATTTTTGACGAAAGTACAAGCTCTCTTGATAATTTCGCTCAAGAGGAAATCAAGCACAGCATTGATGCCTTGAAAGGAAAAAGCACTATTGTCATTGTTGCTCACCGTCTTTCAACAATCCGCAATGTTGACACTATATTCTTCCTTGATGAAGGAAAAATTGAAGACATTGGCACCTTTGATTATTTATTCGAAAACAATGTTAAATTCAAAAATATGTTCTTTGCAGAAAATTTAAGTTGATAATCATTATAAAATCAATTTAAATCGTAAATTAAGTGAAGTAAGATTATACTTCACTTTTTTTTAGCTTTATCAAGAAAATTTTGCCGAATTGTTTTATTTATTTTTATATTTTTGATACAATATAATAGAATAAAGGAGATTTTATGAAAAAGTTATGGAATAATAAAAATACCAAAGACATATTTGCTTTTTGTGAAGAATATAAAGACTTTTTGTCAAACAATAAAACCGAGCGTGAGTGCGTGATTTCTATTCGCGAAATGGCTAAAAAAGCGGGCTATCAAGACCTTAAGGAATTGATAGAAAAAGGGGAAAAACTCAAAACTGGAGATAAAGTTTATGCAAGCAATCTTGATAAATGCATATTTTTATTTCATATAGACAAACGCCCTATTTCTGACGGTTTGAGAATTTTAGGAGCGCACATTGACAGCCCAAGACTTGATTTAAAACCAAATCCACTTTATGAAAATTCGGCAACCAACATTGTGCTTTTCGACACCCACTATTATGGAGGCATTAAGAAATATCAATGGACTGCCCTTCCGCTTGCTCTGCATGGTGTGGTATGCAAGAAAGACGGCAGCACTGTCAAAGTAAATATTGGCGAAAAAGATGATGATCCTGTTTTCTGCATTTCTGACCTTCTACCTCACCTTGACCGAGATCTTTCAAAATCGGCAGAAAACAAAATAATAGGCGAAAACTTGAATGTAATTATTGGTGGAATGCCTGTTTCAAATGATAATAAAGAAGCTGTCAAGGCTGGAATTATTAAACTTCTTAAATCAATGAATATTGAAGAAGATGATTTTATTTCAGCTGAGATTGAAGTAGTGCCAGCTGGAAAAGCTCGAGATATGGGCTTAGACCGCAGTTTTGTGCTTGGCTATGGTCAAGATGACAGAATTTGCGCTTACACCTCTTTAAAAGCCATGCTTGAGATAGAAAAACCGGAATACACTCTTGCCGGCATGTTTGTTGACAAAGAAGAAGTGGGATCTCAAGGCGCAAGTGGCATGCAAAGCCTGTTCTTTGAAGATATGATTGCAGAAATTTCTGTTTTGATGGGTGAAAACTCTCATCTTTCTGTAAGAAGAGCTTTGAGAAATTCATTCATGCTTTCAAGTGATGTCACTGCTGGCTATGACCCAAACTATGAAGGTGCTTTTGACAAAAACAACGACGCTTTTCTCGGCAAAGGCATTTCTTTCAATAAATATACAGGCAGTCGCGGCAAAAGCGGCGCAAATGATGCAAGCCCAGAATATATTGCAAAATTGCGAAAAATTCTTGACGATAAAGATATAAACTATCAACTTACTGAAATGGGCAAGATTGACCAAGGAGGCGGCGGCACAATTGCATATATCACCGCAAACTATGGCATGAATGTAATCGATTGCGGATGCCCACTTCTCAATATGCATGCACCTTGGGAAATTTCTTCAAAATCTGATATTTATGAAGCTTATAAGTGTTATAAAGAATTTCTCTCAAGCAAAATTTTAAAATAAAAAAAGACTTACTTTTGTAAGCCTTTTTTATTGAACAACTTCGTCAAAATCATTGAAATAATCTCTATTGTAAAATTCACTAAGAGTTATACCTGCCCCATAGCAAATTTTTTTGACTGTGAAAGAGCTTAATGTTTTTGTCCTGCCCTTCATAAAGTCAAACACTGTGGATGGCGTAAGTACAGCATTTAAACATAGTGCCGTCAAACTTATCTTTTTTTCTTTAGCCAATTCCGTAATTCTTTTCCTAGTTGCCTCATCAAGATTCATAACTTTTTACGACCCTCCGTAAAAAGTTTATTTCCTTTTTTTTAATAAGTATTACGGGTGGCCGTGATTTCGACAAAGTTTTCACATTTAAAACCTAAAAAATGGGAATTTTAGATGGATTTTTATAGAAAAAATCAAAAATTTTTCAAATTCAAATATAACATTAAATAAAGAAAAAAGAAGAAGTTGCCACTATAAATTCATAAAATTCGACAAAAGTAGACAAAATATTACATAATTTTTATAAAAAGGTATTGACAAATAGGAGTAAAAAGCATATACTATAAAGGTATCGCGGGATAGAGCAGCTCGGAAGCTCGTCGGGCTCATAACCCGAAGGTCGTTGGTTCAAATCCAACTCCCGCAACCAGAGTGAAGTAAGTCGTTAGACTTACTTTTTTTTTACCTTCGGGATATATCGTAAGATATAACCCTCGTTCTCGGGAGTGTCAAATCCAACTCCCGCAACCAAAGTAGAGTAAGTCGTTAGACTTACTTTTTTTTTACCTTCGGGATATATCGCAAGATATAACCCTCGTTCTCGGGAGTGTCAAATCCAACTCCCGCAACCAGAGTGAAGTAAGTCGTTAGGCTTACTTTTTTTATGATGAGGCTGCATCATTTTAAGTTTCAAATTTTATGCTTGGAATATAATTAAATGTTGACAATATTAAAAAAACTGCTATACTATAATTAAAGAAAAACATGTTGATTTTAAATCAATAAAGGAGGCCATTATGGAAAAAGAAATATTGGATATTCCAAAAAGATTCGTTTGTTTAGAGTTGAAAGGATCCAGCAAAGTCACCGTAATTGATGTATGTCATTTCGTAAGAATGCTTAATGATAGGCAAGCAAAAGTAAAGCTTGACTATGCATCCGTTCTTTTAAAGTCAGCAAAATATTTTGAAAGTATGCCAGCTGCTGTAGAATATATGGCAGAGGTTTTAAAAACAGATTCCCAGCCACAGTATGAGGGTGTTGCCACTATAGCTTGTGATAAAGAAAAAGAATATAGTTTTCTTATTCATGCGATAAACAATATTACAGACAATTATTCTGTTCATGAAATTGAATCTGTAGTTTTCTCTGCTGAAACTGACATCAATGATCAACTTATATTCCCAATATTTATGCATCTTGAAAAAGTAAACAGCCTTCTCAATGTCAGCAAAGTTGAAAACAATAAAGAAAATAAAGATGATAATTTAAACAAAATTTTGCTTGTGGAATTAAACCCTCAAAAAAATGGTTTATTCAATAAAGAAACTCGCTTTGAAAAAATGCCAATTCAAGAAGAACGCCCTCTTGAAGAACAAGAAATTGATAGATAAACAAAAAAACAAGACGCTTTTTTAGTCTTGTTTTTATTTTTCACTAAAACAAATAAATTGTGATTGTCAGCAGCAGCAATGACAAAACATAAAGTGCATTTGAGATATATTCAAAAACTTTATTATTTGATGCAAACTTTTCAATAAGTTTATATGCCAGCATGAAGACTGCACCGAGAAGCATGAATACTGAGCTTAGTAAATGTTTTGAAGTCAATACAGCAGTCATAGCAAAGCCTAACAATAATCCAACGCCCAGCCAAACCAGTACTTCCATCACAATCGACCACACTGACCAATCTTTTTTCACTGCACAAACAATTAGTCCAAGTCCAACGCCCGTCAAAATTCCGCCTACAAGCGACAAAATATTAAATTGCGAAAGAGTTATCGCACCTACAGCTAAAAGCGTCGTAGAGGCAAAACTAAGCACGCTGTAGATAATTAAATTGGCTCTACCCTCTATTTTTTGAGTTGTTTTGATTGTTTCTGTAATAAAAAGCACGCCAAGAGCAAGTATGAAAAATATAGGCAAAGCATTATTTAATTCTTTCAAATTTGCAGAGACAATTGCAAGTGCCAACAAAGACAATATGGTAAGCCCTCTTACCAACAGTCCCTGCCAATCATTGCGTTTGTGAAAAATCGTGTAAATAACACCCATTCCGACGCATAAAACAACCAACAAAATAAAGGAAGCAAGTTTCATAGTTATATTGTAACCGAAATTTTAAATAAAACAAAGCAAATTTTAATATTTTTTTATATTTTATTCAAAATAAATATATGGACAAATTTAAAAAACTTTTAAAAGACTTTTCGCTATTTTTATCAGCCTTTGTGCCTATGTTTGTTTTAATTCTTGTCAAACTTGTCATCGACATGCTCAACAACAATTTATCTTTTAATGTTTTAAACTCTTTAAACTTTTCCACCCTTTTGCTTTTAATAGCAAGTGGAATAGGCGGGCTTATTTGGAACATTAAATCAAATGGAAGCAGGCATGAAATTGAGATAATCGAAAGAGAAAATATTACTGACAAGCATTTTTTAGGTTATTTCTCCCTTTTTGTATTATTTGCATTGCAGTTTGACCTTTCACTTGTAAGCGGATATTGCATATTTGTTTTAATCATGATTTTTATAGGCATTGTGTATATTAAAAACTCGCTTTATTATATAAATCCGCTTTTGAATATTCTTGGCTATAACTTTTATGATGTAAAATACACTATTGTGGGAAGTGAGCAAATAAGAGAGGCAAAAATCTTTCATAAAGGTAATCTTGAAGCAAACTCGCGCCATTTTGTAAATATCAAAAATGACAACTTTACTTTTATAAACAACAAGAAAAAATCATAACAGATTTGTTATGATTTTTTGTTTAATTCCGCATAGTTTATTTTCGCTTTCATGAGTGCATAAGAACGATATTGAGCATGTTTTATTTTAGGTCGTTGAAAGAAGAATATATCAACAGCTTCCCACAGAAACACCCAACCTGCAATGGATAGCATTTCAAGAATGATGTCATAATCGAAAAATAGAGAAATTGCTACAATCACCCCAAAATAAACAATTCCAATTAAAGTAAGAAGCAAGGTCAACCACAAATTATGTTTAAGCTCTCTTTGATGAGCCAAAAATGAATTTTCATAATAATTGCGTATTCCCTTTTCATAAAGCACTTTTTCACGATCGTCAATCACATTGCTGTAAAATTGCAAGGTCAAATCTTTTTTATGATGAATTGCCTTGGTCGAATGCTCCAAAAATGCTGCTGTTTCGCTGCTTATTAAAATATCATTGTCTTCACCATAAGGCGACAAAAAGCCCCTATCATCCAACACGGTGAGAGTGATTACCACCCGTCCTTCATCATCATAAACTTGCTTTTCTTCTTTTGCAAGCTCTTTTGTCTTATCTCTTAATTGCTTTCGACTTATCATAATTTCTCCTGACATATATTTTAGCACATTTTAAGAAAAAACAAAATAATTTTAATAAAAAAACATCTTATTTTTTGATGTTTTTGATTTAACAATTGATGAGCAATTTTTAATTACTTACCACTGACACTATAACTTCCTATAATTCAAATTTATAATAAATACATCTTAAAACATGCAAACAGCAGAATAAAAAAGGTGACCATCCGCCACCTATTTAAAAAACAATTTATACTTTGCCCTCATTTTTTATATTTTTATCAGTTTTATTATGTATTTTTAAGACTTTTTCGATTTTCGACATAAATTTATCATTAAAAACCACAAATTTATCCCAAACAAACTCAAGTACAAAATTGATAACCATCATAAGCGCTTCAACAAGAGTTCCGTTCCAGCCTATGTCTTTAAGTGCTTGACCACCGAAAACTGAAGCTGGTGTGAATGCGACATAAAATAGAAAAGCAAAGCTCATAGCCAGTGGAACATTGCTTGCAGACTTGAAAGTAAACTTTCTGTTGAAGGTGAAATTCCAAACAACAGACAGTGCAAGGCTTATAAGATGACACGCCCACCAAACTTTCCAGCCAATAAGGTCAAACATAATTTCAAAAGAGACAATTTGAATTACACCGGCTGATATAGAAAAACCCAAAAACTTTAAAAATTCAAAAAGCTCAAGCATTCTTGGTGAAAACTTTGATTTCTTCTCCTCTGTTTTTCCTTCATTATTGTCAATAGTTTTTTCTTCTTTTTCTTGAATTTCTTCTCTTTCTTGAGGCAATTTTTCATCCTCTTTTTCCTCAATTTTATCTTCAAATTCTTCCATGACAATAATCATAGCACAAAATTATTGAAAAAGCAACAAATTTTTGTTTTTAACCCTTTCTGACAAACATTTTTTCTTAAAAACACTTGCCTTTATATTGTTTATTATATATAATATATATATATCTATTTAATATATATAATATATAGGAGACGACATGGAAAACATCGAAAACAACTTAGAAAACAATCTTGTAGATATTCAAGCTGAAGATGAAAAGGAAATTGGACATTCAAAAAAGTATGACGCAAGTGACATTCAAGTGCTTGAGGGGCTTGAGCCTGTCAGAAAAAGACCGGGCATGTATATCGGCTCGACCGATGAACATGGTCTTCATCACCTTGTGACCGAGGTTGTAGACAACTCTATTGACGAGGCTCTTGCTGGATATTGCACTCAAATAAGTGTGACTATCAATGCAGACGGCTCTTGCTCTGTTGCCGACAATGGTCGTGGTATTCCTACTGGAATTATTCCAAAGGAAGGCAAAAGTGCGGTTGAGGTCGTTTTAACAAAGCTTCACGCTGGTGGTAAGTTTGGCGGAGAGGGTTATAAAATCTCTGGCGGCTTGCATGGTGTGGGCGTATCTTGTGTAAACGCTCTTTCAAAACTTATGGTCGCTGATGTTTATCAAAATGGAAAGCATCACAAGATTGAGTTTAGTCGTGGTCATGTTATTTCACCACTTGAAATATTAGGAAATACAGACAAGCGCGGCACAACTATCACCTTCCAACCAGATGATGAAATCTTTGAAACTGTTGTGTTCAATTTTGAAACAATGAAAAACCGTTTCAGAGAAATTGCATTCTTAAACAAAGGTTTGGTAATCTCGCTTGAGGACAAGCGTGAAGGACAAGAACGCAAAGAGGTTTTTGAATTTAAGGGCGGAATTGTTGAATTTGTTGACTATTTAAACAAAAATCGTGAAACTCTTCTTTCCTCACCTGTTTATTTTAATAAATTTAACCGTGGCACAAATGGAGAGCTTGAAAATGAAGTTGAAGTTTGCTTCCAGTTTAATGAAGGTTACAGCGAAGTAATCAATGCTTATGCAAACAACATCAACACCGAAGAAGGCGGCACTCACCTTGATGGTTTTAAAGCAGGTCTTACAAAGGTGCTTAATGATTACGCTGTTGCAAACAAAATCATCAAAGAAAATGAAAAGCTGACTGGAGATGATTGCCGTGAAGGTATCACTGCTGTAATCAGTGTCAAACTTAAAGAGCCTCAATTTGAAGGTCAGACCAAAACTAAACTTGGCAACAGTGAAATGAGAAACATTGTTTACAAGGCTATGGTAAGCGAATTTGGAGATTATCTTGACCAGCACCCTAGCGAAGCCAAAAACCTCATTTTAAAGAGCGTAATGGCTCAGCGTGCAAGAGAGGCAGCAAGAAATGCAAGAGAGCTTACAAGAAGAAAGAGTGTGCTTGAAAATACCACCCTTCCTGGAAAGCTTGCTGACTGCAGTGAAAGAGACAGGCGTTTCTGCGAAATTTACATCGTAGAGGGCGATTCTGCGGGCGGTACAGCTAAAACCGGAAGAGACAGACGATTCCAAGCCATTTTGCCGCTTAGAGGCAAAATTTTGAACGTTGAGAAGGCAAGACTTAACCGCGTGCTTGAAAATGCTGAAATCAAATCTATGATTACTGCTTTTGGCTGCGGAATTGGTGAAGAATTTAATGAAGACAAACTTCGTTATGACAAAATCATTTGTATGACCGATGCCGATGTTGACGGAGCGCATATTAGAATACTTCTTCTCACCTTCTTCTTCCGCTTTATGAGACCTCTCATTGAGCATGGTCATGTATATGCGGCAAAACCACCTCTTTATAAGGTGACAAAAAATAAAAACGAATATTATTTCTATACAGACCAAGAGCTTGACGCTTGGTATGCTGAAAATGGCAGAGTTGGGGCTTCTCAACAGCGTTATAAAGGTCTTGGTGAAATGAACGCTGAGCAGCTTTGGGAAACCACTCTTGACCCAGAACACAGAATACTTGAACAACTTACAATGGAAGACGCCATTGAAGCAGAGAAATATTTCAATGACCTCATGGGTGAAGACAGCGAGCTTAGACGAAAATTCATTGAAGAAAACCCAAATCTTGTGACCGACCTTGATGTATAAGGTGAGCCATGAAAACTTCTTATTATACAAGATTAAATAAAATCGACCTTGAAAATTATAAACCAATTGCTATATCAGGCGATGAGGGAAGAATGGTGGGTTTCACAGGAGAAGGAATGAGAAAGCTTTCCCCTTATCCTTTCTTTAGAAAATGGAAAGCATTTGAAGATGAAATTGAAAACAAATTTAAAAATGGCCTACTTACAAAAGATGAGTACGGCCAATTGAAAGAAAAAAATCAACAAAGTTATATCGAAAAATTTTATAATATAGTTTTAAAACCACTTGATGCTAAAGAAATTTACAATCAACTTGGTGAAAATGCAGTTTTGTTATGTTTTGAAAAACCTACAGAATTTTGTCATAGATTTTTAGTTGCTGGATGGCTTGAATTAAATCTTGATTTACAAATTGATGAATTGGGCTTTGAAAATAATGATAAAGTGATTAAAAACAAACAAAATTTAAAAGAAAAACTTAAAAATATAATCAAAAACGACAAAATGGAAGAAAAGGTTGATGATTTATGATAGATGAAAAGAAATTTAATGAAATTTATGATAAGCTTGCTTCTGCTTTTGGAAAAGAGAGCGAAATGCGAATGTGCATTGAAGAAATGAGTGAGCTTACTAAAGAGCTTTGCAAGTTTATGCGTTACAGCCGCAACGACAAATCGGCTGAAAATGATGCAAAACTTGAACAAATAAAAAAGAATATCATAGAAGAAACTGCTGATGTGCTTATTACAGCCGGACAAATGAAAAGATTGTTTGGAGAGGCAGCGGTGGAAGAGATTATGAATTATAAAATTGAAAGAGGCGGCAAGATTGCTGATGATTATATTGCGTCGCACCAATTAGGAGATAAAAAATGAAAGAACATCAAACTAAAAAATCACTCGAAGAGATTTTTAAAGAGACCAAAGTCGAAAAGGTTGACACTGTTGACAACCTCAAAAAATCGTTTATGTCTTATGCTATGGCCGTCAATGTCTCTCGTGCAATTCCTGATGTAAGAGATGGCCTTAAGCCTGTTCATAGAAGAATTTTGTTTGCTATGGGCGAAATGAACAACTTCTATGACAAGCAAACCAAGAAATGTGCTCGTATTGTCGGTGATGTTATGGGTAAATATCACCCTCATGGTGACAGCTCTATTTATGACGCTCTTGTCCGCTTTGCTCAAGACTTTTCTATGCGTTATCCTCTTGTCGACGGACAAGGTAACTTTGGCTCTGTTGACGGCGACCCTCCAGCCGCTATGCGTTACACAGAAGCACGCCTTGCCAAGATTGCGGGACTTATGCTTCAAGACATTGACAAAGAAACAGTTGACTTTATGCCAAACTTTGACAATCAAAATGAAGAGCCTAAAGTGCTTCCTGCAAAAATTCCAAATCTTCTTGTAAATGGTGCTGACGGTATTGCTGTAGGTATGGCAACAAACATTCCACCTCACAACCTCACCGAAGTTTTGACTGGACTTCAAGCACTTATTGACGATCCAGAGATTGACATTGATGAGCTTATTAAAATCATCCCTGCCCCTGACTACCCTACAGGCGGTATTATTATGGGCAGAACAGCTGTCAAGCACGCCTATAAGACAGGCCGCGGTGGTATAATTGTAAGAGGACGGGCTGAAATTGAAGAAAATGACAATGGCAGAAGCCGAATTATTGTAACCGAGCTTCCTTATCAGGTAAACAAGGCTCAACTTATCATTCAAATCGCAGACCTTGTAAAAAATAAGAGACTTGAAGGAATTTCAAACATCAATGAAGAATCTGACAGAAATGGTATGAGAATTGTCATTGATGTAAAAAAAGATTTCAATGCTCAGGTAGTTTTAAACTCTCTTTACAAAATGACTCAACTTCAAAAAGGCTCGGGTATCATTTTCCTTGCCCTTGCTGATGGTCAACCAAAGATTTTAAATCTTAAGGAAATGCTTACCTACTATCTTGAACACCAAAAAGAAGTGCTTATAAGAAAAACTCAATTTGACCTTAATAAAGCCAAAGAGAGAGAGCATATTGTAAAAGGTCTTGTTATTGCCCTTGCAAATATTGATGAAGTCATCAAAATCATCAAATCTGCAGACGATAAAGCTGATGCTTGCGTAAAACTTACAGAGAATTTTGAGCTTGACGAAATTCAAGCAAATGCAATTCTTGAAATGAAGCTTTCAAAGCTTACAAGTTTGGAAGTTGAAAAACTTAAAGAAGAGCTTAGAGTGCTTGACGAGTTTATTCTTGACCTTGAAGATATTCTTGCAACCCCTGCCCGCGTTCTCAAAATTTTAAGAGACAACTTTGAAGAAATTAAAAACAACTATGGAGACAAGCGTAAAACTGAAATCAGTCTTGACGCTGGCGGCATCGACATTGCCGACCTTATTGAGAAGGAAGATGTAATAATTTCTATGACTCATCAAGGCTATATTAAACGCATGTCAACCAGTGAATATAAGGCTCAGAATCGTGGTGGCGTGGGCATAACTGCTCATAAAACCAAGGAAGAGGACTACATTGAAAACATGTTTGTCACCTGCACGCATGATGACCTTTTGTTCTTCACAAATAAAGGACGCGTTTATTGCATAAAGGCCTATGAAGTGCCTGAAGCGCAAAGAACGGCAAAAGGAAGAGCTATTATCAACCTTCTCATGCTTTCAACTGATGAGAAAGTCACCACCGTTATTCCACGAAAAGATGACGCTGAAGGCAATCTTATTATGGCAACTCGAAATGGTCTTATCAAGAAGACTTATTTATCAGAATTTGAGTCAATCAGAAAGGTGGGCAAGATTGCCATTCACCTACTTGAAAATGATGAGCTTATTGGCGTGGAAGTATCTTCTGGCGAAGATGATATACTTGTGGCTTCTCATAATGGAAAAGCCATCCGCTTCAACGAAACTGATGTAAGAAACATGGGGCGTGACAGTCAAGGCGTAAGAAGCATGAAGCTTTCTAATGACGACTTTATTGTTGACCTTGCCGTAATTAAGCCTGACTCTCAAATAATCACCATCTCTTCAAAGGGTTATGGAAAACGCTCAAGTGTAAATGACTACCGCGTTCAAAGTCGTGGTGGTATGGGTGTTAAAGCCGGCGTATTCAATGAAAAAACTGGTCACCTTGTTGCGTTAAAACAAACTTATGATGACAATGACATTCTTCTCATTGCCGACAATGGAATTATCATTCGCACCCCTCTTACTGGCATAAGCCAACTTTCAAGAGTAAGCCAAGGTGTGAAGATTATGAGACTTAAAGATGAAAACGAAATTGTAAGTGCAGCTCTTGTCAAGAAAGAAGAAGAAAATGAAAACGAGTATGACGAAAATAACGCACTGCAAGCAAATGAGAATGACAGCGAAGAAATGGAGTTAAATAACTTGACAAAGGAAGAAAATTCTGATAATCTTGGTAATCAAGAAAACAATACTACAAATTCTACAAATGATGAAGAGTAAAGTTTACTCTAAGGGAGGCTTAATTTGGAAATAAATGAACAACAATACCTCGAAGCAACTGAAAGGGTTTTGGAAAAGAAAGTTGGTTTAAGTGCTTCTAAACTCAAAAAAGCACGCGAAAAGCTTAAAAAAGGCATCAAAGAACAGGGCTCAAACTTTTCCGACCTTACTCGAGGTGAAGACCTTGCAAATTCTTACACCAGCCTTGGACTGCTGCAGGAAGAAGAAATGGAGCTTGAGCTTGAAAACAAGAGACTTGAGCTTCAATCTAAAAACCCCTACTTTGCAAGAATAGATTTCACGCCACATGGCAAAAAGAAAACACAAAATATCTATATTGGAATTGGCAATGTCATTGACGACAATAAGTTGTATGTTGCCGACTGGCGCGCACCAATTTCAAGCATGTATTATGATTACAGTCTTGGTGATGCTTCTTTCTCAATCGCGGATGAAACATTTAATGGACGACTTGAACTTAAACGACAATTCAAGATTGATGATGGAAACCTTGTATCTTATTTTGACACCGATTTGACAATCAATGACGATATTTTGCAAGAAATCTTGTCACAAAATGTTTCGATTAAGATGAAACAAATTGTCTCCACTATTCAAAAAGAACAAAATTCAATCGTTCGAAATGACACCAATGAAAATATGCTCGTTCAAGGCATAGCAGGCTCTGGAAAAACCTCTATTGCCCTGCACCGTGCAGCTTATCTTTTATATAAACACAGAAAAACTATAAAAAGCAGTGATATTACTATTGTTTCACCAAACAATATATTCTCAAGCTATATTTCAGATGTTTTGCCTCAACTTGGTGAAGACAACCTTGTTGAAACCACTTTTGCTCAGCTTGCAAGGGCAGAGCTTAAAAAAGGCATACAAAATCGTGAAGAAATGCTTGATGAAATTGCAACCTCTCCTTCACAAGAGCTTTTAAATGAAATTTCATATAAATCTTCTTATGAATACCTTGATGACCTTCTCCGCTTTCTTAAAGGGCCTTTCCTTGAAACATATTCGCCTCAGACATTAAAATATCTTGTAAGCGAAAATATGGACGGAGAAAAGGAATATGTTGAATTTACTGCTGAGCAGACAAGTGAGCTTTTCTTTAAGACTTTCAAGGGTTATGACCTTTATGAGCGCATCAACAAGATTGCTTGGCAATATGCAATGTATTTCACAGAAAAAAGACATTATTCAAAAGAACAAAACAGAGCTTTAAAAGAGCGTTTTAAAAACATCCTATACAAATTTTTGCCTGTGAGAGATACAGATAAGGTTTTTGAGATATTTATGGCAAGAGAGGGCTATAAAGTTTCTAAAAATAAGAAAATAAGTTATATGGATAAAGGCACCTTCATGGCAATCAAGCATTTTATCTATGGAATAGACCACGATTTCTCAGCAAAATATCTCATTATTGATGAAATGCAAGATTTCACCCCTGTTGACTTTTATATGTTTAAAAAGATTTGGGCTTGTCCTAAAATTATGGTTGGCGATGTCCATCAATGCATTGAAAAAAATGTGACTGATGAATATCTTACAATCACTGCAGACTTTTTGGGCTGCAAACTGCTCAAGCTTAACAAAACTTATCGTTCTACTAAGGAAATTGCAAAATTTGCAAACCACCTTGTTGGACTTGATAATATTGAATTTGTAAACAGAAGCGGAAGTGAGCCTGCAATTTATCAAACTGAAAACCAAGCAAAAGCTATTAAAGAAATAATTGAAAAAGAGTGCAAAAATCTTGAACACATTGCAATCGTTTGCAAATGCCACAAAGAAGCTGAATTATTGCACAAAAAACTTCATGAAATCATTGATTGCAAATTGCTTGTAAATCCAGAAGACTACTCAAGTCGTGTGCTTATCACCTCTTGTGCAACCGCGAAAGGCATTGAATTTGATGCTGTAATTATTCCAAACTGCGACAACGAAAACTATCGAAACACAGTTGATAAGAATATTATCTATGTATCAAGCACTCGTGCCCTTCACAAACTCTACTTTACTTGCAGCAAAACACCTTCAACTTTCATTAAAGACCTTAATGTGATAAATTGTTAAGTTTTGCTGGAAATATTTGCAAAAATCGCAAAATTTCAATGAAAACAACTTAAATTTTATAAAAAATTCTTGCTGGCGGGCTGTTTAAAAAAAGTTTGTCCAGCAAGATTATATTTGTAAATAATTTTACAAAATAAAAACCAAAAATATTCATTAAATATACAAATATTCACCACTTTCGTATTTTTATACATTTTGGCTTATAAATAACTCGGACATGATTATATAAACATAATCTTATATCAAATTTTGACACAAATTTTTCATTAAAATTACACACAACTTGAAAATTTATTAAAAAAAGATGGCAAAAATAGCCAAATTTTTAAAAATTTGTGTGTGTAAATGTGTATAACTTAGGGAGTTATCCACATAAATAGCCAAAATGAATAAAAATTAACACAAATGTATAAATATTTACTTGTGTAAATGTGGATAACTTTATGGGTATAACTTTTTTGGAAAAAATGCTGTTTTTACCCATTTTTTATCTTATAAATGAAATAAAGTATATAGGAAAGCAAAGTCAAATTTTGATTTTTTATTTATAATTAAACTGAAAAAATCAAAAATTATGCAAATTAGCTTTCTTTAATAGAATATTTGAAAAAAGGAGAATTTATGAGCGAGAAAAAACTGATTACTCCTCGAAAATTGTCAGGCTTTATGGAACTTGAGCCAAGCAAGCAGATGATATTTGACCAGATGAAAGAAAAAATCAAATCTGTATATCAAAAATTTGCTTTTATGCCTCTAGATACCCCTGTTTTAGAGCTTAGCGAAATCCTTCTTGCAAAGTCTGGCGGAGAGATTGACAAAGAGCTTTACGCTTTCACAAAAGGCGACACTGCTGTTTGTATGAGATATGACCTCACCGTTCCACTTGCAAGATTTGTGGCTATGAATGAGCCAAACCTCACCTTCCCTTTCAAGCGTTATCAAATAGGAAAGGTATTTAGAGGCGAGCGCGCTCAAAAAGGCCGTTTCAGAGAATTTATTCAATGCGACGCCGATATTGTAGGGCTTGAAAAACTTCCTTGCATTGCTGATGCAGAATGTTTAAACCTTGCATATCAAGTTTTCAACGAGTTAAATCTCAACATTGTCATTCACATTTCAAATAGAAATATTTTGTTTGGATATTGTGAAGGCTTGGGGCTTGAGAGCCTCACCCTTGATATTCTCGTCATTCTTGACAAACTCGGCAAAATTGGCAAAGAAAACGCCCTAGAAGAGCTTGTAAAGCTTGGCATAGACAATGACAAGGCACAGAAGCTTATTGCCATTACAATGGAATGTGGGCAGTTTGAAGAGGTTATTCAAAACATCGAAAGCTTAAGCGACAATGAAACCTATCAAAAAGGCGTAAAAGAGCTTAAAGAGGTATTCTCTTATTTAAATGCTTATGGATTAAATAAAGACAATTACCTTCTTGACATAGGCATCATTCGAGGACACAACTATTATACTGGCACTGTATTTGAAGCGGTAATGACCTCTCATCCAGAATTTGGTGCTGTATGCGCTGGTGGAAGATATGACAATCTTGCTGGTTATTATTCACCAAAGAATATGCCAGGAGTTGGCGTAAGCATAGGTCTTACCCGCCTATTCGACCTGCTTGATAAAAATGACATGTTGCCAAACTTTAAGAAAACCAATATCGATTTGCAAATTATACCGCTTGGAGACACCCTTCTAAGTTGCCTTCAACTTCAAGCATATTTCCAAAAAGAAATAGTTTGTGATATAAACTATGATGAGCGTTCTTTTAAGGGAAAAATGAAAGAAGCAAACAAGCGTGAAATACCTTTCATTTTAATCGTTGGCGAAAATGAAGTTGAAAGTGGAATGTATTCGCTGAAAAACATGACTACTAGTGAGCAATTTACTCTTACCAAAGAAGAGTGCCTTGCAAAAATCAAAGAGCTTCAAAAATAGAAAAAAGAGTTTCTAAAATGAAACTCTTTTTTGTTAAACTTTATCGTTTTATATTTATCGTTTTTTATTATAAAATTGTGTTTTTATATTCTGCCGATTTTTTTTGCAGTTAAAAATATTCTTATTTTCCACTTGCAAAAATTGCAATCGTTTCAGGACCGCAGTGACAGCCCATTGTTCTGTCAATATAGTCAATCTCAACAGTTTTATTTTTCATATTATCATTGATAAACTTCTCAAGCTCTTTTGCCTCTTGAAGCTGGTTTGTATGACCAATAAAAATTGTCTCTTCTTTTTCTAAGTCAGCATTCTTCAAAAGGTATTCTTTAAGTGTTGCAAGAGCTTTCTTTCTGCCAATGGTTTTTGCCAAGACTTTAAGTTTTCCATTTTCATCAGCGGCTATAATCGGCGAAAGTTTTAAAAGGCTTCCAATTCCTGCCACTACTTTATTAAGCCTGCCCAGTCTGCACAAATAGATTAAGTCACCTGGAACAAATAATGAAATAATTTTTAAGCCATTTTTATCAAGAATATTGAATATTTCCTCAGCAGATTTGCCTTCGTTTGCAAGCCTCACACCCTCTTGAACAACTTTGCCAAGTCCGTTTCCGCCTGTAAGTGAATCAGCAACCCAAATCTTTTTGCCATACTTTTCATTGATTTCATCGGCAGCAAGGCGAACATTATTATAAGAAGAGCTCAGACCGCTGGAAAGGCCAATATAGACTACATCCACCCCTTCTGCTGCATATTTTTCAAATAGGTCGATTGCATCTTGGATATTGACACAACCTGTTGATATATTTTTCACATTTTTTAAGTTTTCAAAAAATTGTTCATTGCTCTCTTCAAAAGCGTCAAAGCCTATAAATAATTTTTCTTCAAGCATAAAAGTGTTTTGAAGATAATCCACACCCATTTTTTCCAATCTATCTTTAGTAAGACTGCAACAGGTATCAGTGATAATTTTTACTTTATTTTGTGAATTCATTTTTTACTCCTTAATTTTCTTTTGAATTTTTTGATTTTATCCACAATTAAAAATCATAAATATTTTACAATCAAACCATTGTACTTTCAAGCGAAGTTGATTTTTTTATTCTAAAAGCACTCTGGCGATTTCGCTTTTAAAGAGAAAATGGTATTTTTTAACACAAAATCATGCTTTTTGAATTGATTTTTCAAGCGAAATCTGTTAAAATAGCCTAAATGGAAGATAAAGAAATCATTGCGGCAAACCTAGTCAAATATCGAAAAAGTGCTGGGCTTAGTCAACTTGAGCTTGCAAAAAAGCTTAATTACAGCAATA
The DNA here is from genome assembly GCA_022793335.1 of Clostridia bacterium. Lineage (GTDB taxonomy): Bacteria > Bacillota > Clostridia > Christensenellales > UBA1242 > Caccovivens. Next base: position 66,255 of record JAAWCQ010000009.1, read on the forward strand.
AAAATATAAGCAAATGGGAAAATGGGGACACCACCCCAAGCGTTTTTACACTCAAAGAAATTGCAACGCTTTATGGAATTACAATTGACGACCTCTTAAAAGAAGATTTACTTCATGAAGATGTCGTTGATGAAAAGCATAAAATTTTAGAAAAGCGCAGAAAAACTATTTTCCGCATTGCCATGCTTTTGCTGGCAAATGCCATCATGTTTGCTGTCGGGAGTGTTGTGATTTATATTCTCGGCACAGCAAATGTTCTTACATTCAACAAGTGGCTTATGTATCTTTATATTACACCGCTTTCTTTCTTAAGCATATTCATCTACATAAGGGTGCTTTATAATGTGGTAGAGCCTGTCAGTTTGTCTATCTTTGGCTGGCTTATTTGCGTGAGCATTTATGTTTCTTTAATGCAAGTTGAAAATATAAAGTTTATCTTTCTCTTAGGTGCCGCTTATCAAGTGCTTGCAATAAGCATTGCCCTACTTGTTAATCTAAAGCTTTTCAGCAAAATTAAATCAAGAATTAAAAGGCTTCAGCAAAATAAAAAAGACAAGCAAAAAGTAGATAAAGCTGAATAAATTTAAAAAATTATCAATTGGACATAATAAAAGCATGAATGAAATAATCAGAGACAAACTTAAAACTTTGACGACAAAACCTGGCGTTTATGTTATGCGTGATTGCGACGGCGTCGTCATTTATGTTGGAAAGGCAAAAAATCTCAAGAATCGAGTAAGTCAATATTTTCGCAATAGTCCCAAGCCAAGCAAGGTGCAGGCAATGGTTGATAATGTGGCTAGTTTTGACTATTTTATTACGATGTCTGAAATGGACGCCCTTGCACTTGAGAGCAATCTTATTAAAAAATATCAACCTTTTTATAATATTTTACTAAAAGACGGCAAGCAGTTTCCTTATATTAAAATTGATTTAAAAGATCCTTTTCCTCGCTTTGAAATTGTAAGAAAGGTAAAAAAGGACGGCGCAAAATATTTCGGCCCCTACTTTGCTGGGCTTGACGCACGAGAGATTTTAAAGACCATAAATGCCGCATTTAAAATCAGAACATGTTCAAATAAAATTACCGAGACATCCATTGCAAAACGAGAATGCTTAAATTATTCTCTTGGTCTTTGTCTTGCCCCCTGCACCAAGCAAGTTTCAAGGCTTCAATATCTAAACGAAATTGAAAAAGCTGTGCATTTCCTTAATGGAAACGACAATGAAATTGAAGAAATTTTACAAAAGAAAATGCTTGAAGCTTCAGAAAATGAAAACTTTGAAAATGCCATAATATTAAGAGAGCGTCTTAAAATGGTCAAAAAGCTTAAAGACCGAATTGTCGCAAACCTTCCAAAAGATGTCTCAAAAGATGTTTTTGCCTATGTTACTGACGGGCTTAGCGGAGTTATCACCTATATGGTTGTGCGAGGCGGTAAGATTTTGGGTATTATTTCTTATCCATGTATGGACGCAGAATTGGAAGAAGGTCAAACGCTATTCAATTTTATTTCTCAATATTATCAAAACATGATTGTTCCAAACGAGATCATTCTTTCTCATGAAATAAATTCACCTGAGCTGTTGTCGGAATTTTTGGGCAAAAAAATCAATTTTATTACCAACCCGCATGGGATAAACAAAAATTTACTTGATATGGCAAAGGAAAATGCCAAAGAGTATCTTGAAAAACATATCGAAAAAGACAGGCTTAAATATAACAATACTTTGGGCGCTTTAAAGGTTTTGCAAGAAAAACTTAATTTAAAAGAGCTTCCACTTAGAATGGAATGTTATGATATTTCAAATATAAGTGGAACAAACAAAGTTTGCTCTATGGTTGTGTTTAAAAATGGTGAGCCAAGCAAGAAAGATTACAGGAAATTTAAAATCAAGACAGTTAAGGGCTCAAACGACTTTGCCTCGCTTGAAGAAGCTTTGACAAGGCGTCTTAAGAGATTTAAGGAACAAAATGGCGAAAGCTTTAAAGAAAAGCCTAATCTTCTTGTAATTGACGGTGGCAAAGGTCAACTATCATCATGTTTTGAAATTCTTACAAAAATGAATTTGCAAGATGATATTCAAATGATAAGTCTTGCAAAGCGAATTGAAGAGGTTTTTCATCCAAACAACAGCCTTCCTACCCTATTAAAACCTGGCTCAGCCGAGCTTAAACTCTTGCAACGGATAAGAGATGAGGCGCACCGCTTTGCAATCACCTTTCACAGAGATATTCGACTTAAAAAACAAACTAAATCAGTGCTTGACGAAATTGAAGGCATTGGGCCAAAGAAAAGAGATGCTCTTTTAAAGGCTTTTGGCACAAGTGAGAATATTGCAAAACTTGACATTGAAATGTTGACTACTCTTCCTGAAATAAGCCCCGCTCTTGCGGCAAACATCCATAAATATTTCAAAACTCACCCTATTGACAACAGTCCTGAAGAATAAACTTGAGTTTTCAAAAGTAATGTTGAATAAGGTTTGAAAAACCAATTTGACAAAAACAAACAAATAAATATGCAGCTTAACAATTATATTAAAAAGTTGCATATTTTTTTATTTAAAGATTTGAAAATAGTTTGGTAAAAAATGGATAAATTGTTATACTTAATACTAGGAGGATAAAATGGAAAAAATCAAAATGGTACAATATGGTTGTGGAAAAATGAGCAAGTACACAATCGGCTATGCACTTGAAAAAGGAGTTGAGCTTGTAGGTGCTTTTGACATTGACAAAAGCAAATTTGGCAAGGATGTCTCAGTTGTCCTTGAGACAAACAAACCTGTTGGCGTAAAAATTCAAGACGCAGACGAACTTGAAAAGTTTTTGGAGGAGCATGAGGTTGATGTCGCAATTGTGACAACTACAAGTCTTTTCAGCGAAAACTACCCTATCTATGAGACTTTCGCTAAGGCTGGCGTAAATGTTATATCAACTTGCGAAGAGGCGTTCTATGCTCAAAATTCAAACCCTGTTCTTGCTGCTAAGCTTGACGAAATTGCAAAAGAAAACGGCTGCACCATCTGCGGAAGCGGATATCAAGATGTTTTTTGGGGAAACCTCATCAGCGTTTTAGCAGGTGCAACTCATAAAATAACTACAATAAGAGGAAAATCAAGCTATAATGTTGAAGATTATGGAATTTCTCTTGCAAAAGTGCATGGTGCTGGACTGACAGTTGAACAATTTCAAAAGGAAATTGCTTCTGTTGATGAAATCAGTGACGAAGAGAGAGCCAAACTTATTCAAGAAGGAAATTATGCACCAAGTTATATGTGGAATGTAAATGGCTGGCTTTGTTCTAAGCTTGGGCTTCATGTAAAAAGACAAACTCAAAAGACAACCCCTCATATTGCAACCGAAGATATTTACTCATCTACCCTTGATATGACAATTAAAAAGGGCGATTGCACTGGAATGAGCGCAATTGTAACTACTGAAACTGAAGAAGGCACTACAATTATCTCTGAGTGCATTGGAAAAGTTTACAGAAAAGATGAATTTGACTGCAACGATTGGACCATTGAAGGCGAGCCTTCAACCAGAGTTGTTATTGAAAGACCTGCAACTGCCGAGCTTACTTGTGCTTCAGTAATCAACCGCATTGTTGAAGTGCTTGTTGCTGAGCCTGGATATACAACAACCGACCAGATGCCAGAAAATATATATAAATCACACAACCTTGACGAATATATCGAATATGTAGACATCTTTGATGAAGCTTGCAGATGTGGCGAGCACGACCATTGCCATTGCGACGATGAATGTGGCTGTGGAGATGATTGTCATTGTGGTGATGAATGCGATTGCGGTGACGATTGCCATTGCGGAGAGCATCACGGACATTGTCACGAACATTGCAATTGCAACCATGACGAAGAAGAATAAAAGAAGGCTAGGCAAATGAAAAAAGGACTTTTTATCACAATTGAAGGCGGAGAAGCTTGTGGAAAATCAACACAGGTGACAAAACTTAAAGAATATTTTAAAGAAAAATTTAACGAGAATGAATATCTTTTTGTAAGAGAGCCCGGTGGCACTCCCCTTGCAGAAGAAATAAGAAAACTTCTCTTAAATTACACAGAGGATAAGCCTCTGCCAATGACTGAGCTTTTGCTCTTTTGTGCGGCAAGGTGTCAGATAAGCAATAATAAGATTATTCCAGCGTTAAATGAAGGAAAAATTGTCATAGCTGACAGATTTTATGATTCTACACTTGCCTATCAAGGTGAAGCAAGAGGGATTATGAACAAGTCAGAGCTTCTTCAACTTACTCATCTTATAATTGGAGAGTTGAAACCTGACCTCACCTTCTATTTAAAACTTGCACCAGAGGAAGCGTTTAAACGCAAAAGCAAGTGCAATGAAGCACTTGACCGCATTGAAAGTGAAGGGCTTGAATTTCATCAAGCTGTAGCAAGAGGTTATGACTTCGTCGCTGAAGTTGAAAAAGACCGCTTCTGCATAATTGATGCAGCACTTTCACCTGACGAAATCTTTGATATTATTAAAAAAGAAATTGAAGAGCGTCTTGGTAAATAATTTTAAATAAAATTATTCAAAAAAAAGGTTTCAATTACTATGAAACCTTTTTTTTATTTAACCATATTTAATTTTAGTTATCTTAAAACCACGATATCATCATAACTGAAATCTTTAAATTCGTCACTTGCGACTAAAATAATATGCGGTTTTACCCTGTAAAGAGTTTGATACATCTCATTTACATCTTCGTAAGTCACTCTTTCAAGTTGGCTATGCCATTCGTTTTTGTATTTATCATCATAAAGTTTATGTTTTCGCACATAAGTCCAAAACATAGAACCAGAAATATCGCCTATGCTTTGAAGGTCAAAGTTGAAACTATCAACCACCTTTTTCTTGTTTTTATTAAACAACTCTTTAGAAAGGTCGCCCTCGCATGAATTGATAAATTGACCAAACTTATCAATCACAGCTCGCATATTTTCTTCTTGGCAATCAATAATAATCTCATTTATGAGATGGCCTTGGTCAAGTCCAACATAATTTCTGCAGCCATAACACAGCTTATTTTCCGTTCTGAAAAACTCAAAAGTCTTTTCTTGCAAAATTGCCCTAAGAATTGTTGTAATGCCGTCCTCACGGATAAACTCATAAGAATAAGGTATTCTTTTTAGGTCATAGCATATTTCAATTTTTGCCTTACCATTTTCAACCGCTGTTGCAAAATGCACTTTAGGCTGAAAATATTCAATCTCTTTTTTATCGAAGCCAAAAGTATCAGACTCTTTCAATCGGCTTTCGGTATATTTTTTTACTATTGAAAGCATTTTTGACTTCTTTATGTTTCCACTTATTGTGACAATGAGATTGTTTAATGTAATAAACTTTGAAGTAAATTCTTTTAAATCATCAACGGTAATCTTTGCAAATGTTTCAACTGTTCCGGCTGGAGAAGAGATAAGATTGTTATAGGCAGGCTCGTCAAGCACCTCAGTTGTAGTGATATATGGAGTAATTCTGTTGTTTATTTGAAGTTGCATTTTGATTTCATCTTCAATAATCTTTTGCTCTTCTGCAAAATCTTCAGGCAAGAATTTTATTGAAGCGAACGACTCTGTAATAAAATCAACGGCATCTTCAAAATCTTCTTCAACAGTGCGAATAATAAAACCCATCACTTCACGAGATGTAAAAGCGTTTCTATATTGAAATTTTCGCGCATAGCTTGCCCTTTCCTTTTTCGTCATTTTCGCATTTGCAAAATCACAAAGAGCATGCTCACAAAAATGGGCAACACCAAGTTTGCCCATTGGGTCATTCAATGCACCCGCTTTAAAATTAAATTCAATATTGATACCATTTATTTCGGTCTGTCTGTTGAACAACAGCTTTGCGCCGCCCTTTAAATTTATCAATTGAGTTTTCATTTATTTTGTCCCTTTATCTGTATTTTTCAAATTTAGGTTTGTTTTCTTCTGGAATTTTCCGTCCTTCTTATGAACGATAAATTTTGAGTCTTGGCTTTGAGCAAGCTCTTGCACTCTTGCAAGCACTTCTTCTTTTGTCACATAACTGTCAATAACTCTCTTAGCGCCATCTTTTTTAATCTTCCAAAGTCTGTCTTCTTTATCATAAATAACTCTGTAAATAGCCTTTCTTGTCTTTTCTTCAACTTCGACATCAAAGCCCTCATGTTCTTCATGAGCCTTTTCTTCAACAGTTTTCTCTTCCTCTTTGACAACTTTTTCTGCCTTTTCTTCTTTTTTTGCTGGCTCTATAGCTTCTTTAGCAGCAGGTTTAACTTCTTTCTTTTCTTCTTTCTTTTCTTCTTTCTTTTCCTGCTTTGGCTCTGCCTTTTTTACAGCCTTCTTCTCTTCTTTTTCAGTTTTTGGCTCTGCTTTAACCTCAGCCTTTGCTTTTACAGCAGTTTTAGGCTCTACCTTCTCAGTTTTTTCAGCTTTTTTTGCTTCTTCTTTTGCCTTTTTTTCAGCTAATTCTTTTTCTTTAGCTTTTTTTTCAGCCAACTCCTTCTCTTTTTTCTTTTTTCTCCCAAAAAACAACATATTGCGTCTCCTTTATTTAAATATATACAAATTATAGCAAAAAAAAATTCCTTTTTCAAGGAATTTCCAAAAATTTTTTATTTAATTTACTTAATAAATTTTATATCAAATTTTTAAGCTTTTTTTCGCTTTTTTTTCTTTGATTTTATGATAATTTCATCATCTTCAACATTTTTGTCATCTTCAAAAATGCTATCCTTGATTGCTTTAAGCTCTTTGTTTAAATAGCGCTCCTCAAGCTCCCACTCTTTATTTGAATAGGTATCAACTTTATTATAATAAATGGCACCATAATCCATACCTCTGCCCACCAAATAACCAATAAAAGTCAGAATACAAATAAAGAAGCCACCTGCAATGCATTGCATAATACCAAAGCACACTATTGTGCCAGTATTTCTCATCAACATCTCTCTTGTATAACCTGCAAAAGAGTTTATTTTCAAACCTAAATAGATATTCAATATTCCAATCAAAGGAATAATTATTGAACAGATGATAACCTTCCGCTTTTCAGCTTCAAAATCAACTGTTCCATCAATTACAGCCATGTCATGAAGACTTTCACTTGAATAAACAAATACAAGTCCTACAATAATCATAGTAATAATGCAGGCCGCGCCTATCAATATAGACAAAATACCTGAGGCTGCCATCCATTTATTATCTTGATGACCCCTTAAGCATTTGTTCATAACACTTTTGGTATATTCGTCATCAATATTCTCGTTAAACTCAAGTTCATCTACTTTTTTATCATAATATTCGTCTCGTGGGTCTTTTTTCCGTCTTCTCATCCTTTTCCCCCAATATAAATTATATCACAAGACAAGTCAAAAGTAAATATCCTTAATAAATTTTTTAAAAATTTCTTATATGAATTTTGTCATTTGTATCAGTTGACAACCGTCCGATTTCCTCTAAATTTTGCAAAGTTTGTAAGCACTTCATATTCAGTTGTTTCCAAAAGTTTTGCAAGTGTAGTCGCATTTTCCATAATCACAGCCCTATCGCCTATTTTACATTTAAGCTCGCTTACATCCACCATAAAGGCATCCATGCAAATATTGCCACAATTTTTGACAAGCTGGCCATTTATTTTGACTAAAATTTTATTTGACAGCTTTCTTGGAAGCCCATCGCCATAGCCAAGTGGAATTGTAGCAACAGTCATATCTCTCTCAGCAGTGAAACCACACAGATAGCCTACATGTTCCCCTTTTTCCACCTTTTGAATATCAACCACCCTGCTCTCCATTGAAAGTACTGGTTTTACAAGTTCATTTCCATAGCCATAAACCTCAAGTCCTACCCTGAACATATCAGCTTCAAAGTCACCAAAAATTGTCCCTCCGCCACCTACATGCTTGACAGTATTCCAATTTTTAGGCACAAGCGTCAAATAATCATAAAAGATTGCCTTTTGCCTTTCAGTATATGTCTTATCAGTTGTAAGCGAAGAAAAATGAGTGTAAATACCTTCAAGTTGAAGCTTATGTCTAGAAAGAAGCTCTATAATTCTTTTAAGCTCTTTTTTGTCTTTTACGCCATATCTATTCATGCCAGAATTGATACACAGATGCATTCTTGGTCTTTTTTGAGTTTTCTTTGAAAGAGCAATCATTTCCTTTGCATGTTTAAACGACAGAAGAGCAAAAGAGATGTCCTTTTCAATGCAGCCTTTATAGTCATCACAGCTTCCAAAAACCACAATATGAGCTTTTGTAAAAGGTCTCAATTTTTCTGCTTCAGCTTGGCATGATACGCCGAAATAATCAACCTCGCCTTCAAGCATTTGAACAACTTCCTTGTCGCCATGACCATAAGCGTTTGCCTTGACCATAACGCACAACTCTGCCTTGCAGGCACTCTTTAAAATTTTGCAATTTGAGATTATATTTGTCTTATTTAAAAAAATATTTGAGAACATAGTTATTATATATTCTCAAACATCTTTTTCTGTTCATATTAAATTGAAAGCTTTTAAAAAGCCATTTAAATTGTTTTTCTTGACGATAGTTTTGTGCCATTTATTCCATTTTTGTAAATAGTTTCAAGAATTGACTGTTTTGTAAAGTAATTTATTGCATTGTCTTTAAATCGATTGATGTCATCTTCAGTTACACTTTGGTCAAGAATATAGACATCTTTGATATTTTGGCTGAAGATTTTGTCTGTAAACATTCCGCCAAGATGAGAAGCAAAGAATGAGTCTTTGATATCTTCACTCAAAATTGAATGGCCAAGGAACAAATTTGTATTTTGTTCCAACCCATACAACTGGCAAATGGTTGGCAGCAGGTCATAGGTGTTTGTAAAAGCATCAATGACAACACCCTCTTCGCCTGCAAATTTTGGACTGTAAATCATTGCTGGAATATTAAACACATCAGTGTTTGCGAAATCTGACTTTTCGATATCACGCATTGAATAGCATAGGTCATGATAGTAAGCATTGTGGTCTGCAAACATTAAGATTGAAGTGTTTTGCGAGAGGTTTCGTTTTTCAAGCTCATCTAAAATCAAATTTATCGTGTTTTCAAGGTCAATTGTGCCCACTTTATAATTTTTAAGTATATATTGAGAATGTTCATCTTCTGGATAAACAAAACCCATTTCACTAAGCCAAGCCTTGTATTCATCCACTTTTTCTTCATAGATTTTGTAATGATTTTCAAAATATTTTCTGTTTGTAGTATATTGGCCATGAGTTGACAAGGTGGAAAAATAGGTCAAAAATCTTTGTTCTGTTGGCAAGAATTTATCAATCACATTGCTTACAAACTCTTCATCTAAAATCCAATCTCCAAAGCTGTCCATCTTCTGCTGACCGTTGTAATCTTCATACATAACAAGCCTGTCAAAACCCAAGCCGTCCTTGCTGTGAGTGATATTTCTGTCATAAAAACTTGCATAGTTTGGATGAACAAAGGTGGTTATCGCGCCATCTCCCGCCCTCTTAAATAGGCGTGGAAGTGAATAATCAAAATTATAACCAGCTTGATATGCGTCATAAATGGTTTTTTCTTTAGGCATACTTCCAAGCAGCGTAATTCCTTCGCTGTTGTTTGTTCTGTTTCTTGCCCTAAAATTCTTCAATGTTATGCTGTTTTCACCCTCATAATACATTTTGTAAAGGGTAGGCGTATAAACGGGATCTATTCCAAAAAGGTCGATACTTTCAAGCAAAATGACAATCAAGTTGTCATTATAAAGAGGGGCATTTTCATTTTTTTCAATTCTGCCCTCATCAATATATTTCTCATAAATCTTTATGTCATCTTCATTTAGGTTTTTAAAATCAATCAAATTGATGATTTCTTTTGAATAAAAGCCATAAAAACCAAATTTTTTATAGGCATCCATCTTAAATTGAAAGTTTTCCCAAAGATAAGCATCAGAGTCAATGATTTCATTCTCTTTAGCACTTGCTTGAGAAAGAGAGTAAACTTGAAGTTGAAACAGGCAGGTGCCAATAGACTGGGCAAATATAAACATTGCTATGGCGATAATTGGGGCTGCAAAATGCTTTATTGAATAAGTTGATTTGTTAAGCTTGATAAGCAAGATTGACCCGACAACCATTGCCACATACAAACTTAAATTCAGTGCCACCCCGCCCCAGTCAATAAGCTCAAATGAGAAGGCAGTCATCCCTTCTGCACCAAGTTTTAAAAGATTTATGGACAAGATTTCTCCAAATATTTCATACATTGTTGCATTTATCATGCCAAAAGCTGCTTGAATAAACAATAATACACAAAATACTGCACATATTGCATGTTTGTTTTGAATTAAAAATAAGATTGCTGCAATCATAATCATAATTGCAATGTCAAATAAAAAATATGTAGGAATTACCAATAAGTTGCCATTTGAGCCTTTAAGTCCCAAATACAAGAAATTGGCGATTTCTAAAATGATTGAACAAAATACAAATAAAAATGGCAATATAATTTTGTTTGTAGAAAGTTTTTTCTCTTTTTTAGACTCTTCCATCCTTTCCCCTCTAAAAAATGTAAAAATTTATCTCTAAAGAATATTTTATCACAACTTGTCCCATTTTTCAAGTATTATATTATATATATAATATATTTTTGCTTTAAAATGAATTAAAATTGTAAAATTAAGTGGCATTTTATCCCTTTCTTTTAAATTTTTTATGTGATTTAATTAAAAAAAAGATGCTTAATAAAGCACCAATTTTTTAATGAATTATTTATCAAAGAACAAGTGGAACGATTATTCCAGCAATGACTATAAGCAAGCAAATGATATATAAAACTTTCCAAACCATTTGTTTTGCTCTCACATAGCGCCAAGCTAGTATTGCAACAATGATAATCATTATTGCAGTTGCAATGCCGTTTAATATGCCAACAACCGTCATAAGATTGTTGCCGCCTATCGCTGCAAGCACCACTGATACTGCATACAAAATTGTAATCGCAACAATTGTCCAAAATGAAATCTTATTTAATCCCCAAAGACCGCTTCTTGAAGATGAAGAATTTGAAGATGAAGATTTCTTAGAAGTCTTTTTCTGTCCTGCCATATTTCCTCCTCGCATTATATTTTAGTATCTAAAGAAATGTTTGTCAATCAAAATAATGCTTTTTTAAGTTTAGCAGCCTTCTTATATATCATCTTCATCGTCAAACGCCTGCAGATATGGCAGATAAACCTGCCACATATAATCCCGAATTGGCATTGGTCTATGGTTTTTAAAATATATTACCAGTGCCGGACTTATTTCATTATATGAGTCCATAAACTGATAACCTGTCATCCGCCCTTCAAGAATAAGTCTTTTCACTTGTGCATGATAATTATACCACATTACAACCTCTTAATGAATAATTTTTTCCTCTTTAGTATCTGCTTTATTAAACTTTTTATTCAAATTTATTACTTAATAAATTCAAGCATAACTTTGCCTTAGTGCGACTTTTTCGATCATTTTTTATTTTGTTTTTTTTAAGTGTAATAAAAATTAAAATTCAACTGAAAGCTATGTCTAATATCATCATCACAACAAAGCCGATTATCATTCCCCAGCCTGCAATATTTGAGCCCTCGACCTTTGCCTCTGGCATCATTTCTTCAGCCACGACAAACAACATAGAGCCTGCCGCAAACGCCAAAAACCAAGGCATCAGTGATGACATTGCTGTTGAAAGTAAAATACCAATTACAGCCATTACAGGCTCAACAGCGCCGCTTAAAACGCTGTAAAAAAAGGCTTTTTTGTTGCTTTTAAGTTTGTCTTTTAAAGGCAGGCTGATTGCACTGCTTTCGGGGAAGTTTTGAATTCCTATTCCGATTACAAACCATAATGCTGAATAAGCAGCACCGCCACCCATCACAAAAGCATTTCCAAGCGCCAGCCCAGCCGCAAGCCCCTCTGGAATATTATGTAAAGTCACCGCCAAAAAAAGCTTTGAGGTATTTGACAGAGCATAATTTCCATCTTTCTTCTTTCGATTTAAAATTTTAGGAACAAGTTTATCCATAAGCACAAGAAATAAAGTGCCAAGAATAATTCCAACTGCTGCTGGAAGAAATTTGAATGCACCATAAGAAGACGCCCCTTCAAGAGAAGGAAGAAGCAGTGACCATATTGAAGAGGAAATCATAATGCCAGAGGCAAAACCTAAAAATATGCTATTTGTCTTGTCAGACAAGTCTTTTTTGAATAAAAATACTATACTTCCGCCAAGCACCGACATTAAAAACATAAATGAGATGCCAAGCACTGCTATGGTAATGTTGCTCACATTTTCTCCTATGTACTCTCCCCACTATACAATATAAGAAAAATTTGAGTTTTTGTGACTGATTTAATATTTTTTAAATTCAAAAAAATTGATCGCAAGCATAGAGCCATGTTTGCCACTCTATTATTTATTCCATGTTAAAATCTTTAGTCACTGGTCATTTTTATTTTATAAACGCTTTTAATTCAATTTTATATAAAAATATCTTTTAGAAGCGATATTTTTTTAAAAACATATAATTGAAAACTATTTTTAAAAATAAAAAAAACTGACAGCATAATTGCGGTCAGATTTTCTATTTAATTAAATTTAATTTAAACCTTAAACAACATCAACAAAATTTTTAATAAAACTCTTTCTATGAACAGCCGTCGCACCAAGTTTTTTAAGTGCTTCAACATGCAGTTTTGTGCCATAACCCTTATGTTGAGCAAAGCCATAACCGGCAAAGCGTTCATCAAGTTTTATCATCAACCTGTCTCTATAGACTTTGGCAAGGATGGAAGCTGCGGCAATGTTGTAAGAAAGTGCATCACCTTTGATAATATTATCTTGCTTGATTTCGCTGTCAATTTTTACCGCATCAATAAGCACAATATCAGGTTTAATTTTAAGGGTTTCAAGCGCTTTTTTCATACCAAGCTTTGTAGCTTGCAAGATGTTTATTTCATCTATGGTTTTTTCATCAATTTCAACAATTGAGTAAGCTTTTGCCCGTTGAATAATCTTTTCATACAACCCTTCTCGCTTCTTTGCAGAAAGCTTTTTGCTGTCATCAATACCTTCAATTATCATATCTTCTTCAAGCGGCATTATCACACATGCACAAACAACTGGCCCAGCAAGCGGACCTCTTCCTGCCTCATCAATGCCTGCAATAAGCATTCCTTCATATCTCTTTTCATAATCAAGCATAACAACCTCTTTTTTAATAAAAACTTGATTTTTAGTTAAATCTACTCACTATTTTTACATTTTTTTGAAAAATTTGTCAAATTTTCTTAATTATTTAACAAAAATTATATTATTTGTTTGATAAAAAGCGTTTGTGTGTTATTTTAATTTTAAGGAGAAACTTATGAAAAAAGCATTGATAATTTCTGGAAGTCCTCGCTTGAATGGAGACACTGCTTCAATGATTGAGCATTTTAAAAAGAATTTCAAAGGCGAAACAGAAATTTTGCAAACCTATCCACAGCTTAATCCAAATGCGCCAAAGGCTTGCACTGATTGTCGAGGTTGCATAAAACATAAAGGCTGTATATTAAAAGATGACTTTTCAAAGTTTATTGCCGATGACTATGATTTTTTAGTCATTGCATCTCCCCTTTATATGTCAAATCTTACTCCACCTCTTTGGAATATCATATCAAGATTTAATTATGTCTTTAATAATAAAAAACACTTAAATATTAAAACAGAATTTAAAGAGAAAGTTGGAGCATTATTTTTAGCTGGTGGAGGCGGTACTTGCAAAATATTGATGGGACAAAGTAATGAAGAAAATGCCGTCAAAGAAGCAAAGTATATCTTTTCAAAGCTCAACGCAAATTTTGAAGAAAATATAGTTTGTTCATTAAACACCAACAACCTCCCTTTTGCTGACGATGAAACTGCAAAGAGCAAGATTATTGAAATTGCAAACAAATTCAATGCTTTACTTTAAACTTCAATTTTTATAAAAAAAAATCGTCTTATTAAATTGGACGATTTTTCTTTTAAATAATTTTCACAGAGCGCAGTTTTAACTCAATTTTTCCACCCTTTCCCAAGGAAACTCTTCTCTTCCAAAATGGCCAAAAGCAGCAGTCGCTTTAAAAATCGGACTGTTTAACTCAAGCTTTTCAAGCATCTTTTCAAGCCTGAAATCAAAATTCTTATAAACAAATTCCTCTATTTTTTCCATTGGCAGATGATTGCTTCCAAAACAATCAATATTGATTGAAATAGGCTTAGGAAGACCAATTGAAAAACCAATTTGAATTTCACATTCATCCGCAAGTTTGTTTCCAACCACATTTTTGGCAACATATCTTGCAAAATAGGCGCCTGTTCTGTCCACTTTGGTTGCATTTTTTGAGCTGAAGCAACCTCCACCAACTCGGCCAACACCACCATAAGTGTCAACAACAATCTTTCTTCCCACACATCCACTGTCTGAAAAGCTTCCCCAAATAGTAAATTTTCCGCTTGGATTGATTAAAAATCTTGTGTTTTCATCTAAAAAGTTTTTATATTCTTCCAGCACTGGATTTAATACATTTTCTTTTATAATAGTCTGCAATTTATCTTGACTGAGACTGTCGCTATGCGAAACTGATATAATAATCGTCGAAAACCTTATAGGCTGTTTTCCATCATATTCAACAGAAACCTGACCTTTTGCGTCAGCAAAAAAGTCGTCTGTTCCCCTTCTAAATTCATCATATTTTTTCATCAGTTTATGAGCCACCATAATTGGAAGAGGCATCAACTCTTTAGTCTCTGTGCAGGCATAACCATAAACCATTCCTTGATCATTGGCACAAAGCTCTTTTCTTATTACCGCTTGATTTATATCCGGGCTTTGACAGCTAAGTTCTTTGACTATGGTAAATTCGTTTTGATAACCAATGTCCTTTAAAACCTCTCTCGCAATTTTTTCATAGTCAATTTCAGCCTTTGTAGTCGCCTCTCCATAGATGAACAACTTGTCATTTTTAATGGCACATTCGACAGCCATTTGACTGTCTTTATCCTGCCTTAATGCCTCATCTAAAAAGGCATCCGCAATAATATCGCAGGTTTTATCTGGATGTCCAACATTAACACTTTCGCTTGTAATTACTTTTTTCATTTTTTCTCCTATTTCTTTTATATTTATTTCCATAAAAAGTCAAAACGAAAACTTTTTAAACAAAGCTTAAAAAAGCCCATCGTCACTGATGGGCAAAAAAATCAATTTATGAAACCATCAGTCAGCCTTTAGCACCTTGTCTTTAAACAGGTTGCTGTGTGGTCATTGGGGCTGTCCCTCGCACACTCTTTATGGATGACTGTATTATATCACTTTGTTTCACTTTAATCAACTTTTTTTTCAAAGCTTTTTATATTTTCTTTGTTTTCTTATTTCTATTTTAATCAATTTTTATTTTATATGCTTTTTTAATTTTCTACTTATGATACAAAAAAAGCCTTTCAACAAGGCTTTTTTAAGTCAGAAAAATTGCACAGTCATAAAATTTGTGCGTCTATGATTTAAAATGGTCGTTTATCTGCCTTTCTTTCTGTCAAGTCTAGCTTCAACATCCTTTGCAATTTTGCGTTTGCTTGGGATTGAAAGAATTAAGAGAATTGCAACAAAGCCAACACAAGATGTAAGCACGATAGAGCCGATATTTGTGCAATTTGCATTTTGGCCTTCATCACCAATGCCACTTATTTTATAGATAGAGCAAATTTGAAGCTCTTCAACGCCTTCTTCAAATTTTTCATTTTCGCAAATAAGTATTCTGTCGCCCTTAAGTTTGTAATATTGTGTGATTGTGACAGCAGCCTCTTGCTCTTCTTTTTCGTTTTTAACTTTAGATGTAATATCAACCATTCCACCCCAGCCAAATTTATATGATCTGGTTTCTGTTTCAGAAATTTGACCATTATATGTACCAACAGGTAAAACAACGCAAGGATATGCATAGCCAATCACTACAAAGGCGATACATAAAAGAAGCAATAATTTTCTAACCATTTCAATCTCTCCTTTTCTTTATATTATCATGTATTGAAAGAAAAATCAATATTATTTAATAATTTTTCAATAAAAAATTCGACATGCTCTTAATCGATTAAGGCAGCATTTTAAATCAAACGCCCCCTTTAAACTATTGCCTCTTTTTTAATATTTAATTTTAAGAAAAATAAAAAAAGCGAATGTTTTTCGCTTTTTATTTAAATCTCTTATTCATCGACTTAAAAACTCCACAGTGTCATCATAAACCTTTTGCTTATCCTTTTCATTTAAGATTTCATGGCGCATATCTTTATAAAAAATTGTATTTATCTCATTAAAGCCCGCTTTGGTCAAAACAAGTTGAGAGTCGCAAGCCCCCTTCTCGCCTCCAACGCAAGGGTCATCTTCGCCGCAAATAAGCAAAAGTTTAAGTTTTTCATTGACATTTTTATATTCTTTTGGATTGTGCATAAGTTTCACAAGATGAAAAAGGTCACCATAAGCCGAGCAAGTGAAGCCAAAACCACACAAGTCATCTTCTAAATATTTACGCACATTTTCTTCATCATGGCTTATCCAGTCAACCTCAGTCTTTGGGCTGTCAATAAGCTTATTAAATGCGCCTACGCTGAGTTTATTGATAAACTTTGATTTATACTTTCCACCTCTGAATGTTTTGATTAAATTTGCCATAAAAATGCCCATACCAGCTCCGCTTTGATAACAAGGATAACCAGATAGAACAACTTTATCATATTCATTTGAATGTTTTTGAATCAGCACACGCGTAATAATTGTGCCCATAGAATGAGCGAAAATATAAACTGGAAGGTTTTTAAAACGCTCTTTTATAAACTTTACAATTGAAACTTGGTCTTGGATTAACTGTTTATAACCATCTTTATTTTTAAAATAACCCAACGTTTTTGCATTTTTGCCATGTCCACGCATATCAGAGCTTACCACTGAAAACCCGTTTTTATTTAAGTATTCAATAAACGGCTCATATCTTTCTTGATGCTCTTCCATTCCATGAATAACTTGAACAACAGCTTTTGCATTTTCAACTTCAAACACATGCACAGTCAAGCGTTCACTATCGCTCGCTTCCAACATTATTTCTTCCATAATTTCTCCCTCTTCTTTTTTTATTATAAGCACTTTTTCACTTTAAAACTCAAAATTTTTGCTTTTTTCATCTTAATTTTATAAAAAAATCTCTAAAAACACAATTTAAACTTCAATTAAGGTTTAAACACTATCAAGCTAAGATTTTAATCTTATACATTTCAAAAACCCACCTCGTCTCAACTTAACCAAATAGAATTTGCTTTTGATCTTCCACAAAAAATACACCTATAAAAATAGGCAACAAACACTCTTATTGATGTGTTTTTTGTCAAATTCAATCAATCTTGATTTGTTTTCGAAAGAATATCAAGAAAATTCAACAGTTTTTTATGCTGTTTTTTGTTGAGCGAAAACATTTTATATTCACCTTCGCCATTAAATACAGCGACCATGTTTTCACCTTTAGTCAACTTGACCTCAACCTCGTCCTCTTGCTCGCTTATCAGCCAATCAACTGTCACATTAAAAATGTCAGCAAGCATCTTTGCATGCACAAGGTCAACCTTTCGTTGAGAATTTTCCCACATGGCAATTGTTGCATGCGATACCCCCATGAGTTTTCCAAGGTCTCTTTGAGTGACATTTCTGCTATTTCTTAATTCTTTAATCTTTTGTCCCGTCATCATTTGCTCCACCTCCATTATAACATATTGTTTAATATTTATCTACTAAATTTGTCGAAAAATACATATTTGTTCACATTTTGTTAAATTTACTTGCCATTTTGTTCACAATATGTTACAATTTGGCCATATTTTAGCGAGGTGAAATATGGATAGAACAACATTAAAAGCACAACTTGATGAATATATTTTTGATTATCAATATTTGAAAGCAAAAATAAGTGAGCTCGAACGATACGATAAATTGATTATAAACAGCACCAGCAAAACACCTCTTGAGGAAAATAAACGATATGAAGAAGAAAAAATGTTGAAATTTATGGAGAAAAAAAGGAATATTGAAAGCACAATTGACCTTTTAGAGCAGCCATACAAAACGATAATGTATCTTAAATACATATGCTTTTCCACCTTTGACCAGATTGCCGATAAAATGAATTATTCTACAAAAAGGATTTATCAATTGCATTCACTTGCACTGGACAAACTGGTGGCAAAACTGGGTGAAAAAGAGGCTGAAACAAACGATTAGCAGCAATTAGCAAAAGTTAGAAGTCATTAGAAATATTGGGGAGTAGAATTAAAATTGTAATTTAAATAAAAGGAGAACATTATGAAAACAATTACAATAAACTCACAAGATTTCGTCACTTCAACTGCAAGCACGCTTGAAATCAAGCTTTCAAAACTGCCTAAGAATATTAAGGTAGTCGATGCAATGCTCAATTTCAAATTTGCCTCAAACCCAACCTTTCCTGCAAGAATAGACTATTACAACAGCCTGGCACCTTCTCAGTGCGTATGGCAAAATGTCGATAAAGTCTCATCCTCAACTGAATATCTTTTAAATATCAGTGATGAGCTTCAAGACTGCCTAAATAAAAAGGCTGACAGTATTATTTTCAAGACCAGCACAGCCTCAACCTTTCAAAAAAGCGGAGAATTGAAAATAAGTTACATTACAATGTCACAATATCAAAACAATGGCAACAGCCACAGCCTTGACCTTGGCAATGCTGGCAGCCTTTCTATTGATATCGGCACACAAGAGTGCCACCTATCGACACAACTGCTCTCTTCTGACAACAACCCTCTTTCACTGTCAATCGAGGCAACTTACAATGAAAATACCCCTCAAAATCATCAAACCCTTCTTCCAGAAGGCTGGAATTTAAACCTTCAACAGTTTCTTATTGACAATGGCTCTACAGATGGAAGAAAGACTTTTACATATATAGACGGAAATATGAAAGAGCATATTTTTGAAGAAAAATTCTATTATTATGATGAAAACGACAAAAAACAATATCTTAATGATTTAAATTTGCTTAAAATCAAGCCAGACGGCACCTTTGAAGCAGAAATTTCTGGCAAAACTTATGAAATCAAACAAGATTTTAAAAACGAAAACGGCCTCAGCCTTGTCTCCTCTATTAAGGATATCAAAGGTGCTGAATTGATTGATTATGAGCCTGAAGAGCTTGCAAACCTACGCCAGCAAATCAAGCAACTTGAAGAAAACAAGACATACTATCTAGACAATCAAGAAAGCCTTAAAAATCAAATTTTTATGACCTGCATTTCAAAATATGTTTCTGGAAACAGCATTCTAAGAAATTATTTAATAGATGAAAAAAATAGTGCGGACAAAGAATTATCTTACAACGAGACCTTCGCCAAAATCTATGGAGAAAAAATTTATCACTCTATAATTGATGAAAATTATAAAGAATTTGACCAATTTTTTGGCGAAAACAAGCTTTTTGCTAAAAATGAGCTTAATTCTCTTTTAAATCAGCTCACGCACGCGGCACAATATAAATTTTCAGATATGCCTTCCGGCTATGACTGGTCACACAACGATGAAACAAAACACATTATCACATTTGAAGACATAAGCGACCATAACGAAAACGGACAACCTTATGTTAAATGCACCTATGGCGATACTGAGCTGTTGAATTTTGAAATAACTCTGAAAAACTATGAAAAGCAATATAAAAACAACTCTGAAAAGCTCGATGAAATTGAAAACCTGCTTAAAAAATATAACCATAAACTTGACCTGCTTGAAATGCAATCTCCAGTGCATTATCTTTATGATGAGAATAATATCATTTATGGCTTTGGCAAAACTTCAAACGAAAACCTTTTCAGATTGATTTTAATCGGTGATGTCTATGAGAATGTCATCTTCATTTCTTATGATAGCTTTGACTCAAACAAGATTGCAAGCATAACCGACTCTGGCGAAAATAATTTTGTATTTGATTATGAAAAAGACAAACTTTTGTCAATCACTGACCCACGCAATCGCACTGTAAAATTTATCTATAAAAATGGAAATATTTCTCAAATAATTCATCCTGACAAAACAACTTCAAATTATTACTACACCTCAAATAAACTCTGCGTTATTGTAGACCAAAATGGCAAAGGTGCAAGCATAACCCGCACTGCTGATCAGACGATATTGCAAGGCATTTCAATACTTGAAAAAGTGGAAAATGGCAAAATTTTCTATAAAAATGGCATAAATTATGTCGATTTGCATGAAAAAACACCAAATTTCTTCAATTCTTATAAAATTGATGATGAAAAACTTACTATAACTCGCATCAATAATTACACAACTTCAATCACCGACAGCAAAGGCAGAATGGCAACATACCTGTTTGATAAATTCGGCAAAATAAACATGACCTATGAAGGCCATTTCTCAGAAGATGAAGATGATATGTCTGTTAAAACTTCAATCTTTGATTATCAAAACTCAAGCCTAAGCGAAAAACTCTCAACCCTGCCTTACTCAGAAAACTATCTGAGCGACGCCTGCTTCAATAATGAAACAATACAAGAAGTGCCAGCTCTCTATCTCGGCACCGATTACTGCAGCAACAACACCTTTGCATACACCTACAAAACCTGCGCAAAATTTCATACTATAAACGCGTCCTCAACTACCAAAACTGACACTTTACACATAAGCAATACCATGCTTGCCAAACTCAACTCAAATCAGCAAAGCTGCCCTCACAAAACCTTCCTGCTCTCAGGCTGGGCAAAAGCGAACTCCCTCTTCATCAAGACCGACGAAACCGACACACTTCCTGCCTATGTCACAAACAGAAAGTTTGAGCTTAGCGTAAATATAACCTATCAAGACAACTCCACCCAAACCCTTTCAAAATCTTTTGACTGGCGCAACACCGACTGGCAATACACCGCAATTCCAATCAAACTGAAAAATATAGCTGTGAAAGGCTTGACTTGCACCTTTGCTTATTCGAATAATGACGGAGCCGTCTCTTACACCGACCTCGAGCTTAAAGAAGCTGACTGGGAAAAGGTGACCTATGACAATCTTGACCGCATAATCAAAAAAGAAACCGCCCACTCTTCACAAGTCATTACCTACCAATACGATGGTGATTCAAAAAGCGTGTCTAAAGAGATTATCACTCAAGACGGCAAAACCTTCACTACCTCTTATGAATATAACCCTCAAGGCAACCTCATCCGCACCATCGACTATAACAAAATTGTCAAAGAAAATGTCTATGATAAAAACGGAACAATCATCAAAACAGTCACTTACCACCTTGACCAACCATCCTCAAAATTCTATGAGGAAGAGAAATTGGACGAAAAAGGCAAAACTAAAGCCCAAATCAACCCTCTCGGCGAAGAAACCGATACTTTCGACTATCAATCAGGCACAGGCATTATCACCTCTCAAACCGACGAAAATGGCGTTAAAACAGCCTTCGGCTATGACGACAATGACCGCATAATCGAAAAGTCAATCACTGTTAACGGAATTGAAAACACAAACACATATGGCTACACCCTCGATTACCTCACCAGCCTTAAACATAACAACTTCGCAATCGACTATAACTATGACGGCAAGGGCAGAATTTCAAGTGTTAAACTCGCAAATAGACAATACCTCAATAAATCCTACTCAAAAGGCGAATTTGATGACACTATTGAAACCACCACCCTCGCTTCCGGCGAAATATACAAAAATGTGTTCAATAAAGATGGCAAACTGACTGATGTCTATTACAAAAGGTCAGCTTCAGCAAATGAAGAGCTTATTGCACAGAATATCTATGACATATACGGCAACCTCGTATTCAAAAAAGACTACACTCAAGGGCCAGCCCTTCATAAATACTACATAGATAATTTCGGCAATACCTATCTCAGCGAAACCTCTCAAAACGGACAAACTGTAAAAGTGCAAAACACTTTTGACGCCTCTCATGACAAAATTACCAAAACGCAAATCTCAATAGGAAACAAAACGCAAACTTATTCCTATTCTTATGACCTTACCCCAGACAAACGCCCAATCGCAATCACTCTGCCAAACAACCTCACTCAAAACCTGTCTTATGACAACCTCGGCAGAATTTCTTCCCTCTCATGCGGAAACTTTTCAAAACATTTCTCATATCTTAAAAGTGGAGACCACACCTCAAATCTTACCTCTCTTCTCCAGTTTGCTCATAACGGAAAAACTACCGACAATCTTAGATATTGCTATGACAAAAAAGGAAATATCTCAGAAATTCGTCAAAACAATCTCCTTCTTGCTCGCTTCCAATATGACGCTCTGTCAAGAATTGTAAGAGAAGACAATAAGGCTCTCGAAAAAACTTTCACCTTCTCTTATGACGCAGGTGGAAATATAACCCAAAAGAAAGAATACCCTTTCACTCTCATCGAAAACCTTGACACCCTCGATGCTTCCCTCTTCAACTACTCTTACTCGTCTACAGGCTGGAAAGACCAACTTCTTTCTTTCAATGGTCAACCTTTTGCCTATGACCTTCTTGGAAACCCTACCCTCTATAGAGGCAAAAACCTTACATGGTCTCACGCAAGACAACTTGACCGCTTTGCTAATATAGCCGATTATAAATATAACGCTGACGGCATCAGAACAAGCAAAGTCGTTCATACAAACAACCTTGATTTTGCCACCTCTTCTCAAGACAGCTCTTTCGAAACTAAGTTTATCTTGAATGGAAACAAAATCATCAGCCAAATCGACCCTTGCAATACCCTCACCTTCCACTACGGAGCAGATGGCTTAACAGGCTTCCATATTAAAAGCGAAAATGCAACTTATAAAGGCCAACCACTTGATCATGACTTCATTTATCAGAAAAATGCACAAAATGACATAATCGGCATTTATTCGACAAATGGTGACAAGGTGATAGAATATGCTTATGACGCCTTTGGAAGTATTTTTGTAAAAAATTCGGAATTTTGTAAAAAAATCGTTGACAACGAGATTTCAAGCCATTACAATGATACTAGCGATATCAATTTATTCATTGCATTGAAGAATCCGTTCCGCTATAGATCATATTATTATGACTTTGAGACAAACCTTTATTATCTCAACAGCCGATACTATGATCCAGAGACAGGCAGATTTGTAAATGCCGATGATATTGCAATCTTAAACAGTACAAAAGAAGTCTTGAATGGCTTAAACCTTTATGCTTATTGTTTAAATAACCCTATAAATTCTACTGACGATAATGGAGACATGCCAAACTGGCTCAAATGGCTGATTGGTGGTTTTATAATCCTAGCTGCAGCCGTTATAACCATAGTTTCTGCAGGTTTAGCTGGTATTGGTATAGGTGCCGCCTTCATGGGAGCCTTAGGTTTTGGATCCGCTGTTGGTGGTTTTACTGGATTTATGGCTGGCGTTACTGTCGGTGCAACAATAGGTGGTGTTATAGGAATAATAAGCGGTGGTATAACTAGCTTTATATCTGGCGAAAATATTTGGGATGGAATGTCAGATGGATTTTTATGGGGAGCTGGTTCAGGTGCAATCTCAGGCGGTTTTAGTACCTTTAAATTTGGCGGTTTTGGCGATATTCTTAATAAATATACAAACAAACCTATTGGAAATAAGATACATATAATCGGCCAAAGCATCATTTCTATGACTACCTACTTTGCACACTCTACCGCAAATGGAGAACAAATAACTCCTTTTGGTACCGCTTTATCCATTTTTAATGGTGTAGTTGGCGGTTTAATGTACCACGCAAATTATAAAACACAATTGGCACTTACACTACTATATGAAATAATTATTATAGCGACAGAAGGTTTAAAAGAATTTCTTAAAAACAGAAGAATAAAAACAGTTTTAATTTAATATTTTTATTGTGAAGGTTTTTATGAAAAAAGCAAAATACATTACTGGCACAATGTCTTATATCTGTTTTATAATTTTTATTATTATAAATGCAATTATTATATTATGTTTTAAAGAATTTTTGGCTGCGTTGCTAGTTTTCAGTTTCGCAATTTTATTTACAATTCCTTTAATTATTTTTAGAAAGTTTTTTTTCAAAAAAATGCTACTTAATGAAACAGGCATTTATTTGAGTTATAAAAAAAAAGTATTGCGAGAAATTAAATGGGAAGATGTAAAAGATATTCAATATAGAGTTAGAGTTTTTATTCTTTCTGATAAACAATTATATACTGGCAATGAAAGATATAAAAACACCTTTGAAATAAATATTTTTACAAATTCAGAGTTTATAACAGAGTTTTACAAAAATGCATACAAAATTCCAGTGCCTATAAAAGAAATAGATAAAATGCCAGACTATGTAATACATGGAATAAATAAATACAAAGACCATACAAAATAACAAAAAGCGTTCAAAAAATGAACGCTTTTTTCATAAAAACTCATTTCATTAAGTTACAAAAATCTCTTTATTTCGACAACTATAAGTCGAAACTTGACGAAAAATAAAATAAAAAGCTCTAAAATTTCACAATCTGTTAAATTTTTCATAACCATACATTTTTCGACAATCTCTCACCCTATTTCAAAAACCGCCTTCATCTGTCGAATTTTAACCAATCCTAAAATCACCTTTTCACAAAACTACATCTCTGTCGAAAAATAAAAGCTTAACCACCCTCCTAAGCCATGCTTTTCACAAAACGACAAATAAGAAAAACAAAACCACCTCAACCCCAGTTCTTTTTATAAAACGACAATTGCCGAAAAGTGAAATCTCCCACCTTGACCCACTCATCCTAATTTCACAAAAAAACATATTCCGACACTCCCCCCTGCCCAATTTCCGCTTTTCGTCATTATTCGACACTACCACCCCACACAAACTAAGAAAACCAAGAATTTTGTAAAAAATTCGTTGACAACGAGATTTCAAGCCATTACAATGATACTAGCGATATCGATTTATTCATTACCAAAATAAATTCTACTAAATTTTGTATTACAAAACAAAAGTTAAAAAAATTTTCAATTCTTAAAAGAGATATTATGATTGTATTAAACTTTATATGTTATTGTTTTATATGCTTATTTGATACTATACTAACAGCATCAGGTAATAGACCAGAACATTTTACAAATATAGAAGCTTTAATAGGAATATTGACTTTGTTATTTATTGTTATGTTTTCAACTTTAATAATCTTTCTTATTAAAAAGTTAATACAGCATATTAAAAATAAAAAAAATAACAAAAAGCGTTCAAAATGAACGCTTTTTTCATAAAAATCTATTTCATTAAGTTACGAAAATCTCTTTATTTCGACAACCACAAGTCGAAAACTGCCGAAAAATGAAATAAAAACCTCTAAAATTTCACAATCTGTTAAATTTTTCATAACCATACATTTTTCGACAACTTTCCCTTATTTCAAAAACCGCCTTCATCTGTCGAATATTAACCAACTCTTTCACATCATCTCTTTCATTTTTCGACAATCACAACTATTTCCACAAAACAACAAGCTTTGTCGAAAAAATAAATCCCTACCCTCTCCTCTATCAAACCAATTTCATAAACCGACATTTTAAGTCGATTTTTAAAAATCAACCAAAACTTAACACATACAACAATACATCAGTCTTATCATAAAACAACAATTGCCGAAAAGTGAAAACTACTCCCCTCGCTTCGCCTTAATTTAATTTCACAAAATAATATATTCCCATACACAGTCTAGTTTGATTTTCACTTTTCGCCACAATATGACACAACTAACCAAGCAAATTTGAGAAACCTCAAAGAAATAAATATTTCATAAAATAAATAAAAATACTAGATTGATTTCTAGTCTTTTTAATCATATTATCATGACAGAATTTGTCGAAAAATAAAATAAAAGCTTTGAAATTTCACAAACTGTTAAGTTTTTTTATAACCAGTTTATATTTTTGTAAAATATTTTACAAAATTTATATTTTTTGTAAAATTTTGTTGACATTACTTTTCTTCATATATAAAATTATACATGTTGTGTTTAAATTAGTCATTTAATGATAAGCAAAAAGTGTTTATTTATATGACAATTTCGCTGAAGAGGTAATGTATGAAATTTTGTAGATATTCAATGAAAAGTTATATTATGGAAAAGACTAAAAAGCAGAGAATTGCCATTTATATAGCATATACTTTCGCTGCGTTGGCTTTAATCTTCACTATAATATTAAATTGTTTCAGATATAAAGGTTTTATTTATTTTTTAAGTCTATTGATTATCATCATCGCTTTTGTTTTAATAATATTTTCTATATATAAACCAAAAGGGATTTTAATATATGTACCAAGTGGAACAAAAATAAACATGACAAGTAATGAATATGTAACCGTCAAAAGATATCATGGAGCCATCTTCAAAGACAAGAATTTGACAAAGATCGTTGGTGACTGGTATTTATTTAGTTTTAAAAGTGACATAGTTGACTATCTGCCCTATTCAAAGGATCTGAAAATCTTATTCGATGCAGAAGAATATGAAGAAATTTTTAAAGAATATCTTCAGTGATAGATTTGTTGTAATAGCTTAACTAAAAAACCTTTCTTTTCAGCTTAATTTTTATTAGTAGTTTTATTAAAAAATTAAAATTCGACAAATTATGACAATAAAAAATCAGACAATTGCACTATTTTGTAAAATATTGTAAAATTTTGTAAAAAATTCATTGACTTATTTTCTAATATAATTACAATAAAATATATGAAAAAGACAGCCATTTTCGAATTAAGTCAAAATGAGAAGCTTATACTTGAAGCATTAAATAATTTAAAGCTTCCTGAAGAGATAATCAACAGTGAAAATCCATGCGAATGCGGAAAAGATTTGATGGTTTTCTATGAAGAAATCTTAGAGATGAGTGAAAGATTGAAAAGCAGCAAAAAGTTGTATTACTCTTTAATATTTGATGAAGATTATCTTAAGGCTTTAAATAACCTTATGCGTGAAAAAGAAAATGATATTTCAATCTTTGCAAGCATCAATTTCCTTGCACTTAAGCTTATCAAGCAAGTCTACAAACAACAAAATTCCATAAATTCATAAAAAATCCCCTAAAACATGGGGATTTTTTATTTATTTAAAGATTTTAAAGAATCTAATTGCGATTTGTTGATTTCTATTTCTGTAATCAACTTTGATTTTTGGCTTGATAATTCTTCCAATTGTTTATCAATATTTTCTGTTGCAGGCAAATCTTGTATTGTATTGTTTTGGAGCAATTTTGCTCGCAAACTAAGCAGTCCTTCGATTTTTTCGGCAAGGTCATTTAAAGTTTTTTCATCAACTTTTAATGCTTTGGATATTGATTTTATATTATTTTTGACAATTTTCACTGCTTCTTTGCTTAAATCTTGAGAATTTTCTTTTTTTACACCTTTAATGAGAATTATCACTCTTGAATAGAACGCATATATCCCCACCGCAAGTATGTAAGCGCTTATTGAAGTATCAATTGCGGCAAGATTGCACCATTGTTTTTCCGCAATTCCAAAATACAAAAGGCTGAATATAAAAGAAAGTAGCATTGGAATAAAAACAATAACAGTATTGATTGCCTTTCGCTTTTTTTCATCCAATTTGGCAGTGGCCTTTTTTATCGGCCATTTAAGTAGCATAGTAAATCCAAACACCAATATTGCAATGACTGCAGCCTGCCAAGTCAAGCCTCTTAAATTCGCTAAAATTTCACCTTCCATAACACCCTCCTTAAACTTGAAATTTTATTTCAATTTCATTATAACTTCTTATTTTTCTAATGCTTTCCAACTTTGGATAATAATTGCTAACAGCTGCTAACAATCAAAACATTATAACTTTCTCTTAGCTGTTGTCGTATGGATTTTTTACAACAAAAAAACTAAACATTAAAGTTTAGCTTTTTATAAAAATATTAAGATCTTTTAAAAACAAATTACATTATAAATTTTTTAAGTAATCTGCAAGTTTTGCATATCCATCCATATTCCATAATGGCCACCTTTCTTCATCAGGAAAACAGCCCAAAGTTTGAGATTGCCCTTTTGGAATAAATATAAAGTCCCAGCTCCAGCCATACTGTCCCTGCTTTTCAAAAGCTATCTCACCTTCTGTAATTGAAAGAAAACATAGGGGCTCTTTTCCATATTCACAATAGGCAAGGCATTCGACAAATCTTGCTTTTCTATTTTCCTTTCCTTCCATCAGTTTTAAAATTCCAGCTTCGCCAATGGTATCATCTGCATAATGCGTATAAACACCTGGGAAACCACCCAAGGCATCAATAAAAAATCCCGTATCATTTTTTAATACATCACACTTCAGTCTCTCACTTGCTTCTTTTGCTGAATACTTAGCAACTTCTTCAACGCTGTCTGCTTGAATTTCTGTAGTCTCAAGTTTTACATTTTCTATTTCAAAACCAAGTGGCTCTAAAAACTTTTTTGCACTTGCAAGTTTTGCCCAGTTTCCTGTAACATAAATAATTTTCTTCATAACATTCTTCCTAGCTTTTATTTTAAAATGCTTAAAAAACAAAAAATCTTTACTTTTTTAATGTTTATTGATATCTTTTCAATCAACATAACAATTATAACATATTTATTTAGAAAATCATAACAACTTCGTTGATTTTTAATCGCGGTTTTGCATATACTTTTTTTATAAGGATATTACTATGGAAAAACTGAAGAATATAAAAAAATTATTATCAAACACCCCTCTCGTAGATATTGAATATCGTTTTAACAATGAGATTAAACATGTATACGCAAAATGCGAATGGTATTCGCTTACTGGAAGCATAAAAGATAAAGCCGCTTATCAAATTTTTTATGACGCTTTTAAAAACAAAAAACTTAAAAAAGGCGACAAAATTGTGGAGGTTTCAAGTGGGAACATGGGCATTGCAATCTGTGCAATGGCCAATCTTTTGGGATTGAAAGTCACAATAATCATGCCAAAGAATATGAGTGATGAACGAAAACATTTGATAAGGCTTTATGGCGCAACGCTGGTTGAAGTCGAAAACTTTAAAGAAGCATTCATTCTTGCTGATGAATATGTTAAACAGGGCTATTTTTGCACCAATCAATTCGCCAATGAAAGCAATGCTAAAGCTCATAGAAATATAACTGCGAAAGAGATATATTCAAAGCTTAAAAAGCTTAATGTTGAAGCTTTCGTTTCTGGTGTTGGCACAAGTGGAACGCTCAGCGGTATCGGCAAAGTCTTAAACGATAAAATGGATTTAAAAATAATTGCAATCGAGCCAGACAAAGCACGGATTTTAAGCAAACAATTGCCCTATCTTCATCATAAAATTCAGGGCATAAGCGATGAAATTGTTCCAGAGTTATATGATGAAAATTTGATAGACGCAATTATCCCAATAAAAGATGAAGACGCAATTGCAATGGCTCAAAAGCTTTGTCGAGAGCTTTCTCTTGGCGTAGGTATTTCAAGTGGAGCAAACTTTATAGGCTGTGTTTTATCAAACAAAAACGCTGTCACAGTCTTTGCCGATGACAATAAAAAATATCTTTCCTCCGACCTTACTAAAACTTTTTCGTCATCAATTGTCAATGAGATTGAATTACTTAAAATCAAAGTATTATAAAGATTTTTAATAAAGATTTATGAAATTTTACAATTTCTAATTGTTTTTTTTGCGTTTTTAAGCAAAATTAAAGCAATTTTTTATAAAAATTGGTGTCATCCCAGTTTTTGCATAACTGATTTTCATATATTTCAAAGCCGTTGTTTGCAAGCACTTTATTCGAGGCAACATTGTTTTTATCACATTGCGCGAGCACCTGTGACATTCCAAACTCCCTCGCCCTTTCGCACAAGAGTTTGACAAACATTGAAGCATAGCCTTTGTTTCTTTCACTTGGTCGAGTTTTATACCAAATGTTTCCACTATGCCTTATCCAATAATTATTCAGTTTAAGTCTAAGACCTCCAATGCAAACAGGTTTATCATCAACATACAATACAAAATTTTCAGCAGGCAAAACATTGCGAGAACGAACAAGCGAATAGGCAACTTTCATTCTTGAATTTATCTCTTCTGCAATCTCAGACTTGCTTTTTCCGTAATATTCATTTATTTGCCCAAACTCATCTTTTGCTGGAATTTCTTGAAGCATTTGATAGAGCAATTCATTTTCATAAAGCATGTATTCTCTAAGCTCTAAAATCTTTATTTTCATAGCACTTTCCTTTTAATGTTTTATTCATGTATATTTTATCAAAAACAGATTAAATGAGCAACATTATTTTAACTTTCATATTGACTTTTTGCTATTTTTTTAGTAATATAAATTTGTAAATATGGGAGGATAACAAATGGAAAATGGGAAAGTAGCTTTTATGTCTGGCGATAACGAGCCAATTGAAAGATTGAATGAATATTTAAAACAAAAACAACTTAAAACAGAATTGGATTCTTATATTGGATACACTACCCTTTATGTAGCAAACAAAGATTATCTTAAAGCTTTGACTTATGGATCTATGTACGCTATGAAAAATAAAGAACTCAACATTTGCTGGGTGTCTCCAGACAGCACAAGAATGCACAATATTGACGACCTTGCTGTGCTTTCAAAGAAATGTGCTTTGGAAAAAAAGTTTTTAAATAAAACTATTGTTGAAACTCTTGCAACACTTAGATATTCAACAAACCCTAACAGAGAGTTTGATGATGATGAATTTGATTTGAATATTTAACAAATTTTAATAAAAAAAGTTTAGAATAATCTAAACTTTTTTATTTTTAAACAGTCTCCTGTCCTGATTGCGTAGCACCTTTCTCAGCAATTTCTTCAACAGCAACATCAGTTTCTTCACCTTCAGCTATTGTGCTTTCTGTTTCAACTTTTTCTTCTTTGATTTCTTGAGTTTTCCCTGCTTTCTCTTCTCTCATCTCTTTGAAGATTTTACAATCATCTCTTATGATATCCACAATTGCTTTTACAACCACTGCAATATTTGCTATTGCGCATGGAAGGAAAAAGCTGTACATATAGAAGATTGGACAAAGCATAATTCCAAATAAAATAGCATAGTAAAACTTTTCCCAAAGCTTATATGAATTGAAATTCATTATGATAAGCACAAGAGGAATAATCATAAGTGACATACAATATCCATTGCTTACGCCAGGCCATAACAAATATGTGTCTATTGCAAGAATTACAAATTGCTCATATTTCTTTGACTTAAAACTTATTGCTGGAAGAATGATTGCCAGTCCTAATAAACCATATCTAAGAAGTGGACTTAAAATCTTATGAAGAATAGACAACTTTGGAGATAATACTGTTGTCATATAATAAATAACTGTTTCAAGAGATGTATTGCTTCCCCATTGAGTTGCACCACCACCTGAGAAGCCAGTAACATTCTTAATTAAAACTGCACAATTTGCAAAGTGACCTTCTACGATAACAAAAGGAAGGAAAATTAGTACAAGTGCATATCCAATTGTTTTAAGTACAGACCAAAGTTTTTCAAGTCTATGTTCTTTCCAAATAAGATAGAAAATCATAAATATTGGATAGATTTTCATTGTAGCAGCGCCAGCTAGGCACAAATATGAAAGTTCTCTCTGCCATCTTTTTTCACAATTATTAAGCCAGAAAAACAACAATGTCAATGTAAGCACTGTAAGAGTATT
Source organism: Clostridia bacterium (assembly GCA_022793335.1). Taxonomy (GTDB): domain Bacteria; phylum Bacillota; class Clostridia; order Christensenellales; family UBA1242; genus Caccovivens. The sequence continues at coordinate 98,064 of JAAWCQ010000009.1, forward strand.
GTTTGCCCTAATAAAACAGAAGAGTAAAGGTCCAAAACAGAACACTATTGACAGCAAGTAAAAAAGATTTTTTCCTTTCAATTTTGACATTTTTGCTACAACAAACATGATTATTGCCATGTTTATTAAATAATACATAAAAAACGCTGCCAAGAGACCTGCATTTGATGAAAGTTGTGCAAGTGTAATAGTCCCGCTTGTGTATTGATGCAATGCACCAGAGCAAAACCAAGTAAAAGGATAAAAAATATAGATTGAAAGTGGAGGATAAATTGATCTTACACCATAATCACCTGTATAAGGATTTGGTACAGTTGCATAAGCTAAAGTTTCAGCAAAGTCTGAAAAAGGTGTAGTCCCAGTGATAGTATGAAGTGAGCTTTGCGAAACACAGGCACAAGCAATAAGCGCAATGACAAAAGTCGCAAAGCCAACAACAGCAATGATAAAGAAACTTAAAAGCAATTTTTCCATATCGAATTTTTTGTTTAATGTGGCTTTATCCATAAAATCCCCCTTAAAGCAGTAAAAAAATAAAAAAATGTTTTTTAAAAAAAACATTTTTGGTGCGTCCAGAGGGATTCGAACCCCCGACCTTTCGTTCCGTAGACGAACGCTCTATCCAGCTGAGCTATGGGCGCATTTTTTTTGAACATTTGCATTATATCACATCTCTTTCATTTTTGCAATAAATTTTTACAACCTTTTTAAATTTAGTGTTTTTTTAATGGCGTTTGATAAATAATTTTTCCTTTTATTGACTTTTTCACTTTCTATGTTATAATATTTTTATAGGAGGTCTTAATGAGAGATTTTGTATTAGACGATTTTTATCCAAAGAAAAAATTATTTGGAGTCGTTTTTGAAAGTATCGCAAAAGAAAGGTTAAACAATCGTCAGCTTAAAAAATTTGGAATTAAATTTTATGAAACTGATGATACTTTTAACGCAACTCATAATTTTACTTTGAACAAAAATGGTGTGGAAACTAAAAAGTGCAAATTGCTTTCTCGTTACAGCGAAACTCAAGCTATGGCGTTCACCAAAGACAACCACTTTTTTAACATCAATTTAAATACAGGGAATATTTCTCCAGAATATATTGGTTATTCAGACTCGTTATATCTTGCTGCAGATGGCAAAATTTATAAAATGGATGAAAATGGAAACTCTGTGGATACAGGTTACAGCTCATCAGAAAATACTTTTAGAGGCTTTAGACTTGTTTTAGACAACAACGACGGATTAAAAGTTGTTGATAAGAATGGCAAGTTTGGCAGAATTGACCATGATTTGAATGTTGTTTGCCCTTTCATGTTTGATAACAATAATTTTTATTGTTTGGTCATCGATAAAAAACAAAATTTACGCAAAGTGGTAGACTATAAAAATGACAAAATTTATATTCTCGGAAATAATGGCCAGCCTATTTACGAAAACACCTTTAATGATAATAATGATTTTAAAAACATAGGTGAAAATGTTTTCCTTTATCGAGACAAAGAAAAAAATGAAAGCACCTTATTTGAATATGATTCACAGAACAACTCCTTAAATCAAATTGGCAAATTTAATAGTGACATTAAAAACTGTCAAAGAGTGGGCGATGAAATTTATCTCAATGTCAATGAAACCTCAGTAATCAGATTAAGTGACAACAAGACTATTGTTGAAAACTGCAAACTTATTGATTTTAGAGAAATAGACAAAGAGCCTATAATTTATTATACAGCCACTGGATATCACAACAAATTGGAAACTGTGGGAATTTATTCTTTGAAAGAAGATAGAGAAATCTTATCCCCTGACAAAATGATTACAAAAGTGCTTTGCCGCAAATCTGCCAAAATGCCAGATGGAAGCTATCGTTTATTATCTCAAGCAACTTATCAGAGAGGCAATTATAATCCACCTTCTAATTCTTGGGGCGTAATTGATGACCAAGGAAATGAGCTTCTTGAATTTAAATATGATTATGATCCTTATAAAGAAAAAACTTTTATAAGAAAAGAAAAAGGCAGAGAAATTGTTGAAACCGTATTTAGTAAGGGTTTTACAAATTACTATTTTAATATTAGAGAAAAAAATATGATTGCAAACAACGACGAAGTTAAGAAAATTCGTCTTCCAAAAGAAAAAGATAAAAGATACGATTGGGATAATTGTCAATCAACTTTAAAAAGTGACAGAGAGTGCGAAAAAGTAGCTGCGTCAGTAGCCGCATCATTTCTGTTAGAAAGCCCTATTGCAGGACTTATTGTATATAGTGCTATGGATGAAATGGACAGAGAAATGTAAAATTTTCTAAAAAAGCAACTTTGTTGCTTACACTGACCGCTTTGGACATGTCACAAATGTTAATGAAAATGAAATGTAATATATTTAAGTATAAAATTATGTTTTACAATCAAAAAAAGTCTACCTTCTCAGGTAGACCTTTTTATTTTATTGCAAAACCTCTTTTATAAAGTTTTGTTGAGCTTTAATACACTCGCCTTCCGCTGCGTTGGCTTCGTCAATTGTCATTTCACTCATATATTTGCCTATTTCTTTATTAAAATCAAGTGAGCGAAGTGGTAAGCCTTTTTGTATTGTTTTGCTTGGCTTTTCAATCATATAGCGAAAACTTTTGAATAGATTTGTATGATAATTTCCCTTCTTATCACAGATTGCCAGTGCAACATTAAAGTAAGCATCGCTTTCACCGCCAACCTCTTTAAGCATTTTTGAAAAGATTTCAATTGTTTCTTCATCAGAAAGCTCTCTGCCGCCATATCTTCTCACAAATACGCCTGGCTGATTTTCTGATGCAAATTTTTCAATAATGAGACCACTGTCGTTGCTTATAACAGGAAGCCCAGTCGCTTCATGATATGCCTTAGCTTTAATAAGTGCATTTTCAAGCTCTGTCTCTCCATTTTCCTCAACCTCAATATCAACATTTAGGTCGCGAAGAGAACAATATGGCATATTTAATTCTTTTAAAATTTGTGAGTAAATTTCAATCTTACCAGCGTTTGATGAGGCAATAAGGGGCTTAACCTGTCTTTCTTTCAAAGCATCATTTTCAAAAACTTTTATTTCATGGAAGCCTTCTTCAAGCGTTGGGAAATTACTAAAAAGTCTTTCCTTATAGGTCTTTATTGCAAGAGGGATATCGGCTATAAAATGAGATGTTTTGCCATTTTTCTCCTGTCTTTCTTGCACCCTCTTTTCACTTTCTTTATCATCTATAAGAAAAAGTTGACCTGACACTTTATAGCCATACTTTTTTGCAATTTTAATTATCGGAGTCCTTGAGAATTTCAAAACATTGGTGGAATCAGCGATTATATTCTTCCCCTCTTTAGCACACTTTTCTATTCTTCTGTGCATTTCGTCAAAGACGAGAGAGTTATACTTAGAATCATATTCTAAAGGAATTTTGCCCTCTTCAACAAATTCTCGTCTTATTTCATCACTTGCAATAATTACGCCGCCAACGTTTTCTTGCAGTTTTTTTGCATAAGTGCTTTTTCCTGCACCAATTATGCCCATCAAAATGTAAATCGTTTTCATGTTTTAATATTATCATTTCAAAGAAAAAAAGTCAAAGGTTTCGCTTACCTTGACTTTTTATATTCATTTATTTATTTGTTTTTATAATAAAAATTCATAATTAAACAAAATTTACATAATTTTACTTAAAAAATCAAATTTTATATCATTTTTCAAGCTTTTTTCCACAACTTGAGCAAAATTCGGCATCAAGATTGTTTACAGCGCCACATTCACATTTTATTGTACCCTCAACTGCAGTGCCGCAACTTGGGCAGTAAAGTGAGTTTTCAGCAACCTCTCTTCCGCACTTGTCGCATTTAAGAACATTGATTGTTCCGATTGCTCTGTTTCCATCTTTTACATTGCCATTGTTTGTTTTTATCATTCCAAATGAAACAAACAACATAACCAATGAAATGCTTCCGCTGGCAAGTGCAAGCAGTGTAAGGACAACGCCAACTGACACCTTCCAAGCAATTTCAGAAGTCACATTTGATATGCAACCTTTTACTAAAAGTACAATTCCACATGCAAGAATTGCTGCAGAGATTGCAAGCAAAACGCTTGAGAAAATCATTAAGGCTTTTCTGCCATATCTTGCCTCATGATAAACATCTTTTTTTACTTCTTTCATATTTTTTCCTCCTAATTCAAAATGGTGGTAAGCAAGAATATCAAAAGTGGAACGCCCACAACAAGCAGTAAAATAAACAATGTAAAGAATGTAATTTTTACTGCTGAGCGTGGCACTCCTCCGCCAACATTTCCATTTTGCCCATTCATCAAATTAAAATAATCTTTTCCCTTATATTTGTATTTCACAAAATAAACAGGAAGTAAGCTGTAGCTGTATTTTTCATCGTTATAAGCACTGTTTACCTTTAAGAATGACAATGACTCATAACGTCCTCGAATTATTCTTTCAACATTTGAGTCAGCAATATTTCTTGCTTGAATAAAAGCCTCACCTGCTGACTGATTGTAATAACCAACATTATAACCCTTTATAAAATCGCTGTCATAATCATAAGCTTCTGCGAAGTTGAAAGGCAAAATTGCATCAATATCTTGCTGACTTATTTTATCACTAGCTTCAACCACAATATTGTTGAATTGTTTGTCAACACTTCCAGAAACATGTCTTGATCGAGTCTCTGTCCTGCTTTCTCCATTTACAGTAACTGTAACAGTGTAATATTCGGTGGCTGTATAAGTTGCAAACACATGCATTGCAAAATTAAAAGATGAAATATAAGTTGCGCCTATGTCAGCACTAGGTACCTTCTTCTTAAATTCTCTAGGCAAAAACCATTTATGTTTCACCCTTTCCTTAAATACACTTGACGCCTCTTCCTTTGAAATTTTGAAAGGAACAACAAGGTCAGGTTTCAGCCCAGGCAGCTTTTCAAGTGGAATAAGTGATGATGTATGACAATACTGGCATATATTTGCCATCTCAAACTTATTCATCACTATTTGCGCTCCACAATTTGTGCATTGAAAGGAACGGCTTGTGTTTTCCCAATCTTTATAACCATTTGAGTCTTCTTGGTCAATTTGGCTTACAGGCTTTTTCTCAACTTCTTGTTTATAATCGATTGGATAAACATTTCCACATTTTACACACTTAAGCCCCTTATCTTTTGGGCTAAACTCAACTTTTCCTCCACAAGATGAACAGTTGTTTATTTCCATTATAGTTTTTCTCCACAATCTGGGCAGAATTTAGCATTTGAGTTTAACGATTTGCCGCATTTTGAGCATGTCTTTTGAGCGAGCAATTTTTCGCCACAGTTTGCACAGAATTTTGCTCCGCTTGAAACACTTTCACCGCACTTTGGACATTTAATGTTTTGACTTGCACCGCATTCTGGGCAGAATTTTGTATTTTTAGCAATTTTTGAGCCACATTTAACACATTTGTCAGTTGGAGCCTCATCTCTTGCTGTTGCAACAGTGTTTGCAAACAAGCTGCTCATGTGAGCACCAGCGCCAAGACCTACACCAAGTCCGGCAAGATTTCCACCTGAAGGATTTTGAGCTGCATCACGCATTGCTTGAGCTGCTTGAAGTTGTGTATAAGTGCCCATCTTGTCGCCAAGAATGCCAAGTTTGCTTCTTTCATCAAGTGCTTTTTCAACCTCTTCTGGAAGAGAAAGATTTTCAATAATTACTTGGCAAAGCTTTAAACCCATATTATTAAATTCTTTTTCAGAAACTTCAATAATTTTTTCTGCAATTTCTTTATAGTTTGCAACAAGGTCAAGTGCTGAAACTTTGCTTTCTCCAATAGCGTCTGAAATATTTTGAATAAGAATTGATTTTACCTGAGTGGCAACATCGTTTACTCTGTAAACTGCATTTGTGCCAAACACCTCTTTCATAAACACTTTTGCATCATCAACCTTAAATGAGAAAGTGCCATAACCTCTTAAACGGATAGTCCCAAAATCAGCATCTCTCATCATAATAGGATTTTGAGTGCCCCATTTTTGCCCGATAAACTGTTTTGTATTGATGAAATAAACTTCTGCCTTAATTCTTGAGTCAAAGCCAGTAGGCAAAGATAATAATTTTGTCAAAAATGGAATATTTTCAGTTGTAAGTTTGTAAGTGCCAGGGCCAAACACATCGGCAATTTCACCTTTATGAACAAAAAGTGCAACTTGTGACTCTCTTACCACCAAAGTTGAGCTGTTCATAATTTCCTGTCTTCCTTCAACTGGGTGACGATAAACTACAATATCCTTTGAGTCATCTTTCCATTCAAGTACTGATAATAATTGTTTTTTAATAAATCCCATATTTACTCCTTATTTGCAAATTGTTTAAAAATTTTCACTTGCTAGAAATATTATACAATAAATTCAACAAAAAAACAACAAATATAACATAAAATTACTGCGCCATAATTTCATTTTTTTATTTTTTATTTTGTCAGGCACTAAAAAATATATCAAAAAAAAGCATCAGTAATTTGATGCCTTTTTTATTTTTTCTCAAGCGAGTTGCTTTAAATTTACCAGCAGCGCAATTCTTCTGGAATTACAACTTGGCACACACCCTGCTCTGCTTGGCAAAGTGGACATGTTTCCCATGCTTCTTCATCAATTGAAATATAGCCGCAGTTTGGACAAATCCACATCTTTTCCACATCTTTTTTATAAAGTTCTTTATTTTTAAATTGCTCATAAAGATTGATGAAAAGTTTTTTATGACGTACTTCAACTTCGCCAATCATGCGGAAAAGTTTTGCAATATCAGTAAAGCCTTCTTTATCGGCAACCTGGGCAAACTCTTCATAAGCCTCAGCTTCAAGTTTTTCGTCCTCGGCAAGAAGGCGTAAGTTTTCTTCCATATCCCACTTTTCTTTGAATGGAAATCCTGCGTCAATATCAATGTTTGCAATTTCCTTTGGGTCTGCATCTTGAATGTGAGTATAAAGCATTCTGGCATGGTTAAACTCTTGGTATGCAATTGTGTCAACAATTTGAGCAAGTGCCTCAAAGCCGTTATATCTCAGTCCATATTCAACAAATTCATAACGCGTTCTTGCTTGACATTCTGAAGCCCAAGCCCTTGCAAGATTTGTATAAGTTTTGCTTGATTTTAATTTCATAATAATTCCTCCACGCTTTGAATATGTGTAAAATTGGACATTTTTATGTAAAAATTTTGTCATTTTTCAATAATTATCTCTAAAAAACTTAAAAAACCGCTTAAAACTTAATTTAAACGGTTTTTATTTCTAAATATATTTTGATACTTTTTTAAGCACCTTTTGTCTGACTTTTTCCATTTTCTGATTTGTATTTATTTTTAATGTCGGACAATTGCAACTTTTGATTACCCACATTTGTGAGGCTTTACTGCGTTTGTCAAGACCAAGTTTGTTATAATTTTTGGCAAGCTCTAAAAATCCTAAATAATTTTCATAGACCTCACCTTCTGTCAATATGCTATGTCGACCGGTATCAACATCCCTTTGTTTAATTCGTCTCATGCGCACAAAGGTTGGACATTTAAGATAGACAATAAGGTCGATATATTTGAATACAACATCATTTGAGTGCAACGAGCCTGTGATAATCAAGTTTTTGCATGCTTTAATTTTGTCAAGCAAAAGAGTATTGCTTTCCTCAATCGGACGCATAACTTGAAATTCTGGAATTGTTTGTTTCCACTTATAAAAGTCAGACTCGATGACATCAAAGCCAAGTGCTTTGCCCAAAAACTCACCCAGCGATGATGTTCCGCTTCCGCTTGCACCCATAATATGAATAACCATTTTTGCTTATTTCCTATCCTTTAAAATCCTCATCAAAATCAAGGTCAATTATTTCATTTCCACTATCATGGCGTCTGCCTCTGTTGTGCTCTTCAAGAAGTTTTTCTTTGATTGAAGCAAGTTTTGGGCTCAAGCTGATTTGAATAGTTTGAGCATTTGTAAGTCTGAGGTTTTCTTCTTTCAAAGTGTCAAGCTCATCTTGAAGGTGTTGTCTCTTGCCTTCAAGAGTCTTGAATTTATGAATAATTTCACCATTTTCAATCATTTTCTTTTTAATTCTCACTGGAGTATAATCTCTTAAAGTTGTATATCTCCAAGTTGATTTTGGGTCTCTAAGTTTAATTTCGCCGCTTGGGAGTGGCTCGTCAAACATTTGCACCAAGTCAGTAATCATCTTTCCGTCTTTGTCGTAAAGTCTGACAATATCCTTAAAGCCTGGATTGGTAATTTTGTCTATATCATCAGAGATTTTAATTTTTGGTATCCATTTGCCATCTTTTTCAACTGCAACGAGTTTATAAACTCCGCCAAATACTGGGTCAGATTTTGCAGTGATGAGGTTTTCACCAACTCCGAAAGAGTCGATTGGAGCACCTTGATCGAGAAGGTCTTGAATAAGATATTCATCAAGTGAGTTTGAAATGCAGATTTTAGCATCTTTTAAGCCAGCTTTATCCAGCATCTTTCTTGCCTGTTTTGAAAGATAAGCAAGGTCACCACTGTCAATTCTTATTCCAGCAAGTGTTTTACCCATTGGCTCAAGCACCTCTTTTGTGACTTTGATTGCATTTGGAATGCCGCTTCCAAGAGTGTCATAGGTGTCTACAAGGAAAGTTGCATTATTTGGGAAAGCTTTTGCATAAGCTTTAAAAGCTTCATATTCGCTGTCAAACATTTGAATGAAACTGTGAGCCATTGTTCCAAGCACTGGAACGCCAAACTCCATACCTGTCATTGTGCAAGCTGTGCCTGCTGCACCTGCAACATAAGCGTCAAGAGCGCCGAGGTTTGCTGCAGCATCTCCGTGAGCGCGGCGAGAGCCAAATTCCATTACAGTATGCCCCTCAGCTGCTCTTACAATTCTGCTTGCCTTGCTTGTGATAAGAGAAGAAAAATTGAAAAGAGTAAGCAGTTTTGTTTCAATAACCTGTGCTTCAATAATTGGCGCAACGATGGTTATGTCAGGCTCGTTTGGAAGAGTGACAGAGCCATCTTCAACAGCGTATACATCGCCTGTAAACTTCATTGTTGAAAGATAGTTGAGATAATCTTCAGAGAAGATATGTAAGCTTCTCAAATAATCAATCTCCTCTTTAGAAAACTTGAAATCTTTAATAAAGTTTATAATAGACTCAGTATTTCCAAGCAGTGAGAAAGCTGCCTTATCTCTATTTTTTCTGAAGAAGCAGTCAAAGCACACCCTTGTATCTTTGACGCCTTCATTAAAGTATGCCTGACCCATTGTCAGCTCATAAAAGTCAATCATCATATTATTTTTTTTGTTATTCATTTTCTCCTTTTTCCAATTCATTTAATATATCTTGATATCCTTCTGGGATAACATATTTCAAATATTCTCGTTTAGTGCGTATATCAGTGCCATGAACGGCAATTGCGTCTCTATCAATTGGCACAAACTCGCATTCAGGAAAATATTTTTCATTTAGATGTCTATAATTTTCATCGGCATATTTTGCAGTCACCTTTTCTCCAACAACTCTTCTAAATCTTTCAGACCATTCTTTAAGACCTTCCGGAAAACTTTTTAAACCACTTTCATCCAAATAGACAAACTTAATATTTTTGTTGTTTTGATAGTGTTTTTTAAGCCATGCTATTCGTTTTTCTGCTGAAAAGTATGGAAAGTTTGCATCTAGGCACAGTTTCTTTGACTTTTCTGGGTTTTCAGCCAAGACAACAATCACCCTTTCGCATTCTCTTAAAGCTTTATCCATAACACTCAAGTGGCCAATATGTGGTGGAAGGAATTTGCCAACAAAGCAACCTACCTTTTTCATTATTCCCCCTTTTCGCTCTCGTCGAGTTTTTCTTCCAAAGCTTTGACCTGTCTTTCAAGCTCTTTAATCTTTTGTTTGTAAACAAAGCTTCTTAATGCATATTTACTTCTTGCGCCAAACTTTTCTTCATCTAAAAGTTTGTCAACTTCTTCAAGTTTTACAGGCACAACATCTATTCTCTCATTTCCAACAAGGTTTTGTTTTCCTTTAAGTCTTACCTCTGCTTCATACATTTCAGCGCGTTCGTCAGTCATTCCAACAGATGAATAAGAAGAAGTTTCTGTTCTTTCAATATTGACTACATCTGCTCCAATTTCTTCCTTCAATTCTCTTATAGCGCTTTCTCTTCCGCTTTCGCCCTCATCAACAAGACCAGCAGGCACAGCATAAACATAATCACCAATTGCATAACGAAATTCTTTAATGAGATAAACAACCATTTTGCCATTTACATAAGAATAAGGTATAACATGAATTGCATCTGGGTTGAGACTTGGCTCAATCACTTCAGGGAGTTTTCTGCGAGTGACCATTTCATATCTGATTTCCCCGTTCTCACCCTGATAAGTCACCTCAAACATATTTAAAAAGCGCCTGTCAGTAAGTTTTCTTATCTTAATTGGCTTCAATTTATTTTCATAATTGACTTTTATGCCCATCTCCTCAAACTCTTTTAAAGTTTCGGCATTTATCTTGTCTGCATCATGTTCTGGATTACTGAAAGTATCAACGCAGTCAGCTGAAACATGAATTTGTGTTTTAATATTGTTTTGATTGAAATATTTGACAAGGCTTTGCGCAAGACCGCTTACGCAAATATCAGTGCAACAGCCTGTAATATCAATATTATCAAAATGATTTTCTGCCAAAATTTTTCTCATCTCTTTTGTATTAAAACCATTTGTGGTATCTTTCTCAATTATTATCATATCTTTTTCATAAGGCTTAAGCTCATCGATAAGCTCGCTTTCGCTTGTTCCTTTTATGCAGTGTGGTGGGAAAAGCTTAAACTCTTCATCATCTTCTTTATGACAATCTTTAAAAGCAATAATTGGCACGCCTGCCCTCTTTGCAGCTTCAATCTTTGAAATGATAGCTGGGGTAATTTGATTTATTCTTTTATCTGCAAGCGCCCCCTCGTTTATAAATCCGTTTACCATATCAACAACAATCAACAAATTTCTCATAATTCCTCCTGAAAATAACCTCTCTTTTCTTCTTTTAATCAACCTATTATTTAGCCTAACTTATTATATGTTTGTTATTTTCATTTTGATAATAACATATTAAAAATAATTTGTCAAGCATTTTTTCAAAATTTCTTGACAAAATATTATCAATGTGATAATATCATTGCGTAAGAGTTGATTTTGCTTGGCAAATAAAGCTGAAAATATTGATATTTTTATTTAAGTTATTATAGATATATGTTATAATAAATAATATATAAGAAAATATAATCCTTAAAATAGAGCAAATCAAACATCTTTTAAAATTTTTAAAAAACGGGAGATAAACATGGATAAAAGAGAAATTGAGAATATTAAAAATTATATCAAAGATTATTTAAAAGAGGCTCATGCAAAGGGAGTTGTGCTTGGAATGAGTGGTGGCAAAGACAGTTTGGTGACAGCAAAGCTTTGTGCTGATGCAATTGGTAAAGAAAATGTAATTGGAATTATCATGCCAAATGGCGAGATGAAAGATTGCTCTGTGGCAAAAGAATCTTGCGACATTATTGGTATCAGATATTATGAAGTCAATATTGGAAACATTTATGGCAATGTTATTGACAGCACCACCCCTATCTTAAAGAAAGAAGGAAAACCATTAAGCACTGTGACAACCTTCAACGTGCCTCCTCGTCTTAGAATGGTCACCCTATACTCTATTGCAGGAAGCCTTGGTTATCTTGTTGCAAACACCTCTAATCTCAGTGAAGGCATGGTTGGATATACTACAAAATGGGGCGACAATGTTGGTGACTTTGGCCCACTTGCAAATTTCACCAAGGAAGAGGTTTGCGAAATAGGAATTTTACTTGGCCTTCCTGACAGACTTGTCAACAAGATTCCAGACGATGGTTTATCAGGACAAAGCGATGAAGAGAAACTTGGATTTTCTTATGCAGAGCTTGACAACTTTATTCGTCATGGAAAGAAGGGCGAAAAGTTTGATAAAATTTCACACATGCACAAAATCTCACAGCACAAGAGAATTGGTGTTGTAAAATATGAAAACGATTTAAAAAATTATTTTGATGAGGATGAAAGAGATGTATAAAAATGGTATTTATGGGGCTGTTATTGGAGATATTTGCGGCTCACTTATGGAAATTTATGAAATGAGGAACAGAAAAGAAGCTCCAAATTTGCAGCTTAGGCAAGAGGTTTTAAAAAGTGATTACAACCTTTTCAACGAAAAAATGTTTTACACTGATGATACAATTCTGACCGCTGCACTCTGTGATGCTGTTTTAAACGAAAAAGATTATGAAAAATACATTAAATATTATGGAAGAGCTGAAATTCTTTCTATAAAAGAGGGAGAACGCAATAAGTTTGGACAAATGTTTACAGAATGGTGCAAAGGCGCAGCTTTTAGAGAAAGCTATGGCAATGGTTGCGCTATGAGAATTTCACCTATCGCCTTTGAAGCAAAAAGCATTTATGACCTTGAGAAAGAAGTAACAAAAGCGACTGTATGCACTCATAACCATCCAGACTCAATAAAATGCGCTATGGCAACAGCTAAAGCGATATATCATGCCAAATCAGGTGCCGGAAAGGCTGAGATTGAGGTAATAATTGAAAAGACACTTGGGAGAAAGCTTAACTTTAATTTGGAAAAGCTTCAAAAGGAATACACCTTTACGGCTAAGGCAATTGACTCCGTTCCACAAGCACTTTTCTGCTTTTTGAAAGCAAGAGACTTTGAAGAAACAATCAAGTTTGCCCTCTCAATTGGCGGAGACACCGATACAAATGCTGCCATTGCGGCAAGTGTTGCTGGTGCTTATTATGGGATAAGTGACGACCTTGTAAGAAAGGCAGAAAGTTATTTAAACCCTACTTACAAAAGAGTGCTTTCAAAATCCAATGAGCATTTTAAAGAAATCAACAACGAAAAAGAATTATAGTGAGGTGATCATGCAAATTTCACAGGAAGACAAAAAATTCTTGGAATTATATTCTGACAGCGAATATCAAAAGCCGTCAGTGACAGTAGACGCTGTCATTTTGAGAATGATTGACAAAGACACAGACAACTATCGCAAATTGCCAGAAAAGAAACTGCAAGTCTTTTTGACAAAGCGAAAATACTCACCTTTTATAAATTGCTATGCAATAGTGGGCACATTTATTGACCTAAACAACTCACTTGCAGACACAATGAGCCTTTGCGTGCAAAACAAAGTTGGGCTTAAAAACTTTTATCAAGAACAGCTTTTCACCTTTGGAGATAAGCAAAGAGACCCAAGAACACGCGTTTTGTCAGTAAGTTATATGCTGCTTACAAACACTGAAGAAAAGCTGGAAAATGGCGAATGGTTTGACATTTACTTAGATATTAAAAATTCAAATTCAAGCACCACTACTGAAGGCTATTTTGTGGAAAAAGATGTGACAATAACCTTAAAAAACAACAACCAAACGCTTGAAAATAAGCTTAAAATCAAGCTTGACAGCAATGGACTGGAAATGAAAAAGGAAGTTGAAATTCTTTCAACTGATGTCGCATTTGACCATATTAAAATAATTTATTATGCACTTGACAGACTTAAAAATAAACTTGAATATACCGACATTGCCTTCAACCTGCTTTCTGAAAAGTTTACTTTGACCGAGCTTAAAAACTGCTATGAAGAAATTCTTGGCACCAAGCTTTTGGATGCAAACTTTAGAAGAAAGACTTCAGGGCTTGTAACCCCGCTCAATGAATACACTGCTGACAAAGGTCACCGCCCTTCTCAGCTTTTCAAACATAATCCAAATTGGGACTTTCGAGATAAGCAAAATAGTCAAGCAAACAACTGATATGACTTAGCAAAATAAAGTTTTAAAGCAAAATAACTAAAAAATGATTAAAAAAAGCAAAAAAAATCACGAATTTATCGTGATTTTTCTTTATTATATCATTTTTCATCCTGCCAAATGGTGTACTGACCATACATGCTGTCACCATTATAATCATTGTTCCTTCCGCCAAATTCCTGATAATTTATCGAGTTAAGAATGACTGGAGAAATTTCTTCTTTCCCCTTTATTTCATTGTCTAAGCGATTTAAATGTATGCCTACATTGATTATTTTCAAAGGCTTTTGCGGAAACTCTTTGTTATATTTTTCAGCGAAAGTGCTTACGCCAAGCTTAATCTTTTTGTATACAGCATGCTTTTCTTCTTCTGTCAAATTGACATTTGCCTCGATTGTGTTTACAACGCCATAACCTTGCTCGCGATTTACATAAAGTGTGGCCTTTGCAACAATTTCATTATTTTTGGTTTTTATTACAAGATTTTGAACATCTGGATGAATAATACTTGCCCTCATTATACCATAGCCTGAGCCTTCAAGATGAGCACAACTTGAAGTCAGTTTTCCAAGCAGAAAATTGTATGGATCATTCTTTTCAAGCCACTCGAAAGAAAATCTCTTTCCCGCAAGTGCAGTCAATGATTTGAGAGAGTCAGCGCGAAGCTCTTTGATGCGTTTTGAATATTCCTTAATCATTTTGAAGGCATCTTCTTCTTTAAGCTCATCCTTCAAAATTCGTGTAGGCGTGCCTCGTGCAACCCTTTCTTTTTCAATAGCAACAGCAGCTTCAAAGGTCTCTTGGTTTGCAGTAAATGGTGCAATTGTTTCAGCAATTTCTCGAGTCTCATCAGTGATACCGCTGAATGCATTTTCTCTGAAATATTCTTTAAATTTTTCAATCGTTGGCTTCAATTGACGCTGACTGCCCTTATTTGAAGTGTTGGTTTTTTGCACATTTTCAAAATGGTTATAACACTTTGCAATAAATCCAAATCTATTTTTCTCTTCTTTAAGCATTTCAATCAAATTCTCGCGATTTATTATAAACTTGCTAAACTCACGCTTGAAACCTTCAAGACTCATAGGCTCACAAATAAACTTTATATTATTTGTGATAAACTGGCTTTTAAAAAATACCTCATTAAAAATTTCTTTTACCATTTGAGCATAGTCAACCTGTTTTTCGACCATATTTCCATGTTTGTTGATTCTTGTCTCAATTTCAGGTTTTCTAAAACCACCAAGATTATAGAAAAGTTTATAATAAAGTGGATCATTAAAGCTGTAATTATTTTCAAAATGATTGAAATATTTCAATTGTCTTGAATTGAAAAATTCGTCGAAATTTTCCAAACTTAACTCTTGAAATAGATAATTATAGAGATTTAAGATATTCTCGCCATTCTTTCCATTTATTTCACGCATTATTTGCTTGCGATCCTTCCACTGACTTGTAATCACGCCAATACTCATCGTCTCTTCCAATTCGTCAAGTGAAAAACTTTCTTCTGAAATAGGCTCTTTTGTCAAATAGAAATAGTCCTCAATCTTGGTGATATAGCTCATAGGATAAACTCGTCGAGCATTGATTTTGCAGTCTTGGCTTATTTTTATTACCTCTATTGAGTCACCAATATTAAATAAACATTCATTCAAAGTGCCGCCATTGAAAGTGATTTCTTTCAAATTGTTGCATCTTTTAAATGCATTTTCCCCCACAAATTCAATCGATTTTGGCAAAATAACCTTTTTAATGCCATTACAATTTTCAAAGGCTTCTACTCCAATGGTTTTTATTGATTTAGGAAGTTTGAGTTTTGTCAATGAAATGCAGCCTTTGAAAGCCCCCTCTTCAATAGACTCCACTGTACTTGGAAATTCAATCTCTTCCAAACTTTCACAACAACTAAACGCCATTTTATCAATTCTAGTCGCCTTCTTTGGCAAGGTAATATTTTTCAAACTCTTACAGTTTTCAAACATGTGCGCTTTAATGGCTGGCAAATATTCTGGCAATTGAGCCTCTTTAAGTTTTTCGCAATTGCAAAAAGCACTTTCTTCAACAACTTCAGCTTGTGAAACATCAATGCTTTCAATTGCTGTTCCATTGAAGGAATTAAAACCTATAAGCTTAAAATCGGTTGGAAACACAATGTTCTTTAACTTTGGACAATTTAAAAATATTTCATCAACGATTACATTCAAATGTTTCGGAAGCACAATGCTTTCAAGGTTGTTGCAGCATTTAAAAGCCTCTTTTCCGACAAAGCCAACACTATCAGGTATAACAATGCTTTTCAGTTTTGAGCATTCTTCAAAAGCGTTGTCGCCTATATAATTAAGTCCGTCTGGCAAGATAACCTCTTCCAAGTTTTCGCAGCCAGAAAAAGCACGCGCTTCTATTCTTTTCAAGCCATCTGGAAGGAATATATTTTTAAGAGAAAGGCAATAGCTGAAGGCATCTTCTGAAATCACCTCAACCTTTTTAGGAATTAAAACGCTTTCAAGTGCAGAACAATTTTGTAGTACACCTTTTTCCAAGATGACCAAATTCTCTGGCAAATGCACTCTTTCAAGAGAGTCACAATCTTTAAATGCTTCCTCGCCCAATTTGATAATTGATTGAGGCAAGACTGCATCAGAAAGTCTTACACAAGATTTGAAAGCTTTCTTGCCAATTTCAACCACACCTTCGTGCATTTGAATTTGCTCAATGCCTGCTCCTTCAAAAGCGCTATTCTCAATTTTTCTAAGAGTATAAGGAAAATTGATGCTGCTTAAATTTTTGCAATTTTCAAAGGTTTGACTTTTAATTTCATCCAAAATCACTGGCATTGAAATAAAATTTAAATTTGTGCAGTCTTTAAAAGCCGCTCTGCCTAGCCAAGCCAAACTGTCTGGGATTGCCACTTCAGAAAGCTCTTTACAATTTTCAAAAGCATTGTTGTCAATATATTTAAGCCCTTCTGGAAGCACTACATAATGAATTGGTGTGTGCGAAAAAGCAAAGTTTCCTATCGAGACTACGCTGTTTGGCAGACAAACTTGTTCCAGCTTAGTTTTTTCAAAGGCAAAATCTTCAATTCGTTCCAGCTTTGGCAATTTTATTGAAGTCAAATTTGTGTTTGAAAAAGCACTTATGCCAATTTCTCTGATAGTATCTGGCAAATCAATCTCTTCTAGATTGCCACAATTGAAGAAGGCAAAGCTTCCGATTTTTTCAATTCCGCGAGAGAGTGAAACACGAGAAAGCCTGTTGTTGTCAGCAAAGGCGTTTTCTTCAATGCTTTTCACCTTTTTGCCAAGACTTATTTCTTCAAGTCGGCAGTCATAGAAAGCGTACCTGCCAATTCCAGTGAGCGATTGAGGAAATTCCACACTAGTAAGATGTTCACAAAGATGAAAAGCGCTGTCGTCTATATATTCAAGCCCCTTATTTAACACCACCTTATTGATATTACAATTTTTAGCAAAGGCATGCTTGCCAATAATATTGACATTTGACGGCAAAAACACCACTCGGCTTAAGTGGTTTTTTGAATTTGCATCATATTCCACGATAGGCTGAGCAGCGCTTTCATCATATTTTGTAAGAATGCCATTTTCTATTTTAAATTCTTTTTTGTCCATTTCTCCGCCAAATGTTGCTTGATAAAAGCTTTTTTATTTGCTGTTTTTATCTTTAAGGGCTTTTGCATCTAAATTTAAAACTTGCATCTGTTGATAAAGCTTTTTATACTTTTCTTCGTGGTTTTTTATTTCCACTAGCAAAGCTTCATCCTTAGGGTTTTCATGATATCTCACTTTCAATTCGATTGTCTCTTTTTCAAGGCCATCAAAAACATTTGTAAGCTCATCAATTTTATTTAGAATATCTAAATATTCTTCTTTCAAATTATCTTTCATATTCGTCATCCTTCCAAATTATATATTGAGAAAATTTGCTGTTTCCATTATAATCATGATCTTCATCAAAACCAAATTCGCTGTAATTGATGGTTTTGAACAGTTTTTGAGCCTCTTTGCTGTATTTCTTTATTTGACTGTCAAGGTCGTTTGCTTCATTATCCATTCCAACATTAAGCTGTCTTAATGGCGTATGTGGATTTTCCAAATTATATTCCTGGGCAAATCTTCTTGCTGCAAGTTTGTACTTGATATATATTTCATCCTTGCTTTTTTCATCAATGTCGTCGTTGATTTCAATATTGTTAAATACGCCATAACCCTCTCTGCGATTTATATACAGCGTTGATTTTGCAACTATTTCGCCATTCTTGTCTCGAATAACTAAGTTTTGAACATCTGGATGAATGATGCTTGCATACATAATTCCGTCGCCAGAGCCGCTTATATGAGAACAGCAACTGCAAAGCTTGCCAAGCACAAAATTGTCAGGGTCGTTTTTATCCAGCCAGTCATAAGTGAAGTTGTCATTTGCGACTTCTGTCATAAAGCCAAGTGCTTCCGCTGCCGCCATTTCAAATTGAATTGCCAGTTTGTCAATCTCTTCAAATGGGTCTTCTTTCAAATGCATTTTTAAAATGTTTTTTGTTCCAAGCACCTTTCGTTGTCTGTCTATTTGAGCAGCACGCTCAAAATCAATTTGACCAAGACTTACAAATGGTGCAAGCGCCTTTGCAATAAAGACATTATCTTTGGTCACACCTTGAAATCTGTCTGTATTTAAATAGGTCTTAAATACTTCCATTGTCGGCTTTAATTGTCGCTGATTGCCTTTGTTGGAAGTGTTGCCCTTCTGAATTTTTTCAAAATCGTTGTAAATTGTAGTGAGAAAATTTTCCGTATTGGAATTTTCCTTCATAATAGCAATAAAATTCTCTTTGTTTAAGAAGAAATCACTGAAATCATATTTAATGCCGTCAGCGTTCATATCCTTCAAAATATGTTTTTTGTCGGCGACAAGTGAAACGATAAACTTTCTGAAAAGCTCTTTTGGGCTTTTTGGGTCTTGCTGCTTTTCAAGCTGCATTCCTTCTTTGAAAAACTCAGCCACTTTTTGAGCATAATCAATTGTCTTTTCAACCTCTTCACCTCTTTTATTTTTTACAATGCGAGTGACTGGCGGCAAAAATCCACCGAGGTTGTAATACAGTTTGATAAAATTGTGCAAATTCTCACTGTTTGGAAGCTGAAGTTGTTTGATAAATTTGACATTATGGTTTTTGACGAAATCATCAAACTTTTCTCTATCAAGACTTTTATAAAGTGAATTGACCACTTTTATTGATTTTTCATCATGGTTTTTAAACTTGTCTTTCAATTCTTCTCGCTTATCCCACAACGCCATGACAATTCCGATATCACAATTTATTCCGCTTAGCGAAAAGCTGTCTAAACTAAGTTTATTTTTAGTCAGAACGAAATAGTCACCCTTTTTGGTGATATATTTCATGTCAATATTTTGTGGTGAGTTGTATACCTTGCAGTTTTTAGAAATTCTTATTTCCTTCAAATTATCACTCAGAATGAGATTAAGACTGTTTTCAAGCTCGCCCCCTTCAAAAGTCACGCTTTGAAGTTTGGAACATCCAGCAAGCACTCCACTTCTCACCTTTTTAATTGATTTTGGAAAGACTATTGATTTGAGATTTTCACAGCAGCTGAACGCGCTGTTGTCCACATATTCAAGCCCTTCAGGAAGTTTAATCTCCTCAAGATTGCTGCAAGCTTCAAAAGCACATTCTCCAATTCTTTTTAATCTTTGTGGAAGATTTATTTCTTTAAGGTTGTGACAGCATGAAAAAGCAAAACTGCCAATATATTCAATTCGGTCAGAAAATTCTATTTGTTTAAGATTTGAGCAATTTGAAAATGCCCCCTGTTTAATTCTTGTAACACGCCAAGGCAATCTTACCTCTTCAAGCGAATAACAGTCAGAGAAGGTATATTCATTTATTTCACTTACCCCTCTTGGAATGTCAACCTTTTTTAATTTGCTTTCTTTAAAAGCCTCTCTTCCAATATATGTTAGGCGTAATGGAAAAGAAATTTCTTCAATAGCTGTCTTGCTGAAAGAAAATTCGCCGATTGAGTGCAAGCCTTCAGGAAGCTCCACCTTTTTCAAATTGATATTATTTTCAAAAGCGTTTCTGTCAATTACGCTGACGCCTTGAGGAAGCACAAGTTTTTCAAGCCCACAATTATAAAAAGCATAATCTCTTATGACGGTAAGTTGACTTGGTAATTTGATATCTTTAAGATTTGTGCAATTGTTGAATGTATTTTCTTCAATAGAGTTTAAATGCTCTGGCAAATTTATATTTTCAAGGTTTGTGCTGTTTGCAAATGCCCCTTTTTCTATAACTTTCAAACTATTTGGCAAAACAATCGTGTCAAAAGCACCCATTTCAAGCGCGAATGGATTTATCACCTTTATACCTTCTGGTACAACCAAAGTTTTTATTAAAGCATCTTGCTCATCAAGGTCAAGCAAAACATCATTGTCTATGCGCATAGCACCTCTTTGAAAGATTATAACATAAATAAGCAAGCAAGGCAATATCAAAACTTCAACTTTTTTAATTTATTAAATTAAAAAGAGGCGCAAAGTTATTTAAAGCAACATAAGCACCTCTTTTTAGCCAATAATTTTAATCTTTTGTTATATTTACCAGTTTTTTAAAGCTTGATTTTATTCTTCCACCACTCTGCCAAAGCGACTCTCGCGTGTCAAGCTTTGACTGCCCTCAAGATAGAAATGACATGCAACCGTCTTTTTTCTTTTAAGAAGCAAGCGCTCTTTGCCAAGCGCATATTCAAACCCTTCTCTATATTTGCAATTATTGCAATCTCCACCAATATGCTCTTTGATTGGGCAATGTTTGAAATATATAAGTCTTGGCTTTCTTGTGTCGATAAACAACTTTGCATTCTCACCCTTAATATTTTCAAAATCAAAGTTTTCCTTTGATAAAACTATTTTGTCATAACCCTGACTTAAATAAAAGTCTACGGCATAACTATTAAAGACATTAAGCTCGCTTCCTATAATTATTTTGCTTTTTTCAAGCATATTTAATGCATAATAATTTGTGGCATAAATTCCAAAATTTTTATATTTTTCAAATATTTTTTTGAAAAATAATAAATCGGCATAAGTTGCAATTAAAGGCATGTCTAAAAAAACATTTTTCTCCCTGAAATTTTCAGCTAAATAAATGATTTCATCCTCAATAAAAATATTGGGAGAAAATACATAATAAATATTATTTTTATTATTTTTTTCATATTTTTCTTGAATTTTTTTAATATTATCTAAATTATCAAAAAATACTATTTTTTCATCATTTTTTGGTGCAATTTTTGTCGAATTTAACTTAATATTTTTTTCATTTATTTTTACATTTTTTTCATGCGATTTTATAAGCGCAGCTTTAAGCTTCTCAAGCCCATCTCTTCTCAGCGCATTAAGTGAGCTTTTTCTCATAAACACATTTTCAAGTTTGGTTTCAAGTTTGCCAAGGCAAAACTCTTCGCCCCCTTTTGAAAGGGTTTCTTTGCAATCATTTAATCCCAACGGCTGAGACTTTGCTTCTGTCAAGACCTCGTCACTCTGCACAAAAACTTCCACGCCTTCACAGCTTAGTTTAAGCAAGGCTGGGCTATCAATTTTTGCTTCCATATAAGCATCAAAATTTAGCAGTCGTTTTTTACTAAGTGCTTGCTTTTCAAGAGCAGAGTCAACAATAAGCCTTATCTCCAGCCCCTTTCTTACATCACTGGTCGTGGTAATCAAATATTTCTTGTCGCCAAGCTTTTTAATATCGGATGGGCTTAATGTCATCACTTCATTTTTGCCATCAAAAAGTTTTATCGTGTCTCCACTTTGAAGCGTGTGGTTTGCCTCAAGCAGCACCTCATTGAAGCGTCTGCCCTTTTTTACATCCAACACTTTCCCGATTTTGATCCCTATATGATTTTGCACTTGACTGAAAATCACTTTGCCATCTTCAAAATAGCCTGGAATATAATCTCCTCGATTAAAAACTTTTTTCAACCTTTCAATATCTTGATTATCATAATTAAAATTGTCATCAAGCGCTTTTCTGTAGGTCTGAACGGCCACTGCAACATAAGCTGGACGCCTTGCTCTTCCCTCAATTTTCAAACTTGTCACGCCCGCTTCAAGCATGTCTTTAAGCTTTGGAAGCATGCAGAAATCTTTTGTGCTTAAAAAATATTCATCTCTGCCATTAAACTTATATTTAAGTCTGCAAAACTGCTTACACTTGCCTCTGTTTCCGCTGGAATTTGCAAGCAAAGAACAAAGATAGCAATTCCCTGAATAGCCAACGCAAAGAGCGCCTTGAACAAAATATTCAATATCTACATTGCAATTTTCTTTAATTCTTTTAATTTCATTAAGCGGCGTTTCTCTTGCAAGAACAACCCTTTTTATCCCCAATTTTTCAACAAACTTCACGCCTTCAAGATTTTGCAATCCCATTTGTGTGCTAGCGTGAATTTCAATCCCTTCAAACTTTTGTCGCAAAAGATGAATTAAGCCTATATCCTGAACAATAAATGCGTCGACTTTTGCATCCAAAGCAGCTCTTACAAGGTCAAGCGCCTCTTCAATTTCGTCGTCATGAACAAGTGTGTTTAATGTAAGATAAATTTTCACACCAAAAAGATGTGCTTTTTCCACAGTCTCTTTCAAATTATCTTTTGTAAAATTTTCTATATTGCCTCTTGCATTAAATCCGCTCAGCCCCAAATATATTGCATCCGCGCCACCGTTTATTGCGGCAATAAAGCTTTCCATATTCCCAGCTGGAGCAAGCAATTCGCAGTCATGTTTAAAATCTTTTTTCACTTTATTTTCCATTTTATGATTATAACACATTTAAATTTCATTTCAAACAGGTTGCACTTCATTTTTCATTTACAAACAAAAAAAAGATGACAAAGCATCTTTTTTGTTCTTTTCAATCAAAATTTAAATAATCATCATCTCGATATTTTTCTTCTTCTGCGTATGCTTTTACAATAAGCTCTGCCTTATTTTTTGTTCCAAATTTTTCATAAGCATTTAATATCTGCTTTTCAATATCTGCATTATAAGCTTTTAATTCTTCATTATTTTTTTCACTTAAATGAGTGTGTGGGTTTATATAATAAAACTTGCCATTTTTGTCTTCATAAATCATACCTAAATTATAGCAAAGTGGAAGCTCTCCAAAACCCTTTATTGCGTCAAAGACACAAGATTTGATATGGTGACGGATAATTTTGTTTAGATTTTGTCTATCATATTCGTCAAAAAGCTCTTTTGGTTGTTCATAAGAAGAAACGCCATTAAAGGAAGAAAACTCAACTTTTTTGCCTTCCACATTCACATATTTTGGCAACGCAAAGATACAGCATGCAGTGCGGTCATTGTGATAATATTTGTAATTTATTATATCATCTGCAGAAATCTTTTTGCTTACTCCAAGTAATATCATAGTGCCAAATATGCTTGCATAGCGGCTGATAGTAAATCCGTTTTTTAATATGCTTTCCATTTTGCTTTTACGAAGTTTATCGCCCGGTTTAAAAGTATTGTCCTCGTCATAATCATTTATATGATGCATAAAAATGTTATACTCAAATTGTCCGTCAAGGTTTTTGAGTACTTTCGCTATATGTTTTTTAAGTTCTCTTCTATTTTCAAACTTGTCAATTTGGCAATTTAAATCCACGCATGCTCCTGTATATTTGCAGTTTTATATGATATTTTTATGCAAATTTGACTTTATTATATCACATCATTTTTTTGTTTTCAATAGCAAAAATTGATTTTTTCATATCTTGGTTTAACGCATCTTGTTTTTAACGCACAAGAAAGTCTGCTTTTTAAAAAAGCAGAAAGAAGCTGCAAGAAAATCTTGCAGCTTCTTCAAACTTTCAAGGGGCAACCCTTGAAAGTTTCTTTCTTGTGCGTATCCAAACACTATAAACAGCCTCACGGCTCAATCAGAAATATAATCACAACCTTCCACCCATAAGATTTCCAGAGTTATATTTTTTCAGCCCCAAATAGAAAAATAGGAAAGCAAGCGCGCATAATACAACCGCAAAACCAATCATACCTAAAATCCACCAAGCATTGAAACTGAAGAATATATACTTTGCCGGCACAAAAATGATAAATCCGACCGGAATGATTGTGTAAAGCAAAAATTTTGTAATTGTATTGAATATTTCAGGAGGATAATTTGAAAACAATGTCACCGCACTTGAAACCATGTCGGCAATAGCGTTTCCTCTTTTTATATAGAAAGAAATAGACTGAAAGCAAACTACAATTGCCACATAAATAATTCCACCTACAATGCAAACAGGTATAATTGCCAAAAACCACCACCAACTTGCCCCAATAATAGCAAGTGCAATGAAAGCATACAAAATATCACCAATTGCAGACATACTGCTGCTTGAACAACTTAAATTGATTAAAACATTTTTCGGCTGTGTCAAATAAACATCAAGTTTCCCTTCATATACAAGCTCTCCTATATGAAACGCCCCTCCAAAAAAGAGATGCGCAACACCATACATTCCAGACGAAATACCACACAACAGAAGCACTTCTTTGAAGCCATAACCAGCAATATTTGTAGAGATTGAAAAAATTACCAGCCACTGAATGATGAAAAAGGCATTGTTTGCTATCATCATAAAAATTTGCATGAAAAAGGATGTTTTATATTGAAATTCTTTTTGAACATTGATTTTTAAATATTTAAAAATCAATGCCAGATTTTTTCTAACCCCCATTTGATGTCACCTTCCTTTTTCCAAGTTTATAAACAAGAAAGCCAAGCCCTAAAATCACAACAGCCCAAACAACCTGTGAAATAAATATTTCCAAAAATCCCCACCATGAGAAGTTTGCAACAAGTGATGCCGGCCCCGACATTATCGAATAAATTGGGCTGTATCTTATGATAGGCTGAAGCCAAGTTGGATAAAATTCAACAGGGAAAAACAACCCCAAAAGCATAAAAATTTTTGATATAATCCAATAAAATGGCGTCGCATCTTGCACCCAGAAAGCAATCAAGCCAACAACAGCATAAACGCTCCAACTGATAAATATTGAGCCAACAATAGCAAGCAGACATGGCAGAATTTGTGCCCAATTAAAACTTGATGGCACGCCAACGAACACAAGCCCCATTACAATTGCAACAGGAAGCAAAAACAAAATTGCCATGCAACTTTTAGCCATAAAGTTTGAAATGGAATAGAAAAAATAATTATAAGGCTTGTTGAGTTTATAAGAAATACTGCCACTCTTAATTTCGTTTGAAATGCTTCTTACAATTAGATTTGTTTTAGCCGTGCCAATTATAAGCTCGGTAATTATGAGATACCAAATCATCTGACCAAGGTCATAGCCTTTTATTACCTGACCGCTTCCCCCTTCACCATAGATAAAGCCCCAAAGCTGAAGAAAAATATAGCAGATTAAAACAAAGGTCACGGCTCTGAGTAAGGTGTTGAGTATGCTGTCTTTTTCTTGTTTGAAACTTGTCCTAAAAACCGTGTAATACTTACCCATTTTCTTCACTCCTTTTATAAATAGTCTTGATTATCTCTTCAAGCGGA
This sequence comes from Clostridia bacterium, assembly GCA_022793335.1. Lineage (GTDB taxonomy): Bacteria > Bacillota > Clostridia > Christensenellales > UBA1242 > Caccovivens. The sequence goes on from JAAWCQ010000009.1 coordinate 123,565, forward strand.
GTTGATGAAATTGTAATATCTTGAATATCTTCAGACTTAAAGAGTGACAAAAGCTCGTCAATGCTGGCTTTATCCATGTCAACTTCAATCTTATACATAGTGCCATTTTTCTTAATAATTTTAATTCCATCTTTTTCATCCAACTGGCACTCATATTTTAAATTAACTTCGACAATTTTCTTGTTTAAATAGTGATATTTTAAGTTTCTCATGCTGTCATCAAGGACGATTTTGCCGTTGCTGATGATGATAACTCGTTTGCACACCTCTTCTATATCACCTACATCATGCGATGTGAACAAAATTGTTGTCTTAAGCTCACGATTGATTTTCTTTATAAGCCCTCTAAGCGTCTCTTTCGCAATTGGGTCAAGTCCGATTGTTGGCTCATCAAACAACAAAATTTGTGGTTGATGCAATAGAGATGCAACCACCTCGCATTTCATTCTTTGCCCTAAACTTAAACTTCGCACTGGTTGATTGATAAATTCTTCAATTTCAAACAGCTTTGAAAGCTCGACTATTCGCTCTTTTAATTTCACCTTTGGAATATCATAAATCGAGCCGAAAAACAAAAAGTTGTCATAAGGTGAAAGATGCACCCAAAGCTGCTCTTTTTGACCGAATACAGTGCCAATTTTATAGGACAATTTAACCCTGTCTTTCTGAGGATTTAACCCAAGCATAGCGACCTGTCCGCTTGTTGGATACAAAATACCCGTCAGCATTTTTATAGTGGTGCTTTTGCCTGCTCCATTTGGGCCAATCAACGCCAAACTTTCGCCTTCTTCAACAGAAAAAGTAATGTCGTCAACGGCATTTTTGATTATTCTTTCTTTTTTCTTAAACAAATGCTTCCACATTTCTTTACCCTTATATTTTTTCTTGCTTTTAAAGGTCTTTTTTAAATTTGTCACTTCAATTACTTTCATGGCTTTGTCCTTTTAATTTTTATTATAGTACAAATATTTAAACAATTTGTCAATAAAACCTTAAACTTTAAGTCACTTATTTTATTTTCAAAGCATATTTCACTCAAAAACAAAAAAAATACACTCTTTCAAGAATGTTTAAAGAGTGTATTTTTATTTAAACTTATTTTTCTACTTTCAAGCTTCCAAGCAAGTTTCCACGAATATCTGCTTTCCAAGATTCGCTTCCCTCATTTGCAAACTGAATGCTATACAATTTATTTCCACTTAAATCCTTCTCACCAGAAGAAAGGTTTAAATAAACTTTATATTCTCCGTTTTCAATATCCAAACCTGTAGCAGTAAATGAAACCTTGTCGCTTCCATCAAATGTGCCTACATTTTGCTCATGAACAACAGAGCCATACTTATCTACAAAGATAAGTGATGCGGTCTTGGATTTCAAAAGTTTTCCAAAGCCAACATTTGACAATTCAATATCAACTTTAAGGCTGTCATACTTGCAAGTATAGTTGAATGTAGAGCTTTTAAGAACAAATCTATAGCCCATGTGGTTTTCAATATATTTATAAGCTGTTTGACCATAATATTTTGAGTCATCTCTTAAAGTAAAGCCAGAGGCAGCATACATGTCATTGATATTGTTAACAGTGCTGTTGTGTAACTCTTCTGTATAAACAGTATTTTTCCATTGAGTGATAACTGTTGGATGATAAACTGCACTTAAATAAGTTAAATTCATAAGGTGTCCTTCTGGAATAAATGATGGGAATTTGCTTAAGAAGTGAGTTGCTCCAGAGTCAGTAACCAAAGTTTCTCCACCAAATGGTGTGTCAGTGAATTGTGATTGGAAAACAATGTTTTGACATCTCTCAGCCCAGCTTGTCACATTATATGTGTCATAGTCTGTAGGACTGCCAAACATAGCGTCATTATAAATGCCCAATCTCTTTTGCTTTTCAGTCAAAACAACTTTTTCATTGTTTTTAACTTGATCTGCAGTAATTCCACAATAGTCGTACATCATTTGAGGTCTGCGAACAAGTACAGGAATATTTTCTGAGTTGTCTAAAAGCTTGTCAATAAGCTGGTTGATATGAGTTGAATCTGTGTAGTCAGAATCTGCTGTCATTTCACCATAGTTTCCAATGAAACCGCCTTCAATTGCAACTACAGTATCTTGAAATTCATTTAACAATGTTGCAATCTGTTCTGCATGCTTTAAAAGCATAGTAAATTCTGGCTCAAACTTATCAAATGGTTGTGATTGGTCAAAGTATGGAAGATAAGAGCATCTTACTACAACATTCTTGTCTTTACTTTTAAGTAAATTAAGCTCATTGCGAAGACTATTTAAAAAGCTTTCTGGCAATTCTTGCGTTGTACCTGTGCCTGTACTACGTCTTGTCCATGTCGCATTTGATGAATAAGAGCTTAAATCAATAAGCAAACGGAATGTTCTTGTTTCTGGATAAAAATCAAGCACTTTGTTATCATTTTCACTGCTGTTCCTATACATCAACGCATAAGTAAAGCCTTGTTCTGGGTTTGCAATTGTTTCAATGCTTTCATTGTAATTCAATTCTTGATGCACTGTGTATGAAAGGTCTTGTGAATTTGTAACTGTAAATGTAGTAGTCTTTCCGTCAGTGAATGTAATAGTATAAGTGTCTACATTTCCATGAGTAGCAGTCTTCTTAACTGAAACAATTCCAACGCCGTCTTTTCCATTTTCGCCTTGTGCTTTGATTTCAGTCACTTCGCCATTGATTACCCAATAGCCATCTTCGTTGATTGAGACTGTTGGAGTTGTGCCGTCTGTGCCAGGCAAACCTTGTTCACCCTTCTCTCCGTCACTGCCGTTTGTAACTGTGAATGTAGTTGTAGAGCCATCTGTAAATCTAATAGTGTAAGTATCTACAAGGCCATTGCTTGAAGTTTTTGTAATTGACTCAATTCCATTTCCGCTTTCGCCTTGAGCCTTGATATTTGTAGTTACGCCATTGATTACCCAATAACCATCATTGTTTATTGAGATTGTTGGAGTAGCACCATCCTCTCCATCTTTTCCATTTGTGATAGTGAAAGTTGTTTCGCTTCCGTCTGAGTAAAGAATAGTGTAAGTATCTACAAGACCATTTGTGGCAGTCTTCTTAACAGATACAATACTAATTCCATCTTTTCCGTTTTCACCATGTGCTTTCACATCGGTTGTAACACCATTGATTACCCAATAACCCTCTTCATTGATAACTATTGTTGGTGTCTGTCCGTCTGTTCCATCACTGCCGTTTGTTACAGTAAACACGCTTGTAGTGCCGTCTGTAAATTCGATAGTGTAAGTGTCAACAAGGCCATCACTTGATGTCTTTGAAATAGAAACAATTCCCTTTCCATTTTCGCCTTGTGCTTTGACATTTGTTGGAACGCCATTGATTACCCAATAACCTTGTTCATTTATTGAAACTGTTGGGCTTACGCCGTCTTCACCATCTTTACCATTTGTGATAGTAAATGTGGTAGTTGTTCCATTTGTAAATGTGATTGTGTAGGTATCTACTAAACCATCAGTTGATGTTTTTTCAATCTTTAAAATACCAACGCCATCTTGACCAGGCTCACCCTTGCCAAAATTTTGCATAATGACAGTCCAAGCACCATTGATTTTTTGATAAAGAAGATAATCGTCTGTATCTATGTAAAAATCACCGTCTGTGCCTTGTTTAACTGGAGTTTCCACACCAGAATACCACTTATTTGGACTGTTTTTATCATCTTTTCCTACAATGGCAACCACTCCCAATGAAATGGCGGTCAAAAGAAGCGCAATCACCACTGAAACAAAAGTATAAAACAATGTTTTTTTCTGTTTATTTTCCATTTTCCCTCCTGTATATAGGATAATTTATATGGGGGGGGGTGTCAAGTAATTTAATAATAAATTATTTTTTTATAATCAAAAATTATATTATTTATAAAATATTATACTATATATATCAATTATATGTATCTACTATATAACTTCATTATAATCATAATTGTTTTGCCAAGCATTTAAACCATATCGCTGTCATGCTTTTATGCCAAATTCCCCTTCCGCCATGTCGCCTTTATTGCATAATTTAATATGACTTAATTTAAATAATATTATTCACTAAAAAATAAAGCACACTAATTTGAATTAAAACTATACAAATGGGCATTATAAAAATGGAGGAATTTTATGAGTATAAACCCATTTTTAGAAAAACCAAAAAAGCTTGAAAGCACAATCATGAGCATGAAAATGCTTTCACCAAAACCTTATGACAAAAATGAAGTAGACCCTTATACAAGAGTACGCTGCATACTTATGAATGGAACAGAATATGAAGCTGTTTGGTCAAAGCATCATATCAACAGACATTGTGCAGACAACGATATAAGAAGAAGCGTTGCGCTTATCAGAAGAGGCGAACAACAACAGCAAAAAGTTATTGCAGCACTTAAGCCAGCTGACGAGAATATTCTTCAAACCACAATCGGCTATGAACAACTTGCCGTTGACCTCACTGCCCTATTGGCAAGAAGACAACTTGATAAAAATGTAAAAAATGCGTTGGATTTTGCACTGCTTGAAGATTTTGACCACCTTTATCGCTATGCAAACCTTCTCGAAACAGACATGGGTGAGCATGCTGAGCGTTATGTAGGAAGCTATACAGAAATCATGCCAGCAAGACCTACAGTTGCACATGCCAGACACCCTTACGACTCAATTAAAAAGCCAATTTGCAATAAAACTGCCGACCCGCTTGCAATGTGCGATGTTTCAATTATCACCGCTGCCGAACAGCAAACAATGAATTATTACATGAATTTAGGCGCTTTTTACAAACATAAAGTTGGACGAGAAATTTACAGTGAAATTGCAATGGTGGAAGAGCAACATGTAACACAATATGGCTCTTTGATTGACCCTACTGCAACACCGCTTGAGTCTCTTCTTATGCATGAGTATATTGAATGTTATTTATACTATTCGATGCTTAATGATGAGGTTGACGCAAACATTAAAAATATCTGGGCAATGTTTTATGAGCAAGAGCTGGCTCACCTTCATGAAGTGCTCAAACTTTTGCGTAAATATGAGAAGAAAGACTGGAAGGATGTCATTCCAAATGGCGAGTTTCCAGAGCTTATCAACTTCAAACCACAGAAGGACTACATCAGAGAAATCATTGCTAAAACAGTCAATAATACAGCTAATCGCGAAAGCTATATAAATGTCAAAAAACTGCCTGAAAATGCCGATTTCTTTGTATATCAACATAAATTCATCAAGAATGTTGACAAGATGCCATCTCATGTAGTGATTGCCGACCATATTAAAAAATTCGGTCAAGATTATCGCGTGCAAGATAAAGAACATCCAATCAAAGCTTTGCGTGCAAGAGACAAAGACAATGTCGAGCTTGGAAGAATCTAAACAACTGTTTTTTAATCAAAAACTTTAAAATAACAAAAAAAAGACATATTTTATTAAGAAATATGTCTTTTTTCATTAAATTATCTAAATTTTTATTAAAATAACGAAGATAATAAACGCATAATTGCTTGAAGCATTTTTGTAAGGAAACTCTTCTTTTGGAAGTAATTTATATTCACCTCTTGCGAGTTTCGCATGTCTTCAGCATATATCTCCTGATGATTTTTGTTCAACGATTTTGAATAAATTATCACCGTATTTTCAAAGTTTAACCCAAACGAACGATTATCCATGTTGCATGTGCCGATTGACAGCAAATTGTCATCCACAATTAAAACTTTGCTGTGAAGGAAACCTGAGTATAAATAAACTTTAACCCCCATTTCTGCCATCTCTTTTAAGTATGACAATGTCGCAAGATAAACGGTTTTTTTGTCCGGTTTTCTAGGCACCATTATTCTTACATCAACCCCACTTTTCACAGCAATTCTAAGCGCAGCAAAGAATACATCGTCTGGAATAAAATAAGGGGTTTGAATATAAACACGATCTCTGGCATTTGTTATCATTTTCACAAAGGTTTCTTTTATTCTCTGCACCTGACTATCAGGGCCAGAAGTTAAAACCTGCACCGTCGCATCACCGCAAATTTTGGGGCTTGGAAAATAACCATTTTCAAGATAAAGTCTTGGCGGAGTGCTGTCATTTTTGCAATATCTCCAATCATCAAGGAAGATATTTTGCAAACCATAAACACCACTGCCCTCTATTCTGATGTGAGTATCTCGCCATGGACGCAATTTCTTATCTCTGCCCATGTGGTCGTCACGAATGTTCATGCCGCCAGTATACCCCACTCTTCCATCAATAATCACAACTTTTCGGTGATTTCGATAGTTTAATTTAAGATTGATAAGTCTTATGTGCATGAATGGTGGAAAAAATTCCCCCACTTCACCGCCAGCCTGCTCAAGCTTTCTGAAAAAGCGTCTTGGTGCTTTTCTCGATCCAATTGAGTCATAAATAAGCTTAACATCCACACCTTCTTTGGCTTTTTTGCAAAGGGCTTCCATAATTTCATTGCCCGCACGATCATTTGCGAAGATGTAATACTCAATATTGATTGAATATTTTGCCTTTAAAATATCATCCTTTAAGGCTTTAAGCATGCTTTCACCTTTGGTGTAAACTTTAATGTCATTTGCAGGCAAAGGATAAGAGCCGTATGCATAACACATTGAAGCAAGCTCTCGATTTTCTTTTAAAATTGAGTCAATACGCATTTCTTCCAGCGTTTGAATGCCGTCAATGTTGCGAATGATATCACGCTCAGAAATAGACTTTCTTCTTATCATACGTCTTGTTCTGACACTTAAACCACTTCCAAAAATGATATAAAGAATAAAACCAATAATTGGCACAAAGGTCAAAATTGTCAGCCATGCGATAATATTTTCAGGCTTTCGTCTTTCAAGAAAGACCATACCCAGTAAAAGCAGAAAATTGATGCCTGCTCCGACAGTAATCGCATATTTTAATATTTCGCCAAACATCAATCCCTCCTTTTAAAGAATATTTAACAAAATGAAAATAAGTGAGATGGGGCGAAACTTGTACAACCAAGCCTCGCCCACACCACTTTAATTTGCTTAAGCACAAATAATTAAAATCTTAATGAAATCCCAGTATTAAGCCTTTGGCAAATCTTCTTTAAGACTTACATTCACTGTGCCTAAGATAACCTTTCCGTCACCCGTTTCATCATTGCCTATGTTACGATCCTTACCTGATACTTTCATCAGAATTTGAATTTTTACATACTGGTCACGAGTGAATGATTTAGGGATAGTCAAAACGCCATCTGCCGTAATTTTAGCATTACCCACAGAAGATCCACTTGAATCAGGACTCTCTTCAATAGCAAATGAGAAGTATTGTAATTTATCAGAAACTGATACATCTTCTCCTATAGTTATTGAGCCATTAGATATTGTAGCTCGCTTTAATTTAAATGCATCCGTCATCCACTTTTCAAGTCTAATATTATATTCACTTTCAGTAGAGCCTGCGTCCTTTATATCTATTGTAAACGCAATTGGCGTTTGCAACTTTTGAAGAACATAAGCATATCCGGTAACTGTATAATTTGCAGTAAATCTATAAGCATAGACATTTTCATCATTTGAATATTTTCCATTTACAATATAATATTTATTTATACCGAAATAGTTGTTGCTTCCAAGTCTTTCAATGTTTTCAACGAAAGCAATATCATTTTGAATTGCTGAAACTATGAAATTGTAAGTATTATCACTTTCTTGCAATGTTATCTTTCCAGTCTTCTCCTCTAAATTTTCTGAATTACCATTTTTAATATAGAAGAATTGTGTATAACGATTGCTTACCGAACTAATCTTTATTTCATCATTTAGTTTAACATTTATTCCTAGATATTGTGAAAGTGAAACATAATATGTTCTTGCCCAGCTGTAACCTGTGTTTTGAAGAGAAATTGAAGTTGAAACATTTTTAATATCGTTTTCATTTGTTCCATTTCTTCTTAGAGTAACATTAAATGAAACATCTGTGTTTCCTGGAACAAGCACTTCAAGTGTATCATTTAAGAAACTTTTTATTTCAAAGCCTGAGGTATTATCTCCTATTTCTATCATTTCTCCTACACTGAAAGCTTCTCCATCACGAATAACATTATTTTCGGCTTGTTTAAATGAAGCAAGTCGTCTTACTGTTATTACAATTGGACAATCACAATATTCAATAACACTATCATTGTCATCTTGATTATTGTCATTTGGATTTGAATCATATTTTAATGTAATGACAAGTCTCAATTGTGCTGTATTTGTTCCTTCAAATATGTCTGTGTTTTGAATTACTGGCATCTTCCAAAGCTCAGCATCATATTCTTCTGCTTGATTTCCCGTTGCTTCTTTTATTTTTCCACGAACGGCTCTTGGCCCTGAAATAGTTGGTGTGACTTCCTCACCCTCTTTTACTTCCTCATTTTCATTTGAGAAATAACCCGTCTTGGTTGCAAATGTCCATTTTTTATTTGAAGTATCGTCTGTTGCAGTAGCATGAGAAGTATTTTTATTTATATCCTGAACAAATTCATTCGTCTTAACATTATAAAGCTTTAAACTTTCAACGCTTATGAATTGAATCATTGGAAATTTCAAATAATCTGTGCCATTTACAAAGTTAATAGTGTAAGCGCCTTCACTTGCATTAGAGTTGTCCTTTGCAACATAACCTACATTTCCATAAGAAACGTTCTTATTTTCAGGAATCTCTAAATAAACTTTTTGTTCATCTTTTGCTTGAGGAACTGTATAATTTTCTCCAAATTGCCAAGTTTCTATATTTTGGAAATTTAAAAGCTTAACTTTGCTCAATTCTGAATTTGGCGTTTGTGGAGTAGAAGAATTGATAACATAATTGTCTTGACCACCAGATTGTTTTGTAATAGAAAGCTCTTGATAAACAGCGCCTAAATCTAAAAATTCTTCTTCAGTAATTGTAATGCTGTTTGAAATTGATGGAGTAGGCTTTGTTGCTTGAAGTCTGAAATAGAGTCTATATTTATATCCATAATCATCTGTTCCTTCAAAATAATAATTTTGGTCACCAAATATTACTGCAACAACATTGTTGAATAATATATCTTTACCATCTTTATCGTTATATGAATAGCGTTTTGCACCTTCATTATAAGCCCAATCACTCTTTTGAGAAGAACTTATTTTTGTAAATATTTTTTGATTAAGATTTTCTTGTTTATTATAAGAAACTGATTCAATCATTTTGTCTTCAGATATTATAATATCAAAATTCTTTGTTGACAATTCTCCTGCGCTAGGATTATTTTTATGTTTTATTGAAACATAACCACTTTGCCCAGTCAAAGTAAAATCATTATAATATTGATATTGTCCTTCCGATCTCGTTTCTGAAATGGTGTTGACATTGTCAAAGTTGGAGATGATTGTGCCGTTTTCTTCCTCTGTTGCATTATCTGCGCTTCCGGCAAATGACACAACATAGTCTGATACAATTTTAAACACAACATAATAAACTCTTGTGAAATCTCCAACATTATATACCAGTTTGCCAAGTACATAATCGCCTGTATTCTTAGCGCCATAAGGAATCAATGTATAATCATAAACATTTTCATTTGAATTGCTTATTGCACCTCTAAATACATAATTCAAATTATAAACATTGTCATCACTTCCGTTATCATTTACGCTTCTTTTAAACTCGCCAATGTTGTAATCTTTTTTGTTTAAATAAGAATTAACTAATTCGCTTAGATAAATTTCATCTTTATCTTCTTTACTATATTCTTTTTCAGTAATTCCACTTTCAAAATCAGAATATCTTTCATGATTTGCATAAATGAAATTAAATGCAATATGAGATGTTCCTTGAGTGAAATCTGAAGCTGAGATAGGTCTATTTGTTGTTGGGTGTTTAATTCCAATCAAAGTAGAAAGTGATGAGTACTCTCTATTAACTTCAAGAGTAATAAAGTTTCCAGCCATAGATGCGGCTTCAGCAACTTCGATATCTACGCTTGCCATGTAATAATAGTTGAGTGTAAATAATTTTTCGCTTTTGCTTGTTTCAACATCAATGCTTCCATCATTCATTACAAATGTAAGATTTAATGCAGCTTTATTGATTTCATCAAGTTTGATGCTTGATGGCGTTTGGATTGCTCCTTTGCTTTCAGCTGTATTGAATGTTGTTGTTTCATCATCTTTCTCAACTTCAATATCAATATCTTCACCTTTGAAGATAGATTTATATTTTTCATAATCAACCAAAATCTCTTTGCCGTTTTCATCAAGACCATAAGTCATTTGAATTCTGTTTGCAAGTGAGATTTGAGGTTTTTCATTTTGCATTGCAAAAATTGAAGCTGATAAGTCTAAATCCAATTTTGTCTTTTCATCTTTTAAATCTTCTGCAGTGATGTCTTGGTCTTGGTTTTCAGCATTCTTTTTCTGCAATAATCTTTTATCACCTTTAATGCTTATGCCAAGTTTATCAAGTTTTGAAGCAAGATAAAGACCATGATATGTTTTATCAAGAAAAGAAATTCCAAGATCGTAATACAAGGTTTTGCTTTGGTCATTTGCTGAGATAAAAATTGGGAAAGATGCATAATATTTTACATTATCAGACCCATCTTCAGTACCAGAGAAAACAAAGTAATAGTCATCTTGATAGCCAGCCATAGTGTCATTAAGCTTAGCTTGGATAAGTCTTCCCCCTGCAAGTAATTTATTTGTAGCAGTCTTATCCACATATATTTTTTCATAACTTACTGAGTTTGTCTCAGTTTTTCCGTCATTTTCTTCTGTATACAAGCCTGCTTGAGTATAATTTGAAACAGTTTGAAGTTGAAGCTGCAAAGTGTTTCTCATAATTTTTACATAGTAAACCTTGCTTACAGATTGATAGGTCACAGCAAGCTCAACAAGTGCTTCCGAGCCTGAAGTGCCAGTAAGCTCAAACTTAACATTTTTGTTTAAATCTATTGTTCCATTTAAGCTTACCTCTTTAAATGTGCCGCTTTCTTCTCGAACAGAAACCTTTGCATTACTTGACTTACTGTTTACAACCACTGAAAAATTGGTTATATCGAAATTGTTGTTCCAATCCTCAAGTGCCTGTGAATTATAAACGACTTCATTTCTTTCGTTTCTTTCACTTAATGCTTGGAAAATTTGCACACGATTTGCTTCGCTGAAGATTGCTTTGTTGTTAAGCATTATTTGGATATTTTCATACACTACACCACTTTCAACAAATTCATTTGTCAAGTTTGCAGTTGAGTTTGGTGCTGGATAATTCAATTCCAATTGCACGCTTGGTGCAACTACGAATGAATATGTCAGAATATATGATTGATAAATTTCGCCTGCTCTTGCAACTGAAACGCTTCCTTTGAAAATTTTCACTTCAACGCGAAGCTCTATTGTAACCTTTGAAGAAACATACCCAGTAAGAAATTCAAATTTCCCATCAGTAAACTCAACCCCTTTAAAAGCAGGGTTTGGTGAAGTAGCTTCCAAAGTTATGCTTGAATTTTCGCTTAAACTTGAAGTTGTATTGTAAAGATTTTCAACATCAACTTCATGGCGTTGCCCAGCAATAATCTCGCCCTCAGCCGTAAACGAGCTGATTGAATTTATGTTGGCTTTCAAAGTATATTCTTGAGTAAACTTGAATTGCTTTCCATCTAAAGCCATTAAACTTTCACTTAAATCAGATTTTCCTTCACAATCAAATTCTACAACATAATCAATTGTGATTGTCATGTCTGAAATAAGGTCATAAACTCTGAAGAATGAGTTGTTGCCAATAAATTCAACAAAATCTTTTCCTTCACCGCTTATCTGAGCAGATTTAATTTTAAATAATTCTTCAAGAGAGTCATTTCCTTGTTTTAACGAAATGAATTGACCGTTTACTTGGTGGTCCATTCCCGCATTAAGAGTTGTTTTACTTTCGTTTGGATAATAAGTAACATTGGCTTTTAAGTTTACTGTAAATGTTGAAAGATAGCCAACATTTGTATAGGCAGCAAAGGTGACAACCTTATCTGAGTCAATATAGTCCTTAAGGATAATATCAAACTTACCAGTTGCTTTATTGTAGTTGTAACTATCAATAAATTCTTCGCCGCTGATTACATTTACGCTTAATCTGTTGTAAATAATTGTGCCAATTGTCGAGCCTGACTCTTCCTTCTTTATAAGGTTGATGTTTAGTGAATAGCTTGACATCTCGCCATTTTTAAGAGTGATTGCATAGTCAGCGCTTTCAACTCTTTCATTTTCTGTGTTGAATTCAACAGTGAAAATTTCAGCGTCTTCATTGAGAATGAAGGTATAAAGTTGCTCTCCGCCCACAACAGAAAGCTCTTCCTTTGTTCCACCATTATAACTATGTTTAATTGTAATAGTCATCTTAGTTGAAACAAGAGGTCTGTAGAACATTGTTCTGTAATCGTTTGAGAAAGTAATATCAAGATAATTCTTCCACATTTCTGCATTTGTAAGCACTCTGTCGCCTACAACCACAGTTGTCACTTCATTTGTATATTTTAAAGTTGAAAGCAATTTCACACCGTTATATGAAATGCTTGCATCACCCTTTAATATGGTAACATTGACAACTTCGCCTAAGATTTCGCCATCAAAATTATCAAGGAAATAATCATGTTCTTTTAAATCAATATTGATTGGAGATGTATTTGCAGCAAATTCTTTAATCACCTTATCACCTTTATTAGTGAATTGGATGGTAGAATTTGAATTTATATCAAGTGTCAAAATTGTGTTGACGCCTTCTCTGCTTGATACATTATCGCTTCCAGAAAGAACGATGTCTTTGCTTACCATAAATTTCTTTTCATTTTCATGCAAAGTCTTATTGTCATAAAGTTTTTCAAGGTCAACTTCATTTATTTCATTAAGGCCACCTTGAATATACTCAGTTGTACCACCCTCTCCGTCGCCATAAGCATAGATAGGTTTTTCAACAATAAGGTCAGGTTTAACTTTAAGAAGATAATAGAAGGATTGTCTGTTTCCAGAGCTTCTTTCCAAAATATATTCAAATGCAATAAAGGCATCATCTGTTACAGAAGTTGGAAGGTGATTTAATGTCAAATAACCTTTTGCTTCTTTATTTATATTGTCTTTGTTGACTATTTTATCTTTGACAAGACTTGAATAATCATCATATTTTTCGCCTATTGTCACATCTTCGCCATCTTCACCTTGTAAAACATAGTTTTCATCTAAAACATAATTTTCAAGATATTGAGCAAAGTTTTTAATTGTATAAAGTCCACCCTCTGTAAGATTTGTGTTGTTGTCATGTGTGTATTCACTTAAGATTTGGCTCTTTTGACCAGCATTTATTTCATTATATATGCCCTTTTCAAGCAATTGTTCTGGTTTTAAAAGTGCAGTCTCTAAAGTGCGATCATCCGCCACCTTGTCTGAGTTGTATTTTACAAAATCATAGCCAGCAGAAGAAAGAATGTATGGAATATGCATCGTTGCGTATGTTTGACCGTCAGTTGATGAAACAACTCTGATAACCAAATATTTTGTATCGTCATTAAGTCCAGATAAGATTGCTGTCTGGCTCTTAAATGAAATATTGCTGTTGCTTACTTCATAGTTTCTTATTCTGTTTCCAAAATTATCAATAGAGCCAGCTTCAAGATTGTAATTATCAAAATGGTTTAACTTCCAAACCCAGCTCTTGTTTGCAGCAAACACGAGATATTCAATATCTTTATCATCATTTTTTACTTTTTGCGTGTCTACTTTAATAGCATTGCTTAAGCTGTCATTCGAGCTGATTGCAAACTGAGAAGCGATATGTTTGTAAACATCATTGTCATAAACCTCTCCTGATTTGATAAGCTCAATATTCACCTCAATTTCATCAAATATAATTGAGCCATATTTGATTGTAAGAGTTGTGGTGAGATTTTTCTGATTATAATCAAAGAAGAAATTTTTATTTTCTATTCTTTTAATTCCTTCAGCTGTATAATTGAAATAGTCACTAAATTCATAAGTGATAGAAAAGTCACTTGCAGAGCTGCTGGTTATCAATGCACCACTATGTCTTGTAACTGAGACTAAGTCGCCCATTGATGACTGGTCGCCAAGCACATAGAGTGTGCCTTTTTTATCTTCAATCTTAAGGTCACGATTTACTGTAAATGTAATTGGATGGTCTATTGCATAGTAGTTGCTTCCTTCTGGTTGGAAATATACTGTGAAATTCTTTACTTCCTCATCCCAGAAATCTTTGAATTTAAGTTGGTTGTCAAAAGGTTTATAAACACCAATTGCACCGCTGATTGCGGTTTCACTGGCAACAAGTCTATACTTGCTGTCAACAGAATTTAATACTATATAATATGTTGGGCTGGTAAATGCACTGTTAAGTGAAACATCTACGCCGCCTGCATTGAGGTTTGTCACCCTGTTGACAAGCTCTGTATTATTTTCCTCGCCTGCATAAACCTCACTGTAAGTCTCATTTGAAACAGATACATTTGGTCTAAGCACGATATCGAGAGAGGTATCAACTGCGCCAGAGCCACCTTCGTCAGAAACTGCAAGTTGGATAGTGTGCGCTGAAGCAAAGTTTTTCTTAATATAAATCTTTGTGATAGTCGCTGTTGCAAGAATGTTTCTGATATTTTCAGCAAGATAATTGCCTCTAAAATCTATTGGACCTGCATCATTATAAAGCTCAAGCATTCCATTAAGGCCGAATAAATCTTGAATTTGTTTATCTGAAAGATTTGCAACTGAATAATATTGAGGGCTGAATTTGAAGGTAATTAAATTGTATAATACATCATTTCCAGTCTCATCTTTGCAATAGAATTTGATTACTTCTTTAAGGTCAAGATAGGCATTGCTGTCACTTGAAGCACCATATTTAGTAACTACTGCTTTTGAAGTATCCTCTGACTCTTTTGAAGGATTTGCAACATAAGGGTCATAGTTTCCGTTGTCTGCAGAGTCATAGGCAATCTTGGTAAGTCCGGTTGATTTTACATCAAAATTTATTATAAATTCTTCTCCGTCTTCATTAAGAAGAGTTGAATTTCCGTCTGCACTTTTAATCACAAGTGAAAGTGGAACAAAATCGTCACTTTGAGTATTTCTGAAAGTAAATGATTTTCCATCTGCTGACAAGGTGATAATATTCATATTTCCACCCTTCAAAGCAAAGCTCCATTGTCCGCTTAATGTTTCAGTCTTTCCCTTTTGGTCAGTGATTGTAAGGTATGCCCCCCTCGCACCAACAAGTTTGTTGATAAAATCTGTCACATTGGTTGAAACATCACTTGTATCTGCTGTAAGAGAAATTGTAATGGCTGTTCTAAATAATCCATCATTATTGAGACTTTGCTCAACCTTGACCTTATTTCCGCCATTTATTGCTCTTGAAATATCATTTTCTGTGAGCTCAATTTTCATAGCAGTTGGTTTATAAACACAAATGCGATCTGTAAGAGCGTTTGTCCAATTGATTGGCTCATCTTCACCATTATCATAATTAAGAGAGATATAGCCCAGTCTTATCCCCTGAATTTCGTTTATCTGAACAGATGATTTTGTGCGCACTCTATATTCAAGATAAGCTTCTCCAGAGTCGGTTGCATTTGTAAGCACGCCATCGTTAAAAGTGAACAATTCAGAAATGTCGTTTCCTGCAACATCCAAAATCACAGGTTTCATAAGACCTTTTTGAAATTCATCTTTAAATACTGGCACAGACTCGCTTCCGATATTAAAGCCAATGCCGAAATCATAGTCACTGCCTTGGTTTATGCTTGTTTCATTGTTTACAACAGGGAAAAGTGCTGTGTCAACTTTGAAATCATAAACAGAGTCTGTATAAAGAGATTTCTTACAGTTTATTCTCTTATATCCGCTGCTCATTTCAACAATATTATAAAGTCCACTTTCGCTAAGCTCTGGTTTTACTGTTGCGAAATAAAGTGTAAACACACCTGTGTTATATAAAGTCAAACGAGAGCCATTGATTGCAAACAAAGTGAGTTGTTGGCCATTTTCCATTGTATAAACGCCAGATGCCGAACGAATATATCCATTTTCGCCAATAATTTCATTAGCGCTTGAGATATAGTCATTGATATCTCCATTTCCGAAAGATGCGAAGAAAACTTTATCTTGATAGATATTATCTTCAGGAACAAAAGCATACTCTTCAAGGTCAACATTCTTAGGAACAATTGTGCTTACGCCCCCAGTTGTTGAATATTGCAAAAGAACATCAATATCAGATTGGTCTGTCCATGCGACATCACCTTCGACATGTTTTGTAATTTCAAGCACAACCTCTCTTATAAGTGCTGTGCCTTCAGTTTGCTCAAATAGAGCTTGGTCATCACCTACGATAAGTGCGATGTTCATCTTAATGTTTGCAGCTTCGGTTGCTGATAATGTCCAATAAGAATATCTTACATTGCTCACTTTTGAGTTTGGTCTATAATAGCGTTTGCCACCGATTGTAACAAAGTCGCCACCCGACACATTCAAAATTTTATTTTCTATTGTTGGGTCTTTTCCATCAAGCTCAAAATTTATGGCAATATTCTTCAAAAGATTGTCAAGAATAAGCCCAGAGCTTGAATAAACATTTACACCTAAGTAATCGCTGTCACTTTGGAATGAATAGTTATTTAAATAGAGATTTAATGGCTGCTCTGCCTTCATTGAAACATTTGACTTATTGACAGTAAATCTTCCAATGTTCTCTTCTCCGATTGCCATGATAACATGAGATGTGGTTGTAAGGTTTTGATTTTCACTTAAGAAGCGAAGCACGCTTTGATAATATGAAGCATTATCAATGCCCTCTTCTGAAGCAAACTCTCTTTCATAATCAATTTGAGCTTTTGCATTTGAGAAAGTATAGCTGTTTATTCTTATATTTTGTGCCATTTGGTCGCCAGCAAGAAGGTGTATTTCATGCATGCTGTCATATACAGTTGTCAAGCTGTCAGAGCTTACTGGCTCATAATAAGATTTTTTAAGTCTCCAAGAAGTTTGGTCTCTTTCGCTGAGGTTGTCGCTGTACATATACAAGCTTTTGCTTGGAAGATATTTTGACCTCAATGTAAAGCTTTCATTCTTTACAACCTGCGAAACAACTTCGCCTTTAGAGTTGATAATCAATGTCTCCGTGCTGTAAACAGGCACATCAACTGCAACATTTATAAATGCTGGATTTATTTGTATGTATTCACTTTGCGCCCTTAATGATGCAAGTCCGCCAGCAATCCATTGAACAGGATTGTTTTGGTGGTCGAGAATGACAGTCCCATCATCATCACGCAAATCACTTCTTACAAGATGCACTGTGAATGGTCGTCCAAGAGTAACCTCTTGTGGAACTTCAATAACGCCGTTTGAGACCTTTCCGTCAAGCACAGTTGTTGGGCTTCCACCAGTAAACGAAAGGCTGACCTTTCTTTGAGTAACCCCCTCATTTGTCGCAACTACTGTAAGCTGAAAGTCTTCACCTGTTTCAATCTGGTTTGTTGCTGCATTAAAAAGCCCATCATCATAGGAGAAATTTATCCCTTCTGGTGAAACAACTTTTTCATCAAATCCGCCTGTAAGATAAACGCCAAGCACGGTTGCACCTGAAATGGCAAAAACACCTGCAACAACTGCAACGATGGTCATCCAAATTTTCCAACGCACCTTAAGCTTTGGCTCTTTTTTCTTATTTTCAGCACTCTTATCTTTCTTTCTCATTTATGGCACCTCATAATCATATTTTGGTAAGCATATTTATGTAAATCCTTGTCAAAATAAAGTTTTATTTTGCATATTTTTTCCTAAGCAAACATATCCTCTATTTTCTTTTGCAAGGGAAAGGATTTTTTTAAGGCCATAACAGCCCCTATTCCTTCTTGTAACATTATAATTTTTATTACAAGAAAAGGCAAATAATTTTGCCCCTTTTCAAAATTATTTTAGATAATATATATATTATAAATATAAATCTCAAAATTATAAGCAAGTGTGCCTGAAAAATTAAGGCAATTTTAAAAGGCTGTTTTTGATTGACAATGGCTTTGATTTTCTTTATACTAGATTTTAAGGAGTAAAAATGCTACAAGTCACTAATGTATCACTCGCCTTTGGTGGACGAGTGCTTTATAAAGATGTCAATTTGAAATTTACAAAAGGAAACTGCTATGGAATTATCGGTGCAAACGGCGCTGGTAAGTCCACTTTTTTGAAAATTATTACAGGCGAAATTGAAGCCAATACAGGTGAAATTTCAATCACGCCTGGCGAGCGCATGTCAGTGCTTGCACAAAACCAAAACGCTTATGACAACGAAACAGTTTTAAACACTGTATTGCTTGGTCACAAAAGGCTTATGGATATACAAAAGGAAAAAGATGAGCTTTACATGAAACCAGACTTTTCTGAAGAGGATGGGCTTAGAGCTGGCGAGCTTGAAACTGAGTTTGCCGAGCTTGGCGGCTGGGAAGCTGAAAGTGAAGCAAAGAGCCTCCTTCAAAGTATGGGCATTGAAGAAAGTTTATTCAGTGAATTGATGGGCGGACTTGACGCCAAAATTAAAGTCAAAATCTTGCTTGCTCAAGCGCTTTTTGGCAATCCAGATATTTTAATTCTTGACGAGCCAACAAACAACCTCGACTTCAAAACTTCTCGCTGGCTTGAAGATTATTTGCTTGAATTTGAAAACATAGTCATCATTGTTTCCCACAACCGTCACTTCCTCAACAAAGTCTGCACGCACATTTGCGATGTGGATTATGGCAAGATAAACATGTTTATCGGAAATTATGATTTTTGGTATGAATCAAGCCAATTGATTCTTAGACAGATGAAAGACCAAAATAAAAAGTCAGAACAGCGCGCTAAAGAGCTTAAAGAATTTATTGCCCGCTTCTCAGCAAATGCCTCAAAATCCAAACAGGCAACAAGCCGAAAAAGAGAGCTTGAACGACTTACAATAGAAGACATCAAACCTTCTTCAAGAAAGTATCCTTACATCAACTTTGAATATACTCAAGAAATAGGCAAAGAGATATTAAAAGTAGACCACCTTACAAAAGCTGGAATGTTCAAAAATTTAAGTTTCAACATTGAAAAAGGGCAAAAAGTGATATTTTTTGCAAAAAATAGTCAAATTTTAACCACTTTATTCAATATTATCCTTGGAGTAGAAAAAGCTGACCACGGTCAAGTGTTTGTTGGAAAGACAATAAAAATGAGCAATCTTCCACAAAATAACAACGAATATTTTGAAGGAAACACCTCTTCAATTGTTGATTGGCTTAGACAATATTCTGCCGACCAAAATGAAACTTACATCAGAAGCTGGCTTGGAAGAATGCTGTTTACAGGTGAAGAAAATCTCAAGCCTGCTAATGTGCTTTCTGGTGGAGAGCGCGTGAGATGTATGCTTGCAAAAATGATGCTCGAACAAGGCAATCTTGTCATTTTAGATGAGCCAACCAACCACCTCGACCTTGAATCAATTACCGCACTCAACAAGGGCATGATAAATTTTAGAGGAAACCTGTTGTTCTCAACTCATGACCAAGAAATTATCGAAACTGTTGCAAACAGAATTATTGATATTGTAGATGAAAACAAGATAATTGATTTTACAGGAACATATCAAGAATATATCGAAAAATACAACAAATAACATTAAAATATAGTCATTTTAAAGAAAAAACCGCAGTTTTTTGCGGTTTTTTTGTTATTTTCATTAAATTATGTTTTGTTCGTCAATATCTTCTTGCGTTCCAATTATGTTATAAGCCTCTTTAAAAAGCGAATTTGAAACTATAAAAAAGTCTCGCGTAGAAGCATATTCAATGCAGAGTTTTGAGCCAAGCGGAGCATACACATATTCCCCCCAAGGCGTCTTAAAATATATATTTTTTGTAAGTGTTGTATATTTTTTTGCAATATCATTTGGCTTGTATAAATCCCACTCTAAGCTGTCTAAACTATAATTATTTTTAAAGGTATCACCCTTGACTAAGAATGTCTGACCGTCAGTATATGAGATTATCATTGAATCGCTGCTGACATCTTTTTCTTGAACGACATATTTTTGTTTTTTTAAAGCATAAGCTCTGCCATTGTGACTGAATCTCATTCTTAAATCAAGCACTTGACCTACACTTGCTTTTGTCGCATATACGCCAACATTTTTCTGTGCGGTAAAAACTGTTCCATCAGAAATTTCTTTAAGAAGGGCTTTTATATCATCAGTGCCGACTAAGTCAATTTTTTCAAAGTCAATATTCTTTTCTGTAAAGCCATCAATCGAATAAATTGTCTTTCTCACCTGCCCTCCTTTTAAAACTGCAAAACAATTTTTCTTACTTGCAATTATTTTTTCCTAATAATATTTTACTCTGTTGCTTGCGATTGTCAATAGAATTTGCCAAATTAAACCATTCATATATAATCATTTTATTGGTATCTATGCATTTTTATATTTTGTGAGTTTAGTTTGGCAACTATTTTTTCTAAGCATTCCATATTAGCTGTCTCTTCAAAATTATATGAAAAAGTGTTGACTTATTGTTTGAAAAAGAATATACTATTTTTAAGTGATGACGGAATTGGCAACTCCATAGCTTAACGCGTGTCGGCGTAAAGACAATTCAAATGAGGTGACTTTGGTCACGAATTAGGGTGGAACAGCGTTTTAATCTACGCCCCTATTGCTTTAAAAGGCAATGGGGCTTTTTTAATGTATCTGCATACAAAAAAAACGCTTTACACCTTGAAAAAGCGGACAATAATTTATTTTATAATAACCAAAATTAAAAGGAGTATTAAAAGGAGAATTTATGGAAACAAAAGCGACAATGGACAAAATTGTAAACTTATGCAAAGGAAGAGGATTTATCTTTCAAGGCAGTGAAATTTATGGCGGCTTTGCAAACACTTGGGACTTTGGCCCAGTGGGAGTTGAGCTTAAAAACAATATAAAAAGAGCTTGGTGGAAAAGATTTGTTCAAGAAGACCCAAGCACTTATGGCGTTGACGCAGCAATTTTGATGAATCCAACAGTTTGGCAGGCATCTGGTCATGTTGAAAGCTTTGGTGATCCAAAAATGGATTGTCGAAATTGCAAAACAAGACACCGCGCTGACACTTTAATTGAAGCACACAGCAAAGGTAAAATTTCAGCTGAAGGCATGAGCAATGAAGAAATGGAGCATTATATTGAAGAGCATGATGTAAAATGTCCTGTTTGCGGGAAACGTGACTTTACACCAATCAGAAAATTCAATCCAATGTTTACCACTTCAAGAGCAATGACAGGAGATGAAGCTGACATCGTTTATCTTCGTCCTGAAACCTGCCAAGGCGAATATATCAACTTTTTAAATGTTCAACGCTCTACTCGCGCAAAAGTGCCTTTCGCAATTGCACAAATTGGAAAATCTTTCAGAAATGAAATTACCCCAGGAAACTTTCTTTTCAGAACAATCGAATTTGAACAAATGGAGCTTCAAAAATTCTGCAAAGAAGAAACAAGTATGAACATATATGCAGATTATAAAGAAAGGGCAATGAAATTTGTTGAAGACTTAGGACTTAAAAGCCAGCATTTGAGATTTCACGATCATGACAAATTAGCTCACTATGCAAAAGCTGCCTGCGATATTCAATATTACTTCCCTATGGGCTGGCAAGAACTTAATGGAATACATCACCGTGGCACTTGGGATTTGACAAGACACCAAGAATACAGCGGAAAAAATATGAATTATCTGGACCCTGTGACAAATGAAAAATACATTCCAACAGTTGTCGAATATTCAATTGGTGCTGACAGACTTACCCTTGCCATTATGTGTGAAGCTTATGATGAAGAAACTCTTGAAAATGGCGAAACCAGAGTTGTTATGCACTTCCACCCTGCAATCGCACCATACAAAGTTGCAATTCTTCCTCTTCAGAAAAATCTTGGAGATAAGGCAAGAGAGGTCTATGCAAATCTTTCTAAAAACTTTATGTGTGACTATGATGAAGCCGGCTCAATTGGAAAGCGTTATCGCCGTCAAGATGAAATCGGTACACCTTTCTGCGTAACCATTGACTTTGACACTCTTGAAGACAACACTGTAACCATTCGTGACCGTGACAGCATGGAACAAATAAGACTTAATATCAATGAGCTTTCATCTTATATTGAAAGTAAAATTAAGTTTAACTAAGCAGTAAAAAATAATCAATTTTTATGATAATTTAATAAATTTTAAGAAAAACTGCATAAAAAACGCAAAAAAAACAAGGAATTTTTAATATTTCCTTGTTTTTTGTTGTTTATTATTGCTTATTATAGCTTGGATAGAACAAAGATAAAATTGCACCATAATGCACAATTCCTCGCTTTGTAATCTGAACAATATTGTTTGCTGATATTGTTACATAACGCTTTTTCAAAAGAAATTCAAGTTGATTTTTATAATATTCTCTTGCTGTTTCCTTCAATATTTCATCTAAAATTTTTAAGCTGAAACGACCACTATAGCCACTTATCGCAACATATTTTGCAGCCATTTCTTCCTTAGGCAAAACATAAATATCCTCTTCATCAAAGGTGCCATGTGCTAAAATCTGCTCTAAACTCTGCTCTGTCTTTCCTATGTTATAGCTCACACCGTTCGAGCCCTTACTTTGCGCAGAAATTCCAAAGCCTTTATAGGAGGTGTTGTCCAGCATTCTATGTCGAATATAGGATGACAAACCAAGGTCATATTTATCAAGTGAAAAGGTGTTTTGACCAAAAATTCCATTATAGCCAAGCCTTGTCAATTTGTGAAATAGATAGCAATATTGCTTAAATAACGCCTTTTTTGACATATTTTCTTTAATTTTTAATATATTTGTGCGAAATTCATACAATGTCACCTGCTGCGGCTTAAAATATTCAATTGTCGCAAGCGCATCTTTCAAATCTTTTTTAGTTTGGTTTTTTAAGCCATACATAAGGTCAATGTTGACTTTGTTTATACCATATTTTTCACACCATGAAAGTGCATTCTTCATTCGCTCCACTGTCGGATGAGACCTGTCATTTTCTTTTAAAAACTTCTTGTTTACTGTTTGAAGCCCAAATGAGATTCTTTTGAAGCCATTTGAAGAGATAATTCTGATCTTTTCTTCAGTTATACTTAAAAATGTAGATTCAATGCTTGGCTCAGTATCTTTTGAAAGTTTCATCTTATCAAAGATATTTTCTTTTACAAATTCCAAAAGATTTTTGAAATTGTCTTCATTAAGGCATGTTGGTGTGCCTCCACCTATATCAAGCCCAGTCAAATTTTTATCTTTATGTTTATCAATGAAATTTTGAATATCTTGTTTTAATATTTCTATATATCTCTGCTCTGAAGCATTATCAGTTTTTTCATATTTGACATATTCGCAAAATTTACACTTTGATAAACAAAACGGAATATGAATGTAAAAACAAATATCTTTGTTGTTAAATTGCAGTTTTTCATCCATTTTAAATTCAAGCCAATCTTCTTTATTGACAGGATATGAAGTATTTAATTTATCGTTGTTTTTCAGTTTTTTAAATATTTTTCGCATTATTTTCATGTTTTTAAACCAATTTTTCCTTAATTATTTAAAAAATCACATTGCCAAAACCAGCACATAATTTATTGTCATAAGTGTAAGACAGTTGTCCGACGGTGCTTGGGCAAAGGTTTCTGACATTTCTTGCATAAAACTCAACCAGCTTTCCTTCCTCTGTCATATATATGCCATTTATGCAATCGCATATATCAAGATTGTGAAATTCTTTAACAGTCACCCCACGCTCGCTGAAATCTTTAAACAGCTCTTTATATTCTATAAAATGCTCTTTTGAAAAATCATTCAATGGCATAATTCCAACAAAGCCCACTCTGAAAATATCCTGCCCTGCTGCCATGTCCAAATATTTGCAGATCTCTTCTTTATTGTCAATCAGCCCCTTTATTAAAAGAGTGTTTAACCTTAAAAGTTTCTTGTCTTCAAGTTTATTCATGACCTCTTTAATATCTTCTAAGTGAGCTGTTTTAAAGCCAAAAATCTCATCATTCTTTTCATCAAGATAATGATGTCTTGAAATATGTATCCCTGCAAGTTTATCCAGCTTGTCTAGTTTGAAAATTTGATGCAAATTAAAACCATTAGTGTTTATGGTCACATACTGCCACTCTCCGCACTCTTCAAACACAGCATTTATTACTGAATTTAAGAGATCAACATCCAAAAGAGGCTCACCGCCTGTGATTGACACTCTGTTTAACAATTTTTTCCTTTTTAACTCACGCAAAACAACTCTCAATTTTTCAATATCAAATTCTTTTTCACTGCGCGTTGTTTGCTTCTTTGTATTGTTGTTGCAAAAAGGGCAACTTGCAAGGCATACATCAGTTATGCTTATATAAAGATTATAACGCATAAACTTGCCCTCTTCAAATTGCCCACTTGAATTGCAAATATTATCTTTCATTGGCACTTGTTTGCCAAAAAGCTCTATTATATTTGCCACTTCTTAGCACCTTGAAATACTACTGCCACAGCTTGAAGAAGAGCTGCTGCCGCATCTGCTTACACTTGAGCTTCTGCTGCTTCCACAAGAAGATGATGAAGAGCTTCCGCATCTTGAAGATGAGGATGAGCTTCCACAGCTGCTTGCACTTTTAATCACATTTCTATTTTGAGCCAGTTTTTTGAGAGAAACTATTTCATCTTTAGTCTGCCCTATCTCGTTGTCAAGAGTGACAATTTCGCCAATAAGTTTGCCTTCAGTCATAATGCGAGTGCCGCTGTAAGATTTCATCCATTTAAGGTTTAAGTCTTTTCCATCAACCAAAGCATTATAAACAGCAGTAAAAGTTGTTTCATTGCCTTCAACAATTGGATTTAAAACCTTTTCTGTAAAAAGCAATTTAAACTCTTTGCTGCAATCTTCGATTGCTTCAGAATAATTGAGATATGCAATAAAGTCACCAAGTTTTTGATAAGCTTCATCACGACTTACACATCTTTTCACCATTAAATCAATAAACTTTGTCCAATTTTGTTCATTTTTTCTATCCATCAAAAATTCCCTCCTTAATGACCTTTTGTTTACCTTAATATAGCACTTTTACACAGCCAAGTCAAGTAATTAAAAAAATCACTTCAACAAAAGTGACTTTTTAAAATATTTTTTATTTTTAAAAATTATCCAATTATCTATCTTGCGTAATAGTCAACAGCCAGAAAACTGCCCTCAGCAAAAAGCCAAGTGAAACAAGAAGCGAAGCAACATAAGTCATAGCTGCGGCGTTTAACAGCTCATCAACAGGCCTTTTTTCTTCATCAGAGATGGTGCAACCAATTTCAGTCAGCACCTTTTTTGCACGAGCTGAAGCGTTATATTCAACTGGCAGCGTGACAAGTGAAGCGATTACAGACACTCCATAGACAGCAATATATGCATAAATTACAATCATTCCTGCATTAAGAAAGAATACAAGGTCAAGAAGCAGTCCAATGATGAGCATAGGCACAAGCAGAGCTGAAACAAAATTATTTACTCTTATAATTGTTTGTCTTACTTTCAAAGCAAGATAGCCCTGTTTATCTTGTAGAGCATGCCCAAACTCATGAGCAACAATTGCATGAGCGGCGATTGAATTTGAATTGAAGTTTCCTTCTGAGATAGCAAGAGTTTTTGTGCGTGAGTTGTAATGGTCTGACAGCGTTCCATGACATTTCCCAACAGTGATATTCACGCCATATCTTCCAGCAAGCTCCTCGGCCAGTTGCCCGCCCGTCATATCAAGTGGAGAAGCAACATTTCTGTATTTATTGTATGTTCCATTCACCTTAGCTTGTGCAAAAATTGATAGAATTACGGCAACCAAAATGACCAATCCGCAAATCAAATATCCTATATAATATTCCATAAAAACCTCCTAGTTGAAAAGAGTACCCTTTTTTGAAGCGCCCGTCCAACCCAGCACAATACGCAAAAATTCTGCCCAGTATGTCAATCTTGCCTCATTTAAAAACTTTTTGCAAAGTCTTAATTGTTCCCCTTCAAACACCTCAGCTAAATAAATCATGGCATTCTTAGACGCATCTTTTTCAATTGAAATGGTCATAAGTTTGACAACAAGGGCAAGAATGAATATAAAAGCGGAAAGCGCAAGCAGGCCACAACCTATAATAAACGGAGTACCGCCAAACGCCAACAAAATCATTCCCGCCACCAAACTCGGCATTAAAATTCTTGTTTTTGCGATAAATCTGCCCACTCTTCTTAGTCTATGCAATTTTTTCAACTTATTTCCACTCACATCTTGAAGTGCGTGACCAAGCTCGTGAGCTATTATGGTGTAAGATGCAAGGGTGTGCATATTTAATGTATTACCCGACAAAAACAGTTTGCCTTTGCCATAAGCATCACCAGCTATATTTGAAATTTGCACAATTTCAAGAGGTTTTTTGATATATCTGCGCAAAACTTGCTCGACAAAATCAAGCGGCGAGAGATTGGTATTTGCCTCAATATTGTTAAATTCATTATATTTCTCTGCAAATCTTTCATCAGTAAAGTTTGCAATGGCAAGCAAGAAGCAAAGTGCCAAGAGCGCGGCAAATACAAGACCGATAATTATCCAAACATTCATATATTAAGTTTAATCTAAATCTATTTTAAAAGCAAATAAAATATTCATTTTAACTGCAAATTTAAGCAAAATTGCAAGTTTAATGGAGTTTAATAATCAAATTTCTTTTTTGCAAGGTTTAAAAGATAATAAATTCAATATTAAAATTGGTCAAAAAAAAGACTGTTAAAGCAAAACAGCCTTTTTCCTTGATTTTAAAAATTTTCTTAATTTTATCCTCAGGTAATACAATCTTAAGTCATTTGAAGCTAGTCAGTGACAAGCAAGATTGTGCTGCCTTTGGCAATTTGAGTAGAAACAGGTGGAAGTTGCTGCGCTATAAACTCGCCTTCACCGTCAAGCTCAAAATAAAGCCCCATTTCTTTTAATATAGTTGCGCACTCAGTCAAGCTTTTTCCAACAAGATATGGCATTTCAACATATTCTGTCCTTGCGTTTTCATCCTGTTTTTCCTCGCCAAGATAGTCAAATAAATTGTAAAATACCTCTTTTCCATAAGGTGCAGCGACAATGCTTCCATAATAGGCACCATTGCTTGGCTCATCCACCATAATAAAAACTATATATTGTGGGTTGTCTGCTGGATATGTGCCAATAAAGCTTGAAATATATTTTCCGCTGTCAATTCCACCAGTCTCCTTGTATTTTTGAGCCGTTCCTGTCTTTCCACCTACATTATAACCTTCTACAAAGGTATATTTTCCTGTCTTATTTTCGGCAAACTCCAAAAGTGCGTTTACAGTTTGGGAGGTTTGTCTGCCTATTATGTCATCAACCTTTCGAAGCCCTCTAGCTGACGAGCCTTCCACCAATAAATGTGGACTGTTGAATGTTCCGCCATTGACAATAGCTGAAACCCCAGAAAGAAGTTGAAGAGGTGTAAGTGCGACGGCGTGACCAAACCCCATACGAGCAAGATCGACATTCTTAACAAGTTTTTTCGCCATCAAAATACCGCTTGCCTCACCTGTGGCATCTATACCAGTTTTCTGGCCAAGTCCAAACTTATTCATATAACTATAAAATTTATCTACACCAAGTCTTAATGCTAAATCCATAAAACAGCAGTTGCAGGAATTGGCAAAAGCCTCCATCAAATTCTGGCTGCCATGACCAATCGTTCGCCAGCATTTAATTCTTATACCGTCAATCACCCTAAATCCAGGACAGTAAAAACGATCGTTCAGATTTGTAAGCCCTTCCTCAAGCGCGGCTGCAACCGTCAAAATCTTGAAAGTAGAGCCTGGCTCATATATATCTGTTGCCGCTTTAACCTTACTTTGTTCAAATAAAGCAGTCAAATCATCACGAGGCACTTCATTAAGGTCAAAGCTTGGCTTGCTTGAAAGTGACAAAATTTCGCCCGATTTAGCGTTTAAAATCATGCCTGTGGCTGCCTTAGCTTTTTGTTCAAGCATAATCTTTTCAAGTGCTTGCTCTAAGATAAGTTGCATTTTGCTGTCTATAGTAAGGGTCAGGTCTTTGCCAGCCTCGCCTGCCACATAATATCTGAGCGAGCCGCCAATTTCTTTGCCTTGAAGGTCACTTTGAACATAACTGAAGCCATCTTTTCCCTTCAACAAGTCGTTGTAATAAGCTTCAATTCCAGTTTGCCCCACATTATCTATGCTTATAAAGCCCAGCACCTGAGTGAGTAAGTTGCCATAAGTGTAATAACGATTTGAATTTTCTGCAAGATACACACCTGGCAAGCCGAGTCTGTAAATCTTTTCAGCGTCTTCCCCTTCAACTTGCATTTTTATCAACACTTCACTGGCATTTTTCTTAACAATTTTTGAATATACACTCTCAAAATTAAGCCCAAGTATTTCTGATAGATGAAGGGCTGTAGTCGAGCTTTCTTTCACCTCTCTCGCCCTTACATAGACATTATAGGTGGTATAACTCACTGCAAGTGCCGAGCCTGTGCGGTCATAGATTGTTCCTCGAGGTGCGACAATGGCAAGATCACGCGTCCATTGGTCAGTAGCCCTTGACTGAAGCTGTTTACCATTTATAATCTGCAACACAAACAAGCGGCATACAAGCGAACAAAAAACAAAGGATATCACCAGAAGCACTGCTAATATCCTCTTTTTTAATGAAAATAATGTAAAGGCTTTATTCAAGGCTAACCTCCAAACAAGCCCCCTAAGAAATTGCAAAATCTATCAAACCAATTTGACTGTTCATCAACTTTAGTTGGTGGAAGCTCGCTGTCAGGAATGGTTTCAAAAAGATTTTCCATGTTGTCCGCATTGGTCGCATCAAGCGTCCAGAGATTTTTGAGATAATTTGCAAGGTTAAGCTCATATTGAGAGCTTACTTGAGCAATTTGACCTGAGATATTGTCAATTGTAGCAACATTGACCACACTCCAAACACCAAAGAAAGCAAACAAAATTGAAATAACAAAGACTTTAAATCTGTTTGGCTTTGTCTTTTTTCCGCTTTCGCTTTTATTAAACACAAAAATCTTCTTTCGCTCCACTTCGGTAAGCGTTTCCATTGTATCATAGTTGGGCTTTTCAATTACTTCTGAGACCTTGCTTTCAAGTTTGTTGATTTCCTCTTCCTCTTGCTCATAAGTTTTCTTAAGCCTTTCTATTTCAGCGGCAGGAAAACTTGCAGCCGAAAAAATATTTATTGTCTTTTCATCCTGCTTCTGAGTCTCGGTTTTTATTTCTGGTTGAATTTGTTTTTCTTGCTTTATTTCCACTTCTGTAGTGGTTTCAACCTTCTTCTCAGTCACAACTTCTTTAAGCAAAGTCTTATCACTCATAGTATATTCGCCCCCTTTTCGTAGTATTACTTTAATGTTTTTCCCTTTTTAATTGATTTTTAACTGTTTTTTTATTCACTTTTTATTTTTAAACTAAATTTTTTAAAAGTTTAATTCTTGTTTATTTTTTAACCAAATTTTTAAAAAATTTAAATCATAATTTTTTTAAGATTTATTTTCAACTTAAAAAAGCTTTTGGTTTCATTTTTTTTATTTATACAACTTTAAACTGATAAAACCTGCCTTTTCTATATAATAAGGCCTTTTCTATATAATAAATATTAAGAATAATAAAAACTATATAATAATATTTAAACAATAGTAATGAGAACAAATAAAAGTGAAAAATTACAGTTTTTCTATTACTCTAAGTTTTGCACTGCTGCTTCGAGAGTTTTCAAGAAGCTCGCTCTTGTCAGCAATGATTGGTTTATGGTTGATAAGTTTGATTTCTGCCTTATGTCCACATATGCACACAGGTGTTTTGGGCGGACAAATGCAATCGGTAGCATATTCTTTGAAGATATTTTTCACAATTCGGTCTTCAAGACTGTGGAAGGTAATCACTGCCAATCTGCCCCCTTTATTGAGCATTTTTATCCCCTCTCTTAAAAATTCATCCAGTCCGTCAAGCTCTCCATTAACTTCAATTCTTATCGCCTGAAAGGTCTTTTTTGAAACACCGCCCTTTCCATAGATTACCTTTTTAGGAAATGACTGTTCAATGATATCTTTAAGCTGAGTTGTTGTCTCGATAGGTGAAATCGCCCGTCTTTGACAGATATTTTCAACAATGCGTTTTGCATTGCTCTCTTCACCATACTTATATAATATGTCAATAAGCCTTTCTTTTGGATAGCTGTTTACCACCATATAAGCGTCTTTGGCTTGAGACTTATCCATTCTCATGTCCAGCCTTCCTTCATGAAGGAAGCTGAAGCCGCGACTTCCATTGTCAATTTGATAAGAGCTGACACCAAGGTCAACCAAAATTCCGTCAATACCAAGGACGCCCCGTCCATTTAAAATGTGCGGAGCGTCCTTGAAATTTGCATGGATTATTTCAATATTTTTATTATCTTTAAATCTTTCGCGGCAAACTTTAACTGCATCAATGTCTCTGTCAAAGCCAATCAGTTTTCCACCCTCTGAGAGTCTGGCGGCAATCTCTGAAGAATGTCCGCCACCTCCCATTGTGCAGTCAACATAAATGCCTTCCCGCTTGATATTCAGCCCTTCTATGACCTCGTCAAGCAGGACTGGGATATGTTTAAATTCCATTTTTTTCCTTAATATTTTTTGCAAATTTGATTTAATTTTTATTTAAATCATTGAAATATAACATTTTCTTAAATCATTGAAATATAAAAATTTCTCTGATTTTTTTATACTCTCTATTGCTTTTTACGCAACAGCTTCATCCAAAAGCTCGAGAAGCTTAGTTATGCTGAGTTTATTATAATTTTCTTCATTTAGGTTTTCAACGCCCAATTTTTCAAGAGCGGCACTGTTTGCTTCAATAGCTGCAATTTCATTTGCATAAGAAGCCTTCAATGAATTTACAAGTTTTACATAAACATCTTTAAACATGCCTTCTTCAGTAAGCTCTCCTTCTGTTCTGTAAGCATTGATTTTCATAGTTTCAAACAGCTCTGCTACAAGTTTATGGTCTGCATCTTTAAGTGCCTGACCTTCTCTTAATGTTCTGTTTACAAACACGAATTTCTTAAAAATTTCAACAACTTCGTTTGCCTGACTTTCATTGCCAGTAAAGCTTACATTTTCAGTAGTAAGAACAACTGCTTGTGCTGTGTATTTCTCAATTTCTTCTTTCAAGCTTTCAAAAATTTCCTTTTTGAGAAGGTATGTTGATTTAGCAGTCAGAATTGGAAGGATAATCTTATCCACTTCTGCATCTTTGATATTATTGAATACAATCTTATAGCTTCCGCCAAGAAGTATATCGAGATAGCTCATTTTATCAAGTTTTAAAGTATTTAAATTGATAAGAAGATTTGAAATGTCATTTAAGTCATTCTTCCAATCTTCATAGTTTTCAAGAAGTGTAAGGTCAATGAAATTGCCGCTTACAGCCTCTGTAATTTGTTCTACAATAAGAGTGTTTGTGAAATCTATTTGATAAAGTGGAAGTACAATGTTTCCAAGAAGTTTTTCATTGCCTTCTTTTGAAACAAGCTCTGCGAGTGAAACAATTACATCCTCTGTCTCTGAAGCACCCTTCACGATATCGTAAATTCCTTCATCTCTTGCAAGTTTTAATGATGGAGCAATAAATTCAAATGCGTCTTGATAGCCTTTAATTTCAAGCTCTTTGCCGTCATTTGCATAAACTGTTGTTGCAGTAAGGGCGAGATTGTTGTTTTCAATAAGTCTGTCAACGATTGATTTTTCGTCTGCAGTTTGAAGAAGTTTGTTTGCCCTTATTTCGTCAATCAATCTTCCAAATGTAGTTGTTATTGCATCTATATTATAATTTTTATCTTTATCAAGAAGAATTGTCGCATCTTCAACGAGAGCACTTACATCTACCATTTGAGCAAGGCTTCCAAAGTCTTTTACAACTGAAACAAGCGAAGCTTCAACAGCTGTCCAATCTTCTTCAGTAAATTCTCTTACATCAACACCAATGTTGTCAATATCAAGTTTAACCTTTTCAATCACCTTTCCAGCAATAGTTGAAATGCTGTCTTGAAGCATATTGACTTTCATAATGCTGTTTAAGCCACTTTCAAAAGCTTCAATGTTTGCCTCTTTTGTAAGAATGTCTGCAATGAGAGGTATTCTTGGCTCTTCAAGAGCAAGCACTTCATTGACAATTCCAGCCTTTCCGAAAGTTTTTAAAGTTTGAGTAATATTGTTTAAATCATTTCTGAAATATTCATATTTGTTTTCAACTGTTGATAAATATCCACCTATGTCATCAAGAATATCTTGAAATTCACTTGCCCCTGACATGAAAGAATATTTTGAATAGTTTTCAATAATATCAGCAACTGAGTTTGCAACAACCTTTTTAAATAGGTCTGAATCTGTAAGCTTGCTTACTGACGCCTCAACTCTGTCATAGTCGATTTTTGTATAATCTACATTTTTTAAGCCGTTTTTATAGAGTTGATAGCCAAAATCAGCAACTTCATAGAGATTTTCGATTTCCTGTCTTACGACAACTTTGCCGTTGTCAACCTTAACTGAGCCATAATAATCAAACATTTTGTCATCAAGTCCAAAGAAGTTTGTGCATTTTGTAAGGAAATTGTTTTCAAAGCCTTGAATAACAATCACTACACTATCAGGAACATAGTCTCTTGCAAGACCTTTTGTCACAACCTGCACTTCAGTTTTATCTGCGTCGCCTTCCTCTTCGCCTTGATTTTCATCATCAGTGGCATCTTCAGCTGTCCTCTCAACCTCTTCAACAGCAACTGTTGTAATGCCATAGTCATTTGTTGAAACCATTTTATTTGCAAGGCCAACAACACTTGCAAGTGGCATGCAGGCAACAACCGTCACAACGAAGGCTTTTACAAGTCCGATAAGACCGCCAACACATTTTCCGTCTTTATCTTTAATTACTGCAACGCAGATGACTTTGAAGATAAGGTATACCACAAATTCAACCACTAAAGTAATTAAGATGAATATTACAGCATTGCAAATAGCGCTTGGAAGGTTTGCAACAAGCACCTCAAGATTTGGGTTGCTGTTTATCATTGTTTTAACATCACCCACTGAAAGCATATACTCAAGCAAGATGTTGTAAAGTGGAACCTGCGTCCCATTAAAGCCCACCTTTATTTTCAAGATGGCATCTGTAATTGGTGGAGTAATGAAAAAGGCAAGCACAAGCCCGGCAAGTGAAAAAATCAAACTTGCAGTCGAGCGTTTAAAGCCTCTCCAAAAGCCCACACTAAACCCGCCGAAAAGGATAACTACAAAAATAATTGAAATTATCCAACCAATTAACGAAGCACTCATAATCGAAATCTCCTTTTATTACTTTTATTCTAACATATAGACGAAAATCAATCAATAGAAATTTCACGATTTTTTCAATTTTTTCAAATTATTTTTTTACAAAATATGGCGCTTTTTGTAAAAATTCGCTATTCCCTCCCCACCAAAAAATGAAAGCTTTTTATTATTGTTCCTTTTTATTTCAACCCTTCAAAAAAACTTTTGTTATTCTTCCAGCCTTATCCCTTAGGGCAAGGTTATCTTATTATAACCAAGGTGCCAAAATCGCAAAAATTGTTTTCAAAAATCGTTGACAAAGGATAGCAAAAGTTTTACTATATATAGCGAAACGCCACAATATGTGCCAAGAATATTTTACAAAAACACAACATATAGTGGTTTTACATTAAAGGAGAGACTATGGTAAAGAATATTATGAAGAGAGATGGCAGACTTGCAAACTTTGACATTTCAAAAATTGAAAACGCCATTTCAAAAGCTATGAACGCTGTTGGAGACAGAGAATTTAAAACCGTTCATAAGCTTGCCTGCCTTATTGAAGAAGAGATTGATAAGGAGTTTGAACAAGGCAAAACACCTTCTGTTGAAGAAATTCAAGACATTGTTGAGCGCGTGCTTATGAAAAAGGGTCACGACGACACTGCAAAGGCCTATATACTTTATCGAAACAAGCGAAACCAAGTGAGAGAGATGAACACAAATCTCATGAAAACCTTTGACAAAATCAACAACAGTGACGCAAAAGATGTTGACCTTAAAAGAGAAAATGCAAACATTGATGGTGATACACCAATGGGCGTAATGCTTAAATTTGGCTCTGAGGCTGCCAAAAACTATTTTACAAAGGCAATTATTGATCCAAAACAAGCAAAGGCTCACCAAGAAGGTGACATCCACATTCACGACTTTGATTTTTACACCCTCACTGAAACCTGCTGCCAAATTGATGTGCAAAAGCTTTTCAAAGACGGTTTTCACACTGGACATGGTTTTGTAAGAGAGCCAAATGATATCAGAACATACGCTGCTCTTGTTTGTATTGCAATTCAGTCAAACCAAAATGACCAACATGGTGGTCAAAGTGTGCCAAACTTTGATTATGGCTGCGCACCTGGTGTAAGAAAAACTTATAAAAAGATTTACAGAACAAACTTTGCAAAAGCCTATGTGCTTAAAGAGGCTGGAAAGCTCAGCGAAGAAGAAGTTTGCGAAGTTTTCAAAAAACTTGATGCCGAAAAAGGCGTTTATCCTACCCTTGCAGGAAGCAAAGAGTTTGACCAAGCTGAAAGAGAGGCTTTCAAAGATGTTGAAGAAGGTGTATTTGCAAAAATTAAAGAATACACTGTTAAAAAAGCTTATGATGAGACCAATGAAGCAACTCATCAAGCTATGGAAGCACTCGTTCACAACCTCAACACCATGCACTCTCGTGCTGGCGCTCAAGTGCCATTCTCATCGTTAAACTTTGGTACCGACACCTCTGAAGAAGGCAGAATGGTCATGAAGAATTTCCTTAGAGCAACTGAGGAAGGTCTTGGGAATGGCGAAACTCCAATCTTCCCTATTTCAATCTTCAAAGTTAAAGAAGGTGTAAACTACAACCCTGGCGATCCAAACTATGACATATTCAAGCTTGCTATGCAATGCTCGGCAAAGAGAATGTTTCCAAACTTCTCATTCATTGACGCACCATTCAACTATCAATATTATAAAGAAGGTCATCCAGAAACTGAGGTTGCATATATGGGCTGCCGTACAAGAGTTATGGCAAATGTATATGACCCAACTCGTGAAATCACTTATGGAAGAGGAAACCTTTCATTCACATCAATCAACCTTCCAAGAATTGCCATTGAGGCAAAAGGCGACTTGAAGAAATTCTATACCCGTCTTGATGAGCTTATGGAGCTTGTAACCGACCAACTTCTTGACAGATTTAAAATTCAACAATCAAAACATGTTTACAACTATCCTTTCCTTATGGGACAAGGTGTTTGGATTGATTCTGAAAAACTTGACCGCAATGGAAGCATTGCCGAGGTGCTTAAGCATGGCACACTCACCTATGGTTTTATCGGTCTTGCTGAAGCTCTTGTTGCTCTCACCGGCAAACACCATGGTGAAAGCGAAAAATCTTGGCAAATTGGCTATGAGATTGTAAAACATATGCGCGAGTTTGCTGATAAGAAGGCTGACGAATATAAACTCAACTTCTCAGTTATCGCAACTCCAGCTGAAGGCTTAAGTGGAAGATTTATCAAAATAGACAAAGAAAAATATGGAAAAATTGAAGGCATTACAAACAGAGATTACTACACAAACAGCTTCCATGTTCCAGTATATTATGACATAACTGCTGAAAAGAAGATTGACCTTGAAGCACCTTTCCATGCACTTTGCAATGGCGGACACATTTCTTATATCGAGCTTGACGGTGATGCAACTGCAAACCTTGACGCTTTCGAAAGAATTATAAGACACATGAAAGAACAAGGAATAGGCTATGGCGCAATCAACCACCCTATCGACAGAGACCCAGTTTGTGGTTATAACGGAATTATCGGAGACCACTGTCCAAACTGCGGAAGAAGCGAAAATGATGGAAAAGGCAACTTCGAGCGTATAAGAAGAATCACTGGTTATCTTGTAGGTACACTTGACCGCTTTAATAACGGCAAGCGCGCTGAAGAACATGACCGCGTAAAACATGGCGTAAATCATGATGAATACTAAACAGTTTTTATCTTAAATTTAAATCAAACATATTCAAATTAAAAAGAGCTTAAATCGGGCTCTTTTTAATTGCTTAATTTAATCATTATAATATTTTTAATAAACACATAATTAAGCTTAAAAACATTAAAATAAATGAAAAATTGATAAAAATAACTGGATTTTATTGATTTTTTGCTTAATTTTCGTTAAATTATCAATTTTTAATAAAAAAAATATTTTAAAAATTAAACAATAAAAATTAAAAACTACGAGGAAAAAACTATGGCACTTTTAAAAATTTCTGGTATTGTTCACGACTCAATAGTTGACGGTCCAGGCCTTCGATACAGCATATTTACTCAAGGCTGCCCACATCATTGCGAGGGCTGTCACAATCCACAAACCCATTCATACAAAGGTGGAAAAAGAATATTTTTGAGGACTATCAAAAAAGATTTGGCTTCAAATCCCCTACTTCAAGGAGTTACACTCTCTGGTGGTGACCCTTTTGTTCAAGCTAAAGCACTACTTCCACTTGCAAAATATATTAAAGAGCAAGGCTTAGAGCTTGCCTGCTATACAGGTTATCTATTTGAGCAACTTGTAAGCGGAAGTGTTCCTTATTCCAAAGAGCTTCTTTCTTATATTGACATTTTAATTGATGGAAAATTTGTGCTTAGCCAAAAGAGTTTAGATTGCAAATTTAAAGGCTCAAAAAATCAGCGAACAATAGCTGTTCAAGCCTCTCTTAAGGAAGGCAAAGTGGTTTTATCAAAAGATCCTCGTTGGGTTTAAATTAAGCATAATATATTAAAATTTTCATTTTTTTTTGCCAAAAATAACAAAAAACATTAAAAAATAAGAAAAAACACATAAAAAAAGCATGAAACTGACATTCATGCTTTTTTACTTTTATTCAATTTTAATTATGATTTTTTAGGCATTTGCAATTTGTCTAAGCTTTTCTTGCTCTGCCGCCACATCAACTCTAGGGAATAATATTCCAAGCTCGCCAAGGATATTACCTTCCTTCAAGCCGTCAAAGTTGTCAAGATTTTCAAACTCTGCTTTGGCATCAATGCCCAGAGCAGTCAAAACTTTTGTTGTTGCCTCTGGAATAAATGGATAGCAAAGCTCGCTTCCAATTCTGATTGCTTCTAAAAGATTTCTCATGATGGTCTTAAGTCGTTCTTCTCCACCCTCTTCTTTAGCCACAACCCATGGTTGCACCTTTTGAATGTATGTGTTTGCATATGTGAAAATGTTGAAAGCTGAAATGACCGCCTTAGTAAGCTCAAACTCTTTCATAAGTTTGACTACATTTTGTCCTTCTTCTATTACCATTTTTCTAAACTCTGCATCATCTTCGCACAAATCTGTCTGCGCTCTTGTAATCTCAGAGCCAAAATATTTTTTAACCATACTGAATGATCTTGAAACAAGATTTCCATAGTTGTTTGAAAGGTCTGCATTGATGCGTGTAAGGAAGGCCTCGGTTGAATAATTTCCGTCACTTCCAAATGGAATTTCTCTGTAAAGCATATATCTCACTGCATCTGCGCTGTAAAGTGGAGCAAGCACGCGAGGGTCAATACATTCTTTCTCATCTGTCTCTTTGCTCTTTGAAAGTTTATCTCCTCCAAACATAATCCAGCCGTGTGCAAAAATGCGGCTTGGAAGTGGAAGGTCAAGTGCCATTAAAATTGCAGGCCATACGATTGAGTGAAATCTTACAATTTCCTTTCCGATTACATGAATATCTGCCGGCCAATACTTTTTGAAATTCTCATCATTATCGCTGCCATATCCAAGTGCAGTGATATAATTTGGAAGAGCATCAATCCAAACATATATTGTATGTTTTGGGTCAAATTCAACTGGCACACCCCATTTCACAGATGTTCTTGAAACGCAAAGGTCATTGAGTCCTGGCTTGATGAAATTGTTTACCATTTCATTGACTCTGCTTGCTGGTTGCAAAAATTCTGGATGAGATTTGTAAAGTTCGATAAGTTTTTCACCAAACTGAGAAAGTTTGAAAAAGTAAGCCTCTTCCTCTTGAAATTTAACCTCTCTTCCACAATCTGGGCATTTTCCATCTACAAGCTGACTTTCTGTCCAAAAAGACTCGCAAGGAGTGCAATACCAACCTTTGTATGAATCTTTGTAAATATAGCCGCGATTGTATAACTCAGTAAATATCTTCTGCACTGCCCTTTCGTGATAGTCATCAGTTGTTCTTATAAACTTATCATACTCAACATCCAAAAGCTTCCAAAGCTCTTTTGCGTCTGCGATAATCTCATCAAGATATTCCATTTCGCTTTTGCCAGCTTTTGCCGCCGACTGCGAAACTTTTTGTCCATGTTCATCAGTGCCAGTCAAATAAAACACATCTTTGCCAAGTTTTTTGTTAAATCTGGCAAACGCATCACAGATGATAGTTGTGTAAGCATTTCCAAGTGTGAATTTATTGCTTGGATAATAAATAGGTGATGTAATATAAAATTTATCTTTCATGTATCCTCCAATTAAGTTGTCTTTTCTTTTTTCTTTAAAAGAATATCATTAAATTTAATTTTTGTCAATTAAATAGCCCTCCTTTACCTTTTCATTTTGTCATATTATCAATAGCTTTTTCACATTTCTTTATACCCTCTCTTATCCAAATCTTTGCAGCTTGCTTTTCTTTAATTATCGACACTTTTCGATAAAACCCTCTTTTAATTTTTGACTTATTTTTTGCAATAGGACTGTCAAACTTGTTAAAATAATAATATGAAAAATCGTTTAATATTCATAGTGGGAATTGCTCTGCTTGTGCTTGTAAT
This sequence comes from Clostridia bacterium, assembly GCA_022793335.1. Lineage (GTDB taxonomy): Bacteria > Bacillota > Clostridia > Christensenellales > UBA1242 > Caccovivens. Next base: position 162,602 of record JAAWCQ010000009.1, read on the forward strand.
TTGGGCAACTACTATGATTGGAATTAAACTCAACAAGCGGCAACAAAACGCTGGGAATGGCGATTTTGTTTTGTCATGCAGTTGCAACAAAACATTTATAAAAAAGTCAAGTTTAAATGAATTTCAAACTAAATTTTTAATTAAAAACTAAAAAGCAGAATATTTTAAAAATCAAAATTTAATTTTAAACATATCAATTTAAATATAAAAAACAACTTTAATATTGCAAAATTTGTCAAAATATGGTATAATTTTGCCATGCGAACAATAAATTTAGCGTCAGGAAGTGACGGGAATATTACATATATTGAAAGTGCCGGCAAGAAGCTTTTGCTTGACAATGGTCTTTCATGCAGTGAAACTGTGAAAAGGCTGAGTTTGATTGGAATAAGTCCAGATGAAATTGACGCGATAATCATAAGTCATGAGCACAGTGACCACATTAAAGGCGTTGATGTTTTTTCCAGCAAGTTTAACATACCTGTTTATGCACATGAAGGAGTTTGGCTTGGCCTCGATGGAAAACTCAAAAAGGTTTCAAATGCAAATCGAAAGATGTTTGACGGAAGTTTTTCTCTTGGAGAGCTTACTGTTGACCCTGTTGAATTGCCTCATGATGTAAAATGTTTCGGTTTTTCCTTTAATGAAGATGACAAAAAAATCAGCATACTCACCGACCTTGGTCATTTGAACGACCGCATTTTAAATTCAATAAAAGGCAGCGCTCTTGTGTATTTGGAAGCCAATTATGACAGGCAGATGCTTATGCAAGGTAAGCGCTATCCCCTTTCACTTAAGATGCGCATTGATGGACCTCGTGGTCACCTTTCAAACAAGGTAAGCAGTGAAGCCGTAGAGTTTTTGACTGAAAATGGCACAAGACAAATTGTGCTTTCTCACCTTAGTCGTGAAAATAATACCCCTGCTCTTGCATATAATTCAGTATGCAATGACATTAAGCAGCATGGAATTATTGAGGGACAAGATGTCAAAATTGATGTTGCAACTCAAAACATTGGAGCATTCTTCAGAATAAAATAAGAATAAAATAATTTAATGGTCAAATTATAAAATATATTATTTCACAAAACATCTGCCGCTATAATTTTATTTTATCTTTTTAAAATAAATTTATTGCAATGTGGCAAAATAATTTTATATATAATATATAATATTTATATAATAATAACTATACTATATGATAATTGACCGTATTGCCTTAAAAAAGTTTAAAAATAATCATTTTTTTAAAAAAGGGTATTGAAATTTGCTTTATAATGTGCTAAAATATGGTATATGAATTTGGAGGGATTATGGAAAAATTGATACACATATTGCCTAATTTAATTACAAATGAGGACTCATCTTGGCTTAGAAAGAAAATTGCCAACCCTGATGAGCTTACTCAAGAAATTATGAGACATTTCAACAACAAAATTTATACACTTGCTGTTATGAAAAGATTTGAGTTTAACAACCAACTCAATTCTTTTGGCGGAAAAATCACTGATGAATCAACAGTTGAAGATTTATCAGCCGCTCTTGAAGAAATTCCTGTAGAAACAAACTACTCTTATCTTCTTGATGAATTTGCAAGCCGATTTGACTGCTCTGGCAAGAGTCTTACTTCTGTCATTTGGGGCACTGCAATTTTAAACAGCATTGAAGAAAAAGGCGTTGACAATGAAGTTATCCAAAAGTTTTTCTATACTGTTGCAAACACAATGCTTAAATCTGACAAAAATGTTGAGATGCTTTGCCAAGAAGTAAGAGAAGTTGTAAAAGCTGACAGCAAATTTGCTGATGCTGTTGACATGGCAATCGCTTATGGACTTTTATTGAACAAGAGAGTGCAAGAAGCTGATGCTTGGTTTGATTTCACAACCCTGCAAGAGCTTGAAACTTCCAATGTTGTAACTATCACCTCTCAAGAAGAGCTTGTTGAAGCACTTAGAAACTTTGAGACTTACAACGGCGCTATTGAATATATTAAAGACAATTATTTAAGCGAAACAGATCCTAAAAAAGATGGCTATTGCGAAAATGATGTTGATAAAACCTATAAAGCATACATTATTGCTGCCACCCTTGCAAGCGAGTCATTTAAACACAATCCTGAATTTGATCCTCAAGGAAAAATTGGTTTCAACCTTACAGCCGACATCTTAAACCTTCGTGAAAAGATTGACAGCGAGCACATTTTGTCTGGAATTTCAAATAAACTCAACGGCCTTGAAGATGCTGCTGGAAGAATTGTATGTGAAATTCTTGGAAGAGATATCTTTGAAGAAGCTGACAGACAAAAGAAACCTCGTTTCATTCTTCCTAAAGAGACCTTTAGAACAGGAAGCGTTGAAGATTATATCAAAAACAACTTAAACTCTTTTGAAAAATTGATAAATCCAAACCTTGCTTACTGCCAAGACCTACTCACCTCTCTTGAAAAGATTGAAAGTAAATATACAAAAATCAAAGTTTATAGACAAAGCGAAAATACAAACAACGCTCTCGCATTTATTGCCAGCGAGTTTGGTGTAGAGCTTCCTGCAGGCTTTGAAACAAAAGAAGATGTTCTTGCAAATGTAACTTTCCTTCAAGCAACTGCGCTTGACAGATATGACGAGCTTAACAGAATGAACACCATCTTTAAGAGAGTTAAAATGTCTCAAAAAGGAAACCTTAATATTGAAGAGCTTGCTTTCGACAGAAAAGTTTTGAAGAGAGACGACACTGTAAAAGCAACCTTACATGAAGATGTAATTAAAGAGTTTTATCGTGCTGTAGCTGCTGACCCAGTGCTTAAAGGTGACAGAAGAGACAAACTTAGACTTAAATCACCTAAAATGGTTATGGCTGAAATTAAAGAGCGCGTTGATGGAAATGCTGAAAGCTATCCACAACTTGCAAGACTTCTTAGTCGCTTCTCACTCTCTACTCAAGAGCGTATGGAGAAAATCGTTGACAGCTATTATGTAAACGAAGATGGCTCTATCAATAGAGACTACAAAGAAGTTTATGAAATTGTCACTGAGCCTAAGACTACAAAAGATCAAAAGTTTGATGCAATTGCTGATTCTAAAATGTCAGATGCTGATAAAGAATCACTCGTTGAGCTTATGGAGCCTGAAAAGCAATAATTTAAATTCAATTTGAGCTTATAGAGCCTGAAAAACATAATTTAAATTCAATAAAAAACACGGAAATTTCCGTGTTTTTTTTGTTAGAATTTATAGAACAATCATTTTTAAATTTATTGATATATATTTTAATTATTCTTTAAAAGATTATGTTTAATTTAACATAAATAATGATTAAAATTCTTTTATAGAAGAAGTCATTTTTTAAACAGAATAAATAGTTTAAACTTAAAACAAAGATGATTTTAAATCTTATTATAACAATAATAGATAATCAATAATCATTACATAAACATAATATTTAATCTTAATATCTTCTTTTGCTTGCAATTATCTTAAGAATACAGTTTTTAAGTTTGAAGATTTTATTTTTTAATTTAAAATCTTTCTTAAATATTTTGCTGTGTAAGATTTATCAGACTTTGCCACCTCTTCTGGAGTGCCTTGCGCGACGATTTCTCCACCGCCACTTCCCCCTTCTGGACCTAAGTCGATTATATGGTCAGCAGACTTGATTACATCAAGGTTATGCTCTATTACAACAACCGTATTTCCGTTGTCAACAAGTCTTTCAAGAATTGAGATAAGTTTTTTCACATCAAACATGTGCAGACCAGTTGTCGGCTCATCAAGCAGATAAATGGTCTTGCCTGTCGAGCGTTTTGAAAGCTCTGCCGCAAGCTTAACACGTTGTGCCTCACCTCCTGAAAGAGTTGTGGCTGGTTGACCAAGTTTAATATAATCAAGACCAACATCATGGAGAGCTTGCACCTTATTTTTGATTGAAGGAATATTTTCAAAGAATTTCAGAGCTTCTTCGACAGTCATTTCCAAAACATCTGAAATGCTTTTGCCCTTATAATGCACCTCCAACGTCTCTCTGTTGTAACGCTTTCCTTTACAAGCCTCGCAAGGCACCACTATATCAGGTAGGAAATACATTTCAATTTCTTTTACACCTGCCCCCTCGCACGCGTCACATCTTCCACCTTTGACATTGAAGGAAAATCTTCCAGAGCTATAACCCTTGGCTTTAGCTTCAGCAGTAGCAGCAAACATGTCACGAATATATGAAAACATGCCCACATAAGTTGCCGGATTTGAACGAGGCGTTCTTCCAATTGGCGACTGGTCGATATTTATCACTTTGTCAAGCTGTTCGATATTTTCAATGGCATCAAAATGGCCTAGTTGCAACCTGCTGTTGTTAAGTTCATTTGAAAGATATGGATAAATAACATCACTTAAAAGGGAAGACTTTCCACTTCCTGAAACACCTGTTATGCAAGTAAACACTCCAAGCGGAAGCTTTACATTTAAGTTTTTCAGGTTGTTTTCTTTTGCGCCTTTGATAAATAAAAATCTGTCACTCTTTTTTCGATTTTTTGGCACTTCTATTGTTTCTTCACCTCTTAAAAACTTTGCAGTGATTGACTGTGAGGAATTAAGAATATCTTGCAAGGTGCCATTTCCAACAATTTTGCCGCCATGCACGCCAGCATAAGGCCCTACATCTACAATCCAATCGGCACTTTTGATGGTGTCTTCATCATGTTCGACAACAATCAATGTATTGCCAAGGTCTCTCAAATGCTCAAGGGTCTTAATAAGTCTGTCATTGTCACGCTGGTGCAGGCCAATTGAAGGCTCGTCTAAGATATACATTACCCCTGAAAGTCCGCTGCCTATTTGAGTGGCAAGCCTTATTCTTTGAGACTCACCGCCCGACAATGTTTCAGCAGAGCGAGCAAGAGTAAGATATTCAAGCCCGACATCTGACAAAAATTGGAGACGCGCTTTAATCTCTTTTAATATGCTCTTGGCAATTTCTGCCCCTTCCTTAGAGAGTTTTAAGTCATCAAAAAATGGTAAAAGCTCGCTTACTGACATATCACATATTTCAGCAATATCCTTGTTTTTAATCTTGACTGAAAGTGCGCTTTCATTAAGCCTTTTGCCTCGGCATGTAGGACAAGGCATTTCGTGAACAAACTTGCCAATTTCAAACCTGATAAAATCGCTTTTACTTTCAGCAAGACGCCTCTTTAAGTTGTTGATGATACCTTCAAATGACAATGCTTTTTTACCATTGAAATGTTCAAAGGTTTTATTCTGCTTTTCATTATCATAAATCTCAAGTCGTTCGCCATCATTTCCATACAAGAGGATATGAATTTGCTTTTTATTAAGCTGATTTACTGGTTTATCTAAATCAATATCGTATTTTTTTGAAAGAGCCTCAAAATATCTTGCTGCAAGTCCACCATTATCTACCCGCCAGCCTGTAATATTAAAAGCCCCCTCGCGAATTGACAAATTGCTGTCACGAAGCACAATTTTTTCGTCTATATCCGAAAAAGTGCCAAGTCCAGCACATGTTGGACAGGCACCAAATGGTGCGTTAAAAGAAAACAGTCTTGGCGTGATTTCTTCAAGCGTCCAACCGCAATGTGGGCAGGCATAATTTGTGCTGAACAACGCCTCTTCACCCTCTTTATCAATCAAAACCAAACCTTCTGCCAGTTTTACAGCCGTCTCAATAGAGTCTGTAAGTCGTGCAGTAGAGCCATCTTTGAGCACAATGCGGTCGACAACCACATTTATGTTGTGCTTAATGTTTTTATCAAGAACAATCTCTTCGTCAAGAGAATAAATGCTGCCATCCACCTGCACGCGGACAAAGCCAGACTTTTTATAGCTTTCAAAAGCTTTAGCAAAAGCCCCCTTTTGTCCACGGACTGTCGGTGCCATAACAGTGATTTTTGAGCCTTTTTCATACCCCTCAACACAATCTACAATTTGGTCAACAGTCTGCTGCTCAATTGGCTTATTGCAATGAGGACAATAAGGAACACCCACTCTGGCAAACAAAAGTCTTAAATAGTCATAAATTTCGGTGACAGTGCCAACCGTAGAACGCGGATTGTGATTGGTAGTCTTTTGGTCAATTGAAATTGCAGGACTTAAGCCTTCAATCATTTCCACATCTGGTTTTTGAGCTTGTCCCAAGAATTGCCTTGCATAAGAAGAAAGACTTTCAACATATCGCCTTTGTCCTTCAGCAAAAATGGTGCCAAAAGCAAGACTGGACTTACCCGAGCCGCTTACACCAGTAAAAACTATCAATTTATTTTTTGGAATTTCGACATCCACACTTTGCAAGTTGTTCTCTCTTGCGCCTTTTATTATAATCTTATCATTCATGACTATATTATACCACTTTTTTCCCTCTTTTAGCAAGAAAAGATTGGTGCATTTTATCGACTAGCAAAGTTTTTTTGACAACTTCTAAAACCATTTTAAATAAAAAACACACTAAAAACCTTCCTTTTTAGTGCATTTTTTAAATAAACTGATTTAAATATAGATTTTTAAAAATTATCTCATCTTCCATTCAATCTTTTTCGCAGTTTTTGAATTTCATTGCGAAGCTCGATTGCCCTTTCAAAGTCAAGCGCCCCTGACGCCACTTTCATCATAGCAGTAAGTTTTTCTATCTGCTCAGGAATTTCTTCCTTTTTCAATCTTTCTGTAGACACCTTCTTAGTAATTTCCAAAGTATTTTTAATCTCTTTTTTAATTGTCTGAGGTATTATTCCATGTGCTTTATTAAAATCTTCTTGCAATTTTCTTCTCTTTTCCGTTGTTTCAATTGCTCTTTTCATAGAGTCTGTTATCACATCTGCAAACATTATCACATGTCCATTTGCATTTCTTGCAGCTCTTCCTATCGTTTGAATAAGTGCGCCTTCGCTTCTTAAAAAGCCCTCTTTGTCAGCATCAAGTATGCAAACCAGCTCCACTTCTGGCATATCAAGTCCCTCTCTCAAAAGATTTATTCCTACAAGCACATCAAACTCACCCGCTCGCAACCCATTGACGATCTCCACTCTTTCCATAGTGTCAATTTCAGAATGCATATACTTGGTTTTGAAGTTGTGTTCTTGCAAATATGTCGTCAAACTCTCCGCCATTTTCTTAGTAAGCGTTGTCACAAGCACTCGGTATCCACGCTTGATGGTCTTAGTTATTTCAACCATCAACTCTTCAATTTGATTTTTAATAGGTCGCACTTCAATAAGCGGGTCTAACAGTCCAGTCGGTCTTATTACTTGTTCGACCACCTGCCCAGCATTTGCGAGCTCATATTTCGCAGGAGTCGCTGACACATACATAACCTGACCAAGTTTTTGACAAAACTCGTCAAAAGTAAGCGGTCTGTTGTCTCTAGCAGCATCAAGTCTGAAACCATACTCAACAAGCGATTGCTTTCTTGCTTTGTCACCATTATACATAGCACGAATTTGAGGCAAAGTCATGTGACTTTCATCAATTATGGTCAAAAACCCTTTTGGGAAATAATCAATTAAGGTATATGGAGCCTCGCCTGGCACTCTTCCGTCAAAATATCTTGAATAGTTTTCAATGCCACTGCAAAAACCAACCTCTCTCATCATTTCAATATCATAGGCAACTCTTTGACCAATACGCTCAGCCTCAATGAGCTTTCCCTCATTCTCAAAATCTTTTATTGCAATTTCTCTGTCTTCTTCAATCTGCTTTAATGCCCGCTCCATTCTATCTCTTCCAACTGCATAATGCGTTGCCGGAAAAATGGCCACATATTTAAGCTCATTGATGAGATTACCACTTACTGGCTCAAAATTATATATTTTTTCAACCTCGTCTCCAAAAAACTGCACTTTGATTGCAAGCTCTGACTGACTGGCTGGAAATATGTCTAAAGTGTCACCCTTAACTCTGAAAGTTGATCTCTTGAAATCAATGTCATTTCGCGTGTATTGAATATCAATGAGACGCGATATAACCTCATCTCGATCAACCATATCCCCCTCACGCAAAGAAATGTGCAAGTTGTAATATTCCTCAGGGTTTCCAAGACCATAAATACAAGATACTGACGCTACAATAATCACATCATCTCTTTCAAGTATGGATGAAGTCGCACTCGCTCTAAGCTTGTCAATTTCATCGTTGATTGCCATATCTTTTTCAATATAAGTGTCAGAAGAAACAATGTATGCCTCTGGCTGATAATAATCATAGTATGATACAAAATATTCCACTCGATTGTGTGGAAAAAATTCACGAAACTCATTGCAAAGCTGTGCAGCTAGGGTCTTGTTGTGCGCAATTACCAGCGTCGGCTTTTTCATCTTTTGTATTAAATTTGCCATTGTAAAAGTCTTTCCGCTTCCAGTTACGCCAAGCAAAACCTGTTCTTTCAAACCCTCATTAAACCCTTCAACCAACTTTTCAATAGCTTCCGGCTGGTCACCCGCAGGAGCATACTTAGACACTAAATCAAATTCCATAAAATTTCCTTTGTTAAATTTGTTTATATACTTATTTTACAATAAACTTCAAAAAAACACAAATCATTCACTCTATTTAAATATTGCTTTTAATATCAAACCAAACACAAAGCTGACCGTCGCAAGAAACATACTTCTAAGCACCAACATCATAAGCGCTTTCTTTTGTTTTCGCGAATCGGCTAAATAGGTCTGCCCCTTTTTCTTAAGTTTAACGCAATAATAATATCCATTCTTGCTGTCAGAAACAACAAAATCAATATAGTTTTGAAGCGATAATCCCGTCATTATCTCATCAATCTCACTGACCGATAAAATGACTTTATTGCATACCTCTTTTGCAATATCATGCGGAGAAATAAGATATGTTTTCTTTCCAGTACATACCTTGCATAAATATCTTAAAACCAACTTCTCCTTGCGCTCTTGCATATAATCATCATTTTATTGACTTTTTTTAATAAAAAAATACTAAAAAATAATGAATTTGCTACAAAATCTATGAAAATATTATTCAACCAAACTTAACCCCTCTGCAATAAACACTTACTTAAAAAATCAAAACAGAATTAAATATAAACCCAACCTTACCAAGAATTTAAATACAAGTGAAAATGTTTATAATAAACAAAATTGGTCAAAAATTAAGACATGCTTGACATAAAGTCAAAACTAGTTTTAAAAATATTGGCTAAAGAATGCCCGAATGGCTCCTTCAAAATTGTGGAGTCGAAGGACATTATTTCTGCCATGCCCAGTAAATATCGCGTAGACTTTGATGGCTTAGATAACATTTTAATTTACCTCGAACGCCAAGAATATATATCCATCAAATACGATGATGATGGAGTTTATTGCCTGTGCGTGCTGCCGTTTGGGAGTGAGGTACTAGAGACAGAGAAGGAACAAAAAAGTAAGGGAGCAATGCCCCCTCACTTTTTAAAGCAACTAACGCTAAACTTTCTAACAGCCCTAGCCGCCAACGCAATAGCCCTTCTTATAGCTTACTTTTTATTTAAATAACTATATAATAATTATAAAGATTAAAGAAAGTTTGAACTTTGTCACAATAGTTTACATTTTCTGAGCTACCATCTAAATCTATTGATTTTCTTTCATTTCCTTCTTTATAAGTAATAGGCCCTTTAGGATTTGGTTCTGTAGAAACTCTTCGGTTATTAGTATTCTGCGAACTTAAATCTAAATAACTTCGACCAAAATAATCAATCATCTTTGCTCTTTGAATTAAGCCATTATCTCCATCATTTTGTGTGACATCTATTGAGATTGTAGATCCTGCAAAGTTTTCAGAGATTCCATTTTTACCTTTTACCATACCTTTGTATGCATTAGTAAAATTAACGCCAGAAAAACTTTTTTTGCCACCTGCACCACCATTTCCGCCTTTTCCTAAAACGATCAATCCATTATTTGAAATTTTTATTTTATCAGAAGCAGAAATTGAAACCGCTGTTTGACCTTTTTCTCCATTACTTGTTTTTTGACTTTGACCGCTTTTCCCTGAAGCTGTAACTATAACGCCAAAATTCAAAATATTATTTTGATTATCTGCAGATTTTTCATTAAAAGTATCTACTTCCCTCATTAAATATACTTTATAGTACTTTTCACCATTCTCTTCATCAGTATAACCTGACAAAGCGTTAATAGCAACATAGTTATTGAAAGAATCAACTTTACACTTCCCATTTATCAAAATAGATGTTTGATCAGTCCTTTGAATATTAACTGCTGAGCCATAAGCTGAAACTTTGTATAAATAATTATCCTTCAAATTATCTCCAGAAGTTGCTTTTGTATTTATAAATGCTTGAGTTCCATATATTTGACCTAAGAAATTGATATTACTAATAAATGAAAACTCAGGTTCAGAATCTTCAACTTCACTTCTTACTAATTCATCAAAAAATGCACCATTATAGTAAGAAATTGAATATCCATTTCCTATAATATTATATTTATCTGATTTTGCGTTAATATTGTCTATAAAAGAAATATCTTCAGTTAAAATTATATCTCGAGCGGCATCAGCATCATTTATTGAGACATTATCAATTTTTTGCTCACCAGTACCAACTAATTTTGCAATAAGATTAAGTATGCTTAGATCTTCCTTATCTCTTAAATAAATTTCCATACTACCTTCTGCTTTTGAGAATAGATTTTTACTTTTTATATTTCCTTCCAAATCCATTCCTTTATAACTGAAAGTTTCTTTTATTACATTATAACTTGGCACTTTAAATTGAGAATACTCAACTTCATAAACTCGTACATTTGTTTCTAAAATAGTTTCTTTTTCAGCTTTTGAATAATCAAAACCTTTATATTCTCTTTCTAAAGATTTTTCTACATTATAATCGCCTTTAATATATAAATAACTTGCTGACTTTGTTAATGAAATATTCTCACCAGTTATAGGATCTTTAATTGTTCCAATAGTTTTTGGAATTTTTCTTTCACCTATTAAATCTCTATAATCATTAACTTTAGGCAGATTATTTAAATTGATTTTTCCAGAAGTTGTTTTGCCTATATACTCGCTTAATTTTTGAACATTTTTTGTTAGCCCACTTGGATTTCCAAGGAAATAAATTTCTTCAGCCTCCACAACCTGTTGTCCAGGAATTTGAATTTCTTCGCCTTCATCGTCTGTATCTTTAGTATACAATAAGTTTCCTTTTTCGTCATAATAAACAACATAAGTATATTTTTTACTAGACAAATCATATTTGACTTTATAGATTGGATTTCCATCTATATAATATGTTTTTTCACGAACAGTTGTTTCCTGCCCATCTTCAGTTGTATCTACAGTTTCTATATCTTCTACCTCAATCAAAGTATAGTTGCCTTTTTTGTCACTATATTCTCTTTGAATAGATTTTAAAGTTAAACTAGCATCACTTGTAGATGTTGATGGCAAATATTCTACATTTATATAATGATATTTTTGGTTTTTATCTTTTAAAAGCAAATTATACTCATAAGTTTCATCTATATTATTAGATTTAGTTAAATAACCCGATTTATAACTTGCTAAAATTCTATATTCACCAGTAATCTGTCCACTTAATGGTTGAAAGTGCGTCATAGCAGCAGTCATTCCTGAATATGCTATTGTATTTGCGCCATCTTTAATCATTTTAAAATCATAATATAATTGTTCTGATTGTTTATTATGAAAAGTTACTCCATGACGTGATTCATTTACATTAGGGAAATTAGATGTATAAGTTTCAGATAAAGATATAGTTAATTCACCTTTATATACAACAGCACCATTAAATGTATAAGAAACTAAATTATTTGCATTTGAATCTATTTCTATTTGAATATCATTTCCTATTCTTGTAAATATAATACCATTTTTATTTAATGAACTAGTACCTAAAATTTCATTATTATATTTCCAAACTTTTTCCAACTCTCTCGATAAAGTAATATAATCTTCAGTAGATACTTTTCCATTTATATCTTTAAGATATATTATTGTATTTTCTGAAATATTTTTAAACTGATCTGAAAGTATAAATTTTTGATCAAAATCATTCACAATAAAACTAATATCATTGTTCATATACTCTTGTATAGTGCTTTGCGAATCACTATGTATAGATTTCATTAAGAAACTATTTTCAGATTTTACTTCAATATCATACGAATTACCCTTTATAATAATTCGATTTGAAGAAAATGCCAACCTGTTTATACCTGTTTTGCTTCTATTAAACCCAAACAAAACTTTATTATTTTCCAATCCAATCATCTCTTGATAATTTTGATTAATATTCAATGTCACTAAGTATCCTCCATTACTAAATGAGTCTACTGACGCAACATTTGAAATTGCTTTTCCATAATTCAAATTTTTATCAACAGTTGTTGTCTCACTTGCTGTATATGTAGCATCTACATAACGATATTCCGTGAAAGATTTATCATTATTTAAAGAAATATACCTAGGTGTTCCACCAATTTTTACCGATCTTGAATAATATATGTTTGTTTTTGTAAAACGGTCAATTAAAATTTTAACATCTTCTGCAAAACTTTCTTGATTTTCGAATCTTTTTCCTTCATCTTGTTTATTTGCTGTATTTTGAGAATTAGGATTTTTAAAATCATTCTGAACATTTACTAAAAACTCATCACCTTTTGAATTATAGAGCGTTAAATTCGGAACATAAGTAAAAATTCCAGAGCTTGATTGAATATCTCCATTTAATTTATCTTCATCTTTATAAAATAAGTAAATAAAATTATCATCTCCATCAGAAGGTTCGTTAGTAACGTCATATTTTTTCTTTGATAATCTTATAACATTGTCAATAAATTGACCGTTATAATAGACTGAATAATCTTCTAATTCCCTATAGCTAAAATCTGGAATATAAACACCAAACGAAGTATAATCTGTCCAATAATATTTTAAGTTATCCAAATCTATTTTAAAATCTTCTTTATAATCCAAAGTCACCGTTGTCTTATAATCACCTTCTATTTTGTTTACACTAAATATATCATAATTTACACATGTATATTTTTTATCACCTTCTATAGTTTGATAAATATTTTTAATTTTAGCATTTACACCAGCCTTTCCATTCACTGATTCTACTTTTATATTATAATAATCAATATTATTTATAAATGGAAGTGAGTCTTCTCCTTCAGAAAGGTATTTCAATGTCTCATTTTTAGAATAAATACCAGCTGAGAAAATTTTTGTCATATTGTTTCTATTTGCCAAATAATATGACTTATTATTTATGGTAATAGTATCTGCATTTTCATTTCCATCTTCTAAACTTCTTGTTTTTTCTTTTAAGTCATTATTGTTTTCTTTAATAACATTACTTGAGCCAACAATATTTGAAATTTTATATTTATCAACATAATTAGATTTATCATTCTTATTATTTCCTGAATACACTAAATTATAATATATATCTCCTCCATTTGACATAACAGAAGCAACTAAATCATTATACCCAGTTTTTATCGTTTTTGCTTTAGTATCACTGGCAACAGAGATTTTGTTATATTCACCTCCTTTATCGTTCCAATAAACTTGTACATCATCGCCATCTGTTCCAAAATCTTGATCATACCTATCACGTACAACTTCATACTTAAAATTTAAATTATAATTGCTTGAAAATTCAATTATGTAAGATAAAGGAATATTAAGTTCATTTGTTGACAATGTCTTAATTCTTGTAGTTTGTCCTTCCTCAGCGCTATCTGCTATTTCTTGATTACCCACATGTCCAAATTCTTGGATTTTTCCTTTTTTAGGAGCTAGCAATTTTATTGAGTATTCAAAACAATTAAATGTGTAATAATGATCCCACCAAGGTATCACCCACCAGTGAAATGCAAAATAATAGTTTTTAGTAAATAAATTATAAACTTCTTCAACAAAACCTTGAGAATTTAAAGTTTCTAAAATTTCCTCTAAATCTTTAGAATAAATTACAGCATTATTTTCGAGTGCAGAACCATTACTATATATTGTAGAGGTGTCATTATAATTGCCTTTACTTAATTTAATACTACTCTCTGTAATAATAGTATCTTTCTTCTGTGTACCAATGCCATAAGAATAAACATTTCTATTAGAAACTTGTTTTAGAACTAACTTATAATCAGTTTCAATTATTGGTTTTTTTCCAATCTTTCCGTTTGAAGTTTGATTCATCTTTCTATTATCATCTTTTAAATAAGATGATTCTTCTCTCCAATAACTTCCATCCCAATACCACTTATGATCTGGATTTTTACCCAACGCTTCTACAGTGCCTTCGTTATAACATCCATTTACAACACCATTTGCAGCATAACCTATGATACCACCCGCATAAGCAGCATGATTACCAATAGTTTTTTGTTGTTCTCCAAAGCATGTATCTGTTTCTGAAACACCAAAATTATATTTTGTATTATTAGAGGATCCCACATTGTTTTTGTTTCCTGATTTAATCATACCAGAGTTATAACTATTAACAATATTGCCACCATGCATATAGCCAACTAGACCACCTGTAAAGAATTTTCCCTTTGCAGTTGAAACTTGTGAGCCACTTGCATAATTACCTAGTACAGAAGTTGCATTATAACTATATGATATTTCACTCTCACCATACATAACGCCAACGAGACCGCCAAGTGCTAATACTGTTCCATTGTTATCAGTTTCATTACTATCTTTCGTTCTTGCATTGATTGGTCCATAGTTTGAACAATATTTCAACTTACTATCTTTGATTATTCCGGCTAAACCACCTGCAGCAAGTGTTTTAGATTGTACGATTCCACTTATTTCTGCAATATTATTGATTACGCTTAATTCTGAACCTATTATTGTTTGTGCTAATGCCCCGAATTTAGAGATATTAAATACAATATTTAAATTCCCAGACAAAAATATATTTGATAATTTAGCATTTTTAATTTCCAATGCAATCGCAGGAGTATGTTGTAATTCTATATTTGTAAGACGTAAATTTATAATAAAAGCATTGTTATCATTTAATTCTTTATTTTCATCATATACCTTAGTAAATAATGTTTGCTTAATGAAATTTATAGTTTTATTCTGACCATCAAATTTACCTTCAAACTCAAAGTCTGTTTCATCTTCTTTTTGCGTATTATAATCTTCTGTCAAATTATCTACTACTTTCTCTAGATCAATGTCGTATTTTAAAATGAAATTAGTAGTAAATTTATCGTCAGCATCTTCATGTTTATTAAATTCTTGATAGATTGTTTGTCTATTCGTAAGGATAGCAGCATTTGGTATCATATAGAAACAATCGAATCCTAAATAATTAAATTTGTCTTCATCATTTCCTTCACTGTTTTTATATGTTGTTTGTGGTGCATAACCATTTGGAAGTCTAACATATTTATTTTCTTGTATATATTTATCATATAATTCGAAATTTTTTAAATTTCCATTTTCAAACGCCGTGTTAAGATTTATATCTTGTTTATCATAAGTTTCAAATGTTTGTCCTTCATTTAAAAGTCTTTCGAGTTTCGTCATTGAAGCTTTTGTAGTCTTTCCATTCTCTGTTTTTACGCTGTTGTCATGATACGCAAATGACGATGGCTTTAAATATTGATATTTTAAAGTTGGATATCCATAATTATAAGATTTATCTGATACCCATTTATCATTCACTATTTTTGTCAAATCCGAATATTTGAGAGGTTTTATATATTCCCCAGCATTAACTGATCCCGTCTTTGCTTTTGGTATCTCATCATTAGTAAACCTAGCACTCCAGTAATTTAAAGCATCATAATCAAAGTAACAATTGAGATACTCACGACGCCATCCTTCAATATTCGCTGTTGCACCATAACCAAACACATCAACTATAGCATTTGTATCCATTTCATTTGATGCATTTGTATAATCCATTAAATCTAATTTACCTATTGCGTAGCAATTTCTAACATAAGAATAATCTTGAGAATTTGCAAATGCATATACATTTGTTGTTATATATGAAGTGATACTTCCAGAAGCATAGGTATTTTCAATAAGTTTATTATTTTCAGTATCTTCTATTCTAACAATTCCAAACACACCATTAGAAGTATTTTTACCTGCACGATAAATTATATCTAAGTCGGTTGAGCAATCGAAAATTCTTCCTGATTTTAATACACCAACAAGACCAGAAACAATTGGACTTGTGTTTCCTCCAACATCAAATGTACCTTTAACATTGATTGCATAAAGAGTACTATTTTCTTGCATCTCTTTTACGAGAGGTGCAACTATATCATTGTCATCATCTTCAGTCAATTCATAATCAACGGAAACATCTAAAACCATACCAGAAACAAATGAATGTCCTGACAATGTGTCAATAATAGAAGATATTTTTGCTTTATTTCCTTCATATTTAATTTCTTGGCTTGAGCCACCAATAATTGCAATATTTTTAAGATTATTTGTTTCACTATCTTCAAGACGAATTTGTCCATCGCTTGATCCATTGAATACTCCACCTTCAACAACATAATAACTCATACCGTTAAAGGTCTCAACTTTCTTCATTTGAGTATTAGTTTCATAGACCGCTGGATTTAACTTTTGTCCAACAACTTTATTATCAGATATTTTTTTTCCAGTCGATAACAACAAATGACTGATTTCAGTATCATTTCCTTGCCAATTGTATCCACGATAACCGTTACTATAGTTGTAACCAATATCAATACCACACTCGTCATTTGCAAGAGCAACGGCATGGTTGTAGTAATTTGATGAAGTTGTTGTAGTCGTAATTCCGTCTCCAAACAAAGCATTTGCCGTGCCTGTAGTTGTACTATACTTAGCGTTGTGAGTAGTAGTCAAAGAATAATTACTGTCAATTTGGAAATCTAGCTCATTTGATTCATTAGCTCCAAATTTTCCAACCAATCCACCAAAAGTATATGAATTTAATTTAAAAAACGTTTGATCATACTCAACAAAAACATCACCATAGTTTATATTTGAAGCCATAACTAAATTCTTTATTGCGTCATTTCCAGATGTAACATCTTGTGAATCTGTAGTTGTGGCTACTTCACCAACAGTACCACCAGCGATTATTGAAGCTTCTAGGCTGTTTGCTCCATAAACTTTTGCAACTCCACCAAAAGAAGTGTTTACAATACTTAAACCATTTTTATGGTCTCCAGCAATAGCATTAAATTTTGCAACTATTCCACCAAAAATTAAATTTTTGCTGTTTGAATAAACTGCACCATCAAACTGAGCCATTTGGCTACCTGAAGCAATCTTATTTACTCCACCTTTGTTTATGCAACCAACAAAACCACCTACATTCATTCTTGTTGCGTTACTACTATCTACATAAATCTCTGTATCAGATTTGATATCACCTGAAATTTTTATTGATCCTTCTGTATAACCTAAAATAGAGCCAATATTAACAGCATCTGTTTCTGTAATTTGTTCTGTGCCTGTGTATTTTATTCTAAATGAATTCACTTCTTTTTCAGTAGTAAGTTTGTTTATGCTTATTTCACCACCAACAGACAATGTTCCGCCTTGCGCATAACCAACTACACCACCAACATAAGAATGCTTATTTACATTTATAAGAGAATTTGAAATGTCTTGATTATTTTTATCTAGTTTATAAACACCTGTAAGTTTTTCTTTTTCAGAAGACAAAAGATAGTTATCTCCACTATTTGTACCGCTTGTAACACTAAAATTTATTGATTCAACATTTGTTACTCCAAAAGCTGGTCCAAGTTTACCTACAATTCCACCTGCATAAAGATTGCCTACAGAGAAATCCTTATTAACAAACAAATATGATTTTACATTTGAAGTTGCCATGTCTAATGTCTTGTTACTTCTGCTAGCACCAAGATTTCCAACAATGCTTCCTACGGCCAAGTCATTTGCAACATTTGTATTCACATTAAATGCAACAAATATTGATTTTTTCTGAGTAATTGATATTTTATCTAAGCTTGTAAAACCTCCTTTACCCATTTTGCCAATATATCCACCCATGTAAACATTGTTTACTGGGCTTGTGCCTGAAAGTGAAATATGGGTAATATCCGCCGTAGCATTAGTTGAAGCCACATCTGAAAGTTTCTTTAAATCATCAAGCTCAAAGGTTAATGTTTTTTCACCACCTTCGGCATAAACTATACCAGTATAACCACCTAAATAATAATCGGTGATACTTTGGAATCCATTATTTACAACTGAAATTAAGTCACCATACCATCTTATGTCCACTTTTTCAAGAGTAGAAGATGTATTGGTTGAATTATGTGAAATTTCTCCTGAAACCAAACCAGCATTAAGAGAAATACCCTCAACACCAGCATCTCTGCTTATGTTTTGGTCTTTCTTTGCAATATTCATTAAAGTTCCATTTGATTTCGATTCATTAAATATCTTAATATTTGAAATAGTAGAATTTGCAATTGTAGGTGCTATTATGCCTACATTCGCAGCTTGAACGCCACCTACATAAAAGTTGATAGGTTTTTTGATTTCCAACTGCAGACCTGTAATTGTTACGCCCTCAACAGGAGAGTTGATAAATAAACCTAAATTATCATAAGCGCTTTGACTGTAAACTTCAATATAATTATCGTTTTCCTTTGTTGGTAAATAAACCACTTCAACATCTATTGCACTAAAGCCCATAGTAACAGACTCTATAAAGTTTCTGTCAGTAATAATTCTAACTTTCTTGCCAGTTTCAGGATACATACCTCCCTTCAATCGACCAGCAAATTTTCTAATCTTTACACTATCATTACCTGGCTTTGCATAGAAACTCCTCAAATCGATATCTATATAATTTTCAGAGCCTTCTGAAGCAAGTCCACGAATATATACAGTGTGGTTGTTTCCGCTTATTGTATTAAATACCTTCTCTATACTTGCGTCATAAGCATCAAGATAAATAATGCTACTTGATCGCTTATATTTAATGGTTGGGAAAAGGTCATTTACATCATGTTCCCAATTTATAACATTCCACGCACCAGAATTTAAGAAACCTGTGCTTGTATATTGATATCCAGCTGAAGAATTTGTGAACGAAGATGGCGATTCAATTGAATAAACCAAATTATCATAAATCTTATAATCTCCATAAACAATATTTCCATTTTCATCTCTAACTATGTTTCCTGAATTATCTTTCAATGGATATTTTTCATTACCTGTTATATCTCCAAAGAGTTTTAAAGTAATAAAATCGTTTGTTTGGTTGTTTTTATAATAACCTTCATAATATGCCACAGAAGCGACTGGCTTAACTGCTTCAGTTTCTCCGCTTCCAGAGTTATCGCCGCCACCTAAACCAATATATTTTATAAGTGTCAAATAATTATTATAAGCAGGTTTGTTATCTGTATTATCTGAGTAGCTTACTATTACATCGTTGACTGTTCCATCTTCATTAACATTTGCAAACATACCTACTAAAGAATTTACTTTAAATAATTCTGAGAAGTTTTTAGTACCATCTTCAATTTCAGCATATTCGCCAGTTGAATAATCATAAGTTGTGAAATAGTTGAACGCATTTACTGATTGCATGCCAACTCTAGCTGACTGTCCAACAACTCTTCCAATGATACCACCTGCAAATACATCTGCACGGATATCACCAGTCGCATATACTTCATTGATGAAATAAGTAGAATAGTATGAGTCACCGCCACCTTCTACATCAAGCTGATATGCGCTTGCATCATTTAATTCAAGGCCGCCGATTACGCCGCCTGCATAGCTTGCATTTGGTGCCGTAACATTGAGTTTTGAATATGATATTTCAAGGTTTCCGCTAAATGCAACCCCTATCAGTCCACCAACATATTTTTGTGTATAGTTTGTGCCTGGCATGCTGAACAGGTCAAGACTTCCTCTCTCAACACCTTCATTTCCGTTATAGAAATTGCCCATGTTGTTTTCAATCTTATCTTGTGTTTCATCATCATGCACCGCAAAAACTCTTGTCAATGTACCAAATGACTGGCCTACAATTCCGCCAGCAAAATATTTTGTCGCAAGAATATGTGAATTTGTTCCGCCTGTAATAGTCAGACCAATATCACGAACATTTGTCTGATAACCTGCAAGTCCGAACACACCACCTGCAACTTGGCCTTCAATGTAAACTTCTCCAAAAACTCTCACATTTTTGATTGCATAGTTTTTAGATTGATTGATATCAAACGCATTATTATTTGTCTTGAATATATCGGCAAAGCCAAACATTCCACCTGCATAAGAATAATTTGCAAGTGTATCTTGAATAATGCTTGCATCAACAGAGGTGTTGTAATTAAGATTGTTGCTTACTCTTGTTCTCAAAGTTTGAAGAGCCCTAGGATCAGAGCCTTCTGGTTTTGAAATAAAGTAATTGCTTGTGCCTTCATCATCACGCAGTGACTTAGTAGCCTTTACATTTGGATTTTCAATTCGAATACATTTGATTGTATTGTCGCCAAATACAAAGCCTGCAAGACCACCAGCGAAGTTTAGTCCTGTAACTTGAGCATTTTCTGCAAATTTAATATCAATGCTGATGATAACAGCATCTTTAATGTAACCAGCGAGTGCGCCTGACATAGTCACAACGCTTCCGTCAACTTGTGTCACATTTATATTGAGGTTTTTAACAACAGGGTTTGAGCCTCTTCCCCTCTTTTCAATTGATTTAAACAAGCCAAAGCCAACGCCTTCTTGTTCGGTCGCAATTGAAAGTCCAGAAATGGTGAAGCCATTTCCATAGAATGTACCAGCAAAAGCCTTTGAAGATGATGGAAGTGCGATAACATTATCTCCACTTGCGATATCTCCAAGGTTGATATCATAAACAAGTCTGTAAGTACCCCAAAGGGCTGAGCTGTTGAAATATTCTTTAATGTATGAAGAAGTGCTTGTTCCGCTTACTGCGATAAAGTCTTCTGCATCTTTAATTATAATTGGGTTAAATTCGCCACCAAGAGCTGTATTTATCTCTGTTGATGAGTCAGTAAAGGTAAGAGTAGAGTAAGGAAGGATATATTTGCCTTGGTCATCTTCGCCAGCAACACCTTCAAAAATATTGTCGTCTACACGATAGATATATCTATGAGAAACTGAGATAAAGTCTGTGCTGACAAGGAAAATGCCTTTGTCTTCTATAATCTTCCAAATACCATCATTTTCACCGTTTGCAATCGCAAAACCATAGAAGAGAGATTTTTCGTCTGGCTCTGGAATCATAACAGCACCAGTGTTGTTTTGTGTTTCTGTAGTGTCATCAGTTGTATCTTCTATATCATTATATTGCTTATTGAAGAAATAACAATTGATATATTCGCCTTTGGCAAGCAACTCACCGCTTCTATTAACACCTGAGAAATTCATTTGGGTGTTCATTTGATTTCTTATTTGAGATGCTGAATAGCCATTTTCAATTTTTCCTTCGTTTTCATAAACATAACCTGAAGCCAAGTATACAGAATTTGAATCATTTGTATTTGAAATTAAAATGTTTGAATAACTGTCGTTTATTTTTCCATTTACATCATTTTTATATACAAAACCAACTACATAGCCCATTTTTGATTTAATTGATGAGCCTTCATAAGCATAAACGCTGTAATTATTTGGGTCTGCTTGGATAACAGCAGGGTCAGTAGGCACGCCTTCGATGTATGAAACATTGATAGTTGAAGAGTTTACACCCACAAAGCCCGCAGCGTAATATTGTGTGGTTTTTGACTGATTTTCCATATCAAGTTTCTTTACAAAGCAGGCTGAAATATTTCCACTTGAGTTGTTGCCAACAAAGCCAGTCATATTGCCTTGACCTATCATATAGAAGGTGTCAAGCTCTTGTTTTGAAGCATAAGTGCGTCCACTTGCCTGACCATCAATCATCTTTTCATCACCAAGCACAGTGATTGAATCGCCACCTACGCGTGAGTTTGTAATAGAGCCTTGGTTTGAAATAACAAAACCAGAAATTTGAGTGCTCCAATCAGCATTGTCAACGATATAGTCAGGCTCGGTATTTTCTCCCCTTGTATATGTGACATTTATACCTGATGGATAGTTGTGTTTAACGCAAGCAGGATAATTGAGCTCTTCAATATCACCTACAGCGCTGTTTGTAGTATAGTAAGAAACAACTTCGCAGTTGGTAATAATACCTGCGTTTTCAATTGCAAAGCCTGCAACATTCACTTCAGAATATTTAAATGTATTTACAGTAATTTGTCCGCCATTGTAAATGTTTACGCGTACATTTTTCAAGATTGTTTCTTCTGAAACATGGTCAAACAGAGCAAGATTAAGTGTAGAGGTATTCTCTGGCATATTGAATGAGCGAATATGAATTGTATAGCCATTTCCGTCCAAGCTTCTTATGAGAGAGGTATCAAAAGCTGTGTAATCTTCAAGTAAAATATCCTTTGTCAAAATATAATCTTGTGGAGTTGGAGTAGTGCCTTCACTGCTCTTATTTGGATTAAGGTTTTTAAAATCTTTTGCACTCTTTATAAGAAGAGGAAGATCTGGATCAGAATACGCCTCAACTGAAACTGTGAATGGAGTTTCAATTTCTCTGGTAATTCCACCTGCTGAAATATAGGTCTTAAGCACCATTTGAACGGCACTTGCAATTCTTATTCCAGTAAGCACTATTGAGTTTGAAGTTGGGTCAAACTTATAATCAAATGGTTTTTCAACAGCGTCGTCAGAAATTGGGATTCTGTCATAACCACTTACAAAATAAAGTCTGTCTTCAATTGTTTGCACTTTAAGTTCATTATTTTCATCATATTTGTAATTTATGAAATATTTGTAATCTTCAAGTTTTTCGTTGTTGTTGCCAACTATTTCATTCCCATTGTTGTAATCTTTATTTTTCCCAAGAGGCAAATAATTTCTGCCTTCGTCGTTCTCTTCAAGTCTTGCAGGATAATACTGCGCACCTAAGAAAAGGTCTCTCTTTGCACGCAAATCTGCAATTGCCTTTTCAAGCTCTGGATTTGATGCAGCGCCATAATCTTCTGGAAGAAGGTCATAATCAAAGGTAATAGGCTTGTTTACGCCCTGCCAAATTACAACATTGCCCTCTGGCTTTTCATCAACTACAATTGAATTTTCCTGCAATTTAAAGTCAACAAGCACAACTGTTGCAACTGAAGTCTTAAATTCTTTTGAGCCATTAAGCTCTCTTGATACCTGTGCAGTCAAATAAACAGTATCATTTGTTGCCTTTGCCAATACAGAAGCATACATATTTGCAGTGTATGTTTTAATGCCTTTATCTTTATCAATAACAGGCTTTGATGGCTGAGTAATAATTACGCCATCTCGGCCGTCGTCATCTGCAAGTAAAAGTGAGTCAATTGACTGGTCTGCAAGCACATCAATTTGAATGGTTGCATAAGAGCCTCTTGCAACATAAGCAGTCGTTGCACCATCAACTTTGATTGTAGGCTCTGTCAAATAACTTATTGAGATGTAATAATTCACATAAGTAATAGGAGTCTCACTGCTGTTGTCATAGAAATATGCAGTAAGTTTTATTGTGCTGTCACGATTAACTGTGGTGTTTACCCAAAGTTTATAGTAAAGTGAGCCTTTTTCGGCAGCCTTTGGATAGAATCTAAGTCCGCTTCCAACTGGCTCTATATCGCCATTTTCACTTACTCTTCTTACAAAAGTGTCGTTTCCTGTTTCTTTCACTACTTCAATATTGAGGGCATCAGAAACTGTTGCATTTGAGTATACAAGGTCTACATGGTCATAATATGCAAACTTAGGGTTTACATTTATCTGCAAAATTGAGCTTTTGCCAGGTGCAAGCACTGAAACAGGCTCAGAGGCAGTATGCTCTTCTACAATTGTTCCGTTTATGTTTTTGAATATTGAGCTTGAAATCTTTCTATTTGAAACATCAATATTTGTGAAATTTTGTCTTGTAAGATGAAGTTTAAACTCACCCTTCCAATCTTTGCTTGAATTTCCACTGTCTGACATCATATAGACATCAAAATCCATATCTTGAGAAACCATTTCTCTATAGGCAGGGTTTACAGCAAATACAACATTATATGTATAAGTGTTGAGGTCTCCACTTGTTGCCTTTTGGCTTTCTTCAATTTTTGTAAGTGTTGATGTAACTTCAAGAATTGCTTCATCTTGTCCTTTAATGGTGTAAAGGTTTGTATTTTTACCCTCACCTTCCTTTCTGTCAAGCTCAAGGCCATTTAAACTGATGATTGGATAAACTTTATCGTTCAGCATAGTGGTCTTGATTCTAACTTCGATATTTGCAGTTGTTGAAGGTGTAAGAGGAATGCTTTCCCCAGAAATATCAAATGAAATTACGCCATCAATTGCATTTATGAAGAAGTTTCTTGTGAAGGCGTCATTTACGGCATTTTGGAAAACTGTTTCATCAAAAATGCTTGGGCTTACTCTAAACTTAGAAAGCGTTGAGTTGCTGTTTGTAAGCACCTTAAAGCCTGAGATAGAAATATCCCCTTCACCTACAATGACCTTTTCATTGTCTTGGTTTATTACTTCGCCTTTATCATTTGTAATGTCAACTTTGTCAACAAGAATATTTAATGAAGCATTTTCATTTTGTTTAAGCTCATAAGCTGTGGCAAGATTGCCAAGGAATACTTGAGAGTTTTCAAAATTTACCCCATAATATCTTGAATGCGTTCTTTGAAGAGTAAGCTGAGACGCCTCTTGAACATAGGTGACTCTTCCTGCGCTGTCAGTCCATGAAATCATAAGGTCTGAAAGAGCATAGACCACCTTGATTGAAATTACTTTATTATTTGTAACATCTTGTTTTGATGATAATCTGATTGTAGTGTCTCCACAGCCAACAATTTGAAGAGAAGAGCCAAGCACTTTCACAATATTGCTGTTTGAAGAAGAAACAATCACATTTGCACTTACGCTTGTGCCAAGAAGCTCTGAAAGCGTAATTGTATTAAGCTGATTAAGCCCATTTTGCTCTGAAGCGTTAAGCTCTACTGCGCCATCTTTAAGTGAATAATTAAAGAGAACGCCGCGACTTACACTGTCAGTTGATTTTACTTCAAGTGATTTGTAATATCCATTTGCACTTGAGGTTTTAATATTGAGTGAGTTCACCGAAGAAACTGGCTCGTCTTGAACAAGGTCTCTAAGGTGTGGATTGCCTTTGTTTACATAGGCTTTATATGCAGGGTCATTGTCGCTTGCAGAAACAAAGTTTGAGTTTTCTGTTTGCATAGTTGCGTCAGTTATATAACTGCTTCCACTATAATAAGCATAATAGCTGTTTGTAATTGTGATATTTTCGTTGTTGCATAGCGTGCCAATTCCACCGCTGAGCACAGCGAAAGAATAATCTATTGTTGCCCTTTTGCCATCAGCAGTTTCTACATCGCCGACAAGTTGGCCAAGTTTGCCACCCTCTTGGAGATTGCTTATAAGCACTGCACTGCTGTTTGGAGCAATAGTATAATCGTAAGCATAAGAATGGTCGATGCTTGCGCTTGCGCTCATATATCCGACAACTCCGCCAACAACTCCGCCTCTGAATTTATTTGAAGCATAAGTCACTTTATTGTCTGGGTCTAAGCTATTTTCAAGATTGTAAAATTCAACTTTTGAATTGCTTATTTTGTTAAGGTTTTTGCCTGCAATTCCACCTACATAATCGGTGCCGCCAAAGATGTTTAGACCAAGCACACGACATCCATCAATTTCGCCATTGTTTTCACCAACGAGACCACCAACAATGCCAGAAGCTGTAATGCTGCTTGGCTTAAGGCCATTTACATCAATTGTAATATTTGATAATTTTCCATTATTTACATTTGCGACAAAACCATTTCCAGTTGTAATATCGCCAACAAAGGTGATATTTCTTACCTGACCGCCAGCGGCGATTGTGCCTGCAAAATTTGCGCCAGAAAGTCTTACTGTAATGTCTTTATTTGCACCTTGCAAACCACCCGAGAAAGAAGTGATTGCGCTTCTCTCTTCACCTGAAAGGTCAAGGTTGTTCATAACAGTGTAATAAAGCTCTGGTCTCATATTTTTGAAAGCATTGTTGTCATAAATTCTAAAGGCATATTCAAAGCTTTTTCCGTCTGCAACAGTGACTTTAATCTTGACAAGAATATCAGAGAATTTCACTGTTTTAGTTGTTCCATCAAATGCGTTTGACTTGAAATAAGCATTGCTTACAAGATATTCATATTGACTTGGAAGGTCGGTATCAGAAATGCTTCCTGATTTTTCTTTGTCACCATCCATGTAATAATATCTGATTTGATTATTGTAAATTGCATCGGCAGGAAGGATATAGATATAGCCAGTCATGCCATTTTTGATTGAGTTTGCAAGATTGATTGAAAGAATATTTGAAGATACTGCATCACTTACTGATACAAACTTGCTGTTTGTTGAATTATTTTGGTCTGTAATTATGTATGCAACGCTCTTGTTTCTCGCGCTGTTTGGGCCAGTCTCCAATAAGAGATATTGTGGCTGGTCATCACCAACTTCAAAATAAAGCCCTTCGTCATCATAATTTTTCCATTTCAAGTTTTCTATTCTTTGAGCATTTTTGATTACGATATCAATTGGTGTATAAATATCATATATCTTTTTGCTTGTATCTGACTTGCCGTCTCTGATGACATAATGCACATTAAGTGAGTCAGTGAATATTGTGTCTTCATATTTGCTTATGCTGAGTGCTTCAATTGTGAAAGTAATTCCCTCTTCTGTGATTTTGATGCCTGAAATGCTGTAGCAGCCATTTGACCAAGTCACTGTGTCTCCGCTTACTTTCATATCCCCCATTGCACCGTTGGTTGAAACAAATTCAAGATTATAATCAAGTGAATTGTAAGTTACATTTGAATTTTTAAAGCGGATATTTATTGTCTTTCTTGTAAGAGCCTCATCGCTTGTTGCAAGCGTATCAAAAGCATAAAGAGATACATTTTTGTCACTTTCTGGGTTTACACTTAGTGCTTCTGGAGTGACAAAACTTTCAATATAAATAATGCGAACATAGGTCACTTGACCATTTGCGTCAGTGCCCTCAACACCTTTTCCAGTGAAGGAAATTACTGCATAAGTGTGACCAACACTCTTTGTTGAAATACTTGTGCGGTCAGAGCTGAAGTATGCGACATTGCTTGTATCACCTCTTTCAGTAGCACCTCTGATGATGTTGAGAATGCCGTCTGCGGTGTTGATAAGACCTTTAAAGCGGTCAATATCATCATTTTCGCTGTCAAAATCATAGAAACTTACACCAATGTTTGCAACAGCTGAAATTCCGTTGATTGTGTTGTATGTATAAAAAAGTGGTGTTGTTGTATTATTCTTAAGAATAAGTCTTGAAAGACTGCCAACTGGAGAACTTGCAGTTTCTGTGCCCGCAGTTGTATAAACTTTGTTGCTCAGAGCAGAGTCAATCACAGAGTTTGACCTGTTTTCTGTAGTTGTATCAATAAACATTGAGCCATATTTTAAAGGCAGGAAAATGTCAAGGTCGTAACTGTCACTTATGAGACCATTTCTGTGAGCTATTTGATAGCTGTCAAGAGATGTCTGACCATAACTTGTTGTTTTTAAATTAAGACTTACGCTGAAAGTAACACTTTCTTCATCGTGAGAAACTTCGGTAATGTCATCAAATATAACATTTTTGCTGTTGTTTATAATGTAAAGGCCATCAATGCTTGTTTGACCTTTAAGAGTGAATGTCTTTTTGTATTCTTTATAAAGCACACTACTGTCAATTCTAAAGCCGGCATCATTGAAAGCAAATTCACTTAAAGATGCACTTTTTACAAGTCTTAAGTTGAATGAAGTTGAGATGTCAGTATTGTCTTGGCTTACAAATGTAATTCTAAAGCCTTCAACAACCTGCTCTTTTAAAGAACTTGAAGCTTTTAAGTAAAGTGTAGCCGCAGAAGGATAATCTTCCTCTCTTGTCACATAATGGCCATTACCGTCAAGAGTAAAAATCACCTGAGTCCAAACATTGCCATTTAATTCATCTTTATAATAAGCTTCAATAGGACATCCATCAGCAACAATTCCGCCACCAGATAATCTTTCAACGTCAATTGAATATTTTTTTGTCGCGTCAATAACTGTTGTAGGAGTGATGGAAATGTCAAATTTTTGACCATTGATTGAAGCTGAGGCAGAATCTACATAGTTTGTATAAAGAGTTTGAACACTGCCTGCAATATTGTTTGCTTCGTTTGTTGAAATGGTAATTCCGTTTACAAGCTCACGAGCTTTAATTGTAATTGGGAAATCTTTTGCAGTATCAATAAAGTAGTTAAAGTTTTCATAACCAATTTTGAAGCCAATTTCATAATCTTTATTGATATCTGGCTTATCCTTGCTTGCATAGACAGCATACAAAGGCTTGCCTTCATAGTTTCCTTGTATCATCACTTGAATATCGTCGCTTGTTTTGCCTGTTGCACTTTCAATCACATAAGGAGTGATTTCAAGGTCGCCTATGTAATCAACTAAGATATAACCTGTATAGCACTCATCAGTTGGAATATTTGGTACGATATTAAAAATATTATTTTCTTCATTTATTTCATCAAAGGAGGAGTTTTGACTGTATGAGAAAGCAAGTTTTACTTCACTTTCAATCTTATCAACCACAGGAAGAGTGATTTTTGTTGAAACACCTTTCTCTGTTGTTGCATCCAAGATTACCTCATTGCCAACAAAAGTGTCTTCAACTGTCAATGTTGTTCCATCGAGTGTCAAACCACCTGCCATGTTCATCTCTTCAGCGATTGCCCATGTAAGAGTGCGTCTGCTGTTTGAAGAAGGTTGGAATGAAATCAATTTTTCTTCAATCAAAGAGTTTGCCTCTCCACGAATAAGAAAATTGTTTTTCTTCTTGTCGTTCTCAACAACTTGACTCATTGCACTCACTTCACTGAAAACGGTTACATTGATTCGCTTTTCAATGTTTCCAGGTGTTGCACGCACAACAACTTGAGCTGTGCCCTCTTCAAGACCTTCTATTCTTATCGAACATTTGGTTGATGAAAGAGTTGAGGTGCTTACCTTAACCACATTTTCATAGCCACTAAGTGCAGACGCCTGAATTTTGCCTGAATCTACACCAGAAAGCTCAGCGGTCACAATTTGATAACCACTGTCTTCGTCTTCAGCATAAAGCTGAATAGCCACTGTGTCTTGAGATAATTTCAGACTTGGATTGCTTCCACCACATGCAGTCAAAAGTGCTGCACCGAAGAGTAAGAAAATTCCAAGAATGCTGACAAGAAACTTTTTCATATTTCCTCCTTGTTTAATATCTGTAATTTTTTTGATAATTAAACATTAAAGCGAAATGATTTTAGTAAAAATAATTCCGCCTTATTAAAATTATAGATTTTTGATTTTTTTAAGTCAAATAAATTTAACATATATATTAAATAATATAAAGATTTTTTCTGTTTTTTAAACCCTGTAAAAATGAAATAAAAATTGATAAAAATTGATAAAAAATAAATTAAAAATAAAAATATCAAAAAATACATGAAAAATTAAGGAAAAATCATGAAAAAGCCTTAAAAAATGGTTAAAAACACCTAAAAATTAAGTTTTCTTTCAAAATTACATCTTATAAAAGAAAAAAGAGATTTAAAAAATTTTAAATAAGTTTTAATCTCTCTTTTTTAGTTTAAATTATTTTTCAAGCATAAAACAGTCATTGCCAAGCTTTATTTTTTTATTTTCGCGACTTAAGCGCGAGATTATCTGTTAAATATCCAAATTTTCATACTTAAACATTTCGTCATTGAAAAACTCATAAAGCTCCATTCCAAGCGCATGCGCAATCAAACTCACAGTTGACAGACGAACATCTTTTGTCTTACCTTTGAAGATTGTCTGCAATGTCGATTTGTCTAAGTTTGTCAATTTGACCAAGCGATATTGCGTCATATTATGACTGATTAAAAGACTTTGCGTCCTTTTGCTTACAGCTTCTGCCAATGTCATAAAACCACCTCCTTATAATAATTTAGCAAATAAACGATTAAAATCTAGGTAGAACAATTTCAACCTATTTGCTTGACAATAGTAAAATTATTGTGTAAAATATCGGAAATGATACTCACGAAAGGTAACTTATGACTTATGAAACAAGAAGAACTTGTCCAGCTTTTGTATAAATCTTTTCTCATCGTCAAGGAAGCAGAGCTTGAAAAAAGTGATATTATGAAAGAAATATTGCAAAAAGAGAAAGCTTTCATTTCCTCGCTGTCACATTTGCAAAAACAAGAATACTTAGAAATTGAAAGTTTGATGGCTGAGATAGAAAGAGTTTCAGAAATTAAGATGATAAAGTTTATTGTTGAATTTTTTAAAGGGCTTGAAAACGAGACAGAATAGTATTTTTTATTCATCATTCAAGTTTAAAAATATCTTAATCGCAAAACACTTTTAAAAAAGTTGCTTTTTGCGATTTTTTTTTGTACAATCTTTCAAGCAAGAGGTATTTATGCAAAAAATATTATCTGTGCTGAGAAAGGCATCAGAAAAATATCAACTTATTGAAGATGGTGACAAGATTGCTGTAGGTCTGTCTGGTGGAAAAGACAGCCTAACCCTGCTTGCCGCTCTTTCAAAGTTTCAAAAATTCAGTCCTCAGCATTTTGAATTGGAAGCAATTGCTGTTGACTTAAGCGGAGGCAAATGCGACTATAGTGAAATAAGTAAATTTTGTGAGACGCTCAATGTAAATTTCACACTCATTCCTTCCAATGTTTTTGAGGTGGTCTTTGACATTCGAAAAGAAAAAAATCCATGTTCACTTTGCGCAAACATGAGGCGGGGGCTTTTAAACAGTGCCGCCAAAAATCTTGGCTGCAATAAGGTCGCTCTTGGCCATCATAAAGATGACTTTATTGAGACATTTTTAATATCACTTTTCTTTGAAGGAAGACTATCTACTTTCAAGCCAAAATCTTATCTTTCAAAGACAGATTTGCATGCTATTAGACCGCTGATTTTATGTGATGAAAGTGATATTTTAAGGGTCAGCAAAGACTTTCCTGTATTGATAAATCCCTGCCCTGCAGACAAGCATACAGAAAGAGAAAAGGCGAAAGACATCATAAAAAATCTTGACGTTTTATATCCAAATTCAAGAGAAAAAATCTTTAATGCAATTATTCATACACAGCGTTATAATTTGCTTGATAAAGATTAAATAAAATCAATAATTTGAAAGAAAATTGCAAAAAATCAGCAAAAAAAACTGCATTTTTCAACAAAAATAAGCATATTTTTTATAATTATTGAAATAAAACTAAAAAATTTAATAAAAGAAAATTAAAAGTAAGAGGAGAAATTTTAAATGGTTACACTGGTAATTTTGGATGGTTTTGGACTGAGAAAAGAAAAATTTGGCAACGCTATTGCAGCTGCTGGAACGCCCAATTTAGACAAACTTGAGAAGCTTTATCCAAGCTCTAAACTTGAGGCAAGCGGGAAAGCTGTTGGGCTTCCTGACGGGCAAATGGGAAACAGCGAAGTTGGGCATTTGACACTGGGCTCGGGACGAAAAATTCTTCAAGATTTGCTCAAAATTGATGACGATATTGAAAAGGGAATTTTCTCTCAAAATGAGAAACTCATCAAGGCAATAAATCATGCAATTAACAATAATTCCGCTCTTCATATTATGGGACTCTTATCTGATGGAGGTGTGCATTCTCACATTTCTCACCTGTTTGCTATCTTAGATTTGGCTGAAAAAATGGGGCTGAAAAAAGTGTTTATTCATCCATTTTTAGATGGGCGTGACACCCCTGTTGACAGCGGAATAAACTATCTCAAAATGCTTGAAAATAAGATAAAAAATACAACTTTCAAAGTTGCCTCTCTTTGCGGAAGAGTGTTTGCAATGGACAGAGAAGAGCGTTATGACAGACTTGAAAAAGCATATAATGTGCTTGTAAATGGCGAAAATTTAAGCAACAAAAATGCCATAGAAACCTTAAAAGAAAGCTATTCAAACAATGTTTATGATGAGTTTGTTTTGCCAACTTTAATAGAAAAAGATGGCACAATCAAAGATGATGACAGCGTAATTTTCTTTAATTATCGTTCTGACCGCGCGAGAGAGCTTACCTTCGCTTTGACAGATAAAAATTTCAATCATTTTAAAACCAAACAGTTTAAAAATATGCTGTTTTCGCCTATGCAACTCTATTCTGCAGAATTTGAAAGCCTTAATGTGCTTTATCCGCCCACTAAGGTGCATGACAACCTAGCCGCCCTTCTTTCAGAACATGGGCTTAAACAGTTTCATATTGCCGAAACAACAAAATATGCACATGTGACCTTCTTTTTCAATGGCGGAATAGAAAAAGCTTATGAGGGCGAAGAACGAAAACTTATCGAAAGCATTGACACTCAAGATTTTTCTTACTACCCTAAGATGCGAGCTATAGAAATCACTGAAGCCACCCTTGAAGCAATAGCATCAGCAAAATATGATTTTATTTTAGTAAACTATTCAAACCCAGATATGATTGGTCATACAGGAAATTTTGATGCAACTAAAGAAGCAATCACCTGCGTGGAGAAACAAGCTTATGCCCTAGCTCTTGCAACCATAATGGCTGGCGGCGACTGCATCATCACTGCCGACCATGGAAATGCCGAGCTTATGTTTGACGAAAAAGGCAACAAAGTCACCTCTCATACTTCAAACCTTGTGCCAGTCATTCTTGCAAGTGAAAGACATAAAAAGGTAAAACTTAAAAAAGGAAAATCTATTGCAAATATTGCACCAACAGTTTTAAAATTGCTTGGAATTGAAATTCCAAACACAATGGAAGAAGCCTTATTTTGATTTTTATTTTATAAAAAAATATCCATATTTCAATAGAAAATGCTTAAATTTAATGTTTTTAAGCATTTTTTTATTGATTTTTCATTAAATTTTGCGCAATTATCCAATTATTATAAAATTTTATATAGACTTGAAAAAAGTGAAATATATATAATAAATACACTAAATATACATAATAAATACACTTTAATATTTTTTAAAATTATCTTAAATTTATTTGCAAAAAAACTTGACATTTTTTTTATTGTGTGTTATTATTCTATAGTCAACATTATGCAGGTGTAGTTCAGTGGTAGAACACTAGCCTTCCAAGCTGGTTGCGAGGGTCCGATTCCCTTCACCTGCTCCATTCCGCTTCCGTAGCTCAGCTGGATAGAGCAATGCCCTTCTAAGGCAGAGGTCGAAGGTTCGAATCCTTCCGGGAGCACCACAACCAATTCTCTTATATGGTGGTCTTAGTTCAGTTGGCAGAACGCCAGATTGTGGCTCTGGAGGTCAAGGGTTCGACCCCCTTAGATCACCCCATATTTACCTTTTCTATTGGGGTGTCGCCAAGTGGTAAGGCATTGGATTCTGATTCCAACATTGCGAAGGTTCGAATCCTTCCACCCCAGCCATAAAGGGACTGGGAATTGGCTTAATATTGGGGTGTCGCCAAGCGGTAAGGCACAAGATTTTGATTCTTGCATGCGTAGGTTCAAATCCTGCCACCCCAGCCATAAAACTTTAAAGATGAAATGTCTTGAAGTTTTGAAAACTCTTCTTTGGTTTACTAGCTCAGTCGGTAGAGCACTTGACTTTTAATCAAGGGGTCCCGGGTTCGAGTCCCGGGTAAGCCACCAAAAAACATCAGTATTTCTGATGTTTTTTATTTACCCGGTACTTGCATATCTCCGATATGCCTAGGCTTTCGCCTATCGACCCCGCGACTTGTCCCGGTCGAAATTTCTTTTATGGAAATTTGGCCATTCGCCTTTACTCACAAGCAAGTTTTAAATAATATTGATGTTTATCTTATTTAATAATTAAAATTATTTATTTTTCTAAATATAAGATCATCTTTAAAAAATCCTAGTTTATTTTGTTTTAATATTTGAAAAAAAAGCTGCTAAAAAACAGCCTTTTAAATCGTTTATATTTCACTCTGCAAAGTTTTTGCAGTTTAAACATTATTGTTTCTATAAATCTATCTCATCATCCTCTTTTGAAAATAAGTTTTCGTACTCATCCTCATGTTCGTCTTCTTCAATTTGTTTACCATAAAGGCTTTGTTGCAATTTTTGATATGCTTCATTGCTTGCTTTATAAGTTTCAAGTGCCTTTACACTGTCGAAAGCAAATAATCTTGCACTATCTTCCCCTCTAGGCAGGCAATAAATAACCTTTTTCCTTGACAGGTATTTTACAATAAACGCTTCACATTTTTTCACATCCGTCATTTCATCAGTAATGTCTAAAAATATTTGTTCGTTTGGCACTTTATTTTCTTGTGCATGGCTTATAAAACCAAACTCTGCCAAGTCTTTTAATTCAGACACCGCTTTACTTACAGTAACTTTTTCTTCATTAAATCGGTCAATCACATCATCTATAATCACCCTGTTTTTTGCTAAGCTTTTATATTTCAAAACAATGTTTACAATACGATTATGATAATCATCAAAGCTTGGCATAGCGTTTGGGTCAACATAATCTTCTTTTTCATCAATAGCTTTAATATATGGAAGTGTTTTCAAAAGTTCGGCTAAGTCATCCACTGTCTCCAAGTTTTTTGCCACTGAAAAATGATTTTCTTCTTCTAAAAGGCAGGCATAGCCGAGGTCTTCTATTGCTTCATAAATCTTTTCATTATAAAGTGCGTCTTTTAGATAAGTCTGCCTTTCATTCCATGTATCCACATCAGCAATATAAAACCAAGATTTATCACTGTTTTGTGATGTTTCTTCATCTATAAATGCAACAAATTTTTTACAATTTCTAAAATCGCTCATATTAAAGCTCCTTAGTTTTATTATAACACATTGCCTTATCATCGTCAAGTTTGAGCATTTAAAATGCGCATTTATAATTTTCTAAAATAAAAAATCTTCCTTTTATAATAGAAAGATTTTTTAATATTTTTAAATAATTTAATTAAAATTGGCGAAAAATTGATAAAAAATGCACAAAAAACGCAATTTTTTAACAAATTCTACTTAATTACCACATTCGCCTCGCCTAAAAGGCCGATAAGTTCATTCTCAAGATAGTTGTTGATTTCGACTTTTGCATTGAAAGAAAATACATTTCCGCTTGCAAGGCATTTGATAATCACCTGACTCTCGCCTGGATAACTTGCGGCTATTCTCTTGACACTGCCATAGATGTCTATATCTTTGGTGTTAAACCTTAAATATATCTTCTTGACAACTTGCACCTCTGTCTCCTCATTTTTCTCCCAAGGGATGATCGCTTCTGCGAGAACGCAAGGTGTTTTCCCGTCACGAATAGAAATCCTTCCTTTAACAGTAACAAGTCCGTCTTCAATCACAACATCTTTATATTTGCCATAAAGTTTGCTGAACAGCATAACTTCAAAAGTGCCATATAAATCTTCAACAGTTATGAAAGCCATATTGCCAGTTTTTGTCATAATCTTCTTGATGGCTTTTATAATGCCGCCACCTATAACCTGCTGACCATCTTTGACAAAGTTGTCATCTTCTGCAGGCACCTGATCTTCTTCGTCTGAATTTTCTTCTGGCTCAACAGTATATATACTGCCGCCACCTTCCATACCCTCTTCATCCTCGCCGCCTGCCATATCATTTGCAGCAGTTTCAGGTATCATGTCAGAGGTGAAATTGAATTTTTCATATTTATCTAAATAGTCATCAAGTGGATGACCTGAAAGATAAATTCCAACAAACTCTTTTTCAAATTTCAAAATTGTGTCTTTATTGTATTCTTTGATATTTGGATAATCAATTTTATTGACAGCTTCAGTCTCTTCTTGGAAAGAGTCAAAGAAAGAATATTGCCCCATTGCCTTTGCCTTACGGTCTGCACTTACAAGCTCCATAAACTTAGGAAAAACCTCCATAAGTTGTGAGCGTGGATGTCCAAAACAGTCAAATGCGCCACTCAAAACAAGCGCTTCCATTGACTTTTTGTTAAGCGATGACGCAGTGACTCTTCGTACAAAGTCTTCAAAACTTGCAAATTCGCCGCCATTGTTGCGTTCTTCAACAATATTATCAATAAGCGCTGTTCCGACATGCTTCAAAGCACCAAGTCCAAAACGGATGTTTCCGTTTTCAACTTTAAATTCTGTAATCGACTTGTTGATATCAGGTGGATAAATTGTAAAGCCTTCCACTCTTGCATAGTTTGTATATTTCTTTACAAGGTCGGCATTGGTAATTCGATTGTTGAGCACCGCTGTAAGATATTCAACTTCATAGTGTGCTTTTAAATAGCCTGTTTGATAGGATACATAAGCATAGGCAGCAGCGTGTGATTTATTAAACGCATAACCTGCAAACTTAGCCATTTGTTCAAACACGCGTTCTGAAACCTCGGCGTCGTGGCCAAGTGCCAAAGCGCCAGGAATTGGTTTAAGTCTGCCTTCAGGGTCTTCCCAACCATATATAAACTTCTTCTTTTCAGGTGGAAGTTTTTCAGGTTTTTTCTTACTCATGATACGACGAACATTATCCGCTCCGCCCAGACTGAAACCTGCCATAACTTGAAAGATTTTCATAACCTGCTCTTGATAAACAATACAGCCATAGGACATGCTTAAAATTGGCACCAAACAAGGATCTTCATACTCAATATTTTCAGGGTTTTTCTTTCCTTTAATAAACTTTGGAATAAAGTCCATTGGTCCTGGACGATACAGCGATATACCCGCAATAATGTCTTCTAGGCAGGTTGGCTGAAGATCCTTCATAAACTTCTTCATACCGCCACTTTCAAGCTGGAAAACGGCTTCTGTGCGACCAGAGCTTATCATCTTAAACACTTCTGGGTCGTCATAACTCATCTTAGTAAAGTCTATATCAACGCCGTGGTCTTCTTTTACATACTTGATTGCCTTGTGAATATCTGTAAGCGTTCTTAGTCCCAAGAAGTCCATCTTTAACAGGCCTAAGTGTTCAAGCTCGGTCATATCAAACTGTGTAATTTCATCATCACCGCTTTTTGCCATTGGAACATGTTCAAAAACGGGGTCTGGCGCAATCAACACGCCGGCAGCATGCATGGAGATATTTCTTGGAACGCCCTCAAGTTTGATTGCCATATCAACAATCTTTTTGATTTGTTCATCTTCCTCATACATTTGACGAAGCTCTGGAATTATGTATTTTTCATCCTCTTCCTTGCCCGTCGTGCCAAAATAATATTGCAAAACTGGTGGTTTATGAGTAGGCTTTCCAGGAATTTCTTTGGTGATTTTATCCACTTCAGAATATGGAAAACGCAACACTCTTGCGACATCTTTAATGGCGTTTTTCGCCTGCATATTTCCAAAAGTGACAATGTTGGAAACATGGTCAGAACCATAACGGCGTTTGGCGTATTCAATCACCTCACCTCTTCTATCCATGCAGAAGTCAACATCGAAGTCGGGCATAGAAACACGCTCTGGATTGATAAATCTATCAAAGAAGAGGTCATATCGCATTGGGTCAACTTGAGTAATTCCTGTTGTGTAAGCAACCAAACTGCCCGCTCCAGAGCCTCTTCCTGGCCCTACAGGAATATCATTTTCACGAGCATAGTTGATATAATCCCACACAATCAAGAAATATTCAACATAACCGAGTTTGTTGATGGTGTTAAGCTCCATTTCAAGTCTTTCTTCATATTCTTTTGGGGCTTTATTATCATAGTTTCTTGCAAGGCCTTCCCATGCCAGTCTTGAAAGAAACTCGAAAGGCTTCTCGCCAGTGTCAGGTATATATTTTGGAATGAAGTTGTCAGTCGCACCAAGCTTATCTTCATCAGGTATATTTTGATTTCCTGCCTCTGCAGACTCTCTAAGCGACTTGGTTTTTATATAAACATTGCACTTATCAGAGATTTCTTTTGTACGCTCAAGAGCTTCAGTATAGCCAGGAAGTGCTTCTTCCATCTCTTCATAGGTTTTAAGATAAAACTCATTTGTATCAAATTTCATTCTGTCTGGGTCATCAATGGTCTTTCCCATTTGAACACACATTAAAACATCTTGAAGCTCACTGTCTTCTTTATTTAAATAATGAACATCGTTGGTGGCAACAAGTGGAATGCCCAATCTTTCGCTCATTTCAGTCAGTTTAACCAGCACCTCTTTTTCTTCAGGGATGCCATGATCTTGAATTTCAAGATAGAAATCATCACCAAAAAGGTTTTTAAACCAAAGTGCAAGTCTGTCAGCTTCATCATATTGCCTCTTCATAATTGCTTGAGGAATATGTCCAGCGAGGCAGGCAGAAAGGCAGACAAGCCCTTCACTATGCTTTTCAAGAAGCTCATAATCTATTCTTGGCTTATAATACATTCCGTCAAGATAGGCATAGGATGACAATTTCAACAGGTTTTGATAGCCTACATTATTTTTTGCAAGCAAAATAAGGTGACCAGTATCTGTTCTATTTGACCTTGATTTCATATCATGACAAATATAAAACTCCTCACCCACAATTGGTTTAATTCCATTTTGAACGCAGGCTTCAAAAAACTTTATTACACCATACATGCAACCGTGGTCGGTTATGGCAATGGATTTCCAGCCCCTTTCTTTTACAATCTTTATAAGTTTGTCAATTCTTGCAAGACCGTCAAGCAAACTAAACTCTGTATGCACATGCAAGTGAACAAATTCTTTCATTTTTCCCCCTATTTATCTTTCAGTGTCTCTGCAATTTTCAAAATTCTTCTAAATCTGTGATTGAGACCGCTTTTTGTAAGCTTTATCGTTGACAATTTCAAAAGCTCTTCCATACTCTCTTGCGGATTTGCAAGTCTAAGTACAGCCACCTCTTGCAAGTCATCAGGAAGGCTTTCAAGTCCAATCTCGCTGTTTATAAGATTTATGGCACTAATTTGCTTCATACTTGCCTCAACCGTCTTGTTTATATTCGCATTTATGCAATTGACCTGTCTATTAACTGTATTTCTAAGATCACGCTTTGCCATCTCATCAGAAAGGTCAAGCACGCATTGAGTTGCCCCCAGCAGTGCAAGCAAGTCTTTAATTGACTCGCTGTCTTTGATATAAAGCACATAAACCTTCTTCCTTGTTGCTATTCGGCTTGTAATGTTAAAGTCCTTTAAAACGGTGCTAATGCCCTCTAAAAAGCTTTCGCGATGAGAAGCAAACTCAACATGATAACCAGTTGTAGGATTTCGTGAGCCCAACTCGCTGAGCTTTATGCTTGATGTAGCACAACCTACATACGCCCCCTTTAAAAAGGCAATTTTGGTTGACTCATCTGCGATTATATTTGGGTCTATTTCTCCGCCTAGGTTAAACTCTCCGCTGCTGCTTAAAAGCGAGGTATCCTTCAATACTTGAGTGGAAATTTGTTGAGGAAATCTTAAACGATAATAGGTGGTTTTGTTTATTATGTGATCATCAGAAATCTCAAGTGAAAGTTTTTCACCATAAAGATGTTCAACCAGCAAATTCAAAAAGTCGAAGATTTCTTTAAAATCGGTCACGATATCAACAAACATTGCCTCATTATTTCTTGTAATTGTGCCTGAGGCATGCAAAAGTCCAGAAATAAAAGCTTGAGCACAATCCGCGTCCTCAATCTTTTCTTCAATAATTTCAAGTTTACTATCTTTTGCAAAGCTCAAAATATTATCCCCTTTTTGCTGTAAATTTTGGAAGTTTGTCTATGTTGACAATTTGTGATAATGGAAGGTCAAGTCTGAAAATAGTATTGAATGCATTATTGCACTCACCAACTCTATCTGGACTGTGCGCGTCAGAATTTACAATAAATTTCACGCCTTCCTCTGCCATTGTAATAATTTCTTTATCAGTAAAATTTATTCTTTTGCCGTTAAGCTCAATCAAACACCCTTTCTCTTTTGCCAGGCGTGCTACCGCCAATGTATCAGTTGGAAAGCCATAATTAAGATGAGTGATTATATCAATTGGATATTTATCAAGCGCTCTTAAAAAAGCTGTTGTATTGCGATTTAAACGGTCTTTGCTTGGTGCATAAGGCGAACCAAACATATTTGCTAAAAATAAATTCATCTCGTCATCAAAAGTTGACATCTTGACAAGCTTATGGTGTCCCATAAGAAGAATATCCAAAAACTCAAAGTCACTTTCTTTAATGTCAATGTCACCCATCTGCGAAATAAGATTTGCCTCAACGCCAAGAAGAATGTCAACTCCTGTAACCTCCTTCGCATTTAAAATATCGTCTTTCACTTCTGGGATGTCTTTTCTGCGCACGCCAAAACATCTGTGATTAAAACCATGGTCTGTAATTGCAATTTGCTTAAGCCCTTTATTCAGCGCAACAGAGGCATTTTCAAGTATGCTTCCTTTTCCATGCTTTTTTCTTGAATATTTTGTGTGAGTATGATAATCTCCGTATAAAATCATAAGTCCTCCGTTTAACTGCTTGATATAATAAACCCTATTTTTTATTGATGACCAAAATAAAACTTATCTTGAAAAAATGCGGCCGGTGCTTTAATCAGCCCCAAGGAAGCGTTTGGCATTGCCAAACGAATTGCCTTCGGCAATTCAAATTTTAAGCTGCAGCTTAAAATTTTGCTTACTTGGGGCCTATAATCAACAAACCCTTACCCTCACTTTTCCATGTTTACTCTCAATTTCAAGTATAACTATTTTATCCTAATATGTCAATTGTTAAAATAAATTTTAAATTATAATGCCACTGGCTCATAATCTAAAAAATCATGTAAAAATAAACAACAATTTGAATATAAAAACTATATAATCAAAAAAACAAGCTGAACAAATAAACTATGAAAAACTAAAAAAAGCGGATTTCTCCGCCTTTTAATCTCTGTAATATTCATCAATATTTTTAAGGTCTTCCTCTTCATCTTCTTCTATAAAAGACTTAAACTTCTTTTCTTCTTCCTCTTTTTTCTTTTCTTCTTCTTTGCGCTGTTTTTCTTCTTCTTTGAGTTTCTTTTTTTCCAGTTTGCGTTTTTTCTTTTCTTCCTTCTTTTGCTCTTCCCAATAACTTAGTCTTATATCCTCATCAACTACATCTTGCATGGTAGAAATTATAGCTTCACCTATAAATTCACTTGGCGTACCTTCAGAAATCGTGCTCGCAATAAAACTTGAAGCTTTTAATAAATAACCAAAACCGCCCATTACCATCAATACGACGCTTGCAATTTGCATTCCTTCACCGGATTTTACCATTCCTTTAAACTCGTCGTCAGCTTTAGTCCAGAATAAATCTTTATAAAAATTTTCTTTACTATCCTCTATTTCAGCTTGATACCCTTTTTTAAGAAATTGATAATCCATAACTGATAATTCGTCATTATCAAAAGAAATTTCAATCTCTTCAAGTTTATTTTCGATTTGTTTAAGCCTCTCATCTTCTTCTGCACGAGCCTCTATATAAGTTGTCGTGTTTTGAAAACCTTCATCTGCACTTTCGATTTTATCACCACCAACAAAATATAAAGGAAGCCCTATACCAGTTAAAATACTCCCGCAGCAAAGACCTAAAGTAAGACCTGATATTTTTAAAATACCAAGTAATTTTCTACCAAATGACATTTTAATCTCCTACTAAAATTATATAACAAAAATCGCACAAAGTCAATATTCAGCTTCTTTTTAAATTAAATATCTGCAAAAAGATATTTTTTTAAGCTTAATTCAAAATTATCCAAGCAATATTTTTCAAATAAACTATGCAAATCTAAAAAAAGCGGTTTTATCCGCCTTTTAATCTCTGTAATATTCATCTATATTTTTAAGTTTTTCCTCTCCTTCTTTTTCTAAGTAAGGCTCAAGCTTCTTCTTTTCCTATTCAAGTCTCTTCTCTTCTTCTATAAGTCTTTCCTTTTCTTCTTGTTCTGCTTTCCTTTTTGCAATAGTTTTCGCACTTGGCGCAAAATCATAAGCAATTACATCTTCCATTTTTTCTACTATTTCACTTCCAAAAACATCATAAGGCTCACCCAATGTTAAAGATCCATACGCAAAAGAAAAACCTTTTATAAACAAGGCAACTATACCTACGCCAGCAAGAATACTCCCAGCGCATTCCATTGTCTTCCCTGACTTTAAAATTCCCTTACTCTCATCTGTGGCATATTTATCAAAAGTTTCTTTTATAAACTCTTCTTCATCTTTGTTTATATATTTCATATAAGATTCTTTAAGATATTCATATTCAATAGCTGGGATTTCATTATTAAGGAAGCTTTCTTCCAATTCTTCCAGCCTTTCTTCAACTTGCTGCACACGCACTTCTTCTGCCTGCTTTACTAACTGATATTGCTCTGAATTTTCAAAAGTTGAATAAACATCTTTTTGCTTGTTTATGCCGGCAACTACAAGAGGAATGCCAATTACATTACAAATCGTACCTCCACACAATGCAAGCGTCAAACCAGCCATCTTCAAAATTCCTAAAATTTTTGACATAACAACCTCCTTTTTTCAAATCAAATTCAGCCTTCCAGCTTCTAAAATAAAAAAATTAAACATTATCTATCTATATAATTTTATCATAAACAATAAAACTTGTCAATATACAATGTTAAAAACGCTATATGAATTGTGAGTCCATCATAATCGTAACAGGGCCATCATTCAAAACTTCTATCTTCATATCTGCACCAAATACACCCATTTTGACAATAATGTTTTCATTTTTAAGCAGTTTTTCCATTTCCAAGTAAAACTCATTTGCTCGCTCAGGCACCTCTGCATCAAAAAAACTTGGCCTGTTTCCATGACTGCAATCGGCAAAGAGGGTAAACTGACTTACAAGCAAAATCTGCCCGCCAATATCTTTAACAGACAAATTCATTTTTCCATTTTCATCTTCAAAAATTCTTAAATTTGAAAGTTTCTTTGCCATTTTCTCTAAACTTGACTTTTCATCGCCCTTACCCACGCCGAAAAATATAACCATTCCTTTTCCAATCTCAGAAATAAGTTTTCCGTCAACCTTTAAATTGGCTTTTAAAACCCTCTGCACCACCGCTTTCATATTTTCTCCTTTAGTTGATTATAACATAATTTTGAAGAGACTGAGATATTTTTTTCTTATTTTAGCAAAATAAAAAATTAAATTTTGTAAACCAAGAAAACAGTCCTTTTTGAATTTAATTTTCGGATGAGCGTATTTATTAAAATTAGAATAATCAAATCTCTTATAAATTAAAACCAAGTTCAAATTTATTATGCAAAGTTACATTTTGTATTACTTAATACAGACTATGCTTAGATAAGCGAGCCTCAGCGTGCCGTCAGTGGTGGCGCGCTGGTGCGAGCGAAGCGCCATTGTTGTAAACCTTTTTATTTTTAGTCTTTATGTTTTTAAAATAAAAATATATCTAAGCACAAAAGAAGGCTTTAAAAGCCTTCTTTTATTTTTTAAAATGATTTAATATCAAACTCTCTTAATAAAGATTGTTTGTATCATCTTTCACTACAGTATAAACTCCGCCTTTTTCAGTCACTTTATATCCATCAGCAACAAAGTTTACTTTAGGATTTTCAGCTAAGTTGTCAGAAGGATTAAAGTTGTTTGCAAATGTTCCACCATAAACAACAATTCTAGCACTTCCATTTTGACCGTTTCTGTCAAGCAAATTCAAAGTATATCTGCTGTCAGTCATGCCAGTTGCAGGTGTTGCATCAAAGTATCCGCCTCTGATTTCTGCTTCACCTTTAATTACATAAACTGCACTTGCTGCCCCTTTGATAGTCCCGCTTTCAATCACAAGTTTAGCCCCGTCTGTAAGTGTAAATGCATGAACATCACCAGCTATACCATCAACAATTCCATTTCCAGTGATCGTGAGGTCTGCGCCTTCCCTTAAAATGAAAACTGACATAACATTTTCAAACATTGAAACATCTTCGCCAGCAAAAGCATTTATTTTGTGACCGTTTAAGTCAAGAACAACCTTGCGTGCCACATTAAGCCCACTGCCGACTACATTTTCAGAAATGGTAATATCTCTTGTGAGCAAAAGCACGCCATCTTTTCCACTTGCTGAAAGCGCAGTTTGAAGGTCGCTCAAATTGTCAATATCTCTGGCAACGCTTGATTTTATTTCAGCTGAAGCTAAACCCTTGCCTAAAATATAAACATTATAATTCCAAGTTGCATTTCTATATTGGTCTTTTACTGAGCCAAGATTGGTTGTATAGTTTGAAAGATAAAGTGAGAAAGGATATCCGTCTACATTTTCAACTACAGTTAGTCCATAACTATT
This sequence comes from Clostridia bacterium, assembly GCA_022793335.1. GTDB lineage: Bacteria > Bacillota > Clostridia > Christensenellales > UBA1242 > Caccovivens. Next base: position 206,996 of record JAAWCQ010000009.1, read on the forward strand.
CACATTGCCGTTGAGCGTTTTCTTAGTCAAAACGACATCATCCTTTTGTGCCCCTTCATAACTGAAGCCCAAAGCATCTGTTGCAGATTTTAAAGTCACTTCATAAACGCCGCCATTTTGTTTAATTTCATTTTTGGTGTTTTCATTTAAAAATTCAACCCTAGCAAAATCAATAGTTTCACTGTTTGCATCCATATTTAAAGCAAACTCTCTGCCGTTTACTTTCAAAGAATTATTGGCTGCCCCTTCAAATGCAAGAATTGGAGCTGCAACTTTAAGTTTGCCTTCTTCAAACTTGAAAACAACATCTCGAATTTGATTGCTGTTTCCAATTGAAAGAGAAGCTGTTTGGTCTTTTGCAAAAGAAACGCCGCCTATTTCAATAGATTCAACATCTTCAAAGTTTGAAAGACTTCCCACTTCTACATAATAGTTGCCAATCGCCTTATCTGATCCGAGCTTTGCGTTAAGCTCATCCACCGTATATTTAACATCTGTGCCAAGTGCGGTATTATTATAAGCATTTGCGACCACACTTTGAACGGCAGCGTCAACATCCATTTGCGTATTGGCACTTGCTTCATATTTTTGCTTTGAAATCTCAACTTTAAACTTAGCTGTTGCTACGCCCTTTCCTCTCACATAAGCTTCATAATCCCACTTTGCATTATTAAACTTTTCATTGACATCATTGATATCAGAGGTATAGTTTGAGACATACAAAGCAAGCGGATTGCCGTCAACTGCTTCAGTTTTAGTAAGTCCATAACCATTAAGAGCACCATTTATATGCTTTCGTGTAAGCACAACATCATCAGCAGTCGCGCCTTCATAATAGAAACCAAGCGCCTCAATCGCTGACTTAAGATTTACATTATAAACGCCCTCAGCGTCCTTCTCTGAAACTGTATTCTTTGAATTTTCAGAAAAGAAAGACACATTTGAAAAGTCAAATTCACCACTTTCAGAAGCAATTCCAAGCGAGAAAACCTTGTCATTGATTTTAATGTTTGATTGCCCCACAGTTTCAAAAGCAAGCACTGGTGCGGCAACTTTCAACGCTCCGTCGTTATAACAATATACCACATCGTCAACAAAATTGCTGTTTCCGATAGAAACTTTCACAGTGTCATCTTTTGCATATTCTACCCCGCCAAGCTCTATGCTTGAAACCTCTTTGCAATTTGAAAGAGTGCCGACAGTGACATAGTAATTCACCTCTTTTTGAATATGCTCACCAAGCTCAGCAACAGTGAAAATCTGTTGAGTGTTTGATTGATTTGGCAAATTGTAAGCATCATGGATTATGTCGTCAATCACATGCTCGACATTTGCTTTCAAATCAGATGAAGCGTTAAACTTCATTTCCTTATCACCACAAGAAGTAAGCATGACCGCTCCAGCAGATAACGCAAGCACTACAGGAACAGCAAGCAAAACCTTTTTCATTCTTTTCATAAATAATTCCCCCTTTTTGTAGTATTTGTCGGTTATCTCAATTTTATTTAAACAAATTAAAAATTTTTATAATTTGGCAAAAGTTTTTCAAAATACATTAAAATAATACAAAATATTTCATTTTTCTTACCTTTTAAGTATACATCAAATGAAAGTTTAAACAAACTAAATATGAAAAAATAAAAAAATAATAAATAAAAAAAGACAGAAATATATCTGCCCTTTTATTTAACAAAATTAAAGTTAGCCTGTCTGAAAAAACTATTTATTTAAATATTCTTTAATTACAACTGCCTTAAGCTGAGAATATTCTTCTTCAGTTATCAGCCCAGATTTTTTCATATCATTAAGCTTTTTAATCTTAACCTCAAAATCAAAGTTTAAAGTATTTTCGTTTGCAACAGCACTAGGTTTGTTTTCAGTCTTTACCTTCTCAACCTTCGCAGCTGCCTGCTTTTGAGTTTTTTCTGGCTCTGCAACCTCAGCACTCTTGTTTTCAACCACAACTGCTTTACTACCTTTTACAAGACCAATAATAGCAAGCACATTTGTTGCGATAAGTGCAGCCATTACGAAAGTGCCAATTATAATGTAAAGTGTGCCTTGAATTAAAGCAACTACTAAAAGAGCCATTAAAATGCTTACAAAGTTTAAAACAACTGCAGCAATCATAACCTTCAAATATTTTGCAAATTCCAACTTTCCACTGTTGAATTTAACAAGTGAAATTATATTAAGAACAACTGCAACAACAAAACATATAAGCTCAAAACTCAAAAGCACATAAGCATTTGTCAAATCAAAACCAAAGTATTCAAGATTAGAAATATCTACAAACTCAACTATGTTGAAAATAATTCCCAATGCCAAAAAACTTACGCTAAGAATGAAGGCGGTAAGAAGAAGCGGTCTGCTAACTTTAGCCTCAACAACTTTTTCTTTCTTTATTTTAGCTGGCAACATACCATTTTCATCTCTTTTCTTTTCCAATCTTAAATCTAATAAAAGCATGATATTGGCAGCAATTAAACCTGCTAAAGCAAAAGCTATAATCACATAAAAGAAATCTTGTTTATAAACTCTGCCTAAATCGACAATTAAGATTTCCATAATTGATGAAATAACAATGTTTATAAAGTTGAATACTATTGTCGCAATAATCCATCCTTTTTTCTTTGCATATTTTGCCTTATTATTTTTTATAAAAAACAAACAAACAATTGCTAAGATTAAAGCCACAGCAAACAAAAATATAAAAGAGCCCAGAGTATCTCGCAAATTCATTCTCGCAATATCAAGCCCTGTTCCTTGATATTCCTCACGATATCGATTATCTAAAAAAATAAAACTTAATACAGCGTTTGCTATTACAAAGATATTCAAAATAATTGAAACAATCAATGCTGACAAGGTCAATTTTCTTTTCATTTTTCTCTCCGTTTAAATGCTATTATCCTAAACGCATATTAAGGATATAAATCACGAGAATATTATAAAACAAAAACACTAAAAAGTCAATTTAACATCAAAAAATAAAACTAAAGAAATTTAATTTTAGTCAGAATATTCTTTTATGATGTCAGTTTTAATTTTTTCATAATCTTCAATTGCCAACAACTCTTTTTCTTTGATTTCATTAAGCTTTTCAATCGCCTCTTCCATCTCTTTTAATTTAAATCTTCTATCAGAATTTTTATCTTGTTCTTTAGCATTTTCTTGCTTATTACTTTCTTTTGCAATAGCGATGCCTTCATCAGTTTTTTGGTTGGAATCTTCGTATTCTTCCACCCTTTCTCTTTCTTGCGAATTAGTTAAAAAAATCCTACTAAAAAGTAGACTTTATCCTTTTTAAAATAAGAAAGATAAAAAGTATCCTACTTAAATAGATAAAAAAATCATCTTTTAAGTAAGATGATTTTTTACTTTTTATTAAATTAAATCAATTCAACAATTGCCATTTCAGCGCTGTCGCCTCTGCGTGCACCAAGTCTAACAATTCTGGTGTAACCACCGCCTTGTCCAACTTCTTTGATGCGTGCAGCATATTTTGGAGCATAGAGGTTGAAAATCTTTTCAAGAAGTGGATGTTTAATATCCTCTGTTCTTGCTTCAAAAGCTTCGATTGATTCTTTTGGTTTTCTTTGCTCTTGTCTATCCATAAGATAAGCCATAAGCGCTCTTCTAGCTGCAAGTTTCTTAGGTCCATCGTTTGAAACGGTTGTTTTTACCTTAATACCTTTTGCGTCTTTGATTTCTTTTTCAACTTTTACGATATCTTCATAAGAGTTGATAGCAAGGGTCAAAAGTTTTTCTGCCTGACTTCTTACAGACTTTGCACGAGCAACAGTTGTCTCAACTTTTCCGTACCAAAGAAGGTCAGATACAAGTCCTCTGAGCATTGCGTCTTTTTCCTTGCTTGGTCTACCGAGTTTTGCATTAGCCATTATATTTCTCCTTTATAAAGTTTAGTCTTCGTCCTTACGAAGAGAAAGTCCATAACTTTCAAGTTTTGCAATAACCTCATCAATAGATTTGATGCCAAGGTTTTTCACTTTAAGCATGTCACCTCTTGATTTTTTAGTGAGGTCTTCAACATTGTTTATTCCTGCTCTCTTTAAGCAGTTGTATGAACGAACAGAAAGATCCATTTCTTCGATAGGAAGCTCCATAAGTTTAACTTGTTTGTCTTCTTCTCTAGAAACTAAAATATCAGAATTTGCAATTTGAGCACAAAGCTCTACAAACAGATTGATATGTTCCATTACAATCTTGCCTGCAAGAGAAACAATTTCTCTAGCTGGAGTTGTTCCATTGGTTTCAACTTCCAAAGTAAGTTTATCAAAGTTTACGCTTTGACCAACACGAGTGCTTTCAACATTGAAATTCACTCTTTTTACAGGTGAGAAAAGTGAGTCCATTGCAATATAGTCAACATTGTCAAACTTTTCTTTGTTTTCATTGTTTGGCACATAACCTCTGCCATTTCCAATCATGATGTCCATATCAAGAACGGCTCCATCATCAATTGTGCAAATGTGCAAATCTGGATTTAAGATTTCAACATCTGAGTTTGATTCAAAATCTCTTGCGGTTACCTCTCCTGCTGCTGTCTTTCTAAGATGAAGGTATGTGATAAAATCACGGCTTTGGTCTTTGCATTTTACAGCGAGTGTTTTGAGGTTAAGTATAATATCAACAACATCTTCGGTCACGCCTCTGATGGTGGAAAACTCATGACTTACGCCAGCAATGCGGATTGCGATTGGGGCTGAGCCAGGAAGTGCAGAGAGAAGTGTTCTTCTCATAGCATTTCCAAGAGTTATGCCATAGCCTTTTTCAAGTGGTTCAACAACAAATCTTGCAAAAGCACCATTGTCAGTTTCTTCACAAGTAATTCTTGGTCTTTCCATTTCCATATAAATATACCTCCCTTATTATCTCGAGTATAATTCGACAATAAGTTGTTCTTTGATGTCAGCATCAACATCTGCTCGCTCAGGAAGTGCTACGATTTTCCCAGCGAAAGTGTTTGTATCAAATTCCACCCACTTAGGCATAACAACTTTGCTGCCTCTAAGGGATTTAAACATTTCGTTGCCCTGCTTATTTTCTTTAATAGCAACAGTGTCACCAGCTTTTACTTGATAAGAAGCAATGTTGACTCTTCTGCCATTGACAGTAATAAGACCGTGGTTTACGATTTGGCGAGCTTGCTTACGGCTTGCACCAATACCCATTCTATAAACAACATTGTCAAGGCGTCTTTCAATTAAAGAAAGCATGTTTTCGCCTGTAACACCTTGCATTTTGTTTGCTTTTTCATAGTATTCTCTGAATTGTTTTTCAAGAACACCATACATTCTTTTTACTTTTTGTTTTTCTCTAAGCTGAGTGCCATATTCTGAGAAAGCCACTCTTCTCTTAGAATTGCCATGTTGTCCAGGAATAACTGGGCGTCTCTCCATAGCACATTTTTTTGTTGTACATCGCTCGCCTTTAAGGAAGAGTTTGCAACCTTCTCTTCTGCATTGACGGCAATCTGGTTCAATAGTTCTTGCCATGTCTTTCTCCTTTTATATTCTTCTTGTTTTAGGAGGTCTGCAACCGTTATGAGCGATTGGTGAAACATCCTTAATCATGGTTACATTAAGTTCGCAGTTTTGAAGTGAACGGATAGCAAGTTCTCTACCGCTTCCTGGTCCTTTAACAAAAACTTCAACTGTGTTGATACCATGTTCTTTAGCGACTTTTGCAGCATCTTCAACGCAAGATTGGGCAGCGAATGGAGTGCTTTTCTTTGAGCCTTTAAGGCCAAGTTTTCCTGAAGAGCACCAAGAAAGAACATTGCCGTCACAATCAGTGAAACTTACAATCGTGTTGTTGAAAGAAGTTTTGATATGCACTTGTCCAGCAGAGATATTTCTGCTGACTCTCTTTTTTGTTGTCTTTTTATTTTGTGCTTGTTTAGTTGCCATAAATTATCTCCTTACTTACCCTTCTTAGAGCTGCCAGCAACGACTCTCTTAGGACCTTTTCTTGTTCTTGCATTATTCTTTGTGCTTTGTCCTCTTACTGGAAGTCCTTTGCGGTGACGAACACCACGATAGCAGCCTATTTCGATAAGCTTCTTAATGTCCATGTCGACTTTTTTACGAAGTTCGCCTTCTACAAGAAGGTTGTGTTCTATATAGTTACGAAGTTTTGCAACTTGGTCATCAGTGAGGTCTTTTACACGGATGTCAGCACTGATTCCAGTTTCTTCGCAGATTTTGTTGGAAGTCACTCTTCCAATTCCATAGATATAGGTAAGACCAAGCTCTAATCTCTTTTCTCTAGGCAGGTCTACACCAGCAATTCTTGCCATTTATTTTTCCTCCATTTTTTAATATTAGCCCTGTACTTGTTTGTGTTTAGCGCTCTTAGAGCAGATGACCATAACTTTGCCATCTCTCTTGATTACTCTACACTTGTCACAAATAGGCTTAACAGATGCTCTTACTTTCATAATTTCTCCTTTATTGGCCCTTTTCTCTCCAAGTTATTCTGCCCTTAGTCAGGTCATAGGGACTCATTTCAACTTTTACTTTGTCACCTTCCAAAACTTTGATATAGTTTTTTCTAAGTTTCCCTGAAAGGTAGGTAATGATTTCATGTCCGTTGGCCAGACGAACTCTGAATGTGGTGTTTGGAAGCACTTCAACGACGCTTCCTTCAAATTCGATAACATCTTCCTTAGACATTATTTCACTCCTTTTTTTGATGTATTTCTGTCATAAATTTTCTAATTCCAGCATTTGCCCTTTCATTATGGTCAGTCACGACCTCTTCACTTAAGAGCCTTTGATCAAACAATTTGATATGTTTGAAACTTTTCTTTTTAGGCTTATTTGTTTTCAGCCTTTTTCCGTCAGATAAATAAGCATATTTATCATCAAGAGCGACCACTACGAAAAGCGAGCCTTTCTCTTTTCCGGCTGTTGCCAATACCACACTTCCAACTTTTATCATATTCACCTACAATGTCCAAATTTCGATTCCATCTTTAGTGATATGAACGGTGTTTTCATAGTGTGCTGAAGGCTTTCCGTCTCGAGTAACAACGCCCCATCCGTCTTCGACAAGCCAAACTTCCTTGCGTCCCATGTTTATCATAGGCTCAATAGCAATTACAGCATTGTCTGTGACAATTGGTCCATCTGTCACTTTTCCATAGTTTGGCACATTTGGTGGCTCATGCATTGATTTCCCAATTCCGTGTCCAACCAATTCTCTCACGACTGAATAGCCGTTTTTCTCGGCATGGACTTGAATTGCATTTGATAATTCTCCCAATCGGTGACCCACCTTAAGATTTTTTAATCCTTCAAAGAAACATTCTCTAGTAACATCAATAAGTCTTTGTTTCTCTTCAGAAATCTTGCCGACTGGAAATGTGCGTGTTGCGTCTCCATGATAACCCTTATAGTTTACCACAAGGTCAACACTGATTATATCCCCCTCTTTAAGAATAACCGCTTCACTTGGAATGCCGTGAACAATCATTTCGTTCACAGAAGTGCAAAGCGTAGCTGGATAGCCTTCATATCCTTTGCAGGCAGGAATACCACCACTCTCTATTATAAACTTTTCTACGAGATTGTCAAGTTGTTTGGTTGATATGCCAGGCTTTATTAAAGTTTCGGCATAAGCAAGAGCGTCACGAGTAATTTCGCAAGCTTTTTTAACTAAGACAAGCTCTGCTGGAGATAAGTTGTTCACTATTATTACTCTCCCAAGCTTTCAAGAAAAGCTTTTACAGGCCTATAAGTGTCCTCAGGTGTTTTATCACTTGACACCGTCAACAGCCTATCACTGTAGAAGTTTATGAGTGGTGCTGTATTTCTTTCATAAACTTCCAGACGATTTTTAATAGTTTCAGGTTTATCGTCATCACGCTGAATTAAAGTTGCACCACATTTGTTGCATTCTGCTTTTGAATAATCTGATGTATTGAAAATTTCACCACATGCTGGACAAGTCCTTCTAGAAGATAATCTTTCGATAATAGTATCAAAAGCAAGGTCAACTAAAATGGCTGTGTCAATTGTTTCAATCTTTTCAAGTGCCTCTGCTTGAGCAACCGTTCTTGGAAAACCATCTAAAATGAAGCCTTTTTTGCAATCGTCATCTTGAAATCTCTTCTTAACGATTTCTATTGTCACTTCATCAGGGACAAGACCACCACTCTCCATTATACCTTTCACCTGTCTGCCAAGCTCACTGTCTTCTTTAACAATAGCTCTAAACAGGTCTCCAGTTGAAATTTGTGGAATATCAAAGTCTTTTGATATCTTCTTTGCAAGAGTCCCTTTTCCACTGCCGGGAGCACCTAAAAGGATTATTTTCATAAAATTTACTCCTATAATTTATAAATTCTTATTTTTAGCATATAAAAAGTAGGTAATTTTGCCTTATTTAAACACATGTCCATCTGGCAATGTATCTTTTTTTGCCAGTGAAGATTTCCCTCACCGGCAAATCATATACATTTTTTAAAATAGTCGTGCAACATTTGCTTGCATTACTGTAAACTAAGTTTTCCACCATGCTTAAGTTAAACAAAATAGATATATTTTGTACTTTCAACCAAACTTACGACAAGCGTGCAACATTTGGTTGCTAGTCGAGGAAACCTTTATGATTTCTCATAAACATTTGTGCTGAGAGTTGCTTGTCAAGCTCAAGCGCAACAGAAACAACAATCATAAGTCCTGTAACACTGAACGCATTGATAAGAATTGCAGCACCTGCAAAATCTCCAATTGCTTTGAAAGCAAGAGAAGGAATAAGCGCGATTATTGCAAGGAATAAAGCTCCCCAGAAAGTAATTCTGTCTGAAACCTTTCCAAGATAAACTGAAGTTTCCCTGCCAGGTCTGAAGTTTTGCACCATTCCACCCTGTTGCTGTATTCTTTTTGCTGTATCCTTAGGGTCAAAAGAAATTCTTGAGTAAAGGAAAGCAAATACAAGGATGAGAATAGCTGTCAAAACGATATATAGCCATGAATTTGTACCCATCCACTGACTGTACCATGTAACATGAGGCCAGAAGATTGAGATAATCATTTGTGGGAAAGTCAAAAGCGCTGACGCGAAAATGATTGGCATAACACCAGTCGCATTTATTCTAAGTGGAATATAGTTTGACTGACCGCCATACATTTTTCTTCCCCTTATTTGCTTAGCATAATTTACTGTTATTCTTCGCTCACCACCATCGATAAATACGATAAGAGCAAAGATTGCAACGATTACTACTGCAAATAATACGAGATACCAAATGAATGTGATATCTTGAGTGCAAGCTTCTACAACCTGTCCGATTGCACTGCCTGCAGATGAAAGAATACCAACGAAGATAAGAAGTGATGTTCCATTTCCAATTCCAAGGTCTGTAATTCTTTCACCAAGCCAAACGGTAAACATACCGCCAGCCACCATAATAAGCACAACGCCCATTCCAACAAGCCATGTTGGCATAGCTCTTGTAAGGTTTGGGTCAAGCACACCTTGATTTGCATAGCCAACGACAATGCCGACAGCTTGAGCAATTGCAAGGACAAGTGCTGCTATACGAGTGTAAAGATTGAGTTTTCTTCTGCCATCCTCACCGCTCTTTGAAAGTCTTTCAAGGGCTGGAATAGCAACTGTCAAAAGTTGAATAACGATTGATGCAGTAATGTAAGGCGATACACCGAGGGCGAGTATCGAACAATTCGAAAGCGCGCCACCGCTGACCATATTCATAAGTTCAAAAAAGCCAAAAGCTGTTTTATTGTTTCCAAGCGCGAAAGTTGGATTGAAACCAACGCAAGGAATCCAACAGCCAAGCCTATAAATGAAAAGAAAAAGGAGAGTAAGAAGTATCTTATTCCTTATTTCCTTTACCTTGAATGCGTCAATAATCGTTTTAAACATTATTAAATCTCCTCTACTTTGCCGCCAACTTTTTCAATCTTTTCTCTTGCACCTTTAGTAAATTTTTTAGCTTTGATTGTAAGAGGCTTAGTAAGAGTGCCATCTCCCAAAACTTTAAGACCATATTCAGAACGCTTTCCGATAAATCTTGTTTCATAGAGAAGTTCCATATCAATTACTGCATTTGCCTCAAAAGCTTCTAAGTCTCCAACATTTATGCAAGCATAACGCTTAGAGAAGTTTTTGTTGTTAAATCCTCTCATTGGGATTTTTCTGATCATTGGAATGTTTCCACCCTCGAATCCAGGTCTAACACCGCCGCCACTACGAGCATTTTGGCCTTTGTGACCTTTTCCGCTGGTTTTGCCAATTCCACTGCCAATGCCTCTGCCTACTCTTACTTTTTTAGTAACAGCACCTTCAGCTGGTTTTAAATTATTAAGTTGCATGCTTCCCTCCTATTCCTCTTCTACCACAACGAGGTGAGCAACATGATGAAGGCTTCCTCTGATAGAGTCGTTGTCAGGGAGTGTTCTAGTTTGATTAAGTTTCTTAAAGCCAAGAGCTTCGATAATCTTTGCTTGATTTTTGTTGTAACCAATGCAGCTTTTTACCCAAGTAACTTTAAGCATTTTTTCTTTCTTTTTTACCATAACTCCCCCCTTAGATTTCCTCTACGCTTTTGCCACGGCGTCTAGCGATTTCTTCTTTTGTTCTCAAAGAAAGAAGTCCAGCCATTGTAGCTTTTACGCAGTTGATTTTGTTTGAAGAACCATGTTTTTTAGTAACGATATTTTTGATACCTGCAAGCTCAATAACAGCACGAGCGCTGCCGCCTGCGATAACACCAGTACCATCTGGAGCTGGGAGCATAAGCATATTTGTAGAAGAAAACTTTCCAATAATTTCGTGTGGGATTGTTCCGTTTACGATTGGGATGAGTTTCATATTTCTTCTTGCAATTGTAGTTGCCTTTTCAATAGCTGAGCTTACATCTTTGCTTTTGCCAATTCCAAGACCTACTTTGCCTTTGCCGTCACCAACTACAACGAGAGCTGAGAAACGGAGTGTTCTTCCGCCTTTAACAACCTTTTGAACGCGTCTTACGCATACAACACGCTTGTCAAATTCGCTTCCTTCTCTATCTCTTTTTTCTCTTGGTTCACGCTTGTCATTTTTTGCTTTTCCAGAAAAGTTTTTTCTGCCCTTAGGTGAAGTTTCAGCGGCAACTTCTACTGTTTTTTCATTTTCTGCCATTTTAGCCTCCTAAAATTTGAGTCCAGCTTCTCTAGCACCATCTGCAAGAGCCTGAACACGACCGATATAAATATAACCGCCTCTGTCGAAGACAACTTCGCTTACACCTTTCTCTAAAGCACGCTTAGCAACTGTCTCACCGACAATCTTAGCTTGCTCTGATTTGCTTTTGCCAGCAATCAAACCTTTAACTTCAGGGTCGATTGTAGAAGCAGAAGCAATAGTATTTCCAGCAGCATCATCAATGATTTGAGCATAGATTTGACTTAAACTTCTGTATACAGAAAGTCTTGGTCTAACCGCAGAGCCAACAACTTTGCGTCTTACTCTCTTGTGACGAACTACTCTTTCTTGATTTTTGTCAGTTTTGTTAATCATTTGAAGTTCTCCTATTTCTTACCTTTTCCGGCAGCTTTTCCGACTTTTCTAATGACAACTTGGTCTGAATATCTGATTCCATAGCCATGGTATGGCTCAACTGGTCTGATATCTTTGATATTTGAAGCAAATTGTCCAACTTTTTGTTTGTCAATGCCTGTAATTGCAATTTCTGTTACACTTGGGCATGACACCTGAATGTCACTTGGAATTTCAATCTCAACTGGGTGAGAAAGTCCAAGATTCATATTGAGTTTATTTCCACTGACATTGGCTTTGTAACCAACACCTGAAATAAGTAATGTTTTCTTGAAGCCTTCACTTACGCCTACAACCATGTTGTGAGCAAGCGCTCTGTAAAGACCATGTTTTGCGTTTGAATCAGCAGTCTCTTTTGCAATTTCAAAAGAAAGGTGTTGACCATCTATTTTAACAGCAATTACGCTGTTTACTTCCTGAGTTAATGTACCTTTTGGTCCAGTAACAGTAAGAAGTCCATTCTCAAATTTAGCTGTTACGCCTGCAGGCATAACGATAAGCTCTTTACCTATTCTTGACATGTCGCCTCCTTACCATACATAAGCGAGTACTTCCCCGCCTACTCCAAGTTTTCTAGCTTCTTTGTCAGTAACAATTCCCTTGTTTGTAGAGATGATTGCAATTCCAAGTCCACTGATAACTTTTGGAAGTTTGTCTTTTTGTGCATATACTCTAAGACCAGGTTTAGAAATTCTTCTAAGACCTTGAATTACGCTTTCGCCGATTTCGTCATATTTAAGGGCAACAACGATATTTTTGTGTCCACCCTCTTCGCTCTCTTCGTATGAGCGAATATAGCCTTCTTCAAGAAGGATTTTTGCAATAGCTCGTTTTTCATTTGAAGCAGGGATACTTACATTATCATGCTTTACGAGCAGCGCATTTCTAATTCTTGTAAGCATATCTGCGATTGGATCAGTAACTAACATATTTTCCTCCTTTTACCAGCTTGACTTCTTTACGCCAGGAATTTCACCTTTGTTTGCAAGTTCACGGAAGCAGATTCTGCAAATTCCGTATTTTCTTAAAACTGCATGTGGACGACCACAAAGTGAACATCTAGTGTACTCACGAGTTTTGTATTTTTGCGTTCTTTTTTGTTTTTCAACTAATGCTTTCTTTGCCATAATCTCTCCTATTTAGCGAAAGGCAAGCCAAGTGCCTTAAGTAATGATTTTGCTTCTGCATCAGTCTTTGCAGTAGTTACAAAAGTAATATCAAAACCCCTGATTTTTTCGACTTTTTCATACACGATTTCTGGGAAAATAAGTTGTTCTTTAATTCCCATTGAGTAATTTCCTTTGCCGTCAAATGACTTGTCAGAAATTCCTCTAAAGTCTCTCACCTTTGGAAGAGCGATTGCTGTAAGTCTGTCAAAGAATTCATACATTCTGTCTCCTCTGAGAGTAACTTTAGCACCAATCTTTTGTCCTTCTCTTAAACCGAAGTTTGAGATTGACTTTTTAGCAGTAGTTACTACAGGCTTTTGTCCTGAAATAACTGCAAGTTCGTCAACAGCAATGTTGAAGCTTTTTGAATTTCCTTTTACTTCACCAAGTCCCATATTGAGAACGATTTTCACAAGTTTTGGCACTTCGTTTACATTTTTATAAGAAAATTCTTTTTGAAGAGCAGGCACAACTTCAGTTTTGTATTTAGCCTGAATTCTATTTTGTTCTTTTGCCATGTTTTACCCCTACTTTGTTTCCTTTTTAGCTGTTGTCGACTTTTTTGTTGTTGTTTTCTTTTCTGCAGCTTCTTTAGCTGGCTTTTCAGCTTTTGCAGCAGCAGTCTTAGTTGTTGTTTTCTTAGCAGCAGTTGTTTTAGCTGGTTTTTCAGCTTTCACTTCTGTTTCTTCTGCCTTAGCAGCCTTAGCTTTTGGAGCTGCTTTTGTTTCTTTGCTTTCAGTTGCTTTTGCAGTTGTTTTCTTAGCAGCAGTCTTCTTTTCAACTGGCTTAGCTTCTTCTGCAGCTTTTTCTGTCTTAGCTGATTTGAGTTTTGCACCCTTCAATTCTTCAGCTTTGATTGTTTTCTTAGCTTCTTTCTTAGTTTGTTTTACAAACTCTTTGTCAAGAGCTCCGCCGCACTTCTTGCAAACACGAGCCTTCTTTCCGCCTACTTCAGCGTGAGCAACTCTTGTTGCCTTATTGCAAACTGGGCATACAACTTGAACATTTGAAACATCGATAGGAGCGTTTTTCTTAATAATTCCGCCCTTATCTTGCTGAGATCTTGGCTTTTGATGTTTTGAAACCATATTGATTCCATCAACAAGCACTCTGCCTTCTCCAGCATAAACGGCTGTAACTTTTCCAGTTTTACCCTTTTCTTTTCCAGCGATTACAAGAACGGTATCGCCTGTTTTAATTGTCATCTTCATTATGCACTCCTTTTATAGAACATCCGGAGCAAGAGAAATAATTTTCATATAACCCTTGTCACGAAGCTCTCTAGCGATAGGTCCAAATACACGAGTGCCTTTTGGCTGTTTTTGGTTGTCGATGATAACAGCTGCGTTGTCATCAAAACGGATATGTGAGCCATCAGCTCTTCTAAGTCCTTTAGAAGAACGAACGATAACGGCCTTTACAACATCACCTTTTTTTACTGTTCCGCCTGGGATGGCTTTCTTAACAGCAGCAACAATGATATCACCAATGTTTCCACTTCTTCTATAAGAGCCACCAAGAACACGAATGCACATAATTTCTTTTGCGCCTGTGTTGTCAGCAACTTTTAATCTTGTTTGAGGTTGAATCATAACGCTCCTCCTTACTTAGCTTTCTCTACAATTTCAACAACGCGGAAGTGCTTATCCTTTGAAAGAGGACGAGTTTCCATAATGCGAACAGTGTCACCAATTCCGCATTCATTGTTTTCATCATGAGCTTTGAATGTATTTGATTTTTGTACGACTTTTCTATAAATTGGGCTTTTTACTCTGGAAACGACCTTAACTACAACGGTTTTGTCCATTTTGCCAGCTGATACTACTACGCCTTGGCGTACTATTCTTTGATTTCTACTTGTTTCCATCGTTGCCTCCATTTGCTTCTAATTCCTTTTCTCTGAGCACGGTCTTAACTCTTGCAATGTCTTTCTTCACATTGTGAAGTGCCATTGGATTTGCAAGTGACCTAGTAGCGTGAGAGAAACGAAGATTAAACAATTCACTATTTAATTCTTTAAGTTTTGCGTTAAGCTCTGCAACTGATAGATACTTGATATCGTTAATTTTCATCTTTCACACCACCTTTTGCAAGTTCATCTGTTTTTTTGATAAATTTTGTTTTGCATGGAAGTTTGTGTCCGCAAAGTCTTAAAGCTTCACGAGCAACTTCTTCGCTTACACCTTCGATTTCGAAAAGCACTCTGCCAGGTTTAACAACTGCAACCCAAAATTCTGGAGAACCTTTACCTGAACCCATACGAGTTTCAGCAGGTTTTTTAGTAACAGGCTTATCAGGGAAGATTTTAATCCAAACTTTACCGTCACGGCGTGTATATCTTGTTAAAGCAATACGAGCTGCTTCGATTTGGTTTGACTTGATCCAGCATGGCTCTGTTGCGATAATTCCGTAAGTGCCATAAGCAAGAGTGTTTCCTCTTGTTGCCTTTCCTGTCATTCTGCCTCTAAAAACTTTTCTTCTTTTAACTCTTTTAGGCATCAACATTATTCTTGTCCTCCTTTTGTATCAGACACTTTGTTATTGCCTAAAATTTCACCCTTGTAAATCCAGCATTTGATACCGATTTTTCCAATCATTGTATAAGCTGAATATTCACCGTAGTCAATGTCTGCTCTAAGAGTGTGAAGAGGAACACTTCCTCTGAATTGTTTCTCAGTTTGAGCCTTTTCGTTGGCTTTTGTGAGAACGCCGCTTACTTGGATTTTGCAACCCTTAGCGCCAGCTTTCATAACTCTTTCAATAGCTTGCTTTAACGCACGCTTAGCAGCAACACGCTTTTCAAGTTGCATAGCAATGCTTTCTGCAACGAGTTGAGCGTCAAGGTCAGGTCTTTTAATTTCTTTAACATTTACAAGCAATAATTTTACTGGTCTGACGAGTTTTGCGATTTCTTTTTTAATAACTTCAATGCCTGCGCCCTTAGTACCAATAATCATACCAGGTTTTGAGGTGAAGATATTTACAACAAGCTTGTTTTCTGTTCTTTCAATAGTTACTTTTGAAATTGAACAAGCTTTATATTTCTTTTGGATGAAATTTTTTACATCTTGGTCTTCTTTAAGGTTTGCAGCAAAAGTCTTTTTGTCAGCATACCAAGTTGAATTCCAATCTTTGTTAATTCCAACTCTAAGTCCTATTGGACTAACCTTTTGTCCCATCTTAGCCTCCTACCACTTCATCAAGCACAATAGTGATGTGTGAAGTCTTTTTAAGTATGATATCGCCTGAGCCTTTAGCTCTTGCAGACATTCTTTTAAACATTGGTCCGCTTGTAGCATAAGCTTCTTTAACAACAAGACTGTCTTTGTTTTTGCCCATGTTGTTTTCGGCGTTTGCAATTGCACTGTTGAGCACTTTCAAACTTTCGTAAGCACCCTTGTCAGGCATATTTTCTAAGATTGCAACAGCTTCTTCTGCCTTCTTGCCTCTTACAAGGTCAAGAATGTAGGTAATCTTTGAAGGACTCATTCTTACATATTTTGCCTTCGCATAAGGATATTTCTTTGCTTTTGCAAGCTTTTCTGCTTTTAATCTAGTTCTTGTAGCCATTTTTTACTCCTTATTTCTTACCTGCTGCTGCAGCCGACTTTTTAGAATGTCCCTTGTAAGTTCTTGTTGGAGAAAATTCTCCAAGTTTATGTCCTACCATATCAGCTGTGCAGTAAACAGGGACATGTTTCTTTCCATTATGCACTGCGAAGGTAAATCCTACAAAATCAGGATAGATGGTAGAAGCTCTTGACCAAGTTTTGATAGGTCTTTTAACGCCTGACTCTTGCATCTCGGCAACCTTTTTTACAAGACTTGGATGAACATAAGGCTTTTTCTTTAATGATTTGCTCATAATCTTCTCTCCTAATTAACTCTCTTAACCATCAAGCGGTTAGAGCGATTTTTTCTCTTTCTAGTCTTGTATCCAAGAGCAGGTTTGTTCCATGGAGTAACAGGTGATGCCATTCCGACTGGGCTCTTACCTTCACCACCACCATGCTTGTGGTCGTTAGGGTTCATAGCTACACCGCGGACGCTTGGTCTTACACCCATGTGTCTCTTTCTACCAGCTTTACCGAGAGATACAAGTTCGTGGTCAATATTTCCAACAGTACCAATTGTTGCTCTGCAAACGAGAAGCACTTTTCTCATTTCACCACTTGGAAGACGGATAGTTGCATATCTGCCCTCTTTAGCCATAAGTTGAGCTTCATTTCCGGCACTTCTTACAAGTTGACCACCCTTGTTTGGCTCAAGCTCAATGTTGTGAACAAGTGAGCCAACAGGAATTTGTGAAAGTGGAAGGCAGTTGCCGACTTTGATTTCAACATCGTTTCCACTCATAACTGTGTCACCATCTTTAAGACCTACAGGTGCAAGGATATATCTTTTCTCGCCGTCAGCATAACGAACAAGAGCGATATAAGCTGTTCTGTTTGGGTCATATTCAATTCCAACAACCTTTGCAGGAATGTTGTCTTTGTTTCTTTTAAAGTCGATTACACGATATTTTTGTCTGTTTCCGCCGCCTTGATGACGAACAGTAACTCTTCCTTGAGCATTTCTTCCAGCATGTTTGTCTTTCTTTTCAAGAAGAGATTTCTCAGGAGTCTTTTTTGTGATTTCTTCAAAGGAAGAGGTTGTATAAAATCTTCTTCCAGCTGAAGTAGGTCTATGAATTTTAATTGCCATAATCTATACGCCTCCTATCCTTATGATAAGCTGTCGAAGAATGCGATTGACTTAGACTTTTCAGTAAGTGTAACTACTGCTTTTTTGTAGTCGCTTGTCTTTCCAACTGTTCTTCCGCCCTTAGTATTTTGAGTCTTTTTGTGACCCTTTACAATAACTGTATTTACTCTTTCCACCTTAACGCCGAAAAGCTCTTCAACTGCATTTGCAATTTGCACTTTATCAGCATTTTTTGCTACAACGAAAGTATAAACTTTGTTTGCAATTCCGCCATAACTTTTTTCTGTGAGAAGTGGTCTGATAATAATTTTATTTGCTTCCATTATTCTGCGTACGCCTCCTCTAATGATTTGATGGCTGACTCAGTGATTACTATGTTCTTGTTTGCAACAAGCTCATAAACATTAAGGTCACATGCTTCAGCTATGCTCAAAGTCTTGATGTTTGCAGTTGCAAGTTTTACATTCTTATCGTTGCTGTCATTGATAACAAGCACGCTCTTGTCAAACTTGAAAGCATTTAAGAAAGCTTGAGCTTCTTTAGTTTTTGGAGCAGAGAATTCAAACTTATCAAGAACAGTCACTTCGTTTTGAGCAAGCTTTTGACTGAGCGCTGAAACAAGAGCGCCTCTCTTCTTTTGCTTGTTGACTTTCTTAGAGAAATCTCTTGGCTTTGGAGCAAATACAACTCCACCACCTGTCCATTGTGGGCCTTTCTTAGAGCCTTGTCTAGCTCTGCCAGTACCCTTTTGACGCCAAGGTTTCTTAGCGTGTCCTCTTACTTCACTTCTTGTGAGGGCTGATTTTGTACCCTGTCTTTGATTTGCATTGTATGCAACAACAACTTCGTGAATAAGAGCTTCATTGTAATCAGCAGCGAAGAGCGCGTCAGGTAAACTAATTTGACCGATTTCGCTAGCCTGCATATTGTATACTTTTACTTTTGCCATGACTTACTCCTTTAATTTCCCTTAACTGCTTCACGGATGGTAACAACCGAACCTTTAGGTCCAGGAATGCAGCCTTTAACAAGGATAACATTTCTTGCAGGGTCAACCTTAACAATTTCAAGGTTTTGAATAGTAACCCTTTCTACACCATAGTGACCAGGCATATTTTTGTTTTTGAAAACTCTTGATGGTGTTGAGTTTGCACTCATAGAGCCGACTTCTCTATGAACAGGTCCTGTACCGTGAGTCATCTTAAGTCTGTGTTGATTCCATCTTTGGATAACGCCAGTAAAACCACGACCACGAGTTGTTCCTGTAACATCTACTTTATCCCCTTCGCCAAAGATATCAGCTTTGATTTCTTGACCAAGAGTATATTCACTTGCATTTTCAAATTTCAATTCTTTTAAAATTCTGTAAGTATCAACGCCTGCTTTTTTGAAAGCACCTGTCATAGGCTTGTTTACTCTTTGAGCTTTTTGCTTGTCGAATGCAACTACGACTGCATCATATCCGTCCTTTTCATTGTTCTTAACTTGAACAACTGGGCATGGACCTGCCTCTACAACAGTTACTGGGATAACTACGCCTTCTGGAGTGAAGACTTGAGTCATACCAAGTTTCTTACCAATAATAGCTTTTTTCATTGTTCTCATCTTCCTCCATTATAGTTTAATCTTAATATCCACACCAGCTGGAAGGTCAATCTTCATAAGCGCGTCAACTGCCTTAGCGTTTGGTGAATAGATATCAATAAGTCTTTTGTGAGTCCTTGACTCAAATTGTTCACGACTGTCTTTGTATTTGTGTGGTGAACGAATTACGGTAACCACTTCTCTATCTGTTGGAAGTGGGATAGGCCCAGCGACTTTAGCGCCAAACTTTTCAGCAGTATCGATTATTCTTTTGCAAGCTTCGTCGATAAGGCTGTGTTCAAAGGCCTTCAATTTAATTCTAATAACTTGTGTTGCCATTAAATATAATACCTCCTGTAATAGCAATGCCAACCATTCCCTTTTAAATCAACTTAAGGTCATCTCAATCTCATCAATAAACCAAGCTTTCTTTAAAATGTAACACACGAAACACTTGCCCATGTGTATCACGCTGCAGGGAATTAAAAAATGTGATTTTTTGGTTGGTCGCCCGCGGTCGTTGCCACGAACTTGTCCACATAAATTCTCCATTGATTGCAGGTAATCAAGGTAACTTTATGCATCAACCCATAATTCACAGCTTCCCTATTATACCAAATTAAGCAAAGCAAGTCAACTACTTTTTGCAACTTTTTTCAACTTTTTTAAAGCACTATATTTTTATATTCAAGATAAAATTTTTTCCGAAAAATAAGTGTTTTAAAATGGTATTATAAAGCAATTTCAAAATGACATTATAATATGTTATATAATTTATATAATATATATTTATATATAATAAAAGCGTCACCCCATTCTTTTCTAAAAAACCACCGCCTTTGAAATGCCTTTCGCCGCTTTACAAAATTATTGCTATAACACCTGCAACACATAAAAAAAGACCTAAAGCTGCCTTTAAGTCTTTTTGTTTTTATAATTCATATTCTCTTTCTTTGCGAACAGCCGACGAAACAATTCCAAAGCCTAAGCCCATACATGCACCGCCACCTACTGCAAAACCAATGCCATATTTTGAATATTTGCTTTCTTCAGCTTCAAGTTTTGCATATTGTTCATTTTCAGATAATGCTTTTTCTGTCTTTTCTTTAATTACTGCTTCTGATAAGATAGCGTCAGGAGCCTCTCCATTTATTTCTAAAAGATGATTATACTCTTCCTCTTGAATTTCTCTCACTTGTTCATAAGTAGAAGCGCGCAGGGCATCCATGCCTTCTTGAGCCTTCTTTTGATAAGCCACTGAAGCTCCATAACCACTCCAAATGCCTGCACCTACCATAAAAGGTATACACATTGCAAAAGATTTGAGAGATTTTAATAACGCTTTTTTCATTTATTACTCCTTTATTATTATAAATCAACTTCAGCTTCATAATCGCTTTCTGATGATATATCTAGCAATTCTTTCCAAAGCTCTTAAAGCGTTCTGTATCATATTTTTTTACAACCACTTTCTTGATTTATTTCTATATCCAAATATAACATAATATAAATGGAATTTCAATAGTTAAATTATTTTATTTTAAGAAATTTCAATTTCATAGTCAAAAGCCATTTTCTTGCTTTCACGCTCTGTAAGAGTAAAGCTGCTTTGTTTTTCTGGAACAGTATAAAGTCCGGTAATAAACTCTTCTGCTGAATATACTCTTGCATCAGTTGTGAAATCATGACTTGCATTTACGCCGTCAATGTGGTTTCTGATGTTTTCATTATTTGTCTTAAGCGATTTGTCAAAGATAAAGTCTTTGCCATTATTTGTGACCAAAATCATGCCAGCGATGTTTGCAATAGCGGCAATCTTTGAATCTCCAAATATACCAACAGAATTTATATCTTCCGCCATAGGTTTGGTATCAGCCACTTCATCATTTGCAGTACGATATTCTCTTGCAAGAGAGGCTATTTCTTCTCTAACATCCTTTTTCGCACGGATAAATATTGTAAAATTTCTTGCCAAAGACTCTACTTCAGATTTAGACCAAGTCACCCAACCAGCATCACTCTTTTTTTGTTTAGTATGCTCATGAATTTCTTCATAAGAGATATAAGGCACACAAAGCCTATACTTCCCCTCTACAGCACCCTGAAAGATTATGCCGTCATTGATAGACTCCCTTAAAAGCCTGTAAGCATTCATTTCTTTTTCAACTTCACTGAATTTTGTAAGTGAATTAAGCTCTGCCTGCATTCTATCTGCATCCAACGCAGACTTATCTCTTTTTGCTTGAGGAATATTTGGCTCTTTTCTATAAACAACCTCATCACCATTTACATGTGCAACAACCTCTCCCACGCTTAAATGCCTTTTAAGTTGAATCTCTGAAATCAGCTTAGCTTCACGATTGTTTACATATTCTTTATATTTCTCCAGCTTTTCATCAAAAGATAAATTGGCAAACTTTTTATTAAAATCTTCACCAAAGCTTTCTGTCAATTTTTCTTCTTTTTTCTTCAACATCTTGATTCTGCTGTTTATAAAATCACCCAAGCTTTCACGACCATACTTTTCAATGTGATTATTATAATCAATCATCTTAAAAAAGACACAAGAATCAATCATTACATCTATTCTTTCACTTGCCATAATTATTTCCTCTTTTTACCCTCTTCATTTTCTGAAATCTCAAGAGTTTTCATTCCAACTTCTTCAGCAAACGCATCCGCCACCCTTGCAGTCTCATCCATATCGCGTTCTTCTCTATTCCATTGTTCATGCTGTTTTTCAAATGCCGCATGTTTTTCAAGCAAAGCATCAAGCTCCCGTTCACTCTCTTCCCATTCAGCTTTCTTTTCTTTAAGCTTTTCGTCCTCAAGCTTATCTTTATCTTCCATGCCCGCCTCCTTTTGCGATTATTTTTAAATAAACCGCTTATCTTAATTTTATTATACCACAAAAGCCTCAAATGTCAATTCCAAGGCTCAAAATATCCATTATAAAAGCAAAAAAGTGCAAAAACTTGCACTTTTAGTCATTTTGATTCTTTTCATCATCGTCTTGTTCAAATTCAGGGTAAATATCATAATAATCATCTTCTGCAGAGGCAGCATTAAATAAAATACTTTGCCCTTCCGCATTGCTTTCTCCAATCAATTTTTGAAGCTCATTTCCTTTCCACTTTGATTCCATCAAGCAATAAAGTCCGCCCATCATGCCCGCAATAGACACACCAAGCGTTGCCAAAGTATAAATCTGTCTTGATTTCATAAAGCCTTCAACTTTGTTATAGCTTTCAGCGTCACCATTTTCGTCAAAATATTCCTGCACCCCTGACAACTTTCCGTAATGATTTAAATAGGCAACATAAACATCTCTTGAAATTTCTTTATCATTAAACTGTTGTTCATACTCTGCTTTTTTCTCTTCAGCATATTCGTAATAACCAGTTTCTTCTAAAACACTATCAATCTTATTGTCAAATGGAATTGTTCCAAAAATTGCAGCACCTATTGAGCCCACAGCCGCTAAAGCAAGCGTAAAGCCTGCAATACATGTTGCCGTTTCTTTTTTCTTTAAAATTGCAACCTTTTCTCTAAAAGGTAAATTTTTATTCTTTTTCATTTTTTTCCTTTTCTATAAATCTATTTCTTCTTCATCCTCAGTTTCATGTTCTGGAAATCTTTTCCAAAGCTCGTTCCATCTTCCAGCACCCTGCTCAAGAACAAAGCCTTCACCTTTGAAAAGCTCATCAAACTTAAACTCGCCTTTAAAGCAAGGATAATATCTTCCATTGATAGAGCCAGCTCCGCACAATTTTGAAACTTGTTCCAACTGCTTAAGCATTTCAACAGCAATAGTGTGACGATTTTCTACTTCAAGGTCAACATTCAAAAGCATAAGGTCAACAATGTTGTCTAAGCGATAGCTCAATTGTCCAACAACATCGCCATTTTCATTAAAAGCTTTAATCACATAATAAGGGGTAGCATCTTCCTCATCTCTTTCCTTAGAAAAGCGAAATTCAATCATTTCTTTCATGTCATTATTTGTAAGTCTCATTCTTTCAAAAGAGATTTTTTCAATAAGCTTTTTGCCTTTATCTTCGCCCAGTCTTTTGATTATTTTAAATTCTTCAGTATAGCTTTCAGTCATTCTTTTTTCAATTTCTTTTTTACCAAGCCTATAAGCCATACCAACCTCCTAAGCAACGATTTAATTTCTTTGCAAAGCCTAAAAAATCGAAGCTCTTTGCAAATATAATCGTTATTTATTATATCATTCAACAGCCCCAAAGTCAATACCCAATTTAATATCAAAACTGAGGCCAACGAACAAGAAAATTAAGAAAATTATACTAAAAATCATGTTTTTTCTGCATTTTCACTTGTTTTTTGCGCTATTATTGCTTTATTTTGTTTTTTCTCTTCCATTTTCCAATGAATAAGCCCATAACAATCATTTACCAAAAACACCCCAAAACTTAACACTGTTGGCAAAAAGCCAATTCCGTTTGACGCAACTTGAAAACTCCAAAGCACAATCAAAATTATGTCGTTAAGCATAAAGCCAAGCGCATAATAGGTACATCTTCTAAGCTCTAAATAAGAAGCCACAAGTGAGGTGATAAGTGAAATGGTGCTTATGATAAGTTGTTGAGTATTAAGCGCCCGCAAAAGAAAGAAAAAGCCAACTGTAAGTGGAATGGTCGCCAGCGCAACATACAAATATTCAAGCCCATGAATTTTGTTTATTTTTACGACAGACTTATTTTCACTGCTTCTGTTTTTATACCAAGAAAAAATTATGAAAATACTTAAAGGAAGCATTATTACAGCATATATAATCGCTTCTCCATAATATTTTTGCATGATTGAAACGGTAATATAAAGTGCACAATAGGCAATACTTAAAAATTGCGCTGCAACCAACCCCTTAGCCACCATAAGCACAGAAGTCACACCAATAATCGAACAAATATAAGAAAGTGGATTTTTATCTTCACCTATTGCAAAACAAACAGTGATTAAAACTATGCTGAAAAATAAAAATATTATTTCAAACCAATTCCAGTTTTTTAAAACTTTCTTAATAAAGTTGGTTTTTGAAGGTGCACTTTCTTTTAACTCTTCTTGACTTTGCTCAGGTAATTGCACATCCTCTTCCCTTTCATTTCCCTCTTTTCTTTCTTCATTTTCAATATTCAACATGCCCTCCAAAGCAAAAATATGGTTATTCGTTTACAATTTCATCCTCTTCATCAAAAATCATATCGCCCTTTTCAATATCATTTTTAATTTCTTGAACAATTCCTCGCCTTTTAAGCTCCTCCATAAATCCAAAAATTTTTGCACTTCTCTCTTTAAAACGCGAAGAATTTGGATGAAGAAGGTCATCGTTTACAATCACAGCCCTTCCTGTCTGCAAGGCATTTTCAAAGCCTTTAACTACAAATTTATGCTGACTGGCATTATAAAAAAGTCCATCTATGTTATAAACAATAATCTCATCAAGGTTTTTAAGTGGAATAAAATCAATCTCTTTTTCATCCATCAAAATCTTTGGTTTTCCAAAAGTGTTAAGCTTGTATTTAAGATTGTGTTTTTCAATAAAATCAAATATTCCTTCTCGATTGTTAAGCAAGAAAAGGTCAATATCTTTTGGCTTTTTGCCAATTATCATATCACGAATTAAGCCGCCGCACAAATATAAATCACTGCCATAATCGTGATTTACAAACATAGAATAATTTTTTATCAAATATTCATCAATTCTTTTACTTAACTGTTTAAGCATAATTTCTTCATGGTTATTTTATCATATCATACCCTCTCAGTCAATATCCAAACTGGCAGAATTTATATTTTTTTCTTGCCTATTTCAGTGAAGAATGCTATAATTAAAGCAATTAAAAAAAAGAGTAATTAAGGAGAAAAAATGGCTGAATTTGAACAAATTGACATGTCAAAAACGACAAGAGAGGGCACATATAAATGGTTTAAATCCTTTTCAAACACCACCTATGGAATAAATGCCGAGCTTGACATAACCAAACTTTTGACGCTGTCTAGAAAGCGTGGCGACTCATTTTTTATCAATATGCTCTATATTGTTACGCGTGGGGTAAACAACATTGATGAAATGAGAATAAGGCTTGTGGATGACACACCTGTTAAATATAAAATCGTCCATCCCGGCATAACTGTCATGACAAAATCTGGCAATTATGAAAATGCCAACTTGAAATATTATGAAGATTACAAAACTTTTTACAGTGAAGGCAAGAAAATCATAGATGAAATAAAAAATCACATTACACCCCAAAAGCGTGACTACAATCCAAAAAATACTTGGGATGATGTCTATATCACCTGCCTGCCATGGCTTTCATTTACTCAAATGACACACCCTATTCCAGACTGCAAATCCTCTCAAAGCATTCCACGACTTTGCTGGGGCAAGTTTTATCAAAATGGCGAAAAAACAATGATAACTCTCAACATCACAGTCAGTCACATGTTTGTTGACGGATTCCCACTTTCGCAGACTTTTATTGAGATACAAAAACTTCTTGACGAGGCTGAAAAATATCTTATTTAAACAAAAAGCCTGAAAATTAAACAATTTTTAATCAAAAATCAAGAAAAAACATAAAAAAACAGCAAATTTTGCTGTTTTTTAATCATTATAATAATCTTCATCAATAGATGGCAATTCCTCTTCATCTTCTCCTAAATCAATATTTTTATCTAAATTTTGATTTTTTGACTGCGCCTTATTGTCAACAAAAGTGCTTTTCAATTTTTGACCATTAAATTTTTCATATAAATATTCAAGTCTTTCAAAACTCTTCTTAAACTCCTTAAGTTTGACTGGAGTCCTAAGTTTGATTGAGGGAGTAAGACCTAAAGCATTTTTTGAGAAAAAAATTTCAGAGGTTACAGTTTTATCTTCACTCATCACCGATTTTACCTCTGTCAAATTTTTCAAGTTTACAAAGGCATTTTGATAAGTTAATATAGAATAAAAACTATCGGTAAAATATTCGCCCATACATTTTTCGAAAGCTTCATAATCATAATCAAAATACTCACTTCTGCTTACTTCATAGGTCAAAGGAATTTTGCTTCCGTCTGCCATGTATGCAATCAAAAAATATACTAAATTTCCATTGCCTATGTCTTTTTGCCTAGTTGCGACAATATTGACATCTTCAGGGTTTCTTATTTGCTTAATATTGTTTTTTATAAAAAGCTTGTGCATAACCTCTCCTCATTTTTATTGTTATAACATTTTTTATTATCTTTTTCAATATTTATAAACAAAAAAAGCGCAAATTTAATACGCTTTTTTATTTGAAATTTTAAGATTAAATCTCTGTTGCCCACAAACCATGTTTATTGCAATATGAATAAACTTTTGCATTTGCAAAGTAAGGGAATTTCACTTCAGCCGCCTGACCAGCTTTAAGATGTTTTTTAATCTCAACCCCATCTGCTGAAAGCATTATCCATTCAATAAAATGTTCGTCTTCCATAACATGATTGACTTTGACAGTAATCTCATCGTCTGACTTCTCAACAACAGGCAAGTGTTTTTCAACAGCACCATCTGAGTTGTTTGCCTTGCAAAAGGCCATTTCTTGACCGCAGCATTTAATTCCGCAGTTGTCACAGGTGCAATCATGCAAAACTTCCACTACTGCGCCGCATTTTACACATTTTTTCAATATCAATTCTTTCATTCCATCCTCCTTATAATAAGTTTTGAAAGCATATATATTTTAATATGATTTTAATTTAAAAGCAAACGAATTATAATAAAAATTCAATTTTTCCTTGCCTCGCAATATAAAAAAAAGCATAGTTTAATTTAAACCAGCTTTTTTCTTATTTACTCAAATTTGTCAATTATTTATCAAAAATGATTACTCAGATTTGACATTTATTTATTAAACATGATTTTTTCGCTTTTAAACATAAAACTGAGCAGCACAATTAAAACAACCGAGACCACAAGATTTGACAATATTGAAAGCACTACGCCAAGCGGAGAAATTGAAAAAGTCATGATTGAAGAGATTACAAGTCCGCTTCCAAGAAGAGGAATTGCATAGAGCCCTACAGACGAAGTCGAAACAAACATTGACGCCATGCCCATTATCAAAATAACCATCATAAGCGGTGTAATAAGTGAGCTTGCTTCTTTTACGCTCTTTGCATAGGCTGATATTACTGAAAAAGCAGATATTATTACCAGCACTACAGATATTATAATTCCAAAAAGCATGAAATAGTCACCAACCGAATAGAAGGCGGCAGTATTTGCACCAATTATTCCATTCATAAGTTTTGGCAGCGATAATATTACGCCAATAAAGCTTGACAGACCACTCAGCACCGCAAAGCAGGAAAGGCTGACTATCTTTCCAATTGCAAGCTGCCACCTTTTTATTGGAGTGATAAGCATTGTTGCCATTGTTCCCCTTTCCTTTTCACCAGCAATTGACTCAGACGCAACCATAATGCAGGCAGAGGCAAGAAGAGAAAACATAAGCATTGGCACAATTGCAGAGAGAATGCTTCCTGCAAGCTCGCTTTCTTTTGCAAGGTCGAATTTAACATCAGCGCTTCCATTCAATGTAAAGGAAGTCTCCATATAAGTATTAAAGACCGCGCTTATCATTATATAAGCAGCATTTGAGTCTTCTTTTGCAGAATTGTAATAGATTTGAATATCAGGGCATTTTCCTTCATTTAAATCTTCAACAAAGTTTTCTGGGAAGACTATAAAAAGCTCCGCACCGCCCTCTGCGACCTCAGCTTTTGCTTCGTCAATCGTTTTTTCTTCGGTTTTTATTTTAAGCACCCCTTCAAGCACAGGCGCAAATTCAACTGGAACATTTTGCACATAAGCGGCTGGTTTATAATCTTTTGGCTTATTGTGACTTGAGGTAACCGTTCCTATCAAGGTATATACAAGATAAATCATAAGTCCTGGCAAAAGCAGGCTTAATATCATTCTTCTGTCTTTAAAAAACCTTGCAAATTCTTTTTTAATTATTGACCACACGCTTTTCATTGTTTGCCTCCAAAACTGTCATACAACTGGAAAAAGGCATCTTCAAGACACATCTCTTTGGTTATATTTTCAAGTGTATCCACCTTCGCCAGTTTTCCGTTGATAATAATTCCCACCCTGTCACATAGCTTTTCGACCAGACTGAAAATATGTGTTGAAAGAATAATTGTTTTGCCTTGCGCTTTAAGCTCTTGTAAAAAGTCGGTTACAACCTTTGCAGTAATTACATCCAAGCCATTTGTTGGCTCATCAAATATAATCACTTCAGGATCATGAACAATTGAAATTACAAGCGACACCTTTTGCTTCATGCCTGTTGACAGGTTTGCAAGTTTTACCTCTGCAAACTGGTCAATACCAAACTTACTAAATAGATTGCGTTTGCGCTCGTCACTTGTCGCCTTATCAATTTGATAAAGCTCACTGAAAAAATCAAACAGATAGTTTGGCGTAAAAAAGTCTTCAAGTTTAAGCTCGCTTGTCAAAAAGCCAATCTTTTTTCTCACTTCATTTTGCTGTGAGGCAACATTGAAGCCAGCAATGAAAGCATTTCCACTGTCTGCTTTAATAAGGGTTGCAAGTATTCTCAGCGTGGTAGTCTTTCCTGCTCCGTTTGGCCCAAGCAAGCCAAAAATCTCACCTTTGTAAGCGACAAGCGAAAGGTCATCAACCGCCACTTTGATATCTGCATTTGTCTTTTCAAGCTTCTTTTGCTTTCTTGAAAGCTTGAAAGTCTTTTTTAAATTTTCTATTCTTAATATTTCTTCCATGTTAAGAGTATACCCCCCCCCGAAAAATGTCAAGCATTTTTAATCATATTTTTATTTTATAATAACATTTTTTTATTGTCAAATATGTTTAATAATTTGATAATATTTATCAAATAAGCATGAAAAAAGCCATTTTTTAATTAAAAGGCTTAAATTTCAGCTGATTCTATTATTTATAATAATCGTCATCTATGCTTGGAAGCTCTTCTTCATCTTCCCATCCTTCATATTGCTTGGCCGCTTTCTTTTGCGCTTCAATTCGCATCTCGACAGCCCTTTCAATGCTTTGTTTGAATTCTTTAAAATATTTTGTATCTATAGGCGGCAATTCCATCTCTATAAAATAACGAAAATTTAAGCAAATTTTGACTATTTTCTTTTAAATTCGCTATAATTCTTGTCAAAAATGGACAAATTTATTATAATAAGCTTTAATTAAAGGAATAATATGGAAATATTTTTAAACATTTTATTTTTAATAATTGGCTTGGCTTTGCTTATAAAAGGAGCTGATTTTTTTGTAAGCGGCGCAAGCTCTATCGCCAAAAAATTTAAAGTGCCAACTATGCTTATAGGGCTTACCATTGTTGCTCTGGGCACCAGTCTGCCCGAGCTTTCTGTAAGTGTGGCAAGCGCTATTAAAGGCAGCACAGATATGTCGATGGGCAATATTGTGGGCTCAAACATGATGAATATGCTTTTAATCTTAGGCGTAGTTGCCCTCATTCATCCCGTGCCAATCACAAAAAGCAGCAAAAAAATTGATTTTCCTTTTTTAATTGTTCTTACTATGCTGCTTCTTGTCTTCTCTGCTGATGTCATTTTAAATGGCGATGCTCAAAATATGATTTCTCGCACCGAAAGCATTGTCTTTCTTGCCATGCTTGTATTTTATATAACCATTCTTGTAATAAACGCCAATTTTTCAAAAAAGCTTCCTTTTGCTAAAGAGGACGAATTAAATTTCAGTGGAGAAATGTCCTCTCAAACAGAAAATGAAACCTTTTCAAAGGATGAAGCTAAGGGCGAAAATAAGTTGGAAACAAATATGATTTCCACCCTTGATAATGATGAAAGTTTACAAGAAGAAAATCTTCAAACAAGCGAAAGACAAAATCAAAATTTAATTAACCAGGAAGAAAAATCAAAGAAATTAAGGTTTAAAAAAGAAAAGAATGAAGACAAAATATTAAAGAGCTGGCAGATTGCGTTATGTTTAATCTTTGGCCTTGCTGCTGTTGTTTTTGGAGCTGAATGCGTAAGCACCACTGCGCAGTTTCTTGCAATTAAAATCGGAATGAGTGAGGCTCTAGTCGGCCTGACCATTGTGGCAGTTGGCACCAGCCTGCCAGAGCTTGCCACATCAATTGCAGCATCAAGACGAGGCGACAATCAAATGGCTCTTGGCAATATTTTAGGCTCAAATGTCATCAACATAGCACTTGTTTTAGGACTGGTTGGCGTGATATCTCCCGTTGCAATAACCTCAGCAATTTTGATTGACATGCTTATTCTTACAATATTCACAATCATATTTTCAGTGATTTGTATGACAAGCAAAAAGGAGATTAAACGCTGGGTCGGCATCCTTCTTTTAATAATGTATATCGCCTATATCACATTTGCAATTGTAAGAAATTATGTAGGATTTTAATAAAGTTTTTTTAAAAAAACATAAAATTTATTAAGCTTTTCTAAAACTAAAAAAGAAGATGGTGAAAAGAAAATTTCATCATCTTTTATATTTTTTTCATTATTTTTCATCATTTTTTATGTTTTTTTGATATTTTTCTTCAATTTTTAAGCATTTTGACAGATTTTTAAAGAAATCTTGATTTTTATAATAAATATATTTCAACTCGCTTTTTGGAAAAGGATGAGAAAATTTATCGTCACCAAGCTCTATTGTAAGAGCAGGAATTTTAAGCTTTTTTACGCACCAATCTTTAAATCCACCACTGCTTATTTTTTGCGTTGACCTTATATGATAACCGCTGCTTCTTGCAAACACTTTTGCAATCTTTCTGTCTCGTCTTCGCCTTAATCCTGTCTGATGAAAATCGTAATAAACTTCCTCACCTTTAAGGTGGAAGCTTATTGAAATAAACAAATCCAAATTTTCTGACCATTCAGCCAAAGCCTGCACTTCGGGCTCACTCATAGCTTCATATCCATAAAAACCTTGGCTTGACGGAGCTGTTTTGCTTGAAAACTTGTTATGCCAGTCGGCATCCCAATTATTATTCAAATCAACTCCATTTGCATTTGCCTTAAACAGTGAAAAATCTTCACTTTGATTTATTGCAATAAGCCTTTCTTTATCATCATCACTTAAGTTTTCACAGCCATTCTCGCACAGCTCGACACCGTCAGGATTGACAAGTGGAACAAAGGAAATATTAAACCCAAGTTTATGTTTATATGCCTCTTTCATAAACATGCAAATCAAATCACATGAAAGATGCTCGCGCGCATGCATTCCGCCTGTCACAAGTGCCCATTTAGCACTTGGAGAGGAAATATAATTGACAGCATAAATATCTCTGCCCAAAACAGACTTGCCAATTATGACAATTTCATAAAAATCTTTTACCTCTTCCAGAAATGCTTCAAGCTGACTTTGCTGCATGACACTCTCCCACTTTTATTTACTTAATTCTTTGTAAGAAGCTTTTATTTGTTCTGTTTAAAAACGCTTCAAAATTTTTGTGATAAAGCTTTTCAATTTGTTCTTTATTAAAACCTGCCTCACTCAACGCCTGAGTTAAGTTTGAAAAATCGCAATAATTTTCAAGTCCTTTTGGGTGATTGTCAATTCCATAAAAGTCAGAGCCTATGCCAATATTGTCAAAACCCCATCGGCTTGTGAAGTATTTGAGATTTTCAACTATATCAAAAACGCCAAAGTCATTGCTGGTCTTGACACACTTATCGAAGAAAAATAGTCCAATAAAACCATTTGACTTTACAATTGTTTCAACTTGCCTGTCTGTCAAGTTGCGTTTTGCGTTTTTAATTCCTCGAAAACCAGTATGAGAACAATATAAATTATTTTTTACAAGCTTTGACAATTGATAGAAACTTTGACAGTTTAAGTGGGCAAAATCAATTACAATTCCCCTTTCTATAAGCATGTTTGCTACCTTCCAGCCAAGCTCAGTCAAACCGCCCTGACTGCCCGTTCCGCTTGCTAACGAATTTTTCCCATTCCAAGTCAGCGAGCATGTAAAGGGCTTGATTAAATTCAAAAATTGAAAAGCTTTTTCATCAGATACCCACCAAAGATCTTCCAAATGTAAAAGAAAATCGCTGTTTTCTCTCAAAACTTTTGCCTTCTGTTCAAGCTCATAAAAAATACTTGCGCGGTCACGCTTAGTGCTCCAATAAGAAGCACAAATCACTTTCACTCCACTTTCTTTGCAAGACTTAATATAGTTTGGAAGAGCGTCCACTTCAAGCTCTGTCAAAAAGTCATTATGTGTGTCACAAATTTCAATCATTTCCATATACTTTCTTATGAAATGTGAATGATAAGTGACATGAAATGATTATATTTAGCATAAATAAATTGTCATCAACCTTAAAAATTTAAAATAAAAATAACAATAAGCGCTTTGACGCTATTGAAAAATAAAAAATATATGATATAATAAAAAAAGATGAAAAAGAAAATAGCCATTGACCTTGATAAAACTCTGTTTAATTGCAACTCGCTTGTATATTCTTTTTTAAACCAATTAAATTTCAACAAAGCTAAAATACTCAAACATAAAGATATACAAAAAGGCATTTATAAAAGCTCAGTATTAAATAAAGTATTCAAATTGTTTAATCCGAAAAAATACTATCCTTATAAGGATGCGATTGAAACAATAAATGAGCTTTATGAAAAGGGCTATGAAATTCATCTTGTTTCAAACCGCCCAGAATGGAAACCTCTTATTGCAATGACCATTGAAAGCCTTAAACTTCACGGATTAAAATATCATAAACTTATCATGGGTTGCAACAATAAATTGGCCTATGCGGAACAAGAAAATTTGGACTATTTCATCGATAACGACATCAACCTTTGCTTAAATCTTTTAAATACAGAAAACACTAAACCAATTTATTTCAATTCTTCAAAAAGAAAGACTGAATTTAAACTTAAAGCTGCCGGCTTCTATGATTTTTTGGATTGGAAAGAAATAAAGGGCTTTTTGAATAACGATGAGAGCGCACTGCTTCAAAATCCAAGTTATCACAGACTAAACAGAGATGAATTTGCCTTTTCTGACAGCGACGAAAACAACCTTGAATATTAAATAACTTGCAAAAAAAGACACTTTTAAGAGTGTCTTTTGTTATTTTTAATAGTCTTCATGCTCGTCCTCAAGCTTGTCATCATCAATCTGCTTGCAATAATCTTTTATATAGTCTCCATAGTCTTGAATAAGCGTTTTAGAAAAACTATAAAACTCATCAAAGACCTCATCATTATCTTGCTTTATTTGCGAATAAATCTTGCTTTGCAGCACCGCATCAAGTTTGTCCATTTGTTTGACAAATCTTGCTTCTGGCGTCTTGCCCTCTTCAAACTCTTTCCAAAGGGTTAATATATCGGGCATATTGCATTCTTTTGATAGACGCTTAATACATTTCAATTCGCCCTCATACTTTTCCTGTTTGCTTATTTTATCAAAAGGAGTATGATCACCAAAATCAATTTCGCAAAGCTCATGATAAAGCACCATTTTTACTACCTTAAGCTGATTAAGCGGCAACTTATGCTTCTCCATTATTTCAAGTGCAAGAAGAGCCATAGAAAAACTATGCTCGGCATCACTTTCAACTCTTCCCCCTTCTTTTTGAGAGGATACCCCTCGCATAAGCCAGCCCTTTCGCAATAAAGTTTTAAGTTTGAAAATTTCTAAATATAAACTGCTCATATTCCACCTAAAATTATTATAACATAGATTAAAAAATAAGTAAAGTATCAGTTATAAATAAAAATTTCATTCAGTAAGCACGAAAGCTATTTCAATCTTCTATTTTGCTTTAATAAGAAATCTTACTGTATAAGACTTTGGCTGAACAGTGTTTGAGTTTCCATAAATGGTATTTGCTGAATTTGCATTGAAATTCAATTGTTTTGTTCCTGTTCTATTATAACTCGACCATGTTTTCCCTTCTCGTT
The DNA here is from genome assembly GCA_022793335.1 of Clostridia bacterium. Classification (GTDB taxonomy): domain Bacteria; phylum Bacillota; class Clostridia; order Christensenellales; family UBA1242; genus Caccovivens. The sequence continues at coordinate 241,025 of JAAWCQ010000009.1, forward strand.
GTCCAGTTGAAAGATTGAAAGCTCCACTTCCTTTGATTATTTCAACACCGTCGTCTATCAAAATATCTTGCACTTTTCCTTCAATATTTGGAAGACCAGCCGATTTGAAAGTTTTAGGCACACTTGCCCCTTCCAAAAATCTTCCATCTGAAAGATTTGGAAGAGAATTTCCACCTAAAACTGTAAAAAGTTGTGGATATTCAGTTTTATCAAAAGTCCCACCATTACAAAACAGCCATCCTATAGGCGTGTTCACACCAGCAAAAGCAATAATTGTACCAATTGGCACAACCCCACAGCCTTCAATGCTGCCACCAATATTCAACTTTCCTGTTATATTTAAATTTGCCATAATATCTCCTTAAATTATAAAAGTATTTGTCGTTGCATCAAATCTTATTTTAGTCATCAAAGAAGATGACTCTAAACTTGCAACCCTTTGCTTAACAGCGTCAACACTTGACTTATCCGCCTTGTTGTCAGCATTAAATTCAGCCACAAAACTGTTTCCAACTTTCACTCTAGTGCCTTGAGCTGCAACTACACTGTCATTTAAACTTTTGATTGACTTATTGATATTATTAAAAAGCTCGGCATTAAGCGCCGTTCCACTCTCAATTATCTCTTCATCAAGCGGAATAATGTCAGCAATGACTTCATTTGCATTTTGTTGTTGAATAACAATTTTTCTTCTATTTGGATTTTTCAATACTCTATTTTTTAATTCTACTGTCTCAATCATATTCCCTCCTAAATATAAAATTTTATAATTGTTCGACTAAAAGACCTCCTCATGCTTAAGTATAAAACCTCTATTTTCTTATGACTTCTTATTTTTGCCAATGCTTGCCAAATTGTGCTAAAAACTGACTAAACTGGCTGTTTTACACATAAAAAAAGGATTGAATTTAATCAATCCTCATTTTTTTGTGTCACTTCGCTTGTATTATTCTCTTCATTCTCTCCTGCTTGAGCAGTCTCTTCTTTTGTCTTTTCGTCTGCAGGTATAGTTTTATCCGCCTCTGTATTTTTCAAAGGCTTGTCCTTTTTCTTTTTATCCGTCTTTTCCTCTTTATTGCCCTTGTCGAATTTAAAAGTCTCTTTTACTCCATTTTTGAAATTGTCAATTGAGGTCATATCTTTTGGAAGTAAAGCATCACCAATTCTTGCAAGCACCGAGCCCGCAACAATCATAACAAGAAATGGAACAGCCACCATCCAAGCGATGAAGGCGTCATCTGTTTTAAATTTAAAGAAAAGCACCATAAATGTTATAAATGAAGCTAAAAAGCCAGCAAGTCCAACTGCGATTAAAAGGCCACCAGACAATTGAAAAGCAAATTTAACTCTTTTTGCACTTTTTTCATTTCCACTGGCAATAATTTTATCATTGATTTTTTTAATATAATTTTCCATAAATCCTCTTCAGTTTTAATTCAATAGCAATATAAATATAACATATACTTCATGTATTTACAATAATATTAACAAAATTTTTCAAAAAAGAGGCAAAACCCTTGCAAAAATCACGAAAATAATATAAAATAACTACGCTAGTTTATTTCCAAAAACTCAAAATTTTTATAATAAAAACTTGGCTAGCAAACAAAAACACAACGCGGATATTATAAGGCGAGCCCATTTAAAATATCAATTTTAGGGGCGAAAACGGCAAATAAGCTGAATTTGGGTATATAGCTTTAAATAGCAAGTCAAATAGTCCTAAAGCTGACATTATATTATTTGGATATGCGGATATGGCGGAATGGCAGACGCGCTGGATTTAGGTTCCAGTCCGAAAGGGTGCAGGTTCAACTCCTGTTATCCGCACCAAGAATAAACTAAATTGAAACACAGAAAACAGATTTGTTCAGGTAATTTAAATCGCAAATATTTTAATATTTTGAATTAAAAAGGAATGATTATGAAAAATTATGAGATTTTATCAGATAATTGCAAAATATTATGGTGCGAAGGTTTAAATATAACAAATCAAAAATATACGCAAGTAAGTGGTTTTATATTCAACGATAAAAATCAATTATTGATTGTAAGAAACGAAGATACTTGGACAATTCCTGGCGGGCATCCAGAGGCTAACGAAACTTTCTTAGAAACCCTTAATCGAGAAATAATGGAAGAGGCTTGTTTGACTATTAAAGATGCAAAATATTTAGGAGCCGTTGAAGTTGTAGAAAACAATGATGTGTATTATCAGCTTAGATACACTGCGAAAGTTGAGGACACTCTTCCTTTTGTTAAAGAATGGGAAATTTCTGAGAGGTTGTTTGTAAATTTTGAAGATTTGCCAAAATATATAAAATGGTGCAACGGCAAAGTTTTCAGCGAGCAGTTGAAATCTGCAAAGAATGTTTGGAGTAAGTGAACAATAAAGTAAGTATTAAAATGTAATTATCAATTTAATCAACATAAGGAGAAAATATGAACAACAAAATTATTTTAAGTTATCTTTCTGACCTTGCTGCAAACAACAATCGCGAATGGTATCACGAGCATAAAAAGGAAAACAAAGAAGCTGTTTTGCAATTTGAAAACCTTATTCAAGAAATCATTGACGGAATTGGCCAATTTGACCAAAGTGTTTTGCACAACATTCCAAAAGAGCTTACTTTCAAACTGGTGCGTGACACAAGGTTTAGTCATGATAAATCACCCTACAATCCAGCTTTCAGAGCCCATATTTCCTCTCAGGGAAAGTTGCCTATCCCAGTCGGATATTATTTAATGATTAAGCCAAATGGCAATTCTTTTTTAGGTGGTGGACTTTTTGCAGACATGTTTTCAAATGCTACAAACATGGTGCGTGATTATATTTCAGCTCATTCAGAGGAATGGAACAAAATAATAAATGCAGAAAACTTTAAAAAATATTTTACGGTAAAGGGCACTGCTTTAAAAAATGTTCCCGCAGGCTATGACAAAGAGCATCCTCAAGCAGAATATTTGAAATATAAATCATGGTATTTAGAATATTTCATCTCTGATGAAGAGGTTTGCGACTGCCAGAATTTCATTCAAAAAGCGGTTGAAATTTTCAGAGCTATGAAACCATTCAATGACTTTTTAAACAGAGCTTTAAAAGAATTTGAAATGCCAGCAAGGTAAGACTTTCAAATTTACTTTAAATATATAGTCCCAAGCGGATGGCCATAATAAAAATAAATCAATTTAAACACAAAAAAAACACAGCTTAAAGTCTTAGCTTGCTGTGTTTTTATTTTTTAATTTATTCCGAGTGCGTCACCGATAACATTTTTAATATCAATCGACTCCGCCACCTTTCCAGAAAGTGAGTCAATCGCTGATTGTTGTCCACCAATTATCAGTCTATCACCCGCCTCTAAAACAGTCTCTGCGTCAGGTGTAATAACTTCGTTTCCTCTCTTTATATAGATGATTGAAACTTTTGCTTTCTTTCTTACATTAAGCTCGCCAATTGTCTTTTCTGCCCAGCTTTCTGGCATTGCGATTTCCACAATATTTACATCATGTGAAAGGTCGAGAAGTCTGTTTACACTTGGCTCGTCTAGTATGCTTGCAATTTTTTTGCCCATATAAACTTCTGGGAAAATTACTATATTAGCGCCCACCTCTTCAAGAATTATCTTTTGCTGTTCGCTTTGGGCTTTGGCAACTATGAAGCCAATTCCAAGTTGTTTACAAAAGGAAGTAATAAGCACGCTTGACTCAAAGCTCTCGCCTATAGCAACAATGGCACAATCAAAGTTTTGTGCGCCCAAGGATTTTAGCACTTCAATGCTTGAGCAGTCCGCCGCAACTGCGCTTGAGACTACATTTTCCACCTCTTTTAAATTTTTCGCCTCTTTATCTACCGCCAATACTTGATGGCCAAGTTGAGCAAGAGTGGTCGCAGCTGTTATGCCAAACCTTCCAAGTCCGATAACCAAAAAGTCATTCATACCTTTTGCAATTTTGATTTCTTTGCTTTCCATTTCTATCTCCTTATCCCACAATTATTTTTGAATCTGGATATTCAATTTCTATATTATTATTTTTTCTTCCCAGCAGAACGGCGAATGTCAAGAGTCCCACCCTGCCTAAAAACATAAGCACACACAAAACCAGTTTGCTTCCGACAGTCAACAGCGGCGTTATGCCAAGCGTAAGCCCGGTTGTGCAAATGGCAGATACCACCTCAAAAATCACTTCAGTAAGAGAAAAAGCGTTTCCTTCAATTACAACTAAAAGGCAGCAACCAACCATGATTGTTGAAAGCATGATCAAAAACAGTTTTAAGCATTTATGTAAAGTATTGCTTGAAATTGTCCTTTTCCCAAACACAATTCCGCCGTTTTTGTTTGGCATTTTAAACATATAAAGAATTAGAATAAGCATTGTTGTCGTTTTAAGGCCACCAGCAGTTGAGACTGGGCTTCCGCCAATAAACATAAGCAGTGTTGTAAGTGCCTTGCTTGGAGCGGTCATTGCTGCCTGATTTATCGCACTAAAGCCCGCTGTTCGCGGAGTTACACTCTGAAACAAGCCATTTACAATCTTTTGGCCAACGCTCATATTGCCGATGGTTAATGGATTGTTCCACTCAAAAATCATAAATAAGATTGCGCTTCCAAACACAAGCACGCCAGTTATACTTAAAACCAACACGCTGTGAAAGGATAGCCTTCTTTTTTCCTTTGGTTTTCTTTTTCTGATTATATCATAAATTACTACAAAGCCCACACTGCCCACGATAATCAAACATATCACTGGCAAAAGCACCAATACATTTTGTGAAAAGACGCTCATACCTGCAAACAGATTTTCTTTCGAGCCAAACAAGTCCATTCCAGAATTGCAAAAGGCAGATATTGAAAGAAACAATGCTTTGAAACAGCCATCCCAAAAGCCATATTTTATTGCAAGCGAAGGTACTAGGCATACAAAGCCAATAAATTCTGCAATAAGGGTGATTAAAACAATTTTGATAAGCTCTTTTACAACGCCTTGATTGTCATCTTTGTTGAGGCTTTCTTTGATTGTCAATCTTTGCTCAAAAGACAACTTTTTGCCAAACACCATAAAAATCATGGATGAAATAGTCACAAAACCAAGTCCGCCAATTTGGATGAGCAGCATAACTATTATCTTCCCAAAAAGAGAAAAATGAACAGCCAAGTCCACTGTTGTAAGCCCTGTAACACAAACGGCACTGGTGCTTACAAAAAATGAGTCCACAAATGAAAACCATTTTCCATCAGCAGAAGAAATTGGTAAACATAGAAAAAATGTGCCTATCAAGATTACAATCAAAAAGCTTAAAATAATTTTAAGTGCCACTGGCGGCTTAAATTTTTTCATACTTTGATATTATAACATATATAGAAAATTATTACAAATTTTTTTTGATATGGTGCAGTTAATTTTCCTCCAATTTGATTGTTTGTTTTTTCACCTTATTGCTTAAACAATTTCTGCTGCATATTAAAAGCACTTTTATTAAATATACTAAACAGTCATATCCAAAAGCTTTTAAAAATCAAAAACTGCTTTGAAGCCCTTGACAAAAGCTTAATAAAAATATAATAATTGAAATATGAAAAAAATACTGGCTTTAATATTGGCAATAATGTTTTTAGCGCTTCCGCTTTCTTGCGGCGCCTTTTTGTCATCAGCTTCAACTTTTAATCTTGAAATAGGAAAGGAGGCACAAATAATTTCTTCCAAATGTGACCTCTATCTTCAGCCAAGTTTTGCTTCAGAAAAATTGAAAGATGGCGAAACTGTTGTTTCATTCAAACATGGGGCAATTGTGCTTGTCAAAGAGCTTAGTGAGGACTTCGCCCTTATCGAAAAGGATGAAATAGAGGGCTGGGCTTACAAATATTATCTCACGCAAAACACCTCTCAAAATGTTTATCCCGTTTTCAATGGAAAAATTCGCAACAACACAAGCATTTATGACCTTGAAATGAAAGATACCGGCTTAATTGCCAAAAAAGACACTCGAATTTTCATTTACAGTGGTTTTAATGAAAAGAAACAATACACCCCTGTTCAGCTTGTGCTTGAAGATGGCTCGCTCTATAATGGTTATATCAAAACTGCAGACATCAAGCCCGACGGAATAAGCAGTCTTTTAATTATTGGAATTTCAATCATAGCAGCTGCAGTGACGATAATACTTTCGCTTGTGTTTATTCAGAAGAAGAACAAAAAGAAGAAAGGGTTGTTTCGAAAAAAGAAAAATTCAGCTTAAAAAAAATGTCAGTCAACATTGAAATAGTCTCCTCATCGCTTGTAAAATAGGCATGAAGGAGATTTTTTATGATAAACAATACACATGAAATTGAAAAACTTAAAAGAGAGGTTTGGTATTTAAAAACCATATATCTGCCAGCCTTAAACAAAAAGATTGAATTATTATCGGGCGACAGCGGTGCCTTTAAAGAATTGTCATCAAAAGTAGATGAATTGACTTTGAAACTAAATGATTTGCAAAGTCAAGCGTCCTTAAATGCTGATGACATAGCCGAGGTAAGTCAGTGTCTTGCAAATCTATCAACCTCAGTGGAAGAAATTCTCGCCAGTGACGAATTGACCGAGCAGGCTTTAAACAACCTAAGCAGTGAAATAGCAAAAATTAAAACAAGCATTTCAGCTCTTGAAAGTGCAAAAACAACCCTTACCGTAGAGGTTTCAACCCTCAAAAATAAGGTCGCAGCAAACGAGACAAGCATATCAGCCATAAATAATGATATAACTTCTCATGGAAATAGGCTGACCGAGCTTGAAGAGAATGATTTAACAAATGACCAGACCGTTGCTGCTCTTGCAACTGATTTAAATACTGCCAAAACGGATATTTCCAGTTTAAAAACGGCAAAAACCAGCATGCAAACTGATATTTCTTCGTTGAAAACAAGGGCGACAACCCTTGAAACGACCACAACAAATCAAGGCAAGTCTATCACAAGTTTGCAGACAAGTGTGGCTGAAATACCTAAGCTTAACACCGCCTTAAACACTTTAAAGACCTCAGTCAGCACAAATACGACGAACATAGGCAAGATAAACACTACCCTTACTTCTCACGGCAACAAACTGACCGAACTTGAAGAAAATGATTTGACAAACGACCAAACCGTTGCCTCTCTTGCAACTGATCTAAACACTGCAAAAACGGATATTTCCAGTTTAAAGACGGCAAAAACCAGCATGCAAACAGACATTTCTTCGCTGAAAACTAGGGCGACAAACCTTGAAACGACTACGACAAATCAAGGCAAGTCTATCACAAGTTTGCAGACAAGTGTGGCTGAAATACCTAAGCTTAACACCGCTTTAAACACTTTAAAGACCTCAGTCAGCACAAACACCACCAACATAGGCAAGGTAAACACCACCCTCACCTCTCACGGCAACAAACTGACCGAGCTTGAAGAAAACGATATGATAAATGACCAGACAGTTGCCGAGCTAGCAGGAAGTCTCAGCACTGCCAAAACAGATGTGTCAAATTTAAAAAACACCACCTCTTCACATACAACTTCCATTTCCAGTTTAAATACAAAATACAACACCTTGTCTGCAACAGTTGAAAGTCTGAAAAACAACTCTGGCGGCGGAGGCGGAGTGGTCACAGATGTCATTTACGACATGAGAAGCACAAACGCAAGCATCAACAGAGGCTTCACCTCAGGCATTGTGGGCAACAAGTATTTTTCTTTTGACTTTTCGCCATACAAGAAAATTCGGGTATACGCAAGTCTTTCCACCTGCGACTGCCAAACAGAAATTTCAGTAGCAGAGCGTTATAAACAAGATTTCTGCCTCTTTGCCATGAACAGCACCTACACCGCTTTTCATTTTATGAAAGTTATGCTGGCCTCACCTACACCAAATAGATTTACAGCTGCTGGCTATGCAAGTATAACAATCACAAAAAGCTCTGGCGCTGTCGCTCTTGAAAATGCCTCATCAAAAACCAATATGTTTGTCTATCGCATTGAAGGAATTAAATAAACTTAAGTTTAAACCAAAACTTGTTTATAAAAAACAATCTTTAATTTTGACCTCTTAAAAATAAGAGGTCTTTTTTTATTTGAAACATTTTATAAAAAATTTCTATAAAAGGCTTGACAATTGAATAAGTATTCAACTATAATCAAAATAGTTGAACAATTATTCAATCGTTTGAATATAGTTTATTATAGCACATTTACAACAAATGGAGGTAAAATCATGACAAATATGGCTAAGAAGGTATGCGAAAATAAGAAAGGTTGCGACTGCAATTTGCTTCATAAAGAAGCTGTTGAAAGCACACTTAAGAATATGCCTAGTGACGAAATATTGCTTGAAATGGCAGATTTTTATAAAGCGCTTTCTGACAGCACAAGAATTAAGATTATGGCTGCGCTTTCACAAAACGAGCTTTGCGTATGTGACATTTCAACTATTTTAAACATGACAAAATCAGCAATATCACACCAGCTTCAAAATCTGAAAGAAATGAATTTAATCAAAAGTCGCAAGCAAGGCAAGGAAGTTTTTTACAGCTTGGCTGATAGACATATTGAGGAAGTCTTTGAAGTAAGTATGGAGCATGTATTGGAGGACTTTGATGAAAAAGAAAGTAAGAATTGAAGGTCTTGACTGCCCCAACTGTGCACGCAGTCTTGAAATTGAAATAAACAAGCTTGAAAGTGTTAAATGGGCTAAACTCGACTTTTTAAAATCATCGCTTGAGTTTGACTGCGACAACTTTCAAACTGCAATTGAGGACATAGAAAAAGTCACAAAAGAGCTTGAGCCTGATGCAAAGCTTATTAAAAATGATGAAAAAAGCAATAAAAAGGCTTTTAAAAGCCTAATTTTAGACCTTTTTACCCTGTTTTTAGGAATAACCATTGGAATTATTATATTTTTCGTGAGAATGCCGACTTGGAGTTATTGGCTGCTTTATTCGCTCAGTGCGCTTGCTCTTGGCTATAAAACCTATTACAAAGCAGTGCGACTTCTTTTTAAGGGAATTGTAAATGAAAACCTTTTAATCACCATATCAGTCATCGGTGCATCTATTGTAAGCGAGCACATGGAAGGGCTTATGGTGATTGCGTTATATTCAATTGGAAAGATATTTGAAGGTTTGGCTGTTGACAAATCAAGAAGATCTATTGAGGCTCTTGCCAAAATTCAGCCAGAGTTTGCAGTCGTTGTTGATGAAAATGGAAATGAACAAAAGCTCGCACCTGAAGAAGTTGAAAAGGGCTCGATTATAATAGTTAAACCTGGCGAAAAAGTGGCAATTGATGGAATAATAATTGACGGCGAATGTGATTTCAACATGCAAAGTTTGACAGGCGAAAGTTTGCCAGTTAAGCTGGGTTATGGTCAAGAAGTGCTGTCAGGAGCAATAGCTTTAAACGGCGTTGTCAAAATCAAGACCTCGCAAAGTTATTCAAACAGCACCATAAGCAAAATTATGGAGCTTGTCGAGCATGCCTCACAAAACAAATCTAAAACAGAAACATTTATTTCAAAATTGACAAAATATTATACTCTTGGCATCATCGCCCTATCGCTTATAGTTTGGGCAATCGTTTGGGCAGTGACCAAAGATTTCAATTCAGCCATCTACCGCGGTCTTATCTTCCTTGTCATCTCCTGCCCTTGCGCATTTGCGATATCTGTTCCGCTCACCTATTTCTCTGGCCTTGGCAATGCGTCAAAAAATGGCATTTTAATCAAAGGCTCAAACTATCTTGACGCATGTGCAAAGATTAAAATCATGGCTTTTGACAAAACTGGCACGCTTACAAGCGGACAGTTTAAAATAGATAAAATCATCTCATATAGCCAAAATATCAGTGAGGACGACCTGCTCGAAATTGCTGCGAAGGGAGAGCAGTTTTCAATTCACCCTCTTGCAAAAGCAATTGTCAGCGAAGCAGAAAAATTGGAAAGTTTTTCAAAAAACAATGAAAATATTGAAAACTTAAAAGAGATAGGCGGAAAAGGAATTGAGTTTTCGCTGAGCGGCAAGAATTATTTTGTAGGCCGACAGAATAACAATGAGATTGAAACTGTTGTGGAAATTTATGAAAATGATATCAAGCTTGGTGAAATAGTGCTGAGCGACCTAATCAAGCCTACTTCAAAAGAAGCAATTGCCAGACTTAAAAAGCAAGGCATAAAAACTCTGCTTTTATCTGGTGATAATAAGGGAAGTGTTGAAAGAGTATCAAGACAACTGGAAATCGATCAAAGCCATTTTGGCTTGCTTCCTCAAGATAAATACAACCTTATAGAAAGCCTTAAAAATGGCAAGGATACGGTTGGTTATGTAGGTGACGGAATAAATGACGCGCCATCCTTAACTTTATGTGATGTCGGCTTCAGCATGGGCATAAACGGCTCGCCTGCCTCAATTGAGGCTTCTGATATTGTGCTTGTTGATGACAACCCTCAAAAGATAGCTTCAGCAATAAAAATTTCAAAGTTTACTAAAAAAATCGTTCTTGAAAATATCATTCTTTCGGCTGCAATTAAAGTCATATTTCTTGTTCTTGGCTCAGTTGGCATAACTGGCATGCTCAGCGCAGTATTTGCTGATGTAGGAGTTACGCTTATAGCAATATTCAACAGTCTGCGCGCTTTAAAACATAAAATCAACTGATCTCATAAGATAACAACCTGCATAAATTAAATACATTTTAAAATATTGTCCGTTTGTGGCAATATTTTTTTAGTTTATTTTTAATTTAAATAAAAATATGTTACAATGTTTGCAAGGAGAAAAACATGAATACTTTTGAAAGCAGAATAAACCTTGCTTCACCACTTGAAAAGCTTGCAGAAGCTGTATGCTCGCATTATAAGCTTGGCGAGTTTAAAGGTTGCAAACTGATTGAAATTGGCTATGAAGATTACAACTTCATACTTTGGGCGGACGATAAAAAATATTTAGTAAAAGCTTTATCTACATTCAGAAATGATGAGGATTGTTTCAATCTGGCACAGCGTGCTGTCACCGCCTATGATAATGGTATTTCATGCCCCAAAATTTATAAAATAGATGGGCAAAATATAGGTCATGTCAAACTTGACAATGAAATTTTCAGAATTATTGTCATGGACTTTATTGATGGCAAAGATTTTTATTCGATGGAAGTATTGCCAGATGAAAATGAGCTTAAAATAATCGCAACCGAGCTTGCAAAGCTAAACAACATTGACTTTCAGCCACCTTTCATTTATGACCACTGGGCGATAATCAATTTTGAAAAGGAATATAAAGAAAACATACATTTTGTAAAAGGAGAATTTAAAGATCTCATTGACAAAGTTTATGAAAAATATTTAAGCATTGACATGAATAATCTTAAACACGGATTTGTTCATGGTGATATAATTGTGACAAACATTATAAAAGAAAAAGCTACAGGAAAGCTGTTTTTCATCGACTTTTCTGTGTCAAACTATCAACCACGCATAGTTGACCTTGCTGTTTCAATTTGTGACCTTTGTCTCGACTGCGATGATATAGAGCTTATAAAAACTCGAATGCAAACCTTTATCAATGCCTATGAGCAAGTTTCGCCACTTTCTGACTATGAAAAAAGTTGTCTTAAAGTGTTCCTCGCCACTCACCAAGCAATAACCATAATTGAAACAACAAGAGAAAAGTTTAAAAACAACAATGACAGTGAAGAAAATGAAGATTTCTTGCGCAAGGGTCAAGAAGGACTAAAGCTTGTGCTTAGCCACCTTTTATAAATTATTGCGGATATGAATTTGAGATTTTATATCAAACATACAAAAATAAATTATAAGACAATTAAGGAGATATTATGTATAGCGAAAGCGACAGAGAGGCAGCCACTGATTTGATTACCACTATATTTTCTAGCGTTGATGAAGTAAAAGCAATTTATCTAGTCGGGTCAAACGCAAGAGGTAATGCTGATGTTTATAGTGATGTTGATATTTCAATGATAATAGAAAATGAGAGTATTGAAAAGGTTTGGGCAGCTGCTGAGAAAATCTTGCTTAAAACATTTCAGCCTTTTCGCCTTTTTCTTAATGTTTATAATAAAGAAAGCTTTATCATTGGCTTATGTCTTCAAAATGGGCTTGAAATCGACATCGGTTTTTGCAGTTTGCAGCAATTTATAAGCAAAAAATCTTCACGAATAGACATGAATAGCATTCTTTTATACAGCAAGAACGGCTTTGAATTGCCACAGATTTCATTTAAAATTTCAAACAATATTTCAGAGCTAGTTGAAAAACGCAATAGTGATTTATGGTATGATTTTACAAATGCCTTTATCGCTTTAAAACGCAATCAAATTTTCCGTGCTGCAAATGAAATTGAATCAATTCGCAGTCAGCTTATTGAAATTTATGCCAAAGAAAAAGGGCTTGAACACAAACACTATCGGCATGTCGATTTATTTGAAGAAAACTTGAAAAACCAATTTCTAGATACCTACAGTAAAGCCACCTATAATGATTTCAAAAATAGTCTTTTAAAACTTTTAGAAATTTTCCTCAATATTTTAAAAAAGTTTGGTCAAGCAGAACAAGCCTTGCAATACCAAACACATTTTGAAAGCTTTATAAAAGACATTAAACTTTAATTACTCAAATTATAAAACATAAGGAGAAAAAAATGATTGATTTAAACGAAATACAAAAACAAATTTATCAAAACAAAGTCAACAAAGGTTTTAATTTAACTGACATTTGCAAAGAGTTTTGCTATATTTATGGCGAAGTAGGCGAAGCTTATGAAGCTTACAACAAAAATTATGACCGCAAAGAGCTTGGAATGGAGCTTGCTGATATTGCGATATATCTTCTTGGTCTTTGCGAAATTCTTGGTTTTTCACTTGAAGATGAAGTGCTTAAGAAAATGAAGATAAATGAAAAACGCATTTATATTGATGGCAAAAAGATTGAGCCAAAAGATGCTGAAGAATAAGTGTTAAACTAGTATATTGATTTTTCTATTTGGATAAATTACAAAAAAAATAAATCAGAACAAGATTAAAATAAAAAACAAAAAGAGGCCTAAGACCTCTTTTTTATCTATCTATTTAATGTTTATATTTTCAGTACGGTCGAAAGGTTTATATTAGCCTTCCATAATCATCTTGTCTGCGATAAGGGCAATAAGCTCGCCATTGGTTGGCTTATCATTTGCTCCATAAATTTGAAGACCAAACAAGCTGTTGATATTTTCAATCTTTCCCCTATTCCAAGCGACCTCAATGGCATGACGCATTCCGCGTTCTACCTTCGATGAGCTTGTCGAAAACTTCTCTGCAATTGTTGGATAAAGACGCTTTGTAATTGATGCAATAATATCTGGGTCAACCACTGCAAGTTTTACAGCCTCTCTTAAAAATTGATAACCCTTGATATGTGCAGGAATGCCAATGCTGATGAAAATGTTTGCAATCTTCTCATCCAAGACTTTGTCGCTGTCAGCGTTCAAAAGTGGATTTGCAAGGTCTTTAAGTCTCTCTTCAAGATTTTCTGGTGATACAGGTTTCACCATAAAATAACTTGCCCCCTCTTTCATAGCCTTTGAAATAAATCCAGCATGTGAAAGATTTGAAACAAAGATGATTTTTGGAAGTCTTGCGCCCATTTCACTCTTAAGCATTTCAAGCACTTTAAATCCATCAGCGCCTGCAAGAAGCACTTCAGTGACAAGGAAATCAGGTTTTAATGAAACCACTTCACCTGCAATAACCATGCCGTCACTGCCCATTCCTACCACTTCAAATTCTTCATTTTTTGCGTCAAAATAATTTTTAAGTTTTTCCAGTTCTTCCTGTTCTGAATCTGCAAGATATACTTTAATTTTTTTTGTTGTGTTGTCCATTTATTTCTCCTTTACCTGTTGCAAGCTCTTCTTGCAACCTCGATATATAAAAGATAGCACATAAATTTTACAAAAAAAAGCATAACTCGCACAAAAATATGGCGAGTTATGTCGTAATCTGTCGGATTTTGTCGAAACGATTTTTTACCTGCTTATCCCTTTCTTCCGATAAGTTGAGTATTTCCTTGCATGTCTGTTCTGAACATATAATAACGGCCGTCTTCTTTTGGCTTATCGTCTTCATCCATATCATCAATTTCTGGATAAACAATCTTTGAATAGAAATAGATATATTCGCCGTCATAGCCGCATTGACCAGAAACAAGCTCTTTTCCTTCTTCAAGAGAGAGGATTGTTTCGATTTCTTTGTTGACAGTGTTTATTCTTTTAATAGTAGAAGAATTTGACACATAGATTTGGTCATCTTCAATAAACAGAATGTCACTGTATTGTTCACTTGTAAGCAGGAGCGTAGAGCTTGCGTTTAATTCTTTATACATTAAAGCGCCGCCGCTTGTCTTGAAGGCATAGCCCTCGCCTGCTTTTTGAATTTCTTTTATAGTTGTGGCATTATAAAACTTTTGTGTTGGACTGAAATTGCTTTCGCCATTTGCAATGCTCTTATAATAGATTTCTTGAACGCCTTTGTAGGTGTAAGAATAGAACACAACATCTCCCACTCTGCCAACGAAGCTCAAAGTAGAGCCTGTTACGCCATTATCGAGGTCAGTTGTCTCGCCGCTTGCAAAGTCAACCGCCTTAACTGAAGTTGTGGCAATTGTTTGAGTAGGCTCTGAAGCAATAGTGTAAACCACATTTTTCACGCTTGACGCTTCATCTGCAATGGCATAAGAAGTTGCTTTTTCAGCAATGGTCTTGATTTTTCCAATGTTGTTTCCAATTTTAAGTGATTTGATTGAGAAAGTATTGTTTTCAGTTGGCTCTGCAATGATATAATAATAATTATTATCGCTGCCCTTTTGAACAGTTATTGTGCTGCCTTCTCCAGTTTTGAAAGCGCTGTTTTTTACAATTTCACTGAAGTCGTCACCATTGAATTTTACTCTGAAAAGAGAAACTCTTGTATAGTCATTTTCAAGTTGGTTTGTCTGGTGAGTGTTTGCAGAAGTGAAGTAGATATATTCGCCAAGAGCAAACATATCTTGGTTTTGATAACCTACAAGTTTGCCATCATTGACTTTTTCAACTTGATTTGGGCTTGAAACAGGCTTAAGTTGGTCTGTCACCTTATCTCCAAATGTGAGATTTTGTGATTTGTTAAGGCGTGAAAGATAGCCTGTCTTTGCTGCTTCACCATACTTAAAATTCTCTTCACTTGATGAAGTAAAGCCATTTCCGAAATATACATAATCGCCAACAACAACCACTTGACCTTGATTGTATTGAATATTTTCAAAATAGGCATCTTTTCCATTTATTTTTACATTTGACACTGTCGCACAGCCAGTCAAGAAGATTGCTGCGCAGAATATTAGTGCAAATACTTTCAATATTTTCTTTTTCATTGTCTATCCTTTTAATTTTACTAAAAAATTTTACTATACTTTGGCATTTTTGTCAAATAAAATGAGCTAAAAGATTGTTGCCATTTTTCAGTCTTTTACTCATTTTTAAAAGATATTTCAGTTAAATTGTTTTCTACAATGTCGCAAGAAGTCAAATAATAGGGAATATCATTCTTGACAAAGTGCGTTTCAAGCCCCTTTTGACCGTGCAAATGTCCATAAATCACACAGTCAACTTTATGGCTTTCGATAAGCTGGCTAAATTGACTGTCATTGTGGAAAATATCCACTGGTGGATAATGTATCATGCAGACAAGTTTATCACCCTCTCGACGCAATTTTGACGCACTTTCAAGCGTCATGCCAAGTCTTAGCACCTCACGGTCATAAATCTTTTTATCGTCCTCAGAGAGTGAAGAATATCTTTCTACACCCTTCCAGCCTCTTGTGCCGCAAACCACAACGCCGTCAAAGCGAATTGCGTCATTTTGAATGGCATAAAAGCCATGCGGAAGAATTGCCCTAAGAGATGATATAGATTTCCACCAATAGTCATGATTGCCTTTTATAATCACCTTTTTGCCCGGCAAATCTTGCAATAATTTGAGGTCTGGGACAACCTCTTCAAGCTTCATTGCCCACGACAAATCACCTGCCATAAGCACAAGGTCATCTTCACCCACTTGACTTTTCCATTGCGCAAAAATCTTGTCAAGATAGCCCTCCCAAACGGGCCCGAATATGTCCATAGGCTTGTCATTATTGACTGATAAATGCAGGTCACTTATTGCATAAATTTTCATTGCAATCCTTTTAAAATCTCTTGCACCTTTCTCATATCGCAAAGACCAGCATAGTTTGCTTTAAAGTGTTTCATCACACTTGGAACGCTTTTGTCATCAAGTGCAAGAATGGCATTTTTGATTTCTTCATCACTCATCATCTTTGGAAGGTATTTTTCTGCAATAGCCATTTGAGTGGTAATATTTTTCACTTCTTCTTCATTGCCAACCTTTTCATAACCTTCTTTTTCGTCAGTAAGCTCTTTTATGGTCTTTTGTAAAATAGAAAAAACATCTCCGTCAACAAGCGCTTCACCCTTTTCACGCTTTCTTATTTCTTCAAGCTTGATTTTGTTGAGAAGCACAGAATAGAAACTTCTTGCAACAGTGTCCTTATCTTTCATAGCCTGAACATTGGCTTTTTTAATTTCATCATAAATCATATTTCACCTCATTTTTATATTTGTCTGCCCTTTTTAAGCAAACAACTTTTCTAAAACATTATAATTCAATTGCCATCAAATGTCAAAATATTTGAAGCCCTTGATAAAAAATTAAAAAATATGCTTGACATCTTTTGGCAAAATATGTATAATTTAAAAGGTAATATGGCAGCATAGCTCAGCTGGCTAGAGCGCACGATTCATACTCGTGAGGTCACAGGTTCGATCCCCGTTGCTGCTACCAAAAAAAAAGTCCTCATAATTTTGAGGGCTTTTTTGTTGGGATTTTTATTTTACTTAATTCTCATCAAAACAATTTTTAAAGTTATAATATAAACAAATTAAATTTTAATCAAAAACAATTATTAAAGTTACAAAATAATCAAATTAAATTTCATCAAAACTATTATTATATAGTTAATTAACTTTCAATCAAAATCTTTATTATATAAGGTTATAATATAAATAATATTAAATAATAGATATATAATATATTTATTATTTTTTGTTTTAACAAACTTATTTAATACATTATTTTAACAAAATCAAAAAATTTAATTGTCATTTTTATTTGTTTTCTTTTTATGTTTGATTATTTTTTTGTTTTTTCTCAAGTTTTGGTCAATATTTTTCTCTTTATTCTTTTTTCTCAATACAACTGTCAAGATTGCTATTGCACAAACTGAAAGTGGCAGGAAGGTGGCAAAGAAAATCCACCACCCTCGATAGATGAAAGTCAGCGAAAGCGAAAGTGTGTTTTGGTCGCAAAGGTTGTCATCTTCCACCACCCATAAGTGATTATAATTTCTGTCAATGCCCCTAAAAACAAAGTTGGCATTTGATTTTAATCTTGAAAGCGGCGTGGAATAATTATAAACATAGCATGGACTATAATCTTCTTTTAAGCTTGCCTCAAAAGACAAACCTTTCGCAGCTGCAAGGTAGCGATTTTTATACACCTTGCCAATCATAATCTCTTCCTCTTGAATTTTTGTCTTGCTTGAGAAAGGAAACAAGCCATTGCTGACTGACCTTTTATAGAAAATATTACCATTTTGGCTTGGTTTCTTATCATCTGCTGGGTCTTTTTTGTGATAATAATTCCATGCGCCCGCACTTGTAAAATATATATCAAAACCAATGGTGTCATTGTTTTCATTATAAGTCACTTCACTTAAAATCACGCCTTGATTTATTTTGTATTCATCACAGGGGTTTGAAATAAAAGTGAGTGCAAAGCCAAACAAAAATTCATTTCTTATCTCGCTTACCTGCTTAATCAAATTGCGTCTAAAATCCAATTCTTCTTTCAAAGACAACGCAATGCCGTTTATTTTTTTATTGTTTAAAGAAAA
This sequence comes from Clostridia bacterium, assembly GCA_022793335.1. Taxonomy (GTDB): domain Bacteria; phylum Bacillota; class Clostridia; order Christensenellales; family UBA1242; genus Caccovivens. The sequence continues at coordinate 259,010 of JAAWCQ010000009.1, forward strand.
CCTCATTGACTGAGCAATTTTTCCATCAGAGCGTTCTTCAAGGGAAAGCATAATATAATCATCGCCAATGGTAATTTCACCAGTCTGACCGCATCCAACAAAAAAAGATAATGAGAAAATCAATATAAAAACCAAAAATATCTTTTTCATACAATAATCTATGTTGAAGTGATTTTTTTATGATTTTATAAAGATCAACTCATCATCTTTTTTTTATTGAATATAAGCTGTAAAGCCGCTTTCAGTTTGACGCACCTTAAGCACCTTTCCATCTTTGCAAGTAATGTCATCAACTTGAATTTCGCTTGAGTCAACGCCAGAGCCCGAATTATTTGAAGCATATATTTTGCCCTTTATAATTGGGTTTGATTGACTGCTGCTGATGATTGCCTGACCAGAAACTGTTTCAACCAAAGTATTCAAAATTCCGCTTACCACTTGATAAGCAACTCCACTCTTATAGAAGTTTGCTCTTGAAGAAGTGGTTTGCATTCTTCCATTATTATAAAGATATTCAAGTGTGCCGTTTATGCTTGTGATAGTTATGCCGGCGTAATAACCTGTTGGAACAATCTCGCTGGTTGTAGTTGAAAGCTTAAAGTTTGCATCATTTCCGCAAAGTGAAATAGTTGCAACATTTGCAAGTGAAATTCCTGCCATATAAACAGTGGTGTTGTTGACTGAAACTCGAATTTCTTTGTCTCCTCTGTTTCGGCAGTTTGAAATCTCGCCCTTGCTCTCTCTTTCGCCAGTGTCAATGCCATTGAATAACGCAATTCCGCCATAGCCAAATTCCAGCTTAAGTTGTTGTTGCATGTTGTAATTAAATTCGCTGAAGTTTGTGCAGTATTGCACCTTTCCATAGTTTACGCCTGTCACGCCACCAACAAAGACAATGTTTTCGCTGCCCTTTCCTTTAAGGTTTATATTGAAAGGCACTTTGTCATTGCCAACAGACTGATTTACATTCACATTTCGAATTGTACCATAGTTTAAAGCACAAATTGGGGCATAGATTATGCTTGAGTTATCAAGTCCTTCATTATTCACTTGATAGTTTACTCCCAAGTTTTCAACAACCGCATCATAAGAAATTGCACGGAACAGCGCTGAATAACTTGTGAAGGTCTTATTTGTCATTACAGTAAAGCTGATTGGACTATCAAGCGCAACAGTCTTAGAAAGGTTTAAATTGATTTTAAAGCCATTTCCGTCAAGATGAGCATAAAACTCATCAATCCAAGCCTTATCTTTGCCATTTTCAGTTGTCACAAATTCGTTTAAATCAACTGTGATGTTGCTGCCCAGTCTGAAATATGCACCTTCGTTGTTTCTAAGTGCAATGTTTTTGAAATCTGCATCACTATTTATGATATATGGTGACTCTGCACTTCCATTTCCACTTGCAAACAAATAATAAGTAAACGCTTTCGCCTCATATACCTTTTCTTCGCTGAAAATGAAAAGTGAGTTGTCTTCATCATTTATCAATCTCGCCTTAATAGTGAAGGCATTTTCAAGGATTGTTCCATTACTGTTTTTAGGACAATAATAATTATCGCTTACAAAGGCAGTTTCTTCCTTGCCGCTTACCGTCACTTTGACATAATAGCCATAGATGTTTGAATTATCTTCTGGCCAAGCCCACTCAAAGCGTTTAAGCCTGTCATTCCAGCTTATTTCCAAGCCGTCATTTGAGGTATTGGTTGTATTTAGCATCTCTCTGTCACTGCTCAAAAGCTTTTTAAGGTTAAGCTGAGTGCTGCTTTGTGCATCTTGAGCTTGGAAACTTACGCTTATTGCGTCATCAGGAATTTCCAATATCATCGAGTAAGCATTATTTGTAAATACAAATTCTTTGTCGCCCTCCGCAGTAGTCACTGTTGCAACGAGTTTATATAAATCTTTTCTATCTTGAATTGAGATGTTTTGGAAATATTTTGAGAAATCAATGCCTGTATTGCCATTTATAAGCACCACTTCATAATATTTCTCTTGAATTTTTGCAAGTTTATAAATATCGCTTATTGCCAGCGGAGCTGAAACAATTGCATTGTTTCCTTGGCTGTCTTCGCCATAGACATAAACTTTCACTGTAAATGTGCCATTGGCGTCATTCAACTGCCCGTCATCTAAGGCAAAGCTTGCAAATATAAACTCTGACTCATTTGAAGCTGTTGTCGTATAGAAGGTATAATTTCCCTTAAGCTCCAATTGCATATCATTGCCACCAGAACGATATTCGGCCACGATAGAAAGTCTTTGCGCGATTTTCTCATGGTTTTCACCGTCAAGGACGCTGTCTCCAGAAGGGATAAAGGATGGTCTGTCAATAACAAATGTTATCGCACCATTTTTTACACCAACATTGTTTTGAGCAAGCGTTGGAGTTTTTGCCCTTGAAACATAGTTGTTTGTGCTTGCAACCATGCTCTTAAGTGCAAATGCGCCGTCAATGGCAAATTTAACACCATTATCAATATGGAAAATATCACCTTCAATTGTCTTTATAGTTGACGCTGACGCACTTTCCGCCCTCTTTCCTGCAATGATATTCACATAAAATTTGTAATATGAATAAGCTGCGTCAATGATTTGACCTTTTACCGCTTGAATTGTTTCTTCTGCATTTCGCACACTGTAAATTGTCTCTTCACGACTTAATAAATAGTTGTTTTGATTGAAATTATCTTTGATGTAATATTCAATTTTAATTTCATAGAGAAGCTCGCCTTCTTCCAGCCCTTCCATTTCTTCCAAGCTTTCTATTTGAAGATTTCCCTTCTCAATTTGAACGCTGTCCACCCTGTCAAGCATTCTTGCATTTACTTGAGCGAATGCTGAAGAGAGCACCGGTCTTTGTTTTTTAGTCGCCTTTGCATTATCAGGGTCAGGCACTTCCATGCCTATGTTTGATGGAACAAACTCAAGTTTATATTCAGCATTGAGTATTTCGCCTTCCTCAGTCTGCCCAATTTTAAACTCACCGCTGTTTCCGCTTAAATAAGCCTTATATTGACTTGCCGTCAATTCAGAGTTGTAAAGCACATCTCCGTTTGCCTTTAAAAGACCTGCAATATAAAGTGGCACAGATTGGTTTCCAACAAATTCACTTTGGTAATAGAAGCCCTTGTCGTCACCACTATATTCATCACTAAGGCTGACATCATTGCCCATGAAATATTTCAATGCACCGCTTGCCTCTGAAGCACTTGTATTTGTAGGACTATAAGAAATCGCAATTCCGCCATTTTTAATCTCTAATACAGGCGCTGAAAGCTTATAGATATCCTTGATTTCATAAGTGGAGCTTTCAACATTCAATGTATTTGAAGTATAAGAGCCATTTATTGAAAGCACAAGATAGTCATAATATCCATGTTCTGTCAGATTTATGACAGCACGCTTGTTTTCAAAACGCACCATCTTGCTTGTCATAGAAGAGCCGCGTTTTTTGTATCTTACATAAAGCTCAATTGACTCGCTGTTTTCGGTTTCAACCACAAATTGTCCGTCAATGAAGTGAATTGAATCACCCTTAAGGTCAAGATAACGCAAATTAAATCTTCCGCTCTTGCCATTGACTACAAAGCCATTGTCTTGGTTGTAAGCCAATAAATCTGCTACATACATTGTATTGATTTTTATTTCATCACCCTCTCGCTTATTTTCAAGTTTGTCAAACTCTTGGCGAAGAAGGGTCATATTAAGCTTAAACTTTGGCACTCCGCCAATGCTTTCATCCATGCTTGTCACTACATCAGCAAGCTCTTGCTCGCCATACATAAGTGACCACTTTGCCCCTATTTCATCATATAAAATGATAAAATCAAGGGTTTTTGCTCTTAGGTTGTTTTTATCAAACTCAGCCTTCTCGCGAAGTTGAAGTTTATATTTAAGTGCTGTAATTTCTGTGTATGCAATGTTTCCGTCTTCTTCTGCCTCATCTGAAACTTTCACTCTGGTTGGAGCTGGAGATACATAAACCATATAATTTTCTTTGCTTGGCTTATTGCTTCCATCTTCGCTCAACACAGTTTCAGTGCCAAGCACCACTTCAGGCGCTGGAGAAACATAAATTCTCACACCTTCTGATGCATCAGATTCAATATTCTTATCATAAGAAGCTTGGCTGAGACTTAATTTATATTCGCCAGCTGGGATATTTCTGCCAAAGTCATCAAACAGGAAGGCATTATCAGAAAGCCCTCTTGGAGAAAGCAACATATAGCTTATCATGCTGTTGACAGCATCGGCAAACTCGTTTCCTGCAAGTTTGGTTTGATAATTTGCAAGCAGGTCAAAATATGACCTTGTAGTTTGACCTCCAACCAGCATATTTGTATAGTCGGTGTTTTTAACTTCTATTTCTATGTCAGGGAAAAGGTAATAACCCGGCATTGACACATTATAAAATTCATTTGTCTCGCCGTCATTGTTGACTCTTCTTAAATTGAGAGTCACATTATAATATCTGAAAAATTGTGCGTAGAAGAAATAAGGTGTGTTGTAAATTGATTTTAATGCCACCTCATAATAAGGTGTTGCAGGTTTTTCCACTCCAAAGAAGTCTTCAATGTCTTTAAAGAATTTTGACTCTCTAAACTTTTGTTCTTGGAATACAACCTTTCCATTTTTGACTTCAATTCCAAGAGGCTTATCAAATTGAAGGGTGTCAATTTTTTGTTTTGACTTATTTGAAGCCAAAATATTGTTTTCATAACTGATTGCAGTCACAAAAATCTGATAATTTATGTTTGTATTAAGCTTTGCCAATCTTAAATCATAGTTTGTGGCAGTTGTTTCAACTTTCAATGCCATCTCACCAGTTTTCTCTGATACAAATTCAATAATGAACGATGTTGCCCTTATTTCACTATATTGTTTCTCAACATCTTCAAGTGTCCAGCTGAATCTCAAGAAATTATTGGATATGCTTATATCATTATCATTTTGAGAAACTGCATTCAATTTATAAATATCATAAACTGTGCTTCCATATTGATAGAACGCCCCATCACCATCTTTGCCAATTCTGGCCACTTCGATATTTACATCACCGTAAGGCACCTGTGCTAAAACATCGTTTAAGCAAATTGCATAGACCTTTGTGAAAGTATAATCTGAAAGCTCGCCCATGTCATCTGGGATTGCTCCTTCTGACTTTGTAAAGAAGCTGTGCTTGCCTTCTTTATCTTTTGCCCAATAGCCTGCAACCTCATCAGCTGCAAGGAAGACTTCTGTGTCTTGTTTTGTAATTGTTTTCTCTTCTTCATTTATCTGGAATGCATTGAAAACAACTCTAAATGCAATTGTTTCAATGCTGTCGTTCTCATAAGAGAATACAATATAATCTTTATCCTTTTCATCCACACGCAATAATTGTGGCAATGAGTCAAGGATATAATTAAATTCAAGTTTTTGATAGTTTGACTTGATTGACTCTTCTCGTCTCACTGCAAACTCAAAAGTTTCATTGCTTGCAGGAATTGACGCCGTCGCACCAAATTGTTGAAGAAGTTTAAGCATTGAAATATAAAATTTGTTTTCATTTTCTTTATCTTGAACAACCTCAAAGTCTTTGACAACATCCCCTCTTCTAGCTGTGAAAATCACGCCTTCCATGTCATCCATAAAGATTGTAAAACTTATTCTGCCAAGCTGGTCAATTTCGATTTTCTCAATCCCTTTGAGTTTATAGCCGTTTTCAAAATTGAAAGTATCATTTGCTGGCAAAATTACGCTATTTTCATCATAAGTCAAAATCTTGATGGTATAAGCGCCATATTTATTAAGCAGCAAGTCTTCACTTACAAGATTGAGTGTTTTTTCTTCTATCAACTTTCTTTCAAACTTTTCTCCATCAGCGGTTGTGATTTCAACAATATAACTTCCGCCAGTTTGTTCATCTAAAATGGTAAGCAGACCATTACCGTCCACAACAGCCTCTTTCGTCTGCGCAAACTTTCTTATTGAAAGCTGAGAAATTTCACTGCTTATAGACTGCGCTTTCTTAACCTGAATTTGCACATCAATGGTGCCAGCATCAAAGTTTTTAAGAATGAGGTTTGAAAGGGTAAGAGTATATTTTCCATCTTTGTTTATAAAGCTGTAAAGTATATTTGTGTATGGTGCGGTCAAATTCATTTCAACAGGGTCTTTTCCGTCACCAATTTTGACATTAAAGGAAATTCCGCTTAAATCTTCCCATTTGTCTGCGAATGCTATTTCAAGCACACTTCCCTGTTTTCTTTCAATTTCTGTTGAAGCTGAAAGGTTTTCTACAACCGTCACAGTAATATCATCAATTTCTGCAAGTTTGATTGTAGAAATTGCAATCTCTTCTGTTTTACCATAATAGCCTATGCTTGTTTCATTTATTGCATCAAGATTATATGGGCTGTCTATTGCTGCCATAACCTTGATTGAAACATCTCCTCCAAGTTTGCTGCCAAGCAATGTTTCAATTTCATCAAGAGTCAAGCTTGTTTTGTCTTTAAATGAAAGTGTTTTATTAAGTGAGCCGCTCTTAACATTGACAAGATATGAAAGTGGGTTTAAATTGTTTCCTGCCATGTCAGCAGCAAGCTCTGTCCAAGTAATTTGACTGTCTTCAATCGCTGCGACAAACCCACAAGACGCAAGGTCGATAAGGGTGAAGTTTATTGCTTGAGAGTCGATATAATAATTTATTTCACCCTCATTTTTTGCTTTTACAACAATGCTGAAACGATTGTCGTTAAACTGACTTGGTTTGAATGAGGCTACACTTTCGCCAGGCACAAAGCTGACATTTTCGTTGCTGCCATTAACAAGCACGCTTTCGATATTTGCCGTATCATCAATGAAAGTGATAGATGCAACATAATCTTCACCACTCTTTGCCACAGCGACTTTTTCAGGCTTTGCAAGTTGTTTTACATAGATTGGACTTGAAAGCTCTGACTCAAGCATTGAAGGATGAGTGGCCTTTACAGTAATCTTTCTCTTTCTTGCAAGCTGCGAGAGTGCGTTTTCAAAAGAATATTGCCCGCCAGAATATCCGCCTTGATATAAAATGTCGTCAAGATAGATTTCATATAATGAGCCAACCTCTTGCACCTGCCAAGCAAGAGTTTTAAGGCTTGGATTGAAAGTTAAAACAGGTTTGTCAAGTTTGTTTAGAGGCAGTGTTGTTCCGCCATAGATTGTGCTTGCTTTTGTTGATGAAAGATAATAGATGCCATCTTTCATTGAATTTGCATAAGAGATAAATTCAATTTCAATTCCTTCAGCCTGCCTATATGCTGAATAAAATTCGCCGTCATTCTTGCATAGGTCATTGATTTTTGTTTGTATATCAAACTCGTTGCCCTTTGCGTCAATATTGAAACGCTTTGAATAATCAGAAGTGTTTGAATTTTTCAATATAATTGAGACTTGGTGACTTTCTATATTTGAGTCTTGATTTGTCCAGCTCAGTTTTCCATAAGAATACTTAAGTGAGGTGGCGGCTTTAATTCTATTAAATTCCACCACACGCTCATGACTGCTGATAAAATTGCCTTCTGTATTGGCAATCATTGTCATTCCAAGAGTAAACTCTGTGCCAAATTTTGTTTTATCACTCATGTCAAGGCTGTATTTTTCACCTTCAATCAACTCGCCATTCAATGTAAATGCAACATGGTCAGAGCCGTTTTGAAGGTTTACTTTAAGCTTATGTCCAACTATCTCATCAAAGACTGTGATGACATCCTCAACTGAAATTTCTGGAGCAGCAAGCCTTGTCACATTTAAAATATATTCTTGAGAATCAAGATAGATATTTGGGTCATAAAGTTTTCCACCACAAGCAACAACTTTAATTTCATGGTTGCCTTCTTCAGCAAAATCACTTGCGAAAACATAGGTTATTTTTTCTTTAATTTCACTTAAATTTATATTGCCGTCAAGCTCTCCATCAACATAAATCTTATATTCACTTGCATAAGCAACTGTTGAAATATTGAGTTTATAAACATTTCCCTCTTGAACAAATTTTGCCGACGGCATTTCAATGTCCTTTGTCACTTTGAAATTTACACGCCTTACATTTACACTGCTGAAAAAGTCAGAATCTAAATATTGATCGAAATCAACAGACTTTGATGTAATGGCAATCACGTAATAGCCCTCATCAAGAGTTTTGCTGATTTGTGTATTCGAGATATCGTTTTCTTCAAGCACAGGCTCGCCACTTGCTAAATAATCTTTGTCAGTTTTATAAATTATATAATCATACAGGCAGTCAATTCCTTCAAGCCCAAGCCATTGAAAATCACCATTTTGTTGCTCTAAAGCAGGCTCCACCAAAGGTAAAATTTTTAGAGTTTTTTGATTTACTGAACGAAGAGAATGCTCGACCTCTTCAATTTTAATTCCGCACGCTATTTCAATGTTGTATTCATCTCCATCTGGTGCATAAGCACTTAAAGGAGAAGAAAGGCTGAGTAAAATTTTATTGCCAAGATCAATATAAGAGCTTTCGGCAAGCGAACCATTTATGTAAATATAATAGAAATTTGCTTGAGGCACTTTGTCAAATTCAAATTGAGAATTTTCTGCTTCAAGGTTATGCTTAATCTCCCCCAGCTTTCCAAGTTTGTAAAAATCAAAACTGAAATAGTCTGAATCAACCACAATATTGGAAGCCATCTCGCCCAAGCTAAATTCTTTAACTCCATTTTGACTGCTTTCATCAGCTGTTGGAAGTGCTTTAATCAAAAGCTTATATTCGCCCACTTCAATAGAAGAGAGGTCAATTCGATGTTCAAGCCCATTTTGAGTGCTGTAAATCTCGCTTTTTTCACCATAAGAGATGAAATAATTTATGTTGTAGTCATTTTCTTCAAAATTAAGCACCATTTCATTGCCATCGAAGGTCACTTCCACATTTGGCTTTTCAAGTTTTGCAACATAAATTTTATTTGAAATTTTGCTTGAAATATAAAACTCGCCATCTTTGTTTCCGCCAAGTGCGATAAGCTCCACTCCATAAATGCCTTTTTCAAAGCCCTCTAAATTATCAAGAAATGTTCCTTTCTCGTTTTCGACTTTGAATAACTTTTCAACTTCTGTCTCAACATTTTTTGCCTTAATCAAAAATGAAGTTGCTTTTTCAATTGTGTTTGAAGTCAGCATGCCAGAGCCTTCTTGATAAGAATAATTAAGCTGTGCTTTTTGAAGCATCTTGACTGGATAAGCTGTTCTTGAAGGATTTTTCTTGCCTTCAATGTCCTTTACATAAATATCAACTAAAAGCGTTTGCCCCTCTTGGAATTTTGAGAAATCAGTTGTAAAGAAACTTGTTTGCAAATCTTGCGCAACTCTTATTCCATTTATGTAAAGGTCATAATTTGCGCCCTCTACAGCATCCCACTTAAGCGTTGCCTTTTGGTTGAATTCTTCACCAACAGAAACATTAAAATTATCAGCCCAAGCCATAACACCATAATGAAGGCTTTGGCTTTTTAAAATTGAGCCATCAATGTCAACTCTGTTTGATATCGCCTTAATGCTTACATCATAAGAGCCCACATTATCAAATACGAAAGCATTTTCATTCACTTCAAGTTTCACGGTATTATTTTCATCGTGAAGCTTGTAAGTCACCTCATAAGCATGTGCATATACTCTTTCGCCATTTATTATTACAAAGCTTTTGTCCCAGCTAACCCTTCCATTGTCGTCAACCTTGACATTTTCTGGGCTGCTGAATTGTTGTTTAACTATTACTTCCGCCTTAGCTATCGTCTGATTTTGATATTTGGCAAATATGAAAGCGCTTCCAAAATCTTTTGCGGAAAACAAATTTCGATTTTCACAAGATAAAACATTATCATTTGAAGAAAAGATTTCAATTTTGGCCTTGTCTGTCCCTTTGACTGAAAGCTCATCATAAAAATCTATCGTCGCATATTGAGATAGATAATAAGTTTCTTTTTCAAATTTTCCAGTCACACTTGGTTTTGTATTGCAAGCCACAAACATGGTTGCTGAAAACAAAACAAGCATCAAGACAACAAAAAAGTTTCTTTTCATATTTTGCCCCTTCCCTTAGTATTTTCATAATAACATTTTTTACTCTATTTCGCAAACGATTTGTCATAATTTAAATATAATATATATTTAATAATATAATATAAAACCGCCCGGCTATAAATTTTCCTCATATAAATCACTCTGTATATATACCGCTCTGTATATAAAACCATCCTACATATAAACCGCTCTGCGTATAATTTCGCTCTTCATATAAAACCACCATTTTATAAATTCACTCCTCATATAAATCACTCTGTATATAATACCGCATTGCTTTTCCTCATAACCCTATCTTTAGGCTTTTTCTTAATTCAAAATTTTATAATAAATCATATTAAAAACGATTTTAATATGGTTTTTAATGTATTTTTTAAAAATAAAAACAAACTCAAATAAAAAATGCCCTTTCAGACATTTTTACTTGTAATATTTTTTATCTTCAACTTCATCAGTTGTTGTCGCTTCTGTTGTTTCAACATCAGAAACTTCGTTTTGTTCTTTTTCTTTCTTTTTCTGTTCTTTGATAAGCAAAATTAAATGCACAGTGTTGACAATGACTAAGCATCCATTCAAAACAGCCGTGCTGATTGCAGGAAGAAGAGCCCCATAGACAACGAAAACGACACTGCCAGCAATGTTTAAAGAACGCAGCAACAAGCTTCCCTTAAATGAAACCGTCTTGAAACACATAGAAACTAAAATAAGCAAAGTTGCACCAATTCCAATAAACTCAATGTAATTCATAACCACTCCTTTTAAAATAAAAATCTTTCAAAATTTCTATTATTTTAAGAAAATTATAACATTTTTAAACAAATTTATCAAAATATTGACACTTTTTTTATAATTTAACTAAAAATAAAATTTAAAACAATTTTTAAAATTCAATTGATTTTAATTTAAAAGCATGATATTATTAAAATGGTAATATCATATAAAAAGGAGTTTAATCAGTGAAAAAAAACAACTATAAAGAAGACTTAGATTTTTTAATAAAGGTGGCAAAAGAGAGCGCTGAGATAATCGAAAATGGGCAAATGGAAGTGAAAGATAAGGGTGAAAACGACCTTGTGACAAATCTTGATTATGCTGTTGAGAGGCATATAATAGAAAGAATAAATACATTTTATCCTCATTTTGATATAGTAAGCGAAGAATTTAACAGCAAAAAAGAGCTTACTGAAAATTGTTTTACAATCGACCCAATTGACGGCACCATAAATTTCGCACATGGTCTGCCATACTGGGCAATACAAATTTCTTGCATTCGAGAGGGCGAAATTGTGGCAGCTGTCATATTTTCACCTTGCACAAATCAACTGTTTTCAGCAACTCTTGGCGGCGGAGCTTTTTGCAATGATAAACAAATCTTTGTCAATAATCTCCCCTTAAATCGAAATATCTTTACTGCACATGGCAGCAGCAGACAAACTCCCCTTATCACAAAAATTTATGAAAAGATGAATGGAAAAGCAAGCAATTATCGAAGAATAGGCGCGACAAGTTTATCCTTTGCCTATCTTGCAAACGGCAGCCTTGGAGGTATGGTTATATTAAGCCCAACTATTTGGGATGACACACCAGGCCTTCTAATATGCCAAGAGGCTGGCGCCAAAATCAAGAGATTGAAAGCTGGCTTTATAATAGCAGGGAACAGTGATGAATTTATAGAAACCACAAGCAAAATCATAAACGAAATTATTTAATAAAAGGTTGAATAAATTAAAAAATTATTTAATTTATGATAAAAAACTAAAAAAATGGACAAAAAACTCAACTTTTGCCCATTTTTCTTTATATTTTCTTAATTTTATTAAAAATCATCAATTACATAACTAATTCATCTATGATTTCATTTCGCCTCTGTTTTTCTTCTTTCGCAATTTTTCTTTCTGCCGCTCTTTTTCTTTTAAGTGCGCCTTGTTCTTTCAATTTTCTTGAAATTGCTTTTGGAACCACCTTAAACAATCCAGTAATTTTTGCAACCCCTTCTTTAAAATTGGCTACTTTTTTTTCATGTTCTGTCTGCTTTTCTTTTATTTCAAGCATTTTATCAACTTGAGCTTCAACAAGTTTATCTACTTCAATTTTGCCTTCGCCAAAAGATTGATTTAATATTTCCTGTCCTGTTTTTTTTACATCTTTGCCCATAGCAATTTCATTGATAACATCTTTTATTTCATTTAAAATAATTTCTCTTTTTTGAATAATTGCTTCAAGGTCTTCAGTTGACAATTCTTTCAGCTGTTTTTTACTTTTCCCTTCAAGCATATATTCATTATAATTATTTTTTACACAATCATAAGCAACAACAGCTTCCACCAATTTATTTAAATCATGAATTCGACCTGCTTTTTTACTATCAAAGTTTATTTGCTCTTTGTCAAGCGTAATAGTCAAACTTTTTTCCGTTGTATAATCTTGATCAAGCATTGCAAAATTTGGAGTCTCTTTATACAAATAATGATAATTGATTTCACCGTTTGACAAAGGAAGCCTCATCTTAAAACTCTCTTCCTCGTTCACCCATAAGCCTTTCCCTGAATGTTTATAAGAGTGAGCAAAACTTTCTTGTTCATATTTATTTTTCTTTGAGAATACATCAAACATAATCCACCTCCAAATTTATAACACTTGTAAAGTAATATCTTGTATAAATATTTTACAATAGTTTAATCATTATGTCAATAGTTATCATAAATTCACCTGCAATAAAAATACGACCTTTTTGCAAAACTAATTATAGAGATTGAAAAATGTACTTTATAATCTCAGGTGAAAGCAATGAATTCATTGAAGAAATCAACAAGATTTTAGAGGAAATTCTTAAAAATTGTCAAAAAAGCACAAAAAAATGGGCTTTTTTGCCCATTTTTTATTAAAATCTATGAAATTATTCTTAATTATCGACAATTTATTACATGCTAAGTTCGTCAATAATATCGCGTTTTTTATTCTTAGCTTCCTTTTTTGCAGCCTTTATTTCAGCCTTAGCAAGCCTTTTTTCGCCATTCTCTTGAAGTAGTTTCTTAACAGCCTCTTCTGAAATAAGCTTAAGATCTTTTATTTTTGCTTTTACAATGCCACCCTTAGCTTTAAAATTTTCAATCTTGATTTTGCGATCTGTTTGCTTTTCTTTAATTGCAAGCTCTTTTTCAACATTTTCTTCTACAATTTTATCAAGAGCAACTTTATTTTCGCCAAAAACTTCGTCAATGACTTGCTGACCTGTTTTTTCAATCGCTCTACCAAAAGTATAAGCCTTAATAACTTCTTTAATATTATTTAAGACCTCTGTTCTTTGATTCATAATTACTTCAAGGTCACTTAAATCCATTTTCTTAAGCTCGCGTTTTGTTTTGCCATCAAGTAAAAATTCATTTAAATTATCTTTAGCATAAACATAAGCTACAACCGCTTCTACAAGCCCATTGAAATCTACAATCTTACCATTATAGTTGTCACCGATATCAAATTTATCTTTGCCAATTGTCACTTCAACTTTTCTTAAAATATCATATTCTTGCTCTTTTTCTATAGTATTTGCAAATTCATAATAACGAAAATGATAATTTATTTGAGTGTTCAACAGAGGCAATCTTAAAGAATATTTTTCTTCCTCAAATGATTCCCATGACTTTTTATAATTTTTATAATAATGAGTATGAGCGGTGTCGCCATGCTTATTCTTTTTTTCATTTAAATCAATCATACTTTTCTCCTTTTAAAACTACTTTAATTCATTTCCATTGAATAATTATGTGCAAATAAGTCTTCATTTGCACTTTCTATAAGGTTAACAGCAGTGCTATCTCCTTTTCCCCAATACATCATAAAACCAGAAAAGGCACCAGCTACGATACCTAATGTACCTGAAATAATCAATCCAAAATCTCTATCCAATGCTTTGACACAACCTTGATAATTTTCATCGTTTGCGTAAACTTTGTCCGCAACCGATTTTATATGTTTATCTGATTTAATTTCATCATATTTCTCGCTTGCTTCTGTGAACGTAATTGTATTTGAAGCCACTGCTTCGTCAATTTCCTTAGTTTCTACATCAATCACCTGCTGAACAGCTTCTGAAGAATAATAACCTTTAAGTTCTTCTGTTTTTATTGTTCCCTCAACTGCTGAAGCAACTGATGCACCTATGCCATAAGCCAAAACTAAAGCAGGAAGAGCAACTGCAGCATATTTCAAACAACCTCTTATTCTCTTTAAAATTTCTTTCATAACCACTCCTTTTTATTCTATAATTCATTGGTTTCTATAGTCTTGTCAGAAATGTTTTTTGTTTCTTTCTTAATTTGAGCAAGTTTTCTTCTCACCTTATCACTGGAAGCATGCTCTCGAATTTTAGCCCTAATATTTTTAGGCAATTTCATCAAGCGTATTGTCTGAATTTGACCAGTCGCATCTAGCTCTGCAACTTTGTATGAATTTAATATATTTTCCAAAGTTTTAAGACCTTTTTCGCTTTTAAAAGCTTGAAAGAATGAAATAAGCTTTAAAAAATCTCTATTCAAACAATTTTCATAGCTATAATCTCTATAGTTTTTCATATCGTCTTCAATCAATTTTTGATAATCTTCAATCTTCATAAACCCTCAAAAAATATTATCTATAAGTATTATAGCACCTTTACCTTGATTTGTCAAGGCAGTATTTAAAAAGGACTGTCAAATGAAAGAAAAATCGCTGTAAAGAAGACCAAGAATTTATAAGCATCCTTCATATTTATCAGTCTATGCCGCTTCATGTAAGTAAGCAAAACTATACGCCCAGTAAGCGAGTTTAGTTTTAATTTAAATTATTAACAAATATTTATTATTAAAGAGAGATAAATTAAAACAAATAAAAAATGAAGTTGGAATAAAGGAAAAGCTTGGAATAAAAATAAAAGAGGATTAAATATATAAGTTTAATAACTGTTTAAAAAATCATTTAATATAACGAAATAAATTGTATATTAAATATATATCAACATATATTTCAAATATTAAATTACAACTCCATCTAACATATGGCATAAAAAAAGACCAAGTTTCCTCGGTCTTTTTTTATCAATTAAATGTAAAGTATTCTTTAAAGTTATTGCCAGTGTGTGTCTTAGACACTTTCTTTGAGGCTCTGTTTCCTTTGCCTCTATGTCCTTGCCACACTTGTACTTCAGTTCTCACTGTCGACTTAAGTCTTTCTCTTTAAAAGGAGGTGATCCAGCGGCACCTTCTGATACCGCTACCTTGTTATGACTTAACCCCAGTCACTGGTTTTACCTTAGGCGGCTGCTTCCTGTAA
>JAAWCQ010000010.1 GCA_022793335.1 Clostridia bacterium
TATCATTTTATCCGAGCTTAAGTTTGAAGATGGGCATTTGGTTAGAAGGATGGGGCTTACTGATCTTAAATATTTTGTCGATTATACTTACAACATGGTTTACAACAATGATGAATACTATGTGAGTCGAAATGAAGAATTGTTAAATGTATTGGATGAAGTGATAAATGACTATATCTCCCTTGAAATCTGGAAAATCTCTCGAGAAAGAGAATTTGAGTTTGGCTCACCAAAAAGGCTAAATTCATATTATTCTGTTGCATTTTTGCCGCTTGAGAGCTTCTTTAAAGAATACATGAAAGAGATAAAAGCGGCTGTTTTAGATGGTAAAAGAGAAGCTTTGACAGAATTGTTTTCTTATAGTGATTTATATGTGTTTGCACAAGACGTTGAGTATCTGTTGTCACTGGATAATCAAGAGTGTAATTTTGTTGATGAGTGGTTTAACGAAAATAATTTAAACGCAAGAAAGCTTATGAATATTGATGATTATTCTGAATTTCCTGTGGTGATTGAAGATTATGGAAACGCTCTCAAAGATGTCAAAAAGTCTGCCGCTAAAGCGCACAGGAAAGTGCAAAAGGCGGATGAGAATTTGCAGGCAAAAGAGGCTAAAGACAGCTCAGTTTCAGCTCAAGATAATGATGAAAATCATTTTGATTTTGACTGATTTAAAGCAGAAAAATTTTTAATTTAATATTAAAATATTGATGATTTAAAACAAAAAACATAGCGGATTTAAAGTGAAAAAACATTACTGAATTTAAATGAAAAAATAATGCTGATTTAATATTAAAAATATCGCTGTTTTTAAGTAAAAATAAAGTAAGATAAAGGGCTGCTTTGGCAGTCTTTTTTTTTGTTTTTACAGTGGTCTTTATTATTTTTTTCAGCTGCTATTATTATGCTTTAATAGCTGCTATTATTTATGTTTTGCCAGCGTTCGTTATCAAGTTTTCACAGTGCCATTATCATGTTTTAAAAGCTGCTTATTATAATGATATTATATTCAATAATTATATATAGAAATTATAAATAAAAAAGATAAAAATGCTTGACAACTGTTTTTTGAGTGTGCTATAATTTGCCCGTATGCTTCGTTGTCGGAGGCGGTGCTTTGGTTTCACTTTAAGTGAAAGGGCAGAAACAAACAGCAGGTGAGAAAATTCTTTCGCCGATTTGCAAGCTTTGCAAAGTTATGCTTTGGCATAATCGTGCTGTTCATGTTTTACAATCAAAAAGCATTTTTCATGCACGACGACAACATTCGCCGTGCTTTTTTAAATTTGAAAACAATTTTGGTTTTCAAGTTTAATGACAAACAAAAAATCACTCTAAGAAAGATAGAGTTAAAAGGAGAAAACTATGCCTACATTTAACCAACTTGTGAGAAAAGGTCGTAAGGATGCTAAGAAAAAATCAAAAGCTCCACTTCTTCAAGAATGTCCACAAAAGAGAGGCGTTTGCCTTTCTGTGAAGACTGCAACTCCTAAAAAACCAAACTCAGCTCTTCGTAAAATTGCCAGAGTTAAATTTTCAAATGGTTTTGAAGGAACATGCTATATTCCTGGCGTTGGTCACAATCTTCAAGAGCACAGCGTTGTTCTTGTTCGTGGCGGAAGAGTAAAGGACTTGCCTGGTGTTCGTTATCACATTGTTCGTGGAAGTCTTGATACAGCTGGCGTTCAAAACAGAAAGCAATCAAGATCTAAATACGGTGCTAAGAGACCTAAGAAATCTAAATAATTTAAGTTTAATATAAACTGCACATTGCTGCGTTTACTTATGAGCGTTTTTAAAAGTCAGGAACATTTAGTTGACTGCTTTCAACTCATTGAGTTTTGCACTGCTTGTTTCTATTAAACTTAATTAAATCGCTTAAACTTAAGCGGTTTGATATGATTTTTAAAAATTAAAAACAACATAATTTTCAGCAAATTTGCTGATAAAAGGAGAAATATTATGCCAAGAAGAAATAGTGCCGTAAAAAGAGAAGTTCTTCCTGATCCAATTTATAAGTCAAAAGTTGTTACTAAACTTATCAATCAAGTTATGGAATCTGGAAAGAAAGGACTTGCACAAAGAATTGTATACGGCTCATTCAACATTATCAAAGAGAAAATGGACCTCGATCCAATCGAAGTTTTCACAACTGCTCTTGAAAATGTAAAACCTGTTCTTGAAACAAAATCAAGAAGAGTTGGTGGTGCTACTTACCAAGTGCCAATGGAAATCAGACCTGAAAGACGCCAAACTCTTGCTATTCGCTGGATTGTAAGTTTTGCAAGAAAGAGAAGTGGTGAAAGAGGAATGGACGCTAAACTTGCAGGCGAAATCATGGACGCTTACAACTCAACAGGCGCTTCTATTAAGAGAAGAGATGAGATGCACAGAATGGCTGAAGCAAATAAAGCATTTGCTCACTTCAAGTGGTAAGCTGCTTTGCGTCGCATAAAGGCAAAAAGTAAAGCAAACTAGTTTGCAATTGATTTTAATTAAAAAAACAAATTTTTGCTTAAAAATACAAAAAAATGTCAATATTTAACTGTTGACAAGATGAGAAGTAAAAAATCATGAGCTCTTATAAAGGAATTGATGATTTTATAGCATCTGCAAAATCACTTAAACTTGCGACTCAAACGTTGCAAGAACAAAATCGAGAATTTTGTAGTGCTTTAAATGGACTCGACCGCGCTTTAAGTAAGACTGAAAAGGCGATTGACCGAATGGCTTCTCGTAAAGAAAGTGGATTTTTGGGTTTTGTGAAAAAACTTAATCCAGCCCGCTTATTCAATAAAATTTTTAAAAGAAACAAATCAAAAGAGATTGATATAGAAGACATTTTAATTTTCTAAATTATCACAAAAATTGTTTCAAAAATTCGCGGTTTTCTTTTCCGCTTTAATAAAAAAGAAAATAAAAAAGGAGAAAAATATGTCAGAAAATCTAGAAATGACTAGAAATGTCGGTATCATGGCTCACATTGACGCTGGTAAGACAACCACTACAGAAAGAATTCTTTTCTATACTGGTAAAAGTCACAAAATCGGCGAAGTGCACGATGGCGCTGCCACAATGGACTGGATGGCTCAAGAGCAAGAGCGTGGTATCACAATTACTTCTGCTTGTACTACTTGTTCATGGAAGGGACATAAAATCAACATTATTGATACCCCAGGACACGTTGACTTCACTATTGAAGTAGAGCGTTCACTTAAGGTGCTTGATGGCACTGTTCTTGTTTTGTCTGCTCGTGACAAGGTTCAACCTCAAACTGAAACAGTTTGGAGACAGGCAACAAAATATCATGTTCCTGCAATCATCTATGTAAACAAAATGGATAGAGATGCAGCTGACTTCTTTGCTTGTGTTGAATCCATCGAAAGAAGACTTAAAACAAAAGCTCTTCCAATTCAAATGCCAATAGGGGAAGCGGATACATTCTCAGGAATTATTGACCTTCTTACTATGAAAGCTGAAATTTATAAAGACGATATGGGCACTCAAATTGAGATTACCGATATCCCTGCAGACCTTAAAGATAAGGCTGAAGCTTTAAGAAATGACCTTGTTGAAAAGGTTGTTGAAACTGATGATGCCCTTCTTGAGAGATATTTCGCTGGTGAAGAAATCTCAATTGACGAACTCAAAAAAGCAATCAGAATTGCAACAATCAAAAAGATTTTCACACCTGTTCTTTGTGGATCATCTTACAAAAACAAAGGTGTTCAAATGCTTCTTGACGCTATGGTTGAATATCTTCCATCTCCAATTGATATTCCTGCTATTAAGGGTGTCAACCCAGATACAGAGAAGGAAGAAGAAAGACCTGCTGATGAGACAGCTCCATTCGCTGGACTTGCTTTCAAATTCATGACTGACCCATTTGTTGGTGGTCTCACATTCTTCAGAGTTTATTCTGGAAAACTTACTGCTGGCTCTTATGTTTACAACTCAAACACTGGTAAAAACGAAAGAGTTGGCCGTCTTATCAGAATGCACTCAAACAACCGTACGGAAATCACTGAGGTTGGTGCAGGTGATATTGCCGCAATCGTTGGTCTTAAAGATACAATCACAGGACACACTCTTTGTGATGAAAAACATCCAATTAAACTCGAAAGTATGGAATTCCCAGAGCCTGTTATTCAACTTGCTATTGAGCCTAAAACTAAAGATATGCAAGAAAAAATGGCGCTCGCTCTTGCAAAACTTATGAGAGAAGACCCTTCTTTCAGAGTTACAACAAACCAAGAAACTGGACAAACTCTTATCGCTGGTATGGGTGAACTTCACCTTGAAATCATTGTTGACAGACTTTTAAGAGAATTTAAAGTAGAAGCTACTGTTGGTAAACCACAAGTTTCTTACCGTGAAGCAATCAAGAAAGCTGTTCGCTGCGAAGGTAAATTCATTCGTCAGAGTGGTGGTAAAGGTCAATACGGTCATGCCGTTATTGATATGGAGCCACTTCCAGCTGGATCTGGTTATGAGTTTATCGACAAAACTGTTGGTGGCTCTGTTCCTAAGGAATATATCCAACCAATCAATGTTGGTATTCAAGAAGCAAGAATGAATGGTGTTCTTGCTGGTTATGAAACTGTTGACTTCAGAGTTACTCTTGTTGACGGCTCTTACCATGAAGTTGACTCTTCTGAAATGGCGTTCAAAATTGCTGGCTCTATGGCATTCCAAGATGGTGCTAAGAAAGCTGACCCAGTAATCTTAGAGCCAATCATGAAAGTTACTGTTGAAGTGCCAGATGAATATCTTGGTACTGTTATGGGCAACCTCACTTCTCGTCGTGGTATGCTTACAGGAAATGAATCTTCTGCCGGCATTCAAATTGTAAATGCAGAAGTGCCTCTTGCAGAAATGTTTGGTTATGCAACTGACCTTCGTTCTCAAACACAGGGCAGAGGAAACTATGTAATGGAGCCTCTTAGATATCAAGAAGTGCCTAAGTCAATCGCTCAAACTATTATGGGTGAGAGAGCAAAAGACTAAAGAGTTGGGGAGGCACCAAACGGCAATTTTGGGTTTTAACTTATATAATAAATTAAAATCCAAAATCGAACGCTGACACGACAAACATAGTTTGCCTAACAGCTGTCCGTTCGGTTCCCCATCCCAATCTCCCTCCATTCATAAAGACAGCTTATGCTGGTTGAAGATGCGTGAGGGAACGATGCGATTTTAAAGTAGAAAAATTTTACTTTTGAAAATCTTATTGCAGATATCAATATGAGTTTTCTTTATTGATAAATATAGTGTAAGTGCAACATATTGTTTGCAAGCACTGTTTTTGATATTTCTTCCTTATAACTTAAGGGAGATTGCGAGGAAAGATTGAATGGATAGCTGACAGCTTTGTTTGCAAGGCGTGCTGGTGTAATTTCAAATGGATGTTTATAATAAAATTGATGATTTGAAATTCCGTTTGATGTGTTCCAAGTGAAATTTAAGTTAAAGTACACCGAAGCGGGCGTGGTAGCCCTAAAAAACTAAAAAATTCTTGCAAAATCATTTTGCAAAACTTAAAAAGTATGCTAAAATAGCATTAGTAATTTAAAAAAGGAGATTATTAAATATGGCAGAAGCTTATGTTAGATCTAAGCCACACGTTAACGTTGGTACTATCGGACACGTTGACCATGGTAAGACTACTCTTACAGCCGCAATTACATTTATGTACGGCACTCAAAAAATGAAATATGATGAAATCGACAAAGCCCCAGAAGAAAAGGCTAGAGGTATTACAATCAATACTTCTCACGTAGAATACGAAACTGCTGGTCGTCACTACGCTCACGTAGACTGCCCAGGACACGCTGACTACGTTAAAAACATGATTACTGGTGCAGCTCAAATGGACGGAGCTATCCTCGTTGTTGCTGCAACTGATGGTCCAATGCCTCAAACTAGAGAGCACATCCTTCTTGCAAGACAAGTTGGTGTTCCATACATTATCGTTTTCATGAACAAAACTGATCAAGTTGACGATCCAGAACTTCTTGAACTCGTTGAAATGGAAATTCGTGACCTTCTTAATGCTTACGACTTCCCAGGAGACACAACTCCAATCATCAAAGGCTCAGCTCTTAAAGCTCTCGAAGCTGCTCAAGCTGGCAAAACTGATGATGCAGCATGCGCTTGCATTAAAGAACTTGCTGAAGCTCTTGACTCTTATATCCCAGAGCCAGAAAGAGCAACTGACAAACCTTTCCTTATGCCTGTTGAAGATGTATTCACTATCACTGGTCGTGGTACTGTTGCAACTGGTAGAGTTGAGCGTGGTCAAATTAAAGTTGGTGACACTGTAGAACTCGTTGGTCTTGGCGAATCTAGACAAACAGTTGTTACAGGCGTTGAAATGTTCCACAAGTCACTCGATGCAGCTATCGCTGGTGACAACGCTGGTCTTCTTCTTCGTGGTATTCAAAGAACTGAAATCGAAAGAGGTCAAGTACTTTGCAAACCTGGCACAATTCACCCACATACTCACTTCACAGCTGAAGTTTATGTTCTTAAGAAAGAGGAAGGTGGCCGTCATACTCCATTCTTCAATGGTTATAGACCACAATTCTATTTCAGAACAACTGACGTTACTGGCGTAGTTGAACTTGAGAAGGGTGTAGAAATGGTTATGCCTGGTGACCACATCAACATGACTATCACTCTTAACAAGCCTGTAGCTATCGAGCCAGGACTTCGTTTCGCTATCCGTGAAGGTGGCAGAACAGTTGGCTCTGGTGTAGTTTCTACAGTTATTGAATAAGATTGAATAATTTTATTGATAAATAAAAAGCAGTGTATTTAAGCACTGCTTTTTTTGTGTATATAAATTTAATTTTTTATTTCTTGATTTTTGTTTGTTGCTGGCCATGTAAAAGACCTTTTGCATAAGCCTCAATTAAATTGCATTGTTCATTGCTGCATGTTTTAATGATTTCAATAAGATTTAGTTGCTCAGGACTAAAATGACTTTTATTGATTAAATATGGCACATCATGCTCAACTATTTCATCTATTGTCAAATGATAAAAATCTGCTAATTTAATAAGCATATCAATATTGGGCTCAGAGTCGCCTAATTCATAATGATTATATTTCATTCTACTTATGTTTAAAGCGTTTGCCAATTCTTGTTGTGTTAAACCCATTTTAATTCGTAAATCTTTTAATTTCATATAAACCTCTATCATAAATATACTAATTTTGTGTATTTTTAGCAATTATAAATAGAAAAAACATAAATATGAACAAAAAGTGTTTAAAAACGCTTTACAAAGCACAATAATTGTGCTAAAATACATTTGTTCGAACAGATTTTGTGTATAAAAGGGGGAAATAATGAAATTTCATAAAAAAGTATGATATATTGTGAAAAAGAAAATAAAACATGAAACATTTTTCTTATCTCCATCTTCGCTACGCTCGCACCCGCTGCCAGCGTTGACGGCGGCGGACGCTCGCTTGTTTGTTGGAAATATAGACTTTGATTATTTTTACCAATGTCAGTTATCGCAAAAACTTTTGTTTCTTTTATAATTAAAATAAGTTTTATTAAAATAAGTTTTAATTTTAAGATAGGAGGAAATATGACTTTTGGTGATAAGTTGAAAAAATTGAGGTTGGAAAAGAAATTGACTATAAGAGATCTTGCAAGAGCAATAAATGTAAGTCCTTCAACTATTAAACGATGGGAGAGTGGAAATTATATTCCATATTTAAGACATATATATAATCTTGCTGTATTTTTTAAAGTAAGAAGTGATTATCTAGTGGGATTGATAGATGTTGAAAAATAAAACATATTTTTTTGTCATTTAAAAGAAAGGAAAGAAAAAACACAGACAACCAGTCTGTGTTTTGTGTTTATTTTATGATTGAGAATATGTTTATTTTATTATTTTGAAATTGTAATATTCTCCGTTGAGAGTTTTAGTGAATTTTGTTGTATTATGCAAGAAGGCGTTCTCAGCATTAGTATCAACTATGTTTTTTGCAACCTTGATTGTGTTAAGTCTTGGGGTAGCTATTGGGAGGGTTGTAATTGCGTTGTATACTTTTTCGCTGTCTATTATGAGGGTGAGTATTCTTGCATCATAAAGTGCGTCCCAGCTGAACTGTTTGACACCTTCTGTAATTGTGAAGCTGTCACAATTGAGGCCTCTGAAGGCTTGGCTTTCAATTATGTCTACGCTGTATGGAAGCTCTACTTTAGTGATTTTCGACATTGCGAAGGCGCCAAGTCCGATACTCTTTATATGTGAAGCATTTTTTAAAGATACTTCAGAAACATTTGTAACGCAGAATGCTTGTTTGCCTATTTCGCTTATTCCAAGACCGAATTTTACTGTAGTCAATTTTTCGCAGAACATAAAAGCACTTTCGCCAACAATCTGAATAAGGTTGAGGTTGATGCTGGTTAAGTTTGAACAAGAATAAAAGGCATGATCATAGATATTAACAACTTGTTCTAGGTTTATGTCAGTTAATTTACTGCAGTATGCAAAGGCGTCGATGCCAATAAATTTTACAGTTTTAGGAAGGGTAACAGTTGTTATATTTTTGCAATTATAGAATGCGCCTGGTTGAATATAGTTTGTAGTTGCAGGAATATTGAGTGTCCCACTTGGATGAACGCCATTTATATATAATTTGCCATAAATGGCAGGGTTTGAACAGATATTTGTAAATTGAACTTTCAAATATTGTTCTAAACTGCCTTCATAATAGAAATTCTCAAGGAAGGTAAAGCCGCGAAAAGTATTTGCTTTTATCGATTTTACATCAGAGGAGAGGGTAAGTTGGTCAATTTTAATATTATTTACATAAAACTCTGTTTCTGTATTCTTGTAATCTGCACTGCCTAAATTATTAAGGAGTGGGGTTGAAGCATGATTTGCAAAGTTTATTTCAAGCCAGTCGTTTAAGCTTCCGTCAAAATATACATTATCAATAATTAAAACATTTTCAAAGACATCATTTCCGAAATTTTTTACATTTTTCCCAAAGCGGAAGTTTGTGATATGGTCATGTCTGAAGGCTGCGTCGGCAATAGTTGTAATTGTTTTTCCTTCAATTTTTTCTGGAATGGTGATATCTGTTAAATTCAAGCCTGCATACATTGAAAGTGAGGTGATTGTTGTGCCATCTTCTGAAAGATTGAAGTTTGCTTCAAATTTTGGATAGTAATGCACTGTATCTCGAGGAAAAGTGAAGGTTATTGTTTGATCTGGGATAATTAAGCTGTCAAGCTTTTCGTTGTCTGACCAGCCAATGAAGGTATAGCCAGCCTTGACAGGTTTTTGTAAAGTGAAGCCTTGATTTAGTGGCATTTCGGTTGGGTTTGGATTTGTCGTCCATTCGTCTGTGTGAAAATCAATTTGCACTTTAAAGTTTTTATCTTCAGTTTTATTGAAAATCGCTGAAATATCTATATTTCTGTTTGGCATGGTGAAATAACCGGTGGTTGTTTCATTGCCGTCAATTACATAATGATCAAATTCATAGCCATCCTCTGCAAAATAGTAAAGAAAAACAGATACGCCGGCTTCAGCTTTGGTTATGCCTTTTGCTTGGTTGCTTGAACCGTCTAGAGAGGCTTTAACGCTTCCGCCTTCGCAAATAACCATGTTTAAGTGATATTGTTCTGGCTTGCAGGCGGTGAGTAAAAAGGTGCCTGGCAGGATAAGACAAAATGCCAAAATCAACATTAAAAGCTTTCTTTTAATATATACCTCGCTAAAAAAAAGTATAACACAAACAAGCTTATTTTTAAAGGTTTTTTGAAAATTATTTTGAATTAAGATATATATTTTTTGCAAGATAAAAACCTCTTTTTGTTTTATCTAGTAAGAGCTTTTACTAATATTAAAATTCTTTCACGCAAGCATTGACTTTTCATTTATTTTAATTTATAATTAAAGTATGAAAGGATTAGAACAAAAAGCACTTGAGTTTGCAACTAAAAAGCATGAAGGGCAATATTTCATAGATGGAACAAATAGACCATATATTGAACATTGTGAAGGGGTCTATATTCATCTTTTGACCTATCTTCCAGACAATATTGAAAAGCGTGATATAATTGGCGCGACAGCATTATTGCATGATACACTTGAAGACACTGACACGACTTATGAAGAGTTGCTTGAAAACTTTGGCAAAGAGGTGGCTGACAATGTTAAGGCGCTTACCAAAGATGAAAAGCTGCCTTATGAAGACAGGCTTCAAGACAGCATCAATCGAATTTTAGCAACTTCTAAAGAAGCGCAAATGGTTAAGCTTGCTGACAGATATTTCAATTTGTTGGATATTCCAAATACTTGGGGCTATGAAAAATGCAAAAGCTATGTGGAAGAAGGCAGGCTTATTCGTGACAGTTTAGGTGAGAGCAATTTGACTCTTAGAAATCTGCTTAACAACAATATTAAGAAATATTCAAAAAAGCTTGAAAGAAAATATAAGGAGGGCGAATTTATGGAATATTTTATGTATGAAGAAAAGCTTCACGCTTATGACAATGATACAACTTTTACTCTTGTCTTTAATAGAGGAAAATGGGAGATTTCTCAACTTAGTTATGCAGAGCTTTTGCATGAAAATGCTAGAATGCAACCACTTACAGCAAGTGAGGCTAAGCTTATGGCTAAGGTAAGCCCAACGGCTGTAATTGAAAGTATAAAAAAAACATTAAATTATGAAGAAGAGCGAAATCCTTTGGAGTAAAAATTAAAAAATTTCATCTTAAAGGAGTAAAATATGAGAATTTTGGATAGAAAAATCGAAGAATTTTATTCACAAGTGGATGTTGAAAGGGAAGCGCTGCCTACTGAGGACATTGTTGACCCAGGGGCTAAGTCAATTAAGAGCTTGACTGACAAAGTGGTGAGAAACATTGAAATGTTTAACAATCCAAATTATACTTTGTCAAAAATCGGGGATATGTCAAGATGTTCTATTTTATTTGACTCGTACAGCGAAATGCCTAGATTTTTGATGCAACTTAAAGAGTATATCCCAGAAGTGACAGGATATATTTCAAGATTTAATAATGGTTATCGCGGTGTGCATTTGAATTTCAAAATTGATGGCGTAAATGTTGAGGTGCAACTTTCTTCTCGTGATGCTTGGGCTGTGAATAAGGCAACCGAGCCAATCTATGTTAAGTGGAGAAACTTTGATAAAGTCAAAGACTTTGCTGAGATTGTTTCGCTTCAAAGTGAAATTGACAGTTTAATAAATGAAACTGATATGAAAGATATGCCAATTGATATGCTTGAAACTTTGGCAGAGAAGCAACAAGTTTTGGAAGACAAGAGAAAGGCTTTTAAGAATAATGTCAGTGAGCAGGCAAGGGAAATGAATCTTTGCAAAGACCTTTACAGAGAGCTGCATGAGGGCGTTGAAAAGAGTGATTTTCATGAATTTGAAAATCAAATTGAATCAATTTTATACAGTTTTTCTGTAAAAGATAAATCTAAGGGCAATGTTCAACATGATTTCTTTAATGAAACTTTCAGTACGGCAGACGGCAAGGCGAATGCAGAAAAAATTAAAGCAGCGGCTGAAAAGGTGAACAACTTGGCAAGTCAGGTACAGAATAATCTTATTGAAAAGGCAACAAAGGCGAAAGATATTTCAAGAGCTTCTAATAACCAGCCTTATAGTCTTGAGGAAGGGTCGCTTGCCTTTAAACTTGCTGAAGCAGGAAAAGTTTATGATAATTTAATGGCTAAGAAATTGCCAGAAGCTGTTCGTAAAGAATATGCAAATATGATTTATTATCAAAGATACAACACTGTTGTTGGTGCATTTAAGCATAATGAGCAGAATGGTGGAAATCTTGAAAAGAGCGCAAAAGAGATTGTCAGAGATTTCATTCAAGACAAGATTGACAGCAATGAATATGAAGGCTCGAATGTTGACATTGATTTCTTGGTTGAACGAATTGAAAAAGAAGAAAACAGCAAGTCAGACTTTGTGGATATGGCAAGATAGTTTATGTTAAATTAAGCTTTGAATTTTCAAGGTAATAAACGCATTAAAAATAAAAAGGATAAACATGGATTTAAAGTCCAAAATGTTTATCCTTTTTTTTGCAATCTTTTTTTTACTTTTAAATAGTTAAGCAGTGTTTATTTTAAATAAAATCCAAGTTGAATTAAATGGCTCTACTTATTTTTCAATAAAAGATATTTTGTATATATTGGAAGATAATTAAATGATTTTTACAAAAAATTTACGCTTTTTTTTGTTTTTTGATGCTTTTTTCATGTTTTTTGCGCAAATTAAATTAAATTACGCAAGTTTTTTTATTTTAATGGATTATTTGCCGCAGCCGTTGCCACATCCGCAAAGTAATAAAAGAAGTATTAAAGTGCAGCAATCCATTCCGCAACCACCATTGCCATTACCGCAAAGGCATTGCAAAATCATAATCCATAAAATGAGTGAGCAGCAGTCGCATCCGCCTACTCCAAAACCGTTTCCGCAGCCACCGCCGCAATTGTTGTTAAAGAAATTCATGTGTTCCTCCTAAAAAATTTCCTATGTAATTTGGAAGGAAAGTCAAACAACAGCACCACAGGCACACTTTATTTAATTGAAAGATTCAGCTTTAAATGACTTAAAGAAAGTTTATTTCTTTTATTGTTAATTCAGTTTATAAGCAAAAAAGTCAATTAAATTTGTCCCTTAAAAATCAACCATTTATTAAAAAAGATTTTAAATGTTTTCAAGCTTTGGTTGCTTTTAAGTTTCAAAAGCAAGTTTTATGTACTATTTGTGATTTTCCTTTCACATTAACATACTACTATTACAACGCAAAATGTGTGCAAGGTTTTTAATTTTTTATATTGTTTTTTCTTATTTTTAATTGTTTTTATTAAAAATAGGGCTTACTTTAACTTTTTATTGTCTTAATTTAATGGCTTAAAGCTTTAATTTACAACTTTTTTTAAGGCTTATTGCAGGGCTATACTTTTATAATTATTTTCTCTTTTAATTTCGACAAAACTAGTGCTTTTTCAACAGCATAAAAGGGTGTGGGAGACACAAAATATTTTTGTTTTTATATAGCAATTTTGTTGACTTAATTTTTAAAATGATTTACAATAAATTGTTAAATAATACATTTGGTAATAGAGGAGATTATTATGATTAAACAAAAATCCAAATTCAATGGACTTATCAAGGGAGCTGCGATTGGCTTTGCTTTTGTATTAAGCACAGCTTTCTTTCCTATAAATGCAATTGCAAGTGCAGTTGAGGATTTGACAAGTGCAACTGGAGTAAATGTAAACAGCATTAAAGTAAATGGTAAAGATGCTGATCTTACAGTTACTAAAGGCGAAACTGTGAAAATTCCAACAGGTGAATATGTTTATAAAACTGCTGAAGGCAAGGGCACTCATGAGATTGGCTCTGCTGATACTTCAACAATTTCTTCAAAAGTTGAAGTCTTTTATAAAGCAACTCATGACAGCATTGATGTGAAAAGCACTGAAAATGGAAAAACCTTTGTTGCTGACAGAGTTGGCCGTTATACAATCACTTACACTGTTGTTGAAGATGGCATGGAATATTCTTATGACCTTACTGTAAAATGCGAAGTAAGCAAAGCAGTTTTCGATTTCCCTGCTGTTGACAAAAACATTATTCCTTCTGTATATGATACAAAGTATACAAATAAAGATATCGTTCTTCCTCTTCCTACAGTGAAAGATGAAGATGATGAAGAGCTTATCACAAGCGAAGACAGTGATTATTACACAACTTCAAAAGACACAATCACTCTTCCTGAAGGGGATGAGAAAAATGCTTTTGTTCAAATCAGTCTTGCAAACAACACAAATCTTATCTCAATTAAGAAGAATGCGACAACTGGCGAGTTTTATCTTGCAGGAAGCGACCTTGCTAAGAAAGAGCTTAAAGGACAAGAGCTTAAAGTTGTTTATTCATATTATCAAATGACTGATGGTGCTCCTGTATTTGTTTCTTCAACAAGCAAAGCTTTCACTATAAGAGAAGGATATTACCGTCTTGACTCAAGCAAAGAGTGGAGTGAGTCAAACAAGGGTTATGAGCTTGAAACAAGCTGGTCAACTTCTACTTCAAATATCAGTGCTGTTGTTGGCGTTGAAAAAGAAATTCCAAAGCTTACAGCAACTACAAAATCAACAAACTCTCCAGCAAATGAAGCTGTTGCAGTTTACTATGATATCGCTGTTTATAAGAGAGGCTCAAACGGCAAATATGATGAGACAAAAAATCTTTATAATGATCTTGTAACTGATGGAAAATTTAAAGCTAAAGAAGAGGGCACTTATAAATTTGTTTATTCTGTATTTGATTTCTATGGCAACACTCTTCAAACAAGCAAGACAAGCTTTGAAATTACAAACATTAAAGATACTCGCTCTGCAAGCGTATATGTATATGATGGTTTGGATGCTTCTTATAATGAAAAAGACAATAATTACAAGAGTGCATTAAATCAACTTAAGAGCCAATCTGGAAACCGCAACATTATTATGTATGCAGTTGGTGGAACAGACAACATGGTTGACAAGGATGAGCTTACTTTAAGAAGAACAATTCTTGACAATACTGGCGTTACAATGTTTAATGTAAATGCTGAAGCTGCTGCAAAAGCTTACAACAGCTACAACTTAATCTTTGCTCCTCAAAAGGCTGAGGGGGCAAGTGATAGCGCTTCAGTTTATGTTCAAATTGTAAGTGACAACTATGCTCTTAGAAACCAAATGCTTCTTGAAGATAAAAACTTCGACCTTACAAGTGAAGCTGCAATTAAGGCTTTCTTCAAATCTCACAAATATCTTCTTGTAACAATGGATGGCAAAGATTTAAGTGGAAACACAATTGTTGAAAACTTTGATGAAAAGAGCGAAGAATCTGTTAAGAAGATGATTGAAGCTGGTTATGCTTATGTAAAACCAACAAACGAGAAAAGAAAGACTTTCATTGATGGAACATATACTTTCATCTATGGAGCAAGCGATAATATCAATAATGAGACAACTTCAAGATATTCAGTTGTTGTTTCATCAAACTATGTTGACGAAACAGTGCCAACATTAAACTTTACAAGTGACCTTCAAGTTGCTTACCAAGGCAATGATGTTATTGAATTTAATGTTGCAACTGCAACTGATGCAACAAGCCAAGACACAAGAATTGAAGCTGTGACTGCTTACAGATATCTTAAAGCAGATAAGACAACTGCAGTTAAGGGCAGTGAAACAACTGAGACATTGAAATATTATGTTGAAAGAGTTAATTCAAACATTGAGTCTAAGTGGTATGCAAAGACAAACACTGTTGTTGAAAATGACGGATGGTATATAGACAGCAGCAAGTCATCATATAAAATCAACCTTGCAAACAAACCAAGCGAAGCAAGATATGTTGAAATTCTTGCTTATGCAATCGACGATTATGGCAACGGTGGTTTCTTCAATAAAGTTATCAGAATTGCTGATGTTCAAGACACAAGAATGCCAACTCTTTACAAGGCTGTTGGTGTGCCTGAAAGCAATGAGAAATTTGATGCTCCAAGCGAAATTACTCTTCCAACACTTTACTTTGAAGATGACAATGTTGACTATATGTCAGCTGTTGTAAATGTATATAAAGTTGTTCGCGAAGGCGGCAATGTTGTTGGAAAAGTTGCAATGCAATCTTCAAATATGCGCACAGAGTTTGACACAAACAGAGACAGCTTTATGGTTAAAGCAGGCTCATTCCGTGCTTCTACTGCTGGCGAATATCAAGTGGCAATTACAGTAAAAGATGCTGGAAACAACAGCTTTACAACATATTTTAGATATAATGTTGAAGGTGGGGAAGTATTTGAAACTCCAGAAATCGAAAATATCACTTCTGAAACTATCGAAATTGAAGCTGGAAAAGCTTACTACCTTGTTCCACCAACACTTTCAATAAATGAGTCAGAGGGTTATGGATATATTGGTATCGGTGATGATGACGACGCTAAGACAGCAACTTATTATACAACAACCATTTTATCTTCAACTGATGATTATGAGCTTACTAAATACTATTTCACAGGAAGCAAGAAGGGCGTTTTCAAACTTCAATATAAGGTATTCTTGATGCAATATTCAAAAGATTCTAAGGTCTTTGCAGCATCAAAAGCTGAGGCTGAGGCTTCTGATGGAATGATTTATCTTGAAAATGGAAAGCTTCACTATTATAAAAATGGACAAGACTATTTCGTATTTATCAATCCTGTTGAAGATGAAGATGGCGAAATTGTTGACTATGTTTTAGGCGCAAATACAAGCCTTCAAGGCATTGGAACAGAGCTTGGAAGTGAAGAGAAGAAAGTGCTTGGCGAAATTGTAAAAGTTTACACTCGTGAAAGCAAAATTCAAACCATCAATGTTGGTGGCGTTGAAATGGATATCACACTTGAAGATGGCATTTACAAAGATTCTTACGAGACTCTTGGTGAAAAAATCAATATTGTTAAACCAAACAATATCGAGTATAATGGTGAAGGTTATCAGACAAACAATGCTGACTCAACTGTGACCATCACAAAAACTTCTGGAAACACAACAACAACACTTGCAACTCTCAACTTTGCTGACTGGGAAAAAGATGTCCCAGAAAACAACACAAACTTTGAAGTTGACGAAAAGGGCAATGTTAAACTTGTTCTTGCTGACAACGGCAGATATGTTATTCGCTATTCAATTCAAGCAATGGATAAAAACGGCATGAATGTTGGCGATGCAAAGACAGTTGAATATGCAATTAAAAACGGTGACGTTGTTGCTCCTGAGCTTGAGCTTGGCAAAAACCTCGTTAAAGCAAAATACAGACTTGGCGACACTATGACAATCAACCTTGCTGGAATTACTGTTAACGATGCTGTGACAGAAGACAGAAACGAGCTTCTTAAGACAATGAATGTTCGTCTTAAAAACACAACACAAGATTCAAGTTATATTACTTTGGAAAATGAAGGTAACCCAGAAGATGGAGAATATATCTTCACAAAGAAACTTGAAAGTGCTGGAAGCTATACTCTTACAATCAGCATTAAAGATAAGGCTGGCAATGAGACTTCTCAATCAGTTTCATTTGAAGTGTCAACTGATGAAAGCAAAGATATCAATGTTAAAGAAGTTATGGGCGGCGTAATGATTGGAATTTCTGTTGCTCTTCTTGCAGGCGTTGTAATCTACTTTATTGTAAGTAAAGTTAAACTCGATAAGAAAGAAAAGTCATATAAAGACAAATAATAATTGACAATTTATTAGCAAACTGCGATTTGCTATGCAAGAAAAAATTGAAATTGTTTATAAAAAAAGAGACTAAAATAAAAGTCTCTTTTTTATTGACACAGTTTGGTTTTTCTTTAAAAAACATTGCTTAAAAGCAAAGTTTTACTTGACTTATAAGGGCTTTTGTGATATATTATTTGAGTATCCGCATGTGTAGGGTCAATAAGCTCAATTTAGCTTGAAATTTTTGCTTATGAAAAAATTGACACCCGTCTTGCAGCGAGTTTGGTTAGAGGAGGTAAAAGAATGTTTGCTATAGTTCAATGTGGTGGAAAGCAATACAGAGTAAGCGAAGGTGATGTTATCAGCGTAGAGAAAATCACTAATGCTGTTGGCGATAAAGTCAACCTTGATGTAATGCTTTTAAGTGATGGAGCAACTGTTGTTGCTGGAAATCCTATCGTTGCTGGTGCTGTATGCGAAGCTGAAGTTGTTGCTCACGGAAAAGGTGACAAAATCGTTGTTTTCAAATATAAGCCAAAGAAAAACGAAAGAAAGAAGCAAGGTCACAGACAACCATTTACTCAGTTAAAAATCACTTCTATTAAAAAGTAAGGCATTTTATGACAAAGATTACTTTTTATAAGAAAAACAACTTGATAATCGGCTTTGAGGTAAAAGGGCATACAGGAAAAGATGAATTTGGAAAAGATCTTTTATGTGCGCAGCTTTCAACCGTTGCACAACTTGCTGTTGTGGGAGTTGAAGATGTTGGCAATATGAGAGCTTTTCATGAAATTTCTGATGGATATTTGAAAATATCTGTTGATGAAAAAGAGGCAGAAAAAGAAAAAATTCAGTTTTTGTTTAATACATGTTTGCAATCTTTTAAATCGATTATTTTAGGTGAAGAAAAATTCGCAAAATTGGAGGTAAAAAATGTTTAAGTTTAACGCTCAACTTTTTGCTCATAAAAAGGGTGGTGGTAGTACTAAAAACGGTCGTGATTCACAAAGCAAGCGTCTTGGAGTAAAAGCTTACGGCGGTGAAAATGTGACTGCTGGGTCTATCATCGTAAGACAGAGAGGAACAAAAATTTATCCTGGTGTCAATGTTGGCATGGGAAAAGATTATACACTCTTTGCAACTTGTGACGGCAAAGTTAAATTTGGTATGTCAAACGGCAAAAAGATTGTATCTATTGAAAAATAATTTAAAAGAGCTTGATTTCAAGCTCTTTTTTTGATCATCTTTTAAAAGTGTTTAATAATAATTTTTAGATTTTATATTTTGATTTATAGAAATTTAATTTTCGATTTTAAAGACATTTCATATTTTATTTTTCTAGGCATTGTATGTTTTTTCTTTATAGAAATTTATGTTTTTAATTTATAAAACGGATAAATCATAATTTAAAAATATATTTAAGAAAAACAAAAAAAAGCTCTTTAGAGCTTTTTTTTATAACAACTTTGCAATTTACAACGAGTTTGATTATTTATCCAATTCGTCTTCTAAAGGCAAATCCAAGCATTCATTGTTTTTTGCTTCAGCTTGAGCTGTAAGTTTTTCAACTCTTGCTGGGTCAGTCATATATTCAATTCTTTTCTTAGCAAATTCTTCTTTACCTGCAGGTGCATTTTCCACTTTGAGAGCAGCATAAGTTTCATTAAGTTTGCCGATATGGTCAACTAAATCTTCTTTAGTTTGAATGTTGTTTTTTGTTAAATAATTGTTTACATAAATGTTGTAACCAGCAACAATTGATTGACTTGGAACAAAAGCGCCCCATTCATTTTCAGTCATTTTTCCTACTGGTAATCCCATCTTTTCGAGGATAGGTGCAAGGAACATAAGGTCTTTTGCAACTTCATCAACACCGATGAGAGCGGTAGGGAGATGTTGATATAATCTCTTGTCGTTGTTTGCGGTATCTCTGTCATACTTCTTAGCATTGTCAACTACCCATTTGTCATGAATTTCTTCCAAGATGTGCATAATTGCGTCAACCATTTTTTCTTCGCTTTTGAAGTTGTTTAATACTTCAACGCCAAGTTGCAATGCTTCCGCGTCACTGAAATTCTTTTCGCCAGTAATATATTCTCTATCGATTTCTTTTTTGCCTTTCAAAAGATATTTTTCAATACCTCTTTTTGCAGCTTCCACAGAGTCTCCAGCATAAGTAGTAGCATTGAGATCTTCAAAAGAAGTTTCCTCAACAAGTTTTAAAGCGTCTTCAGCTTTCATTCCATTCCAAGCAAGTAAAGCATAATATTGTGCAACCTTTCCAGGTGCGAGTTTATTTAAATCCATAATAACCTCTCCTTTTATATGTATATAGTATAACTCATTTTAAATGTTAAATCAATAGTTTTTGAAAAAATTCTTTTAACTTTCGTATTTACATAGATTTTATATATCAAAACGTAAGAATATAAAATAAAGAAATAATAAACAGCTTTCAAATTTTAAATATTGCTTCAATTTTTCATTTTTTTGTTATGCAAAAGTCTTGGGTTGTGATATAATGAGGATATGAAATACATAATAGAAAAAGATGGAATTAAGGTTTATTCAAAAGAGGATTTTAATCCAGAGCATATCTTGGAATGCGGTCAGGTTTTTTGTTTTAAAAAGGAAAATGATATTTACAAAGTTTTTCCTGGCAATTGTTATGCTGAAATATTTGAGGAAGCTGATTATTTTTATATTAAGACAAAAAATATTGATTATTTCGTCAATTTTTTCGATTTAAACAGCGATTATCATGAAATAAAAGAAAATCTTTCAAGTTTTGAGATTTTATATGAGCCTATTAAGTTTGGGCACGGCATCAGAATTTTAAATCAAGATTTATTTGAAACAATGATTTCTTTTATCATTTCTGCCAATAATAATATAAAGAGAATTAAACTTATTTTAAACAATTTAAGACAAAACTTGGGTGAAAAAATTGTTGAGGGAGTTTATTCTTTTCCTTCTTATGAAAATCTTTTAAAGTGTGATGAAGCGTTTTTTAAGACAATGGGTGCTGGTTATCGTGCGAGCTATTTATATAAAGTTTTAAGACAGATCAGTCCAGAAAAGCTGGATGAGTTTAAAGCTCTTGATGATGCTACTTTAAGAAATAAGCTTATTGAGCTTAGCGGAATTGGCCCAAAAGTCGCTGATTGTTTAATGCTTTTTGGCTTTCATAGAGGAGAGGTTTTTCCTGTTGATACATGGATTGAACAAATGTACAACAAATATTATTCGCCTCTTAAAAATAGAGAGCAGATAAGAAAAAACCTTGTAAGCGAGTTTGGTCAGCTTTCTGGTTATGCTCAACAATATCTATTTTTCTATCAACGCTCAGGCGATAAATAGGTTTTATTCAAAAAAGAAAAGTGTCAAAGCTTTTTTAAAAAAGCATAATTTTTAAAAGTTTGGCTTCAATTTTTAAAAGGTAGATGCTTTAAAATAAAATAATTTTGCTTTTAAAGTTTAGAGTGTTTACAATTCAGTTTTTTTATGTTATAATTAAATAGAAAAAACAAATAATTCATTTTAAGAGGAAAATTTCAGAAAATTTCAGTAAAAATGAGGCATTTTACTTAAATTTTAATGATATTTTTCAAATTTTAATGAAATTGTTTGAAAGTGAAAATTTTTCTGATGAAAGTTTTTGCTTGAAAAGGAGGGTTATATGTCATTATCAACACTTCTGAAATTCGGCACAACAGATATCGTGCTTGTTTCAGTATTCGGGGCAATCTTGCTTGGAATTATTATTTATCTTTGTTTTGTTCCTATGAAAAATTATTTTACTGCATTGTTCTCAGGAGCATATATTCCTAGCTTCAGACTTATAAGCATTAAAAATCGAAAACTAATTGTTCCAAGCATTGTAAACAGTTATATTATGGCAAAGAAATCAAAGTTGAATATTGCACTCAGAGATATCGAAAGCCTGTCTCTTTCAGGCGGTGATGTCGTTGAGGTTATCAAAGCGCTCAATCTTGCAAAAAATTCTGGTTTGAAGCTCAGTTTTGAACTTGCAAGTGCAATAGAGCTTGCAAATCACAATGTTATGCAAGCTGTTTCTGAAAGCATAAATTCAAAAGTTGTGACTATTGATGGAATTAAAGCTTTTGCTCAAAATGATATTGAAATTGAGGCAACTATTAGACTTTCTGTTAAACTTGTTCTTGACAAATATATCAATGGTCTGGGACTGAGTGATTTAAAGGGAACAATAAGTGCTTGGATACTTGAAAACATTTCTAAGACTAAAGACCACCGCGAAATTTTGAGAGAGCCAAACAGAAGCTTGCTTTCAAATCTTGATTTAAGAGTTGTTACACAAAAGTCTATGTATAATGTGCTTGATATCAATGTTGCGAATGTTGAAATCGGGCGTGACTTGAATGCTGAGAGAGAGCTTAAGAGTGCAGAAAAAGAGAAGGTTTATGCTTCAATTGAAGCTGAGCGTCGTAAGAATGCAGAAGAGATTAAAGAGCTTCGTATGAGAACAAAGACAGAAGAAATGAAGTCTGCTGTTCTTGAAGCTGAGGCCGATGTGCCAAGAGCCATTTCTCAGGCCATCAAGGAAGGAAGATTCTCTGTAATGGATTATTACAAACTTATGAATTTGCAAGCCGATACTGCAATGAGAAGGGCGATTATAAACAGCAAAGGCGACGATGACGATAATGATGAAGGAGACTTCTTTTAATGAGTAACACAGTAATATATATAATTGTTGCTGTTTCTGTAG
Organism: Clostridia bacterium; assembly: GCA_022793335.1. Classification (GTDB taxonomy): domain Bacteria; phylum Bacillota; class Clostridia; order Christensenellales; family UBA1242; genus Caccovivens. Next base: position 22,042 of record JAAWCQ010000010.1, read on the forward strand.
TTGTGGTGCTTGCCACAGTGTTTATCTTTCTCAGAATTTCAAACCATAAAAAAGCGAAAAAGCTTCAAGAAAATCTTAAAAAATTAAAACAAGAAGACCAAAATCAAGAGCTTGAAGAAAAAAATATTACGCTGGCAGCTGAGCAGCGTGGTGAAAATGTTTCAGAAGATGAAATATTTGGAGACGTTGGTCAGACAAGTGGGGGTGGCTTTTTCACAAGCGGGAAAAAAGAGGAAAACCTTGATGAAGTAAATTTTGATGAGGAATTTTATCAACCTAAAGAAGAGGATGTTCCTAGAATGCCAAACAGGCCAAGTTATCGCGATGAGGAGCGCAGTCGTCAAGAGCGAGAACGCGACTTTGAAAAGTTTATGGATGAGCATGCTTTTTCAAGAAAGGTTTTTGATAAGACGCTTCTTGACAAAATTAAAAAATTGCCACCAGAGATAAAGTCGATTATTATGGGCAATGTGTTTGACAAGTTTAATGGTGATGATGACAAATAGGTTTATTTCAAGATAAAGAAACTCTTATGTAATAAAGATAAATTATTCGCAAATTAAACTAGAAAAGACTATAATATAAGTTTTAATTTAAAATATAAATATAATATTCAATAAACACGCATAAACATATCTAAGTGGAGGTTGTGCGTGTTTAATTTTTTTGATGAGCTTAGAAAGAAAGCGCCAAGCAGTGAGCTTCTTGGAAACTTTAACATTGTCAATATGTCAGGCAAACTTGTCTATATTGAAGGTCATCAAGGGGTGACCATTTTGACTTCAGAAATGATTGCTTTCAAAATAAAGAAAGGTCGAGTTGTGGTTGAGGGTGAAGATTTAAAGCTGGCTGAGCTTACTGACAACACCATGACCATAAATGGCACAATCAAAAAGATGGAGCAATTTTGAATATGAAAAAGAGTCGAACGCGATTGCGTGTCAAGGGGCTTAATCAAGAGCGGGCAATAAATAATGTTGTTAAAAATGTAAAGATATATAATTTTAGTCGACATAGGCATGATGAAAGTGATTTTGAAGTTGAATTTGGCAAGTCAAAACTTACAAAGAAGCTGCTTGAAGAAGAGGGGCTTAATGTCGAAATAATCTCCCATCATGGACTGGCCTCAAAATTGAAAGATGGTATTAAAAGATATGGAATAATTGCGGCATTGGTGATATGCAGTCTCTTTTATTGTCTTCAATATAACTTTGTTTTAAAAATTGATGTATTTGGTATAGATGATGAGGGGCAGTCGCGGATAAGTCAGTTTGTTGAAGAAAATCTTTCGTCAAGATATAAGGGCAAAATAAATACCAAAAATCTTGAGGTTTTGATAAAAGACAATTTTGAAGAGATAAGCTCGGTAAGTATTGCAATAGTGGGGCAGTCGCTTGTTGTCAATTTGAATGAAGCTGTGCTGCCAGATGAAATGAAAGAAGGCAAAGAGATTGTCTGCAAGTTTGACGGACTTATCACTGACATCAACTTGGTGCAAGGCACGCTTGCCGTTGATGTTGGCGACATTGTCAAAAAAGGTGATGTGCTTGTTTATCCTTATATAATTGATTCGCAAGGAGAGCAGCGTGAAGTGGCTCCGAAAGCAGACATTTTTGCAGATGTGTGGCTGAGTGAGAGTGAAACTTTTTATGATTTTTATATCACCACCGAGCGTACTGGCAAGACTTTTACAATGAGTGAAATCTATATTGGAAAATTACTTTTGTATTCAAATTCAAGTCAACTGCCATTTACTCAGTATGAACAACAGTCTTCAACTAAGGCAATTTCAAAGAATAATATTTTTCCGTTATATCGAAAAAAGACCACATTTTATGAAACGGTTACAAAAGAGGTTAGGCAAGATTTTGATGAGATGAAGGATAAAATAGTTGAAAAAGCTCGAGAAAAAACCTTGATTTTTTTGCAAGAAAATGAGATAATAAAAGAGGAAAATTATACTTTGCAAGAGGGTGGTGGTATTCATCAAATTGACTATATCATCACCGTCAATAGAAACTTAGGAGGATAAATGATTATAAATTTTGAAGGGGTAGGACATAGATATCGCAAACTTATTAAGACCCTCTATGAAAAGGCACTGGAGCTGACAAACAATAGGGCTGATAATGTTTGGGTGACTGTTTCGTTTGTAAATAGAAAGAGAATAAAAGAGCTCAACAACCAATATAGACAAGTTGACAGACAGACGGATGTTCTTTCATTCCCAATGCTTGACATTGTTTATCCGCAAACTTTATCTGACTTTAAAGGTGAATATTCGCCAGATGGAATGCTTTATATAGGCGATGTGGTCATTTGTTCTAAAGTTGCTAAGTGGCAGGCAAAACTCTATGGTCACAGCAAGAAAAGAGAGGTTGGCTTTTTGGCTCTTCATGGCTTCTTGCATATTTTAGGATTTGACCATATTGAAAGCGAGGATGAGAAGGTTATGATGGAAATGAGCAATCGCGTACTTGACGCAGTTGGACTTAAAAGGGATTAAAAATGTTTTATTCAGGTTATGTTGCAATTGTCGGACGGGCAAATGCAGGGAAAAGCAGTCTTGTGAATGCATTGATAGGAGAAAAGGTGGCTATTATTTCAAAGAAGCCACAAACAACGAGAGATAATATTCTTGGTATATACAACAGAGAAGATTGCCAGATAATTTTCGTTGATACACCTGGCGTCCATCACAGCAAAAATTCTCTTGATAAGGCAATGATGAAAAATGTGCGTTCTGCCATTGCAGGCGTTGACCTTGTGTTATATTTAATAGATGGAACAACTTCTCCAGACGAAGAAGAAATTGATTATATTAAGCATATTTCTTGCGATAAACTGGTGGTCAGAACAAAAATTGATAAGCAAGCTCAAAAACCTTTTGAAAGCGATATTGAAATATCTTCTATGACAGGGGAAAATCTTGACAAACTCGTTGAAAAAATCAAAGGCTTTTTAAGCGCTCATGACAAACCATTCTATATTTATCCTCAAGATTATTACACTGATAGAAGTGTCAAATTTATCATCGCAGAAGAGATACGCGAAAATGCTTTAAATAATTTAGAAAGAGAAATTCCGCACGGCGTGGCAGTTGAAATAATTCGCTTCTTTGAAGAGGATGATATTGTATATATTGATGCAGATATCGTCTGTGAACAGGAAAGTCATAAAGGAATTATTATTGGAAAAGGCGGCAGTCTTATCAAAAAGATTGGTATAAATGTAAGGGCTTTTGCAGAAGAATTGCTTGGTAAGAAAGTTATGCTGAAACTTTTTGTAAAGGTGGAAAAAGACTGGCGAAATAAACCACAAAAAATAAAAAATCTAGGTTATTAAACTTAGATTTTTTTTAATTTTCCTTTTTTGTTAGTCTGTTATAGCTTTGTTTTTTTGATTTTTTATATAATGGCGTTAATTTTAAATTTAGTTTTTTTGAGCTATTATATTTTAAATTCTTTTTTTTATAGTATAATATTTTAATTTATTTTTTTATTTTAGACTTTTATAGTTATGATTTATATTATTTTTTCTTTTTAATTGTGATTTTGTAGCTCTTGAATATTATGTTAAATTTATTCTTTTTAATAAAAATTATAAAAAAATTGAGCTAAATTTAATCAAAAAGGCTTAAAATTCAATGATTTCGACTTCTTTTTCAAGTGTAATACCAAATTTTTGATAAACTTTTGCTTGGCAAAGCTCGATTAAAAATTTTACATCTTCAAAGCTGGCAGAGCCTTTATTCAATATAAAGTTTGCATGTGCTGAAGAAATTTCAGCGTCACCGTGTGACATACCTTTAAGCCCACACATTTCAATCAGTTGACCAGCATAGGCATTTGGCGGATTTTTGAATACACTTCCACAGCTGAAACCTTTTGGTTGTTTGCAGGCTCTTTGTTGCATGTAAGAAATGAAATCTTTTTTGATTGAATTTTTGTTTCTTTCTTCAAGCTTAAATTTTGCTGATAAGATGAGGCAGTCATTGAGATTTGTGTTATGATGTGAATGTGTAATTTCATTATTTTTAAGCTTCAAAATGTTTCCAGCTTTAAGCACTTTTACATAGTCAAGATGTTCGAAAATTGACTGGTTAAAGGCAGAGGCGTTCATCTTAATTGCGCCACCCACTGTTGCCGGTATGCCGGCCAGCCCCTCAAAGCCGCTAAGCGAATGTGCCATTGTCATTGCATAGGCTTTTGAAAGGGGGCAAGAAGATGAAAGATAGGCATTATTTTTGACTATTTTGTTGGCTTGTTTCATATTCTTGGTGACAAGCGCGAAGACTTTTGCTTTATCTTTGATGAGCAAATTGCTCCCATTTCCAATTATGACAAAGGGAAGTTTGTTTGAAATTAAAAAATTGTAAGTGATTTTAAGCTCTTCTTCTGTTTGCGGATAAAAAGCTCCGCTTATTGTACCAAGAGTTTTGTAAGTGGTTAGGTTTTTAATTTCTTCATTTTCTATGTATTTTATTTTTAATATACTTTGATTGTTCATAAGTATTATATATTAAATTTTGTGGCAATTTGACAGCGTTATTGTCTTATATTTGTTATATTTATTTAATATTAAGTGAGAGACAATTATCAATCTTTTACAAACTTTTTATGCGACTTTTGCATATAGTTTTAATATGTTAAACAAAAGTAAATATGCAGAAAATAATGATATAACCTGCGATAATAATGTAATAGCAAGCACTCAAAAAGAGAAAGAAAAATATTATTTTATCGGAATTGGTGGCATAAGCATGTCTGCGCTGGCAAAGCTTATTAAAAGTCGCGGCTTTGAAGTTTTTGGAAGTGATGCGGTGTCGTCAAATATAACAGAGGAACTTAAAGCAATTGGTATAAAAGTCAAAAAAGGAAGTTGTGAAAGTTTTGTCAGGCTATGTGATGTTGTTGTTGTTACTGGGGCAATTGGCGAAGATAATCGAGATCTTGTTTTAGCAAGAAAGCTTGGGAAAAGGATTATTTCTCGTGCTGAGCTATTGGGGCTGGTGACAAGAGAGAATAAGCTCATTTCAGTTGCTGGCACCCATGGAAAGACGACTACGACAGGAATGATAAGCTCAATTCTGCTTGAAGGAGGGCTTGACCCGACCATACATATTGGTGGCATTCTAAACAATATTCAATCCAATCTTTATATAGGAAGCAAGGAGTATTTTGTAAGCGAGGCATGTGAATATAAAGATAGTTTTTTGTCGCTTAAAAATTATATAGCCGTAATTTTAAACGTCGAAGAAGACCACCTTGATTATTTTAAAAATTTAGAAAATATTTTTCGTTCTTTTACTAAATTTGCTGAAAATACCAATAAAAATGGCTTTGTAGTCTATAATTATGACGATTATGACGAGAGGCTTGTGATAAATGGAAACAAGCTTTCGTTTGGAACAAGAGAAGAGGCTGATGTTCAAGCGAGAAATATTTCGCAAGGAGACAATGGAAAATTTCAATTTGATTTGTTTTTCAAAGGGAAATTTATAAATCGAATTTATTTGTCGTGTTTTGGTCGTCATAACATCTATAATGCTTTGGCGGCTGGTGCTGTTGCGTTAAGTCTTGGCATAAGTGGAGATGACATTAAGAAAGGAATTTTGAATTTTGAAGGTGTCAAGCGTCGAAATGAAATTATTCGGGAGGAGGATGGAAAGATAATAATTCATGATTATGCTCATCATCCGCAAGAGATAAAGGCGACACTTGGAGCGTATAGGCAGATTAAAAAAGATGGAAAAATAATTGCAATTTTTCAGCCGCACACTTATACGAGAACGAGGGATTTGTTTGAAGAATTTGTTCACGCTTTTGAAAATGCAGATGAGGTTTGGCTGCTTCCTATCTATGCGGCTCGCGAGAAAGGTATAAAGGGAATTACCTCTTTTGCGCTCGCCAGACATATTAAGACTGCTGGCAAGCGGACGAGATATTTTAAAGATTTTGCAAGTTGCAAAGATGAGATATTAAGAAGGAAAGATATTGATATTTTTGCGATTTTAGGGGCAGGAGATATTGAGAAACTTGCTTATAGTCTAAAAGATTGATTTCTTCATTTTAGGATAATTTATATTTTGATATTAAACTTTTTGTAGCTGGCTTTAAAAGATGGACTTTTCCATCTTTTTTTGTTAGAATAATAAAAGGAGAAGTTAAACATGAGAAAAATTTGTCAATGCGTACAAAACAGCAATGAGAATGTGACTGCCGACCATACAATACAAGCGATTAAGCAGGCAGGCTTTGATGGTGTTTTTATTCAATGGTATGATAAGCCATGGTCGCCATCACAGCAAGAACAGCTTGACCTCTGCAGAAAGCTTGGGCTTGAAATTGTTTTTGCGCATCTTGGTTATAGTGGAATAAACAATCTTTGGCTTGAAGGGGTAGAAGGTGATTTGTTGATTGAAAATTATATTCGTGACCTTGATAAGTTGAAAGAAAATGATATTGATTTGGTGATTTTTCATCTATCATCAAAGAAAACTCCACCAATGTATAATGAACTTGGATTAAAAAGGTTGCAAAAATTTGTTGATTACGCGGACAAGCTTGGAATAAGAGTTGCGTTTGAGAATACTAGAACATGGGGCTATCTTGAATATGTTTTCGACAATATCAAGAATGACAATATTGGTCTTTGTTTTGATTTTGGGCATTATCACTGCCATTTCAATGACAACCTTGATTGGGAGCGTTTTAGAAACAGAATTTATGCCGTTCATATTCATGACAACGACAAGAGTGATGATTTACATTTGTTGCCTTTTGATGGAACGCTTGATTTTGATGAAACTATTGCAAAGTTAAATGAATATGGCTATGATGGGCCTGTCACACTTGAAAGTTGTTATCGCTATGACTATCTAAACGAAAGTGTAGAAGAGTTTTATAAAGAAAGTTTTAAACGGGCAGCTTTGCTTGAAACAAAATTTAATTAAGCAGTGATTTATTAAAAAAATCGTAGGGAGAATTATGAAAGAATATTTTGATACATTCACGATTGATGGAAAGCCAATGGGGGTTAAACCAAAGTCTTTCTGTCATTCGGCAAGTCCAAATGTCTATCACAAGCCGGTGTGGATTTGGATTTATAATGATGCTGGGCAAATACTGGTGCAGAAAAGAAGTGCAAACAAGAAAAACTTTCCTGGGCTTTTTGATATGCCGTCTGCCGGTCATGTCCACGCGGGAGAAAGGCTTATTGACGCATGTGTAAGAGAGACTTTTGAAGAGCTTGGAGTGAAAGTCAAAGGGGAAGAGTTTCATTTTGAAGGTGAAATCTTAAAACAAGAAGCTTGGGAGCTTGCACAGGTTTACACCTTAAAATTAAATGTAGAAGAGGGCGATTTTAAAATTGCATTGGATGAAGTTGAGCTTGTAAAGTGGCTTGACTTTGACGAATTTTTAAAACTTTTTAATTCTGATAAATTTGTTTCATATCAGCAAGAATATAAAAATTTTGTTTATAATATTTTAAAGGAGAAGATAAAAATGGAAAAACAGGGAAAGATTTATTTAACTTCAGGTGGTTATATCGACGGACAGCGTGGAGAAAAACTTGATAAGATTATTGAAAATTGTGTAAGTGGGAAAAAAGTGCTTATTGTAGACAACGCGACAACAACTGGAAGCAATCTCAAGGGCAGAGAAAATGTTATTGAAAATTTCAATCTTAACAATCTTTCAAAGCTTGTCGATGTGTTGACTTTAAAGGCAGACAACTTAAAAGCTATTCATGATTATGATGCAATTTATATGCTTGGAGGAGATGTTACACCTTTTATTGAGCTTGCAAACAGCTCAAGTGCTGCCGAAGAATTAAGGGCGTTTGTAAAAAATGGCGGTGTCATTTTTGGTGAAAGTGCTGGCTCTATGATATTTGGCAAAAACCTTAAATGGATATATGATTTGAAGAGAGGCACTAAGAATAAATGGAATGCTGTGCTTGAAAGTTACAACGGTTTTGGCTTTGCTGATATCAATATTTTTCCGCATTGGAATAAGGTTGAGGCCGAATTAAAAGTCAAAGCGGCTGAATATGAGAAGCAAAATAATATTGTCATCACAAGACTTAACGATGGCGAATATATTGAGTTGGACGCAAAAAATATTTAAAAAATGTTTCAAAAAAGCATTGACTATTGAATTTTTGTATGCTAGAATGAAAAATGAAAAGGGGAAAAGTTATGTTTCGTATTGTTTTAATCAACAACAATAACAATAATAACAACGCATTAAATTTAATGGGTTCCTTTTTCGTGAGGTATTAAAAGTTAAGTTTAATATTGAGGCGGAGCTGGAACAGGCTCCGCTTTTTGTTTGTGTTTTAGCCTTTTAAAAAGAATAAGTCAAGCTTGATAAAAAGTAAGAAATTAAGACAGAGCCAATCAAAAATAAATATTAAATAAAAATTAAGGAGAATAATATGAAAATTTTATTTGTGAAAAGTAATGCCCTTTTGGGCGGTGATATTTGAGTAAATTGCTTATTGGGCAATATTAAGAAGTTTTAAAATAAAAAAATGAAAAAAATCAAAAAAATTAAATTCAATAATTAAATTTAATAATTAAATTAAAAATAAAAAATAAACAAATAAAAGGAAAAATATATTATGAAAACAGATATTAAAGATATTAAACCTGGCAGCAGTTATGAAATATGCGGGTTTATCGACAAAATAAGATTGCAAAAAACAATGATTTTTATTGTTTTGAAAGACAGAACAGGCAGCGTTCAAGTGACTATTGAAAAAGGGAAAAGTCTTGAATTTGAGAAAAAATTGTCAAGTCTTCTTAAAGGGAGCGTGCTTAGAGTTAAAGGGCTTGTTGTGGCCGCTGAACATGTAAGACCAAGCAAAATGGAAGTTATTCCAAGCGAAATCATAATTGAAAGCGAAGCGGAAAACCTTCCAATTGATGAAGAAAGTGGAAGTGAGCTTAAGCTTGATTATCGCTGGCTGGACCTTAGAGAAGATAAAAAACGCCTCATTTTTGAGATAAGAACATTTATTGAGCATGCCATGCGTGAATATTTCATTGAAAAAGGCTTCATTGAAATTCATACGCCAAAGATAAGCGGTCAGTGCAGTGAAGGTGGAGCAGAGGTTTTCGGACTTGATTATTATGGACAGAAAGCATACCTTACACAAAGCCCACAGTTTTATAAGCAAATGGCTATGGCAGCTGGCTTTGAAAAAGTGTTTGAAATAGGGCCATATTACAGGGCTGAAAAATCTTATACTGCAAGACACACCGCAGAAAGCACTTGTGTTGACTTTGAGATTGCAAACATCACATCTCATCATGAAATTATGGATTTCGAGGAAGATTGGATAATCTATGTGTTAAAGAAGACAAAAGAAAAATTTGGTGATATAATAGAAGATGTGTTTGGAAGAGCTGTAATGCTGCCAGAAGATAAAATTCCAAGAATTAAACTTTGTGATGTGTTTAAGATTTTTAAAGAGGTTTATGGGGTTGAAACTCCAGAGACTAAACAACTTGACCTTGACCCTGACGCTGAAAAGCTTATCTGTGACTATGCAAGAGATTATCTTGGAAGTGAGTTTGTTTTTATCACCGATTATCCGGCGGAGGCAAGGGCTTTCTATACAAAGCGAAGTGGCGAGATTGACAGCATGTCACTTGACCTTTTATATAGAGGCTGGGAGCTTAACAGTGGTGCAATGAGAGAGCATAGATATGATGTTTTGAAGGCACAAATTGAAGAAAAAGGCATTGACAGTGAAAAAATGGCGGGCTATCTTGAATTTTTCAAATATGGTTGTCCAACACATGGCGGAATAGGCTTTGGAATAGACAGATTTATGTCAAAGCTTTTAGACCTGCCAACTATTAAAGAAAGTATATTTATTTTCCGCGGTCCAAGCAGATTGGTGCCTTAGAGGAGGGGTTATGGAAAAACTTGAACATCTTGAATTTTTAAGTAAACTTAAATTTCCTGAGGAGGAAAGAGAAAAATTTGAACAAGAATTTGAACATATTTTGGCTTTTGTAGATGAAATAGCCGCATTGGATTTGCAGGAAAGTCTTGAAAAAGACAGCCCTATTGGGCTTGGGCAGTTAAGAGAAGATGTACCTTGTCAAAGTATGTCACAAAAAGAGGTGCTTGCAAATGCACCAAAGCAAAAGGACGGCTGCTATGTTACGCCGCAGGTGGTGGAATAATGGATTTTGAAAAATTTAGTTTGATTGAAATAAGAGATTTGATTGCTGGGAAAAAAGTTTCAAGTGAAGAAGTTGTCAAATTTTTCATAAAACAATGTGAAGATAAGGCTGATTTGAAGGCAGTGGTGGAAATCTTTTATGACTCTGTTGAGCGTGCCAAAGAAATTGATAAGAAAATTGAGCTTGGCCAAAAAGTAGGTGTGCTTGCTGGTGTGCCTATTGCCATTAAGGATAATATCTTATATAAAGGCAAAAAGGCGGGCTGTGCGAGCAAATTCATGCAAGATTTTATCGCACCATATTCATCAACCGTTGTAGAAAAGTTGTTGGCTGAAGACGCTGTGATAATTGGCAGAACAAACATGGATGAATTTGCCATGGGCGGAAGCTGCGAAAACAGCTGTTATGGAGCTTGTCATAATGCTATAGACAGCGACTATGTAGCAGGGGGAAGCAGTGGTGGAAGTGCTGCTGCTGTGGCTGCTGGATTGGTGACTTGCGCTATTGGAACAGACACAGGTGGCTCTATAAGACAGCCAGCATCTTTCAATGGTGTTGTGGGAATCAAATCAACTTATGGAAGAGTTTCTCGTTATGGAATTGTGGCGTTTGCAAGCTCACTTGACCAAGCTTGTCCAATTGCTAAAACTATTGAAGATTGTGACCTTGTTTTATCGGTGATTGAGGGAAAAGATATTCACGATGGCACAACTATTGATGGATGCATGCAAGAGGATGTTAAACCTCAAGAAATTGAGAAAGCTTGCAAGATGAAACTTGGAATCTGCAGGCAGGTGATAGAAAAACTTAAAGAAAATGATGCTGCAAAAGAAGGTTATAAAAAATTTAGCAAGGCGCTTGATAAGATTAAAGATAAATTTGAAATTGTGGAAGTTGATATTCCTCATATTGCAAGCTCACTTGCTTGTTATTACATCATTGCACCAGCCGAGGCAGCTTCAAACCTTGCCCGCTTTGATGGCGTTAAATATACAAAAAGGGCAGAAGGGGCAAAAGACCTTGAAAGCGTTTATGTTCAAAGCAGAAGCGAAGGCTTTGGAAAAGAGGTTAAAAGAAGAATTACTCTTGGCAACTTTGTGCTTTCAAGTGGCTATTTTGATGCTTATTACAACAAAGCAAAGAAGGTGCAAAGGCTTATCAAAAAGGAATTTGAAGAGGCTTTTAAAAGCTGCGATTGCATCTTGCTTCCAACTACGCTTGGCACGGCATTTAAACTTGGCGGCAAACTTAATGACCCAGTTTCTATGTATATGGAAGATTTATTTACTGTGCCAGCAAACCTAGCCGGCATACCTGCCATTTCAATTCCTTATGCAACTGCTGAAAATGGACTTCCACTTGGAATGCAATTCATGGCAAAGCAAAGGGGCGAAAAGCTGATAATAAAGGCAGCAAAAATATTTAGAGATGAAATTGGAGGATTGTTATGAGTTATTTAGAGGGCTATGATATTGTAATTGGACTTGAGATACATGCAGAGCTTAACACCCAAACTAAAGTTTTTTGCAGTTGTAAAAATGAATTTGGTGCAGCTCCAAACTCAAACACCTGCCCAGTTTGTACTGGAATGCCAGGCGCTTTGCCAATATTAAACAGACATGCTGTTGAGCTTGCAATCAAAGCTGGTCTGTCATTCGGCTGTGAAATTTCACATTATTCGGTGTTTGAACGAAAAAACTATTTCTATCCTGACCTAAGCAAAGCTTATCAAATAAGCCAGCTTGTTTATCCACTATGCGTGGGCGGCGCTGTCAGTCTTTCAAGTGGCAAAAAAATAAGCTTAAACAGAATACATCTTGAGGAAGATGCCGGAAAACTTACTCATATAAGTAAGGCTGTCGGAACACTCGTTGACTATAACAGAGGTGGAACGCCGCTTATTGAAATGGTCACAGAGCCAGACTTTTCTTCAGCGGATGAAGCAGTTGAGTTTTTGAAGAAGGTGAGAGAGTGCCTTGTATTTGAAGATATTGCAAAATGTCAGATGGAAGAGGGCGGAATGCGTTGTGATGTCAACCTTTCTCTTAAACCTAAGGGCAGCAGTGAGTTTGGAATAAGGACTGAAATGAAAAACTTAAACAGCTTCAAAAGTGTTCAGCGAGCGATAGAATATGAAGCAAAAAGACAGGCTGAGGTTTTGTCGGCTGGCGAAAAGATTGTTCAAGAGACAAGAAAATGGAATGATGACAAGGGAAAAAGCACATCAATGAGAAGCAAAGAGCAAGCTCAAGACTACAGATATTTCCCAGACCCAGACATTCTTCCATTAAATATCACTGATGAAGATATTGAAAAAATAAGAAAGGAAATGGTTATGCTTCCTTCACAGCGAAGAGAAATATATCAAGGTAAGTTTGGACTTCCAGAATATGACAGTCAAATTCTTACAAGCTCAAAATATATCTCTGATTATTTTGAAGAGTGCGTAAGTTATGTTGACCTTCCTAAAAAAATCAGCAACTGGATTATGGTTGACCTATTAAAACTTGTCAAAGAACAGGAAGACTTTGTATTCCCAATTTCAGCACAACATCTGTCACAAATCATTAAAATGGTTGAAGAAAAACTTATAAACAAAAACCTTGGTCTTCAACTTCTTGATAAGACAATTGAAAGCGGAAAAGATCCTCTCACACTTGCAAAAGAAATGGGCTTCCTTGTTTCAATCGGCGATGAAGAAATTATTGTTCTTCTTGAAAAACTTAAGTCAGAAAATGCAAAAGTAAGAGATGATTATGCTTTAGAGCCTGCAAAAGTTGAAGGCTTTATCGTCGGCTATGTAATGAAAAACACTGGTGGAAAGGCAAATGCTGGAAAGGTGAAAAGCTTAATTTCAAAGGTTTTTGATAAATAATTTAATAATAAAAATTTGACTGAAAAATATGGTTTTATTTAATAATTTTAAAAAATATCATGATTTTCAGTCTTTTTTTTATAAAAATAATGCCATTTTTATTGAATTATCATATATTTTTTAAAAAATTAAGAATAAAAAATTAAATATTTTGTGAGAAGAGCATAAGTAAAAATTATTGAATATATTTTGTTTTTGTTGCGTAAAAGTGAGAAAAAGAGTATAATTAAAATGTTAAGTTATGAAAAACTGATTTATTAAAATCCGAATTAGGAGATGAAAATGCTTAGACTTATAGATATCAAAAAAGATTATGTGGTTGCAGACACTGTTGTGCAAGCATTAAAAGGAATAAACTTAAGTTTCAGACAAAATGAATTTGTCTCTATTTTGGGGCCTTCAGGTTGCGGAAAAACCACTATGTTAAACATAATTGGCGGGCTTGATAAATATACCTCTGGTGATGTTTTAATTGACGATATTTCTACAAAAGATTATAAAGACAGAGATTGGGATAATTATCGAAGCAAAAGAATAGGTTTTGTATTTCAAAGTTATAATCTTATTCCTCATCAGACAATTGTGGAAAATGTAGAGCTTGCACTTACTATATCTGGGGTCAAGAAGGCTGAAAGAAGGGCAAGAGCGATTGAAATACTTGATAAAGTTGGCTTGAAAGGACTTTATAATAAAAAGCCAAATCAACTTTCAGGAGGACAGTGTCAAAGGGTTGCTATCGCCAGAGCGCTTGTAAATCAACCTGAAATTCTGCTTGCCGATGAGCCAACAGGCGCACTTGACAGTGAGACTTCAACCCAAATTTTAGACCTTATTCAAGAAATCGCCAAAGATAGATTGGTAATTATGGTGACACATAATCCAGAGCTGGCGGAAAAATATTCTACAAGAATAATAAGACTGCTTGACGGAAATGTAGTTGAAGATACAAACCCATTTCTAGAAGGTCAGGCTCTTAAAAGTGAAGAAGATGCAGCCGAGCAGGCTGGAGAAGATGAAAAAAATACCGAGCAGACCGAAGAAGATGTAAGGACTGGAGGTTTAACTGTCAGTGAATTGCAAACTGAAAATGCTGCTGGTGAAAGTGAAAATTCAACTGAAAATGATGAAAAAACCTTGCAAAACACAGAAAAAGTCTTAAAAAACGCTAAAAAAACGAAAAAACAGGATAAAAAGTCGAAATTATCTTATTGGCAGGCTTTCAAATTGTCTGCTCGAAACTTATGGTCAAAACTTAAAAGAACACTGCTTGTTTGCTTTGCAGGCTCGATTGGTATAATAGGCGTGGCAACTGTGCTTGCTGTTTCCAATGGGGTAACTGGATATATTCAACAGATGCAAAATGATATGCTCTCTGGCAATCCAGTGACAATAAGTGAAGAGGGGTATGACTTTTCGGTGCTTATGAATACAACGAATACAAGCACTCAAAAAGATGCAATTAAAGCGGGCATTGAAGATGGTTACATAAATGTAGATAAAGTAATTGATTATCTTGTAGAGCAAAGTGGAAATCTCGCTTCTTTCAAAATTCAAAATAATATAGACGAAAGTTATCTAAAATTTTTGAATGATATGCCTAAGGAATATTATTCTTCAATAGTCAATTATTATGGCGTTGACATTAAAAATAACATCTACACAAGCATTGAAATGGATACTTTTGGCGAGCAGGAGTTGTCGCTTAATGGCATACTTCAAATTTACACAAGCATGCTTATGAAAAGTGAATACAAAGATTATGCTGCACTTATTTCTTCTTTCAGTGATACTTTCGTGCAAGGCATTGACAACACAGAATATGTTCTTTCTCAATATGAAATAATTTCTGACGAGGAAAAAAGCAAGTTTGCAACTGAAGCAAATGAGATTATGATTGTTGTTGATAAGAACAATGCGCTCAGTGATTTGTTTTTGGCTCAACTTGGATATTATTCACAAGAAGAATTTTTAAATGCAATGTATAAGGCTACTGGCGATGAAAAATATGATGAAAGTCTGAATGTCGATAAATTAAGCTTTGATAAACTTTTAAATAAGACTTTCACTTGGCATCCAAACAATTCGGTTTTCGTTAAGACTGAAAATAATAGTCCACTTTCCGAAAATTTCCCATTCACATACAAACCTTATGCAGATGAAGGGTGGGAAAACGGCATAGAGCTTAAAGTTACAGCTATATTAAAACCTAAGGTTTCTTATGGAAGCTTATCAAATGGAATTTATTACACCGAAGCGTTGACACAAAAGGTAATTGAAGACAGCTTAAAATCAGATATTGTAAAATACCTTAATGATAAGGAAGAAGACGAATTTAAAAGCATTATTTATGACGGCAAGATTATGAATGGCATTTCTTACAACTATTCTTATTATATGGAAGGCAATCTTTATCAAGAGACTTCTGTTGTTGGCACTACTCCAGCCTCGATTATGGATATGCTTGGTGGGCAGGGAGATAAATCTGTCATAGTCAAGACCCTTACGAAAAGGGATTTGGGCGGAAACAGTCTTCCAAATGAGATTAAGATTTATCCAAAAGATTTTTCTTTAAAAAGTAATGTGACAAAATATCTTGACAAGTGGAACAGTGAAGAAGACTTGGTGCTCAGTGATGGCACAACGATTTCAAAAGAGGGCAGAGAAAATATTATTTACACCGACACACTCGCTCTTGTAATTGATATGGTCAACACCATGATTGATGTGGTGACTTATGCTCTCGTTGCGTTTACTGCCTTGTCGCTTGTAGTTTCAACTGTTATGATTGCAATCATCACATATGTTTCGGTAATAGAAAGAATAAAAGAAATTGGTGTAATAAGGTCGCTTGGCGGCAGAAAAAAAGATGTTTCTCATCTCTTTATTGCAGAATCTGCAATTGTGGGCGGAGTCTCTGGATTGTTTGGCGTGATAATAACTTACATTCTTTCACTTATTATAAATGTGGCGCTTGGCAGCTTGGTTGGAATAAGCACAATTGCATCATTGCCAGTATTAACGGCCATTATTCTTATTTTACTCAGCATTCTATTGACAACCATTTCAGGACTTTTGCCAGCAAGAATTGCTTCCAAAAAAGACCCAGTTGATGCTCTTAGAAGTGAGTAATTTGAAAATCTTTATAGAAAAAGCGAATTTTATTTTTCGCTTTTTTTATTATTTTATATTGTTTTATTTTATAGAAATATCTTTATAATTGAAATGTTTTTATTTGGAATTTTAATAAGGGGAATTTTTTAATTTTATTGAGCTGAAAATAAAAAACTTATTAAGAATACCATAAAAATTTTGATGAGAGAAATTGAAAAATTGTCATGTTAAAATGCATGAAATCTATGTACAATTTGGGCAATTTATGTTAAACTAAAAGGGTGATAAAAAAATAAAAAGGGGTTGTAAAACATGGAAAAAACTATCGTTGCAATTTGCTATGATTTTGACAAAACGCTGTCTACAAGTGATATGCAGTCATTTTCATTTATTCCAAATCTTGATATGAAGCCAGAAGAATTTTGGCATAAAAATCATGAGTTTGCACAAGAACATGGAATGGAGTCTGTGCTTAGCTATTTGAAACTTATGATTGATGAATGTGAAAGAAAGGGAATTAAGCTTACGCGTGAATATCTCAATACGCTTGGCAAAGATATCAAGTTTTTTGAAGGCGTGGCAACATGGTTTTCAAGACTTAATCAATATGCTGAGAAGCAAGGAATAATTTTGGAACATTATATCATTTCATCAGGCAATAAAGAAATTATTGAAGGCTGTCCAATTTTTAAAGAATTTAAAGAGGTTTATGGTTGCGAGTTTTTATATGACAAAAATGGCATTGCTTGCTGGCCTAAGAATGTTGTAAATTATACCTTAAAAACTCAGTATCTTTTTAGAATTTGCAAAGGGGCAAACAATATTACTGATGAAGAAACTGTCAATCAAAGGGTGAGCAAGAAGCATGTTGAATTTAGAAATATGATTTATATTGGTGATGGCTTGACGGATATTCCTTGCATGACTCTTGTTAAAGAAAAGGGCGGCTATGCAATTTCTGTTTATGCAAAAGATATGATTGAAAACACCACAAAACTCATTCAAGACAACAGAGTAAACTACGCATGTGAAGGTGATTTCAGCAGCGGCTCAAGTCTTGAAAAACTTATGAAATTGATTTTAGATTCAATTTCACTTAAAGAAAAACTTATCAAAAAAGAGCAAAATTTAAATTTAAATTGATTGCGCTTTATTAAGATAAATTGAAGATAATTTTGAATAATTTAGCAAAAAACCGCTTAAAATGCGTAAAAAATGGCTATTTTCTTTAAAATTTAAACAAAAAAGCATAAATTATTTTCTGTTAGAAAGAAAAACAACGATTTCTAAAAAAAACAAATAAGAAAAATTAAAGGTGAGACAAATGAAAAGTATTTATACCTATTACAAAGAAAGATTGATTGAAATAAGCGGGAAAAACAGAAGCTTATACATGAAGAATTTCAATAAGAAAAATGGATATGATATTGGCAGAATTTTATCTGCTGACAGTGAGTTGACGGATGAGCTTCTCGACCTTATGTTGAGTGGAAAAGCCATTCCTTTTAATATATATTGCAAGGGCACAAAAGATTTAATTGTTGGTGCAAGCAATATTTCTTCAAAATATCCCGACAAAGAATTTGAAGAAGACAAAGAAAAACAAAAATATTTGACTTCAAAGAAAAACTATGCAAATAAGGTGTTTGAACAGGAAGGCAAGGACTTAAAAACGCTAAAGCGTGAGATTGAAGAAATAGAAAAAGAAACAGGAAGATATGAGCTTTATCTTTGCTGGCCTTTTGTCTATGGTGCTGTCAAAAATTATGTTTTGAAAGCTCCACTTTTAATGTTTCCTGTGGTAATTGATGTTGTTGATGATAATAATATCAATATATGTTTAAAATATGGCGAGCAAATTCAGCTTAACAAAGCTCTTATGCTTGCTATCGCCGACAGTAAACATCTTAATCTGCAAGATATGGATATGGAGTTTAATTCAATCAAAGCAAGATTTGGCTCTTTGCAGGGGCTTATTGCCTACCTTAAGGAATTTGGAATAAAACTTGGATTCAAGCAGGAAAAGCGATTGCATGACTTTTACAGAGGGGGCGAGCCAAATGCAAACAGTCCGCTTGAAGTAAAGAATCTGTGTATGCTTTCAAGATGTTCGCTTGCAAATGCCATTTATTCTGACTATTCTGCACTTGAACGAAAACACCTTACAAATGATTCTATAAATGAGCTTTTAAATGCGAAACAGATTAAAAATAAAAAGGAAAAGAATGCCGACCTTTATCTTATCAACAATGTTGACTATGCGCAAGAGCAGGTTGTAAGAACGGTAAATGAAAGCGGCAATATGGTTATTTATGGTCCACCAGGAACAGGTAAGTCGCAGACTATTGTCAATGTAATTGCTGATGCAATCTGTAAAAATAAAAAAGTGTTGGTTGTCTCACAAAAGAAGGCTGCTTTAGAGGTTGTTTTCAACAGATTGACAAGTTTAAACAGTCGAGCAATGTTTATTGTTGACTCTGAGAAAGAAAAGCGAGATTTTTATAAACGCTGTTATGAAAGCCATGAAGCAGTCATGCAAAAACAATATGATGACAAACTGAAAAAAGAATTTATCGAGCTTGGAAAACGCTTAGAAATTGAAGAGGCGCACTTAGAGTCTATTTCAAACTGTCTCAACGAAAAGACTGCATTTGGGCTTTCTTTGCAAGAAATGTATTACAATTCTTACAAACTTGGCAAGAAAACAACTGAATATGCCATATATGAACAAATGCAAAAAGACAAGTTTCTCATGTCCTTGAATTTTTCGCAGTTAAGTGAGGGCGTTTCAATCTTAAATGAGAAAAATAAGGCTGAAATTTATTTCAATTATGTAGAAGAAAAGAAGAAAAATCCATTCATTGATGCCTTAAAAGAAGATTTAAGTGTGCATTTGGTGGCAGAGGCGCAATCTAAACTCAAACACCTATTTGCAGAGAGAAGGGCGCTTTTCAATTCATCAAAATATAAATACGCAAGACAGGTCTTGACCTATTATGATCAAGTAAAAAATAACAAAAACAGCAGAGCTCTTATAAAACTTATTGCAAAATATGAATTTCCTAAAGCAGAACGCTTTTTGAAAATAAGCTGCTTTGTTTTCCCAATTTATCCAGTTTGCAAAGCGGTGATGTTAAGCAATGAAAAATGCATAAAAGACGAAGTGGAAAAGACGGTTGAAGCAGTTGATAAATATCTTGACGATTATGAATTTTTAAAAGATATTTTGACTGAGGATGGCTATTTGCAGGCAGTTGATGGCATTTTAAATGGAAATCGTGGAATTTTAAGCTTATTACTGTGGGCTGTTGAGAATTATGTATTCTTAAGCGACACATGCAAGACTTTGAAAAATTTAAGCGAAATTCAAAAGCACATGTTGGATTTTGCCTATGAAAACAGCAATACATATCAAAAATATATGGAAATATTAAACGAGATAATGCCAATTCGCATCTATCATGAAATCGTAAAATATGAAGAAGAAAAGCGTGATATTTTGTCAAGAGCTTTAGACTTTGAAAACATAAGGGCAAGAATTGTCAATATCAAAAAAGAACAAAATGAAATAAGTAAGAAAATCGCTCTTCAAACCTTTAGTGAAGATTATAAGAAAAAGATAAACGGAAAGAGTGAAAGCAAAGACTTTCTCTATCAAATCACCAAAAAGCAAAACTTTTGGTCAATACGAAAGACAATGGAGGTGTATGGAGATTATCTGTTTAAACTTTTCCCTTGTTGGCTGCTTTCACCAGAAAATGTATCAGAGCTTTTGCCGCTTAAACGCAATCTTTTTGATGTGGTGCTTTTTGATGAAGCTTCTCAGGTGTTTATTGAAAACACCATTCCATCAATATTTCGCGGAAATCGAATTGTTGTTGCGGGAGACGCGAAACAGCTTCGCCCAACAACCACTTTCATGAAAAGATATATGGGTGCAGGTGAGGATGATGACCTTGATTATACCACTCAGGCCGCACTTGAGGTTGAATCGCTTCTCGACCTTGCTGTTTCAAGATATGCAAGTGCAAACATTACCTATCATTACAGAAGCAAGAATGAAGAGTTGATTGATTTTTCAAATATGGCTTTCTACAACGGAAGCTTGCAGATAGCGCCAAATGTTTCAAAAAATATCCATCAGAAATCTATAGAAAGAATTTTGGTTGATGGAAAATGGAGAGACCGCAAGAATGTTGAGGAAGCAGAAAAGATTGTTGAGCTTATTAAGAAGATTTTAAAGACTCGAAAAAATAATGAAACCATTGGCGTAATCACTTTCAATGTCGATCAAGAAACTTGCATTGAAGAGTTGATAGATAAAAAATGCTTTGAAGATGAGGAATTTAGAAATCTTTATCTCAAAGAAAACAGTCGAGTGGAAAATGGCGAAGATGTAAGCTTGTTTATTAAAAACCTTGAAAATGTTCAGGGTGATGAAAGAGACATAATTATTTTCTCAATCGGCTATGCTTTGAATGATGCAGGAAGAATAAATTCAACATTTGGGTCATTATCAAATGACGGTGGTGAAAATCGTTTAAATGTGGCTATTACCAGAGCAAAACAAAAGATTTATGTTGTGACGAGTATAGAGCCAGAAGAGTTGAAAGTCGACACGTCAAAGAATATAGGACCTAAGCTTTTAAGAAGCTATCTTACCTATGTTCGCGCAGTTTCAAATGGAGATAATGAAGGTGTAAAAGCTATTCTTGGAAGCTTGGCTCAAGGGGATGCATCAAGAGCAAGACTTTCAAATCTTATGCCAATAGAACAACAAATGGCTGCTCGACTTGAAAAACTTGGCTATAATGTTGCACTTAATTTAGGAAACTCAAACAGCAAGATTTCACTTGCGATATATGATGAAAATAAAGATAGATATCTCCTTGGAATTGAGACTGATGAAGAAGTTATGAAAGCTTCAAATTCAACTTTAGAGCGTGATGTTTTCAGAAATGAATTTTTTAAATCTAAGGGCTGGCGTGTGATGAGAGTATGGAGTCGCGACTGGTGGCATAACCCAACTCTTGTAATAAATACCATTGTAAAAGAGGTTGAAAAAATCAAAAAGTCTATTGAAAAAGGTGAAAAACTTTAAGCATTTAAGAGAGAAACTGTTGAAATATTTTTGGGCTTAAAAAGAAAGGCTAGGCATTAAACTTGATTAAAACTTCTTAAAATAACACAAAAATGACAGTTTTTTCTCAAAAAATAGCCAAAAAAGCGTGAATTTTTCTAAATTTATATAAAAGGTTTGAAAATGAATATCAATTTGCTGCAACAAAAACTTGATAGCTTATACAGATTGTGGAAAGATGGAAAACTTGGTGGTGAATATATGCCAGAAGATTCAAAACCACAACTTAAAAAAGAAAGTTTGCAAAATTATAATTATTTCACATTGCCTATGGCATTAAATTACCAGCGCAATTCTTATAAGCTGTGGGAGGGGGCAAAACTCACTTTTGAGGATGAGGAAACGCAGTTTGTTTTTGACACAAACAAAGCGTTAGCTGAAAGTGCTGAAAAGGTGAGGGCTTCACTTGTAAAATATAAAGTTGCGCTTCAGCCAAATAAACAAACACAAACTTGGCTTAAATTATGCCAAACAATTCAAATGCTTTTTGATGGGGATATAAGAAATTTATTTATTCAATGTGATTTTGATATAGAAAAGATTAAAGATTTTATTCAAGTCAAACACAAGAAAGAATTTCCTTATTTGTCTGGTCAAAAGATATGCAATTATTGGCTCTATGTGTTAAGCCAATATACTGATGCAAATTTTAAAAATCTAGAGAAATTGACAGTTGCAGTTGACACACATGTAGTGCAGTCATGTTTAAAATTGGGCGTTATAAATGAGATGGAAGCAGCACAAAATAATGTTCAAGAATTGGTGTCTGCTCGTGTAAATGAAATTCTGAAAGGCACAAAATATAACGCTATTGATTTGCATACGCCTTTGTGGCTATGGAGCCGAAATGGTTTTATAAATTTAAATTAACAGCATTTGTGAATGATGTTGGGTTAGAGCATGAATGTGATTGTTTGCATTTGGATAGAGCATGCATATAAAGTTTTGGCAGATAAACTGGAAAAAAATTGTATTTATTTTTTGTGAAAAAAGATAGCTAAATTTATTGATGATAAAAAAATATAAGTCTCGTTTAATAAGGAGTGGATATGATATATTTTGTAAGGCATGGGCAAACTGATGACAATGCTAATGGAAATTTGCTGACAGGTTGGTCAGCAACGCCGCTTAATGAAAGGGGTTTTGCTCAAGCAAGAGAAACTGCCGCAGCTTTAAAAGACATAAAGTTTGATGTTTGTTTTTGTTCGCCTTTGTTGAGAACAAGGCAAACTTTGGAAGAAATATTAAAATTCCATGAAGGTTTATCTATTATTTTTGACGATAGGCTTAAAGAACGAGATTATGGTGAAATTACTGGCAAGCCAGCCAGCATTTGTAAATTTAGGCGCTGGAATGCAAATGATGAAATACCTTTTGAAATGGAAAGTATACCAAAAATGTATCAAAGAGTTTCTAGTTTCTATGATGAAATTTTGCCAAAAACAAAAGGTAAAAATGTTTTAATAGTGGCTCACAGCGGAGTTGGAAGATTGTCATATTTTTATTTTAATGGAAAACCTGAAGATAATGATTATTCAAATTTCCAATTGGATAACGCAAAAGTTATTGAATTTGAAAATTGAAAGTGGGACTATTTTAAAACTTTAATTGAAGTGGAGGGCTTAAAAAGAAAAGGTGCGCTCCATGCAAAAGTCGGGACTTTTGCTTTATTTGCAAAGCAAATAAAAAAACTTGCTTTAAAGCAAGTTTTATGGAGCTGATGACGGGAATCGGACCCGTGACCCCCACCTTACCAACTTAAATTAAAGACAGCATAGACTTGAACCCTATGCTCAAAATCCCTTATATATACTAGCACTTTCGCTAGTATTTTTTGAATAGGTACACAAAATTTGAAAACTTGTGTACCTATTTGTACCTATAAGCCCATTTTTGCTTAAATTTTGCGATTTAAAACTGTTTAGGACTGTGTAATTTCAATACAAGGTGTTTAAATTGTTTGACATAATTATTAATTTGTGATATATTATATATAAGGTTTGTGGCATGCCTGCTCGTTCGTGCAAAGATTTCATCAGCCATATTGAGATAATATATTCTTTGTCGAAAGAGTTTATTGTCTAAAAGATTACGAACGCATTTTAAAGACAGTAAACTAAAAAAAGATAAGGAGATATATTATGACAAATATAGAATTTTTTAAGCAACAAGCTAAAAATCTTTTAAGGGATTTTGAAACAAAACAATATAACGAGGTTGAAGGGCTCTATGAGTACACGCCTCGCTTTTTTAGTGATATTGATGAAATAGCACTGCATTTTAATATTGAAGAAAACAATTCTTTTTCTTTAATGAATGCTCAGCATTTAATTGCAAGATTATCAGGATTTGATAAGTGGAATGATTTAATAAAATCTTCTGAAAGTGCACTAGATTTGGGTAAATTATTGCTTACCTATAGACAGGCTTATGAGAATAGTTTGGGCTTTTTCACAAATATTTATAAAGATAGTATGATAGTTGATGACTGGAAGCGCTATGAAAGTGAGAACTTGAAAGATTTTGATGACGAGTCAAAATTGGAAGTATTTAAAAGAGTTTTCTTGGACGAACATAAGCCTGCTCAGACAAATAAGAGACCTGTTATAACATTTAATTTTGAAAATGATGAAAATGCTCAAGATATGTTGATGAAAATTATGAAACATAAAAATTTACCCCCAGATAAAGCAATCTTATCAACTATTACGCAAAAAAATTGCATTCGCATAATAGAAACTGGTTATTCTGGGGTTGCACTTTCTTTATGGGGGCATGACAATCCATATAGAGAATGGGAAAAATTAGATAATACAACCGTTAAATTTAAACTTAACAAAGATAAAGAGCGTTTGGTTAATATAATTATGGAAAAAGAGGAAGTAAATTTTCCAACAGCGGTTTTATACTTTATGCTTCATTCTTTAGAATCCCTTGGATATCACATATAGAACAAAAATTGCCAATATTGGCAATTTTTATTTTTATAATAAAATCGTTTACAAAGGAAATTTTTCGCATAATCTATTGACTTTTAGGGAATAAATTTGTACAATTGAAACATAAATATTCCCCAAAATAAAAAGGAGCTATAAAATGAACAACTTAAACAATATTCAAGAACTATTAAGGAAAAAGGCAGATTTGCAAACAAGATTAAGTTTGATTGCCTACACAGGAACTCCAGAAATTAAAGAGAACAAAAGTGGCAAATACTTATATATGCGTAAACGTGAACTTGGCAGATTAACATCTCAGTATGTAGATAAGTTTTCAGATGAACTTTATCAAACACTTTTAAGATATTCAAAAGAAGCAAGAGAACTTAATAAATCAATTAGGCAAATTGAAAAAGAACTTACAATGCTTGGCTATGTTTCTAATGAACTTTTACCAGAAGTCCAACTAAATTTGGATTTTGCAAGAGCCAATATGAAAGCCAACATCTATGACCAAGCAATTTTAGAGGGAGTTGCAACCACCTATCCACAAACAGAAACAATTATTGAAAATGGTAAAGTTAGTGGAATGCGAGCAAGCGATGTCCAAAAAATTCTAAACCTTAAACATGCTTGGGAATTTATTATGGATAAAGATGTAATACAAGTGAAAACTGACTTTTATATCCTTTCATATATTGCCGGACTTGTAAATGAGGGGTTTTACGAACAAGGTGGAAGGATTAGAGGTGTTCCCGTTGCCATTGGAGGCTCAAACTATGTGCCACCTATCCCAAACGAAATTGATATAAAAGAATCCATTAACAACATACTTTCAAGCAACGCTTCAAACATAGATAAAGCAATAGAATTATGTTTGTATTGTATGAAAACTCAAATTTTTAATGACGGAAATAAAAGAGCTTCCGTAATATTTGCAAACCACTACCTAATTTCGCAAGGCGGAGGTTTGATTGTTATTCCAGAAAAAGAAGTCCCAGAATTCAAACGACTTCTAGTAGACTACTACGAAGATAAAGACACCTCCACAATAAAAACCTTTATGAAAGAAAAATGTTGGAAAAAATTTAAGTAAACAAAAGGAGAAAATGTAAGTGATAGATAAAATTGTAATCAAAAATTTTAAATGCTTTGAGCATATTGAAATATTTAATATTAATCCAATGAACATTATAGTTGGAAATAACAATGAGGGGAAAAGCACCATACTACAAGCTATCAATTTAGCTTTAACAGGGATGTATGAAGGCAAAAGATTAAATTTTGGAATTCCACCAACGATTTTCAATAAAAAGTGCACAAACGACTACTTAACAAAAATTAAAGAAGATAAACACTCTATTTTGCCTAAAATAGAAATTGAACTTTATTTAAAAGAAAATGAATTATTTGCAGAGTTTTTAGGAAATAACAATAGCTTAAAATTAAGACAGCAAGGCTTGAGATGTATAATTCGCTTTGATGAGAAATTTCAATCTGAATATGAAAAAATGTTAGAAAAAGTCGAAGATATACAAAATATACCTGTTGAATATTATAAATGTGAATTAATAGATTTTGCAAATAATGGGTTTTCTCCGCAACACATACCTATTGATGTTAATTTGATTGATATAACTTCTGATTATGGATATTATACACCTGATAAACAATTTATAAAAATTATGAAAGATAAGCTTGATGATAATCAAAAAGCTCAATTAAATTTATCCTTTAGAAACATGAAAGAAAATTTTGGCTCACAAAACAATATCAAAACTTTAAATGAACAAATCAATTCGCTATATGGCAATTTGGTTAATAAAAACATAACTTTAAATGTTGATATATCTTCTAAGTCAAGTTGGGAAACTACTCTAACAACATATTTCGATGAAACTCCTTTTAATTCTTTGGGACAAGGAGAGCAAAGTATATTTAAAATTAAAATGGCTTTATTTGAAAATAAAGATAAGTATAGTATTGTATTAATTGAGGAGCCAGAAAATCATCTATCTCATTCTTATTTGTTAAGTCTAATTGAATATATAAATAAAAACTGCCCTAATAATCAAGTCTTTATTACAACTCATAGTAATTTTGTACTTAATAAGTTAGAAATGAATAATGTAATTTTATTGCAAAATTCAAAATCCCTGCAAATGAAAGATTTAACATCTGACACAAGTAAATATTTTGCTAAATTAAGTGGTTTCAACACATTAAGACTTATTTTAAGTAAGAGAAGTTTTTTGGTAGAAGGGGCATCAGACGAATTATTAATTAATAAATTGTATTTTCAAAAGTATTCCAAGTATCCGCAAGAGGATGAAGTTGATATTATTTGTCTAAATGGTATTGCTTTTAAGCGTTATTTAGAGATAGCCAAAATTTTAAATTTAAACTTAGTGGTATTTACCGATAATGATGGGAAATTTGAAACAAAAACGGAATCATATAAACCTTATTTGTATGATAATTGCAAAATCATTATTCATAAAGATAATGATTTAAAAACAATGGAAGATATAATTGTTAAAAATAATGATTTAACAAAACTTAATAATATTTTTGATACAGAATATACTTCAAAAGAAGACTTGTTAAAAGAAATGAAAAATAATAAAACAGAATATGCCTATAAACTATTTAATTCTACTGAAACAATAACATATTTTAATGAGGTTTATGATGTACTCTAACATTTTATACTTGGCTTCAGCTGGTTCGGGAAAGACTACTCAAATTGCACGAGAAACAACATCTCTAACCGAAAATGTTCTCATTGTCACTTATACTAATGAAAATTGTTCTAACATTATAAACAAAATTGAAGAAATAATTGGATTTGTCCCAGCAAATATTACAATTTTATCATGGTACAATTTTATTATGAGAGAATGTTGTAGACCATTTCAGTCATGCATTACAGAAGATAGAATTATAAATTTTTGTTATGATGAACCACCAAGATATGCCACTAAAGACAGTCTAAAATATTTTTTGACTAAAACTAGTAAATTATATTCAGAACACGCTGTTAGGTTTGCTATTAGATGTAACGAGCTTTTACCTAATTGTGTAATCGAAAGATTAGAAAAAATTTATCAATATATTTATTTTGATGAAATTCAAGATATATGTGGATATGATTTGGATTTTATTGAATCTCTTTTAAAATCAAAAATTCAAATTACTATGTGTGGAGATATAAGACAGGCAACATTTACCACAAATAATAATTTATATAATAAAAAATATAAGGGATTTAAAATTTGGGATAAATTTAAAGAGTGGGAGAAACAAAATCTTTTAAAAATTGAATATCAGAACTATTCATATAGATGTCATCAAAGTATATGTGATATCGCCGATTTGGTTTTTCCAGAAATGAATAGTACAAATTCAGAAACCAATTACTCTTGTAATTGTGGAGTTTATTGTTGTAAAGAAGAAGATTTGGAATATTGTTTGGCGACATATAAACCTGTTGTATTACACAACACAAAACGAGATATGATTTCAAATTCTAATAATTTAACACATTACAATTTTGGAGAGTCAAAAGGTTTAACTGTTGACAATGTTTTAATTGTATGTACAAAACCATTCGCTGATTTTGTAAAAGACAAAATACTTCCTGAAAGCGAAGAAAGTAAAAGTAAATTGTATGTTGCCATAACAAGGGCAAGATATAATGTTATCTTTTATTATAAAAAGGGGCTAAAAGATAGTTCTTTTATTGAATTTATTAAAAAAGATGAACAGTAAACTACTGTTCATTTTTATATATAAATTATTGGCTTATTTATCTTTTGTGCATACTTAACTGTTTTGTAAGCTCCGCTTTTGTAGGTTTCTTCTACGTGACAAACTAGAATGTCGCAATTGTCCACTATCCACTCGTTTCGTTTTGTTATCTTTTGTTTGTAATGGGCTTCTTCAATGTCTGGATAGATTGAGCCATCATAACAAGATGGAAGTTCGGATTTCTCTTTGTCATGGTGATAGTAAGTCAAAATGCGAACAAGTTTGATGTGTGGATATTTATGTTTTAGCTCTATAACAGCATTAACACATTTGTTATCAAAAGCACCATAACCACCATCATAAAAAATTGTATAACCTTTTGCAATTAAGTCTTCAAGAACGCTTAGCAACTTATCTTCAACGCCTATGCAATGCCATTCATATCGATGTCCCGCAAAAGCAACAATTTTATCTTTATTATTCATGTTTTCCCTTTTAAGAAAATGAATAATAGGTGGTAAAATCAATGCACTTTTAATATCGCAAATTCTTATGGTAGGTGTAAAAAAATAAATGGCATTCTAAAAAAAGCCAAATGTTATACTGAAAATGAATAAAATTTAGTCAAAAATCAATCAAAATTGCATTTTTTCATAACAAAAAAGACCAACTATCATAAGAACAGGTGGTCTTTTTTTATAATAATTATTTAAACACATCACTCAATATATTCCAGTCATTTGAATGTATGTCTTCATTATACTTATCCATACAAATACAAAGTTCTTCAGATTGTTTATCAAATCGAACAAAACCGCCTTTAAGGTTCTGTTTGTTCAAATATCTTTTTAGTTCATCAAATTTCTTTAGAGAAAAGATGTCAATATCCTCACTTATTCCAGATTTATCAAATCCGCCTTTTGTTTCAATTATCCATATTTTTTTATTTAGAGATATGATATAGTCTGGATAAAAAAGTTTTTGTTTATTTGAGTTATCTACATAAACAATAGAAAGATATTCTTCTCCTTTATCTCCATTTTTGTAGAACCAATCTACGGCAGTGCAACTTTCACAAAACTTTTCAAACTTTTTTTCAGACGAAGATCGAGGTTCTGCAGATAGCAAATAGCCATTATATACATTTTTAGTACTTTCTGTTTGAACTTTACTTGTAATGTCATAAGTAAACATAGTAAAGAGCGGTAATTTAAATTCCTTTTCAGAGACTCTTTGAACATCAATTGAAAGTTGAGATAACACAACTGCCATTGCTTCACGAACAGTATGTCGTAACAAATCTAAATTGTTAATAACAAAGGCATAAAGTTGCCTAGTTGTAAGTGATAATAACTTATCTCTATATTCAAATTTATCAGCAAATAACTTTCCTAAAATTGTGTTCATAAAGGAATATTCAAGCCCAATTTCAAGGCCTATTCTTCCAACTCGGTTATGATATTCTCTACCATGAATGTGGGTGTTTATGGGTTCGTTAACACTTATATTATTTAAATTGTCTGAGGTAGTTAATTCATTTAAAGTTGCAACATTTCCAGAAACGGTTGTTCTTACTATATTATCAGAGAATATAAATCCTTTTGTTTCTAATCTTGTTTTATTTTCTGACTTATTATTTGTTAGTCCATATTGTTTTTTCATATATAAAACAATTGACTGCAAAGCTTTTCTTGGATCTCTTAAATCAGTTACCATTGTTCTTTGTTCTTTTATTAAAGAAACGTTTTTATATTCATTTTTTAAAAACAATGTTTTTGCTTCAAGAGCATTTTTACCTAAACTTGATTTTACACCAGCAGTAAATTTACTATCAAATGTGTATAAATAACAACTGTCAAGCAAGTCACTATCATAATGTTTTGCCTCTGGCATTCTTCTAATTCTTCCAATAGTCTGTATTTCAAAAGTTTCATCCATATTTTCACGAAGTTTAACAAGAATACTTGCTCTCGGGCAGTCCCATCCTGTTGCAACCGCTTGCTTTATAATAACCGCAATTTGCTCGGAATTGTTTTTTGAAATATTTTCTAAATTTTCATGTCTTCCAGACAGCCATAGCGCCAAGGTATTGTTTTCATAGGTTATTCCTTTGCTTTCGAAAAACTTTTCAACGGTTTCCAAAAGCAAGTCGGAATTATTTGGTAATTGAACAATTATTAATGGATTAACATTTATCGTTTTAGATAGAAATTTATTGTAGATTTCTTGTTGTTTAGATAATGCCTTTTCAAGTAAATAATTGGTTTGATTGTTTGTTTCAATGCTTTGAGGGAAGTTTTCGTTTATAACCAAAAGTTTTTTAATTAGCCCTTCAGCAATAACATCTTCTTCGCTAACTTCAATAAGTTTTGCCTTTTTATCAAGCAGTGGTGTTGCAGAGCAGCGAATAATTTTATCCGTTTTAAAATATTGAACAATTTCATCTGCTTTTCCTGTAAAGTTCTGATGACTTTCATCAATAATTATTTTAAAACTCAATCCGTCATTAAAAGCTTTTTCAATATACTCCAAAAAGTTTGTTCTTTCACTATCCTTAAGAGCATTATTACCTTTTTTTGTCAATTTTTCCCAGTTAATAAAACAACTGTCATTTTCTTCAAAACCGTTCGTCATAACATCTGCAAGAAGTTTTGTTTGAGCATTGTGGATATACCTATCCATTTTTTCTTTGCTTTGTTCTTCTAGGCTGCCTTTACCTGGTGTTAGCCAAACAAAAACAGTTTTTGAATGGCCTTTGATATATTCATCCATAAAATGAGTAAGTATTATTGTTTTTCCACTTCCTGTTGGACTTTTTAAAATAATATCTCTTGTTTTTTCTTCCATACTTTCAAGAAGCAATTTGATAGTTTTTAATTGAAAGTTCGCTAGTTTAATATTCATCTTAGCCCTCCAAATCCCTGTAATAATAATCAGGAATGATGTTAACTTTTATCTTGCATTTTTTGAACAAATCTTCTTGTTCTTCGGTAGGTAAGACATCATGTCCTAAATAAATAGTTTTACACTCGTTAGAAATATTGTTTGTAAAATTGTCCAATTCTTCTTCTGTTAAAATAATTGCCAATTCTTTATTCTCATTAAAGTTAATTCCATTTTCAAGTTCTACAAGTTCTTTAATATGTTTTAAAAGCTCATCAGCATATTCATAATAAAGTTTGTCAGAAATAGGTACAAAGTCAACTTTCATATATTTTAAACTTGCTTTATAATCTTCTTTCTCAATAACTCTTTTAATTCTTTCGTAAGTTACATCCCGGCAGATATTATTTTCGTTGTTAGTGCAAAGAATAAATTTTCTAGTACCACCATCTTCTGCATTTAGTTTCATTACAGCATGACCTGTTGTTCCAGAACCAGCAAAGAAATCTAAAACATATGAATTTGTCTCACTGCCGATTTTTAAAAGAATATTAATAAATTCTACAGGTTTTGGATAGTCAAACTTTACATCATTTTTTACTAAATTTTTTAAATCTAATGATGCTTTCTTATTTCCTTCAATGTCTTGGAATAAGTTTGACACTTGTTTGGTCCTGTTTTCTGCATAATATTTCACATATGGAATCCAAGGTGAATTATCATATCCATCAATGTTGATTTGCTCAAATTTATTATTCTTCTTCCAAACGATCATATTACTCATTTCTAATTTATCATAAGATTCTTTGGATACTCTCCATCTACTTAAATATTTAGTTGGTCCAAAAGGATATACTAAACTACCGTCAGGAGCAGTTATTGAATAAAACATATTGGGTCTATTTTCCTTTCTATCTTCATTGCCAGTTTTTCTGAGTTGTAAAATAGAATATTTTCCAATGGAATCTTCTTCTTTAAATCTCTTTAAATCTTTTTCTGTCAGAGGTAATCCTTTTAAAACAAATTGATTTGTTTTTGAGTATACCAAGCAATAGTCTAATGAACTCCCAATTTTATTAGCATCTTGTCCTGTTGTAGTTCCCGTCGCTCGACAAATGCATCCTACAAAATTCTTTTCATCAAAAATCTCATCGCATAAAATTCTTAATTGAGATAATTCATTATCATCTATACTGATAAATATTACACCAATCTTAGATAATAATGAATTAGCAATTTTTAATCTTTTTTTCATAAATGAAAGCCATTTACTATGGCGAAAATTATCATTTGTATCAATAATTGAATCATCATAAACAAAATCTTTATTACCAGTGTTGTATGGAGGATCAATATAGATAAAATCTATTGCTCCTTTATGAGTTTTTTCTAAAAGTTGTAAAGAAGCAAGATTGTCACCCTCAATCAAAAAATTCATCTGCCCATTATTATCTATAAATAAATCCTTTTCCTCTGTCAGAACAGGAGTATTGTTTTCTAATGTTTCATCAATTGCTTCTCTATGTTCTTCAAATACTAGTCCATACTTTTTACCTTTAATATCTTTTTCAATATCAGCAATATAAGATAAAAGTGTTGAGGTATTTTCATCTTGAGGACTAGAAACAATAAATTGTTTAATTTGTTTTATTTTATTCATAAGGCTTTCTCTTTTCTCTTTTGAAATATTAGTGGTCATTTTTAATCTCCAAAAAGACCAGCGATTGTTATAACACTCGGTAAAATTTAATTAAAGTAAATAATAGAATAACCAACTAAAAGCAGTAGAAAGGTTAAAATAAAATTAAAATAAACTTGAAAAGTTGTAAAAAAATATATATAAAATGAACTTTATATGCTATAATATTTTTATTAGACCACAGATTATAACAATCTTTGGTCTTTTTTTAATTATATTTAAGAAATTTTATAAGATTTCAATTTACTCCCTAAATTATTTTACTTTTTATGTCCTTTTAATAATGGAGGGACAACCAGAAAAAGTTAAAATATTATGAGGAGGAATTTTTACAATGAAAACTAAACAATGGCTTGATATATGGTTAAATAAGTATGTCAAGCACACAGTAAAACTACGCACATTTGATAGGTACAAATACAATGTAGAAAAACACATCAATCCAGAACTTGGAGAATATGAAATAGAGGACCTTTCTGCAAATGTATTGCAGGACTTTGTTCTTAAAAAGTTAGAGCAAGGAAATTTGAAAACCGGTGGACCGCTTGCCAACAATTCTGTTATTGGAATTGTGAACATAATTAAGAGTGCTCTAGCTCTTGCAGTTTCACTTGAAGTTGTTGACAAGGAATATTCCAACAAAATTAAATTGCCAGCACCAACCGAAAAGCCTGTCAATGCTTTTGAAAAACAAGAGCAACAAAAACTTGAACAATTTTGTTTGAATTCTAAAAAGGCAAACCATATAGGTATTGTTATTTGTCTATACACAGGGCTTCGTATTGGAGAACTACTTGCTCTTACATGGGACGATATTGACTTTGCAAATGGAATTATGAAAGTTGATAAAGAAGCATATCGCAACAAGCAAAATGGGGAGTGGCACACGATAATTGACAAACCTAAAACAAAATCTTCTATTCGTGTTATTCCTTTGCCTAAAACCTTGCTTGCAAAACTTAAAGAGATAAAAAAGAAAAGTAAGTATGAACACATCATCTCAACAAACAAAAACACAATTGTGGACACAAGGTCTTATCAAAAGACTTATGAAAGAATTCTTAAAAAATTGAATATACCATACAAGAATTTTCATGCACTTCGTCACACTTTTGCAACTCGTGCAGTGGAACTTGGAATTGATGTAAAAAGTCTTGCAGAGATAATGGGACACAAAAATCCTACAGTAACCTTGCAAAGATATACGCATTCTCTTTTATCTTACAAAACAGATATGATGAACAAACTCGGCAAAATGCTTATTGCGAATTAGTTTGGAAAGTATAAAATTGGATTTCGGCAACATTTGACAAAAATAGTTTCTTTAAATCCACTTTTTAGGATTTGTCTTATGTTATAATAAGCATAGATTTTGTCTGGGAGTTTACTCACAAGCAAAATCAGCGAAATTTCAAACGAAGAAATGTGAGCAATGCGAACTAATAGCGAAGCTAGGTTGCTTTTTAAGAAAAGCAACATTTCTTCTGTTTATAATATTTTTGATGAAAAAATGAGAATAATCAAATATTATGACAGAATCAATAGAAAACATTTAGATTTGGAAGTAACTGATGAAGTTGCTAAATTTTTGCTTGCAAATGATAAGTGGCTTAGAAGAAAACAAAACGAATTTAACTTTCGCACGATTTCTTTGGATACTGTCATTTACTCTGGCGAAGATGATGAGATAACTTTGAAAGAAACTATTGCTGATGATGAAGAAGAAATTATGAATTGCAAAACTTGCGGAAAACGCTTGGAGTTTTATAATCTTGTTTGGAAAGTTGTGGGTTATCTTGATAAAAGTAAGTATGATTTAATTTGGAATATTTTTGTTGAAAAGAAAACTCAAAAACAAATTGCAAGCGAATTAAATATAACTGAAGGTGCAGTTTCACAATTAAAGGACACAGCAATATCCGACCTTGTTTATCACTTTAACTGTGATGAAGAGTTTAGAAAAACTAGTTATTACACTGAATATCTACAAAAAGAAATGAAAGACGCGATGAGAATTGTAAAAGAGCTTACCGTTGAAGATATATTTACTTCGTCATTATCTAAAATTCATGAACTGACAAGCACTCTTTCACAAGTATTCAAAAAATCCACAATACTAAATAAAGAGATAGATAAAAAAGACAAACTTTCAAGTGCAAATCGCATAGTAAAACATACTGTTGAAGAACTTAATCCGGATAACGATACAAGCAAAGTGTTAAATGTTCCGAAAGAAATTTTTACAGAAGAAAATACACAAAAGATTACACAAACATTATTAAAATTTTTTAAATAAGCAGCTTTAATTTTTGAGCTGTTTTTTATTGCAAAAAATTGCCCCTTTAAATAAACACTAGGAGAATATATGAAAACAAAAACACTAAAACCTGAAAATATGCTACGAATTACCGAAGTGGATTTGCTAAACAAATTGCAAGAAAAGTTTGAATTATCCACTTGCAAAAGTGCAAATTCATTTTTTATTTCTATCCTTAAAAACTACGCTTTTGAAGACACACGAGAAGATGAAATTTTTAACAAATTAGAAACCATAGAAGACACGACTAATGCAATCTATGAAAAGGTTAAAAATAGATGACAGACAATATTGTTCTTAAATGCTATTACTACAAACCAAAAGAAAAATATAACCTAGAAAAACAATCAAGAGAAATACGGAAGCGAATCTTTGTTAGTTGCAATGGCGGTTACAATTATGTTAGTTATGTGGATACTGGTGCAGCAAATAAATTGCCAAAAGATTATGCAGAATATGTTGGTAACACTGAAAAATCTTGTGGCGTTTTTAATAAAGAAGGACTACTTGACAATAAACAAAAACGAGATTTAAGAAATCAATTAAGAGAAACTCAAAGTTGTATTTGGGATATGGTTATTTCTTTTAGAGAAGATTTTGGAAACGAGTATTGCCGAGATTATGAGCAAGCATATAAATTTTTAGTTAAAGAATTGCCAAAGTTTTTTAAGCGTGCTGGACTAGACAAAGACAACATCGTGTGGTATGCAGGACTTCACGAGAACACTGAAAATAAACACATCCATATTTCATTTTTTGAAAAAGAACCAAAGTTTTATGCTAATGGTGGAAAGTTAAGATTTCACTCTGGCAAAATTGATAAAGATGTTTTGCTTACAAGTAAAGTGATATTTGAAAGAGCTTTGACAAACAAGTCCGCCGAAATTGTTAAGGCAAGAAAAGACCTAAGCGAAAAGTATAAAATAGGTTTGTCACATTATGAAATGACAAGAACATTAAAGAAAAAGCTGCTTGAATTATATAGAGAAATACCTGCCAATGGAAGAACAAGTTATGATAGCGAAAATATGGAATTTTTGAAAAAGAAAGTTGATGACACAACTGAATGTGTTTTATATGCCAACCCTAAAACCAAAGAGAGTTATTTGAATTATAAGCTTAAAATTAACGAATATAGAGAGTGGCAACAAGAGCAATATAAGCATATTCCAGACAAATATAATACGGATATTTATCAAGCGGACTTAATGCGAAGGCTTGGAAATATCACAATTCAAACTGCACTAAAACTTGGAAAACTTAATGACGAAATAGAAAGATTGCAAAACTACAATCGCAAAGAAAAAGCATTCAAAAAACAGCAAAGAACAAAGCAACTTGACTATTTGTTAGACTTGTTTGAATATTATGCAAATTGTGAGGAACGAGAAATGTTAAATTTTAAGTATTGGTGTGAAGAACGAGAACGCTATGCTAAACATCAAGAATATTTGAATGGCCGAAATAGAGATTTTGAAATGTAGATTTTGAAGCAGTAATATAGAATTTTAAAAACAGGATAAGCGAAAGAAACATTTCTTGCACAAAATATCGCTAAAATACCCATACGTTCGGGCTTTTTTCGATGTTACATTTAGTGCGTCAATCGCTTCTTTCTTATTTTGTGACAAGTGGGATACCCACTTCCATTTTGAGCACTATGTGCTCTTTTTATATAGAGATTGAATTGTTATAGAAAACAAAAAATGCAAACAAGGAGTAAATATGAACGACAATCAACAACTTAATATTAACAATTTAATACAATGCGAAACTCAAAGAATTTCGCAAAAATACAACAAAGATTTTTTGGATTGCGAAGACCTAATTAAAATTACAGGGCTTGGCAGAGATAATGTGCGAAATCTTTTAAGGAGTAAAGATTTTCCTACAACAAAGGTCGGCAAAAGACAAGTTGTCAGCGTGCTAAATTTTGTCACTTGGCTGACTTTAAATCAAACTGCAAATGAGGTGAAAAATGGTTAAAAAAGTTCAAACTAAAACAAGACGAAATAATAACGAAGGAAGTATATTTCAAAGAAAAAGTGATGGCAAATGGGTTGGCAGCATAACCGTCGGCTATGACGAAAAAGGACAGCAGAAAAAGAAAACGGTTTATGGAGTTAACCAAACTGAAGTTGCTAAAAAGTTAGCTGAAATAAGTGGCAGGATTAAAAGCAATTCTTATGAACTAATTGAAAACAAAACTTTTGGAGCGTTGATGGCGGACTGGCTATTGGTCTTTAAAAAGAGTTCTGTTACTGGTAGAACTTTTGAAGGGATAATTAGAAATTTTAGATTGCACATTGAGCCACAAATTGGCAATATGAAAATTTACGACATTGACACTTTCGTTATTCAAAAAGTTATAAACAACTTGATTGAGCAAGATTATAGCAATAATACAGTTAAGAAAAACAAACACCTGATTAGTCAATTTTTTGAATATGCAATAGATAATAAATGGGTTTCGGTTAATCCCACAAGCAAAGTTCAAGTAAGAACAAAAGACAAAGCACAAAGTAAGAAAGATAAATACAAAGCATTGCCACCAGAAGTTAGGATTGAATTTCTGGAAGCATTAAACAAAGACGAAGCCAACTTTATTAAACCGCTTTGCATTTGCTTAATGTTTTCTGGTCTACGCATCGGCGAAGCTCTTGCACTCAAATGGGAGAATGTAGATTTTGAAAATAAGTCATTAAAGGTTGAACAAGCGATAACGCAAGACCCAAAATTTGATAATGAAGGGAATGTTAAAAGTCGCGTTACTATTGTTGGTGACACAAAAACAACGTGTAGCGTGCGAGAAATACCAATTGCAGATATAGTTGTCGAAGCGCTTAAAGATTGGAGAGAAAAGCAAATTTTAAGACAAAAAACAAACAAAGAAGTCACAGGAGATTTAACATCTAGGACTTCTTTTATTTTTGCAAATGATGATGGCTCTGTAAGAAGTTATTCGGGAACAAAGAAGATATTTGAACGTTTTAAGAAGAGAAATAATTTGAAAAAATACAATATTGGTTTTCATTGTCTTAGACATACGTTTTCAAATATGCTTTTTGAGATGAATGAAAATCCAAAGGCAATTCAACAGCTGCTTGGACATAGAGATGTGAAAACTACAATTACGGTTTACAATAGCGTCAACAACGAATATGTAAGGCAAACGACCGAGAAGTTTAATGAAAGGGTTAAAGAAGAACAAATGTTGATTAACAAAAACATAAGAGAAGAAGTTATTGAAGAGCGAAAAGACAAACTTGTTAAAGATATGACCGATGACGAGTTTGATGATATGCTTGAACAACTTATGCAAGAACGAAGAGAACGCAAACGAAAAAAAGAAAAGGATTTTGAGATGTAGGAGGGGGAATGAAAACAGTTTATAATGGCTACGATGAACATTTTTTTAATGGTAAACAATTGAAAGAATTTTTGGATAAGTGTTTTTTACAAGCAAAACATAAAAAGACTTGTGTGTTAAATATAACTATTGTTGGGTATTTAAATTTTATTGGGATTGAAGATGATAAAACTTATAGAATATTTGAAAATGGAGCATATTGTCGTTTGTCTGATGGGCAAACTGATGAAGAAATTTCATTTTTTGGTTTCATTCCAGAGGGATGTTTTAATCAGTATTAAAAATATGTTCCTAACAACCATACTTGTTTGGAATGTGGAGCGCCTATGAAAATAAAAATTAGCAAGTATGGTGAATTTCTAGGCTGTTCCAATTATCCAGAATGCAAGCATAAGGAAACAATATATATAATTGGAAAAGAACAAGTTTGATAAAATTCATGTACCTAAATGTATCTAATATGGCAGTTTTAGGTACATTTAGAAAGTTTTAAACCGACTTTTGAGAAATTGAAAGTCGGTCTTTTTTTATGCAATTTTATGTACCTACAAGTGAATATTAGGTACATTTTTTGTTTTTTGGAAAGGACTTGTGTCCTAGGGTGTATAAAATAAAAAATCGTTAAAAGCCTTATAAATAAAGGGTTTTAGCGATTTTTAAATGTGGAGCTGATGGCGGGAATCGGACCCGCGACCACCACCTTACCAAGGTGGTGCTCTACCCCTGAGCCACATCAGCAAACTAAAGATTTTTGGTATAATTTTTTTGCTTGGTTTTTCCTTACCAAGGTGGTGCTCTACCGCTGAGCCACATCAGCATATTATTTAATATGTTTGAGCTTGATTTTGTTGCTATACTTTTGTCTATATCATTTAAAGCTAACAAACATTTTTTAAGAGGCAAATTTCTTGCCTCTTAATTTTTTTGTTTAGTGATAGCCAAATTTTTGTTTAGTGATAGTCGCGTTCTGGATATTTATCATTAAGATATTGCATAAGATTTTTGCGATAATCAAACTTTTCAAGAGTTTCTATCATATAGTTTTGAAATCTTCTTTGGTCATATTGTGAAGGCTCTCCATTATAAATTTGAACAATCTCAAATTCCTTGAAAATGCTTTCAATTTTTTTGCCAGTAGTTGTGGTGCTATGCCAAACATGAAGCTCACCATTCCTTATTGAATATGGCATTTTATTCTCATCTTCACGCTTGCTTATTTTAAATTCTTTGATAAGGGCTATTGTTTGTTGGGTATTTAATCTTTCAATAAAATTCATAGTCCACCTCTTATTTTGATTATAGCAAATTTCGCCAATGCTGTCAACAGTTTTATAAACAATAGAAGGCCGTTTTGCTTAGTCTAGTTGGTTTTTGTTTGATAATTTTAATAAAAATTTAATATTTTTGCTTCTATTTCTTTTATTTTGCAGCCTTAAGTTTTTGTAAGTGCCAATTGCAAATATCAATCATATTTGTATTGTCGTCAAATCCTTCATAATTCATAAGAATTTTGAAAGCAGACTCAACATGTTTTAACTTTATATTTTTTAGTGTTTTATAAAAATTCAAGTTAAATTTCCAAAGCTTTACAGAAAAATCATATTGATTTTCTGGCTTGATGCTTGCGCGAGTTGAAAGGGATACATAAGGAAGCATATAAGGACTTTTGGCCACTTGATTATTAGGCAGTAATACTGCAAGCCCACTGCCTTCAGCACCGGCAATGAAATCTCTCAAATCGACCACATCAAAATAAGTTTCTTTCAATATATTTGACAAAAGATAAGTGTCTGAAATGGCAACCGTCTCTGGAAGCAGAGCTTTTATGCTTTTTATCGTCGAGCCGCTTACGCTGTCGTCATCTACTAGTGTGTAATTTCCTGCTGGAATTTGTTCGATTTGCTGTTTAAGGAGAGGGCAGTTGTATCTTTCAATCATTTTTATATAATGAAATTGAGGGGATGAAATATGAAAAAGTCTGCTTATTTCAAGATTGTAGGTGCCTTTGTAAAACCCGTCAAGGCTGATCGTTTTGGCAGCTTTTAAGTCTTTATAAGCCTTTTCAAGTTGAAACTGCATGCTGGCTGTTTTAACTTTTGTTTGCTTGCCAAATTCGCTCTCAAAAAGCTTGATAAGTTTTTTAAGAAATAGTTGTCGAGCCTTTTCAAGTTTGTTCTTGTTGACAACTGAGGTGAAATTTTTAAATGGAAGCAATCCTTCGTCTCTGATAATAAAAATGCCATTTAGACTGTTTTGGCTGGGCTGATTATTGAGGTCTTTTCTTATATGTCTGGAAGATAATTTTGCAGAATCACCATCATTTTCAATAAAAATGCAGTTTTTATTGCATATTTTTGCTTTTGCGGCGTTGAAATAATCATTGTTGGCACTTCGATTTATACAAACGCCAACGCCATCTTCTTCAAAGCAATAGTTAAATTTAGCATTATCACCACCAAAAACATAGACAACTTTAATCTCTTTTTTCACATGCAATTGTAAATATTTTTCAAGGCGGTCAATCACACTTGTAAAATTTATATAAGTCTGTGTATACATGCTTTCCCAAGGGTCAATCATAAGCCAAGAGGAGTTTTCGACAGCTTGTTGACATTGAAATAGACGCTTTCCAAGGCAGGAATTATAATCGGGCTTGGTCGAAACATAATCTTCATGAGAAGGTGAGAAATATCCTCCGACGACATCGTAGCCTTCTTTTTCAAGCTCTTTTTTAGCAAGCTCCATCATGTCAAAATGACCTTGATGCAAAGGTAAAAATCCACCAGTCGAGAGAAGTACGACTGGCTTTTTTGTACTTTCTAGGTTGCTTGAAATTTTATCGACAGGTGTTGTAAGAAGATTTAAATTATAGAAATCTTTTGCCTCAATTTTGCTGTCAATAAACCCTGCTTCTACTAAAAGGTCATAATTTTTATATTTGTCATAAACCTTACTATAAAATCGGTCATTTGATATTTTCTTTAATAAAGATTGCTTAATTTTCATTTTTTTTGCCTGTTTTTTTTGATTTTTTATAAAATTTGTGCATTTTTAACTTATTTTTACTTAAATTTTAAAAAATTAAATAAAGATTTGCTGATTACTCTTCCATAATTTTATTTATCTTTTTATTAAAGTTTTCCCAGCCACCATCAATTGAGCAATCCCAAAGGTCTAAATGAATGGCAGGTGAGCTTGACATATACTTATGAAGATTATATTTATGTAAATTTTCAAGATTGTCAGCGTAAAGTTTAAATTGCGCCTTTGCTTTTTCGCTTAATGAATTTAAAACATTATCTTTTCTTTTACTGTCAAATCGCAGAAAATTTAAGTAATATTCAACAAAGTCATAAGGTGCACCAAAAACCATCTCATCACTGCGATTGTCATACATATCTCCGCTTGGAGTCACATCAATAATACTTTGAGGAACATTTAATAATTTTGAAACTTCATACACCTCTGATTTGTGCAAGTCTGAAATTATTTGCAGGTCAACCATACCGTCAGAAGCTTTTCCGATATAGCCAAGATAAGTGCCTTCATCGCGATTGGTAGTGCCACAAATTATTGCATTTTTGCCTTCTTGGCATAGAAGACTTGTGGTGTAATAAAGAATAGGTGTGCGACTATAAGGGCCGAGTTGACCTATTGCCCAAGCTTCACCTTTAATACCAACGGCTGATTCAAGTTGTTTTCTTATAAGTTTGTTGACTTTTGATAAGTCTATCACATAAGGGGTAAGGTTTAAGCTTTCACAAAGCTCTTTTCCTCTCGCTGTAGCCTTGTCTTGATTTGTTACGCCAATTGATTTTGAAATTGGAAGAAGCAAAGGAACGATTTTTTCGATAGGTGAGCCTTTTAGCTTTGACGCATGGTTTACTAAAGCAAGCACGGCAGCGGAGTCAATTCCACCACTTATTGCAACCACACAAGCTTTGAGGTTGAATTTTGTCATATAATCATTAAGAAGCTTTGATTTTTTATTGACATAATCACTTGCGACAAACTTTTTTTCCTCTCTAAGCTGTTTTACTAAATTTTGAATTTCATCGCAAATAGGCTGTTCGCTTTGTTTGTTGTATACTTTCATAGTAAAATTCCTCCTTCCATTTCCCATTCATATCTTAAATGACCATCAGGGAAGAAAATCAACTGTCTTCCATTTTCTGGGTCATCATCTCTTGTATTTTTGTTTAGCGGCAATGAAAACATTACATTTTGTCCCATTACATCATAAACGGTGCCTATTCGCTCTAGTGTAAGAAGCTTTGTTCCAACTTTGTCAAGATAGGCTTTGATTTCTTCCTTCCGCAATTGAGTCAGTTTGTTGATTTCAATCCAATCATGTGCTGATTGTCTTCTAAATTCGTCGTTTACAGGGCGAAGGGTGACTTGCTCTACCTTATTTTCCTTTGCAAACTTTATGAAATTCATTATTTCTTCTTCGCTGTCCATCATGCCTTTGCACATAACGCAAGTTAATCGCAGAGAAAAACCTATATTATGAAGATAATCAATCAGCTCGGGCAGGTCAATATATTCACCATTTGGTTGATAAATCTTTTGATTGACTTCTTTTCGGTGGCTTACAACTGATATGGTAATAGTGGTCAATCCAAGCTCATACCATTTTTTGAAATAATCGTCATATTTTTCTCTTTGCTTGGATGCCAATATGCAATTTGTTTGAAGCTCAATAAAAGGGAAGTTGAATTTTGACAGCGCTTTTAAATAATCGGTCAGTTGATCAGGGTATAAAAGAGGCTCGCCTCTTCCTGTCAGCATAACAGTGTCTATTCCACTTTTTTCAGCCAGCCTGCAAGCAATGTCAAAATTTCGGAAATTGACTTTAGGGCTGATAAGATTTTCTTTTGTAGGGGTGCAACCTGAAACGCAGAAAGGGCAGGATGCCACACATGCTTCTCTTCCAACTACTACACTAAAAAGTTTGAATTTCATTTTTTTCTCCTTAAATATTTACTACATTTGGGTTAAATTCGCATAATGAAGGAATGACAAATTCTTCAAAATAGCTTCCGATATTATGCAAATAAATTCTTGATTGAGTTTTTAATAATTCCATTTCCTCTTTTGTAAGATAATATCTGCCTAAAAAGTCATCACTATTTCC
Organism: Clostridia bacterium; assembly: GCA_022793335.1. Taxonomy (GTDB): domain Bacteria; phylum Bacillota; class Clostridia; order Christensenellales; family UBA1242; genus Caccovivens. The sequence continues at coordinate 65,467 of JAAWCQ010000010.1, forward strand.
GGAGCCACCAAATAAATAAAGTGATACAAGTCTATGGCCGGCTTTCTTTTTTAGGTAAATCTTTCTGTTTCCCGCTATAAAATAAAGGCCAAATTGCTTTTTATACAGAAGGCAGTCAAGCATGCCGCTGTAAATGCCTCTTTGAATGATAAGCTCCTTTCGCTTTCCCTCTTTAAAACGAATAATGTTGGTGCAAAGGTCAAATACATTTTCAAGCAAATATTGTCCAGGCTCTAAATAAACCTGCTTTAAAGAAAGCTGTGATTTAAACTGGCTTATTACATTTGGACTTATAGCGCTTGCTTCTTTTAAGCCTGCAATATTTGCAAATGTTATGCCAAGACTTTGAAAATTTTTGATGATATAATTCAGCATTTTCTCAAGAATATTGTTTTTATATTTGATTGAATGAGGAAGATAAAAGTTTATTCCAACTTCATCAAATCTATCTTTAATAAGTTTGCAACCAGCGATGAAATCGGCTTTCTCAAGGCCAAGGTGTGAATGCTTTTTAAACGCATTTGATATGTTCAACTTTAAACTGATTTTGCACTGCCTGTCGTCAGCATATTCAAGAAATTTCTTAAGCGATAAAAGGTTGTCAAAAGAAAAGGCTCGCACTCCTTCTTTGTATAACTTTTTAATAAACTCATCATCACAAAGCACATTGATAAGTGCTATTTCGCTTGGCAAAACGCCAATATTTAGCAATGATTGATAGTGCCATGGAGTGCTTACAAGAAAAAATCCGCCTTTTTCTTTCAAAACAGGTTTTAAAAATGCAATCAATTCTTTTGATGAATTGGTTTTTAATGGATAACAAACTATCCCAAGCTTTGCATAAGCCTCAAAGTTTTGCATGAGCCTGCTTTGATTGAAATAATAATACTCAAGCCTTGCCATTTTTCTTTGTATTCTTCCTTTAATTTTTAATATTATTAAAATAATAATATCAGATTTTTTAGCATTTGTCAAGTGTTTCGTCTTAATTAAAAAGTATATTATAAATAATTTTTTAAGCTTTCATTTTGTCAATAATTGATGAAAATAGTTTGTTTTTTGTTGAGAATTATAAAAAATATCAATTTTACTTATAAATCGCTATAAAGCTTATAAAATCAGGAGAAAAGCAGATTGAGATAATTTAAAGATTTTAAGAAATATAAAACATAAAAATGCCTTTTCGCCTTTATTTATAAGGGTTGTAGCGATTGTAAAAGAAATTTTGAAAAATTTGTAAAAACAGTTGTAATTCAAAAGAAAAGGTGATATATTAAGTTACCGTGAGGAGAAAAAATGGATTTATTTAACAAAGTTTACAAACCAAGCACTCCACATATTTATGATGTGGCAAAAGAAATGGGGATTTACCCATATTTTCATAAACTTGAGTCAAGGCAGGATACAGTTGTCAATATGGAAGGCAAGAGAACAATTATGCTGGGCTCAAATAATTATCTGGGGCTGACCAATCATCCAAAAGTTATTGAAGCTGGCGTTTGGGCGGTAGAGCATTATGGAAGTGGTTGTTCTGGCTCTCGCTTTTTAAACGGCACACTTGATTTACATTTGAAACTTGAGGAAGAGCTTGCTCAGTTTTTAAGAAAGGAAAGTGTAATGACTCTCAGCACAGGTTTTCAAAGCAATCTTGGCATTATAAGTGCGATAGTAGGTCGAAATGATTATGTGATTTGCGATAAAGAAAATCACGCAAGTATTTATGATGGCTGCAAGCTTAGTTATGGAAAAATGCTTAGATACAATCATAGTGACATGCAAGATTTGGAAAGAAAGCTTGAGTCAGTGCCAAGTGAAAGTGGAATTTTAATTGTAACTGATGGTGTTTTCAGTATGGGTGGAGATATTGCAAAACTTCCAGAAATTTGCAAACTTGCAAAAAAATATGGTGCAAGAGTTATGGTTGATGATGCGCATGGGCTTGGCGTAATTGGCGAAGGCGGCCGAGGCACAGCTTCATATTTTAATCTCGAGGATGAAGTTGACATTTATATGGGCACCTTTTCAAAATCACTCTCATCGCTTGGTGGTTATATGGCGGCAAAAAAAGAGGTCGTTGAATTTGTTAAACATACATCAAGACCATATATTTTCAGTGCCAGCATGACACCAGCAAGTGTATGTTGTGCAAATGCTGCTTTGGATGTTTTGAAGGCAGAGCCTCAAAGAGTGAAAGACCTTCAAAATATAAGTGACTATATGCGTGAATGTTTAAGAAAAAAAGAGGTGGTTTTCAAGGAAAGCACAACGCCAATTATTCCAATCTTTACATATGAAAATGACAAAACTTTTATTGCCTGCAAAATGCTGCTTGACCGCGGAGTTTATGTAAACCCAGTGGTTTCTCCAGCAACTCCAGTTGGCCAAAGCCTTTTAAGAACAAGTTATACGGCAACTCATACAAAAGAGCAAATTGATGAGGCCTCTGATAAAATAAAAGAAGTGCTTGATATTTTAAACGCTAAATAATTATTAAAAAGAAAGCATGCATGACTAGAAAAGTTTTGCCTGCTTTTTTGTTGTCTTAATATTCTTATTTTAACAATTTAACAATTTGAAAGGTTTCAAAGCCATTTTAAAATAATGTTGACTAAAAAATATAACTTAATCACACAATTTTGAAACTAACAGAATAATAGAAGAAGAACATAGTCAAGTCCAGTCTATGTTTTTCAAGCCTTTAGGATATTTTTTTGTATATGTCTTTATTTATAAAAAACAAAAAAATATATAAAAAATTAAATTATATATTGTAATAACAAAATTTTTATGTTACACTAAATTCATACAAAGGGGAGAAGGTATGGGAGCTAAAAGTAAAAGCGAGCTTGGTATGATTAAGACTCGCGAAAGAGTCTATAAAGAGATTGCAAAATCTCCGCGTGATTTGGTCACTTTGAGGGCCTTGCTTGTCAAGAAAAAGGTGGTTGATTCTGGCAATAAGTTTGACAAAGCCGTTGCTATGCTTAAAGAACAGGGACGAATTTCTGTTAAGTCTGGTTTTGTTATGGCTTTGCCTGAACAAATTAAACATGGCACCTTTGTCGCTCATGGAAAAAGCGGTTATGTTTTGATTGATGGCGACAGCAGGCAATTTGCAATTTATCCTGAAGATAGTGAAGGCTATCGTTCAAATGAAAGGGTCAACATTGCATTTACAGATGATGGAAGGGTGAGAAAGCCTTTCATTGTTTCAAAATATGAGGCAGAAGAGCCTTCTTTAAGAGATGAACTTCCCAAAAATGACACCTCACTTGTTCTTGGAAGGGTTGTAAAACGCAGCCATGACGAGCTTGTGTTTATTCCAAATGACAAGTCAAGATTTACTCAAAATATTTTGATTTTAAATCCTAAAAATTCACTTACTCAATATCAAGACAAGATTTGTCTTATGAAATTGACAGAAGGTGAAAAGGGAGACCTTGCTGCTATGGGAATTATCACCGAAATAAAAGGTGATGCGGGAAATCCTATTCATGAATATGAAGCCATTGCAGAGACTCATGGCGCAAATATGTCTTGGTCAGATGAGGCAGTTGAAGAAGAGATTAAAAATATTCCAACAGAGGTTGACCTTTCTGGCGTTTGCCTTGTGGATGAACAGGGAAAAGTGCTTGCTGGTGAGGGCGATAAAATTGTTGACCTTCGTCATCTTGATTTTACAACTGTTGACCCAGCTACATGTAAAGATATGGACGATGCCATTTATTCAACTTATGATGAGGATGGCAATTTGGTAGTTTACACGGCAGTAGCAAATGTAAGCAAATATGTTGACCTCAACAGTGAGATTGGAAAACGCTATTTGATGGCAGGTTTTACAACTTATGCTCCAAATAGGGCTTACAACATTTTGCCACCTCAACTTTCTACAGGCATTTGTTCGTTAAATCCAAACGTTGACAGACTTGCTTTGGTTATGAAAACTGTTGTGGATGAAAAGACAGGTTTGCCTAAATCAAGCAAGATTATGGATGCTGTGATTGAAAGTAAAGAAAAATATAGTTATGAGCAGGCTCAGGCTATTGTGGATGAAAAGCCTATGAAGCTTGAAGAGCTTAAAGCAAAGTGCAGTGAAGGCAAGCTTTCAAAAGAAGAACAAATTGTGCTCAACAAGAAGGCGTCTGACATTCTTTGGAAGGGCTTCAATCGTCGCAATTTGATTAGATTTGAAACTAAAGATGAATATGATGTGATTTTCAATGATGACTACAGCGATATTGTTGATATCAAGGAAGGTGAAAACTGCGCTTATCATAAGGTAATTGAAGCGTTTATGCTTACTGCAAATGAGGCAACAGCAGAGTTTGCAAAAGAAAAGCATCTTTCAAATATATATCGTGTTCACCAAATGCCAGATGAAAACAAAGAAGCACAAGCAAGTGAATTTTTCAGTTTTTTAGGTATTCCATTTGACGGAGACCTTTCTCCTCGTGGACTGCAAAAAGTTATTGCAAGTGTAAAAGGCACGCACAGAGAAAAAATTGTCAATAATTTCCTTGTAAGAATGCAATCAAGAGCGAAATATTCAAGTTCGACCAGTCCAAGCAGCGTCGAATATGTGAAAAAAGATTTTTCTCAGAGAAAGGGTGGCGCAATTGCTGGAGCAAAGTCGTCAAAGTTTGAAAAAGCACTGCGTTCTCATAGTGAAGGCATTGAAAACATAAGCCACTTTGGTCTTCAAAGCAAGGCATACTCTCACTCAACTTCTCCTATAAGAAGAATTTCCGACTATGTGACACATTATAATATTCTTGCTTACATCAAGGGGAAGACACCAATAGATGAAAAGACAGTTGAAGAGATTGCTGCATGGGCAAACGAGATGCAAGATGCAAATAAGTCTGCCGAGCGTGAATTTCAAGAGGTTAATTCAGCAATTTATTGTGAAGGACATCTTGGTGAAATAATGAAGGGCTATATAAGCGGCTTTAGATGGATTTCAGAAGTTGTTGGAAGTGCTGGCGGTGTTGATAATCTTGGTGTGATTGTTGAAAATGAAGCAAAGGGAATAAGGGCTTTAATTCCAGCAGTTGAAGTTTTACCTTCAAATGTAAGAAATGTTTGCTTCTCAAAATTTGGCAGTGCAATTATAAGCAAGGTGACAGGTAAGCCAGTAATCAAACTTTGTGAGGAAGTTGCTTTTAAAATTCAAAGTGCAAACCGAATTACAAGAGAAGTTTCTGCAACAACTGACCTTGAAAGAGAAATAAACTCACAAAGTGAAGATGCTTTAGTTTTTGATAGAAGCGTAACTCTTCCTTTCAAACAATCTGCAAACCCTGCATTGACAGCAAAAAGACAACGCATGCTTCAAGGTGAAGCTTATGACAGCAAGTATGAAAACAGCGGTGAGTATAAAGAACAGTTAAACCATCAACGAGGGAAAAAGTTTCAGTCAACATCAGAAAAGCGTGTAGGAATGGAAATGGATGGGCAGGAAGCAATCAATGCAGAGCGAAAGGCTGGCCAACAATATAAACATAAAAAACACGAAAGAAAAATGCAAGATAAAGAAACCATCGATGAGGATGAAAATTTCTAAATTTGATAAAAATAATAAAAAATGGTCAAAAAATGGCCATTTTTTTATGTTTTTATGTGTTTTTGCTTAAATTTTCATTAAATATTATTATTTTATCCTTAATTTAAGTGGCTATTTAGTTATTTTTATTGCCTTTGTTTTTAATTGATAATTTTTTAAAATTTTAGATTTTAATTTAAATAAAATTAAATTTGTCGGCTTTTGTTTGACAAAATTTATCTTATTTATTACAATGAATTTTGGATGTAAAGTGAACATTTGTATTTGCAGAAAGCTGAAAAATTTTCTATGCCGTGATTGATGAATACAAGTTTACTTGAAGCTGATAATGCTAAGGAGACAAGGTGAGTAAGTTATATTTTAAATATGGTGCAATGGGCAGTTCAAAGACGGCTCAAGCACTTATGTGCAGGTTTAATTATATACAGAAGGGCTTTGATGTATTTTTGTTTAAGCCTCAGGCTGATAATAGGTGCGTTGAAGATGGCATTCCAATGGTAAGCAGCAGAATTGGCCTTAAAAGTGAATGTATCGAATTTTCAAGAGAGGATGATTTTTTATCACTAAGTCGAAATTATGACATAATAAGACCTATGACGGTCATAATAATTGATGAAGCACAATTTTTGACAAGACAACAGGTTAATGAGCTTAAAGAAGTTTCACAAAATTTGCCGGTGTTATGCTATGGTCTACTTACAAATTTCAAGACGGAATTGTTTGAAGGAAGCAAAAGGCTTGTTGAAATTGCTGACTCAATGACTGAAATTAAGTCGGTTTGCAAGTGTGGTAAGAAGGCGACAGTGAACGCTCGTATTATTGATGGAAAAATTGCAGCCGAAGGCGATGAGGTTTCAATCGGTGGTGATGAAAGCTATGAAGGAATGTGCTATTCATGTTTTTTAAAAAGAAAAACACAGGAAGAAAAGTTGTTGAATAAATAAAATTTGAAGACAGCGTTATGGCATTAAAAATCATTTGTTTATAAGAAAATATAATGAAAATGCTTAAAAATTGTGATAATTTTAATGAATTATGATAATCTTATCAAAATTTATGTGAAATTTAATAAAAATGAAAGAGTGTGAAAAACACTGAAAAGGAGAATAAATATGGATAAAACAATGCTTGATGAAAAATATCTTGAGACTTTGGATAGGTACTTTCGTGCCTGCAACTATTTGTCAGCAGCACAACTTTATCTGCTGGATAATCCTCTTTTAAAAGAGCCTCTTAAAAAGGAACATATTAAAAAGAAGATTGTAGGGCATTGGGGCACTGTTCCTGGACAAAATTTTGTTTATGCTCATCTTGACAGAGTAATTACTAAATATGACTTAAACATGCTTTTAATTTCTGGGCCAGGGCATGGCGGGAATTTCTTCCTTGCTAATTCATATTTGGAAGGAGTTTACAGTGAAGTTTATCCAGAGTGCAGCCAAGATAAGAAGGGAATGACAAAATTTTGCAAACAATTCTCTTTCCCTTGTGGAGTTTCATCACATGTTGCTCCTGAGACACCTGGCTCTATTCATGAGGGTGGCGAGCTTGGTTATTCATTATTGCATGGTTTTGGTGCGGTGTTTGACAATAAAGACCTTATTGCAGCCGTTGTTGTTGGGGACGGAGAGGCTGAGACTGGCCCTCTGGCAACTTCATGGCACTCAAATAAGTTTTTAAATGCAAAAAATGATGGTGCTGTTTTACCTATCTTGCATTTAAATGGTTATAAGATTTCAAACCCAACAGTGCTTTCAAGAATAAGTGATAAAGAGCTTGAGAATTTCTTCTTAGGGTGTGGCTGGAAACCTTATTTTGTTGAAGGTGACGAGCCGATGGAAATGCACAAAAAAATGGCTGAGGCTATGGATGAGTGCATAAGCCAAATTAAAGCTATTCAAAAATCGGCACGCGAGGATGGCAACAATGAAAGACCAATTTGGCCAATGATTATCCTTCGTGCGCCAAAAGGTTGGACAGGGCCTAAGGAAGTTGACGGCAAAACAATTGAGGGCACTTTCAGAGCTCATCAAGTGCCAATCTCGATGACTATGCCAGAACATTTGCAGCTGTTGGAAAGCTGGCTTAAAAGCTATAAACCAGAAGAGCTGTTTGATGATGATTACAAATTGAAGGCGGAAATTGTTGCTATTTTGCCTAAGGGTGACAAGAGGATTTCTGCCTGCCCAAACACCAATTGTGGTGCAAGCAAGCTTAATCTTCCAAATTTAAGAGATTTTGCAGTCGATATTGAAGGACATGGCAAGGTCAAAAAACAAGATATGCTTGAGCTTGGCAGTTATATAAAAGAAGTGTTCAAACTTAATAAAGAAAACAGAAATTATCGCGTTTTCAGTCCAGATGAGGCTATGTCAAATAGACTTTATCATATTTTCGATGAAGAAAGGCGTGATTTTAATGGAACAATATATGAAAACGATGAATATCTTGCAGGTGATGGCAGAATTATGGACAGCTATTTAAGCGAACATGCCTGCGAGGGCTGGCTTGAAGGCTATATCTTGACAGGCAGACATGGAATGTTTGACAGTTATGAAGCTTTCATTCGAGTGGTTGACAGCATGGTTTCACAACATGCTAAGTGGCTGAAAGTTACAAGAGAGCTTTCTTGGCGCAGACCTATTTCATCTTTAAACCTTATCTTGACATCAAATGTATGGCAGCAAGACCATAATGGATATACCCATCAAGAGCCTGGTTTCTTGGACCATGTTGCAAACAAGAAATCAGAGATAACAAGAATTTATCTTCCACCTGATGCAAACACTCTTATTTCATGCTATGACCATTGCCAAGCAAGTTTAAATTATATAAATGTGATAGTTGCATCAAAACATCCAAGCTGGCAGTGGCTTAATATGGATGAAGCAATAGAGCATTGCACTGCGGGTTTAAGTGAATGGAAATGGGCAAGCACTTGCAAGGACGAAAAGCCAGACATTGTTATTGCGTGCGCTGGTGATACTCCAACGCTTGAGGCGCTTGCAACAGTCACTTTAATTAAAAAATATTTGCCAAAAGTCAAGGTTAAGTTTATAAATATTGTTGATATTATGAAACTTGAGTCAAATTACCAACATCCTCATGGGCTTAGCGATGAAGAATTTGACAAACTTTTCACGACAGATTTGCCAGTTATTTTCAATTTCCATGGTTATCCAAAGTTTATTCATGACATGCTGTTGTTTAGGCATAACAAAAATATTTCTGTTCATGGTTATATGGAAGAGGGCACAATTACTACAGCGTTTGATATGAGAGTGCAAAATAAAGTTGACCGCTATCATTTGCTGCTTGAAGTAATTGAAAAGCTTGGCTTAAAAGAAGATAAGCTTGTAAAAGAAATTGAAGAAAAACTTAGTTATCATAAACAATATATTGCCGAATATGGCGTTGACATGCCAGAAATAGAAAACTGGAAATGGCAGTAAAAATAAAAGCAGATTATTTATCTGCTTTTTTGTTTTTTAGTTATTTTCGATATTGACAATAGGTGAGATTTTATATATAATTGAAGAAGATAGAAAGGGGTGGAAAATGAAAAAGAGTGAATTTATAAATAAGACAAAAGAAGAGCTTCAGGCTGCTCTTGAAGAGCTTTTATCTTATGAATTTCTTGAGGATGATGAGACAATTAAACTTGTAAAATTGTTGCTTTCAAACGATGCCGTTCTCAAAATGACAGCAAAAGAAAAAGATGGCAGAGCTCAACTTTGTGTGCTTGCAGAAACAATTAAAGGCCTTTCAGGCATGTTGAAAATGGCTGAGAAAACTGAACAAGAAAGAATGGCAACTAGAGGCGTATCTGAAGAAGAGCTTTTGGCTGTTGTACTTGAAAGCAGCATGAATGGTATGAAAAAGGCAGCTGAGATTGAGGAAATGCTTGAAGAAGATGATGATATTGAAATCAGTGACCAAGATGTTTTAGCGGCAATTAAAACTGAAATTAAACAAGCTTATGACTTTGATGAAGAAGAATTGGATGAAATTATTCAATCAAGTTATGAAAAAGCAAAAAATGATGATGATTTAGAGGGATTTGATTATCTCGGTGATGATGATATATCATTAAACTAGTATAATAAAAAAAATAAAATCAGGCTTCAGCCTGATTTTTTGTTTTACTTAGAAAGGTTTAATTGTTTTTTATAAAGTTTTATAAATTGCTTCAGCGACTTTTATTCCATCTTGTGCACTTGTAATTATGCCGCCTGCATATCCAGCACCTTCACCAACAGGATAGATGCCTTTGATGCTGCTTTGAAAAGTTTCATCTCTTACAATAGTAAGCGGACAGCTGCTTCTTGATTCAATTGCAATCAAAATATTGTCAGCATTGGCAAAGCCGCTTAGTTTTTTGTTTAACAAAGGCAGTGCCTCTTTTAAGCTTTCAGTTACAAAATTCGGCAAACATTTTGAAATGTCAGTAAATTTAACTTTTGGTGTGTAAGAAGGAGCAATCGTGCTTTTTAAATATTCTTTTCCTTCTCTTAAATGTAAAAATTCTTTAACTGTTTGAGCAGGGGCAGAATAGTCTTTGCCGCCAAGCTCGAAAGCAAGCTTCTCATATTTTTCTTGCATTTTTATTCCAGCCAGAGGGTGAGTAGAGCCAAAATCATCAGGGTAAACATTGACAAGAAGTGCAGAATTTGCGTTCTCGCCATTTCTAGCAAAATAACTCATTCCATTGGTTACAATTTCGCCCTCATTTGAAGATGATGCTACCACTTGTCCGCCAGGACACATACAAAAGGTGAAAACACTTCTTCCATTTTGAAGGTGAGTGACAAGCTTATAATCGGCGTTTGGAAGTGCTTTGTCGTAATTTTTGCCATATTGGCCAATATTGATTTCCTCTTGCTTGCTTTCAATTCTTACTCCCATTGCAAATGGCTTTTGTTTGATATTTAACCCATTTTTATAAAGCATTTCAAAACTGTCTCGAGCGCTGTGCCCAAGACATAAAAGAAGATGATTTGTTTCAATATAAAGGGCTATATTGTCGTCAGTATTTTTTCTACTATCATTGCAGCTTTCTTTCTCATTTTCAACTTTTTCGATGAAAACGCCACAAATTTGATTGTTTTTTATAGAAATATCAGTCATTTTATGTGAAAAAAGTATTTTTCCGCCTAGATTTATAATTTCTTCGCGAATATTTTTTACTACATTTTGTAAGTTATCGCTGCCAATATGCGGCTTTGAAAGATAAAGTATTTCTTTAGGAGCGCCATGTAAGTATAGCTCATTTATGACCTTTTTAGTAATCTCGTTGCTGGTGTTTGAATTAAGCTTTCCATCACTGAAAGTGCCAGCACCGCCTTCGCCAAATTGTACATTGCTGAATTTGTTAAGTTTACCTTGTTGCCAAAAGTTTTCAACATCTATTTTACGCTCATCAACACATTTACCTTGCTCTATAATGATGGGCTTTAACCCCATTTTTGCCAGTGCAAGTCCAGCAAATATTCCACTTGGTCCAAAGCCTACAATAATAGGTGATTTTTCAAGCTCTATCGTCTGATATTCAAGTCCATTTCTGTCAAAATTGAATTTTAAATCTTTAAATTTTTCTTCCTCTTTTTCATTTAATGTCAAAGCTAGACTAGCGATATATTTGATATTGTTTTTACGCCTTGCATCAAGTGAAAGTTTAATATATTCCACATTTTTAATGTTTTTTGACAAAATTTTAAGCTTTTTTGCGCAAATTTCTTTAATTATATCAATATTATGCCTTATAGGCAGAATTATGTTGTCAAGTTTAATCATAAAGTTTCACCCACAATATAACCACTTGTCCATGCCCATTGGAGATTATAGCCACCGCATTTTCCGTCAATATCGCAAATTTCACCGCAAAAATATAGACCGGAATAAGCTTTGCTTTCAAGGTTGTTGTTTAGGGCATTTAAAAGCACGCCGCCAGAATAAACTTGATTGTTGTTGTAAAATCCTGCAAAGCTGAAAGTTGAATTTTTTATAGCTGAGACAATAAGCTTAATTTCGTTTTTGCTAAGTTGCAAAGAAAGCCTATCTTCATTTATTTTGCATTTGTTTAATATGTGCCATCCAAGCTGTGGCAATAAAAGCCCATCAAACATTTTATTGATTGGAAGGGCAAGCTTTTTTCTGCTTTCTAATAAATGTTCAAGCTCAGTTACTGAAAAGCTTGGAAGAAGATCCAAAATTATTTTGGCATTTTTTATTTCGCCTCTTGCAAAGAGGGTGGAAGCGTTGAAGGCAACAATGCCACTTAATCCACTGTCTTTAAATAAAATTTCGCCTTTTTCTTTAAATAGCTTTTTGCCATTTTCTTCTATTGTAAGAAGGGCGGGAGAGAGACGGCAGCCATCAAGTATTTTTGTTTTTTCAGTTTTGATTGCTGCAAGACTAGGTTGAAAATTATTATAAGGAATTTTGAATTTTTGTAATATTTCTTCCATACTTTTTCCACCACACGCAATGACAACTTTTTTTGATACAAATTCGCCTTTGTCTGTTTTGACAATATATTTTTCATCTTTAAAAATAATGTCAAGACATGTTTGATTTAATTCGGCAGAAATGTTTTTAAACTTACCAATTTCATTGTTTAAAACATCAATCACGCTTTTTGCGCTGTTTGTAATAGGGTATACTCGACCTTCATTGTCAGAAAAAGTTATAAGCCCCAATTGGTTAAACCATTCAATTGTCTGCGTAGGTGAAAAACGATTGATAAAACTGTCAATGCTTTGGTTGTAATAAAGTAAGCTCGGTAATATGTTAAGGTTTGTAAGATTGCATCTTCCATTCCCAGTCACCATCAACTTTTTGCCAAGTGAGGCATTTTTGTCAATTATCAAAATATTCTTGTTCTTTTTTGCAGCTTGCAGGGCAGTAATGCAACCAGATGCTCCGCCACCTATAATAATAACATCATAAATTTTCATGACTTAATAATAACATACTTTTGCTGAAAATAACAATAAAATAATTGAAAAGTTTTGAAATACAAACTTAAAAAAATATCCAAACATTTATATGATGATATATCTTAAACTTCGAGCATAATTTTATTATAAAAATTCCTTGCTTTTCATTTAATAATTTGATATAATTTTATTATCTTGTAAGGAAGAGTAAAACAAGAAAAAGCCTAAAATAGAGAAAACTTCTTAAAGATTTTAATAACAGGAAACATCTCAAAAACCTCAATTTACATTAAAAACACTTTAACTCTCAATTTATATAAAAAGTTAAATCTCCCATATCTACAAATCATATATGTTCCCATAGTAAAGTGGATATTACAAACCCATCCTAATATGATGTCCTACCATTTTAGGTAATCGCTATACTCCTTATAAATAAAGGAGTATAACGACTTAAAAGAAAAGCAAGAATAAAATCTTCATACCAATTCTTCATACAACTTGATATTTTCTATATTTTTATGTTTCCGTAGCTCAGCAGGACAGAGCACTTCCCTCCTAAGGAAGGGGTCGGGCGTTCGAATCGCCCCGGGAACACCAATTAAGCCCTTGCGGGCTTTTTTCATTAGCAGTATTTATCGTCAAATAGGTTTGCCGTTGTGTCTTCATCTTCTGCTAGATAGTGGGAATATACTTTTAAAATCATACTAGCATCACAATGTCCTACATTTCTTGCAATGACTTTTACAGATACGCCATCTCTTAATTGTAAAGTAATATGAGTATGTCTTAAAGAATGTGGGGTAACTTTTCTAATTCCATTTTTAATTAAGATATATGTCAGCCAATGATTTATGGTTTCGGGATTGATAGGTGTGCCATTATCTAAAACCATAAGTCTATCGGTGTCGTGGAAATAGTCGCCAAGTCTTTCTTTTTCATTAATATACCAATTTTTATATGCAATTAGAATTTCGTTTAGGTAATTGCATATTTTTATCACTCTTTTAGATTTCTCTGTTTTTGGTGCTTTGGTTATTAGCCCAACCCTTGGAATAAAAATCAAGTTCCTATTAATAGAAATCTTATGCTCAAATAGGTTGATATCTTTCCATTCAAGTCCACACAATTCGCTTTTTCTCATTCCTGTATAAAACAAAATTGCAACAGCAGTTTTTATTTTTATATTTTCTTCTCGTTTAATTGCGGCTATTAGTTGTAAAGTTTCCACATAAGACAATATGTCTTTTTCTTTTAATTGTCCGCTAATCATATTTTTAATAGATTTAGAACTTGCAACATTTCTGTTTACATATTCATTTTCTACTGCATAATTTAAAATTGCATTAAGCGTTCGTCTATATTTCAATTTACTCTCCTTTGAATAAAGTCTTGTTTCGTTTGTAATTTCAAAATAATCTGTCATCTTAAAGCCTAAACATTTGGCAAGAGCAGTGGCAGTTTCAATTTGAACGATTTTTCCTTTTCTTATCATTTGCATAGTGATTCTATTAAACCCACATTCTTCGCTAACAAGTCCAATCTTTTGGCTTGCTAAAAACTCATCAATAGGCTTAGTAAGTCTTGCTCGTGAAGTTTTAATAGTGCGGTTGTTAAGATAAACAAAAATTCTTTCGCAGTCTGCACGAGTAATTGTCTTTAAAGGCTTTGAGCCAATAAATCTGTTTAAATCAGAAATTATCTTTTCACAATTAACAAGATAAGTTTGACTTTTTGAGCCTTGCCCCGCATTTAGCCATTGCTCGGCACATTCACTGAAAGTCAAATCTTGCTTTGTTACTTTCGGGCTTGTCCTAACTTTTTCTTCAAACTCCGCCGCCATGCGATTTATATATCTTGTAATTTCAGCCTGTTTCATATTCTCTGGGGCTTTTATCGTAGTTGAAACAAATTTCCCATTTGTTTTAACTTGAATGGTGTAAGATTTTCCATTCTTTAATTTATGCTCGATTATGCTAGCCATTTTATAATCTCCTTTTATGCTATATCTAAAAATTTAACGAGTTCGTCATAATTGACTAAATACTTACAACCTGCTTTTAGGCAAGGCACTTGTTTCTTTCGACACATATCACGAATGAAATATTCGCTAATAGCAGAATTTGGATCTTCTGCTTTAATCAATACGTGACATTCCTTGATTGTTCTATATTTTTTCATTGTTTACCTCCTTTTCCCAAAATTTTGTCAAAAATTTCATCGATCGGTTATTTCAAAACTTATTCATTCGTTACGGTATATTATATAAAGTTTTTGTCGAAAATCTGACCCTACTTTCTCTGCGAAGAATATATTTTCTTGTCGAAATTCGTGAAAAATGTCAAAAAATAGGACTAGTCGAGATGACTAGCCCTAAAAAGTTTCAATTTTAAGTTCTTTTTTAATCTTTTGCTGCATACATTAATTCCCTTATTTTTCATGTGTAAATCACTATATTTTAGACAAAAGGTTTTATACAATAGATTTTATAATATAAATCATTCTGCCTTTAAAATCATGTGTATATCACTTTAAATTTACATATAAACATTACTATATAGGTATTTTTTAATATTTATATTAATCGTCATTACTAATTTTCTTATTGTCGACTTTATTATGAATGGTATTTCTTATGTAAACATTCCTTATTGCATTGCTATATAATAATGCACCCAAGGTTATAAATAAGGCAATTCCAACTAACATTCCAATAAACCCGCCAATTGCAGGGCCGACACTCATTTTTGCTTTGTTTGCTATGTCTATTTGTGAAATTAAAAACCAAATAGACAGACCAAGCATTACAAGTGATACAAATATACCAACTATGCCGATAATAACAATATTTCTTTCATTTTTCTTGCTTGCTTCTTTTACATTAATGTTTCCCATTTTATCAATATCTCCTATTATTTTTAAATTTAATTTTTCTATAAGCCTAATTATAGGCGGTATGGCACTCATTATCCCTAAAATTACAAAGAACAATGCACCGCCAACACCAAACATGATTAAAAAGACTATAAGGTAAGCTTCAAGCATATTCCACCGCCTTTTAATAGCCAAAATCTTAATTTTTTGTCAAATAATATCATAAATTCTCGCTTTCAGTATGTATAAATATATTATACATATTTTGAGAACACAAGGCAAGTATTTTAATAAAAAAACTATGCATTATTTTATAGTGCATAGTATAAACTTGTAATATGGAAAATATAGATAAGTTTTTTATAGGTAAAAGAGTGGCAACTTTAAGAAATGCCAAGCATATTTCGGCTAGAAGTATGAGCCTTGAACTCGGGCAGAGCAGTGAATACATAAACCAAATTGAAAATGCTCGCAGCATGCCATCAGTTGAAGGACTAATCAATATTTGTGATTATTTCGAGATTTCACTCTCAGACTTTTTTGACACCAAAACTAAATACCCACTTGAATATAAAGACTTACTCTCCGAACTAAACAAACTTGACGCTTTTGAACTCGAACAAATAGTAAATTTAATAAAACTTATAACTAGGAATAAAAAATAATGATTAACTAATTAATTGATTGATTATATTGTCGTAATATTTTATTTCTTCTTCAGTTTCTTCAGGTAGCAAAAGCGTATATCTAGTCAAATGATTAAATCTATTGTATGCATTCATAAATAAAAAAGTATCTCTTATTTTCATTCTTTGTATATTTTCATTTAAAAACTTCTCCAATTCTTCATTTAGAGAATTTAACATTTCAAAAGATTTATTAAATGCATCTATAATGTCTGTATCATCAATATATATTTTTGTTATCATGCTTGTTTCATTAAACATAACTTTTCTTTTAATTCCAGAAGTAAGGTCAATATGTTCTATTCTGTTTCTTATTTTAATTAATTTATCAATTAGCGATTTTTGTGTTTTATTGTTGTAAACATCCCAAAACTTATAAAATATTTTAAGAGCTTGTTTCTTATAGGGTTTAGGAATTTTGTTTTTTATGAATTTAAGTTTTTTGTTTAGATAAGATTTTAAACTTGCTAAATAATTATATATAAGGGTTACTAAATTGTAATCTCTTTTTATTGTATAATCAATATTATCAAAAATATTATTTATACAATAAGCATTAAACATTTTTAAATTGATAAAACATATGTCATTCAAGTTATTTGGATGATCCATATGCCTACAATCAGTTAATGCTTTAAATAATTTTATTTTATCTTTCTCTTTATTATATCTTTCATCTAATTTCATTCTTAAATTATAACATACATTTATAAAAAAATATACTATTTACTCCCAATATCTAGTAATAAATAAGAAGACTTATTCTAAGCAGTCTTCTTTTTTGCATTTTTCTTCCATTATCGTTGCTATATAAGATAGTGTAATACAACCTATTCTAAATATTCGTGTTTTTTGATATGGACTTCCTGGGGTAGGGACATTATAGTAATCTATAAGTTTCATTTCTTTTAAGAGTTTAAGAGCAGTTTCTATCATGACTTGTCCTGCGTTAATCTTTACCCATCGTGCCTTTGTCATAAAAAATTCTTTAATATGTGGCTCTCTATTTTGATTTATGAGATAAAATTCATTTGCGAGCAATCCAAAGACAAGAGCGGCATTTTTTGCTTTTACACCATTCATTTTGTTTTTTGGGTAAGTCTCTTTAAGATAATTAAAAATGTACTCTTGTAGACTTAATGGAACCCTAATTGCTCCTTTTTGCTTTTGCATTGTTGTAATTAAGTCATAAACGACTTCATGTTCTATAAACATACTAACTCCTTTTAATAAGAATTAGTAGTCAAATTTTATTCATACTTTTTCATACACTTTTGTTTTAAGCTAAAAATTTTGCAAACTTTACACAACAAGCATAAATAGTTTTGCTAATTTGCACAATTTGTGATAGGATAAATTAAAGCAATTTAGGAGAAAAATCGCACGATTTTCGATTGCTTATTCTCCTAAGCGACAGGTCGGAAGTTCGAATCTTCTTACTCTCACCAATTTATAGAAAAAAGGCGGCCTTATTTAGTCGTCTTTTTGTTTAAACAACATTTTTTATATTTTTTGCCACTACCACATGAACAAAGACTATTTCTTCCGATTTTACCTTTAAATTTTTTAATTCGATTATCTATGATTATGTCTTTTAAAGCATCTATCTCTGGTATTTCTTTCTCGTCTAAATTTCTAATGTCGTATTCCTCATATAATAAATCAAATAATTCTATTTCTTCAAATATTAAATTAAATGATATTCGGTTACTCTCATTTGCTGCTCGCATTGTTGCATAAATATGATTATCAATACTTTTTTTATTCAAAAAGTTTTTTCTTTTATTCACTATAATAGAATAATTAACTTCTTCTCCCTTTAAAAATAAAATTTGAGAGGTCTTATTATTCAGTGATGATTCTATTATTTCATTTAATTCTATTTTAGCATCTATAGACAAATCTAAAAAATGTGAAGCAATATCTACTGTATTAATATATCTCGAATGATTTAGGTTAAGAAATTCTACGATTTTATTTATATAAACAGGTAATGATTGTTTGGGTTTTTCTAAATCATCATATGCATGTTTCTTACAGAAATATTCATCCAAAGCCGTTCTATATCCAGACCAATTAATTATATCAGAAGAAAATCCATCAGCATACATTGTATAATCATTATGAGATATATACAATCCCAAATGATCAAGTTCGTCACTTAAACGGATTTTATCAGTTGTTAAAGATTTGCATCTTTTACTTAAGAAATGAAAAAAAGTAATTTTATCATCAAAATACTCACAATAAACCAACAAATCACTTAAAGAAATGCAAATACAATTATGAGTTCTACTATATGTTGCATATTTTGTAGTTTCAAATTGAGCCGCAATCTCGTTCATATCATCTACGGTTACATTCATAACAAATATATTTGAGTTCTCTGTTTTAGGAATTATAAATTTTATATTGTCATTTTCATCATAGACAGTGACGTCATTTTCAGATATTAAATCTATTAGCCTTTCTCCCTGAGTAATTCCCTTGTTGAAAATCTCGTTAAAATTATTTTCAAAGGATTCGAAATCTTCGGCAAGAGATGAGTTAGATAACGCTCCAGCTTTTATTTCCAAAATAATTATTTTATTTTCATAAAGTATGATTGCATCATTTTCAATACGCTGCTCGTTCTTTCCTATTTTTTTATAATAATAATTGTTGCAATAATAATTTTTAAAATCTAATTTTTCACATATTAATTTTAATATGTTTGTTTCTGTAGTTTCTTTTTGGTTTTTATTCCATTGTTCTTTTAACGCAATATGATCTTTTGTTATTGATTTATATATTATTCTGTAAAATTTATCGTACAAAACTCTAGACCAAAAGCAATAATAAGTATCTTTTAATTTAAGCAATGGCCTTTTATTTATTGGCAATATTTTACTTGGAAAAAACGGATTGGGATCTGATGCAAAGTCTTTTTCTTCTCCAACACCATAGGATAAATCATCTAATAATTTTCGAGGAAATTTTGAAACCTCACCAAAATCAAATAATCCATCTCCAAAAAGTATTCGATAAGCACGATTTACAACATCACACTTGTGTAGTTCATCTCTAAATTTTTCTGGATTTTTATATCCGCTCTCTTGAAATTTCTCAAATGATTTTTCAAAAATTTCCTTGGCCTCCTGTAGTCCAAATGAAATAAACTTGTTGTAATTTTCTAATCCTAAAATCAACTCTTCTGCTGTGATACCATAAGTATTGTAGATTAGGTCGTTTTGTCCAGACATTAATATTTCAAAATACTTTTTATGAAAACATTGATATCTGTTCCCTGTTACGATATTCATTAATTCTAAATACATCTTTAAACATAAGCTATCTTTATCTTCTACGAGGTCGCTTGATGACATATATTTAATTCCAATATAGTACTTTTGATACAATTTTAACATATCACAAGTATTTTTTATTATAGTATCACAGGCAACTTCATATTCCTTATTATCTTCTAAAATCCCCAAATTACTATTTGATACGATTATACTTTGTAAATACATTATTGCATATCCTAGAAATATAGAGTCCTCATCCATCAGCGATTCAGAATTTATAAAGAGATTACCGGCTAGTTCTTGCTGAGAAAGTGTTAATAATAAATATAGCGGGTCTACTTCTTTAAGATCAGTAACTATTTCATTAATTTTATCAATTAATTTTTCCTCTAATTTCGGCAACTCTTCTTTCAAATTATTTATACATTTTTGCCAATCCTCTTCATTCATTAGATTTCTCATATAAACGAATTTGTCTTTTTGAAACATCTCTACAAAACCATTGTTAAAATAAGCTTCTTCTTTTCTCACACAATACCTCTAACAAATTATACCATAAAAATTAATTTTTGGATAGTTTTAGGACAATGTCGTAAAAAATATTTATCGTGAATCTACAATTATAGAGTATTATTCGGCAAATATTTTGTTAATAATATCACTCGCATGAACATCGGAGTTCTTTATGAAGTGGCTATAAAAGTCACTGGTCGTTGATGCTTTGCTGTGTCCAGCGCGAGCAGAGACAGTTTTCATGTCTACACCTGCTATTAATTGTAGAGTTATATTTGTATGGCGCAATGAGTGTAGGGACACTTTTGGCAAGCCCGCTTTTGTTAGCGTCTTTTGTAGCCATACTCTAAATAGATCTGGGGAGATTGTTTTTCCATCTTCTGTGCAGAATAGTCTGTCAGTATCTTTCCAGCGATCGCCAAGATAATGCTTTTGATTGTTCCACCATACTTGATATTCTTTCAAGTAAGTTATTAGTTTGTCTGGCATTGAGATTGTTCTTTTTGAGTTCTCAGTTTTTGGATCTTTGGTTATAAGTCCAAAGCCAACGATGTCTTGCACCGACCTTTGAATTGTCATCGTCTTGTTTTCGTAGTCAATATCTTTCCATTCAAGTCCAGCAAGTTCGCCACGTCTTAATCCCATAAACAAGATTGTCAATAATACAATCTTCCAGCGAGGATTTGGTTCAGTATCCAAGTATTGCGCCAGTATCTTTGCCTCTTTATCATTAAGAATTTGTATCTCTTTTTTGTAGCCTTGTATTGGTGCAATATAGTCTCTGCTTGCAAAATTATGTTCAACAAGTCTTTGTCTTTTGGCTTCAGCCAGGATTGTTGCAAGTGTTCTTTTCAATTTCAATATTGTTTCTTTTGCATAAGGATGAGTTATAATTTCGGTCTTAAAATATTCGTCATATTTTAATCCCAACTCTTTACATATTCGTTCAGAATTTTCAACCCTTATCCCATGTCCGCTTGTTGCTGAGAAGAAGATTGACCTTGATATACCAGTTTTGTTTGTTGCGTCTACTAGTTTAATGCAATGCGATTTTAGATATTGTGTTATATCTTTAATCATCACGGCACTTTTCTTTTCAACCTTTTTGAAACTCATTTCGTCTAAGAAGCCTTGCACCATAACTGGTGTTATTTGATTAAGTTTAATGTTCCCAAAGTAGGCATAAAACTTTTTGATACTGTCTTTACCTTTAACATAGTAATTAAGTGACTTTGTATTTTTAACTTTCTCTAACCACTTGTTTGCATAGTCTATAAACAATATGTCATTATCTACTGCAAGCAAACCATTCATAGATTTGCGGAACTTATCTTCAAACTCAAATGCAATTCTTTGTAGTTCTCGTTCATATTGCCTTTCTGTGAGTTCTGCTGGCTTTCTGCAAGTCATCACTTTGGCCTCAAACTTGCCTGTCCTTTCATTCTTGGCTTTGACTTGGATGCGATATGAAATCGCACCCGTGTCTAGCACATTTTTCTTAATACATGGCATAACATTTCTCCTTATCCTATGATGATTTGTTCCATTGGTAATTCATAACTTTTGCTTTGCAAGAACGCAATTAAAGAATCATAATCTATTAGCACTTTGTTGCCAGTTTTGATGGAACGAATTTTGTAGTTATTCGCAAGCTTCCTTATAAGAAACTCACTTAAACAAGTTTCTGGATCTTCTTTCTTCAACATTTGTAATGTCTCAGTAATAGTCCTTATTCTTTGCATTAATACCTCCAGTGTGCTGTTCACTCCTGGACTTGTACTTTTGCTAGTACAATACATACCGCAAAAACACAATAAAGTCCAGTGAACAGCCAAATAAAATAAAAGATTTTTCTTGTATCTTTGTATCCTTGAAACTTTGTTTTATTGTATTTTTGAAATTTTGTAGCTATGAATTCTTGTTTTATTGTCAAATCGCCTTAATTCTCGCAGAAATGCCCTTAAAATCTGTTTAAATCAATTTAATGATAATTTATCTAGTTTCATTTAAAACTTCAACAAATCGAAAAATATAGCTTATGCAAACAAAAAATTACCAAACAGGTTATTTTTTGATTACTTTTGATTTTATTTTGATTATATTTCTAACAACTAAAAAATCGTACATCCATTTATTTTTATAGCAAATAAGCCTTTCAGTTTTTATTTTTTAATTATTAGTCTGATTTTTGATTTTGCGATTTTCTGTATGCGACTGCTTGTCCGCTCTCTATTAAGGTTCACTTAGAAATTTGACTCCCCCTGGGGTAGGGTAAGCAACTTTTCCCAGTCAACGAAAAGATATACTTGATTTTTAAGTTGTGAAAACCTTTCAAGCACTCCTTTTTGCTCCAAACTGGTAATCAAGTTTCTCAATTGTCTTTCTTTAATGTGAAGAATGGGTAAATCGTTAAGCACCTGTTTATAACTAAGCCTGCAATAATATTTATCTCCTTTGTCTTTAGTCTTGATTTGTTCGTTTTTGAAGAATCTAAACATATATTCAAGCAATAGCAACTCTTTTAATTTTAAATTAAGTTGAACTACTTTCTCTTGTTCAAATTCAAAAATGAGATCTTTCATATTTGCTCCTTTTAATTTTTGACTTTCGCTTAAAGTGATCGGTTTTAAGGTCGGTCTATATTTTAACGAGATCTCGAGTTCTCGATAAAACCAAGATTAATTTGGTTAATTGTAATGTAGCATTTTCGTGTGGACAGCATTTGTCCTCACGGGGAAATTTTTTTTTGTTATTTTAAAACTCTCGTTTAACACACATTGTGTGCTTCGGTAAATTTAAATAAAAAACAACCAACTATTTTGCTGGTTGTTAAGAAGTATTTTGCCTATAACTCTATTATATGGCAATTTTTTAATCATCCTTTAATCATTCATTTTCATAATTTATCAAAATTTAATCAATGTTTTCAGATTATATGATTTCTTCACGCGTAAAAAATTATTTGTCACACTGTCATCCTGTCATTTAGTGACGGAATGACAGGATGACGGATACATACTTTTTTTATTATATATAGGAAAATCGCACGTGTGCGAGTAATTTTTTGCCTATAAAGTTAAGTGGATATACCTGTCACTTAGGAGGGGTTGCTTTATCTTTTTCTAATAATTTTAAAAAAAGACTTGCAAAATATTTTTATTTACGGTAAAACACACAACAACCAAAGGAGGACAGGCTATGAAAACACGGTTTTTGTGTGATATGCCTAATGCTAGGTTGTTGAGAAACAAGCTTGATAAAGGTAAAGGACAAAAAGTCGAATGTATCATTGAAAGAAATATTTATCTTGGTAAAGATGATTTTATTTACTTTCGAGAACATTTTCTAGAACCAAATCCCAATATTATAACCAAATACAAAAATGAAATGTTTATTGACGATAAAGGCATTTGGCACGTTTTGATGCTTTGCAGTATGCGTTCAGATATTATGTTGCTAGTTTTCTGCGATGGGTGCGATTATGCAAAATATGTTTCAATAAAAACTAATGGAGGTGAGAAAGTTGAACCACGTTTTACAACTAGTCAGAGATATACTAGAAAATGAAAAAATGACTGCTGAGATGCAGTTGCAATTATCCAAGATTTGCGAACTTGAAGATAAGTTTGTAAAGGACTTCTCAAAGGAAAAATGGAAAGAATATTTTGATTTAGACATAGAAAAATGTCAACTTCAAAACCTTGAAATTGACCATGTGATAGAGATTACTTATAAAATATGCAAAGAGTTATTAAAATAAACGAGAACTATGCTATAATGCAATTAAGGAGATAGCATAATATGAATAATGATACACATGACTATTTATATAAAACACATATTATAACTAAAATACTTGATATGGATCATGTAGAAGGCATTAAACTTTTTTTGGAAAATATTGATATTCTTCAAGATGTTAACTTTATTATCCCAAATCCATATATGGACGGCATTAATTACATGGAAAAATTTAGAGCCTTAAATCTTAAAGGAATAGATGTAAATTATTTTTTTACTAATGAAGATTTATATGGTTTTAATGCAGACTCTATAATGTCAATTATGGTTTTCAATAAAGACATTATTAAAACCGAAACGCTAATAAGTTTAGATACGCAAATTCAAAGTTATCTTTATAGAAGATATAAAAATGAAAAAAGCAGTATTCCAGAGAATATTGAAGAGGTTTTGAAACTTATAAAAGACAGAAAATGGGGAGTGGATTGCATGGCTTATATGTTTGAAAATACGCTTTTTAATCCTGAATTTTCTAACAATCAACTATATCTAGACAATATGTATGCATTTGAGACTTATTTTTTCAATAGCCCTCGAAAGGCAAAATCATATACAAAGAAGCTTTTAAAATTTGATAATAAATTGATAAATGATGATTTTTCAAATTGGTACCGTCGCCAATATAAATTATATTATTTAGAACTTTTAGTTATGGCAGATATTCAACTTAATAAATCTCATTTATCCCTATATGATAAAGAAAAAGAATTTGTTAAATTTTTTCATGAAAAAATAGGTCTTTTATCTGATAGAGAAACCAATTTGGCTAAGTTATATTTCATGTATGGAACTAAAATAGGCTTTTTTAGCAAAATTCAAAAAGGTAATAAAAACATTATTAAAAATTTGAAAAATATGGCCTGGGATATCTTTCATATACATAACACAATTAATAACTTAGCAATTCAAACAAATAAAATTATAGATATTACTGTTCCATTGTTTGTAACTTATGACAAACGCCTAAAAGATATTTTGCCTATTTACAAATTGAAAGCCGCTGCATTTATTAAAAATAGCTCGCAAAAATGGCTTAACTATGTCACAAATATAATTGATCCTGTTATACAAAATGAGTATTTCGTATTACAAGCATATGAAAACAGATTAAATAGGATGAAAGAAAATAATGTCGATGAAAAATCTTTACTAGCACTCACCAATTCTTATATTGAAAGTTATGAACAAAAATTTCTTTAAAGATACTTCTTCGTATTGCTTTTAGGTTATTTTTAAAAACTTGTATTTTAGTTGAGATTATGCTATAATACTTCTATTAAAAAGCAAGGAGATTATTTATGGAAATTCTATCTATTGTTTTATCTACTATCGCATTAATTGTATCTGCAATTGGTGTTACTGTATCAATAATCACAGCAAAGTTACAATATAAACGATCAGTGAATGTTGATGTGGAAAGTGATTCCGCAAATTTTGCTTTAGTAAATGGTAAAGAAAAAATGATTCCATCTTTTACCTACATCATAACAAATTCTTCTAATTTGCCTATCTTTATAAAAGAAATAGGTTTTATGGGCTTCACTGATGATAGCAAAAAACTAGAAATGGTAGAAATTGGTCATTATGAGCCAAGTGATGATAGACAGCTTGTAAAATTGGAAGCGCAAAATAGTATTAATTATTTTATTTCTATGAAAGATATGAGCAGTTTAATAAAAAATTGCATCTTTAAGTATAACGTTAAAAATTTTATAACTTGCATAAGATGCTCCAATGGCAAAATATACAAGCATAATTTTGGTGATGCTAAAAAATTTTATAAAGCCTATTTTTATCAATTTGAAACAATGCCAGAATATTATTAAATCTTCAAATTGTACCCAAACGGCAAAACTGGGCAAAAAGTCACCATTTCTGTACCGTGGATTTATCAGAGTTTATGTTTATTGTGCAAAAGTTAGAGAAGTTGATTGTTTTTTTTTTGCAAAATACTTGATATAATGTTTGTAAGAATTGCAAAAGGGAGCAATAGAAAAGTTAAAACAACTAGATTTTATTGCTCCTAAGGGTTAGTCACAGGTTCGATTCCTGTTGGGAACACCATGAAAAACGGTCATATTAAATTATGATCGTTTTTTTTAGGCACGCAAGAATAATGAAAATGAAGCGAACATTTTCTTATAATATATCGTTTAAAACTTTTAATAGTTTATTGCGTTTTAAATAATTTACAATAAGCTTCTAGTGTAAAGCAGAGTCGTTGTATCCCAGAAGTTGCTAACAGTTTGTATAGGGACATTTTGAGATAATAAACTTCAATAAGTGTGTCTAAGTTATGCCGCTCGTATGTTTGTTGTTGTGCTTTTAGGGAATAATTTTAAGTAAATAACAGATTATTAAGAGGGTGTTTATTATAATAAAAAGGCAACTATTTAAAGTTTAAGTTTTTAAATACTTGACAAATTGCGAAATAAATATTACTATAAATTATGAATGGAGGTAAATTATGAGAAATAGTGCAAGAGGAATTATCATAAGAGATAATGCTGTTTTAACAATGTTTAGAAGAAAGGTTAAAGAAGGCAAGGTGACAGAATATTATGTATTGCCTGGTGGCGGAATTGAAGATGGAGAAAATAGCGAAGAAACTGTTGTGAGAGAACTTAAAGAGGAGATGTCTGTCGATATTGAAATTCTTGGCTATTTAGGTAAAGATGAGACTGAACAAGGTGATGCAATCTACTATCATTGCAAAATTAAAAACGATGCTGACCCTAAACTTGGCGGAGAAGAACTTGAAAGAATGACTGAATCAAATTATTATGAACCACGTTTTGTTAGTATTGAGAATTTAGATAAGATAAACATTTATGGTGCTGATTATATATATAGGGCATTGAAAAAAGAGTATAAATAGAATACGAATGAAATTACTCAAAAAAAACATTTTAATAACTGGTGGAGCTGGTGGAATAGGTAGTGAACTTGTCAAAAAACTGGCAGTAAGAAACCAGGTTATTGTTTTGGATAAAAATTTAAAATCAATTCAAAAATTCGTTGATGATATTGAGGGTAAAAAGCTTAATGTTAAATTTTTTGCATGTGATATTTCAGATTTGACCAAAACAAATCAATTGTTAGAAGATATCAATTTAAAGTATGGTAAAATTGATGTATTAATCAATAATGCCGCAATACAACGTGTTGGAGATTTTCTTGAAACAGAATTTATTGATGTCTTGAATACTAATATTATTGGTACAATGAATCTTACAAAATTGGTTGTCAAAAATATGATAAGTGGTGGAATGGTTTTTAATGTATTGTCTGTTCATGCATTTGTTACAAGAAGGCATAAGATTTCATATGATGTCAGCAAAGCAGCATTACTAATGTTTACAAAAGAGTTGGCTCTTGAATTGGCACCAAAAGGTATAACAGTTAATGCCATTTCAATGGGAGCTTGTAAAACGAAAATGAATGATGACTGGTTAAATAATGCTTCAGCAGTCGCAAATGTAAAACGGAAAATTCCTTTAGGAAAAATTGAAAGTGCAAGAGAAGTTGCCAAACAGATTGTTAATTTACTAGAAAACTTTTGCAATCAGACAACAGGAAGTAACTTTGTGATTGATCAAGGGCGATCATTGAGAGGCTAAATAATGAGTTTTTCTTTCAGTATTATAGTACCATATTTTAATAATAGCAAAACAGTTGACAAAACGATCAAATCAATAAAAAATCAAAATTATGAAAACTTTGAGGTCATTTTTGTTGATGATGGAAGTGCGCAGAGTGAGTTTGATTATTTAGAAAAAGCTACTAAAAAAATAAAGAACAAGCAAGTGTTAAAAATAGCTCATAGTGGTCTTTCATCTGCAAGAAATCATGGAATAAAAGAATCAAAGAATGATTATATTCTATTTTTAGATTCAGATGATGAAATAAATGAAAATTTGCTTTCAAAACTAAATAAGTTTTTGATTAAAAATCAGGATGCAGATGTCATAAGATTCTTTGGACAAAGAATAAATGCCGATGGTGATATAACAGAAATATTAGATTTCCCTTTCTGTAAAAATGAGCAAGGTGAGGAGGTTATGAAAAAGGTTTTTACGACCGACTCAGATAAAGTGTTGGGGTTTGTTTGGCTGCTGGCTATAAAGAATGATTTTATTTTAAATAATGATATTTCCTTTGAGGAAGGTGTATATCATGAAGACTATCTTTTCTTTTTTAAATATATGTTACTTGCACAGCATTTCTATACTTTTGATTTTATTGGTTATAGATACTTTCAAAACCCTCACGGAATTATTAGGCGAAATGATTATGAATTAAAAAGAAAGAAAAGCTTTAATATGCTTTCAAATTCTGTTTATCTTATAGATTATTATAAAAAAATATCCAAAAATAATTCATTTAAACAGGTTGCGGAAAAATATTTTTCCTATTGTGCCTATAGAAAAATAAAATACTTAAATAAAGTTGATACAAAAGAATTTTTAAATGAGTTGAAGAAAAATAACATAAATTATAGGAAATATGTTGGTTTTGAGAATTATGGACATTCAATATCAAAATTTTTGTAAAAGGAATTTTTAATTTGAAAAGAAAAGCGGTTTTAATAATAAAACCAGATTTTATAACGAAGACTGGTTTAGATAAAATAGCAAAAGAGTTTGATGAACAAGGTCTTTTGTCTTGTATTGAAGGCACTTATAAAATAGATGGTTTTAAGATGTTTTCAAAATATCATAGAGAGCTTGAAATGCGTTTGTCTGATAAAGGTATGCTTGAGCAACAAAAAAAGTTGAAAGAGATGAACTTTACAATAGAGGCATATCCACAAGAGTATATTGATTATGGGATAATAGTTGTAATAAAAAATGACATGGAAGCAAGCGATGAAGAGTTTTTTCAAAAGGTTGATGCTGTAAAGAAGAATATACGAAATTTTATAAAGAAAGATGAGCTAGCTTCATTTGTGTTGAAACATGGTAAAACTTATAAGATTATTAAAGCACCAATAAGCCAGTGGCATGAGTGGAAAACGAGATATCAAGATAATCTTGGCTTTGCGTATTTTAATGGTGTCCATCTTGAAGACTATAGTCAATTTTTAGAACAACAAGATATAAGAATTTGTAAGCATCTTGGTGCTTTTGATGAGTGCAAAAAAATAAGGATTTGCCAACTTCCTGTGTCTAGCGAAATAGAAATGGATGACCATGAGCTGGATATATAAATATTTTTTTATCTTTGTATTTGCTCTTAAAATTGTTAATATTCTTTTTCCATAAGGCATTATTTGATGTAGGTAGGTCGGTATGAACTATTCTGTTATTAAAAATACTATCGCCAACAAAGAAATTATTCTCAATTTTATATAAAACAGAACAGTCACTGTGTCCTTGAAAGGAAATGACCTCGATATTGATATCGCCAATTGTAATTATATCGTTGTTGGAAATAAAAAGGAGTTTTTCTTTTGGCAAATCAAAAGTCAAGTCTAGGTTGTGATTTTGTGAACAGTTAAGATAACTATCGTTTAATTTTTTAATTATATTTTCTGAACAATAAACTTTGCAATTATATTTAGCTGAGCACTCTGCGGTTGCAAGTAGGTGATCCCAATGCCCATGCGTGAGAAAAATTGCATTAAGCTTTTTGTTTTTAAGAAATCTTTTTATGGCTGCAGTGTCACAAGGGTCAATAGCTATATAAGATGAATTGGAAAAAATAATGTAGGAATTTATATCTATATTTCTGCTAGGTAAATTATAAGAATATTGCATTGTTTTAATGTTTATCATTTTATAAATCCATATCTATTAAGTAGTTGTTTATAATTGAGTATAACTGGCAAACAGATAATTCTCTTCGCCTGTTGAATAATTCGCAAAGAGACACTTTGTCCTTTGGATAAAACTGTTTGATTGCGATGTCAATTTCTTTAAAATCATATTTTATTACGCTTTGGGCTTCTAATAATAATTTTTTTATTAAAACTAACTTTTTAAAAAGAGGTCGAAACTCATTGTAATTACTTCTTTTCACACTAATTATTGTTTTAGCAAGTTCACTTTTATAGTTTTGACACACATCTTCAATACTAACTATAGGAAGTTTTAATGTTTGTTCTTGAAATAAAATTTTGTTTTTGCCATTTGAAATTTCATAAAATGTAATTATGCATCTCTGCGGAATGAGCATTTTATCTAGTTCATTTTGAGTAAAAAAGGTTGTCCCAATATGAATTTTACAACTAGAAAAATAATTCAAAAATTCTTGTATTTTTAAAAGATTGGTTGTTTTTGTGATTATTATATAGTCAAGGTCGCTCCAGTTTTCGATAAATTTGTTTTTGCCAGCACTTCCACAGAGAATTATTCCAAGAAGGTCACTGAAAAACTCTTTGCTTTTTTCTAATATCTCAATGTTAATTTTATCAACAGTTTCCATAAAAAAATTGTAATTAAAAATAGCAAATATGTCAAGTTATTTAGAGGGGAAATATATGATTTTAATTGATGCTGTCGGAGTTTTGATGTATAGCACAAAAACTGAAAAATTGATTAAAGATTATCTTATTTCCTTAGATTTTGAGGAGATTTTTGTTGAAGAAGTGTTGAAATCTATGCACAAGTATGATTTTGGAGATTGTTTTACAACTAAAGAATGGTTTTCATCTTTTAAACAAGAGCTTGATTTTTATAATAATATATTGTCTGAAATTATAGATAAGATAGACCCTTCAAAACAAAAAATAATTTTCCAATCTTTATATAACTTTTTGCCATTTAATCAAAGAATATTGTACGATGATACAAAATTGTATTTGGAGAAATTAAGCAAACTTGACAAAGTTGTGCTAGTATCAAATGCCCATGCTTCAATGTTTCAACTGCTTGAAAAATTTGATATAAAAAGATACTTTTACAAAATTTACCTTTCTTGCGATTTGGCGTGTGCAAAGCCTAGCAGAATCTTTTTTGAAAAAGTTTTAAGCGATTTAGGGGTGAAGGCAAAAAGTTGCTTTTATATTGATGATTGTAAGCAAAATATCATTGAGGCATCAAAACTTGAAATCAATTCTATTTTAATAGATAGGAAAACTGATAGTGCAGAAATTAAAAATTTAAAGGACTTTTATGAAAAGATTAGAACTGAATATTAGAAAATTGACAGAAAATATTACAGATAAAAATTCTTTTGGAATATGCAAGATAAATAGAAAAAAATATTTCTATAAAACTTTTCATCATTCAGAAGACTATCAAAATGAAATAGATTGCTATGATGTAATTGATGGTAAAATAAAAGCGCCTCGAAGATTTTTTTTGTTAGAGAATGAAAAGACAATTATATATGAACTTATTAAAAATATAAATAGAAAAAATCTTCATCATTATTTATATACGAGTTTGAAAAAACCCAACATCAGATTTTTAGATTACATGCAGGTGTTGCCTATAAAAAGAGAAGAACATCTTTGTAAAAATACAAAATTTTTCCGACAAAGAGTTGCAATTATTGATTCATATTTAAAAGGGATTGACTTGCTTAATAGAAAAATTTTTGTAGGTGGCAATGAGTTTGATTTAAGAAAAATATTAAAAGAAACAAAACAAAAAATAATTGAAGAAAAACTGCTTACTACAATTTTGTCACAAGGGGATCCTATCGACCTTAATCTTCTTAATGATGGAACAGTTGTTGATTTTGAAACCGCAGGAGAAAATTCACTAATAGGAGAAATTGCGATATTTATAAATAATATTTTAATAAATGGATATTACTTTTTTATAAAATATGCAAAATCAGATTATAAAAACTACTTGAAAGACTATAAAAAAAACAAGAAGAATTTGAAATGCAGATATGAGATGAGCTCTGATATTGTCAATATCAACTTTGAAGTTTTTGTACCTAAAAAAAACAGATTTTTAATAAATGATTATATTGATTATTTTCAGTCGAGATTGAGCGTTGATGAGAAAAGGGAAATAGATAATTATTTAAAATACTATCTCATTTTTAGATTCATTTCACCTAAAAATTGGTTTGAATTTTCTGAAGAAGATTTAATATCAACATTTGCACTAATTTGTATTACTTACAAAAATATTTCAAGTATAGATGATGTTAAAAATTTTATTAACAAATAGTGTTGAGTAAATAGCGTAATTAAAAAGGGAATTTATCATATTAGAATGTTTACTTGATATTGCAAATATAATATAAATTAGCAAACAAATAGGATTAGGTGGTTAGTATTTCTTATCCACTAAACACAATTAAGCCTTTCGGGGCTTTTTTTATTTGCAAAATGTTTAAGTTTAGCAAGAATTAGCATAGATTGGAGAAAGTTAGACGGCATTAGAATTTTGGCATTTTATAATTGAAAGTAGGAGGTAGTAACTTTGAATATTTTAAGTCGATAACATTAAAAAATAGCAAGATTATTAAAAATATGCCGAATTAAAAAATCAATAATAAATAGAAATTTAAGTTAAGGAGAATTACATGGAAATAAAACAATTTAAAGACAGGCAATCGTTGCATCCTGGAAGAAAAAAGTTGACTATAATAAATCAAGAAGCAAATACGCTTACGGTTGATGAAGAATGGGCAGATAGTCCTAGTGTTGAAGGCTCTTTGGTAAATGCTGCAGTGCTTACAGAGTTTCAAAATGGCATTGTTGAGGCAGGCAACAATTCCAAGAATGCGGAAGGGGCGGCAGCAAGTGCAAAAAGTATAGCACAAGGTGCCGAGACAAAGGCGACAAATGCGCTTTCTACCGCGCAAAGTGCAAATACGACAGCTTCAAGTGCCAAAACAATTGCACAAGGTGCTGAAACAAAAGCCAGCAGTGCAAAAGCTATTGCAGAAGATGCACTTAATAAAGTTGAAACTTTTAATGGAAATGTTGATAATGAATTGTCTTGGACAAGCATAAATCCTCTTCAAAACAGGGCGGTAACTATTGCTATAAGCAATAGACTTCCCAAAAGTGGTGGAGATATTACTGGTACTTTAAGGGTTTTTAATGAAAATCCGGAGTGGGTGTTAATCAATGATGAGGTTGATGTCACTATTGCTCCTAAAACCGCTAAACAAGAATTTAAATACAATGCATCCACAGTTATATCACAAAATTCACCTATAAGATTTGTTGGGAAAATTCAGTATGACAATGTAACTAAAGATATAGATATTAAAGGGGCTAATAGGAAAGATTATACTGTCACTATAGAAGGTGGATATTTTAGTTTAAGTTTTGATTCTATTATCAATATGTCAAAACAAGTTGTATTAAATTACATAAATACTTCTACAAAGACAATAAAAGTGTCTGGAAAAATTTACCAATGCAAAAGTGATATACATACAAAACATATCGAAACCGATAGCATTATTGCATCTTCAATTGCATACAGCAATTCAGGCAAATTATATCCTTTAGCTACTCAAGCGGATATGAATAGTGCAGATAATAATTTAAAATCAAAAATAGAGAGTGAGAGTGCCAAATTAAGTGGAGATTTAACTCAGATTCAAAGCAATTTGCAGGGGCAAATTGACAATATTGTGTCGCAGATCGCAAACATTGTAAGCAAGCAAGTTGACATTTCTGTTGAAGAGATTAAGTCTTATTACGCCACTTGGAAGGCAGAAATCGGCAATTTGAAGATTATTGGTGGAGCGACTCCTGCAAGTGAAGGTAAGAAAAACATTTATTTCAAAATGAATGGTGACACTGAAAATGATGTTTTTGACAACATTTGTTTAGGTCTTTGGAGTGCTGGAAGATGGAGAACAGAATGTACTGCAAATGGCTGGCAATACACCTATATCAACAGCAAAAGTGAAGGTTATATCTTGCAAATCGGAAACGGAAGTTATTGGTTTGCAATTGGAATTTAGGAGGATGATATGTATTATTTCAATAAAGGTTTTTATAAAAATATGCCAAATGAAAATGCAAGATATTTGTCGGATGAGCTTTATTATCAAATTATGGAAGCGATCGGAGATGGCGGAGTTTTGCAAGAAGATGAAAATGGAACGCCTTATGTTTGCGAAACTGTGCAAATGAAAGAAAATCAAATCGAAAATTTAAGAATTAGGCGTCAAATTGAATGTTTTAACATCGTTGACAGGCCTTTATGGCTTGCAAGTCTTTCGCCAGAGCAATATCAAGAGATTGTTGCTTGGAGGCAGGCGTGGTTGAATGTGACTATTTCGGGCGAAATTCCACAAAAACCATTATGGCTTTAATGATTAAAAAAAAGATACTTTAATTAGTATCTTTTTTAATTTTTAATAATTTTTGTTGTTTATAACATTATTTTCAGCTTTTTTAATCAAAATTGTAAGAAATAAGCTTAAAATTCTCATCAAATTTAACATCTCCAGAAAATTCTTCGCCATCAAACATCTTTTTCATCCAGATTTTATCGGCAGCAAACATGTTGTCATAAGGAATTTCATCAAATTCAAACCAGCGTGGTTTCATTTCGTCAGACTCGCTGACAGTGCCTTCATAATCAGAAGCAACATAAACATGCATAATTTCATAGGTGGGCTCACCTTTTAAAAACATATCAAAATTGATAACTGCCTTTTTTGTATAATTTTTTGGAGTGACGCCAATTTCTTCTTGAGTTTCTCTTATCATAGCATGCTCAATTTCTTCATCTTTTTCGACTTTGCCACCAATGCCATTGTAAAGCCCCATGCCAAAGCCTCTCTTTTTTTCTGCAAGCAATATTTTGTTGTCTTTGATAATTAAAAGCAGGGTGGTATTTAATGTTTTCATATTCTCTCCTTAGTAATTTATTTTCTCTTATTATTTTAGCTTTCTTGGGACTGTAAGTCAAATATTTATCAAGCATTTAATTGGGCTGTTAAACTAAAGATTTTGCTTGTAAGGATTAAACATTATCATAAAATTAAAAAAAATGTTTGACTTGAATGGAAAAGTGTGATAAACTAGCATAGTATTTTATAGGGGTGTAGTTCATCGGTAGAATGAGAGTCTCCAAAACTCCAGAGGAGGGTTCAACTCCTTCCACCCCTGCCAATTTTTAAATACGCCATGTAAGTGTTTTGTTATAAGCATTATCACTGTATGGTGTATTTTTTTTGTTTTGTCACTTTTTGGTCACAAATTATTCAAATTTGTGTTGATTTTTTCGTCCAAAAGAGCGATTGCTTTGTTTTTGGCGTTTGGTTAAAGGTGACCATAAGTTTTGATAGGATATACTAAAAAGGGTGTTTAGTGTAAGTTTGCTTGAAATATTTTTTTGACTGTGATATAATATTGGCAATGTGAGGTACAAATGATTATTGGAGTAGACATTGATGGGGTACTTACCAAGCTTTATGCTTATTGTGTAAAGAAAAGCAAAGAGTTTTTTAAAAAAGAGAAGTCAAAAGGTGAAAAGTTTAAAAAATCAACCTGTCTTTATCAGCTGTTAGGGATGACCAAAGAGCAAGATAAGCGCTTTTGGAAGGAATACATTTGGGATTATTCTAAAGAGGTTAAGTTTTACAAGCATGCTTCAAAATTTCTTAATAAATTGAGAGAGGCAGGGCATCAAATATATATTATTACTCTTAGGCAATATTTTGGAACAGGGGATGAAAACAGTGTTTTGATGGAAAACATTATCAAAGAGACTTTTGCAAACAATGGAATTGTTTATGACAAGTTGTTTGGGCTTTATGGAAAGCGTGAAAAATTGACTTGCGTGCTTGAAAATAATGTGGATGTCATGATTGATGACAGTTTTGAAAATCTTAGTGTAATTTCGCCACATGTTCCTTGCATTTGTTTTGATGCAAAATATAATCATGGCATTAAGCTTGATAATATGACAAGATGTAAAAATTGGAAGCAAGTTTATAAAGCTTTAAAGGTATTAGAAGAAAGCAAATTAAATGAGGTGAAATAATGCAAATAGAAAATATTATATCAGACATCTTAGAATCGAATACATATATCTTGAAAAAGGATGGAGAAGCTTTGATTGTTGACTGCGGTTGCACTCTTGACATAGTAGAAAATGCAGTTGGAGAAAATAAGGTGGTTGGTGTGCTTTTAACTCATGGGCATTATGACCACAGCATAAATTGCAATGAGTATGCTAAAAAGTTTGGTTGCAAGATTTATGCAAATGCTAAGGTGGAAGAAACGGTGACAGATTTTGAAGCAAACTATAGTGATGACAAGAGCGTTATTGAAGACCTTTCAAATTTTGTTTTTATTGAAAAAGATATGACTTTATCTTTAGGAAATTTTCAAGTCGAATGCATATCTGCGCCTGGGCATTGTCATTGCTGTGAATGCTATTTGGTGGAAGGAAACTTGTTTGCAGGAGATGTGTTATTTGCAAGAGGCGTTGGACGAATGGACTTGAAAAGCTCAAGCAAAGAAGATATGTATTCTTCATTATTGAAACTTGAAAAGCTTGATTTTGATAAAGTTTTTAGTGGGCATGGGGAGAGCACATTAAGAGACGCTCAACTTAAAAATATCAATATTTTCAAGAAGTTCCTTAGTAGATAGTAATTTTATTATAACTATTTAATTATAATTATTAAAAAATATTTATTTTAAAATAGATATTAAAAAATAACTTAAATTGATATGCGTTTTAAAATAAAAAAGTGGCTTATTAAGTAAGTCACTTTTTTTATAAAATTATTAAAATTTTTTATGTCTTAAATCTTCACCTTGAATATAAACGCAAATTGACTGTGATTGGTCTGCAATTCTGCTTGAAATTCGCTCGTCATAATATTCGTTTATGTCGGCTAGGGTGAGATTTGAGGTGATTATGGTAGGACGCTTTTTCATCTTTCTTTCATTTAAAACTTGATAAAGATAGTTTACTGTTACATTTGGGTTTCGAAGCTCTGTGCCAAGGTCATCAATAAAAAGAATTTCAGCGTCAATATATTTTGAAATGATGTTTTGCTTTTCTTCGGCATCTCGAGTTGAAAAACTCCTTACAAAATCTTGATGCATTGCAAAAGAGGTGGTAAGAAGGACGAGTTTATGTCTTTTGATAAGCTCATTTGCCATGCATTTGATTAGGTGGGTTTTTCCTACGCCAGTTTCGCCACCAAGATATACAATTGTTTTTGCAAAATTTGAATTGCACCACTGTTGCATTTTGGCGTAAAGGGTTTTCATTTGACTGTTTGCTTCAAATATGTCAAGCTTTGTATTTTCAAAGTCTTCAAGCTCTAAAAAGCCACTTTCTGCTTTTAAAAGTTTGTTGACTTCATCAATAAAACAATCGCAATATTTTCCATCATGAGTAAGCCCGTTATCTTTGCATTTTTGGCAATAATATTCTGGCTCGACCGAGCCGAGTTTAAGCTCTTTCAATCTTTTTTCGACAGCCTTTTTCAGCTTTTTTTCTTCTTCTGGATTTTCTTCTCCAGTTTTTGCACTTTCGATTATGTTGTTTATATAGGCAAGATATAGTTTTTTAAATTCGGGGTCTTTTAAAGCTTCTTCTTTGTTGCTTAAAGCTTCTCGTTCTGCCTCATAATGTTTGTTTTCAATAATCTTTTTTGCCTTTTCTATTATACTTGATTTCATTTATAAACTCCTATTTGTTGGCTTAATTAAACATCAATATCGCCGATTGATTGGAATAGTGCATTGATTTGGTTGTCAGAATAGCTTCTTCCAGCAAAGTTTTTCTTTTGAAGAGAATTTTGTGAGACTTTCTCGATTGGTGCAGTATTTTTTGCTTCTTGAGCGGTCTTTATACCTTTTTCATGCCAATCGGCAAGTATTCTGCTCAAATATTTAAGCGGACTTTCTTTGCCTTTTGCAAGGGTGGTCGCATATTCTATGAGCTCTTCATTAAGTTTCCAATCTATTGTCCAAATTTTATAATTTTCGCGGTCAATATAATTTACAACTCTTTTTATTCCAAGACTGTCAAGTATATTTTGAATTTTATCATCAGCGGCAATGATTTCGCCGATATATTCGTTTAATGCCTCGATTGAAATAAGACCAAGTTTATAGAATTTTGCGATAGTCTTATCCATTCCTTCAAGGTTGCGGATGGAGTTTTTAAAACAATATCTTGCAATTTCAAGCAAAATTTCTTCATCATAACCAAGGTTTGTCCATTTGAGAATGTAGTTTTCAACAATGGTTTCAAGATTTTCATAATAAAGACCAAGCTCTTTATTGATTTCTTTTGCGAGTAGGAAGGCTTCCTTTTTATTCTTTTCAAAGTAGTCAATTTCTTGGGTTGAGAAAAGCTTTGATTCATAATACTTTTTAATAAGAGTGTCCGCTTTTTCCATCGAAAATCTATTTTTGCCTTTAAAAGATTTGCAGATGTGCAAGATTACTTCAAGAGAAAAGCCATATTCGCTCAGCCATTTGTTTACAAGTGTGCGTTCTTCTACATAAGGGGCTCTTTTTATGCCAGCACATTTGAAAATTTCAGAAAGCTCTGGTGATTTTTCTTCAAATTTAGTCAGACGTTCTTCAACTTGAATGGTGCTGGTTATGCCTTCTGCAGCCCAGTTTTTTGCAACAGTGAGGATATAGTTGTAGCCCACAGCGCTCTGTTTTGTTTCGACGCAATATTTCATAATCATCAAAAGGGCTTCTTGCTCTACATGATATCTTTCTAAAAAGTCATAATATTCGCCATATTCATGCTTGGAAATTGCGCGTTTGCCTTGAAAGATTTCTTGAGCCTGTTGATTGAACACCTCATATTTGTCAGGTTTGTAAAGTTTATTTGCCGACAGCACATTTTTTAGGGGAATATAAGTCACTTCCAAAGGGTTTACTCTAAGAAGTCTTACAAGCCCTTGCTCTTCCCAATATTCATAGGCAGAAATGACCTCTTCTTCACTTAAATTCAATACATGAGAAATGTTTGACAGGGTGTTGTCGAATGCATTGCTTGAGCATAAATAGAGACCATATAGATATACAACCACATGTTCTGGCTCTGCAAAAGGAAGATAGTCATTGATGAAAATATTGTCGATTTCTGTCTTAGAGCTTGCTATGTATTCAGTTGAAAATTTGCAAAATGCCATTGTTTCTCCTATTTAAGAATTAAAAATTTCTTTTTTATTGTAACATAAAGCCTTTCTTTTTTCAACCAATTTTGCTTTCTTAAAAAATTTATCTTTATTGTCAGTCATGAATATCATTTAAAGTCAGTATTATATTGTATGAAAACTTTAATAAAAAGAAAATATGTGAAATTTTTGTTGTTTGGTTTAGTAGTTGCTGTTATTGCCGCCACCATTCTTTTTTTCTGTCTGACAAATGAAAGTGAAGAAATCAAAGGACTAAACAGCTATAAGCTTAATTTAAGTTATGATGATGACAAGCATAAACTTAGTGGAAGTGAAGAAATTAGCTATTTCAACAGCAGTGATAATTCTTTTGAAAATATCTTGTTTCATCTATATCCAAACGCGTTCAGAGAGGGGGCAAAGGCTAAGGTTGTAAGTGAGCCAAATAAAGAGGATGCTTATCCAAATGGTGAAAGTTATGGCGAAATTAAAATATTAAAAGTTTTTAATAAAGCCAAAGATTTAAGTTTTGAAGTGACAGGAGAAGATGAGAACATATTGTCAGTTAAGCTGGAGGAAGAGCTTTATCCTAATGAAACTGCCGAAATATCTATCCAATTTGAAGTGTGCTTGCCAAATATCAATCATAGATTTGGTTATGGTAACAATACTGTCAATTTTGGCAATTTCTATCCTATTGCCTGCAAGTATGAAGAGGGTGTGGGCTTTATGCAAGAGCTATATCATTCAAATGGAGACCCTTTTTATAGTGATGTGTCAAACTATGAGGTTGAAATAGCTTATAATTCAAGTTTTATGATTGCAGCAAGTGGAGAAGAAATTTCATCAAGCTCTGAAGCTGGCATTACAACAAGCAAATTTAAAGCTGATAAAGTGAGAGATTTTTGTTTTGTGCTGAGTGATAAATTTGAAAAGGTTTCAAAAAACTGGAAGGGTGTTCAAGTAAATTATTACGGTTATCAAAATGACGATAATCTTGAAAAATGTTTGCAAACTGCGGTGGCGGCTCTGTCAACTTTCAACGATATGATTGGTGACTATCCTTACAGTCAGCTTTCAGTTGTTAAGGCAAATTTTGTGCACGGCGGCATGGAATTTCCAAATATCGTGCTTGTAAGTGATAAGGTAGAAGAAAATGTTGATCTTGACTATGTGATTATTCATGAAATTGCACACCAGTGGTGGTATGGACTGGTTGGCAATGACCAGTATAATCACGCATGGATTGATGAAGGGCTTGCCGAGTATAGCACTTTGTTATTCTTCGAAAAGCATAAAGAGTATGGTGAGAATTTTAATGAGCTTATAAAAAATGCCAACAATAATTATATATTTTTTGAAGAGCTTTTTAAAAGAGTGACAGGCGAGGTGGATGGCAGAATGGATAGACCGCTTGACCAGTTTGAAACAGAGCCAGAATATACCAATTGCACTTATACAAAGGGTGTGCTTATGTTTAATTCATTTAGGCAACTTATAGGGAAGAACAAATTTGAAAAAACTCTTAAAAATATCTATGATGATTTCAAATATAAAAACATTTCGCCAGCGCAGCTTATAGCAGAATTTAGAAAATATGGCGGTAGGGAAACGGAAAGCTTTTTTAATAATTGGCTTCAAGGAAAGGTTGTGCTTACAAAATTGTAAATTGCTTTATATTTAAAGATGTTTTGTTTGAAGAGAGATAAAAATATTTTGTTAATCTTTTAAATATGGTTGACAAAATATTTTTTTTATCTTATAATACCTAAGTAAATTTTTAGATTTGACCCAAGTTGTGTATGTTTAAACATGTTTATTGAGGAGACAATTTTAAAAATTAAATAAAGCATTTTTGAAAATAAGGTGCACTAAAAAATATTTCAATATCAAATATGGACTGCTAGCTCAGTTGGTAGAGCATTCGACTCTTAATCGAAGGGTCCGGGGTTCGAGCCCCCGGCAGTCCACCAGATAAGGCGGAAACGACCGTCTTTTTTTTATGCCGTGGGGCTCTGCTAGCTGTCGCTAGCCATGGCGTCTGCCATGCAACCCCGGACCAGTCTGGGTCGAAATTCCGACTTTAATGCATAGAACGCGGAATTTGGCCATTCGGCTTCCTCCGAAGTAAGCCTCATAACGAGCGCCCAACCGTCCACCAACACAAACGCTGTTAAAAA
The DNA here is from genome assembly GCA_022793335.1 of Clostridia bacterium. Lineage (GTDB taxonomy): Bacteria > Bacillota > Clostridia > Christensenellales > UBA1242 > Caccovivens. The sequence goes on from JAAWCQ010000010.1 coordinate 106,354, forward strand.
GAGAAAAAATTCGGGAAGCAGATATATCTTAAAAGGCGGAAACGACTGTCTTTTTTATGCCGTGGCTGCTAGATGATGCAAAATTTTAAGTTTAAACATTTTGAAATTTTGGATGGAAATGGTATCATTATTTGTGGAGAAAGTTAAATAAATGATATTAAGTGTTTCAAGGCGGACTGATATCCCTGCATTTTATTCTAATTGGTTTTTTGATAGATTGAAAGATGGATATGTGCTGGTTCCAAATCCGATCAACCCTTCAAAAATTGCAAGAATAAAACTTGAATCTATAAGTATAAAAAATATTGAAATAGATTTAATAGGTCAAAAGAAAGTTGAGATGCAAGGAAATATTGAAGGGATTGTTTTTTGGACTAAAAATCCGATGCCTATGTTTGATAAATTACATTTACTAGAAGATATCCCATTTTATTTTCTTTACACATTAAATGCTTATCCTGATAATGTTGAGGCTAATTTGCCAAGTTTGCAAAAGAGAATAGAAAGTTTTAAAGAGCTGTCTAGACATTGTCCAGTCATTTGGAGATATGATCCGATTTTGCTTGCTGAAGGGATAGATGTTGAATGGCACAAACAAAAATTCGAAATGCTTTGTAATGAATTAAAAGGTCACACAAAGCATTGCAAAATCAGTTTTGTAATTGAAAGTTATAGAGGGTGCTCAAAAAAAGTATGGGCTCCAAATTTAGCACAAAAGAATGAAATACTTTTAGCATTTTCAAATATTGCAAAAGAAAATAATGTTCAAATTGAAGCATGTGCAGAAAGTGGTGATTGGTCAAAGTATGGAATTGCAACAAGCAAGTGTATTGATAGGGAAATATTTGAACAGTTGCTCTCAGAAAAGTATAAAGATCAAAATATTATTGTAACACGAAAAAATAACAAACTGGATGGCCAAAGAAAATATTGTGGTTGTATGCCAGCGATTGATATCGGAAGATATGATACTTGCAAGCATGGCTGTAATTATTGTTATGCTCGTAAAAATACTCCGAAAAATATGTATGACATTCTTAACGGAGAGATTTATGAAAGAAAAACCGAGCTCGAGTTTGAATATAAATAATATTCGATTTAGAAATATTACGCTCCACTAGAAAAGGCGGAAACGACCGTCTTTTTTTATGCTATGGGTTATTAAGTGTTGTTGCTTAAAGCAATATTTTTTGAGTGTTTTATTTTTTTATAACCTTGAATGGCGTTTTTATTAAATTTCGACTTTATTCTTGACTTATTTTTCGTAAAATATTACACTTGTCAGTGTTATGATAGGGGGATATTGATATGGAACATGAGCTTATTGATTTATTGGATGATAATGGAAAAGTGGTTGGCACTGTTGATAAGGCTATTGCGCATAGGGATGGGCTGTGGCATAGAAGTGTGCATGTTTGGATTATAAATGACAATTCTGAAATACTTTTACAGCACAGGTGCAGTGAGAAATCGTTTTTTCCGAATGTATGGGATTGTTCATTTGCAGGCCATATTGGTGCAGGTGAAGGCTCTTTAGAAACGGCAGTTAGGGAAGGTAAGGAAGAAATAGGCCTTGACATTGATGTCAGCGAGCTTGATTTTGTCTTCACAAACAAAGAAAAACTTGTTTATGGAAAAACTGTAAGCAATGAATTTGTTGACATTTATCTTTTAAAGAAAAACATTGATTTAAGTAAGCAAGAGTTGCAAGCAGAAGAGGTTGATGGTCTTAAATGGATAAAGCTTCAGCAATTTTTTGAGATGATTGAAGAGGGCGATGAAAGCTTGCTTCCTCATGACAAGAATGAATATTTTGCATTAAAGAACAAGCTTGATAGTTTGGAATTGGATTTGTAAAGAAAAAGCACTTTTGTTAGAGTGCTTTTTTGTTTGTTTAAATGATTATTTATATATTATTATATTTGATTTAAAACCTATCAAATTAAAAACTTACTATAATAAAAATCTACTATATTAAATTTGAATGCTATTTTGTGTTAGTCTTTTACAAAATAAGAAAAGCCATAGCATTTTGCGCCGACATGAGAGCCTACAACGCAGCCTATTTCACCAACAAGTTTCTCTTGAGCAGGGGAAAGTTTGGTTTTGGTCTTTTCAATCAATTTGTTTGCGCCTTCTTCATAGCCTGAATGGGCAAAATAAAAACCTTTCGTCTCATCTACATTTTCTATTTTATCAATGATATAGCTCTCAGCTTTATTTGTTCCAGCACATTTGCCTATGTTTGTTACTTTTCCGTCAAGTATGCTTACAATAGGTTTAACATTAAGCATGCTGCCAATAACTGCGCTTGCACCATTAAGTCTTCCACTTTGCTTGAGATATTTAAGGTCGTTGATGATGAAATAGCAATTTACAGCTTTCCTCAAACGATAAAATTCCTCTTTTATTTTTTCAATGTCTTTTTCTTTTTCAATAAACTTGCAAAGCTCGGCTATGATTGCACCTTGAGCAATCGTTGTATAAGCACTTTCTTCAATAAACACATTTTTCATACCAAGATTGTTGGCGGCAGATTGTGCTTGAATTTTTGTTGTGCTCATTTCCATTGAAATAACTATGGTGATGACGAAGACATCATCCTTGTTTGCATAATCTTTATAGAAGTTTTCAAATTTGTATGCGTTTGGCATGGCTGTTTTTGGAATAAGCCCTTCCTTTGCAAGTTTTGAATAAAACTCTTTTGTCTCAAGTCCTTCAGGATAGACCTCTTCTCCAAACATAACCTCAATTGGAATGATGGTTATGTCATATTTTTCCATAATTTCTTTAGGCAAATCGCATGATGCGTCTGCTACAATTTTAAACTTCATAATTACTCCTTAACTTATTATAACACACTGTTTAAAATAAGCAAAATGATTGAATAAGTTTAGAAAAATGCCCAATTTTCTGATTTTTGTAAAATTTTGTAAAAAATTCGGAGTTTTTGCGAAAAAATCATTTCTTTTAGTTTACTTTTAAATTTCTCTATGTATAATGTATGTTATTGAGGTATTAAAAATCATGTTGGAAGAGCAAGAAGATATAATTGATGAAAGAATAAGCGTCTATTTGATGATGCTGAAAATTATGCCAAATTTAAATGGCTATAACTTTATAAAGGAGTGTGCAAAGTTGATTTTGAAAGATTCTACTCTCAAATTCAATATTCACAACAGGCTCTTCAATGAAGTCGGGGATATGTTTGATGTCAAAGCGGATATTGTTGACCGTTCTTTAAGGCACGCGATTGATGTCAGCATCAAACACAACGGCATTAAAGATTTTCAAAAGTTTGTAAAGGTTGAATTTTACAACGACAGACCTTCTCCAAGAGAGCTGCTATGTGTATTGGTTGAAAGGGCTGTTGTTGAAAGCAACAAACTTTTGTCGGCAAAGTCTTCAATACGCAATAAGTGGGAGACAATGAAAATTAAGTAAATTTTGCTTGAGCTTATTTTGCTTTTAAAGTAAAATTTGTTTCAACACAAGACTTTATTTTACTTAAAAAATTATTGAATATTACGATATTTATTTTCGACAAATAAAGACAAAATTTTTATAAAAAAATTGGCACAAACACTTGCATTCTTAAAGCAGGTGTTTTATAATAGTTGCATAAAAGAACGTGCTGTTCTTTTAAAACAAGATTGGAGCCATTATGAAAAACATAAATGAAAAATTCGCTCAAGAGCTGCTTGATTATATTAAAACTTATCAGATAGAGAATGGCAGAAGCCCTTCTTATCGTAATATAATGAAGCGTTTTAAGCTTTCAAGTTTGTCAGTTGTATGCCGTTATGTAGAGCTGCTTCATCAAAGAGGGCAGATAGGCAAGGATAAGCTTGGCGGAATTGAAATTTCAAACAATCTGTGTTGTGACCGCACAATAATTGCCCCTATTGTCGGCACTGTTACCTGTGGCAAACCAATCTTGGCACAAGAGAATATTGAGGGGGTTTTTCAACTTCCAGCTGCTATTTTTGGCAGTGATGAGCTGTTTCTTCTTCGTGCTGAAGGGGATAGTATGGCTGGAGTTGGCATTCAAAGCGGTGATATACTGGCGGTCAAAAAATGCGAAACTGCTGAAAATGGTCAGATAGTTGTTGCGTTGCTTGATGATGAGGCTACTGTTAAGACCTTTTACAGAAAGAAAGAACATGTGGTGCTTCACCCAGAAAATCCTCGATATGACGATATAATAACTAAAGATGTAAAAATACTAGGCATAGTAGAACATTTTATTCATAAGCTTTAAGGAGGCAAAAAAGTGCAAATGAAAGTGTTTTGTCCACATTGTGGTAGATGTCTTGGAGAGTGCAATTCTTCAAACAATGAGGCAAGCTGCAAAGTATTGGTATCAAAGCCAAGTAGGGCAGGCAAAAAATATTTTATACATGACATGAAATGTATGAAATGCAAAAATGAAATATTTATTTTGATGGAATTTAAAGATTAAAATTAAGCGGACCTAAGCGTTCCATAATTCTGAATTAAGATTTAAGGAAATGCTTGGGTCATTTTTATTTAATAAAAGACCCCAACATTTTGCTGGGGCTTTTTTATTGAATTTTTAATGTAATCAATTATTAAAAGTTAATTTAAGAGTAGGGTTAAATTGGGTTGGAATAAGTGCAGTAATAAAAAAATAAAACCTAGATGAATAATAAAAATTAAACATTTGGTTTTATTTATAACTATGTAGTCGTCAAACATTTGGTTTGCAGTCAAACATCTGGTTTGTAAAACATTTGGTTTTATTTATAACTATGTGTTTAATAGTCGTCAAACATTTGGTTTGTCAAACATTTGGTTTGTTGGTATGGTGCCGATGGTGGGAGTCGAACCCACATGAAGTTGCCCTCAACGGATTTTGAGTCCGTCGCGTCTGCCATTCCGCCACATCGGCATATTTTGAAGTTGTTTTTTATGGCACCAGCCATAGACAAACATTATTCTATCACATTTCATTTATGATTGCAACTGTTTTAATTATATTTTATTGATTTTATGGCACTCTTGCGTCTTTTATTTGCTTTTACATAAGTTATTTAAAGCTGGATTATTGCTATAAATGTCTAAATTTGTCATCTATAAAACAAAATTCGACACCATTTTTGTAAAAAAATAGCGAATTTTGTAAAAAAATGTCAGTCATCATTGACTATAAGGAAAATTAAAAATTATAATCGCTAAAGTAAGGAGTAAAGAATGAAAACAAACGAATGGGCAAAAACGATTTTGTATGTATATAAATATCTGGAGACTGTGTCTGAAGGGATTGATAAGCTTATCAATCAAAATGCTTTAAATTCCTTTTATACGAGGGGAGAAAAGCAAGCTGAAAATGGGGTTATGGCTGTGGCAAACAGAATTATCGATTTAAGCGGAAGGAAGGCAAAGCTTATCAATATTAAAGTGCTTGCAGATAAAGCACTTCAAAAAATTGATAAAATAGGGGCTCAAATTTTAATTGAGAGATATATTGACAATTTTGAAGCTTTTGAGATTGCTGAGCATCACAATTTGAATATAAGAACATATTTTAGACGCTTGTATCAAGCGGAAGTGAATTTTAGTCAGGCTATGGCTAGACTGGGCTTCAGTGAAGCTAAACTTGCAAAATATCTTGAAAAAGAAGCTTGGATTTTGGAAGTTTATCAAAAATTCAAAAATGAAAAGCAGGAAGGCAAAAGGGTAATTGAAGAGGATTTACAAGAGGAAATTGAAGAATGTCTTATGGTGTGCTGAGTAATATTAAGTAAGGTCGCTTTCGTCAAATTCAAAGTAATCTTTGTTTTTGCGACGCTTGAGTTTGACTTTTGAGCCACCTTCACTTTGAAGAGAAGGTTTTACTAAAAGAAGCAATACGATAAGACAGGGAAGGCTTACGCCCACAATAATAAATCCCATTGCGACAGAGGTGAGCTCGGTTGGAGACTGAGCTTTCAAAAAAGGTGTATCTATTACTTCAAAACGCTCTGTATTAGTGGTAATTGGTGGCAGTTTGTCGCAGAAAACTGAGTATACATAGCCGTGTGCTGAGGTGTCAAAGCTGTATTTGCAATAAATCCACATATTGCTTTTGTCGGGCACGGCTTCTTGACCTGTTCTTGTTCCATAATAGGTGAGATTGTCTGTCAGGAAGGGAATGGTTGCTTTTTTATATTGTTCTGAAAAGACAGGTGTGGAATAAAGTCCAAGCCCTTCTGGTGCATATACGCGAAAGTTTGCTTCTACAAATGGATTGACAGGTGTGCCTTTCATGGCGATTACATCATTTTTTTGAACATAACCAAATATGTCTTTGTAGGCACAATAGTAAAAGTTGTTTCCAGCATCTTCAATAAGTCTTACAAAATAGCTGTTTGGGATTTCAAAAATCTTGCCTGTTTCATCAGCTTTTGGTGAGGAATATATGAAGGTGTCATTTTTTTCCACCTTGGCATAGATAGAGGAATTTTCAGCGGCAAAGACATTGACATTACAAAAAGAGAATGGTGTCAGCAATAAAAATATAATTGAAAATAAGATGAATTTTTTCATGACTTTATTTTAATTGGTTTATGCGTTTAAGGGCAAAACATATTTTGTCGAAATGGTGCGAATAAAAAACAAATTTGGCAGGTGAATATTGATAGAAAGTAAAGATGAATTGAAATATAAGTTGAAGCTTGTGAAAACCGAGTTGGATATGAGAAAAAAGGGGGATAATCTTGCGAGATATAACTCTGGAAAGCTTGTTCATAAAAAACAACTTGAATTTCATAAATGCAAAAAGAAAAACAGGTGGGTGTTTGGCGGAAATCGTTCTGGAAAGACAGAATGCGGCGCTGTCGAAACGGTTTGGTTGGCGCGTGGCATTCATCCATATAAGAAAAACAAACCAGTATCTTGTTGGGTGGTGAGTTTGTCAAAGCAGGTGCAGCGTGATGTTGCACAAAATAAAGTGCTTCATTATCTTAGAAAAGATTGGATTGAGGCAATTGTTATGGCAAGTGGTCGCGCCGATAGTGCCGATAATGGAATAATAGATTTTATTTTAGTTCGCAATGTTTTTGGCTCACTTTCTCGAATAGGCTTTAAAAGTTGCGACCAGGGCAGAGAAAAGTTTCAAGGCTCTTCACTTGATTTTGTATGGTTTGATGAAGAGCCGCCTTTTGACATTTATCAAGAGTGCCGAATGCGTGTGCTTGACCGAAAGGGTGAAATTTTTGGCACAATGACACCATTGAAGGGCTTGACTTGGGTTTATAATGAAATCTATCTCAACACAGCACATGACGATAATGTTTGGCATATCGAAATGGAATGGGCTGACAATCCTTATCTTGATAAAAACGAAATTGAAATGATGACAAAGTCAATGTCGCAGGAAGAGCTTGAAAGCAGGCGTTATGGAAAGTTTATGATGTGTGGAGGCTTGGTTTACAATGAGTTTGATGAAAATCTGCATGTTATCGAGCCCTTTGATGTGCCGAAAGAATGGCAAGACAATATTTCCATAGACCCGGGCTTGAATAATCCTTTATCTGCACACTGGTACGCTAGAGATTTTGATGGAAATGTTTATGTTATAGCCGAGCATTTTGATAAAGGAAAGGATGTTGCTTATCATTCTGAGCGAATAAAAGCAATTTCAAAAAGGCTTGATTGGCATTATTATAATGGTAAACTTAGGGCGCTTATTGACAGCGCAGCTATGCAACGCACACTTGCAAGCAGTAAAAGCGTGGTAGAGCTGTTTGCAGAGAACAATATTTTAGTTAATCCAAAAGTCAATAAAGACATGTTTAGCGGAATAAATCGTGTAAAAAGATTTTTGAAAGACGGGGAAGGAAAACCGCATTTGTTTATATTTAAAAACTGCATAAATCTGATTGAGGAAATCAAATCATATTGGTGGGGAGAGCAAGACCTGCCCATTAAAAAAGACGACCACTGTCTTGACGAAATGAGATATTATTTGATGAGTTTGAATTTAAACGAAAATAAAAAGCAGGAAAAGTCTGCGCTTGAAAAGGAAAAAGAGAGGCTTATTAAAAAGTATTCTAAACTAAGATGATTTCTTTAAGAATACTTTTTTTATTGTCAACATTGCGCACAAGAACAAATTTGAAAGCATTATTTTAATAAAATTCAAAAAAACAAGAAAAATAAAAATATTTTGCAATTTGTTTGGAAAAAATATGATTATATGTTAAATTTAAAGTAAGTATATATTTATAATATATAGTCTATATAAAGTGGTGAGAGATGAAAAAATTTTTAATTTGTATTTTATCTTTTGTATTTTTGATTTGTGGCAGTGGAGTGATGGCTTCATCTTTTTTAAGTGATGCTGCTGTTTCAAAGACAACTAAATCTATTTCAAATGCTGATGAATTTGTTAAGACAATGTCTGACCCAACCGTGTTTAATGATGCAGGGGTCGAGCTTGTGCTTGAAGCTGACATTGATTTTGAAGGTGCGACTATTGTTTCGCCTGAGACAACCAAAAAATTCATGGGCATTTTTAATGGAAATGGCTATACGCTTTCAAATTTTGTTTTATCATCTACAAATCAATATTTCGGTCTTTTACCTCAGGCAAGTGGTGCGACAATTAAAAATCTGCGCATTGCTGGCAGTATCGGCTATGAAATTGATCCAGCAAATATACGAGACTTATATATGGGTGTTTTGGTCGGTTATGGCGAAAATGTCATCTTTTCAAATTGCGAGTTTGACAATACTATAATAAACCGCGCTGGAGAGCTTGTTGACAACAATATTAAATTCTCAGTTTATTCAAATGTCTATTTTGGTACACTTGCTGGAAGAATACGCAATGACAGAACAAGCAAGATTGAAAACTATATCAGAAATTGCATCAACTATTATGGCACTGATATTGACATGGCAAAGGATACAAATGTATTTATTGGCGGACTTGTAGGCTATGTTCAACATGCTTACATCTTTGGAAGTTTAAGCTATGGCAATATAAACATGACAAACTCAATTGCTGGATTAAGCACTTCAAAGAGGGCGCTCAACAATATCTATGTAGGAGGCGTTCTTGGCTCTGCAAACGGAAGTATGACAAATGTAAGAAACTCAATCTATGGGGGAGAAATGCAGTTGCCAAGCTCATCAACAGGGCTTAACATTTCAAAAGGCGCTATTGTTGGCACCGTTTCAAGTCAGGTGAAAAGAGAAAATATCAACTTTGTTTATTACTCAAGCAAACTTTTGAAGCCAAGCGGTGATGATTATATTACTCAAAGTGCAATGGTTTCGCAAAAAGACAATATCAACAGAGATTTCTTGACAACTGCGTCAAACTTTGACCCTGCAAATGAAGCTTGGGATTTTGAGCTTGTTTGGACGCTTATAAATTCTCGTTTCCACCTTCAAAACTTTCAAGATTTTACATTTGGTTTTAATAATATTTTGGATAGCACAAGAATATTAGAGCGCGCCACATTTAAAGTTGCAGGCGGTGAGGAAAACACTACACTGACTGCTAAATATAATGATGATATTGTCATTACCATCTATTTAAAGGAAGAATTTCAAGGTTTTTATCTTTTGAATGATGTGCTTCTTAGAGGGGCGTCAATCAGCGGAAAATATACTAAGCAAGAAGTGATTAATGACGAAAATGAAATTTCAGGTTATCAAATTTTCTTGAAAGCAAATTCAACAACCGAAGGCACAGCTTATTCGTTTAATATTATTCAAAGAGAATATAAGTGTGTCATAACTGTTTCAGATGAGGCTCAAAGCACTCAACATGGCGGCGTTTTGATTGACAACGGAACAAGCCCAAGTTTCACTGATGTAAATATAACCTTCTATGGCAATTCTCGCGAAAGAAAGATTGTTGCTGAAGGTCAAGATATATTCATATTTGACCATTGGGAAATGTATTATCGTGACGAAAATGGCAATTTTACAGTCAAGTCTGACTTTGAAAGTGGAGACAGCGACCTGTCAATCGCCTTTGGAAACAAGCCTTTTGACAGAGAATTTAAACTTGTTGCCTTCTTCACAGATAAAGATGCAATTAAGGTTGACTTTGGCACTTACAGACAAAATATAATCAAATCTATTGTCTTTGGTGGAAAAGTTTTTGAAGGCCAACCATTATCAGTTTCTCCAAACAATTCTCAAACTTTGGAAGTGGTGATTGCAAAAGGCTATGAGATTGATATTGATGCTTTCACAAGAGATATTAAAAATCTCTATGGAGATAATCCAACTACTACGCTTGTCACAAGCGAGCCTAAAGTCGACGAGACAACAGGTGATAAGACTTATAGGTTTAACATAAATATGCGTTATATCACCGAATTTGAAGACAATAGTTTAAAGCTTTCTTTCCTTACTAAAGAGGAGGGGGCTGACAGCAAAAATAGTTTGCTTTGGCTTTATATTACTCTGCCAATAGCTGCAGTAGTTGTTGCAGCAGTTGTGCTTATAATTTTTCTTAGAAGAAGACGCCGCGGCGGTGGAGATGACAATTTCGGCGGCAGCGGAAAGGTTAAAGAAAAGAAGGTAAGCTATAAAGATTATTATTAAAATTTGACATATTGAAAAGATTTAAACAATTTTTTTAGAAAGCAAAAAAATAATAAGATTTATTTTAAAATTGAAGGAAATAAATAAAAAATGCGGAATTTTCCGCATTTTTTTGTTGAAAAAGATTAAATATAAATCATTTTTTTTTAGCAACTTTCATATTTAAGCGATTTTGCTTGCAATGGTTGTGTTTACAAGGTCAGCATAGTTTGGATTGTAGGTGTGACCGCTTGAGTTGTTGAGAACGCTTAAAAGGTTGTTGAAAGATTGTTCGCTCATCACAGGGCTTTCGCACCATGCGTCAATTGCCAGGTACTGAGAAACAGCTATTTTAAGCTCTTCAGTTGTCATGCCTGTAAAAGATGCTTTAAGTGCGGCTGCTGACTTTTCATGAGTTTCTGTTGCTATATATTGATATCCACGATATACTGCTTTCAAGAATTTCTCTGCCTGCTCACTATGATTTTTGAGGAAGCTTGATTTTGCTGTAAAGCAGGTGTATGGGATATACCCAGAAAGGTCACCAACAGCTTTTAAGACAAAGCCATTTCCAGCATTTTGAAGGGTGGTAGCTGTAGGCTCAAACAGGGTGCAATATTCGTTGTTTGAAGTGATAAATTCACTTGCAATGTTTGCAAAAGCAACATCAGTACGAAGATTTACCTCGCCTTTTGCTGCGTCTGTGCCAATTTTAAGTCCAGCTTTTTCAATGACATATTGAAGTGTCATTGCAGGCATTCCGCCAGCTCTTCCGCCAATGATTGTCTTGCCTTTGAGGTCATTGATTGAGAAGTTTGATGTATTTTGTTTGCCAACGATAAAAGAGCCGTCTTTTTGTGTCAGCTGACCAAACACCATTGGTCTGTCATTGACTTCTTCTGCATATACAACTTGCTCTGGGCCTGCCAAAATTATGTCGGCACTGCCGCTTATGAGAGTTGTCATAGAAGAGTCAGATCCACTTGCACTTTCAAGTGTTACATCAAGCCCTTCGTCTTCAAAGAAACCAAGATTGAGTGCAACATACAGTGGTGCATAGAAGATGCTGTGTGTCACTTCGTTGAGTCTTATCTTGTTTGGGTCTTTTTCGCCACATCCGACAAACATAAATGATGCCGAGAAAATAAGCATAAGACACACGACAAAGAGTGATAGTTTTTTAAGTTTTTGCATTTTTCCTCCTTACACTAGTCAATTTATGAGAGAAAGGCCACACTTGTGAAAGAATATTTGTTTGAAGCTAAGTTTGTCCAGCGTAGGCAGTGACAAAATTGAACAAAATATTGACATTAAAATGTTTATCAATTATAATTTTTTATATGAAAGTGACTTCAGGAAAATTTGGTGGAAGAAGACTTGTTGAAAATACCTATCAGCATATTCGTCCAACGGCTGACATGGTGAAACAGGCGGTTTTTAATAAACTGACTTATCTTTTGAATGGTGCAAGAGTGCTTGACCTATTTTGTGGAACGGGCGCACTTGGCATAGAGGCATTAAGCCGTGGCGCAAAAGAGGCTGTCTTTGTTGATATGGATAAAAGAAGCATAGCCCTTACAAACACCAACTTGAAAAATTTGAATATATCAGCTGAGGTTTATTGTGAAAGCTTTGAAAGTGCTTTAGCAAAACTTAAAGGTAGACAATTTGATTTAATTTTACTTGACCCACCATATAAGGCAGGGTTATACGAAAAAGCATTCAAACTTGTTTCAGAATATGGCTGCTTAAGTGAAAATGGGGTTATTGTTTGCGAGCATGAAAAAGCTTTAAAGCCTGATTTTTCGCCTTTTGAGTGCTTTGATCAGCGCTCGTATGGCATTAAAATGATAAGCTATCTTAAAAACCTATGAGTTTTATCAATATTATTTAAAGAAAAGGAGGGCAAATTTTGAAAGAGTTTAAAATAGTGGAGCTTTTGCCCTATGGACAATATGTTTTACAAGATGAGAAAGGTGAAAAACAAAGTTTAATCATGGAGTTTTATATTGATGAACAGCCTGCTGTGGGAGATAAACTGATTATGCATGAAATGCTGCTTGATAGAACATCACCAAGTTTTTGCCAACCATACGCTTTTGGAAAGCTGGAAGACGAGCATGGAAGAAGGGAAAAACAGCTGCAAGAGAGCGAGCTTATTGCCCTTCATACTAAGTCAGGAGATTTTGTTTTAAAAAGAATATATGGATAAAAGTTATGACCTTAAAATAATTAAAAAGCATTATGGCGAGTCTTTTGCACATCTGTGCAGAAATCTTTTTCCAACTATTTTGGATAAGCCAGGTTTGCTTTCAAATATAATTTTTTCAAAGTTTGATGCAAGCCGTTCACTTTATGGCGAGGTCTTGAAGGACCTTGAAGGTTTTAGAGATTTTATAAAAAATTGTGCTTATGGCACAGAACAGCAAACTTTTGCACCAAACAGTGAAAATTTGTCACCAAAGCAGCTTCTTGAAAAAGCTGGCTATGAATTATATGAAGAGTGCAAAACCACAGAAGAGCTTTTATCTTTTAAAAAATATTATGCCCCAGGGGAAGAGCTTTGCTCGTTTAATGAAGGAAAGCTTCGTCTCAAAAACTGCAGGGTTTGGTTTGCTGTCAAAAAGGATGTTGAAAAACTAAATCGTGAAGACTTTTTAAACCCTTCGCGTCAGGATGAATATGGAACAAGTGTAATAAGCATACAAGTGGCAAAAGCAGACGGCTCTATTTCTATAAAAAATCGTTATAACCATAAGGTAGAAAATCCAGATGCGACTTTTGGCAACAATCTTGATAAGATAATTCCAGGCCTTGCAATCGCCTTTGAAGAGACTTTTAATTTTAAAATGGATAAGAGAAAGGTGAGCAATATGACTCTTGAAAATTATGAGCTTGGCCCTGACGGAAAATATTATTTTGTTCAGGCAAGACTTAATAATGAGACTTATTGTGAAAACAACACGGTTTTGGGCTTTGGGAGAGTGGCTAAATATGACAGTGGTCGTTATCTGCTGCTGGATAACTATCTTATAGATTTTGAGGAAAAGACGATAAGACCGCACATGAATTTTTTTAGCGGTGAAGACAGCTTTGTAAAAAGTATTGGCGAAATTGAAACTATGACGCAAACTCGAAATGAAAATGGTCATAAAGTGGTTGTTATAAAGCCAAAAAATGGTGAAAATGTTGAGATAATCGCCAATGATTCCAATGCCATTATAGGTTATAAAAATCCAAATGTAACCGAAATTGGTGACAATTTTATGCGTGCGAATTTTTCGCTTAAATGTTTACGCTTACCAAAGCTTAAAAAAGCAGGTTTCAATTTCTTATCTGAAAATCGAGTAATTGAAGAAGTTATGCTAGAAAATCTTGAAGAAGTAGGTGAATGCTTCATTGAAAAGGCAAATGCGAGAAGGGTTGTTATGCCAAAACTTAAAAATGCTTACAGCTGTTTCATGAAGTCCAATACGACACTTAAGGAAGCCTCTTTTCCAAGCCTTGAAAACATCGGCTCTGAATTTTTCAGGGATAATATTTCAATGAGAAGAGTTTATCTTCCAAAGGCGGTCGATATTGAAACCGATTTTATGATAAGCAATACTGTAATGGAAGAAATTTCGCTTCCAAATGCTGTCTGGCTGGCACCTGGTTTTCTAAAATCAAATAATGTGCTAAAAAGACTTTATGCACCAAAAGCTATGGTTAGTGAAAATATTATGAATAGATTTGGAAATGCTTTGATAAATAATGAAGGTGAACATCAACTTTGGGATGATGAATTATTTGAATACGAAACCGAGTAAAAAAATAAAAACTCACAGAAATGTGAGTTTTTTTTGTTTAAATTGTTAAGTTGTTTTTTTATTTTTTATTGTTTTATTTTGTTTAAGTTTTGCTCAAAAATATTTGAATTTTAAATAAGTGCAACCTAAATCATCGGCTCAAAGTCTTCAAAGATGACATTATCACAATGTTTTACCACTTTCAAATATTCGCTTTGGCTTCTTACTGTCCAAGCAAGAAGGGGAAGGTCTTTATATTTTCTAGTAAAACGATTTGGCAGACGCTTTGCTTCATAACTTAAAAAGTCAGGATGGCTTACTCGTTTGTTGAGCATCATTCTTTTAAGTGCATATTTTTTGAAGAATGAAAGTTTGACATCTCTGAAATAGCTTGAAAGTTGACCTCTAGGAATTTCTGGTGCATGCTTATAAAAATATTCAAGCACATAAGGATTGAAAGATTGAATGGCAAACTCGCCCTTATAATCAGCAAGAAGCTCAAGCACTCCCTTTTCAAGCTCGCCAACTTTGCCTTCATTTTTGATTTCAATAAGAAGAGGCACTTTTCCGTCAACAAAGTTTAAAACTTCTTCAAAGGTAGGAATTTTTTCATTGCTGCCAGCAAGAGAAAGATATTTCAAATCTTCCTTATTTAAAAATTTTACATATCCATCATTGTCAGTAAGTCGTGAGAGACTGTCATCATGAAAAACCACGATTGTTCCGTCTGCAATAAGCTGGACATCAAGCTCAATTGGATAGCCAGCTTCGATTGCCTTGGCAAAAGCAGTCAATGAATTTTCAGGGACTTTGCTGTCGTGCAAACCTCTATGTGCGATTGGCTGTTCAATAAGCCAAGAATTAAATAAATTCATAATACCTCAATTTAAAGCATAATTTGTCTATCTGTTATTAAAAAACTTTAGTTTAATTTTGCCTTAATAATAATATATTTTAACATATATATTTTAACATAACTAAATCAGAAAATAAAGTAAATTTTAAATGATTTTTGATTAAAATCTATAAATTTATACAATATTTTCATTAAACTAGAAAATAGTTTGATTTTTTTTAGAATTTTGATATAATTCCAATCATGGAAAGATTAAAGAAAATAAGAAACTTTTGTATAGTTGCACATATTGATCATGGAAAGTCAACACTTGCCGACAGGCTTATTGAAAAAACAGGAACGCTTGCAAAGAGAGATATGCAAGAGCAGCTTCTTGACAGCATGGAGCTTGAACGCGAAAAGGGAATAACCATTAAGCTTACGCCAACTCGAATGAATTATACCTTTGAGGGTGAGGAATATGAGCTTAACCTTATTGATACGCCTGGACATGTCGATTTTACCTATGAGGTATCACGCTCACTTGCTGCTTGTGAGGGTGCTATTTTGATTGTGGATGCTTCTCAAGGGGTGGAGGCTCAGACGCTTGCCAATGCCTATCTCGCCATTGACAACAATCTTGAAATTCTGCCTGTCATCAATAAAATAGACCTGCCATCTGCAAGACCTGATGAGGTGAAAAAAGAAATAGAGGATATTGTGGGCGTGCCTGCTATGCACGCACCATGTATTTCTGCCAAAGATGGCACCAATATTGAGTCAGTGCTTGAGATGATTGTCAAAGAATTTCCTTGCCCTAAGGGTGATGATGAAAAGCCACTTAAGTGTTTGATTTTTGACAGTTATTATGACAATTTTAAGGGTGCAATTTGTCTTATTCGTGTCTTTGACGGAGAGCTGCGGGTAGGTGATAAAATAAAGATGATGCAGACTGGCAAGATTTATGATGTCACTGAGGTGGGAATTTTTGTGCCAAATCCGAAGTCTGTTGAGGTGCTAAGGTCGGGTGATGTTGGCTATCTTGCCTGTTCGATTAAAACGATAAGCGATGTCGCGGTTGGTGATACTGTGACAAATGCGCTAAACCCAGCACAAGAGGCATTGCCAGGTTATAAAAAGGTGCAGCCTGTTGTATTCTGCGGAATTTTCCCAGTGGATGGAGCCAAATATAACGAACTTAAAGACAGTCTTGAAAAATTGAAACTCAATGATGCTTCACTTGAATATCAACCAGAAGTGTCGCAAGCGCTTGGCTATGGCTTCCGATGCGGCTTTTTGGGACTTTTGCATCTTGAGATTATTACAGAGCGTCTTGAGCGCGAATTTAATCTTGATATAATCACCACAGCACCGAGTGTGTTTTATCATGTTTACAAAACTGATGGCGAGATGATTGAGCTTTCAAATCCATCGTCATTGCCTCCAGCAGTAGAGATTGAATATATAGAAGAGCCCATTGTCAAGGCAAGTATATTTGCACCACCTCAATATGTGGGTGCGATTATGGAGCTTTGTCAAGACAAGAGAGGTGTCTATAAAGACCTTTCCTATATTGATGAAGGCAGAGTTAAAATCAATTACACCTTGCCACTTGGCGAGATTATCTATGACTTTTTTGACAGCTTGAAATCAAGGACGAAGGGTTATGCAAGTTTTGATTATGAGCTTGCTGGTTATGAAAGAAGTGACCTTGTAAGAGTGGATGTTCTTCTTAATGGTGAAAAATGTGACGCTCTTTCAATAATTGTTCATAAAGACAGGGCTTATACAAGAGGACGCGCTTTGACTGAAAAGCTTAAGAAAATAATTCCTCGCCAGCTTTTTGAAGTGCCTGTTCAGGCAGCAATCGGTGGAAAGATTATTGCAAGAGAGACCATCTCGGCTATGAGAAAGGATGTGCTTGCAAAATGTTATGGCGGCGATATTACAAGAAAGCGAAAACTGCTTGAGAAACAAAAGGAAGGCAAAAAGAGAATGAGAAAAATTGGGTCGGTGGAAATCCCATCTGAAGCTTTTATGTCAATCTTAAAACTTGAGGATGAGGACTGATGCTGGGCGTTTATGTTCACATTCCATTTTGCGAAAGGAAATGCTGTTATTGCGGCTTTTCCTCTTTTGTTGCTAGCGATGAAGAAAAAAACAGATATATTGATTTCTTAATTGAAGAAATTAAAAACTTTCATAAAAAATATCCGCAGGAAAAATATCGCAAGATTGATACCATTTATTTTGGTGGCGGTACGCCAAGCCTGCTTTCTTCACTTTTGTTTGAAAAACTCGCTGTGGCCATAAAAGATAATTTCGAGTTTGCCAAAGATTATGAATGGACGGTTGAATGCAATCCAAATTCTTTGACTGAAGAAAAGCTTGAAAGCTTTAAAAAAGTTGGTGTAAATCGTATTTCGCTTGGAGTGCAGAGTTTAGATGACGATAAACTTAAGTTTGTTGGAAGACTGCATAATAGCGAGGAGGCTAAAAAAGCAATTGTTTTGGCAAAAAAATATTTTGATAATGTCTCATGTGATATGCTGATTGGGCTTGCAGGAATGGACAAGGAAAAACTGATAGACGAAGTTGATAAACTTTTAAAGTTTGGAATTAAACATATTTCAACTTATATGTTGCAAGTTGAAAGAAATACGCCGCTTGAAAGAATGGTTGAAAAACAACCAGCTCTGCTTCCGGATGATGATGAATGCGTGGATGCTTATGAAGAGGTGGCGAGTTTTCTTGATAAAAGAGGCTTTGAAAGATATGAAGTCTCAAACTTTGCTTTAAGAGGTTTTGAAAGCAGACATAACCTTAAATATTGGATAGGTGAGGAATATGTCGGCTTTGGGCTGTCGGCGCACAGTTATTTAGGGAATATACGCTCCTCTTGCGCCGACGGATTGAGTGACTTTTATGCACACAAGCGGTCATTATTTGAAAAGCTTGGCAATACTGAGTTGATTGAAGAACATGTTATGCTTGGTCTTAGGTGCAAAATGGGAATAAGCAAAAACTATCTTGCCTCTCTTGGCTTTGACCTTTCAAATAATAAAAACCTTGCTTCTTTCCTTCAAAGAGGGGTGATTTTTCAAAAGCCAGAAGAAGACGATAGATTATATTTAAATCCAAAGTTTTATGGCGTAAACAATTATATTATTGCCTCAATTCTTGCAGATTGAAATTAAAGTTTGAATTTAGGTCAAACTTTTTTTAATAAATCTTTTTTTTAATTTTTTAATTAAAACGCTTGCAATATTCAAATTGATGTGCTATTATATTGTGTAAAGCAAAAATGCTTTACAAATAAATGTTATGAAAGTAGAAGAAAATATCAAACTTATGTCGCTTTTTGATGCGTATGGCTTGCTTTTAAGTGAAGGGCAACAAAGTATACTTACAAATTATCTTTATGATGATTTGACGGTTACTGAGATTGCTCAAAATCTTGGTGTGTCAAGACAGGCTGTAATGGACAGTGTCACAAAGGCAGAAAAACGACTTTATGAGCTGGAAGAGAAGCTTGAGTTTCGAAAGAAATTTGATGCTCTGGCGGCAGAAAATGAAAAACTTAAGAAAGAGATTGAAAGACTGAAAAATAAATAAAAAATTGATTTTATATAAAATCTAGTTAAAAGGAGGGAAATTTGGCACTTTTTTCATCATTATCAGAAAAATTTAACCATATTTTTTCCAAACTTACAAAGAAAGGGCGCCTTACAGAGCTTGAAATAAAAGAAGCTATGAGAGAGGTAAGAATTGCATTATTGGAAGCGGATGTCAACTATATGGTTGCGAAAGATTTTGTCAAGACCGTTTCAGAAAAGGCGGTTGGAGATGAGGTTTTAAAAAGTCTCACCCCAGCACAGCAGGTCATTAAGATTGTAAAAGACGAGCTTACCACTCTTATGAGCTCAAATAATCAGAAACTGGCAATTTCACCAGCGCCACCTACAATTATTATGATGTGTGGTCTTCAAGGTGCTGGAAAAACCACCATGTGTGCAAAGCTTGGTGCACATCTAAAAAAATCTGGAAAGAAAGTCTTGCTTGTTGCCTGCGATATTTACAGACCTGCGGCAATCAATCAGCTTCAAGTTGTTGGAAAACAGGCCAATGTTGAAGTTTTTGAGAAAGGCACGCAAAACCCAGTTAAAACTTCAAAACAGGCTGTCGAACACGCTAAAAAACAGGGCTTTGACACAGTTATTATTGATACAGCAGGAAGACTTCATATAAATGAAGAGCTGATGAAGGAGCTTCAAGACATAAAGAAAGAGGTTAAGCCAAGCGAAATTTTGCTTGTTGTTGACTCAATGACAGGTCAAGATGCTGTCACTGTTGCTGAAAGCTTTAATCGCGACCTTGATGTGACTGGAATTGTGCTTACAAAACTTGATGGTGACACTCGTGGCGGTGCGGCACTTTCAATCAAAGCAATTACTGGCAAGCCAATTAAATTCACTGGCGTTGGCGAAAAGATTGGTGATATAGAGCCTTTCTATCCTGACCGCATTGCCAGCAGAATACTTGGAATGGGTGATGTGCTTTCTTTAATTGAAAAGGCACAAGAGGCAGTGACTGAAGAGGAAGCCAAGGCTCTTGAAAAGAAATTTAGAGAAAATTCTTTCACTTTTGATGATTATCTTGTGCAAATAGAAAGCATCAAAAAAATGGGGAATATTAAAGACATTTTGGGCATGATTCCAGGAGTTGGAAACAAAGTCAGAAATCTTGACATTGATGAAAATCAAATGCTTGTTAATAAGGCAATTATTCAATCAATGACCCCAAAAGAGAGAAGAAACCCAGAGATTATTAAGGCAAGTCGTCGTCAACGCATTGCAAATGGAAGCGGCACTTCAATTCAACAGGTAAATCAACTTCTCAAATCTTTTGAACAATCGAAAGAAATGATGAAACAACTCAAAAGCGGAAAATTTAAAAATATGTTTTAAATAAGAGGCAAGCTTGGGGCAGTCGGCAGACGAAAAATGCAGATATAAATTTTGCATAGCCCCAAAAAATATGCGAATTTATATTCGCAAAAAACTTTGGTATAACATTACAAGTTTTAATAAATTCTGCTTAATTTAATAAAAAATGTTGAAAATCACGAAAAAAAACAATAAAATTTCAATAAATTAAGCAAATTTTAATTAAATTTAGTAATTTTATATAAATATTTTAAGGAGGAAAAAATGGCAGTTAAAATCAGACTTACAAGAATGGGAGATAAAAAAGCACCTTTCTATAGAGTAATTGTTGCTGACTCAAGGGCTCCAAGAGATGGAAAGTTTATCGATATTATCGGAACTTACAATCCTCTTACAAACCCAGCTGAAATCAAAATCGACAGCGACAAAGCTAAAAAATGGCTCTCAAATGGCGCTACACCTACAGATACAGCAAAGCAACTTCTTGTAAAAAGTGGCGTTATTGAAAAATAAAGGAGATTTATGAAAGAATTAGTTGAATATATCGTTAAATGCCTCGTGAAAGATAAAGACAGTGTTCAAGTGCGTGAAGCTGAAGAAAATGACGAGCTTGTGCTTTATGTTTCTGTTGCAGAAGACGATATGGGACGAGTTATCGGACGAAAAGGCAAAATTGCTTCAAGCATCAGGGCAATATTAAAGTCCGTATCTTCAAGAGAAAACAAAAAAGTTTATGTTAAATTTGGAGATAATGAGTGATTGAAATCGCGAAAATTGTCAAACCACAAGGGATAAAGGGCGAGGTGAAAGCCCAGCCTTTTACAAATGTGGTTAAAATTTTTGATGTTTTGACAGAATGTCTTGTCGGAAATAAGGTTATGCATTTGCAGCATATCTCTTTCAGGCAAGGCTTTTTGTATATAAAATTTGCAGAAATTGTTGACAGAAATGATGCAGAAAATTATCGTAATCAAAGCATTTTAGTTGAAAAAAGCCTGCTTGAAGAGGTTAAAGATGAAGATGACTTTTTGGTGGATGACCTTATTGGCATGGTGCTTTATGATGAAAAAGGTAATCTTGTAGGGCAGATTATTGACATTTTAAATTATGGTGCGAGCGATATTGTCGTGCTTGAAAAAGAGGGCAGGCAGGTGGAAGTGCCATACATTGATGAAGTATTTATGGCTGAAAATGGCAAACTTATTGTAAACAGTGAAAAACTTTTAGAGGTTATGATATGATTATCGACATTCTCACACTTTTTCCAGAAAGTTTCAGTTATCTTAATTCAAGCATTTTAAAAAGGGCTCAAGAAAGCGGAAATCTTGAAATCAATCTCATTGATATCCGACAGTTTTCAAAGGATAAACACAAAAAGTGTGATGACTATCCTTTTGGTGGTGGCGCAGGTATGCTGATGACTATTCAGCCTATTTTTGATGCTGTAAAAAGCGTGCAAAAAGAAAATTCTCACATTGTTTTTCCAAGCCCAAGCGGAAAAGTGCTTACTGCTGAGAAGGCAAAAGAGCTTTCAAAACAAGAACACCTCATTTTTATCTGTGGGCATTATGAGGGAATCGACCAAAGAGTAATTGACCTGTTAAAGCCAGAGGAAATCTCAATAGGTGACTATGTGCTTACAGGCGGTGAGCTTCCAACAATGGTGATTGTCGATTGCCTTTCACGCTTTATTGAAGGTGTGATAACAAGAGAAAGCCTTGATGAAGAGAGTTTTTCATGCGGCGGACTTGAATATCCACAGTATACTCGACCACAGGTTTTTGAAGGGCTGGAAGTGCCAAGCGTGCTTGTATCTGGAAATCATCAAGAGATCGCCTTATGGCGAAAAAATGAAGCTTTAAAAAGAACGATAGCTATAAGGCCAGACCTACTTGACAGAGAAAATTCAACCAAGTAAAATAAAAATAATCAGAAAATAAATATTATGAAAGGTTTGTTTTTTAACCTAAAAATTTTTAATAATAGCATAAAAAGCTTAAAAAACATTTAAAAAACATGAAAAAACCTTTAAAATATTAAAAAAACTTAAAAAATATGAAGAATTTAATAAATTTGGAGTAGTTATGAAGATAAATTGGTTTCCTGGTCACATGAAAAAGACCATGGCAGAGATAAGAGAGAAACTTAAAAATATTGATGTTGTAATTTATGTGCTCGACAGTCGCGCGCCTATTTCTTCAATAAATCCAAGTTTATCAAAACTCACTCAAGACAAGCCTGTGCTTTATGTGTTCAACAAAATAGACCTTGCTGATGAAGGGCGAGTTAGAACGCTTGCGCAAAAATATAAGAGTGCAAATTCAGATTATTGTTTGCTTAATGGAACAAATGCAAACTCAGTCAAACTTATAAGGCAAAAGCTTATCAATCTGACTAAAGCCAAAATTGACAAAATGAAAAACAAGGGGCTTAGGGCGGTAATTCGTTCAATAGTGGTTGGCGTGCCAAACTCTGGCAAAAGCACACTGGTAAACAGCTTATGCGGAAAGGCAAAGGCAGTGACTGGAAACCGTGCTGGCGTGACAAAACAAACTCAGTGGGTGTCGATTGGGGATAATATCGAGCTTTGTGATACCCCAGGCACTCTTTATCCAAACCTTGAAAATCAAGATGTTGCAAAGAAGCTTTTCTTTATTGGAAGCATTAAAGATGAGGTGGTCGCTGACAATTTGGAGCTTGCGCTCGAGCTTATCGCAATGCTTGAAAAGAAATATCCAAAATATCTTCAAAATCGATATGGCGATGGCCGGTCGTTAGAAGAAATCGCCGCTTCACGCTCGTTTATTATAAGCGGAGGCGAGCTGGACATAGACAGGGCTGCTTGTGCTGTGATTGATGATTTTAGAAAGGGAAGAATTGGAAAGATTACCCTTGATTAAAAAGAAGAGGTTGAGTTTATGAGAAAACAGCTGAATAAGGTAGGTGGCTTAAAGGGCGAGACTAAGGCGCGTGAATTTTTAAAGAAGAAAAAATATAAAATTTTGGCTGAAAACTATAAAAATAGAATGGGTGAGATTGATATTATTGCTTCTTTTAAAAAAATGATCATATTTGTTGAAGTCAAGCAACGCGAGACGCTTGCTTTTGGCAGACCAAGCGAAGCGGTAAACGAACAAAAGCGGTTTAAAATAAAAAATACGGCTTCACTTTATCTGCTTCAAAACGATTTGCAAAATTCTCAAGTAAGGTTTGATGTAATTGAAATTTTAGGAGAAGATTATTTAAACCATATTGAAAACGCCTTTT
The DNA here is from genome assembly GCA_022793335.1 of Clostridia bacterium. GTDB lineage: Bacteria > Bacillota > Clostridia > Christensenellales > UBA1242 > Caccovivens. Next base: position 129,738 of record JAAWCQ010000010.1, read on the forward strand.
AACAAGCAATGCTTGACTATAATTGACATATTTTTAAAAGGGTGAAAACTGAATATTAAAAAAGAGTATAAACGAAAAGCATGAGGTTTATACTCCTTTTTTTTTGTTTAAAACAACTTATATTTGTCCATAATAAATTTGATAATTTAAATTTCAGGAGAATTTATGAAAAAAGGTTTGATTTGCGTTTTACTTATTGGGCTTATTGTATGTGGCACTATGCTGGGCTGCGAAAAAGCCACTCAAATTCGCACAGCTTATATAAGTGAAATTACTGCTGCAGGAAGCAAAAACTTTGGTGTAAAGGTGTGCTATGCCGAAGATAAGCGTCTGGAAGGCAAGGGCACTGATGTTCAAATTAAATTCAGCAAAATGGGCACAATCAAGATTGGCAAAGAGAATGAAGAAAAGTTTGAATATGAAATTGAGGATTATGACGAGTGGTATTCGCTTACTCATATTTTCAACGAAGCTGATGAAAATAATGAAAAAGGTGACAAGTTTGAAAAGTATGAGGACGCCTTGAATAAAACCTATCTCTTTAATTATAATGGCGATATAAGGGTGACCTTCCGAGTAGTTGTAGGCGAGATTGAACAAAACAGTCAAGAAAACGGTGAAATTCTTGTGGGAAGTCAGGCTGTTTCTGATAATTTTACATTAAAAATCAAATAATGGCATATTTTTGCTTTTATTTTTTTGTTAAATATTGTAAAATGATTGTGGAGAATGTGACTTAAATGCTGAGAGTAAAGAATTTATATTTGAGATATACCAGAGAATTTTATGCACTTTACAATATCAATATGGAAATTGCTGATAATGAAAGAGTTGCTTTTGTTGGAGAGGATGAAAGTGGAAAAACCAGTCTTCTTCGCATTTTTTCAAAACTTGAAAAACTGACAAAAGGCGAAGTTTTTATCAAAGATATCCCACTTGAAAAACTTGACTATAAAACCGATTTAAGCGCAGGCTATGTGCCAGCTTCACCAGTTTTTATTGAAAAAAAGACGGTTTATGAAAATTTTAAATATATTTTGAAAGGCTGGGGTTATAGTGATAACGAAATTGAAAGCAAGATAAACAATGCAATCATCACATATTCACTTGAGAAAATTAAAGATACAAAGATGAAAGATTTGTCACTTGAAGAAAAATATGTGCTTTCACTTATCAGATTGTCTTTCCGCGAGCTTGATTTACTGATGGTTGACAATATCTTTGATAAGCTTAGCGAAACCACTTTTGAAGTTGTTATGAGACTTATTAAAGAGCTTACAAGCAAAAAGACAACACTTATTGTTGCGACCACAAAAGAAAATATTGCGGACATGCTTTGCAAGAGAAAACTCTATTTTAAATATGGTTCGATTGTCAAAAGCTTAGACGATTAAAAAGGCTTGAAATTGAATATCAATAAAAAAAAGAAAAAGTTGTGTAATAAAGGCACAACTTTTTTGTTTTATAAAAGTATTTCATCATCGGGGCAGGCTTCTTGCATTTCAGTCTGATTTTGGGCTGGCTCCTGCGATGAATTGCTTTTTGCTTGCGAAAATATTTCGGCAAGCGGATTTCCGCCCTTAGAAAACATTGACATTAAGAAGGGCATGATATTGTTGTCTTGAAATCCAAAAGGGCTGGGGTTTTGATTGAAACCAAATGCCTGATTATTTTGAAAGTTTTGACTGTTTTGAAAATTTTGATTGCTTTGATAATTCTGAGCATTTTGATTATTTTGAAAACTTTGATTATTCTGGTTTTGATTGTATGAATTTTGCTGTGAGGCTTGCTGAAAGGCTTCATTTGGATAATACGAATAATTCCCATTTTGATTGAAGGCACTATTTTGTGCATTTTGGCCATATTGACTACTGTTGGAATTTTGTGAAGCTTGATTGTAATAGCCGTTATTTTGGCTGTAGTTGCCATTTTGATAGCCATACCCATTTGTGCTTTGATTGTAATTGTTGGCATTTGAGAAATTTTGTTGTGGCTGAGAAAAAAGCTGCGCAAACGGGTTTTGCCCCATGCCACTGAAGAGTTTTAACATTTCAAATATAGATGTATTCATATAAATTTATATTCTTTTAAATTGATAATGTTTACAAAAAAAGCTGTGTATTTTTCTTTTATCATTTCATATATTGAATTGAAGGAGAAAAATAATGGGAAGATTATCGCAGTTTCAGCCCGCAGCTGAAGGGCAGAGAAACAATCAAACTCAGGAGCAGCAGCTTCGCGAAAAATATGAGACTTACAAAAATATGGATCAGTCTCAACTTCAGTCAAGCCTGTTTCAAGAAGTCGCTCGCCAAAAGGCTTCTGGCACCTTTGACTTTTATGCACTATCAAATATGGTGGAAAGCATGAGAGGCAGTCTCAGTGAAAATGAATATAACAATATAAAAAGGATTTTAGAAAGCTTAAGATGAATTTCAACAAGATAGATAAAGCACTTTTGTCACTTGCTTTAAGTTTGGAAGAAGGAAAAAAGTGGGAATGTATTGTCCGTTCTTATGACTATCAGCGGACAAAAAACAGCATGATACATAAAAATATTAAGATTTTAAATGAATATTTATTCATAAATTCTTTTCGTGTTTTGGCTGACCGTCATCAACTTGAACAGCTTTCAAATATGTCGCAAGTCAAATTTGTTTCGTCAGTGAGCAAAGCTTCAACACTTATGCATGTTGCGAAAAAGATAATGGGAGTGGAAGAACAAAACCTCAGCGGCAGTGGAGTGACCATTGCTTTTATCGATACTGGCATAGAAAAACATTGCGATTTTTGTCTGGGTGGAAACAGAATTATTGAATTTAAAGACTTTGTAAATGAAAGAGAAAACTGTTATGATGACAATGGACATGGCACCTTTGTTGCAGGAGTATGCTCTGGCAATGGAGCCCTTTCATGCGGCAGAAATTCTGGTATAGCACCAAAGGCAAATATAGTTTCTCTCAAAGCTCTCAACAAACATGGTGAGGCGTCTGCTGATAAAATTTTGGACGCTATGGAGTGGGTCTACAACAACCATCATCAATATGATATCAAGGTGGTCTGCATGAGCTTTGGAAGTGAGCCGCTTGGTTTTAACGACCCAATCATGCTTGGCGCAGAAGCTCTTTGGAGAGCTGGTGTGATTGTTGTCGCAGCAGCAGGAAACAGCGGCCCTGAATTTCAGACTATCAAAAGCCCTGGCGTTTCAAATCAGATTATCACAGTGGGTGGCTTCAACGACAATCGTTTGGAAGAAGAGGAGGTTAATGAAAACTTTTTCGAGATTGCCGAGTTTTCTTCTCGTGGGCCAGCCTTCCAACGCTTTAAACCAGACCTTGTTGCACCATCAGTTGATATCCTTTCATGCGGACTTAAAAACAGCTATTGCAAACTCAGCGGCACCTCTGTTGCGACGCCAATGATTGCAGGACTATGCGCTCTTTTGATAGAACAAAATCCAAAAATAACCCCAATGGAAATAAAGAGAATATTGCTCTCTTCCTGCAAACCGATTACCTTCAATCGCAATTTAGAAGGCTTTGGCTATCCAAATTTAAACAATATAAAAAATAGAAATAGATTTTAAAAACAAAAAGACATTTATCGAGAAAATAAATGTCTTTTTTTTGTATGTAGTTTGCTTTAAAAAGTTAAGTAAAACAATCTGGTTTTAATATTGCTGTGTTTGAATTTTAATGTTAGTTTATCAACGATTTGTGCATCAAAACTTTCTCTGATGACTGAGTTTATATAAACCTTAAAATCTTTTTCATCTCTTAATAAAAGTTTGTTTATCTCCTTATCTTTAAATTTAAAATCGTGATTTAAAACATAAATTTCACTGTCCATTTTTTTTCTCCTTTATTTTTTAATCATTAAGAAATTTTGCTGAAAGTCTTATGAATTTTCCATTTGCAAGCTCAATTTCAATGTAGTCACGTTCCAATCTTATGTTGTTTGCAAGTTCCAACTTAAAAATTGAATATAGAGTGTTAAGTACTAATAGATTACTTACCATAATTTACCTCCTTTTGAATGCTAATTCGTAGCATATAGGCATTATACAGCACCTATATATCTAAAATCAACGAATTAGCAGTCAATTATTTTAATATTATAAACGAATTGAGGAGTTATATGTCTAATTTTGTCGAAATGATTAAAGAAGTATTGATAGAAAAGAATAAATCTTTAATAGATTTAGAAGATAGTAGAGTATTGGGTAAAAATACATTTTATATTTATTCAAATTCTATGCCTAGTTTAAGGACGGCATTAAAAATCTGTAACTTTTTAGAAGTTTCAATAGATTATTTGTTGGATAAATCTAATGAAGTAAATTTTAAGAAATACGATTTAATGAATATAGGTTTTTACCAAAATTTGAATAGACTTATGAATTTTTATCAAATTTCGCAATATAAAATTTGTTTTGACATTGGAATTTCAAGGACTAATTTTTCAAGATGGAAAAATGGTACATTGCCTAGTTTAGAGATTTTAGAAAAAATTTCTCAATATTTAAATTGCAGCATAGATGAATTATTAAATCATGAGGTGTAAAGTGACATTTGGAGAGCATTTTGTTGATATTATGAAAGAACAGAAACTGACAAATTCTGAGATTTCTAGGAAGACAGGGATACCAACTTCAAGGATAAGTAATTTTGCTAAGAATATAAATCTGCCTAGTGTTGATAACTCAATATTACTAGCGAATTGTTTTCATTGCAGTTTGGACTTTTTATTTGGAAGGGAGAAAAGAAAAGATTATATAATAGAAACAAGAGTTTTTGATTTAGAGACATTTTTATCTAAATATAAAGAATTATTAGATATTCATAAAATGTCTAATAGAAAATTATCGGATGAAATAAATATAAATAAGTCGGGCTTATTTCATTGGCAAAGTGGACAAAAGCCTCAAATAAAAATTGCTTTAAAAATTGTTGATTATTTTAATTGCTCACTTGATTATTTATTATGTAAATCAATTTGGTAAAAAATAGAGATGATTATTTCTCTATTTTTTTAATTATTGTTATTATTCGGTCACATGCGTTGTTTTGTGCTGCTTTTTTCATGTTTTCCTTGAATATTTTGTCGTTTTTCATTAAATTATCAAGTTTTTCCAAAAATATTTGCTTATTATAGTCTTCCTCTTCAAGCATTTGGCAATAGCCCAGTTTGTTAAATAATTTTGCATTTTCTATTTGGTCGCCTCTTGAACAGCTCTTTGAAAGGGGGATAAGAAACATTGGTTTTGCAAGTGACAAAAACTCATTGATTGCGCCAGAGCCAGCTCTTGATAAAACAATGTCGGCAAGGGCAAGAAAGTCACCCATATTTTCGGCATAGTCCACTTGAACATAACCATTTATTCTCTGTGTTTTTTCATCGCTTTTTCCTTTTCCTGTGATGTGAATAACATTAAATCTTTTTACAAGCTCGTCAAGGTTTTCTTCAACTTTTTCATTCAAAAACTTTGCTCCGCTTGAGCCGCCAACTACCAAAAGATTTGGTTTTGACTTATCAAGTTTTGGCAGAAATGTCAGGTTATATTTGTTGCCACTCAGCACCTTATTTCTTATTGGCTGACCTGTAAAAATAAATTTGTCATTATTTTTTGCAGTCTCTTCAAAAGAGGTGCACATATAGTCACAGTAGTGAAAGATGATTTTATTTGCAAGCCCCATTGATAAATCGCTTTCATGGCTGACAATTGGAATGCCCAGTTTTTTGCCAGCTATCACGACAGGCAGAGCAACAAAGCCACCTTTAGAAAATATCACATTTGGTTTTACAGTCTTTAAAATCTTTTTAGCAGTGCGAATTGAAGAGAAAAGTTTAAAGGGAATTGCAAGGTTTTTCAGCGTCAGTTTTCTTGCAAGTTTGACAGCATCAATCTCATGATAGGTTATCTCTCTTTCCTTTTTTACAATGTCTTTTTCCATTCCGCTTCCGCCTATGTAATGAATGTCATAATCTTTTTCAAGTTTCTCTTTGACGGCAAGTGCAGGATAGACATGGCCAGCTGTTCCTCCTCCTGTAAGCACAATTCTTTTCTTTCTGTTTGATGCCAATATATCGTTCATATTAAATACCTCTATCAGTATTATATGTATTTTGAAGTAAATTTATTTTTATAATTTTCTATGAATAATTATACAATATTATGTATAAATATGCCATATTTCAAAAAAGTAATGAAGCGTGTAGATTTTGCTGTTTTAAGCGTAAGAAAAAAATCGACAAAAACTCTTTATAAATATAAAAAATTTATTGTTTAAATAAAAAAAATATGGTATAATTGATTGTAACAAGAGTTTACATTTTCTCAAATTCAGAGAAATTAAACCAAAATTGAAATTAAAATAAAAAAATACTTTCAAAAGTTTTCAAAAGGCTTTTCTAGTATTTTTTGTGATTTACTTTTAATAGGAGACATGATAATGGAAGAAAAGAATAAGAGTTATGACGCGAAGGATATAGTTGTTCTTGAAGGGCTTGATGCGGTTAGACTGCGTCCTGGTATGTACATTGGCACAACTGGCTCTAAGGGTATGCACCATCTTTTATGGGAAATTGTTGACAATGCCATTGATGAAATTTCAAACGGGCATGGTGACACAATCAAAATCACCTTAAACACTGATGGCTCTGCAACTGTTGAAGATAATGGGCGTGGTATTCCTGTTGACATGCATCCAACTCTTCACAAGTCTGGCGTTGAAGTTGTTTATACTACTTTGCATGCGGGCGGAAAGTTTAACAATGAAAATTATAAATTTTCGGGCGGTCTTCATGGCGTGGGTGCTTCGGTCACCAATGCTCTTTCTAAGTGGTGTAATGTCACAGTTTATAAAGATGGCAAAGAGTATTACATTGGTTTCCATTCGTATATGGATGATAAGGGAAAAATGCATAGTGGTATTCCTGTTGAGCCTCTTAAAATGGTTGGCAAGACCAAGAAAAGCGGAACAATGGTGACTTTCCTTCCTGACAGTGATATGTTTGGAAATTTAAAATTCAATTTTGACACAATCTGCACTCGCGCAAGAGAGCTTGCCTTCTTAAATAAGGGGTTGAAAATTCAGCTCATTGACAATATCAACAATTTGGAAGAGACCTATCATTATGAGGGCGGCATTGCTGACTTTGCAGAATATTTGGTTGAAGGAAAAAGCAAACTTTTCTCAAAGCCAATATACTTTCATGCTGAAGACAAAAATTTCGACCTTGAAGTTGCATTTGTTTATACAGACAGTTATACAGAAAACTCTTTCTCATTTGTCAACAACATTCCAACAATTGAAGGTGGAACGCACGAAACTGGTTTTAAAACTGCCTATACAAAGGTCATGAACGACTTTGCAAGAAATAATAATTTCCTCAAAGAAAAAGAGTCAAATTTCCTTGGCGAAGATTTTAGAGAAGGTTTGACGGTGGTGCTTAGCATCAAAATGACAAATGTTCAATTTGAAGGCCAGACTAAGACAAAGCTTGGCAATCCAGAAGCTAAAACTTTGGTGGAAAGTTTGACAACAAGAGAGCTTACAAGAATTTTCACCGAGAAAAAGAACATATCTGTCGGTGAGATTATCATTGGCAAGGCTAAAGGTGCTGCTAAGGTTAGAGAAAGTGCCAAGAAAGCCAAAGAGCTTGCCAGAGCAAAAAACAATGCTGAAAATTTCAACCTTGTCGGCAAACTTGCCGCAGCTTCCTCAAAGAAGAGTGAACAATGCGAATTGTTTATCGTCGAAGGAGATTCTGCGGGTGGTACAGCCAAGCAGGGCAGAGATAGACGCTTTCAGGCTATCTTGCCTCTTCGTGGAAAGCCACTCAATGCTGAAAAGAAGAGAATTGACCAGGTGCTTGCAAACGAGGAAATAAGAACGATTATTTCAGCGTTAAATGCTGGTATTGGCGACGATATGGATTTGTCTTCTCTGCGTTATAACAAAGTTATCATCCTAAGCGATGCCGACCAAGACGGTGCTCATATAAGAGCAATACTTTTGACATTCTTCTATCGTTATATGAGGTCACTCATCAATGATGGTCATGTCTATATTGGTCTGCCACCACTTTATAAAATTTATAAAAAAGATTACATCGAATATGTTTATTCTGATTTAGAGCTTCCAGAGGCTATTGCAAGGGCAGGCCGCAGTTATGGTTTGCAACGCTATAAAGGTCTTGGTGAAATGAATGCCGAGCAGCTTTGGGAGACTACGCTTGACCCTGCCAGACGCAGTCTCATTCAAGTGACCATTGATGACGCAGCAGAAGCTGAAAAGATGGTGACAACTTTGATGGGTGATGACATTGAAGCAAGAAAGAAATATATCAATAAGCATGCAAACTTTGATAAAGAAGATGAATTTTTCAAAAATTACAAAAAATCAATATAATTTTCAAGTTAAAACGCTTTTTAAGCATAACTTTGCTGCAAAAAAGGTTTAAAAATTGATAATTTAATAAAGTTTTATTAAAAAAATATGTCTTTTAAGAAAGATTAAAAAAAAATTATTTGAATTAAATTTAATTGTTATAATTTGCGGTGTGAAAAACACTTAATTTAACAAAAATTTGAAATAATAGTAAAAAAACTAAGAAAAAAGTGCTTAAAAGTATAAAAATCATTTGAAGCACACAAAAATTGGTGCCTTTGGCACAAGGGAGCCTTGCTATGAAAAACGAAAACGAAGAAAGCTTTGAACAAGCAAAAATGGATATGGGTGACGAGCCTGAAAATGTAGATGAAAGCGAAAAAGCTGTTGCAAGTTATGGCAATGGTGAAGGCGGTGGAATAATCTACAAAAACATGAGTGATGTCATCCATGAGTCTATGATACCATACACCGAACATGTCGTTATGGACAGAGCCCTTCCTCGTGTTGAGGACGGCTTAAAGCCTGTTCAGCGCCGTATTCTTTATGCTATGATGGAGCTTGGGGTTACACCAGACAAGCCTTACAGAAAGTCTGCCAGAATTGTAGGTGACTGTCTTGGTAAATATCATCCACATGGAGATACTTCAGTTTATGATGCAATGTGTCGTATGGCGCAGGAGTGGGTTTTGAGAGCTCCGCTTGTTGACGGCCATGGAAACTTTGGCTCGGTTGACGGTGACAGTCCAGCGGCTATGCGTTATACAGAAGCAAAAATGACACCGCTTGCAATGGAGCTTATGCGTGACCTTGAGAAAGATACTGTAAGATGGAGCCTCAACTTTGATGACTCTTTGAAAGAGCCTGACATGCTTCCGGGCAGATTTCCAAACCTTCTTATCAATGGTGCGTATGGAATTGCGGTGGGTGTTGCGACAAATATTCCGCCTCACAATGTAGGCGAGACGATTGACGGCGTAGTTGCTTATATAAATAATCCAAACATTAAAATTGAAGAGATGATGAAAATCATCAAAGCCCCAGATTTTCCATCTGGTGGAATTATCATTTCCCCAGACGGTGGGCTTGAACAGGCATACAAGACTGGAAAGGGAAAGATAATCATTCGTGCCAAGGTGGGCATTGAAAAGAATGGTGATAAAAGCTCGCTTATTATCACTGAAATACCTTATCAGGTAAACAAGGCACAACTTCTTCAGAAGATTGCCGAGCTTAAGGAAAATAATAAGGACAAACTTGCCGCTATTACGGAAATTCGTGATGAGTCAGACAGAAATGGAATGCGTGGTGTGATAAGGCTTAAAAAAGACGCTGACCCACAGAAAATTTTGGAATACCTTTTCAAATCAACAAATCTTCAAGTCTCTTATGGCATAAACATGGTCGCAATTGCTGACGGCAAGCCAAAACTTATGAGCTTGCTTGAAATAATTTCCTATTATGCTCAATATCAAAGAGAGATTATTGTAAGAAGAACAAAATATGAGCTTAATGTTGCAAAAGAGAGAGCTCACATTGTCGAAGGACTGTTGGTCGCTATTAAAAACATTGATGACGTAATTAAGATTATCAAAAAATCGGCGACCACTTCAGAGGCTAAACAGCGTCTGCGTGATAAGTTTAATTTGTCTGAGAAGCAGGCGCAAGCCATTCTTGATATGCGTCTTGCAAGACTTGTGCATTTGGAAGTGAACAAGCTTGAGGAAGAACTTAAAGAACTTAAAGCAAAAATTAAAGAGTTTGAGGCTATTCTTGCTTCTAAAAAGCTTCAATATGAAATTGTCAAGAAAGAACTTTTGGATATCAAAAGAAGTTTCAATTCTCACAGAAAAACCCAAATTTTGTCAAATAGTGCAATCAAACTTGAAAAGATAAAGGATGAAGAAGAGGTTGATACCAGAAACTTCGTCTTTGCAATTTCGGCAGAGGGCACGCTTAAGAAAGTTACAAACAAAAATTACGCAATGTCTCAAAAGACAATTGGTGAAAATACGGTAATCAGTGACCTTCCAAAGCAGGTGACAAATTTTGCTGCAAACGACATTATTCTCATCTTTACAAGTCAAGGGAATGTAATTAAACGCATGGCTGGAGAGATTAAAGAATGCAAATGGAGAGACAAAGGTTGCAGCTTGCTTTCTATTGACAATAATATTTCCCTCAATGAGCAGCCAATTGCAATCATGAAGGCAAGCGAAGAGGGCAGTGTGCTTATCATGACTAAGAAGGGCATGGTCAAGAAGAGTGAAGCAAAAGAGCTTATCGTTTCAAAACCTTTCTATCAAGTTTGCAAACTTGGCGAGGAAGACGAAGTTATCTCGGTTGAAATGGATAAGAAAGACAGCTCAATTTTGATGCTTACAAGAAATGGAATGTCACTCAATTTTGAGAAGACTGATATTCCAACACAAGGCCGAATTTCTGGCGGAGTGAGAGGTATCAACCTTGACGATGACGACTTTGTAATTTTCGCCTCTCAAATCGATTTTACACATGTTGTGGTTGTCACTGAAAACGGATATATCAAGAAGATGCAAGTTTCACAATTCCCAGTTTCAGCAAGATATCGCAAGGGGCTTAAATATGTAAACTTTGCCAAAAACGCAAAGACAGTCGCATATGCAACATCTGCAAACGGCGATGTAACTCTTGCTGTTGACTTTGGTCTAAAAATACTTCCACTTGAAACTAAAAAGTTGCCAAACAGCGAACGCACTGCAAGCGGAAATGAAATAATAAAGAAAAATTTCTTATCAATCAATAAGCTTATTTAATTATATAGAAAAGAAAAAAGTCCTTTGTTTAAAAGGGCTTTTTTAAAAGGACAAATCAATTGACATTTTTTTGAATTTTTCTTATAATTTAAACAATTGAAAACTTGAATTTATCAAATTTACAATTGAGAAAATAAGCTTGTGAAAATAATTTTTATGTGCTTTTATCGCCATTCTCGCGAAAAAAAATCATTAAGTTTGTTCTTTTTTATTACAAATGCAAATATAAATATTGCATGTGAGGAATTTTTGCTTTTTTCAACAAAATTCGTCATAAAAATACAAATTTCTTATTTGATTTTTTGAAAATTTAAATTATCATTAAAAGCGAGGTTGGTAATGCCATTTTGTGTTATCAAATCAAAAACAATCAAAATTATTTTAGCTATGGTTACCGTTGTTGTGCTTTTGGCGCTTTCCATTGAGGGCAATGCTGCCGCACTTGTGTGGTTTGGCAATTCGTCGAGACTTGTGCCTGTTTACCGAGTTGATACTCAAGAAAAACAGGTTGCAATATCCTTTGATGCAGCTTGGGGTGCTGACAAGACTGAAGAGATAATTGAGGTGCTTAAAGAATATAATGCAACTGCAACTTTCTTCCTTGTCGGATTTTGGGTTGATAAATATCCAGAAATGGTCAAGGCAATCGATGAGGCAGGGCTTGAAATAGGCACGCACTCAAATACTCATCCTGATATGGCTAAATTAAACAAAGAAACGATTAAGAGCGAACTTGAGACTTCTATGGCAAAAATTACCGCCATTACAAACAAGAAAATCGAAGTGTTCCGCCCGCCATACGGCTCTTACAACAATACTCTTCTTTCCACTTGCTCTGAGCTTGGGCTTATTGCAATTCAATGGGATGTCGACTCTCTTGATTGGAAAGGTTTGTCTGCCGCGGAAGTGACAAACAGGGTTATGAAAAAGGCGGAAAACGGCTCTATAATCTTAATGCACAACAATGCCGATCATGTGGTTGACTCTGTGAGGTTGACCTTAGACTATCTGACAAAAAATGGATATAAAGTGACTTCGGTGGGAGATTTGATTTATAAAGAAGGCTTCTCAATAGATGCAAATGGTGTACAACACAAAAAGTGATAAATTCACTTTGTGAATAAATAAAAGGAGAACTACAAGAAAATGAACAATAATGTTACGACAGCAATCGCACAACCAAACAATAAAGGAAAAATCAAGGGCAGTTTGCTGGAAAAGGCTGTTATAGAATATAAGGTCGAGGATGAAAACTTTTATGAGGGAAAAATTGTAGTGGAAAGATTGTCTGAAGCAAATGACATTTTGCCATTTACTATTTCTGAAAAACTTGTAAAAGCTTACAATCTGTCTCTTGAAGGTGGGGATAAGGTTTGCTTTTTGGGAGAACTTCGCTCTTACAACAAGATGATTGATGGAAAAAGCCGTTTAATTTTATCTTTTTTCGTCAAAGAAGTGCTTGAAGTGGAGGAGAGTGCTGAAGACATCAATGAGCTTACACTTGTTGGTTTCATTTGCAAAGAACCAGTTTTTAGAACTACACCATTCAATCGCCAAATTTGTGATGTGCTCTTGGCTGTAAACCGCACTTCATTCAATAAATCAGATTATATCCCTTGCATTCTTTGGGGAAGAAATGCGAAATTTATTCAAAACCAAAAGATTGGCACAAAGGTGTGCCTCACTGGCAGAATACAATCACGCCCATACAAGAAAGAGCTTGCTGGCGGTCAAATAGAAGAGCGTGTGGCTTATGAAGTTTCTTGTCAAAGAATTGAAATTGTTGAAAAAGAGGGAAACGAGGCTCAAGACCTTGCTTAAATTATATAAAACAAAAAACCTTGCACTTTAAGCAAGGCTTTTTTATGATTTGAATATTTAAATATCAACTTTATTGATTTTTTATCTTAAATTATAATATTGTTTTTTTATTTCGATATAATGTTACATTTTTATTTAATTACATTATTATTTAAATAAAATATTGATTTATATATAATAATTTAATAATTATTTTTTGTTTGCAAATTTAAGTTATTTTTTAATCTTATTTAAGAAATTTGAATAATTTGACAATGCTTCTAAATATCGATATTTAAGATGAGAAGAATAAGTTTGAGTTTTATTTGTACGCTCGTCTGTTGCGAGAGCTTGACTGAGTTTAATTATAGATTTTAAATAAGCATTGACCTCTTTCAATGGGCTTATGATAGGACTTGGGTATATGGTGTCGAAATTGGCATAAATGGTTGAGATATTGTTGCAAGTACCATTTACTGACAGCTTAGCAGAGATTTCATTTATCACACCAGTGTCAAGACTTACTGCAATGTCATATATGGAAGTGTAGAAAATCTGAGCGGCAGCAAGTGAACGAGTAAGCACCTTTTTTTCCTCTTGGTCAAAAGAGCCTTTAAGTAGGCAGTTTGAAAATTTTACAGTAAAGATTTCACTTTCAAGATTTTGATTGAGTTTTATGCTGTTTTTGACAAGCTCTGCATCATTTTTGTTTATATAACAACTTGCAATCACATGAAAATAGTCATCATTTTTCCAGATAAACCCGCCAGCGCCAATTTCTTGAAAGTCGGGAGCAATTGATTTGGCTTCATTTTCAAGTTTCGATTTTGAAAGAGACAGCATATAAACTTCAAAGCCAGCATTTTCCACCTCTTCAGTTTTGGTGTCAACTTGAATGATATAGAGAGAAATAAAGTTTGCAACAATCAAACATGCCACAAATACAATGGCAAGAATGACCGAAATCAAAGTTTTTTTGTTTTTTATAAAAATTTTTGTCAGTGACACTTGATTTTTCCTTTTAATATGTAATATTGTTTTAGTGTAGTTTTGTTTTGTCAATAATTATCATGCAAGATTTTTAAAGGGAATTTTTGTCTTTCACTGCTTTGAAAAAATTCAAATTAAAAAAATCTTTCTGATAGGATATTGTATGACAAAAAGATGCAATCTATGAGCCAAATAAGCTTGAAAATATTTTGCTTATTCTGAAAAAGGTTGTATAATATTATTGCAAAAAAAAGTTAAAGGTGAATTTAAGGAGGAATTATGAAAATTAAACCTTTGTTTGACAGAGTTGTGCTTCTGCCAATCGAAAACGAAAGCGAAACAAAAGGGGGAATACTTCTTCCAATGGCAGCACAAGAGAAATCTCAACTTGCAACCGTGGTTGCTGTTGGCAGCGGTGAAAATGTTGATGGCAAACAGATTGGCATGCAGGTTAAAGTGGGAGATAAGGTGCTTTACGGAAAATTTACTGGCACAGAAATCACTGTTGACGAAGTCAAATATGTTGTCATTCGCCAGCCTGATATATTGGCGATTATCGAATAAAAAAGTAGGAGGAAATAATGTCAAAGAAGATTTTAGAGGGTTTATCAGCAAGAAAAGCCCTTGAAAATGGTGTTAATACACTTGCAAATACTGTAAAAATTACACTTGGGCCAAAAGGGCGAAATGTTGTGCTTGGCAAAAAGTTTACAAGCCCATTGATTACAAATGACGGAGTGACTATTGCCAAGGAAATAGAGCTTGACAACCCTTTTGAAAACATGGGAGCTGAGCTTATTAAAGAGGTAAGTGTAAAGACAAATGATGTTGCTGGTGACGGCACTACAACTGCCTGCGTGCTTGCTCAGGCTATCATTCGTGAAGGAATGAAAAACTTTGTGGCTGGTGCAAACCCAGTTATACTTAAAAAGGGCATATTTAAAGCAGTTGATGTGATTACAGAACAGCTTAAAATGCTTTCAAAGCCTGTTGAAAATTCAAGTGATATCAAACAGGTGGCGGCAATTTCAGCCGGGGATGAAGAAATTGGCGAGCTTATCGCAGAGGCTATGGAAAAGGTTGGCAGTGATGGCGTTATCACAGTTGAAGAGTCTCAGACAATGAAAACAGAGCTTTCTATTGTTGAGGGAATGCAGTTTGACAGAGGATATCTTTCACCATATATGTGCACAAACACAGAAAAAATGCTGGCCGAACTTGATAATCCATTTATACTTATCACAGACAGAAAAATTTCAAATATTCAAGAGCTTTTGCCACTTTTAGAGCAAATTCTTAAAATGTCAGCCAAACTTTTGATTATAGCTGACGATGTTGAAGGGGAAGCTTTGACAACTTTGATTTTAAACAAACTCCGCGGCACCTTCAATTGCGTTGCAGTTAAAGCGCCAAGTTTTGGCGAAAAGAGAAAGGCTATGCTTGAAGATATAGCCATTCTTACAGGCGGAACAGTTGTTTCTGAAGAACTTGGAATTGACTTTAAAACGCTTACAATTGACATGCTTGGCCGTGCGAAAATGGCTAAGATTTCAAAGGATGATACAACAATTGTTGAGGGCGCTGGTGAGGCGGAAAAGATAGCGGCAAGAGTTAAGATGATTAAAGAGCAAATCAAAACTCAAACAAGTGAATATGAGCTTGAAAAGCTCAACGAGCGTCTTGCAAAACTTGCTGGCGGAGTTGCCGTAATTAAAGTTGGCTCTGCAACAGAAGTTGAAATGAAAGAGAAAAAGCTTCGCATAGAAGATGCACTGTCTGCGACCAAGAGTGCAAGTGAGGAGGGCGTTGTTGTAGGTGGCGGCGTGGCTCTTCTTAAGACCACAAAGGCGCTTGACAAACTTATTGCTGAGCTGAATGGTGATGAAAAGACTGGCGCACTTATTGTAAGAAGTGCAATTGAAGAACCACTGAGACAAATTGCCAAAAATTCAGGCGTTGATGGTGGAGTGGTAATCAATCGCATTTATGAACATATTGATGAAAAAGCCTATGGCTTTGACGCTTATAATAATGAGTATTGTGATATGTTTGAGAGGGGAATTATTGATCCAACAAAGGTGACTCGTTCAGCCCTTCAAAATGCAGCAAGCGTCTCGGCAACTATGCTTACAACAGAGGCAATCGTTGTTGAAATAGAGGATAAACACGAGGAAAAAGTGCCTCAAGCGGATGTATATTAAAAGTAAAAAAAGACCGAAAAATAAAACGGTCTTTTTTAGTTAAGTTAATTTTGCTTTTAAGATGTCATTTGGCGTTTTATTGATGATATATAACTTTTTAAAAACTTATAAAAACTTTAAATAGTTGAGTTGGGTTTATTTTTTTTGCAAAACTTTAATTCCAACCTAAAAATTCAGATGAAAAATTATCATCATCTAAAAATTCACTTACTGTCATTCCAAGGCCATTGGCAAGCATAATAACAGTCTTTAAGCTGATGTTTTTGGTCTGTTTTTTCATGATTGATTTGATTGTTTCAATAGGCACACCACTAAGTTGAGAAAGCTTATATCTTGATAAGTCAAGCTCTCCCATGTATTTATTTAGCCTCGCAACTATTACATCAACCAAAGAAGGTTGTTTTGAATTATTAGCACTTTTCATAGTCATAGTTTGATCTATAAATTTAAAAATATTAGGGTGATATATCACCTTTTATTGACAAACACATTTTTTTAAGATATAATATGATTATATTCTACATAGGATAATCTTTTTAATACTAGGAGGAAAAATGGAAGATTTGAAATTTTTAGAAGCAGTCAGCCAAAGAATAAAAGATTTGCTTGAGCGTAAGCAGATGAGAGTTAAAGATTTGGCAGAAAAATCAGGTGTAGGAATGACCACCATTTATTACATAATTGGTGCAAAAAAAAGAATTAAAGCAGATATTATTTATCTTATTGCAAGGGCTTTTGGAATGAATTTAAGTGAATTTTTCAATGATCCAATGTTTGATGATAGAAGATTAAAACAGGAATAAAAGTCCTGTTTTTTTTAATTTAAAATATATATAATTTAATATTTTAAACAAAAACATTGACTTTGAATATAAATATGATAAACTTAAATAAACAGGAGACTTTGATTTTATGTCTGAAAATAAAAACCTTTACAAAGTATGCTATATCGACCAAAATTTTGCAAAAGTGATGGATTTAGAGGATGGCTTGTTTGAAACTGCAAATATTTCACAACTTGAAAAAGGTGCTGACTTAGGTGATTTGCTGCGTTTGGATTTTGATGAAAATCAAGATAAATTTTTTAAACTTTATAAAAAATCAAATGACAGTGTTTTCAAGCTTGAACAATTGTGTTTAATAGAAAATATTGACACATATCACATCTATCTTATACGCAATGGCGGGCAGAAACTTAAACTTAAAAAAACAGGAGAAGAATTTCAACCACTTGAGCTTGTCTATCTCTCAGAAGATGGCGTCAATTTGATAAAAGTTGATAATTCATATTTAGAAAAGTCAATGCAAATGTTTGGAAAAGAAAACAAAGCAAAAGGCAAGTTTTCTATTTCAAGGGTGGTTTTAGAAGAATTTCATGAAAATGCGGTAAGCTTTTGCAAGCTTGATGATTTAAATAGATATTATATAGAACATTCGACAAAATTCTTGCCAAATATGAATTATGGTGATTTATATTATGAAATTTGTCTCGGAAAAGAAAAATTTTACATTTTTGATGAAGAAAATTCAAAGGACTTAAGTGGCAATTATAGTGCTGTTCTCAGCCGAAAAATCATCCTTTCACCAAATCCAAATGCCCAAGAAGTCAAAGATAAGACCAAAGAATTACTTAAATATTATCAAGATAAACAGAGCGCCATGGAAAAGGTGAGCAGCAAAACACAAGTTAAACTGCCTTTTGAAAAAGAAGCGGTGCTGGGAGAGTTTTATCTTGAAGAGTGTGAAGAGGATAATTCTGGCAAATATTATCGCGCAATCAATTATAATGAAGACCAACTAAACAGTGAAATCAAAATTTATCTCAAAGACCTGCCAGCTGCTGCGAGAGAGGGTGACAGCGTGGTTATGACTAAAAATAACCAAAGTCAATTGGAGTTTTATTTTACAAACAAATTTATAAAAAGAAATTTGCAGGATAAAATTGACGCCGAAGAAAGACGCCTTGCCTATCTTAACAAGGGGGGCGTATGGAGATGACAAAAAATAGAATAAGCGTCATCAAAAAGGCAGTTTCTCCTGATAAATTATCAATCTTTCGCGGAATTGATAATAGGGTGTTTGAATTTGACGAGCAGAGCATAACTTATTATGTGCCTTTTAAGAGCTTTTTCAAAGCGAATAATAATTGTTATAAAAGTTTCAATAAAGTCTACTTTTTTTCGCAAAAAAGTCGCGAACGTGTAT
The DNA here is from genome assembly GCA_022793335.1 of Clostridia bacterium. Classification (GTDB taxonomy): domain Bacteria; phylum Bacillota; class Clostridia; order Christensenellales; family UBA1242; genus Caccovivens. Next base: position 148,122 of record JAAWCQ010000010.1, read on the forward strand.
TAAGAGCAAGAAATATCAAGAAGCCAGCTCACGACATTGGCTGTAATATTCACATAATAAACTGCGGTCATGGTGACAGTATTTTGGTGGAAAATCATGGCGAATATGCCTTAATTGACTTTGGTGGAAGAGACAGTTATAAAAATGTCAGTGAAA
>JAAWCQ010000003.1 GCA_022793335.1 Clostridia bacterium
GTATACCAAGTTGGCTCAATCCAAAAAGTTTCTTTTCCTTCAGAGCCAGTCTTTCCAATAATCTCTTCTGGAAGTATTCCATTTCTAAGTTGCAGGCAGACGCAGTCTGGGTCAAGCTCTTTGACGCGTCTAGATTTGCCCACGCCGCTTGGGCCATGAAGCATAAAGTTTTTGCCTGTTTCAAGATAGAATTTCATTTGCTCGGTCGCTGTGAGAGGGGTGTTGTCAACGGTTACTGAATAAGGAGAAGATTCTTTTTCTGCAAGCTTTTTCATTTGTTTGTTTATTAAAATTTTCTTTTCTTTGTTTTCTTCCCATTTGCTGATCAAGACTTTATCTTGAATAAACATTTGCTCTAAAAATCCATTACCCTCAAAGTTTATATTCTTGGTGCAAAGTTTTGTAGGGTCGCCATTGCCAGCTTGAATATCTTTGTGAAGGTTGAGACTGTTTAAATATGCACGGACGTTTGAATTTTGCCATTCATAAATATTGGCTGAATGCATAAGGTTATATTCGTTGTTGAAAGGCAGGAATATTAACCCATTTACGCAGTGCAGCTCCATAACTTTTGCTGCATTTTCTTCCTTCCACAATCGGTCTTTTATAGGATTTAAAGAAGAAGGCATATCCTTCCAATTTTCAATCTTCCATACAATTGGACTTACATGATACCACTTATTTGCAAATTCTACATACCTGGCATTGTTGTATAAAACTTCAGCAATATTTACTTTTGATTCTGAATCTATAAGAAAACTTCTTCCAGTAAAAATTATTTGATTATCTTTTTTCGCTCTATTAAGTTGTTCACATAAAGAGCTTGAGCATTGTTCTTGCGGATAAACTAAATTATTAAATATAATTTCGCCTTTGATTTTATTCAATATATATACGCCAAGCGGGCTAAATTCTTCAAGAACAGCGTCGATTTTAATATCTATTTTAGGGCGTACGCCATGGTATTCTATGCAGTTTGTTGTGTTAGAAAATTCGCCTTTACTGCAATTGAAAGTGGGTTCTTGGTTTGGCATAAGCCAGACTTTGCAAAGTCTGTTGTTGCTTAACTGAGCTGCTTCTGCATACCCACTATCAAAAACGAAATCGGAAGGCGTAATATAGCGATATGAATGACTTGGGTCTAATTCTTTAATGCTTTGATGGGTGTCAATTGTGACATAGTCGTTGGTTATAATTCCTCGATTTGAAACAGTCTGTTTAATCAAAATATCTTCAAGTTTCATTTAAAAACCTCTCTTTAAAAAGTGTAACACAAATTGGTTGTGATTTCAAGAGTAAAAATTGAAATAGGCTAAGCTATTAAATATAAATATTTAATCTCTCCATTTTTACGCCATTGGATAGTCTGTGGTTGCGCGGAAGAAAGAAGGCTGTCTTGTTGAGAGTTGCTGATAATATATTTGCCGCCGCATAGAGTTTTTTCGCTTTTAAAGCCTTCAAAACAGGTTTCGCTTGCGATAATGCAATGAGTTTTATCTTCTATAAATTGAGATAAAATGAAAATTTCCTCATTTTTTATTTTTAATTTTGACAGCAAAAATGCAAGCTCTTCATTAAATGTTTTTGCTGGGAAGGTGTAAGATTGGCTGAAAAGTTTGCGCGAGGAAAGGTTGACAATTTCAAGATGGCTGGGGCTGTGAGATAAAAGTTGTTCATCAAAATGAATTTTGCTTAAATAATTGAAGCCAGAAGGACATTTTGAAGGTGAAATTCCATGGAATGCCTTAAAAGCTCTTGAAAAGCCCTCTCTCGTCTCATATCCACATGCAACAGCCACATCAATTACGCGGTCTTTTACAAGCAAAAGGGCAGCTTCGCTGAGTCGTCTTTTTCTTATATAATCCTTTATGGTAAAGCCAGTGAGCAGCTCAAAAAGAGGGGACGCAAGATTTCCGCTCAGCTCCAAAAGCCTGCAAATCTTTCTCATGTCAGGCTCTTCAAATATGTTTTGCTCTATATAATCAATTGTGCTGTTAAGCCGTTTATAAATATTTATCATAAAATATATTATAATAATATAAAAGCGTTCTGTCAAGCTCATGTGATATTTTATTGTGCAAAAATATCACGCAAGTATCGACAAAATATGATAAATTATAAGTGAGGTGAATGCTATGGAAAAAGTTTATAAATTTCTTGGCGAAGAATATAATTTGGAAGAAGTCGCTGCAGAGGTAGACAAAACACTTCAAAACATGATAAATGACCTTGCTGGCATGCAGGGGCTTTACAAAAGCATAATCAGCGAGTTTAAAGTGGATACAAGAGGTGAAAACGATGAAGTTACACAAAACTGCTTAAAACTTTTTGATGCTTTTCAGACAACCGTTGAAAAAAATCATTCTGGCAGAATGGCAAAACTTGAAGAAATCATCGACAATAATGACTATGAGAAAATGCTTGAGGCGGTGGAAGAAACTGCAGTTAATTTTGACAGAGCGGTTAAAGGGCTTGATAAAGTGCTTCAAGAGTCTATTGATGTGCCAGGAATTGACAATCTTATTCGCTTTAAAACATTGACAGCAAATAAAGATTCAATCAAATATGCACTTAAAGAGCTTCAACGCCAAAAAGAATATACAAGAAAGTATGCTCAAGAGCATGATGCTGAAGCTGGTCTTGAATAAACAAAGATTGCGAAAGCTTTAAAATAATGAAAAATTTATGCTGCAATTTTGCTTAGATCTTTCTGGGCAAAGATAAAAATATATGCACTAAAGTTTTTTATGGCAAAAAATGTGTCTGAAAAACAGAAATCTTCATAGACTGATTTGGTGGACAAAATTTTTGTTTAATTTGGTTTAGAAAACAATAAACAGGTTGATAATCATAAATAAGTAAAGTGTGAACAGGAGTAAAAATATGGCAAGAGAAACCGAATATGATATAATCAATAAATATATAGATGAGGCAATAAGTCTTATACTTAAAAAGAAAGAGTATGATTGCATACGCGTTCTTGAAAGTTTAAAGCTTTTCAGCCACAGCGTTTTAAACGCAAAATATCTTTTTGGAACAGATGAAGATTAAGGGTCTTATCAAGGCTCTTTTTTTTTACCATTTTTTTGAAAACTATGAAAAATTCTGACTTTTTTGTCAAATTTTGACACTTTTTTCAGCAATTTATGTGAAAAAAGGTTGATAAATGTTGGTTCGAGAAGAAAAATAAGTTATACTAAACTGTAAAAATCTTTATTGATAAGAGGTGTAAGCATGAATTTGTGCGGACAATTTATTCAAAATAATCGGCTTTTAAATAGTGGCGATAAGCTCGGCGTGGGCGTAAGTGGCGGCAGCGACTCTGTTGCACTTTTGCATTATCTGGCGACGAATAAAGACGCGTTGAAAATTGAGATGGTTGCCATTCATGTTGACCACCAAATAAGAGAAAACAGCGGGCAAGACTGCAAGTTTGTGGAAAAATTGGCAAAAGAGCTTGGGGTCAGATTTTGCAAATTCAAAATAGATGTGCCAGCACTTGCTAGAACGCGAGGGCAAAGCTTGGAGACGGCGGCAAGGGAGGCTCGATATGAGGTTTTCAGGTCACTTGTAAAAAAAGGAATTATAAACAAAGTGGCGCTTGCTCATCATAAAAATGATCAGGCAGAGACCATTCTTATGCACATTTTCAGGGGCTCGGGCGTGAGCGGCGCAAAGGGCATGGAGCCGACAAGTGAAAAAGTGTTTATCAGACCGCTGCTTGACTGCTCTAAAGAGGATATTCTTGCATATTTGAAACGAAACAAACTTGAATATGTCAATGATTACACCAATGAAGATATTGCTTACAACAGAAACTTTGTGCGAAATGTCATTTTAAAGGAAATTTGTTCTCGCTGGCCAAATGCAGTTGACGCAATTGTCAATTTTGGCAGGTCGGCGAGCGAAGATGACGAATATATAAATTCGCAGGTTTATGAAGATGCGATTTTGAATGCAGAAAAATTGGTTAAAGTACCGACGAGTTATTTTGTCTTTCATAAAGCGGTGGTTTCGCGTATAATCTTTAAAGCGTTGAAGAGCATTGGTGTAAATAAAGATATTGAAAGAAAACATATTTCTCTTATTATCGACCTTGCCAAAAATGGCGAAAATGGAAGCAAACTCAGCCTGCCTTTTAATGTCAAAGCGGTCAAAGAATATGACTATATTGTTTTTCACAACAATCAAAAAGAAAAGTCAAACTTTGAAGCAATCTTTAAATGTGGAAAAGTCAATGTTGAAAATTTTGGCACAATCTTAATAAAGAAGGTGAAAGATAAGGGGGAAGTGGAGGACGCGCTAAAAAGCAAAAATATGTTTTTCATAGACGGAGATAAACTGCCCAAGGGTGCCAAGTGGAGAACAAGAAAAGAGGGTGATAACTTTGCCAAGTTTGGCGGCGGAAGCAAAAAACTTAAGAGCTTTTTAATCGACCAAAAAGTACCAGCAAGGATAAGAGATTTTTTGCCTGTGCTTGCAAATGAAAATGAGATTTTTGTTGTTGGCGGAATTGAAATTTCAGAAAAAGTCAAAGTTGACGAAAAGACAAAAAATATCTATAAAATAATATTTGATAGAGATAATTAACAAAAATTTTAGTAATTTTGCCAAAAAAACGCGAAAAAAGCTGAAATTTTAAATATAAACAGAAAAATTAAAAGATTTTCCGTGTTTTAGGAAAGTCTTTTCTTTTTAAATCATTTTAAATAAATTTATTTTTAATATTGAAAAGCTGTTGAAATTGTGCTAAAATAAGAAGGTAAGATTTTATTGAAAGAAGGTTTAAATGGCACAACTTTTTAAAAATTGTATTATTCCGATGGAGCTTGAATGTGGTACAAAAGACCTTGTTTTTTTTGATGCTTATAAAGATTTTAGGTTTTATCTTTTCATACCGCTTAAGCCAACCGATTATGCAATTGCCTGCGGTGCAGATATCAATGCCAGCAATGAATGCGACGCTGCAATCAGAAATATAAATGATGACGAGGCCTTATGTTTCAGTGAAGGAAATGAATATGGTTGTGAATCTACCTGCAAAAGAAATGCTATTTTTCCAAGCATGTTGCTTGACAAAAAGAAGCTTCCAAAAAATCACAATGTGACAAATTATGGCAATTATAAGACCATTTCTTTTGATGATTTTGTTTTTCCGCAGTCTTATGCATTAAACTCGGCTGAAATTGAAGATGCTTATCAAGATGGTAAGCTGAATGCTACAGGCAGGGTTTACAGCGGAAGATATATAGCTGGACTTGAAAGCGTTTTGCAAGACAACTTTGAGTATGAATACAAAGGCAACAAATATGTAAGGGTCAGAGCGGACAAAGCAAGCAAATGTCAAGGCAAGGTAAGTTTTGAAGGTGATATCGACTTTAATAAAGGTGAACATTACTGGTTTAAGGTAGAGCCTATTGAGTTTTTAATAGAAAAAGATGAAAATGATACGATGTTAGTAAGAAGCAAAAAGGGAATTTTATCAGGCGTTCCTTTTTATCATCGCAACAATGAAGTGCAATGGCAAAATTCTATATATCGAGTTTATCTTAATGGATATGATTTGGAAAAAGAGTTTGAAATTGGCAATGGCAACATAGCGGATGCCCCTACAAGATTGTATAACTCAGAAGGTTGTGGATTTTTGGAAGAGGCAGACATGAACGCAGAGCTCAACTATTCAGATGAAGATGATGAAGAAGAGGAAAAGCAAGAAACAAAAACACGCCCAAATCCTTATGGAGTAAGCATCAACAACACGCCACTATCAGTAAAAGAGCAGATGAGGTTTTACATAGATGAAGGTATAAGCTTCATGCTGCATGGCCCAAGCGGAGTAGGAAAGACAAGGCGAGTGCAAGAGCTTGACCCAGACTGCGTATGCCTGCAATTAAGAAATGGAATACTGCCAGAAGAGATAACAGGAAAGACAGGCACAGAAGGTAGGCAATCATTTTGGATAGAGCCAACATGGTATACCCGCTTGAAAGAGCTTTGCGAAAACGACCCAGAGCACAATCATGTATTATTCATAGATGAGCTTACAAATGTCAGACCAAATGAGCAGTCACTTGTGTTCCACCTCGTATTGTCAAGGTCGATAGACGGAAATATAGGCAAACTGCCAGACAATTGTGTGGTGGTTGCAGCAGGAAATAGCCCAGAAGAGAGCGAGGCTGCCTACAATATGCCAGAGCCACTATTCCGCCGCTTTGAAGCACATATCGAGCTTAAACCAGATATAAAAGACTTCTTGGAGTGGGGAAGCGAGAAAAGACCAGACGGTAAAACTAAGATACACCCACTAGTAGCAGCCTTTGTAGCAGCAAATGATAAGTCAGTGTTCTATACAAAGTATGACACAGAAAACCCACCGAAATTTGCAATCGACCCACGCGGCTGGGAACAGGTTTCAAATATCATCTATGCAAATAAAGGAGAGCTTCGAATAAAGATGCTGGCAGATAAGATAGGCGAGTCAAACGCGATAGCCCTTATCAAATTTGCATCACTACCACGAATAACAATAGAAGATATATTGTCAGACCAAGTGGATTTGAAAGCGTTGCCAAGCAAACAGACCGAGAAATATGCCCTTACATGCAGCTTTAAGTGCGTGGACGAGAAGGGAGTAAAGAAGGTACGCGAATTTGTAAAGGTGCATTTAGGGAGAGAAAACCTAGAAGTATTTGACAGCTTATGGATAGAAAATGATGATGAGCGTGCTATTTTAATCAATCAAATTGATGAAGAGGAAAAGAAAAATTATGATGACAAGGCTTCTCAGATGATGGAAAGATTTAAAAATACCACGACCTTTTTAGAAGAAGAAAGAAAACTTGAAAAAGACAGAGAAAAAATATTTGGTTATTCAAAAGATGTAATTGAAAACTCATTAAAAAATTATCTTGATAAGGATATCTGACAAAAAAAATAGAGCTGTTAAAATCAGCTCTTTTTTTAATAAGAAAAAAACAATTGTTCGATTTTAATAGAAAAAAATAATAACAAATAATATTAGACAACATTTTTTAAATCTTAAAAACAGTAAGAAAATATAAAATATCCTTCAAAAATTGAAAAAATGGCAAAAAAAACAATAAAAAAAGACTTTTTTTTGCACTTTTTTATAAATTTTCTACAAAAATCAAAATTTTTTAATTTATTTAATTATTTTACAAAAAGCAGCGAAATTAAAAAATAGTTGCATTTTTATTGCATTTATGATATAATCTAATAATAGAAGGTGCAGTATTCTAGTCAGAAGGCTTTTTTAGGAAGGCGAAGTAATAGCGTCGACGGGCATATCTGTGAAGTTTCTGGTGCTGGCTTTGGTTGCCCAAACTGGGGCTGGTGCTGGGAGTTAAGAATTTTGGGCGAATTGTAATGGCATACAGTCCACGACCCAATTTTCGTGGAGACCTTAATGGGTGGAAGTCAACTCTTCTACTATTGAGGAAGAACCTGCATTGCGATAAAAGTTGTGTGCAGCGTAGCCTGCCTTGAGTGAATGGCTTGGGATTAAGCAAAAGCGTTTTCATATTATCGGCCAATAATTTGATAACTGCTGCTTATGAAATGGCATTTGCAAAATAGGCTAATAAAATTGTTTTCTGTCAAGGAAAACTTCTAGACTGTTGCTAAGTGCTGGCTGGATAGGGATTATAGTGCGACCTAAGTGGCGATTCGGTGTAATGTCTTGCTTAATAGGAAACTGCTCGAAGCGGTGACGCTTGAGTGCGAGAATGGGAAATCCGACCGAACCTATGGCGCAAGGTTTACTTAACCAGCTGCCTTCTAAGTATAACAGCATTTGCTGTTATACTTTTTTTATGCAGAAAATGTAATTATATCTTGATAAAAAATGCAGTTATATTTATATTGACAATGCTGTCATATTTATTTAGTAAGCACAATTATATTTATATTAAGTGTGGGTATAGCTGCTTTATTATTTCATATAGTAATTTTGTCATAATATTTTATGCAGGAAGAGCACCGTGCTTTTTATAAAGAAAGTTTAGCTATTTATAAGGCATATAAGATATATGTAAAATATAAAGTAAATTATAGATTTTAGATAAAAAATAAAATTATTTGCAAAAGAAATAAAAATATGATATAATATCTTTCATTAAAAGAGGATAAATTAAAAGAGGTAATAAAAAAATGAAAATTAAAAAAGAACGAAAACCCAAACCGTCGAAGTTTGCAGTGTGGTGGAAATGGCCGCTTATTGTTTTGGCACTATCTTTCTTCTTATCGCTTGCTTTCGGTATTGCGAGTGAGATTGCACTTTCAGGTGCAGGCATAGCTGTCAGTGTGGTTGTCATTTTGGTGTTTATTTTGATTTCAATCTTTGCAGATATGATTGGTGTTGCAATTACTGCTGCGAATTTTGAGCCTTTTAGAGCTATGGCTGCAAGAAAGGTAAGGGGGGCAAAAGAGTCAATCAGACTTCTTGAAAACAAAGAAAAAGTTGCAAGTGTTGCAGCCGATGTTATTGGTGACATTTGTGGAATTTTGTCGGGCGCAGCTGGTGCGACAATCACGGCAGCAGTTATACTTCATGTATCAAACAATTTTCTTATGGTATTCATTGCATCACTTGTTTCAGCAGTTATTGCGGCGCTTACAATTTTCGGTAAGGCATATTTTAAAAAGTATGCAATGCTGCACTCAGAAAAGGTCATAATCCTTCTTGGAAAGTTTTTAAGTCTGTTTCATCCGCAAAAGAAAAATAAAGATAATTTAGATAAAAAAGCGAAAAAAGACGATAAAAACGCGAAAAAACATGCAAAAAACGATAATTCTGTCAAAAAATCGGATGATTTGAATGAAAATGTTGATAATAAAGAAACCGAGGAATTGAAAGAAACAGATATCGAATTGAAGGCTGAAGATGAGAAAATAGCAGAAGAAAACGACAATAATGAAGTTGAAAATAAGGATAACTCAGTAGAAAATTAAAGCTAAAGCAGGTCAAATTATGACTTGCTTTTTTTGTTGAAATTAAATTTTTTTTCTGATTTTTTATTTTATTATAGCGGTACGATTTTATAATACTATTTTGATTCATATTTTTTTGTTGTATGATTATTTAATTTTATAATTTGCTTAATTGATTTTTTCACAATATTTTATTACTTTAAATATGTTTGATTTTTAAGGGGAAATAAGATAGAATAATAATAAATGGATAGGAGGCGATAAAATGGCTAGTTTGACTAAACCTGATTTCAATAATAATATCTTAAATGTATCAGCGACTTTGGCGGAGTTTCTTGGATGTGAAAATCATAATCCAACTTTGCCTGTTTTAAAAAGAGAGCTTGAGCATGGCTTTAAAAATGTTGTGTTTATCATCTTTGACGGACTTGGCATAAACCCAATAAATGTCAATTTGAGAGAGGAGGCAATTTTAAGAAGGTGTGTCAAGCAGACGCTCACTTCTGTATTTCCTGCCACCACGACAAATGCGACCACAACCATTCATACAAACAGCTATCCAATGCAACACGGAAGATTTGGGTGGGCAATGTATTTTGAAGAGCTTGGGCGAAATGTAGATATCTATCTTTCAAAAGATTCAAAGACAGGCGAGGCTATAGACCCTGATTTTGTGGATAAAACGCTTAAGTTGAAACCTTATTATCTTTCTGCCAAGACCGATTATGAAATAAATCGCGTGGTGCCTCCTTATTGGAAGGATGGTTGCACAGAAAATCGAATTGATTGTCTTGAATTGAATGACTATTTTGAAGCGCTTGAAAAAGTTTGCAAAAAAGATGGCAAGCAATTTGTGTATATGTATTGCCCAGAGCCTGATGCGACTATGCACGACTATGGCGTTTCTTCTGAGCAGGCATTTAGACTGATAAATCATATAAATGACAAGATGAAAGAGTTATGCTCTAAGTGCAATGACACGATATTTGTCATCACTGCTGACCATGGTCAGATTGATGTTGATGGTTATGTCGAATTGTATAAGGATGAGCAACTTTATTCATTGTTGCAAACTCCTCCATATCTTGAGTCGCGAGCAACTGCGTTTAAAGTAAAAGAGGGCAAAAAGCAAGAATTTGAAAGGCTGTTTAAAGAAAAATATAGCGAAGATTTTGAGCTTTATACCTCAGAAGAGCTGGTAAATCAGGGCTATTTTGGCGGAAGCGTCAAGGATGAGAATGTTAAATATCTTGGTGATTTTATTGCTATCTGCAAAGGTTATAAGCAATTTGTAATTTATGAAAAATCGCACAGATTTAAAGGACATCATTGTTCACTGACGGAAGAAGTATTTGTTCCACTGATTTTAATTGAAAATAAAATTCCTGTTGGTTTATAATAAAAAATAATAATTTAAAACCAAATTTATCTTTTACATTTCATCAATAAATAAGGCCATGGATTTGCTTAAATATGACAAATTCATGGTTTTTTAGTGTTTTTTCTGCGTTTTTTGCTAAATTTCGCGCAATTATCTTAAATTATGCATAAATAAAAAGAAATACTCATTATTGACATTTAACTGAAAATATGATAGAATAATTACAAAATAAACAGGTGTAATATGAAAGATTTAAAGTTTGAAGTGGTGCGTGGAGAAAGTGTTTATTCGGGTGATATTGAAGAAATTTATCATCAGAATGACAAGGCTCATGGTGGAATATTTAATGATAGGTGTATAATCAAAGATATCAACAAATTGGCAAGAGATTATCGAAAAAACATTTATATTATTTGCGCAATTAAGGATGACAAAGTTGTCGGGTTTGCTCAGCTTACTGATGCTTATGTTCCAAACAGTTTGTATATAGCAATATTGGCGGTAGAAAAAGGACATAGAATGCAGGGGATAGGAAAGGCTATTATTGAATATGCCCTTCACCATTCAATTGGGCATAGCACTGTTTCACTTGAAGCGTTTACAAGTAATGAAAAGGCAATGAAATTATACAGCAGTTTGGGTTTTGAAAAGGTGCTTTCATACACAATTGAAGGCAGTGAGTTTGAAAATGAAGAGCAAAACTTTTTTAGAGTGCCAGTTGAAAAGATTTTAGATAATGAGCAAATGGAATATACGCAGGCAAATAAAACTATAGATAATGTCATGCCAGAATTGAGATTTCCAAGTGAAAAGGCAATAAATGAGGCATCTATTATTTATGAAGAAGAGCCTTTCTCTTCAAGATAGAAAAAAAGACAACTTATTCACTTAATTTATAAAAGAGCGGAATAAATAAAAACATAGACTAAATCGTCTATGTTTTTTGCATTTTTGATTATTGCTTTTCTAATAAGTTTTCAATGCTTTAAAATGAAAAAAAGTATTTTATCTAATTTTTGAAAAAAGTCTAAACCGAAAACTCGTTTTAGACTTTTTATGGTGAGGCGATTTAATAGCAGTCCAAATATTTGCTTCAGTGTTCTAACAATGTTTATACCGATGGAGTTATATAAAAAATACGCACACCGAGTTAAAGTGTGCGTATTCTGTTTTGGTGGGAGTTATAGGGCTCGAACCTATGACCCTCTGCTTGTAAGGCAGATGCTCTCCCAGCTGAGCTAAACTCCCATTGCTCTTTAATAATATCAAAAAGATTTTTTTTTGTCAACACTTTTTTAAAACTTTTTTGATTTTTTTAATAAAATCATATTTTTATAGGTTTTCAAAGTAATTCTTATTTTACGCAATTGCGTTTTGTCAGCTTTGCAGTTGTATGATATTATTTTATTTAATATATGACCTAAGGAAGTTGATTATTTTTTCTTATTGGCAAATTATATTGTATGACTTAAGTAAGTTTTTACGACATGGCTTGGTGTGAAATAAATGAGTTGTGCGATTGTAAAAAAGCCTTAATGTAAATTCGAAAGATGTATAATTAAAGAAAAATAGGCTAAATTTTATCAAAAAATGCAAAAAAATCTTATAAAAACCACATTTTTATAAAATTTTTTTAAAAATGACTGTTTTTGTTTGACAATAAATCGGGGGGGGTAAAATTATTATATAAATACATATAATAATAAAAGGACTAGGGAATAATACAGTAAAGAGAGTGACGAGATAGATTTAGAAAAGCTTAAGGAGGTGTAATATGAAGATTAAAAACAGTGTTAAATTGATTTATATTATCCTGATATGTTTTTTCTTGATTGGCGGAATTGCACTCTTAGCTTGTCCAAACTTATATGATAAGTCGTTGGATAATACTATTGCCCGCACAAATGATTTTACTATTCAAATTTATACAAGATATTATAAAGATGGTGATGTGACAGAATATACAGCTTGGAATGGCGGTGCAAGCACAGCACCGGTAAATAATGGAAATGTTTTTTCCATATATTGGTATGAAAATGAAGGGTCAACTGCAAAAAATTTTGGCTCTGATTATTATGCGAATGGGGGAAAGCGTGGAAACAGCTCATCTGCTACAAATATCAGCACTTTTTATATGCGTTATACTTATGGCGGAATTGGTGTAAGAAGGCATGGTCGAATTTATATCAACCATAACCCTGAAGTAAAAGCTGGCGAGAGTGTCTATGTTGGGGCAAGATTTAACGATATAAATGCCGACTCTTCTAGAAGTAACAGTACAAGTTTTTATAGATATGAAGACAGAAAGTCACATACACAGATGTTTACAACAAGTCCTCCTTCTGGATGGCAGTCTGGCGAACAAATGTCGGGTACGGTTTATATTTCTTATCGCTATTGTTATGGATTAAAATTTAATGGAAATGGAAATTCTGGCGGAACAGTGCCTTCTGATATGACCTATTTGTCAGGGGTTGATTTTTATATGCCATCTTCAAATCTTGAAAGAGCAGGTTATACATTCAAAGGTTGGGCGAGAAACTCGAATGCCACCGAGGCGGAATTTTCTCCTGGGAGTAGGTATAGCGATGGTAATGAGGCGCTTCGAGGCTCACCAACTACCACTCTTTATGCGGTTTGGCAACCAAACACTTACAGAGTGACAGCCTATGCAAACAATGGGGAAATAAGTGAAACAAGAGGCTGGAGTGGAAGCGGCAACTCTGCTTATAAAGATGTAGTTTATAAAACAACTTATGGCACTATGCCTTCAGCTACACGATATGGATATTATTTGACAGGTTGGTATACTTCGTCGACAGGTGGTAGTCAAATTACAGATTATAATGTTGTTGATATAACAAACAATTTGGATGTATACGCGCATTGGACACCATATGATTATACAATAACAGCTTTTGCAAACGGAGGAGTCATTCCGTCAACAAGTGGTTGGAGCGGGAGTGGGGTAAGTGTTAGTAAAAATGTAAATTTTGACAATTCTTATGGAACGCTTCCGACGCCAACCCGAACAGGTTATACCTTTGCAGGCTGGTATACATCATCGTCTGGCGGCACAAAAGTGACCTCATCGACGATTTTGTCTACTACAGGAAATAAATCCATTCATGCACACTGGACTGTAAACAGTTATAGGGTGACGGCAAACCTTGGCGGAGGTTATGTTGAAGCTTATGGAAGTTTCAACGGCAACAATGGAATTGTGTCAAAAGCTATAAATTACAACTCAACCTATGGCACGCTTCCAACAGTAAAACGCTCAGGTTATTATTTTACAGGTTGGTATACAGCGCCAAGTGGTGGAAGCAAAGTTGAAAGCACGACGGTTATGGCAACCGCTAGTGCAAGCACAATCTATGCACGCTGGTCTCAAAATATATACAAAGTGGTATTAAACTACAACGGCGGTACATACAGTGGTAGCGGAAGTCGAAGTGAAGATTTCACTTATGGAACGAGTAAGACTTTCCCAGTGCCAATAAAAACTGGATATGATCTCACTATGTGGAATTGCAGCTTTTCAACAAGTGAAAGTTTTAATTGTGACAGCAATGGAAATTTGACAATAACGGTACCATACTTGGGTGAGAATAACAACAGTGTGACCTTCACAGCTCAATGGCAGGCAAAGACATACACACTGACAGCGAACGCAAACGGCGGAAGTATTCCAACAACAAGTGGTTGGAGTGGAAGCGGAGCAAGTGCGAGCAAAACGATAACCTTTGATTCTACATACGGCACTCTTCCAACTCCAACCCGAACAGGTCATACCTTTGCAGGCTGGTATACAGCGGCAAGTAGTGGAGAAGCTGTGAGTGCAACAACAGGAGTAACAACAACAGGAAACAGAACAATCTATGCACACTGGACAGTCAACAGCTATACACTTACAGCAGATGCGAACATGACAGGAGCAACATTTACAAGTGTGCCAAATGGCTGGAGTGGAAGTGGTACAACAAGGACAAGAAGCGTAATTTACAATACAAGTTATGGCATCCTTCCAACACCAGCAAAAGAGGGATATATCTTCTTAGGCTGGTATACAGCAGCAAACGGAGGCTCAAGCGTATACAGCACGACTACAATGGGTGCAGGGAATACTAGAATCTATGCACACTGGGAAAGGACATGGGCGGCAGACGCTGTGGGGATAGACTTAAGCGGACTAGGCGGAAGCGGAACAACAAGTGACCCTTATGTAATCGACAGCGCAACAGATATAGCCTTCTTAGCATTGCAGACAAGTAAAAATGTCACCTTTGATGGAAAATATTTCAAGCAGACCACAAACATAGACCTAGAAGGAAAGACATGGCTGCCAATAGGAAATGCAACAACAGCATTCCAAGGCAGCTATGATGGAAATGGATACTTGATAACAAATATCACAACAATAGCCAATGGCCAATTGAATTATTCAAATGTAGGCCTGTTTGGTTATACAAGAAACGCAACGATAAAGAATGTGAATGTCATATCGGGCAATATTCAAGGCTATGATTATGTAGGCTCGATAGTCGGCAACCTCAACAACGGAAGCGTAGAAAACTGCCGAAGCGGAGCAACAGTGACAGGGCATAACTATGTAGGAATGATAGGCTACGGAGTAAGCACCTCAATCTTGTCAAGCTATAACTATGGAAGCGTAAGCGGAAATGACTATGTAGGAGGAATCCTTGGCCGTAATGGCGGAACAGGCACTCGCCTAGAAAACTGCTATATGAAGGGCAGTGTGACTGCAACTGCTTCAGAAGCAAACTGTGGAGGAATACTCGGTCAAACAACAAGCGGAATAACCTTGCAATCTTGCGGCTTTATCGGCAGCGTAACAGGAGGAAGTAATACAGGTCTTCTTACAGGCAACTTAAACGGCGGAAGCGTAATCGACTGCTTTGCAAACTCTACAACAGACTATGCCTTTACAAAAGGAAGCGGAATAGTAAAGAGCAGTTTGTATATACAAAACAAGGCTAGCAACAACCCAGTAAAGAAATATGTTACCAATAACAGCGAAACAAACCCATTTGCAAACTGGACAGTGGCAGTAAACAATCAGCCATTGCCAAAAGGCTTTTCATGGATAAGCAGCAGTGGAAGCAACTTAACAATGGAAAAACTTGAAAAACTTGGCTATACAGCATAGCGAGAAAATATTCACTAAAAAACTCTTCTAGTTTAAGAAGAGTTTTTTTTGATTTTGCTTTGTTGGTTGATTTATATTTAGTTGTAAGTTTTATTGTTTACTTTTTACTATTTAATTTTGGTAGTCAATGTTTTGGTTTTAATATATATATAACTTTTTATTGTGTTGTTTTTAACTTATTTTATTTTTTTAGTGTATGGGGGTTGAGAGGCGTTTTTTAGTATTTATGTGTCGTGTGGAGTTTTTAATTTTTTGTTGTTAAATTTAATTTTAATTTTTACCTTGGGGGGATAAATTTTTTTGTACTAAATGAAATTGTCGGATGTTTGGGTGGAAATTGTACTATTATGGTTGTTTTATTTTTTGCGAAAAAAAAGAGTTGACAATGTTTGAAGGCTGTGTTAGGATAAAGAAAAAGAAGGAGAAAAAAAGAAATGCGTTTTGTAGTTGTTTTATAACATTGGCACAATTTTAAGTTTGAATTTTTGGCGTGGCTACTTAATTTTTGTTTATTTTTTGACAAAATTAAGAGGACTGGCATGTCAAAATATCTGTTCTTTTGTTGTGCTTTTTCATGGCAAGGGAACATAATCAAGCTTATGCGTTTCTTTTTTCGATAAGAGTCGTTTAAGGGTTTTCCTTGCGGCTCTTTTTTTGTGAATGGAGGTGGAATATGGCACAAATTATAGTAGAAAATTTGACTTTCGCCTATGATGGCGGAATTGATTACATTTTTAAAGGGGCAAACTTTAGATTTGACTCAAATTGGAAGCTTGGGCTTATTGGCAGAAATGGAAGGGGAAAGACAACCTTTTTAAAGCTGCTTTTGGGCAAGTTTGAATATCAAGGGAAAATTGTAAGTGGTTTACATTTTGATTATTTTCCTTATCAGGTGAAAAATAAGGGGCTTAATGCTGTTGATGTATTGGCTGAAATTGATCCAGAGCTTGAGCTTTGGAAGGTTATGATTAAGATGGGAGATTTAAGTCTTAATCAAGAGGTGCTTTACAGACCGTTTGAAAGTTTATCGTTTGGTGAACAGACCAAGTTTTTGCTTGCGGCGTTGTTTGCAAAAGACAACAACTTTTTGCTGATTGATGAGCCGACAAATCATCTTGACAGGCAAGCAAGAGATAATGTTTGTGAGTTTTTGAAGAGGCAGAAGGGGTTTATTGTGGTTTCGCATGACAGAGACTTTTTGGATGCTTGCACCGACCACATTATTTCAATCAATAAAAACGACATTGAAGTGCAGAAAGGAAACTTTACTTCTTGGTGGCAAAATCGACAAAATCAAGACAATTTTGAGAAGGCGAGCAACGAAAAGCTTCAAAAAGAAATTTCTCATCTTAATGAAAGTATTAAAAAGACTAAGGTTTGGGCGGATAAAATCGAGTCGGGCAAAAATGGGAATTTAATATCTGGAGTTAAGGCTGATAAGGGATACATTGGGCACATGGCGGCAAAGATGAACGCCAGAAGCAAGGCGACTTTGGCAAGGCAGGAAAGGTTGGTTGAAGAGAAATCAAAACTGCTCAAAAATATAGAAGAACAAGAGGGGTTGTTTTTAAATAGTGTTGGTTTGCGAAGTGAAAATGTGCTTGAGGTGAGAGATTTGTCAATAAGATATGGTGATAAAGAGGTGTTTAAAGAGCTGTCTTTTTCGGTAAAAAGAGGCGAAAAAGTGGCTGTTTGCGGCAAAAATGGCTGTGGAAAAAGCAGTTTGTTGAAACTTTTGCTGGGCGAAGATATTGATTATAGAGGGCAAGTTTTTAAAAGTGGAAATCTTAAAATATCCTATGTCAGTCAAAATTTTGATTACTTAACTGGCAGTCTTTTTGACATAGCTTATGAAAATCAGTTGGATCAGACAAAATTTCTTACCATGCTTAAAAAGCTAGGTTTTGATAGAAAGTTGTTTGAAAACAGGGTTGAAAGTTATAGTGCTGGGCAGAAGAAAAAGGTGCTTATTGCCAAAAGTTTATGTCAAGAAGCAAATCTTTATATATGGGATGAGCCCCTTAATTATATTGATATTATCTCGAGAATGCAGATTGAACAAATGCTATTGGAAAGTGACATAACCCTAATTTTTGTTGAGCATGACAGTGCTTTTGTGCGAAATGTGGCAAGCAAAAAGGTGGAAATTTAACAAATTATTGTTGCGTCTTTGGGAGAAAGAGGATGTCGCAGACAAAAGATGTGAGTTTGGAACAGAAGAGATGAGTGCGGGCAAAAGATGTGAGTGGAAAATAGATGAGATGAGTGTGGAACAAAAGAGGTTGGCTGAGTCAGAAGTAGCTAGCTAAGACAAAAGAGGTTAGCAGAGATAAACGAGGTTAGCTAAAACAAAAAAGCGAGAGTGGAGACTAAAAGGCGGGCAGTAACTGAAAAATAAGACATTTTAAAGGTTATGTTTCAGCGAGACTATAGCGTAAAAAGGTTTTAAATAATATTTTGATATTGCGTTTGCCAAAAGGCTGAAAATTTGATATAATTAAGCTGCTAGGAGATTATATGAAAAACTTTTTTGTAATTCACGCGCTTGGCAATTGCGGTCAAGATTATTGGTATGAATATATTAAAACTGAGGTGGAGAAAAGGGGCTTTGAGTGCTTTGTTCCCACACTTCCGCCTATTGAAAAGATGAGTTATCAAAGTTGGGCAGAGGCCTTTAGTCCATATAAGAAATACATAAATGAAGACAGTATTTTTATTGGGCATTCAACGGGCAGCATATTTTCAGTGCATTATCTTATGGAAAACAACTTGAAAATAGCAAAGTTTATTGGGGTTGTGTCTTTTAATCAGTGCAATACAAACTCGCCCCACCCTGACTGGGAAGAGATAAATAAAAGCTTTTTTGTGGAGAATCTTGCCAAGTTTAAAGCTTTTGCAAAAGAAAGAATTTGTTTTTATTCGCCGACTGATATCTATGATTTTAGGCTTCTTGACGATTTTGCAACCAAGATTGAGGCGACAAAAGTGATTATTGAAAAGGCGGGACATTTCACGGCAGCGACAGGCTATGACAAAGAGTTTAAAGAAATTTTGGAATATTTATAGTTTAAGGAGAATTTATGGTTTTAAATTTTGATGAAGACAGGGTTGCAATGTTAAGCCCTTGTGATATGGTTGAAAAAATTGAAGGAATGCCAGAGACGGTTGTCACCTTCTTTGACGACAAAATAATGGATGAATTTTTGAGGCTTTACAAGGTGGAAACTATTGGCTCGACGGCCATTAAAAAGCATACTATTTATAAAACAGTTGTAAACGGAAAAGAAATTGCTGTTGTGCTTGCCGGAATTGGTGCGCCACTATCAGTCGCACTTTTTGAAGAGGTCTGCTTCATGGGCGCTAAAAATATTTTGATGTTTGGCTCTTGTGGTGTGCTTACTGATATTAAGGAAGCCTCTATCATCATTCCTTATGCAGCCGTTCGTGACGAAGGAACAAGTTTTCACTATGCCCCAGCAGGTGAAGAAATTCAGCTTAACCCTGTCTATGTTGACAGACTTGAAAAGCTTTGCAAAGAGGCTGAAGTTGATTATGTTAAAGGCAAGACTTGGACAAATGATGCCTTTTACAGAGAGACAAAGGCCAAGGTTGCACAAAGAGTTAAAGAGGGTTGTATTTGCGTTGAGATGGAATGCTCTGCTATGGCCGCCTTTGCCAATCTTCGAAATGTCAATTTTGCACAATTCTTTTATGCTGCAGACAGTTTGGCAAAAGAAAAGTGGGATATGCGAATATTGCAGGGCGAAAGTTTGCAAGGGGAAGAAATAGCACTTAAACTCGCTCTTGAGTTTGCAACAAAATTGTTCGATTGATATTTTAATATACAAATTTAAAAGAAGTTATGTTGAAAACAACTTAAAATATGTAGAAAAACAGTCTTTAAGATATGTTGAAAACAATTGTTTTTAAAATATGTTGAACAACCTCTTTAAAGTATGTTGAAAACAACTGTCTTGAGTTGAAAAATTATTTTTAAAAAGCAGAATATATAAAGGAAAACATACATGAAAAATCTTTTTGTGAAAATCTTGGGTGCGACAAGCCCATATTGCAAGCAGGGGCAAGCATGTCCGTCCTATCTCGTAAGTGATGGCGAGACCTATATTTTGCTTGATGCTGGAAGCGGCTCTCACAGCAATTTTGATATGGAAAATTTAAGCGGTCTTAACATTTTCATTTCTCACCTGCATAGAGATCATTACAACGATATTTTCAATTATCAATATGCGTCTTATGTGCTTCATGGGCAGGGCAAGGTGCAAGAGAAAATTCATGTTTATTTGCCAGAGTTTAATTGCCAGTTTGCCGAAGATATAAAAAATGAAGAGATTGCCTTTGCTGATTATCATGAAATAAAAACAGAAAAAGTATATGAAATAGGGGCTTTCAAAATTGAAATTTGCAAGCTTATTCACACACCGCAGTTTTATAGTTATGCCACAAAAATCCAAGCGCATGGAAAAACCATTGTCTATTCAGGCGATGTATCCTTCAGTGATAAAGATAGACTGGCTGAGTTTGCAAAGGGGGCTGATATGCTTATTTGCGAAGCAAGTTTGCTTGAAAGTTATGGCTTCCCAGAAATTTATGTGCATCTTACGGCGGCGCAGGCGGGAAAGATAGCGGCGCAGGCGGGGGCTGAAAAACTTATGCTTACTCATTTTTGGCCGGAAGAGGACAGAAAAAATTGCAAGGCAGAAGCTGAGAAACATTTCAGCAAGGTGCTTATTGCAAAGGAAGGACAATTGCATTATTTATAAGCTTAAATACTTAAGAATATTAAAAGACGCAATATGCTTTTTGCGTTTTTTTATTTTTTAAGAAAGCCACTTTTAAAAATTTCAGCATTGACAAATTAGGCTGTTTATGATATCATTAAGTTAACTTATGGAGGGGCAAATTATGGATATATACAAATCAAATCGAAGATGCTATGAAATTCGTGAATATATTCAATATTTGAATAAGAGAATTGGTGAAATTAAAGATAAAAACAAGCTTACAGATGAAGATAAACTTGCAAAGATTTTGCTTTTCAATTTAGAGCATTATTCAAGATACGAGCAAGCAAAAGGTATGACTTTTACTTTGTATATTCTAGACCACTTTACAGATATTGTGAAGGATGAAAATGATATTTTTCAAAGACGTAAAATTGAATTTCATATTCCAACCAAAGTGAAGAGAAACCTCTTTAGAGAATATAGAGAGTATGTAAAAGCTGTTGAAATGGTGGTTTCTGCCTCTGAAGAAGAGCTTGCCGAAATGATTGAAAATGGTGAAGTCAGCATCCCTGCGGTTAAGAAAGATTCAGAAGGCAAAACTGTTGTTGGCGGTGATGCAGAAGTTGAAAGTGAAAGCGAAACTGATGAAGATGAGATGGAGTAAGTTTGAATAAAACCTTGCTATTATCGCACTTTTAGAAGCTGATTAAAGATGAGTTTTAAAGGAAGCACAGAAGTGGAATTTAACAAATATATTTCAGAAAACAAAAATAAAAAGGGGCTCTATCCTTGGTCTAAGGATAGGGTTTTTATTGAAGGGGCCGAGCTTAACCGAGGTGTAGATTTTTTGAAAAGAGTGGCAGGTGCAAGTGACTATGCCATCGCATGCGGTGGGTCAAGATCGGACAACTATAAAAGCCCAAGTGGCCATTATAAAGGCAATGTTTGGCTGTCAACTCCCTATGTTGATGCTTCAAATAAGGTGCTTGACAGGTCTGTAAGAAATCAATATGTCTATCACATTGATATGGAAGGCAAAGTTGCCGAGTTTGCCACCTGTTCTATGAGCGATTATTTAATCTGCCCAGCTTTCAATCTGAGTTTAAAAGCTCTTGAAGAAAGCGAAAACTTTAAAGGTTATACGCTCGGTCTTAGAAATTTGTGCTATCATACTATAAAATTCCCAAACCTTGTTTTTCCGCAAACTAAAGTGGAAGAAAAAAATGAATTTAAGCTTGAGCTTGCCTATCAAACGGGCAATTTATACCATACAGGCAAGAAATTCAGCGGAAGCTTTAATGGGCTTTGCGAGCTTGAACAGCACGAAGAATTCTATTTTGAAGGACGCAGATTTGTCAGAGTAGTGCTTGAAAATCAGTGCCGCTTTAATGACGGAAGCGTAGTTGAAAAGGACAAGCCAGTTTGGTTTGAAGTAGAGCCTATCAATTTCATGATCAGAAACTGGGAAGAAATGCCAAAAAATATCAATCCAAACGGTGATGAAAGTGCGACAGAGCTTATTCTTAGAAGTGAAGATGGCTTGCTTAGTGGCATTCCATTTGATCTTGGTTTAAACTCAAACAGGTGGCAACAATCTATAATCAGATATTACTTAAACTCAATTTCAGGCAAAGCGTACGCCTTTGTAAATAATAAAGGACAACTTGGTTTTAATAAAAAGAAAACTTATGATTTTAAAGATAACGGCTTTTTGGAAGAGGCTCATTTTGATGAAAAACAACTCAGTGCAGCCCTTGCAAATGAGGTCAAAAAATCTGATAATAACCATTCAAACAAGCAGGAAAATTGCAATAATGAATATT
The DNA here is from genome assembly GCA_022793335.1 of Clostridia bacterium. Classification (GTDB taxonomy): domain Bacteria; phylum Bacillota; class Clostridia; order Christensenellales; family UBA1242; genus Caccovivens. The sequence continues at coordinate 22,069 of JAAWCQ010000003.1, forward strand.
TTGAAACCTATGATGTGTCGATTGATAATCGCGCACTTTCAGTTGAACAACAATTGAGGTTTTATTTAAAAAATGGTCAGTCATTCATGCTTCATGGCGTGAGTGGAGTGGGAAAATCACGAAGAGTGAAAAACCTTGACCCAGACTGCGTTATGCTTCAACTGCGAAACGGAATGCTTCCAGAAGAGATTGTTGGCAAAACAGCATACAAAAATGAAAATGAAAAAACTGTTTGGCTTGCGCCAACTTGGTATCAACGACTTTGCGAGGTCTGTGAGGCAGAGCCAAATAAAAACCATGTTCTTTTCATAGATGAAGTGACCAATGTCAGACCAAGCGAACAATCACTGATTTATCATATAATTCAAAGCCGCACAATTGATGGCCAAAATGGAAAACTTCCTGACAATTGCGTGGTGGCGGCAGCAGGAAATTCAATTTTTGACTCAAACGCCGCATATAATATGCCAGAGCCTCTTTTTAGAAGGTTTTATGCTCATGTAGAGCTTGACATTGATGTAAAGGAGTTTCTCATTTGGGGAAGCGAGAAAAGTCAGAAGGGAGACGGCAGGTTGAATATTCATCCAGTAGTTGCGGCCTTTATTGCAAAAGAAGGTGAAGAGGTGCTGTTTTCAAAATATGACGCATATGAAAACCAAAGCCATGTGGTTGACCCACGCGGCTGGGAACAGGTTTCAAACATCCTTTATGATAATGGCGAGGTGTTTAAGATAGAGCTTATTGCAAATAAGATAGGGCTTGACATGGCAGGAAAATTTGTCAAGTTTGCAAAAAATCAGTTGCTAAGCAGAAAGAAAATCTTAAGCGGCGAATATGATGAAAGTCAGCTTCCAAAGGATGAAAATTCAATTGTTGCACTGATTTTAAGACTTAGATATGCAAAGGAAAAAGAGGAAATTCGCAAATTTGTTTCAGAACATTTTGGAGTGGAAAAACTTGAGTTTTATGACCAACTTATAGGCACTGAAGAATTAAGTGAAAAAGAGCTTGGAGGTGAATAATATGGCGAAAAAACATGAAAAAAGCAGAAAAAAACGCAAAAAATCATCATTTTTCTTACTTTTTCTGCTAATTATCTTGCTTGGCGGCGGCGTAGGCGGTTTTTATCTCAACAATTATATTTCCAGAAATGATATGTTTGAGGTCAATGGCGATAAGGTAATTTACCTTGAAATCGGTGATGAATATGTCGAACAAAATGCAAGTGCAATTGCTTTTGGAAAGAAGGTGGGCGAGAAAGATATCAAGATTGAAGGTGAGGTTGATATAACTACAGCCGGAAGATATACGATCAAATACACGACCAATAATTTTAAATATAAAAATGTTGCGCGCTATCGCATTGTGATTTTCAGTGAGCCAGAAATCGAACAAGAGCCTGACATTCCTGCTGAAGAAAGCAAAACAGCTAAGAGCGAAAATGGAGCAATACGATTTTACAGTCAGGCTGCATTAAATCAAACCTGCATTGCTAGAGCAGGAGGTGCAAGATGATTAAACTTATCAAAGGCCTTTTCAAACTGATGTTTATTTTGATATTTGCTTGCGTTGGGCTTGCTGGCGGATTTTTAATCAATTTGTATGTACTTAATCCTGTAAAAGATGAAGACCCAACAAAAATTATAACCAGCGGAAACCTTTCAATTCATTTTCTTGAGGTGGGCAATAATAACACTGGTGACAGCATTTATATCAAATGTGGCGAAACAGATATTTTGGTTGATGGCGGCTCTAGAACAAACAGCAGCAAGGCAATTCAACAATATGTAAACCAATATGTAGATGACGGTGTGCTTGAATATGTTATTGTCACACATGCAGACCAAGACCATATTGCCGCTTTTGCTGGCGACGGGTCAAATCAAAGCTTGTTTGATATGTATGAAGTCAAAACTATCATAGATTTTCCAAAAACAGACAAAAGCACGGCTGTTTTGAATAGATATGTTCAAAAAAGAGAGGCTGAGGTTGAACAAGGTGCAAAACATTACACCGCTCTTCAGTGTTGGAAAGGCGAAAATGGCGGTCAAAGAAGCTATGAAATCGGCGACGGCGTTACATTGAATATTTTATATAATTATTATTATGAAAATAAAAGCTCTGACGAAAACAACTACTCAGTTTGTTTTCAGATAGAACAGGGTGCAAACAAATATCTCTTCACTGGCGACTTAGAAGAAAAAGGTGAAGAATATCTTGTAAGCTATAATACTTTAGGCAAGGTTAAACTTTACAAGGCAGGTCATCACGGTTCAAAGACTTCAAGCAATGATTGTCTTTTGGAGGTCATCCAACCTGAAATTGTCGTTGTGACTTGCGTTGCTGGCAGCGTTGAATATACACAAAACTTTTCAAACACCTTCCCAACACAACTGTTTATTGACCGAATTTCAAAGTGGACAGATAAGGTCTATGTGACAACGGTTGGCGAGGTGGAAGAAGTAGTTGATAAAGACGGAAATACAAAATTTAAAGACGCAGGCTTTTCAAGCATGAACGGCAATGTTGTGATAAATGTTGACAAAAATAATATTGAAGTGACTTGCAGCAACAACAATCTTAAACTGAAAGAAACCGATTGGTTTAAAGCAAATCGCACCTGCCCAAGTGCATGGGCTGCATAAAGTTGTTTTTAATAAAATAACAGATAATTTAAGTAAAAATAGCGAAAATTTGCAAAAAAACGCAAAAAAACATGAAAAAACACGAAATTATTGATATTCCGTGTTTTTTTGTGGCAATTTCACTGCCTACTAATTTGAATTTTATATAATATAATTTTTAATTTAATCATTTAAGTTTAATCAAAAATATCTATAATTTTATCGTTTGCGATTGAAAAATCAAAAATCTTATTTTGGTTGTTTGAAATGGCAAAACAAGAATATGGGCTTATCATATAGAAATATGAAATTTCACCAAAGTAGTCTTTCAAGGTTTCGGTGCTGAGCTTTTGTGCAAGTGAGTGTGAAATCATGTTCATGCAGGCGGCATAATCACCACACTTTACTGCAATCATAAATTTATAGGGCAATGCTTCGATTGGAGAGGGCATGCTTTCGGCAGTGACAAAACTTTTGTTTTTCACTTTAAGCCCGGCAGAGTCTACATAATAATGTTCTTCAATTTGTTTGTAATTAAAATAGGTCTTATGCACAGTAAAGCCATCTTTTTCAAGCTCGATTTTGTCGGCCCTGAAAACTTTGGCACTGTTCTTTTTTGGGTTGTAGGCAATAAGCACATCTTCGCCGTTGTCCTCAAAACTCACATAGTCGATAAAAAGGAAGGCTCCCACCTTGATGTTTTGTACATTGCTTAAAAGGCGAATGATTTTTTTGCTGTTGCTGTTTGCAAAAATAAACTTCCGCTTTCCAATCTCAACACTGCTTTTGACACCATTATAATTGAAATTGTGACAGGTGACATTCTCGGCAAGCAGTCCGTCAAGCAAGAATATCAAAATTTTGTCCTCTTTTTTTATTATTCTATAAAGAGGACTTGGGCTGTCAAAGTCTATTTGAAAACCATAACTATCCTTGCCAAGCGGCTCAACAAAAATCTTTTTGTCAGTCTCTTCCAAAACTAAATGCTCATTTTGACTTATTCTTTCCTGCTTTCCGTCACATTTGACTAGGCAGGGAAATGATGTGTAAATTATTATCTTCATATTTTAAAGTATGCCCATTTGCAAACAAAAAGCACAAAAATTTTAAATTATAAAATGTATAAAATGATAAATGTGAGTCTATAATTTCTGTGAGGTGAAATATATGAAAGGAATTTGGAATAACAGTGAAGTGAAAGAGCTCTTTGAAAGAGTGGAAGATTATAAAGATAAAAACAAATCACTTAAACTGGCTTTTGTGGCTCATGCGGAAAAATTTGGCAGAAAACCAAACAGCGTGAGAAACTATTACTATCATGAGGTTGACAACTTAAAAGTTGATGGAAAACGCTTGCAAAAACTTGGAATAGACCTTAAAAGACATTCAAAAACATGTGTGACTTATTTTTCGCCAGAGGAAGAAAAAGACCTTATGAAAGAGGTTGATGATATGGTGCAAAAGGGCATTTCTGTGAGAAAAGCTTGCCTTACTCTTTCGGGCGGTGATGTAAGTCAAATGTTGAGATATCAGAATAAATATCGCAATTTTATCGCAAAAAACAAGAAAAAAGATGAAAAAAAGGCTGTTTTAACGCAAAATACTGCAAAACCAGACAATGTAATTGCTTTTCGCAAGACTGGAAAACTTCTCACCGATGGTGAAATTCAGTCGCTTTTTATGGGGCTTGTAAGACTTGTGAAAAAGAATGCTCAAGAGGAAAGCGAAGAGGCTTTTAAAGAAAAACTTGGCAGAGCCAACAACGACTTAAGAAAAGCCATAGCAAAACTTGGCACCAATCAGCGTGAGAATGAAAAGTTGAAGGAAGAGCTTGATAAGGTCAGAAGTGAAAACTCAAGACTTTTAAATTTAAATTTGCAATTACGCTGTGACAGAGCAGAAGGGCTTCGTCAAAAACTTCAGAAAAAAGAAAAATCAGAATAAAAATTGCAAACAAAAAAAAAGGTGGAAGCTTCCACCTTTTTTTTATATGTATTTTTTCAACTTTTTCGTTTTTTGAGGTCAGATATTATTTGTCTGATTGGTGCAAGCTCTTCAACTGTAAGCCCAGTTACATCAAGATACTCTCTATTATCTCTATCCAATAAAAAATCTATGCTTACATTATAATAATCAGCAAGTTTTTCAAGTTTTGAAATTGAAGGCTGTGCATAATCATTTTCCCAATTGCAAAGAGTTTGCCTTCCGATTTTTAAATCATAAGCCGCTTTAGTTTGTGATATATTGCGTGCTTCTCTTACTTTTTTTAGTTTTTCTCCCAGCATTTTTGTCTCCTTGTACAATTTTATAATACAATTGTACAAAAATAATTGACAATTATATAAGCAATTTGTACAATATACTTGTCAATTATAAAAAAGGAGGAAAATATGGTTGATATTATAAGTATTATTATAAACGCATTTGATGAGTTTGAGATGAAGGATGGGAGAGTTAAACGAAAGCTGTACAAAAAGGTCTTTAAAGAAGATAAACCGTTTGATGAGCTTATGTCTGAAAAACTTAATATGAAAGAACATGCATTATATCGTCAGCATGAAGACGACATTGTCTTGTATTGGACGACAAGGGAGGAGGAAGTTGTTAGGTTTACTTTGCAATTTGTAAGCGAGCTTTTAAGTTTTGGCAAAACTAAAAAAAGTGATAAATAGTCAAAACTCTTTCAAATTTGTGGCAAATATGTTATCATATATACATGAAAATCTGCCTTTATAAAAATGTCACCTCTTTTGACGCTGTCAAAGCTATGTTTTCGGCTATTGACAACAGCAATTTTGAGGTGGAGCATGTTGTGATTGTTCCTGACCGTTTTTCACTTCTCAGTGAAAAGCTTTTGTTGAAACTTTTGCCAAGTAAGGCACTTTTTAATGTAAGAGTTGAAAATCTTACCAGCTTTTCAGTGGAGCTTTTGGGCAAACTTGGGGTTAAACTTGATGAGGTTTTGTCAAGCGGAGAGGTTTTGCTTCTTACACAAAAGGCAATAGAAAATGTAAAAAGTCAGCTTTCAACCTTCAAAAAAAGCCGAATTGCTTTTTCTTATGAGATAAGCAAGCTTTTGTCGCAGTTTAAAAGCTCGGGCGTGACGGCTGAGGATTTAAACGAAAATGCCGCTGGTATAGCGGGGGCGAAATATCACGACTTAAAAATAATTTACAGCGAATATCAAAGGCTTCTTGCTGGCAAGCTTGACGCAAATGAGAGGTTGGCACTTTTAAACAACAGCTTGAAAGAGGGTGAATTTTTGGCAAATAGCAAGTTATATTTTGCCGGTTTTGACGCTTTTACTAAAGAAGGATACAGCTTGATTAAAAAACTTGTTCCGCTTGCAAAAGAGGTGAGTTTTTCGTTGGCTGAGAGTTTTGACAGCGGAAATGAATACATTTATGACAACGATATAAATGAAATGATAAAGCAAATTGCCTGTGAAAATGGCTGTATGGTTGAGACTATCGAAGGCAAAAAGGAATTTTCTAAGCAAAAGGAAGGTTTGTTGAAGGGAGTTTACAGTTATCATAAAACCACTTTTGAAAATGATGGGTTTTATAATCTCTATTCGGCAAGCAATATCACTGAAGAGGTGGAGAGTGTTTGCAAGCTAATTCGATATAAAATATATAAAAAAGGTTTACGCTTTCGCGATTTTCAAGTTGCGGTGGGTGACTTAGAGCGTTATCAAACTCAAATTGAAGACATTTTTGACAGATATGACATTCCTTATTATATAGACAGTGGGCTAACTTGTGACCAGACAATGCTTGGGCGACTGGTTTTGGACTTTTTGGAAGGGGTAAGTTTTGGTTTTTATGGCGAGAGGCTTATCAATATTTTATCAAACATCTTATTGGGAGAAAATCAAGAGCTTATTGAGCGTTGTCAAAGGCTGGTGATTGACAGCAAGAGAAAATATAAGAAATATATTGAAAGGGATTTTCCGTTTGCCGACCTTGCATTATCGCTTGAAAGGTGCAAAAATGTTAAGCAATATGGCGAAAAAATCTTGGAGTTTGTGGGGAGAGTGCTTTCGCCTTTTGATGAGGTTGTAAGGCTGCTTGAAGAGCGAGGTGACATAAAGGAAAAAAACATCAATCTTCAAGCCTTTGATATATTAAAAGAGACTATCGACCTTATCGGGCGTTATGACGAGGGCGAAATTGAGATTGATGAATATGCGCGCAAGCTCAAGTTGCTTTTGTCGTTCAGGCAGGTTTCAACAGTGCCGACCTTTGTTGACGGAGTGATGATTGGAGACGCTTCAAAGAGCTTTTTTGGAGAGAGTGACACCTTGATTATAATGGGTGGACAGGCGTTGCCTATCACAAATTTAGATAATGGTATATTGAGCGATGATGAGCTTTTATCCAATATAAAAGAGATTGAGCCTACCATAAGAATGATAAACAGGCGAAACAGATTTAGGCTTTTCAGTCTGCTTCCGCTTGGACAAAATCAGCTTAATATTTTCTTTCAAAGTCGCAGTGATGATGGCAAAAAAATTGAAATTCCATCATATATTGCAAGTTTAAACAGCATATTTTCACAGGTGGATTTGAAGGCTGCAAACATCTTTTTTGCCAGAAAGCCTAGGGATGAAGAAAGGGCGTTGTTATGTCATGAATTTAAGAAAATTAAAGGAAATTTGTTAAAAAATGGCGAAAAAACCTTCAAAAACCGCGAAAAATTGAATTTCGACGGCAAAAAGCTGATGTTTAAGGATAATATAGTGCGTGTTACGCAGCTCGAACAATTTTATAGTTGTCCGTTTAAACACTTTGTTTCTTATGGGTTAAACCTTGGCGAAATTAAGAATGTTGAGTTTGATCCGCGTGACATTGGAAACATCTGTCACAAGGGGGCAGAGAAGTTTATTAAAGCACTGATTAAAAATGGCTTTGACTTTGAAATTGACATTGACAAGTTTATTGAAAGCAGGCTTGGGAAAATTATTGAGGAAGAACATTTAAATGAAAAGCTTGATCTGCTTGATGAGAAAGAGCCTTTTATTCGTTTTATTAAGCGTCAGCTTAAAGCGAATTTTAATGATATTATAAGAGAGCTTAAAAAAAGCAGTTTCAGACCAAAGTTTATTGAAAAGAGGTTTGCAGACTATAAATTGAAGGTGGGCGGAGATGAATTTTTGCTTATTGGGCGTGCTGACCGCATTGATGAACAAGGGGATTATGTCCGAATTATCGATTATAAGACAGGAAATACTGGCAGCGTTTTAAAACAGCTTTATTTTGGTGATAAATTGCAGCTTTTCCTCTATCAAAAGATTGCGTGTGAGCAGTTTGGAAAGCGTTCGGCGGGCGGATATTATTTTAACGCCAAGCTTGACTACTCAAACAGTGACGATGACAAGGTTATTTTAAAGGGAATTGCTCCATATGACGAAGAGGTGCTTTGCATGCTTGATTGCGACCTTGCTATTGAAAATAAAAGCAGCATTTTGTCAGTAGAGCGTACTAGCAAAGGTTTCAAAGGCGGTGCAATTTGTGAAGAAAGCTTGGAAACACTTTATGAATATTCGATGGAGATTTCTAAAAAGGCGATTGAAAAAATCGCGGATGGTTTTGTAAGGCCCATGCCAAATTCTGATAGTTGCACCTATTGCAAATACAGTGCTTTATGTGGCTATGAGAAATCGCAGGGGTTGCGTAAAAATGACAGCAGCAAGATAAGGTTTTAGCTTTGCTTATAAAGCAGAAAAAATTAAGAGAAGTCTTTTATGAGATAAAATCATACAAAATGATAATTGAAGAATTTTAGCTTAAAAAATGTGAAAAAATGACAAAAATTGATGTTTTTTAAGGAAAAATGCGATATTTTCAGATAAATATTAAAAATTATTGGCATTTTGGCATAAATTATGATATGATAAATTATGAAATAGGGAGGCGGTTATGGCTGAAAAAATTCAGAAAGAAAACAGTTTTATTCGTGTCGTTAGACAGGCTAAAGCAAACTATGAAAAGGCTATCCAAGAGGGCGGAAATCCTGCAAGAGAGGGATATAAGGCCTATGAGTTGCTGCTTATAAATATTGGAAGAGCACCAAGTGAAGGAGCTGCTTTTGCTGCAATAGAATATGAAATTCAAAGCAGCAGAGTTGAGGACTGGAGAGAGCTTGTTGAATTTGTCACCATGATAGCACCTGGTTATCATAGCTATCAAGACAGACTTAGAGAGGAAAGTCTTGAAAGACAATCAAACTCAAATGAGGCAAATGAGATTATTCTTTATGCCGTTCAAAATAAAGACATTTTAGATAAAGAAGATTTGGCGGCGATTTATAGTGAGCTTGAAAGATTGAATGTCCCTGGAGCGCTAAGCCGTTTTTGCACATATCTCAATTATAAAAAAGAAGAAGAAAAATCTGATGCTTATGATGATGAAAAAGATGACGACTATGGAATAAATCTTTAAAAGAAAATATTAAAAAATAAAAAACTGAAGCTTAGGCTCAGTTTTTTTTGTTTTTAAGTTTTTATCTTTTGTAAATATCTTTTGTAAATATCTTTTGTAAATATCTTTTAAATATCTTTTAAATATTTTTTGTTATGAGTGTTTGTGATAAAGTTTTTGTTAGGGGTATTTTGTTTAAAGAGGGTGGCTTAAGGTGGGGCGTTCAGGGCTGGGAAAAATATTTATTAAAAATTGGATGCAAAGTTTGTCTTTATTTGACAATTGGCAAGGTTTATTTTACAATAAAAGATATTAAAAGGCGGAAATGGAAGAAAAAACAAAAAAAATGGGTCCAACTGAAGAGCAAGTGAAAATTCTTGAAAGCAAGGCAAAAAGTCTTGTTATTTCTGCGTCGGCGGGCAGTGGTAAGACCTATATTGTAATTGAGAAGTTGAAGAAGCTTATTTGTGATTTAAAAGTGCCAGTCGAGAGGCTACTTGTTTTGACCTTTACAAAGGTGGCAGCAGAAGAAATAAAGACTCGTCTTACCAATGCAATTCTTTCAATGGAGCCTTCAAAAAAGATGCTTGAAAGTCTTGACGCGCTTCCGCTTAGTGACATTTCCACAATCGACTCGTTCTGTGAAAAGATTATAAAGCGAAATATCAATAAGCTGGAAATTGATGAAAATTTTGTTATTTTGGAAGAAAAAAGTGCGTTAAAATTGAAAAAAATGGCTTTTTTTGCCACTTATCAGCATTTTTCGCAGGAAGAAAAGGAAAAATTTGAGGATATTTATCTGGGGTTTAAAAAAGATAAGGGCTCGATTGAAGAGTGTATTTACAAAATTCAAGATTACTTTGGTGCTGTTGAAGATGAGGAGGATAAGCTTGTTTATTTTGAAGATGTCTTCCATTTAAACAAGAAGGCAACTGACAAGCTTTTAAGTTATTTTAAAGAGTGTTTCAAAGAGGCAAGGCAGGTTTTAGATGGGCTTGACACCTCTTCTTATACCAAGAGTGAGCTTGAATTTGTTTTGAAAGCTTATGATATTGTAGGAATGAATTTTGATGAGGACTATTTTAACACGGCAAGCACGCTCGCTGCTTTTTCGTTGCCTGCGCTTTTGGGAAGGCACAAAGAAGAGGTGAAGCGACCTCTGGGGAGGGTTAAAGAACAGCTCAAAAAGGCTTATGATATTGCCAAGAAATATAGTTTTATTCCAAACGGCGCAAGAAGAGAGGCTGAAGAAGGGCGTTTGCCAAGAGCGATACTTTCTTTCTATAAGTATTATATAAATATATATTCATCATTAAAATTGAAGAGGGCTGGGCTTGATTTTGCTGATATTGAAAAGCTTGCAAAGAAGCTTCTTGCAGATGATGAGGTTAAGAAGGGCTTGCAGGAGAAGTATGATTATATTTTTATTGATGAATATCAAGATACAAACCGTCTTCAAGAGTCGATTTTAAAGCCTATTGCTGAGGGGGGATATTTCACCGCTGTCGGAGATATCAAGCAGGGCATTTATGGTTTTCGAAATGCAAGCATGGAAATTATGCTGTCTGATATTGAAGAGTTTTCTTCAAAGGAAGATGGTGACGCCCTCTATTTAAATGGCAATTTCAGAACGGACGATGCCATTTTGTCTTTTGTCAATCGTGTTTTTGAGAAGGTTATGACAAAGGAAAGTGTGGGAATTGACTATAGGTCAAACTCGATGCTTAAAGGGCTTAAAAAGTTTTTGCCTGGAAGCATGAAACCGGTCATTGTTGACATATTACTTAAAGGCGAAAACAAAAAGAGTGAACAAGCTTGTCAAGAGGAAGAAACTCAAATAAGTGAGATATACTCTCTTGAAGATGACTGTCTTGCGGGGGATGACTCGCAAAGGCAGGAGGTTGATGCGATAATCTCAAGGATAGAGCAGGCTTTGGAAGGGGAGATTTATGACTCTAAACTTGGCAAAATGCGAGCGGTTGAATATAACGATATTGCGCTTTTGTTTCGAGGGCGAAGCTCGCTGATGAAGGAGCTTGTCCGAAAACTGAGAGGTCTGTCAGTGCCAGTCAGTGCCGATTTGAAAGAAGAGCTTATTGATGATTATCAAATAGCACTTTTAAATAGTCTTTTAAAGCTTACTATAAACTTCAAAGATGATGTTTCGGTGGCGGCTGTTATGTGCTCACCTTTTGGAAATTTTTCAATTGACGAGCTTGCTTCAATTCGCGAGGGTGGCGAAAGTGGAAAAAGTTTTTGGCAGCTTATCGATGAAGCTGACGATGAAAAAGTGGTTGAATTTAAGAAGATGATTGCCCAGTTTAAGTTTGAAATCCAAATTTTTGGAATAAACAAGGCGCTGTGCAAACTCTTCAATCGTTATGACTACTATGGCTATCTTGCCTTGCTTCCAAACTATCATGAGAAGATTTCAAATTTAAACAATCTTTTTAAAATGATTAAGGCGGGCGGGCTTGACTTCAGCACGGCTGGTGTTATTGCCGCTTTAGAGGGCTCTTATGAAATACGCAGCGGAGAAGGTAATGCAAACTCAATTTCAGTGCTTACCATTCATGCGACAAAGGGGCTTGAATATCCTATAGTTATCCTTTGTGGCTGTGGAGAAAGTTTGAATAAGGCTTATACAAAAAGCTATCTCATCTCAAATAAATATGGGCTGGGGTGTTATCTAAACGATTTTGAAAGCATGACAAGAGTGCCTTCACCTGCCTTTCTTGCTGGCAAGCTTGAGCTTGAAAATCGTGAATTTGTGGATGAAATTATGATTTTTTATGTGGCTATGACGAGGGCACAAAATCACCTTTTTATCGTCGGAAGTGCAAAAGAGAAAGAGCTTATTTTTGACAATGTCAGGCTGGCAAACAGTTATTTAAAATTCATCTTTTTGGGGCTGGGCGAAAATTTTACTGAGCAGCTTTTCAGCCAAGGAAATGTGCAGACAGAAAATCTTGAGTTTAACATAATTCCTTGCGAAGAAGAAAAAACGGAAGAAGATATTGTAGAAGAAAAGCTGAACGATTTTGAAGAGGAAAACCCTTTTGAAAGTCAAATTCAAGCTTATGATGAATTTTTATATCCAAACTTGAAAGAGTGTAAAATAAGTTTAAAAAATTCTGTTTCTGGCGTTATGAATGCCTTAAAGCCTTATGAAGAGGGCGAGAAGGGTGAGGTGGAAGATGAGAGTTTTTCTCACCGCGTTCACAGCAGAGAAGAGGCAATTCAAACGGGAAATGCCTATCATGAAGCATTAAAAATTGTTGATTTTAATGATATTGAAAGCTTGGAAGATTTGAAAAATAAAGAGAGTTTTTTGAAGGAAAAGTTGAGTGATGGCTTTTTTGAAAGACTTGATTTAAAGCTTTTGTTTAAAAACATCATGGTGATTAAAAGTGTGACAAAAGATTTGAAACTTGTCAAAGAAAGAGAGTTTATCATGCAAAGCACGCCGAGTGAGCTTGGGCTTGACAGCCTGAATGAAGAACTTTGTTTGCTTAACATAAATATTGCTGAAGATAAGGCTCAAAGCGAAGAAATTGGAATTGAACAAAATAGCTGTGAAGAGAACCAACTTATTGTTCAAGGTATTGTCGACCTTTTTGCGATGGGCGAAAAACTTGTTTTAATTGACTATAAATATTCAAGTGAAAGAAATGAAAGGGCGCTTGTTGAGCGTTATCAAAACCAGATTAAGCTTTACAGCCTTGCTCTTGAAAAAGCTTTTGGAAGGGCTGTGGATGAAAAATATCTGCTTTCACTTAAGGAAGGAAAACTTATTAAAATTGATTTATAAATTGATTTATAAAATAAAATTGAATTGTAAATTTAGAATTGAATTGTAAATTTATTTTTCCATTTTGAAAGTTTTTAAGCCATGTTTTTGCGACGAAAAAGCATTCAAAAAGCATATACAAAGCGCTCAAAAAGCATGAAAATTTTGTTTAAAAATAATTGCAAAAAGGCTGGCGAAAATAATTCAAAAAAAATATTCAAAAAATTCCAAAAAAAATCAGAAAAAAATACTAAAAAAATATGAAAAAATTCCAAAAAAAAGCGTATTTTGTTAGTATTTTTTTTTCATGTATGATATACTAACACTGAAAAGGGGAAGCTTATGTTATCAAATTTATTAACAGTAGATGGCGCTTTAAGAACATTTTTTTATCAACTTACTGACGCTATTGGCTTTGGTGGCTATCTTGGAATTATAATTGCCGTTGAAGTTTTATTTATTTTACTGTTTGCTATTAAGTCAATTTTTTCTTATGAGCACCGTCTTAAAAGAAGTCTTGACAAGGCAAATGCGTGGTTGTTTAAAAACAAAAAACTGGATACCACAAATATTAAGCAATTTAATGATATCGTCAAAAAGGGACCAAAGCGTTTTGCTTATTATTGGCAACAATTTATGTTAAACCGTGATGGCGGCCCAACTGCCTATATGACAGAAGATAATATAATTGAAAAGCCACTTCGCACAAGCAGCTGGAAAAATAATGTAAAAAATCTTAGCATTACAACAGGTGTTTGGGCTGTGATTTCTTTTGTTTTGGGAATTGCTTCTCAGCAGACTTTTGAGCCTAAGTCTTTTGCCGTTGCACTCATTTTGCCAAGCATCGTTTTGCTTTTGGGACTTGTTGCAATCATTGCAATTAAGGGCAGACGCGTTTTAAATCTTGATGATATCTATCATCTTTATCATATTTTCAGCCGTTTTGTGACAAACGCTTGTGACTCTCTTCCTCCATATATTGATTTCAACCTTCTTTTTACTCCAAAAGAAATCGAAAATGGAAATGTTCAAATAAGAGAATATTATGAAGAAATGGCAAGAAAGGCGAAAGAAGAATTTGAAGAAGCCAAGAAAAATGAAACAACCACTCTTGATTACAATTTCAGAGGCGTTGGAATGGATGGCAACTTGCTTTTAGAGCGTGCTATGAAAGAAAGTGAAGAATATATCGCTGTAAGAAGTGCCACTCGTTCTCAAATCGCTCAGATTGACGCGCAGAAAGAAGCGCTCAGAAGAAATTATGAAGATGTTCAGATGGACCTTCAAAGAAAACTTCAAGCTTCCAAAGAAAACATTCAAAAGCTTATTGAACAACAATCAACCACAACCAACCGTTTTGAAATTGGTCGTTTGAGAGAAAGACAGGACAAGGAAGTTAAGAGACAAGAGCAACTTCAATCTGACTACAACCAAGAAGAAACAAAATTCCAAACTTCAGTTGACGAGCTTGACAAAGAAATTGAAAGACTCAGCAGAGTTATCGTTGAATGTCTCGACAAAGCTGAAAAGGGTATGATTGCTGAATATCAATCATTCTTTAAAAAGGTTATGAAATCTGCTTACTCTGTTGCTGACAGCAAAGTTAAGGCAGAAAAGAGGGCGCTTACTGACGAGCGTGATACAAGCGAAAGAGAGCTTATCAATGTTCAAACTCAAAACAAGAGATTGCTTGATGAAAATGTTACTTTAAGGGCAAGAATTGACGAACTTACTGCTGCAAATAATGGCGAAGAAAAAACTGAGGGCAATTATGACAACAATGGCAATTTTGTCTATGTTGACGGCTCTTTCCATGATGAACGCGGATATTTCCACGATGTTGACGGCAAGGTCTATGATATGAATGGCATGCTTGTTGACGAAAAGGGAAAAGAAGCGGAAGATGAGGTCAAAGAAGAAGACCTTATAAATGAACAAATTGACAATTTTGGCACCTTTGTTGATGTTGAAGAAAAGGCTCCTGAAGTTGTTGAACAAGATCTTAAAGCAGTTGAAGAGTTGCTTGACAAACCTCTTACTGATACAGATGCAGTTGACATGTTATTTGCTGAAGAAAAGGCAAGTGAGCCTGTGGCTGATTTGACTGAGACAGAAACTCCTGTTGCAGTTGAGCCTGAAAAGCAAGAAGAGACTCCTGCCCAGCCTGCTTTAGAAGCAGAAGAAGCAGCAGAAGATGATGAAGAGGCTGCGCAAACTGATGAAGTTGTGGCCGAGAAAAAAGGCAGAGGTCGTCCCAAAAAAGAAGTGACTGAGCCTGTTTCAGATGTTCCAAAGAAAAGGGGGCGTCCAAGAAAAGAGGTTGAAGAGCCAATTTCTGAAGAGCCTAAAAAGAGAGGCAGACCAAGAAAGAACGCTGTTGCAACTGATGACGACATTGCAAAAATAAATGAGCTTATAAGTGCTGAAGAAGAAAGATTTAACGGCGTGAAAGCTATGCTTGATGACAGCATAAATGAAGCTATGGGCAGTGCGGGCGCTGAGAGAGAAAAAGAGGAGATTATTGCCTCTGTTGAAGCGCTTAGAGAACAAGCTGAAAGCATGAGAGAAGGCAACAGCTCAAGTGAAGAGCTTGCAAAGGTCAACAAGCGTATTGAAGACCTTATCAAAGCATTGACTTCAATAAATGATTAAAAAGAATAAAAAAGACTGGCAGTTTTAATGTCAGTTTTTTTGTTTTAAATGAAATTTTAAGAGTTGAATTATAAGGCAGATTTTTGTTTATAATCAAATAAAAAAGGGTGAAAGATTAAAATTTTAATACCGCTTTTTTGTAAGATTTAAAAGTTTTTGACTATTGACAAAGGGGATAAGATAATATATAATAAATAAAGAAATTGAGAGGAAATTTATGTTTGAAAAGCTGAAAGCTAAAAAAGCAATGAAATTGCTCAGCGACCCAAAAGTTTTAAATGAAGTAATGAAAGAATTAAAATGTCCAGAGGGGGCAGCTTTTTTGAAAAATAGTGAAAAATATAACAAAGCAGCTCAAACAATCAAAACAGCAAGAAACAACGAGGTCTATGACACTTCAAGACTGTTTATTGGACATATAGGCACGGTGACATGTAAGGAGGGAGAGCAAGAAGGATATTTCAACATGCATTTTGACCGAAGGAAAGTTGCTGTTCTTGAGTTGTTGCCAGATAAAGTAACTCATGATATGTGGTTGCATGATAAATTAAGATATTATAATTATGCTGCAGATCACTATAGAGTGGTTTCAGAGGCTACAATACTTCCTGTAATAAATCGTTATATAGGTGGTAATGTGAAAACAGTTTGGAAGATTGGAATAAAGCATTTATCAGAAGTTATTGACACTGCCGCCCATCCTACAATGTCCAAAAATGATATCATAAGATTTGAAAAATATGTTTTGAATGGCAATGAACAATCTTTCGTGACTGCAAATGGTGACGAAATTGAGATTGAATGATTTTGTTAAATTGAAAAATGATAAATATTAAAAAGCACTCTAAAGTTTAGAGCGCTTTTTTTATTTAAAAGTTTTTAAATTTTGTTTGTTGCTTTTGTTTTAATTTTCTTTGACCTTCAATAATTTTAATCTTCCTTTTCAATTTGTTTTTCCTTTTCAAGAATTTCTTTCATGACCTTTTCAAAAAGCTCTTTATTGACAGCAAATGTTTGCATCTGTTTTAAAAACTCTTGGCTTTTTGGGGCAGGTAGATAAAATTTCACACTGCCATTTTCGCCAAATCGTTTTTGAATTTGCTCATGTATTCCGTCGAGATGTTGGCTTAATGAATACTGCGGAAAATTGAATATAGAGAAGTCCCATGCTCGCATAAGCGAAATGGAAATGTCATTGTCTTTATCGGCGTCACTGACAATCTTCCCATATATGCTGCGAGGCACTCTGCCTGTAGAGGTGGAGTGGTCAGCACACGCCTGTGCAATGGTGATTATTTCATCATTGTCGAAATATTTTTTTAAATTCTCATCTTGAATTACACAATCATAAGAAAACTTTGCATGGCCTTTGCGGGCAATTGTCATGCCCATATCATGAAAGGCGGCTGCGGTGTAAACCATGTTGATATCAACTGACGGGTCATTTAAAAATTGTGCAATTTCTAAACTGCGAGAAATGACCGCTTTTGCGTGCCTTGAGTCATGGCCATGGTCGAATGTGTCATAAGTTGGAATTATTTTTTCTTCTATATATTTTTTAAGATTATCGTTTAACTTGTCCATTTTTTATCCTTAATTTAACATATTTATTTTATTTTTTTTCAGTAGTAGTTGGCGTTTAAACTGAGCATTTAAATTGCTCAGTCAGCTTTAAAGTGTTGCCTTTTAATAGATAAACCAGTTTTTAATCTTGTCTTTTATTAAGAGCTAGGCTGCTTAAAATGTGGTCGGCAAGATTATTACAATAATTGCAAGTGTTAGCACTGCTATAAGCATTAAAATATTTAAGATTAAAAATATAATGCTGGTGATTTTGATGGCTTTTGAATTTGACTTTGAGCCAAAGCCAGCTGTGCAAACGCCTGCAACAGAGCATATAAAAGCTGGGATAAAGGTAAGCCAGCTATAAGTGAACAGAAACATGAAAAACCAAAATATTGTTTTAGCTTCGTCTTCAAGATTTATTAACTTCATTAAAAAATATAATGTTAAACCGCCAAAAACACAGGCAAGGCAAAACATAACAATTGAGACAATCATAGGCACCATGCCTTGAGGTTTTTGTCGAGATTGCTGAAAGTTTTGCGAATTTATATTTGAATTTTGAGAGGTTTGACTGAAGTTTGGAATATTTATTTGATTATTATCCATATCTTTTCTCCTGCAGTTTTAGTATATTTTGTTTTATTTAAATTGTCAATGATTATGATTTTTAAATTGTGCAGATTTTGCTATAATTTGAATTTTCATGCTTGCTTGGCTGTTATTTTAATGATTTGACAAAATATTGAAATTTTGGCATACTTAATAGAAAGAGGATGTTATGAATAATACAGAAATTATATGTTTGATAATCGCTTCTATAATAGCGGCTTTGGCGCTTGTTGCACTTGTAATGAGGTTTGTCCTTTTAGTAAAATACTGGGTACTTAATAAAAAACAGGCGGCAACTGGCATTTCTGCAAGAGATGTTGCAAGAAAATTCTTGGATGAAAATGGAATGCAAGATGTGAGAGTTGAGCGGGTGGGCTTTTTTCGCATGCTGTTTTTCGGCAACCATTACAGCGTTATGAAAAAGACAATCTACCTTAGAAAATCAATTATCTATAAAAATTCAATCACAGCAATCAGCGTTGCACTTCAAAAGGTTGGACTTGCAATGCAACATAAAAACAAAGAAAAAGGTTTTATGACAAGATATGTCTTTCAAATTTTGTCCTTTTTCAGTCCACTCATTTTTTACACAATTGTAATTGCAGGTGTTGTAATTGATTTTGTTTCTGGTTTTACTGGCACAGTTTCAATTGTGGCAATAATCGTGGCCTTTGCCTATTATCTTTTGGTGTTTTTCTGCCTGCTGTTTACAATCAAAGTTGAAAGCAGGGCGAATAAACAGTCAATTTATATGATTGAAAATTCTCAGATTTTAAGTGAAGTGGATGTGCGATTGGCAAAAGAGCTTTTAGACACCTATGTAATAATTGATATTTTAGATTTTGTTATTTCAATATTGAAAATCTTCTATTATATCATAAAGTTTTTCTCAAAATTTAAAAGAGTAAAATAAAAAAAATATTGCAAACTGAGTTTGTTTGCCACAGCTGAAACTGTGGCTTTTTTATTATCAAAATATTTTGGCAAGAGCAATTGGTGCCCGACATACAGAACAAGCGTCTTTAAATATATCAATGCCTTCAAATTCTTTTTTGGTTTCTGCAAGAAAAAAGGCATAACCTATGATAAGGTCATTTATTATATAAAAAGGTTGTCCAGTGCCAAAATATTTGAATATCATTTTTTGATAGGGTGGATTGTTTTCGATAAAGTCAGATATTAAATTAAACAGCTTTGCACTATTCTGATTGCGTTCGTTATCATTTTTATTGTCATCCCCAAATATAATGTCATCAGAAATAAAAGATGACATTTCTTGAAATAAATCATTGCATAAAAAATGGAGTATTTCTTTGTTCGGAAATAAATATTCCATCCATTTTTGTTTTTGTTCATTTGTCATGATACCCTCTCTATATTTTCTCTATTATGATTTGCGTGTAAGTCAAATAAGAAAAGTCAATCATAATATCGCCGACAAGTTTTGCGTTTATAAAAAGGTCTTCAAGTGCCTCTTTAAGATAGACCATTAAATCTTCAGTGTTTCTTAGCTTGAGTTTGTTTATGACGCTGTCTTTTTCAAAAGAGCTGTTGCCATAATTAAAATTGTGTTTTTTAATGTAATCATTGTTCATTTTTTAATCTCCTTATATTTTTGTTTTGTTAACTTTTGTGGGTGGACTTTTTCAGTCCACTTTTTTTGTTGTGATTTTCACATTTATGCCATTTTCAAGACATACAATGACAGCATCGTTTTCAATAATGGTCTTATTTGCAATTTCCATCTTTAAACAAGCCTTAATGCTTTCTATTACATTTGTGTTGTTCATTTAATATCCCTCCTTAATATTGTAACTAAAATGCCTAGGCATATCTGTTACACAAATCAATTGTATCATCTTTTCCTATAAAATAAATAATGACAAAACAATTTTTTTTAAGAAGAATGTCATATTTTGTCGAATATAAGGAGTGTTATGGAAGAATTTAGAGAAATTCTTAAAGATTTGATTATGGAAACTGGGATGTCATTAAGACAACTTGAAAAAGAAAGCGGGGTTTCTGCTATGCAGTTCAGCCGTTATTTAAGAGGGGCAATTCCTACTATTGAAGTAGTTTTAAGAATTGCGAAATATTTTAATTGTAGTGTGGATTTTTTGTTTGGCTTGGACAGTGAGAAAAACACCAAAAAATATACAACTTATGACTTTAAAATTGAAGGTTTTGTAGATAGATATTGCAAGTTGTTAAAGAAGAACAATATTACGAATTATAAATTTGCGCAAACTAGCATGTTTGATGAAAGCATAATTAGACACTGGAGAGCTGGTACTACTCCAAGGCTTGATATAGTTTTTGTAATTGCCAAAGACCTTGGTGGTTCTATGGATGAGTTGATAGGAAGATATTAGAATAAGATATGATGCAAGGAGTTTAAATGAAAAAAATAAATGTATTAAAATCTGAATTGAGTGTAATTCAAGTAAATAGTCAAGATTACATTTGTTTAACTGATATGTTAAAAGCTAAAGATGGGAATTTTTTTATTACTGATTGGTTGAGAAATAGAAATACACTTGAATTTATAGGAATTTGGGAAAAAATTTATAATCCATCTTTTAATTATGGCGAATTCGCCATAATTAAAAGTAAATCTGGTTTAAATAATTTTAAAATTGGTGTTAATGAATTTATACAAAGAACAAATGCGATTTCTTTGCAAGCAAAAGCAGGTAGATATGGTGGGACTTATGCTCATAAAGATATTGCTTTTGAGTTTGCTATGTGGATTAGTGCTGAGTTTAAAGTTTATTTGGTTAAAGAATTTCAGAGGCTGAAACAGCAGGAACAAGATAGTTTAGAATGGAATGCAAAGCGTGAATTGGCAAAATTAAATTATCGTATACATACTGATGCAATTAAAGAATATATTGTGCCTACTTTAAGTGAAAAACAAATAAATTATGTTTATGCTAACGAAGCTGATTTATTAAATGTGGCATTGTTTGGGAAAACGGCGAGTGAATGGAAATTGGAAAATCCAAATCTTAATGGAAACATAAGAGATTATGCAACCATAGAACAATTGCTAGTTATAGCAAATATGGAAAGTTTTAATTCGATTTTAATAGAACAAGGTGTTTCTCAAAATGATAGACTTAAGCAATTAAATAATATGGCAAAGTCTCAATTAAGAGTATTATCACAAACAAATTCAAGATTTTTACTGGATAATAAGTAGCAGTTTATAGAATTATAAATTAAAATTATTATTGTTGATAAGAAATTTGTGTATTATATCACTTTTTTGTGACATACTAAGGGCATGAAGAAGATTGTTATTTTATTTATTTTATCACTTTTTATTATCTGTCCTATTTTTAATGTGGGGGGCGTTTTTGTCAGTGCTGACGGCAAGCCTGCCGAAAACTATGTGGTTTATGATGAAAATGGCGAGGTTATTTGCGAAAAAAGCTCCATTGAGTTGGGCGACGGCTTCATCACTGCCGATTTCAACGAATATGAAATAGTCAGAATTGACAATCACAAGGGTTATGCAAAATTGGTTAGAAGGTTAAAACCGCCCTCAATTCGTCATGAAAAAGATATAAAAAAAGACAAAATGGCTCAGCGGGGTCAGCTTGAAAAGAAAATTTGTCTCTATATGACGCACAATGATGAGAGTTATACGCCAACGGATGGTTATGACAGTGTGTATGGGGCGGGCGGTATTCATGACATTGCAAAGTCATTCAAGAATGAGCTGGGCAAGAACGGCATTGAAGTCGTGCTTGATGAAACGCTTCATATTCCTCACAACAGCAGTGCTTATTCACGCTCTTCTGTGACGGCGAATAGGCTTTTAAAAGATGAACGGCCAGATGCCATGTTTGATGTGCATAGAGATGGTGTAAGCAAGAGTTATTATTATGTAACCAATAATGGTGAGGGATACAGCAAGATAAGAATTGTTGTTGGCAAGTCAAACCCAAACTTTGATGAAAATTTTGCGTTTGCGCAGAGCGTGTTTGCAATAGGGCAGGAGAAATATCCATTTTTATTTTCTGACATTTATTTAGGCAAGGGGCATTACAATCAAGCGTTGCAGCCAACCGACCTTTTGTTTGAAATGGGCACATACTTAATTGAAAAAGAATATGTTGAAAAATCACTTCCTCTTCTAGCTGATGTGGTCAACACCACTTTATATTCAAGTATGACTGACGAGGAAGGTGACATTATTGTGGACGAGGTTGAGAAACCAGATGATAGGGTACCTATAATTCCACCGAGTGATATCAACAAGCCATCAGGCAGTCACAATAATGAAAACAATCAAGACATAAATGTTTCTGACCAAGTTACGCAGAAGTCAAACAGAAGTTGGATTGCGGCTTTAGTGCTTTCTGCAGTGGTTGTAATGGGGCTTCTTATTGGCGGCTTAGCTTTGAAAAAGAAGGAAAATAAAGGCGAAAAAACCAAAAAATAATGAAAAAAACTATAAAAATAACGAAAAAACATTAAATTTAAATGAAAAATGATAAAAAAAGACAAAATTATGCAAGAGGCAAGCTTGCATTTTTTTGTTGTAGCGATTTGCTTGAAACAACTATGTTGGATTTCAAGTAGACATATTTTAATTTAAATATTGCAATTGAGTTTTGTCTATTTTTAAAGCATCCACTTTAAAATAAGGTTTTTCTTGTTTTGGCGAGCAAAAGCCCTTAAAAAATCATAAATTGTATTATTGCAAGTTATGCAAATTTTTAAGGAGAAAAAATTTATGTGTGGAATTTATGGATACATAGGCAAAGGTGCGACTCGAGAGGCTTTGAGTGGTATAAAAAGGCTTGAATATCGCGGTTATGACAGTGCAGGGCTTGCCTTTATGGATGGGCAAATAGAAAATCAAGAGGAAATTTTTAAAGATAACATTGGCAAAAAAGGTGATATCACTTTTATTAAATCGGAGGGGCAAATTTCAAGTCTTGAAGAGATTGTTGACAAAGTTGAGCCTCGCGCCATGCTTGCTATTGGGCATACAAGATGGGCAACGCATGGCAAGCCAAGCACATTGAATTGTCATCCGCATTTAAGTAGTGACGGCAAATGGGCGATTGTACATAATGGAATAATTGAAAATTACAAAGAGTTGAAAATGCTTGTCAAGGGTGAAAAGTTTGCAAGTGAGACAGACACTGAAGTGGTTGTTAAACTTTTGCAGCAGTTTTATGATGGAAATGTGCTTAGCACAATTAAATATGTTTGCAGTCTGCTTGAAGGAAGTTTTGCCTTTGCAATTATCACCTCGCACGAAAAAGAGAAGTTGTTTGTTGCAAAGAAGGGAAGTCCTGTTGTGGCTTGTTGTGGTGATGGTTTTGGACTGGTGTGTTCTGACCTTAACAGCATCACATCAGTCAAGGAGGCTTATCTTTTGGAAGACAACCAGTTTGCTGTTGTCGCCAAGGGTAGTGTAAAGTTGTATAATGAGGGGCTTTGTGAGATTAAGCTTAAAAATCTTGCCTTATGTGAAAGAGAGAAGAGGGAAGCGCTGGGCAAATATAAACATTTTATGTTGAAGGAAATTGACGAGATTCCGTCTGCAATTGAGAGGACTATTGAAAGATATAACAATTTTGAAAGTTTCAGGCAGGTATTGCCGTTGGGGCTGGTGCGAAAACTTAAAAAAGTGCTTATTGTTGGTTGCGGCACTGCCTTTCATGCAGGTCTAATTGGAAGGTGGCTGTTTGAAAAAATTGGCATTAAGACTGAGGTCGAGATAGCTTCAGAGCTTCGTTATACAAGTTTCAACTATTCCAAAGACACCTTGGCAATATTTGTAAGTCAAAGTGGTGAAACGGCTGATACAATTGGCGCGCTTGAGCTTTGCAAGCAAAAGGGGCTGGTCACTCTTGCGATGACAAATGTGAGAAACAGCTCGATTTGTTTTGCAGCTGACAGGGTTATTTATACCTGCGCGGGTGCAGAGATAGGGGTTGCCAGCACCAAAGCATACAATTGTCAAGTTGCTCTCTTTTATATGCTTGCTGCCTATTTCAAAGAGGTATTTTCGCAGAAGAGTGGAGTTGTGACTGACGAGGCGATAAAATTGACCATGGTGGCTGAGCAGATAAGGGCAAACAGAAACAAGGTGCTTTGTCAAAATATAGCCAAAGAGATTTCCAAATCAAACAGCATTTATATGATAGGTCGCGGGATTGATTATGCCATAGCGCGAGAGGCCAGTTTAAAACTTAAAGAGATTTCTTATATTCATTGTGAGGCCTGTCCAGCTGGCGAGCTTAAGCATGGCACAATTTCTTTGATTGATAAGGATAAGTTTGTGTTTGCTTTTTCCACCCAAAGTGAATTGAAAGAAAAAACGCAAGGCAATATAAGTGAAGTTTCAAGCAGGGAAGGCAAAGTGATTTTACTTTCGCCATTTGAAGAAGGAAAGAAGGGCGTGCACAGATTTATCAAACTTCCACCGCTTGAAGAGCGTTTTATGCCTCTTTATGTGATTGGATATTTGCAGCTTATTGCCTATTACACCTCGCTTGAGCTTGGAAATAATCCTGACAAACCGCGTTCGCTTGCAAAGTCGGTGACGGTAGAATAAAGACTAAACAAATATTTGATGATAATTTGTTAAAATAAAAAAAATCACAAAATTAAATTTGTGATTTTTTAGTTTTTTCACTTTTGATTTGAAGGAGTTTTGTTCTTGCAAATAAAAGTTTAAAGCTTTGTCTTTTCAATAAGCAATTCAACTATCTTAGCTGATGAATATGGATGCTGAACAGAAACTATATTTTTTTGCATTTGAGAGTAAAGGTCAGGATTATCTAAAAGTAGCTTTGCTTTGTCTTTTGCATCATTTATACTTTTCATTCCAAGTCCGCACTTTAAATTGATAAAAAGATTCTTATTCAACTCTTCATTTAAAATCATCTTCTCACGCATAATAAAAGGTACTTTTAAAGAAATACATTCAGTAAGGCAAGAACTTCCACATCTGGTTATGATTATATCAGAGGCTCTCATATAACTTTCAATGTTTGTGACAAAACCTAAGTTTAATACATTTGAAATTTTATTTTTGCTGATATATTTATTTATTTTATTGTAATTTTTAATATTTTTGCCGTTGATGACAACAAATTTTATTTCTTCTTGCTGATTGACAGTTTTTAAAGAAAGCAAGTTTTTCAACAGCTTTAAAGTATTACCAAGTCCGTTTCCGCCTCCGATGATAGTTACCACCTTTTGCCCTTGCATGCTTAGCTTTTCTTTTTCTTCATCTTTGTTGAAATCTGCATAAAAAACATCTCTAATAGGCATTCCTGTTGTCAATATCTGATTCTCGTTGAAGCCCTTCTTAATCAAATCAGAAGTGGTGTTATCGAGTGCCTGAATAACATAATCGACATTTATTGAATGCTCCCAATAAGGATGCACGCAATAGTCGGTAAGTATGGTGCTAGTCAAAATATTCTTATCAATCATATTATTTTTCTGCATGTAAGAAACTACACTGCTTGCATAGTAGTGAGTGCAAACGATTATATCGGGCTTGACATTATTTATTTCATTTAAGAAATGTGGAAGACAATATTTTACATAACTAGGCAGCTTGTCGGTATAGTGATTTTTGAGTCTAAGTTTGTTCCAAACATAGTCGTAAAGTCTTGGAATATGTTTGCAGGCCCACAAGTATTTTTTATTTTCTTGTGCTACTCTTTTTTCGTTATAACCATAGGTTTGGGTTATATGGGCTTCGACTCCTTTTGCTTCAAATGAAGATTTTAGAGATTTTGCAATCATATTGTGACCTTCCCCGCAGGTCATTGTAAAAATCAATGCTTTCATCAACTTATTCCTTTTATAGACTTTTGTTTTTGTTGTATTTGTTGAATTGCTTTTTTAGGTGAACATTGTTGCTAGCATTTTCCAACAGATAACATAATTTTATTTTATTTATAAACCAATGTCAAATGATTGTTAAATGAATGTCAAATGATTGTCAAAAAAAGTGCAAATCAGCAAAGAGAAAATAATATTGTCCTTGATTTTATATTGACATTTTAAGTTTAATTCATTAAAATAGACAAAGTGGCTTTTAAGCTGAAAAATAAAGGTAATAAAATGGACGAGGCAATTGAAATAAAAAAGGGAAATGATGCTATTTCAGATGAAAATAAAGCTGAAAAAAGAAAAAATAAAAAAATAAAGAAATTCAAACAAAAAATGGCTAAAATTGACAAAAATAAAAAGACTGGCGTATTTAAAGCGCTTGGTCTTATTTGGTCATTCATGGGCAAAAAAGAGAAGATTATGTTTATCTCAATCTTTTGTTTTTCTCTTATCTCTGCCTTTTGCATGATGTTTCAAAATGTCATTCCATCTTTAGTGCTTGCCCAGCTTGTTGGCGAAAAAGTCAAGTTTTTGTTCTTCGACTTCACTGGAATGCAGACTATACCGCTGGTGATTACTCTTTGTGGCATTCAAATTGGCCTTTGGGTGTTTGGCATGCTTGATTATTATCTTGTTGACATATTTGCGAGGCGAATGATTTGCGTCATCAATGTTCGAGCGCAAGATATGCTGCTGTTAGAACGCAAAAACCTTGATTATGGCATGACAAATGGAGAGGTCAATTATATCGTAAAGAATGCAACGGACTGCATTTATCAGATTTTGGAGCCTTTCTGCTGGAGCATTGCTACCCACATTATTACTGTACTTTTTATGACTATCTCGCTGTTTTTCATTGATTATGTGGTTGGGCTTTGTACGATTGCCAATATTGCTTTGATACTTTTATGCGTTTTTATCAGAATTAAAGTGCAAAAGCCTATTGTTGAAAAAATTGAAAACACCAATGCGAAAATTGGAAATCAATTTTTGACTTCAATTCAAAATCTTCCGCTGATTACCATGCAAAAATCTAAAGCGGATGAAGAAAGGCATTTGGGAATTTTAAACACCAAATTCTATAAAAATCACAAGAGGCGTGCGGCGGTTGGTTTTTGGTATTGGATAGCTATTACCGCCATTGAATATGCAGGTCTAGCATTGTCTGTTGCAGTGTTTGTGATGAGAAACAATAGTGAATATATCATTGCTTCAATTACCCTCATTTTCACACTTTCGGCAAGCATTCAGTCATACATTGAGCAGTGGGGCTATCAGATTTGTGATGTGCTCAACGCGTCAATAAAACTTTGCAATTTAAACCTTTTAAAACCTGATCAGAATACCTTGAAAGAGGCAAACGATGACAAGTTTGAAAAGTTGTCAAACTCGCATATTACATCAATTGATGCAAACAATGTCAAGGTGAGCATTGGCAGATTTGAAGGAAATTACAGCGCGCATTTTGAGAGCGGAAAGATTTATCTGCTTTCAGGGAGAAGTGGAAAGGGAAAGACAACCTTTATCAATGCACTTTGTGGGTTGAGAGAGATTAAAAGTGGTGAGATTATTGTCAATGGTCAATATAAGTTGACTTCGCTGTTTGATTATTCTCAGAAAATTTCTTATATGTTTCAAGATTCAATTTTGTTTGATAGAAGCATAAAGGAAAACATAAGTTATCCAAATAAAGAGCTTAATGAAGAGGCGTTGCGTCTTATTGAAGTGTTTGGTATGGAAAAGATTGTCGAGCGTGAAATTGTCGATGGCAGCACCAGCAAGACTTTGTCGGGTGGCGAAAAGAAAAGAATTGATTTTATAAGGTCAATGGCAAAAGAGGCAGATATTTATATCTTTGACGAGCCAACAAACGAGCTTGATAAAGTTAATGTCGAAAAGGTTATTGAAGAAATTTCAACCTTGCGCGAGAAGGGTAAGATTGCAATCGTTATTTCACATGATAAACGAATAAGCAATTTTGCTGATGAGATAATAGAATTTTAACCGTGGGGACAACTAGAATTTTTTAACGCGGGCACGCTTACAGCTAGCCGCTGAAATTCGTTTTCCCCACGAGCCCCTTTTCGCCTCCTTGAAAAATTCCGCTGGACATTTTTCTGCGTAAAGAAGTTGTAATTAAATTTTAAAAAGCAGGCAAAAGCCTTTACTTTTAAAAATTTAATTACGATGGATAGAATAGGGCAATATCCTTGATAGGCTTTATTATATAAAACAAGATGATTGACGCAAGCCTAACGCTTGGCGACTGTGTTTGTAAATATATTTGAAAAATAACCAATAGTGATGGAAACTAAGTTTCCAAACTAAGTTGTCCTTTCCTTATAAAATTTAATTACGTTAAAAACTTTTATAGTTTGACGACACAACATAAAAGATAAAATAGGAATAATAGTGATGCAAACTGAGTTTGCTACGGCGATTTGAGGTCATGCTCAAAGCCGTGGCTTTTTTGTTGTCAATATGCCAGCAAGCCAAATAGGATGCGGATAAGGAATAACTACCTTAATATTCTAGTTTTCTTAAATTGTATTTCTGTCTTGACTGGGGAAGGGGGCTATTGTTTGAAGCGGTTATTTTTTTATTTTTGTCAAAATTGTTGACAAATCAACTATTGTGTCATATAATAAGCGGTAGAGATTTAAAAAAGGAGAAATAATGAAATCTAGGTATGATGAGTTTTCTTCTTTGATACTCAGCATAAACAAGAGTATTCAAAGAATAAAGAATTTTGAAATGGAAAGCTTTGGTTTGAAAGGAAATCAAGTGCAGTGTATATATCATCTTTACAATGAAGAGGGGGGAATTACTCCAACTCAGCTTAGTCTTCTTTGCGGTGAAGATAAAGGGGCTATGTCAAGGACGATAAAAGAGCTTGAAAAGGGCGACTATCTTTATATTGAAGAGGTGGGAAAGCAGAAATATCGCAATCCTATCAAGCTTACACAGCGCGGCAAAGAGCTTGGACAGATGGTCAGCGAAAGGGTGGACGAGATTTTTAAGGAAGGCAGCAATGGTGTTGAGGAAGAGGATAGAAAAGATTTTTACAGACTTTTAAGTTTGGTTGAAGGAAATTTGCAAGAGATATGTAAGCGCTATGGAGGAAAAAATGGCAATTAAATTAGTAGTTGATTCAGCAAGCGATTATGTTGAAGAAGAGGCAAGAGGGCTGGGTATTGAGCTTGTGCCTATGGAAGTGCGTTTTGAGGAGGAGTGCTTCTTGGATGGATTCAACCTTTCGCACAAAGAGTTTTTTGAAAAGCTGATTGAAAGCAGTGATTTGCCTAAGACAAGTCAAATAAATGAATATGTCTTTGAGGAGTGTTTTGACAGGCTTACAAGAGGTGGCGATGAAGTGATTGCAATTACATTATCATCAAAACTTTCTGGCACTTACAGCAGTGCTGAAAAGGCAGCGAAGAAATTTGGCGGTAAGGTGAGAGTTGTTGACAGTTTAAGTGCAAGTATCGGCGAGAGAATTTTATGCCAATATGCTTACAGAATGATTGGCGAAGGCAAAGGAATTGATGAGATTTGTCAAAAGCTGGAGGAAAGCAAGTCAAATATCAAAGTTTTGGCGCTTTTAGATACACTCAAATATCTCAAAAAAGGGGGAAGAATTTCTTCTGTGGTCGCTTTGACTGGTGAGGTATTTTCTATAAAGCCTGTCATCTCTATCGTTAATGGTGAAGTTAAAATGGCTGGCAAAGCGGTAGGCTCTAAAAAAGGCAACAATTTATTAAATCAACTTGTTGAAAGCAGCAATGGAATTGATTTTTCTCTTCCTTTCGCGGTTGGTTTTTCAGGGCTTTCTGACCACTTGCTTGTCAAATATCTTGAAGACAGCGGTCAGCTTTGGAAGGATAAGGTTGAAAATATCCCTTCTTATATGATAGGCTCGACAATTGGCACTCATGTAGGGCCGGGGGCTATTGCAGTGGCTTTCTTTGCGCAAGAAAAGTAAGTTGTGTAAAAATAAATTGCAAATAAAGTTAGGCTGTGTTGAAAAATATTATCGCACAAGAAAAAAAGGCTTTACTGAAAAAAAATATATCGAACAAGGATAAAAAGCGATAATTTTCAAAAGTTTTTGCAATTTCAAGAAAAGTTTAAAGGCTTTTTATTATATAAACATTTAAAAATTGATTGTTTAATAAACAAAAAATTGCAGAAAAATATAATGATTATCATAATTATTTTATTCAAAAAGAGATGCAAAAAAATTGTCAAAGCTTTTTGCTTCTTTTTTTATACTTTGAATAACTTTTTAGTTGTTGATACAAACTTCTTTTGAAAACAATGGTGTAAATTGTTTGGCAATTGTTGCATAAAAATATTTTTGTAAATTATTGCAACTTGTTTGACATAACTCTTTTAAAAATGTTAAGATTAAGTTGTAAGAGGGCTTATTTAATATTTGCCTATATAATTTAACTTTAATAAAGGAGAAGATATGGGAAGAAGAGTAAAACTTGCAGTAATCTTTATGCTGGTTTTGGGTGTAGTAGGCTTTGGAATTGGTCTCGCTGTTGGATACTTTATGAACAGCAACGACATTTCAGCTGCGCTTAAAAGCCCAGCAGTTATTGTTTGTGCCATTGTTGGTGCGCTTGTTGGACTGGGCATGGGCTTATTCAGCAGAAGAAAAATCAATGCTGGAAGCAATGTTGGTACAACTGCCGATGGCAAAGAAACGGATGTAAACTTTGACTCAAAGTTTATCACACCAGAACAGATGAAAAAGGACGGCGAACTTCTTTATTCGACTTGGAACAACCTTCCAAACATGAAAAAGACAGGTTTTGTTTTCAGAATGAAGCAGACAGGCGGTCACTTTGAGGTGAACATGAAGCCAGAAACTCACGCATTGGTGCTTGGTACCACCGGTGTAGGTAAAACACAGCTTCTTGCAAACCCTACAATCAGAATTTTGGCGCACTCTGGTCAAAAGCCAAGTATGGTTATGACAGACCCTAAGGGCGAACTTTACAACGACAATGCTGCCGTTCTTGAAAAAGAAGGGTATAAGTGTATTGTGCTCAACTTAAACGACCCATACGCTTCTTCTATGTGGAATCCAATGGAAATTGCCTTCCGCACCTATCAAAGAGCGGGCAAACTTACCGAAGAGGTAAAAAAATATACAGATGTAAAACCTGAAGATGTCAAGCACAAGAGATTTGGGCAAGATGTTCTTCAAGGTGTGGAATATGGCAATGTTTGGTATGGCTTTGAAGGCAAAGCGTTTCCAACTAAAGAGCTTTTACAGCAAGAGCTTGAATCAAGAAGAATCCAGCTTGAAGATGAAGCAAAGTCAGACATTAAAAACATTGGTCTCTCTCTTATTCCAGATGACCCAAACAGCAAAGACCCAACTTGGTCAAATGGTTGCCGTGACTTTATTACAGGTATTATGTACGCCATGCTTGAAGACTCAAGAGATCCTCGTCTTGGCATGACAATTGACAAATTTAATTTCTTCAACCTTTACAAAATTTGTATGAGGCGTGACCCAGCTGGTGACAGAGAAAGTGCGCTTAAAACACTTACAACTTACGCCGACGGCAGAGATAAGGTAAGAGGCAATGTTTATCAGCTTATGAGTGGTGTCTGCCTTGCCAGTGGTGTAACCCAAAGATCTTTCCTTTCAACTCTTTCTTCTTCGATTGGTAAGACCCTTGGTGATGAAGGTATCTTGTTCCTTACAAGCGGTACAGATATTGACTTTACAAAAATTCCTGAAGAGCCAACTGCATTCTTTATCAGAATCCCTGACCATAAGACAGAAAGACACCCACTTGGTGTGCTTTGTATCAGTCAGCTTTATAAGGTGCTTGTCGATGTTGCAAATAAGACAGGCGGAACATTAAAACGTCCAGTTTATTTCATTCTTGATGAATTCGGAAACATGCCAGCCGTGCCAAACTTTGGTACTATGGTTACCGTATCGCGTTCAAGAAAAATCTTCTTTGAAATTATCTTGCAGTCATATAAGCAGCTTGATATTAAATATGGGCAGGATGAGGCGCAAAACATTCGCGGAAACTTCCAGATGGAAGTGTTCTTAGGCTCTGAAGACCCATCGACAATTCAAGCCTTCTCAGAAGCCTGCGGTGAAACCACTGTTTTCCACGAGGAGATTTCTCGTTCTCGTCAGACAAACAGAGATATTGCAACGGGTGGTGAAAATATTACAACATCTACTCAGCGTACAAGAAAACCTCTTCTTGATAAGCAAGAGCTTCGTCAGCTTGAGAGATGGACAATTATTGCAAAGATTTTCAGAAAGAGTATTATGAAAGATGTTATGACACCTTTCTTCCAAACAAAATGTATGGAAAAACTCAAAAAGCCAGACCCAATGGCACTTTCAAAACAGCTTAATATTGATGAAATCTTCTATGATATTGACAGAAGAAACGCAATAGTTATGAAGCCAAGAAATCAATATGATGATTAAAATAAGAAAATCCACATTGAATGTGGATTTTTTGTTTTAATTTAGTTTTTTAATTTAAATTAAGACCATATTAAAAAGGTTTTTTAAATTAAAACTTGACGAAACGCTTGTTTAATTATAAAATTAAAGTATAAACTAATTTGATAAATTGGATAAATTAAAAACATATAAATTTTAAGATTAAAAGTTTAATTATTCTTTAGAAGTTTGTAAGGTTTAAGAGGGGTTATGAAAAAGAATTTAAACTTTATAGTATTATCTTTCATTGCAATATTTTTGTGCCTCATGGGGATATTCACAATATCTGGAATGGGAAAGTTTTTTTATGATAAAAATGTTAAAATAAGCGAAAATTCTGTCAGTGCTGCAAATTACACTTTAAAAGTGGCAGGGCCAAGGCTTTATGCCTCAACAAGCGCTCCATCATCAAATAGAATAAGTGTAAAAGATATATCTTCAAGCGACCAAGAAAAAGTGTATATCAATCGACCAAGCATGTATCTCTATTCGGACGATTCTTATGATGAAATAGTACACAGTTTGCCCCATAATCTGTCTCTTAATTCTACCCGTGATTATTATCCTATTTCATTAAGTTTTTATCTTTCATCTTCAAGTGTAGTAAAATTTGCAGGCTGGTATGAAAACAATAGTGATTATGGTTGGTCTAAATTAAGCTCAGAGACATATTGGAGAATGTCGGAATCTGATGTAAACAATTATTCAAATTCGGCCTCTTTTGACGAAGAAATAATTATTACACCATTGTTTTACTCGGTGTCAAGTGGTGTGACTCTCACCTTTGATAAGCAAGGTGGAACGGGTGGCACATCAAGCAAACGAGTAAGTTATGGGATGAGCATGTCTTCAATAACCTGTCCTACTAAAACTGGACATACATTTTTAGGCTATAACTCTCGAGCTGATGGCAGAGGCGATGATTATTTCAGCAGCAGTGGTACTGCATTAAAAGTTGCACCGCCATCTATGACTCTTTATGCACAGTGGAGAGCTCAAACTTGTTCGGTAAGTGCTTATACAAATGGAGGCACTCTTGTTTCTGCAAATGGTTGGAATCAAATTGCAAGTTCTATTACAAAAAATATAGCCTATGGCAATCCTTTAGGAAGTTTTCCAATTGTGTCAAGGACTGGTTATGTCTTGAAAGGTTGGTTTACCGAAGCGAGTGGAGGTACAGAGGTTACTGTGTCAACAACTTTTGGGCTTGAGACGCTTGCTTACATTTATGCTCAATGGGAAAAAGGTAGTTATGCGGTCACTGCAAATGTCAATGGAGGCAAGCTGGGCTCTAACTTAAATGGTTGGACTAAGAATGGCGACAATGCGAAGAAAAATATTACATATTTGACCAATTATGGAAATTTTCCGCAGGTTACAAGGGATGGTTTTCATTTAAAAGGCTGGTATTTTGCTTCAAGTGGAGGCACCGAGGTGACGTCAAGCACTGTTATGGATAAGGGGGCGGCACACTCGATTTATGCACAGTGGCTCCAAAATGAGTATACTGTTGTATTTGATTTTTAATGGCGGCCTAAATTCTTATAATTCCTCCTCTTCTTCAACAAAACTGAAGTTTGAGCAAGGGTATTCTTTTCCGATTCCAAAGAAGGAAGGTTTCACTTTGACGGGCTGGCGGTGCAGTTTCAATAATATAATTTATCCGACCAATTCTTCCGATCAAAGTTTATATTTAAGCATGCCAAATCTTGGCAGTAATGGAGTCAATGCAACCTTTTTTGCGCAGTGGCGTGCAAATAGTTATAGTGTTTGTTTCAACGGCAATGGAGGAAAAGGCTCCATGCCAAATCAAAGCTTTATTTACAAAAACTCCTCTGAACAGGGAAATGCTCTTTCTTCAAACAGCTTTACAAAAGTGGGCTATTCTTTTGTGGGCTGGAATACTGATTTAAGTGCGAAAGAGCCTCTTTATTATGATAAGCAGATTGTCAAAAACTTGACCTCAAAAGAGGGCGAAATAATAAATCTTTATGCTATATGGGAAATAAATAATTATAAACTGAAACTTGACGCTAAAGGTGGAAGTTTTCCTATAAACATGAATGGTTGGGAAATTGAAAATGGAATGGCTGTTAAAGATATTGAATATAATTCAGCTTTTGGATATTTGCCAAAGCCGACAAAGAGAGGGCAAATTTTTCTTGGCTGGTTTGATGTGAATGGGCTTATTGCAGGTGAGAATATGATAATCAAGGCAGAAGATGTGACTTTAACTGCAGAATGGCAAGACAGTTGGGCAAATTTATCAAATGTTCAGCAACCTAAAAATGAAGGTGGAATTTATCTCATTTCAAATGCTCAAGAGCTGGCTTGGCTTGCAAGTGAATGCGAAATCAATAATTCAAGATTTCAAGTTAAACAAACAGCAAACATTGATTTAAGTGATAATACATGGAAGCCAATTGGCAGTGAGGATTTTGCTTTTAAAGGCTGTTTTGATGGGCAGGGTTTTAAAATAGAAGGAATGAAGGTTATCAATGGCTATTATGATAATTGTCAAGGTCTATTCGGGAATGTTGAAGGTGAGAAAATAGATAAGCCTGTCATTATTAAAAATGTCAGACTATTTGGCAAAGTAATTGGAAATGAAGAGGTTGCTGCGATAGTTGGCAGAGCAGAAAATGCAGTTATAAAGGGCTCTTCCGCGTTTGTTGAAATTCAAGCATCGGCAAAAGTGGGAGGTGTTGTTGGCCGTGCCAAAGATAATGTTTATGTCGAAAACTGCTATTGTTATGGAAGCATTTCGGCGACAGGTGATAAGGTTGGTGGGCTGATTGGTGAAGTTTCGGGAATAAATTTTGAAATGAAAAACTGCATGTCAAAGATGAGTTTAATTTCTTCAAATCATTGTGGTGGGCTGATAGGCTATGCTGCTCAAAACTTTAAACTTTCAGCTTGTTGTTTTGAGGGAAATATGGAAGTAGCAAGTGGCAATCGAGGCTTGTTTGTTGGCTATTCTGTTTTAAGTGGAACGATAGAAAACTGCTTCTCAAAATTGTTGAATAATGCAGATGGTTTAGCTGGTCAATATTATGGAGAAGCGACGGTTTTGAATTGCTTATTTGAGTTTGATGGCGTTAAAAAATATGTTGGAGAAGATTTTTCACAGTGGATAATGCTTGAAGATGGAATGCCTTTGCCACGAGCACTTATATGGAGTGGCAGCACTGAAGTCGAATTTAATTTAAGTGAGAGTGGTTTTTCAAAAGCTTAATAAAAAAGAGGATAAGACCTCTTTTTTTTGTTTGCAAGATGAAAATTATTTTATTCCTCTTCTATAAATACTACATTGCCGCACAGCACATCGTAGTACGAAAAGGTTTGCAGTGATGAATTTTCGCTTAAGGAAACGGTAAACACGCTTGGATAGCAATCCTTAATTGTCCCGTTTAATGTGTCATATTTCTTTCTGCCGCGATTGACATTCATCTCAACCTCTCGGCCTTTAAGTGTGAGTATTTTTGCTTTTATATCGTTTATTCCCATTCCAGCTTT
The DNA here is from genome assembly GCA_022793335.1 of Clostridia bacterium. Classification (GTDB taxonomy): domain Bacteria; phylum Bacillota; class Clostridia; order Christensenellales; family UBA1242; genus Caccovivens. Next base: position 57,619 of record JAAWCQ010000003.1, read on the forward strand.
TCTCATATTTTCCTCCAAATTTTAATATATTTAAATAAATGCTTGCTTAATGGTTTTAAGTTGAAATATTTTCAATTTAATGTTTTTTTAAAAATATTTGGCTTAATTGATAAAAAATCTTCAAAATTTGACCTTTTTTTCAAAATTTGCAAGTTTATTTCAAAGGATTGTTGACAAAAAATAAAGATTTTAAACATTTTTGTAATATTTGTCGGTTGGGGCTCGTAAGATACCATGTAAAATGTTTGGAGGGTAAAATGGCATTTGAAAGAGAAAATTTTAATGTTGCAAGAAAAACTACTCTTGCGAAAGGAGAGGTCACTGTTGAGTGCAATATTTCCGCTGGCGTGAATGTTTCAAAAGTCTTGGCAGTTTCTGTTGAGGGTTATGGCCAAAATGTTGAAGCGTTGAACGGGGTGGTAAACTATTCAGGTGCGGTTGATGCCAAACTTGTGATTATGGCAGAAGACGGGCAGATTAACACCGTTTGCAATAGTTGTCCTTTTTCTTCTCGTTTTGAAAGTGAAGAAATTGAAAATGGGCAAGACGCTTTTGTGAAAGTCAAGGTTGTTGATTATATTATTGAAAGCGTGGGTGGCGAAATGGTCAAACTTGCTGTTGTGCTTGAGCAAAATGGATTTGTTGTGGGCAATCAGGAGATTGGCACTATTGATTGCCATGATGACGACATTTGCTTTAAGAAGGATGATATTTCAGTCATTAAATATGTAGGCTCTTCTTCAAGCGAGGTGGCTTTGTCAAGTGAAATAAATCTTCGCGAAAACATCAAAAAGATTTTGCTTGTTGAAAGCAGAGCTGTTGTCAAGAATGTTGATGCTGGTGCTGATTTTGTCACTGTAAGCGGTGATGTTGTCACAAGAGTATTGTATGTGAATGAAAATGATAAGTTTGAAAGTGGCTATATCAATGACACCTTTAAAGAAGAGGTGGAGCTTAGCGGCGTTACGCGTGAAAGTTTTGTCGAAGGTGATGCCTTTGTTAAGCATGACGGGGTTGAGACAGAAATTGTTCAGGATGAAAAAGGTGGCAAAATTATTGTCAAAGTGCCACTTGTGCTTAAGGTTAGAGCTTTCCAAGAGGGAAAAATCAGTGTAATAAATGACCTTTACAGTGTGAAAAATGAGCTTAATGTAACAACTTCATCTTTCAGCATGACTTCAATCTATCCAATGGGAGTTGCTGAAGGCAAGATTGAAGGCTCGCTTACTCTTGAAGAAAACATGCCAAGAGTTGACAAACTTTTATTTAATGGTGGAAATGGAGTTGTTGTTACAAATTATTACCTTAAAGACAATGAGGTTTTTGTTGAAGGTATTGCAAGGTCAACTGCGGTGTATTTGAATGATGAGGATTCTTCTCTTCACAGCGTGCAAATTGATGTGCCTTTCATCATTTCTGACAAATTCAATGCAGAAAACGAGGGCGGAGTGCTTAGTGTTGATGCAGTTGCAACCGATGTTGATGTGGTTGTGAAGAAGGGCAGAGAAATTTATTATGACGCAAAGATTAAAGCTTGTGTAAACTATTCTTGTCAGCTTTCAGCTGGTGTGATTTCTGAGGCAAGTGTTATGGAAGAATATGGCAATAAAGATTATGCAATGGAGGTCATTTTTGCACCAAGTGGAAGCGAGCTTTGGAATGTGGCAAAGAGTGCAAGAGTGAAAGAAGAACAAATTCTCATGCAAAATCCAGAGGTGTCTTTCCCTACAGAAAACAATACTCCACTTGTGCTTTTCTATCAAAGAGTGCAATAAAGCTGGGAATATAACAATTTGCGATATGACCAAAAGTAGTGGTTAAAACCATGGCTTATAAGTAAAATTTCGTTTAAAAAGTATAAAATAGGTGATTTTTCGCCTATTTTTTTTTATTCTATACATTTTTTAATGTCAATAAAGTTTAAGCGAGGTTTATATGAAATATATATTGGCTGGAATTGCTGTTGTTGGAATAGTTTTAATTTTGGTGTTTTGTCCTATGAATATTTTAGGTGGAAGGGCTGAAAATGAATATCTGAGAATACATATTCGTGCAAACTCCAATTCGCAAGAAGACCAGAGAGTTAAATATAAAGTTAAAGAAGCGGTTGTTGACGCGCTTATTCCACTTCTTGCCGATATTGACGAGTTTGAGGAGGCTAAAGTGGTAATGAGTGAAAACTTTGACCTCATTGAGAGGGTGGCAAATGAGACTTTAAAGGAAGAAGGTTTCTATTATGGTTGTCGTGCGTCAATTGACAACGAATATTTTCCAACCCGCATATATGACAGTTTGACTCTTGAAGAGGGCTATTACGATGCGCTAATTTTAAGGCTTGGAAGTGGTGAGGGTGACAATTGGTGGTGTTTGGTTTATCCGGCATTTTGCTTCACAAATTCGCAAAAATCCGACAATATTGTATATATTTCGAAAATTTGGGAAAAATTAAAAGTGTATTCTAGGAGGAAATAATGAAGAAAAGACTTTTAATTATTATGTCTCTGATTTTCGTGTTTGCAATTGCTTTCACGGGGGCAGGCATAACAGGAAAAAACCTTTTAAATGAGGGTGACGCTGCCAGCAGCAAGCAAGAGATGGCAATTGATGCTTTGACGACTGCTGAAAATAAAACAGTGCAAACCAAACTTAAAAGATGGGGTTATTACAAAGGCTCTATTGATGGAATTTATGGGGCTAAGACAAAGGCGGCTGTAAAAAGCTTTCAAAGTAAGAACGGCCTTGCTGCCGACGGAATTGTTGGACCAAAAACGGCTGCAGCACTTGGCATGAGCATTAAGGGAAGCTCTTCAACCACTTCTCAGTCGTCAAATGACTTGCATCTTCTTGCAAAGTGCGTTCATGCCGAAGCGAGAGGTGAGCCTTACACTGGACAGGTGGCTGTGGCTGCGGTTATCTTAAACAGAGTGAAAAGTTCATCATTCCCAAACACTATTGCTGGCGTAATCTATCAGCCATACGCCTTTACTGCTGTAAATGATGGTCAAATCAATCTTTCACCAAATTCAACCGCTTACAAAGCAGCACAAGATGCTTTAAATGGTTGGGACCCAACTTATGGTTGTTTGTATTATTACAACCCTAGAACAGCAACAAGTTCTTGGATATGGTCAAGACAGACAGTGGTGACAATTGGCAACCATATCTTCGCATTATAAAGGGGGACAATCATGAGTGAAGTAAAAAAGAATGAAGGCAGAAGTGCCTTAAAAAGTGAAAAGAAAGAAAACAAAAAGAAAAATGGAGCGATAATCGGGCTTGCAATTGCGACCTCTGTGCTTGCACTTTCGACTATCGGCCTTGGAGTTGGTTTGGGATTTTCTCAACATGCAGCAATGAGTTATCGCACAGACCTTGAAAATGTCTATAATCAAAATTTTTACAATCTGCTTGACAGCGTAAACAATCTTGAAAACAAACTTTCAAAGACCCTTTCGTCTGGCAGTGGAACAACTTATCAAAGAAAAATGCTGTTGGAGGCATCAAAGAATGCAAGTGAGGCAGAGATATCTGTGTCTCAACTTCCTCTTTCACAATCTGAAATTCAAGAGACAATTAAGCTGGTCAACCAAATATCTGGTTATACCTCAACTCTTGCTGAAAAGATGGTCAATGGTGGAACGCTTACTGACCAAGAGAGGACAACGCTTGAAAACATTCATCAAAGTGTAATCAATTTGAAATTGCAACTCAATGATTTTGAAAAGAGACTCAATGGTGGTTATTCAATTTTGGATGGAAGAATGAATGTTGATAATGATGTCAACAGCTTTACAAGATCGCTTACCTCGCTTAAGAACAATGATGTTGAATATCCAACCATGATTTATGACGGACCTTTCTCTGACTCGGTGACAAACAGCAAGGTCAAAGGTCTTTATGGTGAAGTTGTCACAAAATCTGAGGCTGGCGAAAATATCAAGAAACATTTCAAAAGTGTTGCTGATATTGAGTTTGAAGGGGAGACTAAGGGCAGATTTGAGACTTACAACTTCAGAATTAGAAACGCTGACAATGAAAAACTTTATGTTCAAGTCACTAAGATTGGCGGGCATATCTTGACAGTGAGCGGTGCTGGCAGAGATGGACAAAACAGCATTGATATGGATGCTGCAAAAGATATCGCAAAGAATTTTGCCCAGGAAAACGGTGTTGAAAACCCTGAGGTTGTTTGGAGTGACAGCATTGAAAATGATGTTTATCTTAATATCGCACCTAAGTCAAGCGGCATAATTCTTTATCCAGACCTTGTCAAAGTAAAAATCAATCTTACAAGCGGCACTGTTGTAGGCTATGATGCAACAACCTACTTTACAAATCATACAAAACGAAGCCTTACAAGCGGAACATTGTCTCAATCTGATGCAAGAGGAAAGGTGCCTTCAACTTTTGAAATTGTGCAAAGCCGAGTTGTGCTTTCTCCACTTGACTACAATCGTGAAGTGGTCTGCATTGAAGTTGAAGCAGACAACGATGATGGCACTTATTACTTCTATTTCAATGCTGCAAATGGAAATCTTGAAAATGTGCTTAAAGTAATCGAGACTGATGATGGCAATCTTTTAATGTAAAAAAATATAAAGCCTCTCTTTTAAAGAGAAGCTTTTTTATTTGATGAAATTTTTAAATATGGCAGTTGCTTTTTGAAAAATAAAATATATTAAAATATTAAATTAAACAATTAAATAAAAATAAAAATAGATAATCAATGTCGAATTTTGCACAATTTTTCCACATTTACTTGACAATCTGTCGGGGGGGGGTAAAATAGAAATATAGAATAAAATGTTTTTAAATATAAATTTAAGTGCTGAGAAAGCTTAGTTTTTTATTATTAGCATTAAAAGAAGCCTCTTGATTTTTTAAAAAAGTCAGAATTAAAGAAAAATTTTCTAGTTAAGAAATAATACTACCTTAGTTTTAAAGTTGGGAAAATCAATAAAAGTCAATAAGCTGAAATAAGAAAATTTAAGAAGTAATATCGTATAAAAATATAAAAAAAGGAGGTTTTTATGGCAAAATTTATCAAAAAAGATAAAAATAATATAAATTTGTCCAAGACGGACTTTGCAAAAATTTGTCTTTTTTGTTTGCTAAGCTGCCTCGCCTTTTTTATTTTATACATTTCAACTGTTTTTTCATATAAAGAAACTGACAATAAAAATGTAGCCGATGCAGGCACTGGTTTTACTAATGCTCGAGGTCTAAAAGACACATATTATGAGAGACTTATCTTTACTTCAGGCACAGTTGTCAAGGTAATCAACAATGTCAATTTATTATATGGGGCGTCTGTGCAGGGTACAGTGGTTTTGTATATACCAAAGAATATTACCTTAACAGTGACGGGCACTACAGGCAATGCAGGCATAACTTTACATTCTGGCAGCAAGTTGATAGTGGTTGGAGAAGGCACATTGAATGCTACTGGTGGTAATGCAGGCAGAGGTTTAAACGGGCAGCCGGGAAATAACGGCTATCTTTCGATAAGTTTAAATAGTTACCAAGGCGGAAACGGCGGAAATGGTGGAAATGGTGGCGTGGGCGCTGGTGCTGGAATTGGTGGCGATGGTGGTGCTGGCGGTCTAGGCGGCAGCGGCGGAATATGCGAAATGAAAGATTGTGAATATGGCGACCAATATGACGCGCAGGGCGGTAATGGCTATAACGGCAAGCATGGTGGTTATGGCTTTTCGATGGGCACATTGTATGTTATTGGTGGAATGACTGTTAATGCGAAGGCTGGCAATTCACTCACAAACCTTAGTGCTGGAAGTGGAGGTAGTGCTGGCTCTGGTGCAAATGATTCTGGCTCGGGCTGGAGAAATGATTACGCTGCCGGCGGCGGTGGCGGAGGCGGCGGAGGTGGCTCTGGATCCATAAATGCCTCTGCGATTGGTGGCGGCGCACCTGGCGGCGGGGGCGGCGGAGGCGGCGGTGCCGGTGGCACTTATACCTCAAAAAAAGGTCACAAATATAGCGGCGGAGCTAGTGGCTCGGGCGGCAAGGGATATTTTTATGGAGGCAGTGGAACCTCAGCTACATACGATAGTTATTGTGATGATGTGTTGCATCAAGCTTCTGGTGGCGCTGGTGGTGAACGAGGAGAAGTAGGCAATGCTGGCGTGTTATATTCAGATGCTTCAACTGTTTCTGGAAGGTATAGGAATTATTCAACCAATGGTGAGCTTTCTGAAATAAATTACACAGCAAACTTTGATGCTGCTGGTGGAAGTTTTAAATATTCGTATGATAAGACTTGCAATGTTTGGCTTGGAAAGACTATGACCACTGTAAATTTACCTACTAAAGAGGGCTTTAAATTTAAAGGTTATTATACAAGCTCTGGCGGAGGTGGTACTCAATATTATAATGAAAATGGAGTTGCAACAAGAAAATATGATGTAATAGGCAATATAAATCTTTATGCCCAATGGGAAGCTTTGAATTACACTATTACAGTAATGGCAAATGAAGGTACAATTCCTGCGACAAGCGGTTGGAGTGGAAGTGGTGCTTCGGCTTATAAGAGCGTCACTTTCAACACAAACTATGGCACGTTGCCAACACCAACGAGATTGGGATATAATTTTACAGGTTGGTATACAGCTTCGACTAGCGGAAGCAAAGTTGAAGCAACCACAAAAATGACAACAGCAAAAAGCCATAACTTATATGCACAATGGGATCCGTATGAATATAGGGTGAAGTTTAATTATAGCGGTGGCACATTAGATGGCTCTACCTCGCGTGGAGAAGATTTAAAGTATAAACAGCTTTACACATTTCCAATTCCAAAAAAGAGTGGCTACACTTTGCAAAAATGGGAATGCGATAAAACTAGTGAAGAATTTTTATGCGATAGTAATGGAAATTTAACCAAAACGCTGCCGTATTTAGGAGTAAATGGCAGTGAAGTAATTTTTAAAGCTGTTTGGAAACCCAATAATTATACCTTGACAGCAGATGCAAATTTGTCAGGCGCAAGTTTTGTCAGTGCGAATGGTTGGGCAGGAAGTGGATTAACAAGAACAAAACAAGTGGCTTTTGACGCTTCTTATGGTGCTCTTCCGCAGGTAGAAAGAGAAGGTTATACGCCAGTAGGTTGGTTTTCTGCTCGAGATGAGGGCGGGGTTGCCGTGACAGAGAATACCATTATGGACGCAGTTGGTGGAAAGACCATTTATCAGCACTGGACGATAAATAAATACATTCTGTACTTTGACACGCAAGGTGGGGTGCTAAGCGGAAGCAATCAAAAGATGCTTGAATATAATGCTTTCTATGGCACGCTTCCAACACCTAAAAAAGATGGATACATTTTTAAAGGCTGGGTTGCAAGTCCTGGTGGCAATGTCTATGTAAGCCAGTCAAGCAGAATGGGGGCAAAAAATGTCACCATATATGCCGATTGGCAGGAAGTTTGGGCAAACAAAGCTGTTGGGCTTAATCTCAGTGAGCTTGGTGGAAGCGGTTTACGAAATAATCCATATATTATTGACAGCGAAAGAGACTTGGCACTGCTTGCTTTACTTACAAGCAAAAATGATAGTTTAACAAACAAATATTTCAAGCAAACTGCGAATTTAGATTTGACTGGCAATTTTTGGCTGCCTATTGGAAGTATTGAAACTTATTTTCAAGGGCATTTTGATGGAAATGGCTATAAAATAGAAAATATTTCAACTTTTGATAATAAAAATTTGCCATTATCTTATGTTGGCTTGTTTGGCTATGTAAAAAATTCCTTAATTGAAAATGTAAATATTATTTCAGGCGATGTGAAAGGAAATGAAAATGTTGGTGCGTTGACTGGAAGGGCTTATGGTGGCAGCATAAAAAATTGTCGCAATGGTGCGGCAGTGATTGGTATTCAAAATTGTGGGTTTATAGGCTCGGCTGTTGGCACAAAGGTGATGAGTTGTGCAAACTATGGTGATATATCAGCTGCATCATTTGCAGGTGGAATTATTGGTTTCAATTTTATTGACGCTGCATGGGTTGAAGGATGTCTTTCTCGTTGCAACATAGTTTGTGCGCAAAAGTCAGGTGGAATAATTGGTGAAGCAGTGATAGAAGGAACAAAGATTATTGCATGCGGCTTTAAAGGGAATATTGAAAAAGCATCGGCAACTTGTGGTTTAATTGCAGGAGGGCTGACAGGTGGCTTGATTGAAGATTGTTTTGCAACCTCTTCAACAAAATTAAATTTATGCGGCGATGAAACAACAATTGTCAGCTGCATATATGATAATGGACAAAAGTTTTATATAGGAAGCAATTTTTCAAACTGGTCAATACATGACAAAGTTCAACCGCTTCCTCAGGGGCTTGTTTGGATGGCTGCAAGTGGAGACAAATTGAATGAAAATATTCTTGAAAGCTTAGGTTACAGAAAATTTGAATGAAATTTAAGTTGAGTTTACAAAAAAAACAATCTTTTTAGATTGTTTTTTTTTGTAATTATTGAAATCTCCGTAAGAATTTTAATTTATTATCTATATATACTATAATTATACTTAAATTATCTTTTATGGCTGTGTTTACCATATTTTTCTTGACATTCAATCGGGGGGGGGTAAAATAGTAGTATAGAATTAAAGCTTAAAGATATTTAAGTGTGCGAAAAGTTTTAACTGTTGATTTTGAATTTATCCAAATAAAAAATCAATTATGGGAGAAAGCGTTTAAAAGAAAGGTGAAAAATTTTGACAAAAGAAAACTGAAAAGCAAAGGAAAAATATCGAGTTTTGGATATGTGAAACTTGGCATTTTTTGTCTGTGTTTTGTTATGCTTTTGTCTTGTTTTTGTTTTTTCCCTACAAATTCAAATACAGTCAATAAAGAAATTGAGACCGTTAAAGCAAGCACAGGGTTTACCTCAACACACACGCTTTCTGGCGCATACAACTATCTTTTTTCGTTTGTTAATGGAACAGTTTTTTTTGCCTCAAGCAATATTAGTTTTAATAAAGGTGCAGTGGTAAGCAGCAACAGCACTGCTGTCCTTTATATTCCCGCTGGAGTGACTGTTACTGCAGTAGGCCAGCCAGGTCTTGCTGGAATCAATTTGTCATCAAGCAGCAAACTCATAGTTGTCGGTCAAGGGAAACTTAATGTGCAAGGCGGAAGCGCAACAAATGGCCATGATGGTGAAAGTGGACAAGCTGGAGTGCTTAATGTCGATGGGAATTATTACTATGGCGGCTCTGGTGGTTATGGTGGCGCTGGAGGTCGCGGCGCTGGAGCTGGTATTGGTGGAAACGGCGGATGGGGTGGCTCTGGCGGTTATCCTGGTTCGTGTGATATAAGAGATTGTGAGTACGGAGATAAATATTGTGCCACAGGTGAAAATGGCACAAACGGTGACAATGGTCAAAGTGGCGAGAATATGGGCACGCTGTATGCTTATGGTGGAATTACGATAAGTGCATCTGGAGGCTTTGGCAACGCCTCAAGAGGTAATGGTGGAGCTGCTGGATCAAATGTCGAACATAAATGGACAAGATATTATACTGCTGGCGGAGGCGGCGGGGGCGGTGGTGCCGGTGGCACTTACAACTCTAGATACGATTTTTACTATGGCGGCGGAAGAGGTGGCTCTGGCGGAAGTGGCGCTATAAGTGGCGCTACAGGTGGGGCTCCTCGGTATGATGATTATTGCACCAACAACCCAATTACGCAATCGTATGGTGGAAATGGTGGCGCTCAAGGGGCAGTTTACGGAAGCAAAGGAACGGTTTATGGCGATACAACTTATGTTGGTGGAAGGATGCGAGACTATACTACTAATGGCATGCTTTCAGAAACCACTTACACAATTACTTTTGATAATCAAGGAGCGACATCGGCAGGCACTACAAGCACAAATGTCTATCTTGGAAAGACGATGCCAGTTATTTCAAATCCTAGTAAGACGGGATACAATTTTCAGGGTTATTATTCAGCTGTAAATGGTGGTGGCACTAAATATTTTGATAGCACGGGAAGTTCTGTTTATAATGGCAAAATCTGGAATCAAGCTTCAAACCCAACCTTATATGCTTATTGGACGGCTGCACCTATTATTGTGACAGCTAATGCAAATGGCGGAAGTTTCACTTCCACTACTGGCTGGGTAACTTCTGGAAATAGTTGTATAAGAAATGTTATCTTTGGAGAAACCTATCAATATCTTCCTTCTGTAAGCAGAACGGGTTATAAATTTGACGGATGGTTTACAGCTCAAACTGGTGGCACGCGAATTTATACAAACACAATAAATAATACTGCAAGTGCACACACAATCTATGCACATTGGACGCCTATTAAATATAGTGTAACCTTTCATGGAGGAAAAAACAGTGCTGGTGAAAACATTCTCACTGGTGGAGGGTTAAGTTCCACATCGCAGCAATTTACATACGGGCAGTCGCAAAACCTTAAAGCGAATGAGTTTGTCCGGTACGGTTTTACTTTGCTTGGATGGGATACAAGCAGTGCTGGGAAAACTAAGGTATATAATCCAGGTCAAAGCGTGTCAAACTTGAGGTCGAATGAGAATGAAGTATTCGATTTGTATGCAGTTTGGAGTGGAAGGCCTTATACAATAAATTTTAATGCAAATGGCGGAAATGGAAGCATGACCAGTCAAAGTTGCGTTTATGGCAACGGCCAAGAGATTAAAAACAATGAGTTTACTCGCACGGGTTATGATTTTGTAGGCTGGGCAAAGTCTTTAGGAGGCGGAGTCGAATTTGAAAATGGTGAAAGTTTGCAAGATAATGAAGGGGCGCCGCTTTCAGAAAGAAAGGTTTTGAATAGCATTTCAAGCAGCCCATATACGAGCTATTTGTCATCATTTACCTTGTATGCTAAGTGGACGCCAAAACAATATACCATCAGATTTAATGGCAATGGGCATACCTCAGGGCAGATGCAAGACAGGGTTTACACCTATGGCACAAATGTTATGTTGCCATCAGTTTCATATTTAAAAACAGGATATTTGTTTAGAAATTGGTCAAACAATGGCAAAGCTTATTATGAAGGAGCGACAATAAGCACACTGCCAAGCAACGTTGTTGACAGCAGTGACCGATTGTTTGAATTGAGGGCAGAGTGGCAGGAGACTTGGAACATTTTTGCGTCAAATACACTTCAAGCAAGCCAGACTGAAAATCAAGGCAGCGCAGAAAATCCATACTTGATTGCAAGTGCTGAGGATTTGGCTTTTATTTCAAAGAGAGTTGAAGAAGGTGAGACTTTTGCAGGAAAGTATTTTAAGCAGACCGCACCAATAGAGCTTGGAAACAGTTTATGGCGACCAATTGGCGGCGCGACTGTCAGCGCGACGAATACTGGAAACAGCTTTCAAGGGATTTATGACGGGCAGGGCTTTCCGATTTTAAATATTAGACTTGTTCAGGCTTATTATATGGCTTTGGGAGAAATCTATCTTTACAACTATGTTGGCCTTTTCGGTTACAGCAAAGGTGCAGTGTTAAAAAATATCAACCTTATAAGAGGACATGTCTTTGGACAGTATTATTCTGGGGCGATAACTGGATATTCTGATACAGGAGCTGCAAAAAATTGCAAAAGCAGTGTGACTGTAAATGGTTATGCATATTGCGGAATGTTTGGCGCAGTTTCAGGCTTTACAGTTTCTTCTTGTTTAAATTATGGAAATTTGACAGGTTTGAATAGCGTCGGTGGAATAGCTGGCGCAATTTCAAAAGAGAAATCTGTAATTGAAAATTGTTTTGTTGATGCGTTTATTAAAGCTACCGCAAATTATTCTAATAGTGGAGGTATTCTTGGTAATGCTGACAATACAACTGGCAATATTATTAGAAGTTGTGGTGTGCTGGGAACAGTGCAAGGAGGAAGCGGGGCAGGTCAATTCTGTGGAAGAATGGATGGTGAAGTTGTGGACTGCTTTGCTTTTGCTTCAGCTTTTCTGCCATTTTCTCGATCTTCATTTTCTATAAAAAGCACTTTAATTATAGAAAATAAAGGGGGATCCTCAGAGAAAAAATATTACAAAATAAGCACTTTGGAAAATCCTTTTGAAAATTGGTCTATTTTAGAGAATGGTCAACCTCTTCCAAAAGGCTTAGCTTGGCTTGGTGCAGGCGGAGAAAAACTTACTATTGAAAAATTGACTGAGCTTGGATTTAACCAATTGTAAGAAGAAAGTTTAGTTTATCACTAAAATTATAACAGCTTTAAGCGACACTATTATGGCAAGCATTATTTAAGAATAGTAAAAATATTTTCAAGAAAAGCAACCGCGTTATGTTGGTTGCTTTTTTGATATGGTTGTGATAAAATGGCTGTGGAGTAAAAAATTGTTTGCTGAGATTATAATTGACCAAGATGCAAAGGCGCTTGACCGCGTATTTGAATACAAAATTCCAGAGGATATGACCATTTGTGTAGGCATGCGTGTCTACATTCCTTTTTCAAGTCGCATGGTGCAGGGATTTGTTGTCGGCATAAAGGAAACTTGCGACTATGAAGAGTCAAAGATAAAAGAAATCCGCTCTAAAATTGAAGAAACTCCGGCTATTAAGGGCGAAATGTTGCAGCTTATGAAATATATGGCAGACAAGAATCATTTGAAACTGGCGTCAATATTAAGACTGTTCTTGCCTGCTGAAATGAGAGAAGGCAGGGTGAAAGAGCTTTTTAAAACTTATTATTCTTTGGTGGAAGGCGCCGAGATTAAGCTTTCAAAAAGTGCAAAAAAACAGCAAGAAATTTTGGATGAATTGCAAAATGGACGGGTTTCGGCAGCCCAGCTTGGCGATAAGTTTGGTTATTCAGCCTTAAAAGCGTTGCTGGAAAAAGGTTATATTAAAAAAGAAAGTGAAGAGATTAAACGCTCGCCATTTGTTGTTACGCAAGAAGACAGGCGTGTCAATTTAAACGAAGGGCAGAGAGAGGCTATCGAGACTATATGTGAAAATAAGACCTATCTTTTGCATGGCGTCACTGGCAGCGGCAAGACAGAAATTTATATGAATTTGATTGAGCGTACCTTGCAAGAAGGAAAAAACGCCATCATGCTTGTGCCTGAAATTTCTCTTACGCCACAGATAATGTCAAATTTTAAGGGGCGTTTTGGTGAGTCGGTGGCGCTGCTTCACAGTGGGTTGTCGGCAGGTGAACGCTTTGACGAATGGAAGAGGCTATTTTCGGGTGAGGCGAGAATTGCTATTGGGGCAAGGTCAGCCATTTTTGCACCGCTTGAAAATCTTGGAATGGTCATTATTGATGAAGAGCATGAAGCAAGCTATATATCAGAATCAAATCCCCGTTATGACACACACGATGTGGCTGAGTTTAGGGCAAGATTTAATGGTTGTCCGCTTGTGCTTGGCAGTGCAACTCCTTCAACAGAAAGTTATCAAAGGGCAAAAGAGGGTGTTTACCAATTGATTGAATTGCCAGTCAGGGCAAATGGCAGACCGCTTCCACCCGTTCAAATAATCGACATGATGGGTGAAATTCGCAGCGGAAACAGTGGAATATTTTCAAATCAACTACTTGCAGACCTTGCAAATGTTATCAACAACAAAAAGCAGGCTATGATTTTCATAAATCGCAGGGGCTTCTCTTCTTTTATGAGATGCCGTGATTGCGGCTATGTTGCAAAATGTAGCGATTGTGATGTAAGTTTGGTCTATCACAGAGAGGATAACAGGCTTAAATGTCACTACTGTGGCAAGCAATATAAGGTGCTCAATCGTTGTCCAAATTGCAAGAGTGAGAATATCAAACATGGCGCGGTTGGTACAGAACAGATTGTTCATAAATTGCAGGAATATTTCCCAGATGTGAAGATATTAAGGATGGATAATGATACGACATCCACTAAAAATGCTCACCAAAAGATTTTAAGTGAGTTTAAAGTTTCAAAGCCAGGCATTCTTGTTGGCACGCAGATGATTGCAAAGGGGCATGACTTTGAAGATGTGACTTTGGTGGGAATTGTTGATGCCGATCAAAGTTTATATCACACTGATTATCGTTCGACCGAGCGCACTTTTGCACTTATTACTCAGGTTGCGGGGCGTGCGGGACGCAGCGAAGCGGAAGGAAAGGTTGTGCTTCAAACATACAGCCCAAGGCATTATGTTTATAAGTTTGCCGCAAATTATGACTATAAGGGTTTCTTCAAAAAAGAGATAAATATGAGGCAAACAGCACAATTTCCACCTTTTACTCGCATTTTAAGAGTGCTTTTTAGTGATTTTGATGAAAATTATGTGCGAGAATTATTAAAAATATGTTATACTGAAATAGAAAAATTGAAGGGCGTTTATGGAGAGGATATTTTATATCTTGACGCAATGAAGTCACCAATTAAACGCATTCAAGATAAATATCGATATCAAATTATGATGAGATTAAAATTGAACAAGGCAGATGAAATCGAAAATGAAGTTTTCAAGATTGTTGACAGGGCGTCAAAAACATCGGTGTTTTTTGAAGTCAATCCACAAAACCTTTCTTGATTTTGTTAATTTGTTTTAATTTAATCTTAAATTCGGAGGTTAATATGGCATTAAGAGATGTTGTAAAAATTGGAGAGGCGTCACTTAGAAAGAAGTCAAAACCAGTCAAAGATTTCGACGAAGACCTTTGGCAGCTTCTTGATGATATGAAAGACACTATGTATAAAAATGACGGAATGGGTTTGGCTGCGCCACAGGTGGGAGTGCTTAGAAGGGTTGTTGTAATGGATGTCAACAACGCATTTTTTGAGCTTGTCAACCCAGAGATAATCAAATCAAAAGGCAAAGATGTTGAAGAGGAAGGTTGTCTTTCTGTGGGAAGATTTCGCGGCAGAGTTGAAAGGCCATACGAAGTGACTGTTAAGGCTTTTGACCGCTTTGGATATCCATTCACTTTGACTGGTGAAAAGTTGCTTGCAAGATGCATCTGTCACGAGCTTGACCATTTGGATGGTGTATTGTTTGTTGACAAAAGCATTGACAAAGATAAGTATGTCAAAAATGGCGGTCAGCTTTAATCTGCTTATGGTGGATAGTTTGTCTGCTTGTTGAATTGCTTTTGTTGAATTTTAATTTTGAAAGTTTGATTTAGGCTTTTTGATTGAATTTAATCTATTTTAATTAAATCAAAACCGAAAAAAAGTTTTGATTTTATAGGAGTTTTATGAAGATATTATTTTTGGGTAGCTCGCGTTTTTCTTTAATTGTTCTGCAAAAAATGCTTGAAGAGGGGATTGATGTTGGCACAGTGATTACTCAGCCAGACAGACCTTCTGGAAGAGGGCATAAGTTGACGCCGACTGAGGTGAAAACTTTTGCTCTTGAAAGAGGAATTGAAGTCAAAACCTTTGACAAACTTCGTTTGCATATGGAAGAGGTGAAAACTATTGACTATGATTTGTCAGTGGTTGCTTCTTTTGGGCAAATTTTGCCAAACGAGTTTTTAGAGCATAGGCTTTGCATAAATGTTCATCCGTCATTGCTGCCAAAGTATAGAGGCGCTTCGCCTATTCAAAGTGCCATTTTAAATGGAGATAAGCAAAGTGGCGTTACAATCATGAAGGTGGCGCAAGAGGTTGACGCAGGGGATATAATACTGCAAAAACAGGTGGCGCTTGAAAATGAATATTATCTTCAACTTGAAGAGAAGCTGGCAAAGCTTGGCGGCGAAATGGTGGCAGAGGTTGTGAAAAATTATCAAAAGGGGCAAATTACATTTACCCCTCAGCAACATGAAAAGGCTGTCAAGGTGGGCAAATTTTCTAAAGAAGACGGCCTTTTAGATTTTTCGCTCAAGGCAGATGAGCTTGTTTGCAAAGTTAGAGCTTTATCAGAAGAGGTTGGCACATATTTTGTGTTAAATCAGCTTAATATCAAGGTGGAAAAACTTGAAAATGTAAGTGACGAGTTTCAAGTTGAGCAAGGAAAGGTATTGAATAATAAAAAACATTTTGTTATAGGCTGCAAAGGTGGCGCTGTAGAGATTGTAGGCTGCAAAGCACCTTCAGGTAAAAGTGTAAGCGGAAGAGATTTCTTAAACGGTCATAATGACCTGCTTGGAAAGAAGGTTGAAAATGCTTAGTGACTTAAACTTTGCCGAAATGGGCGAATATGTGACAAAGATTGGTCTGCCAAAGTTTAGGGCAGAACAAATTTTCAATGCAATCCACAGCGGAAAAAATTTGGATGAAATTTCAAATCTGCCTAAGTCACTTAAGGAAATCATTGCCAAAGATTATCCAAGTTATAAAATCGACAGATTTTTGGAAAGCAAGGATGGCACGCGTAAATATATAGTTGAGTTTGGCGACGGAAACATTGTCGAATGCGTGCTGATGAAATATAAATATGGCTATACACTTTGCCTGTCAACTCAAGTTGGCTGCCGAATGGGTTGCAAGTTTTGCGCTTCAACTTTAAATGGACTGGTGCGAAATCTTTCAAGTGGAGAAATCTTGGGTCAGGTGCTTCTCATCAACAGGCATTTGGGAGGCAGTGAGAAAGACCGAAAAATCACCAATCTTGTGCTTATGGGAAGTGGCGAGCCGCTTGATAATTTTGATAATGTTTGCAAATTTATTGATTTGGTTTCCTCTTCGCGCGGACTTAATATAAGCCAGCGAAATATTTCGCTCTCAACCTGTGGACTGGTGGATAAGATTGACCTGTTGTCCGAAAAATCTTACAATATTTCTCTTACCATTTCTCTTCATGCGACGCTGGATGAGAAAAGAAGAGAGGTTATGCCTATCGCAAACCGCTTTTCGATAAAAGAGATTATTGATGCGTGCAGACGCTATTATGATAAAACTGGCAGAAAGATTTATATCGAATACACCTTGATTAAAGGGGTTAATGACAGTGAAGAGGACGCAAAAAGATTGGGCGGGCTGCTTAGAGGCTTAAACGCGCATGTCAATATTATTCCGCTCAATGAGGTCAAAGAACGCACTTTGAAAGGTACAAGCAGGCTGGAAGCATATAAGTTTGCCGACCTTCTCAAAACCTTCAAGACTAGTGCGACTGTTAGGCGGACTATGGGTGAAGATATAGAGGGCGCTTGTGGTCAGCTGCGAAATAAGATTATCAAAGAGAAAAAACAAGGCAATTAAAAATTGCTATACGATGAATGTTTTCTATAGATAGTCAAAATAAACAAAAAAATAGCAAATTTTGCTTAAAAAAACGAAAAAAACAGCAATTTTTTAATAATTTCGCTGTTTTTAAACAAATTTTTATAAACATAAACAATATTATTGAAAAAAAATATATCATGGAGGAAGGGTGCAAGGACTTGTAATTACCAAAAATGCTGACCTGTTTTCAGTGGAAAGTGGTGACAAAATATATAATATAAAGCCCAGTGGAAAGACCAAAGAGGGCGGCATTTTTGTTGGTGACCGAGTGGAGTTTGATGAGAATATTACAAAGGTATTGCCAAGAAAAAATCTTTTAATCAGGCCACCTGTTGCAAATATTGACCGCATATTTATCGTGCTTTCGCCTTCGCCTAAACCGGACTTTGTTCTTGTTGACAAACTAATTATTTATTGTGTGCTTAATGACATTGAGCCGATTCTCGTTTTAAATAAAATTGACCTTGCAAAAGGTGATTTTGTAAAGGATGTTTATCAAGACTATGGGCATAGTTTTAAAATAGTTGAGGTTTGCGCCAAGAGCAAAAATGTACAGCCGCTTGCAAATGAGATTAAAGGGCTTTGTGTGCTTGCAGGACAGAGTGCAGTTGGAAAATCTTCACTTATCAATGCTCTTTTAGATAGTGATGAAAAAATTGGAAATCTGTCTAAGAAAATAGAACGCGGAAAACAGACCACGAGGATTGTAAAACTTTTTAAGCTGGGGCAAAGTTATCTTGCTGACACGGCAGGTTTTTCACTTTTGGACCTTGGTTATGTTTCAAAGCTTGAGGTGAGAGAACTTTCTTCTTATTATCCAGAATTTCTCGATGGCAGGGCAAGGTGCAAATATCGTTCCTGTCTTCATGAAGGCGGCAAAGATTGTGGCGTTGTTGAAGATGTGCAGAGTGGTAAGATAAGCAAAAGAAGATATGAAAACTATTTAAAGATTTTGGAAGAGCTTAAAAACAACAGGCGATTTTGATTTTACTTGCCCAAAAATTGTGGATTGATTAAGTTTAAAAGGCTTTGTTTTTTAAGTTTTAATCAATTTGTTGTGTTTTGTTGCTTGCTGTTTTTTAGTGTAATTTGCTGTTTAAGAAAATGGTTTTTAAAATAATAATTCAAAGAGAATTGAAAATAATTGAAATAAAACTGATAAATATGTTAAACTAAAACTAGATGAAAGGCATATAAGGATAGAATAGGTTTATTCAAACGACGCTTGATTAGGAGAAAAAATGAAAAAAAATGTTTATGTGTCAGTTTCGACTGACCCAATTAAAGAATATCAAAAGACTGTTGAGTATGCAAAAAGCCTGCAAGGCATTGCCGACTTTATTCATTGTGATGTCAAAGATGGAATATTTGTTCCAAGCAAAAATTTCGACAGCGCTCTTGCAAACAACATAAATCAAAATTGCCTTACTATGCTTGATGTTCATCTTATGTGCAGTGAGCCGCTTAAGCTTGTTGATGAATATTTAAAAGCTGGGGCAAACATTGTCACTATACAGTATGAAGCTTTTGAAAATAAAAATGACATTGTTTTGGCTTTAGAAAAAATTAAAGATTATAAGGCACTTGCAGGGCTTGCAATAAGACCTGAGACTGAAATTAAAGAAATAAAAATGTTTTTGCATGATTTTGATGTTATCTTAGTGCTTGGGGTAGAGCCTGGTGCAAGCGGACAAAAATTTATACCAGAGACTATGCAAAAGATTAAGCTGCTTGATGATTTAAGGCAGCAAAACAATTTTAAGTTTAAAATTGAAGTTGATGGTGGTGTGGGCCTTGACAACGCGGAAGACATTATTGACGCTGGGGCGGACATTCTTGTCAGCGGAAGTTATGTTTTTAAAGCGCAAGACAGATTGGATGCGATAAACAAATTGAAAAAATAAAAAAGTATTATAAAATTCTTGACTTTTGCATATTCTATTGTAAAATAAAATTATGTTTATATTCCAACATTTGCGTTAAAGCAGATGATGAAATAAATTTAATCTTTTTAAAAGGAGGAAGGCATGGAAGAACAAAACAACAATCAATACAGCGACAACAACACAAACAATGTTCAAAACCAAGGCAATACTAATGGGGGAAACTCTAAAGTAGGCATTGGCGTTTTGTGTGGCTTTATTGGACTTATTGGGCTTATCATTGGTCTTTTGCTTTATAAAGACGGCTCTTTAGAACGCAAGACTTTCCTTAAAGGATGGCTCTGGTGCTTCTTCGTTTCACTTGCTGTGTATGTAGTTATCGTTATTATTCTTTATGCTACAGTGCTCAGCGCGGCTGCAAGCTTAATGTTTATTTGTTAAGGATAAATGTATTTAAAAAAGTTGCTTTTTAGGCAGCTTTTTTTATTTTAATAAAAATAATAATGTTGTTGATTTTAAGTTGTGAAATTATTCAAAAAGTCTTGACTTATCTTAAGAGTTGGTTTAAATTTATTTTGTAAAATATTTTAAAATATTATTTTTAAGGAGAGGTCATGACCTAATTTGATAATCAAAAATATAGCAGTAAGTCTGTTGAAAGTTTTAAGGGACAGGGAAAAACTCATGAGTCTAAGTTTTGGGCTGGAGTTTTGCTGAGTATGTTTTTAGGTATTATGGGATTGATTATTGGTTTGCTTTTATATCCTGTGCCTTATTATGAATATGAAAGAAAAACCTTTCTTAAGGGCTGGCTGTATACTTTTGTTATTATAGTTGGGATTATTATCGTCATCGCAATAATCACATTGATTGTTTTGGCTTTTAGGTAATTTGGCAAGTTGGGTGAAACTGCGTTTTGACATCAAAAAAATTTGCAATGATATGATAAATTTGATTTCAGACGAACAGTTTAAAAAAGTTGTGGAAAGGACGGGGAATTTGGATAGTGGCGGATAAGTAATTTGGATATTGGCGGACGGGAAAGTCAGCAGGCATTTTTGCCTGCTGGCTTTTGCATTTCTTGAAGAAATGCTGAGCCTTTCACGAAATGTTAAAGGCTTGCCCGTCCGCCACACAAAACCTTGAAAACCTAAAAATTTTCTTTCAAAAATATTTTTTTAACTTATAAAGATATTTTTTTAAAACAAAATTAAAATCAATATTTAATAATATTTTTTAAAATGGGAATTTAGTTTGATAATTTTTGATTATGTTATATAATGAATAATGTTGTTTTAAAATACAAATTAAATTGAGGGGTGTTATGGAAAAATTTGATGTAGTAATAGTTGGTGCAGGGCCTGCAGGGCTGTTTTGTGCTTATGAATTGATTGAAAATAATCCCAATTTGAAGATTTGTCTTCTTGACAAAGGAAAAAGGGCGAAAAACAGAGTTTGTCCTATGAAAAAGACAGGCAAATGTTTTAATTGCAATCCTTGCCAAATTTTATCTGGTTATGGCGGCGCAGGTACTTTTTCAGATGGGAAATTAAATTTTATTCCAAAGCTTGGGAAAAGCGATTTGTTTAAGTATATGGGGCAGGAAGAGGCTTATAAGCTTATTGATGAAACTGAAGAAATCTTTAATAAGTTTGGGATGGATGCCGAAGTTTATCCAAAAAGCAGTGAAGAAAGCGAAAGAATTAAAGAAAATGTTACACTTAAAGGTGCAAGACTTCTTTTAATTAAGCAAAAACATTTAGGCTCGGATAAGCTTCCGTCGTATATCGAAAATTTCACTGAATATTTAGAAAATAAAGGCGTGACAATTCTTGAGGACTGTGATGTAATCGATATTGAAGATGAAGGAAATGACAATAAGGTAATATTTAAGCTTGCTGGCAAAGATGACAGCTTTTTGGCAAAGTTTGTGACAATTGCTCCTGGGAGAACGGGTGCTGGCTGGATGCAGGGCTTTTTGGACAAGCATAACATACCTTACAATTCTCAAAGCATAGAAATTGGTGTCAGGGTGGAGACAAGAAAGGAAGTCTTGAAAAAAATCACTGATGTAATTTATGACCCAACTATATTTATAAAGACTAAAACTTATGGTGACGAGATAAGGACATTCTGCACAAATCCTGGTGGATATGTTACAAAAGAAAATTATTATGGTTATATCTGTGTCAACGGTCACGCACTTAAGGATGTAAAATCAAACAATTCAAACTTCGCTTTCATTTGTAAGGTTAATCTTACTCAGCCGGTGACAAATACAAGGCAGTTTGGTGAGTCAATTGCAAGAATTGCCAATGTCCTTGGTGACAAAAAACCTATTATTCAGTGCCTGAGAGATTTAAGATGCGGAAGAAGAAGTGAATGGCACAGGCTTAACAAAGGTTTCATTGAGCCAACACTTAAAGATTGCGTTGCTGGAGATCTTGCACTTGTGCTTCCATATAGAATTATTAAAAATATTTTAGAGGGGCTGGAAGAGCTTGATAAGATTATCCCAGGCGTAAATAATGATGAGACACTGTTGTATGGCCCAGAAATTAAATTCTTCAGCAATGAAATTGAGACCGATAATAAGTTTAAATGTTTGACGAAAAATCTTTATTTTATTGGTGATGGTGCTGGCAAGGCAGGAAATATTGTTGTTGCAGCAGCCACCGGTCTTGTCTCAGCAAGAGACATTTTAGAAAGAGTAAAATCAATATAATATAATAATATATAAGAAATCTTCAAAAGTTTGAAGATTTCTTGTATTTTACTTGACAAAATTTACCGGGGGGGGGTAAAATTATGACATAAATATTAAACGAAAAAATATAAATAAAGAAATTTACAAGAGGATTAGCATTATGGTTTTATTTTTATTCTATTAGTTGATAAAAAATTTGTTGTTGTATAAATGTAATATTACATTATGCGCACAATAATAGAAGGAGGTGAGATATGAGATTATTGAGGAGGATTTCAGTAACTATGTCTTGTCTCCTTTTTGCTTTATGCAGTTTTCTTATGGGTCTTCAATATAGTGGAATTATCAAGCAAACGGAGGCTATTACCTCAACTGATACAATATCCTATGTTAAGGTTGATGAGCTTTATAATGGAAGCAGTTTTTCAGAAACAAATTTAAATACCCTTCTTAAATATATTTCTGGAAGCGCCGACACCACTATTTCAAATAAGGCAACTATTGATGGTATGGCCTCATCCAATACAAAAGCTTCAATTATAAGGTCAAAGACATACAATAAGACCTCTTCGCAAGATGTTGTTGTTCGATTCGGTGGCCTTGATTGGCAGGTGGTTTATCTTTCAAAAGACCTCTCGGGCAATACCATTATTACTTTATGGCTTACAAACTGCAAGCAGGAAGCTTGGGGCTCTACAACCAAAAATTTAGGTAATTATCATGGGCTGTTGAATGGCGGGTTATATTCAGATTGGTCTGCAAATTGGAGTGAAGATGCACCAAGTAGCGATAATCCATCAAACATGTATGGACTAAGTTATATAAGGTCGGCTACTTTAAATAATGGTGGGCCTTACGCCGCAAAAAGCAATGCTTGGAATCCAGGCTCTCAAAGCACTGACAGTCCTTTTGCAAAGTTTACTATGTCAAGTGTAAGTGGAAATGTTACCGAATATTTAGTAAAGCCGGCAAATGTTCAATGGCAGGAGTATGGTCAAAATACTATCACTTATTTAGGCCAGTCATATTCTGCGTCAAATGAAAATTGGTCATCAAGCATTCCAAATTCGGGCTCTTATAATGGAACGTCTTATCGTTTTTATTATAATTCTTCCAAGAGAAGCTATTATAATTATGCAAAAAAAGAGGAAAATGCTGCTTGGAAAAATGATTATATTTGGCTGCCTAGCATTTCAGAAACTGGTGATAGCAGCTCTCATCCTGGTATGTGGGGATTGTCAAATAGCCAACGCAAAAATTTCAACGGCAGCACAACTGACTTGTCAGGAACAGTTGGCACTATAAACAACAGTGGAGTTTATACATACTCGTGGACTAGGTCGGCTTTTCTTGACAGCTCCTTGTATGGCATGCTTCTTTTCCCAAATGGAGCACAAGGGGACGGCGAATTTGTAAATCAGTCACTTGCTGTTCGACCAGCGCTTCACTTCAATCTTTCAAAAGCCATCTCAACTCTTGTCAAAGAATATACATTCAGTCTTGATTATAATGGTGGCATATATTATGACAGCTCATCTTCAAGTCAAAGTGGCGTCATAGAAAGGGGACCATACAGCTTCACTGTGCCTGTAAAAAGAGGCTATAGTCTTGTTGGTTGGCAATGTACACAACCTGGTTATACAAACTATTTTTATAATGCAAACGCTGATGGAACTTGCAGAATAGACAAAGTCCCTTATTTAGGAGCCAGTGGAACGAAAACTTTCAAGGCAATTTGGAAAGCAAATAATTATGAATTGACGCTAAACGCAAATAGCGGATACTTTGATTTATCAAGTGACGAAATAATTAGTAACTTGACTTATGGCTCTGGAATAGAAAGGACTGAAACTGGCGGAAAGATAAAAGGCGGATTTTGGGCAGGGGACGCTTTATATTCGGTAAGTTTTGTTGCCATAAAAGATGCTAGGATAAGTTTGTCTATAAGCTATGATATTACGCAAAAAACTGGCAGCGCCCTTTACGCTGTGGACTTTGGAGTTACCAAACTCGATAACTCTACATACGACTATCCTTATTGGACTACGAAAAATTTGAACGGAAGCACTCGTGTTACATTTTCAAATATTAGTGCGGGAAGTCATGTCTTTTATTTCTATTTCTTTGCTCCAATCAGTGCCAAATTTATTGGTAATAACATAGATTATGAAATCTCTTTTGATTTGACATGTTCGTCTAGCGAGGTTAAAGAAGAAATTACCAAAGAGGTCACTTATGATGCCGACTATGGGGATATACCGACGCCAACAAAAAATGGAGAATATATCTTTGAGGGCTGGTGGACAAGTGCGACTGGCGGAACAAAAGTTGATACAACAGGAAAATACAATATCGCAGGAGACAGCATACTCTATGCTCATTGGAGGCCAAAAACATTTTCAATAATTTTTTATGGCAATGGTGGCAGTGGAAGCATGCCTTCTCAATCGGTGACTTATGATGCAGGTTTTGTGCGGCTTGCAGATAATGCCTTTGTCAAAGAAGGCTATACTTTTAAACATTGGTCAACTTCGCGAAATGGTGGCGAGATATATCTTGAAAACAGCGCGATAAGCAATCTTACTGCAAATTTGACTCTTTATGCACAATGGGATACTACATGGCATTTGCCGATTCTAAATAGAACAGAGGCTTTTCAAGGTAATGGCGATGAAAACTCACCATATTTGATTTCAAGTGCTGAAGATTTGGCGTATTTGTCATATCGGGTTAAACATGGTGAAACTTTCAGTGACAAATACTTTAAGCAAACAAGAACAATTGACCTTTTAGATAACCTTTGGCTTCCAATAGGGACGGATGAAGATCAGCACGCTTTTAAAGGTGTTTATGATGGGCAAGGATTTTTGATAAAAAATTTAAAAACCATTGATGCGGATGATGCTTATGGAAATCAAATTTATTCCAATGTCGGCTTGTTTGGCTTCTGCAACAGTGCAATACTTAAAAATATAAATATTGTTTCTGGAAATGTTTATGGCTATGAAAATGTTGGCTCGTTAGTGGGAGTTGCGCATACAGGATTGATTGATAATTGCCGAAGTGGCGTAAACATCGTTGGTTATGACTCTTGTGGAATGATAGGCAGAGGCGAGGATGTGAAAGTGGTTGGGTGTTTCAACTATGGCAATGTTACTGGCGAATATAATTTGGGTGGTATAATAGGCTATTATAATGGCACTATTACAACTGAAGACTTCATCGCAATTGAAAATAGTTATTCAAAAAGTAATATTTCTGGTGAAATGTACATCGGCGGTATCTTGGGCGGTGCAAATGCAAGTGTAATGAAAATTATAGCTTGTGGCTATAAAGGTGATATTATTGGTGGCGATTTCATGGGGCTTATTATCGGTCAAGTAAACAATAATATCAAAGGCTCTATAAACAACTGCTTTGCAAAATCTTCTGTTTGGAGTGCTATGGATATAGAAAATGTTGTGGTAAATAATTCAATTTATGAAATCGAGGGCATACAAAAGAATTTTACAGGAAGTGACTTTTCGGCTTGGATTGTTACTGCTTCTGGGCAGCCGCTGCCGGATGGACTTTCGTGGCTTGCAAGAGGAAATAAAGGCATAACAACAGAAGACCTTGTAAAATGGGGCTTTGAGCAATATTAAATTAAAGTTGTAAAATTAAAAAGAAATCTCCAATTTTTTGGAGATTTTTTTTAATCAAAATACTTGACATATTTCGGGGGGGGGTATAATGAAAGTGGAAGGTGAGAGAATATGGAACATTTTGAAGATAATAATGGGCAAAATAGAGAAGAGAAACAAGAAGAAGTTAAAGAAATTACCATCAAAAGACCATCAAAGCTTGGAATTGGGATGCTTTTATTCTTGTTTGGAATAATTGGGCTTATTGTTGGATTGCTTTTATATCCAGTGCCACAATGTGAGTATGAACGAAAGACTTTTATTAAAGGGTGGCTTATTGGACTTGGTGTTTTAATAGGACTTTTCGTAATCATGATTTTTGTTGGGATGATTATTTCCGCTTGCTCATAAAAGAAATTGATGAAGATTAAATTTTACATAAGATAAAAAATTATAAAAATTGCTCCAAATTATTTGGAGATTTTTTTTAAATGAGCTATACTTTAAGAGGAAATTATAAAAGGAGACTATATGAAACAATTTGTTTATCTGTTCAAAGAAGCTAATGGAAAAGACAAGGCTCTCTTTGGTGGCAAGGGTGCAAACCTCGCTGAAATGACAAATCTTGGTATGCCTGTTCCACAGGGATTTACCATTACAACTGAGGCCTGCACTCAGTATTACAAGGATGGCAGAAAGATAAATGACCTTATCATGTCACAAATTGAATACAAGCTTTCTGAGCTTGAAAAAATGACTGGAAAAAATTTCGGAGATAAGAAAAATCCTCTTCTTGTTTCTGTTCGTTCTGGTGCAAGAGTTTCAATGCCTGGTATGATGGATACTATTCTCAACCTTGGTCTTAATGATGAAGTTGTTGAAGGGCTTGCAAACCTTACAAAAAATCCTAGATTTGCTTATGACTCTTACAGAAGATTTATCCAAATGTTCAGTGATGTTGTTATGCAACAAGAAAAGTCTAAGTATGAAAGAATACTTGACAAAGTTAAGGAAGAAAAGGGTGTTGAGTTTGACAAAGACCTCACTGCTGATGACCTTAAAGAAATCGTAGCTATGTTTAAAGACCTTTATAAGAAATCTCAAGGCGAGGACTTCCCTCAAGAGCCAAGAGTGCAACTTATTGAGGCGGTAAGAGCGGTATTCCGTTCTTGGGATAACGACAGAGCCAATGTTTACAGAAGAATGCATGACATTCCATACGAATGGGGCACTGCTGTCAATGTTCAATCAATGGTATTTGGAAACATGGGCGAAACTTCTGGTACAGGTGTTGCTTTCTCTAGAAACCCTGCAACTGGTGAAAATGTTCTTTACGGAGAATATCTTATGAATGCTCAAGGCGAAGATGTTGTTGCCGGAATTAGAACACCACTGCCTATTTCAACCCTTGAAAAACAAAATCCAAAAGTATATAAAGAATTTGCAAATATTGCAAAGAAACTTGAAGAGCATAACAAAGATATGCAAGATATGGAGTTTACAATCGAAAATGGCAAACTCTATATGCTTCAAACAAGAAATGGAAAGCGTACTGCAAAAGCTGCTTTAAAAGTTGCTGTTGACCTCGTAAGCGAGGGCATGATTACTGAAAAAGAAGCTCTTATGATGCTTGATCCAAAACAGCTTGATGCTCTCTTACACCCACAATTTGAAGAAAAAGCTTTAAAGGCTGCTACTCCAATTGCTGAAGCTTTACCTGCTTCTCCTGGTGCTGCTTGTGGAAAAATTGCTTTCACAGCTGAAAGAGCAAAAGAAATGGCTCAAACTGACAAAGTTGTACTTGTAAGACTTGAAACTTCTCCTGAAGATATCGAAGGTATGGCTGTCAGCCAAGGCGTTCTCACTGCAAGAGGAGGTATGACTTCTCACGCTGCCGTTGTTGCTCGTGGTATGGGTACTGCCTGCGTTGCTGGTTGCAGTGCAATCAAATTTGCTGAAGATGAAAGCTCTTTCACTCTTGGTGGAAAAGTTTATCATGAAGGTGATGAACTCTCATTTGACGGCTCTACTGGAAAAGTTTATGATGGTCTTATCACTACTGAGCCTGCTAAGATTTCTGGCGAATTTGCCACTATCATGGAATGGGCTGATAAATATCGCGCTATGCAAGTAAGAACAAACGCCGACAATCCAAAAGACGCTAAAAATGCGTTCAACTTTGGCGCTCAAGGTGTTGGTCTTTGCAGAACAGAACACATGTTCTTTGAAGCTGACAGAATTCCTGCAGTTAGAGAAATGATTGTTTCAACAACTGTTGAAGAGAGAAAGAAAGCTCTTGCGAAACTTCTTCCAATGCAAAGAAAAGACTTTATTGGAATTTACAAGGCAATGCAAGGTCTTCCTGTGACTATTCGTTTCCTTGACCCACCTCTTCATGAATTCCTTCCTCATGAAAACACTGAGATAAGAGAACTTGCTGAAGAAATGGGCATCACATTTGATAAACTTAAGCAAACTGTTGCTGACCTTCACGAATTTAACCCAATGATGGGTCACCGTGGTCTTAGACTTGCCGTAACTTATCCTGAAATTGCTGAAATGCAAACTCAAGCAGTCATTGAAGCTGCTATTGACGTAAATAAAGAAATGGGCTTCAAGATTGTTCCTGAAATCATGATTCCACTTACTTGTGACTCAAAAGAGTTTAAGTATGTTCGCGATATCGTTGCTGCAAAAGCTGATGAAGTAATTGCTGCAAATGGTGCTGAGCTTACTTACAAGATTGGTACAATGATTGAAATTCCTCGTGCTGCTGTTACTGCTGATGAAGTGGCTAAATATGCTGAATTCTTCTCATTTGGTACAAACGACCTTACTCAAATGTCTTATGGCTTCAGCCGTGACGATGCTGGTAAATTCCTTGATGTTTACTATGCTAAGAAGATTTTTGAGAGCGATCCATTTGCAAGACTTGACCAAAATGGTGTTGGTAAACTTGTAAAAATGGCTTGCGAACTTGGAAGAAAAGCTCGCCCAGATATCAAACTTGGAATCTGTGGTGAACATGGTGGAGACCCATCAAGTGTAGAATTCTGCCATAATGTAGGGCTCACTTATGTATCTTGCTCTCCATTCAGAGTGCCAATTGCAAGACTTGCTGCAGCTCAAGCTAATATTAAAAATCCAAGAAGATAATTCAAAGATTTTAATAAGCGGCGCATTACTGCGTTTGCTGAGGATATTCTCAGACATAGGTTTGAGCAGATGAAAGTGCCTAAGGCACTCTTGCATTGCTTGTTTCTAATGATTTTAAAATAGATTTTCAGTTAATACTGGAGATTTTGTATAATAAAATTTTTAAATAGAAAGTGCCTAAGGCACATAATGCACTGGTGTGCTTGGAAAATTTGATAAAATATAAATCCATAGGTGAAATGCCTGTGGGTTTTTATTTTAATTTTGTTTTTTTTGTGTTTTGAATTGTGTTATAATAAGAAAAGAGGAATTTAATTTATAAATTTTTAAACTTTTTTTAAAAAACCTATTGACTCTATAGTTTGCTTTAGTGTTAAAGTAAGGTTGTGAAAGGAGAAATTATGATAAAAATAGGCGAGCTTTCAAAGCTTTCTGGCGTTTCAATTCAAACCATTCGATTTTATGAAGAAAAGGGATTGATTTGTCCTGCAATGGTCGACCGTTGGACAAATTATCGCTATTATGATGAAAATAGTTTGGGGAGACTGAGCGAAATTGCCAGACTGAAAGAATTGGGGTTTTCTTTGAATGAAATTAAAGACTTAAATGAAAAAAGCATACAAGAAAAGATTGTTCAGTCAAAAGATACGATTAAAAAGCTTAAAGAAAATATTCATAAACTTTCTTCTATTCACGCAGAGAATGGAGGAGTAAAAATGAAAAGTTTTATAAATGATGAGGCCGTAATTGGAAAATGGAAAAAGGTGGCCGTTGTCAAAACCAAAGAAGATTTTGCAAAAAATAAATTTGAAAAAGAGGTGTATTTCCCTTTTGAAGAGTTATATTTTCTGCCAAATGGACAGGAATACTGGGTGCTTAGTTGGTCTAAAGGGGTGCTTTATGTCAATGATAGACAAATGCCTTATGAAATAATTGACGGAAAGCTGTTTGTTGGAGTTGTTGATTATTTGACAAACGAGATTGACAATTTTGCAGTTTATGAAAAAGTGGACGATAAGATTTATACAAAAAATGAAATCAGAATAAAAGACAACACCGATATACCTTTTATTTTAGATGAAGAAGCGGTTGGTTTTTGGGATGTCGTTGATTTTGTTGAAAAGAAAGAGCAGTTTGACCCAAACAAACCATATTGGCAAGAGGATATGTTTTTGAAAAGATATACATTTATGCCTGACGGGACTATGCTTTCAGAGTATTATACTTTTGACGATGTTGCCAAATTTGCATGGTCAAGAGGAGTGGTAATCAATAGAGAGGGGGCAACAGTAAGCGAATATCAAATTGTTGAAAAACATACCCAAAAATATATGATTGTTGAATGGAAATCGGGCGACTATATCTATGGCGGCAAAGTTAATGGATATTATGTTTTAAAGAAAATAGGTTAAAAGACAACAAAAAAACACTAGAATTTCTAGTGTTTTTTATTAAAAAATAATCGACAAGTTTTACGGATAAAGTTTATAACTTTTATTAAAGCAATCTTTTTTATAATTCTTTAAAGTTATCGTCAAAATTTTCTGAGCTTTTTGTTTTTAATCTTTCTGGGTCATTGATTATTTTGGCTACCGCTGGGGCTGATAATTTTATTTTCAAATCAGTTATGAGTTTATGGTTTTTGGTATTTTCTGTTGAATTGGTAAACCACAGCAAGCGGTCTTTTCCATGCCAGTTTTTGATAGGGCGGCCAAACATTTGATTGTTTTTTAGTTTATCAAGTTTTGCAATCGCGCATTCACGCATATCAAAACTGAAAGCAATTGCATTTGAATCTACATAAGAGCATGAAGCTTTGTCAGGTACGGCAGTGGAAATGATATTTTTTTCAATAAAACCAATTACGCTTCCGCCATAAGAGGCTTTTTTGCGCACATAATAATCAAGCATGCGTTTTACTTCAGGATATTTATCTTCATCACCCAATTGATATTTATAGCCAGCAGAGCCAATTTCGCCATAAAGCATTGCGCTGTTTAGTCCCTTTAAATAGCTTGTTGTGTAGATGATAAAACCATTTTCTTCGTCATATAAAATTGCTTCTGTATCAGTTGCATTATCAACAAATTTTATTTGTTTTTGATAGCCAATTTTGAAGCCTTGTTGTTGCATAAGCTTAATAAACTCGTCAAAAGTCATGGATGAATGGGTTTCTTTTTTAGCTGTAAGTAGGGCATTTTTTTCTTTATTAAAAATTCCGACAAAACCAAACATGCTTAAATCATCCAGTTTGTTGTTGGTATTATGATTTTTGCCCATTGCTTTTTCCCATTCTGCGATAGCGTCCATATTATCTATTTCTTGCATGGTTTTTCCAGCAAAAAGGTCTTTGACATAATCTCTTGTATTTTTTGGAAGAGTCAAATCGCTTGCAAGGGTTGCCATTTGTTCGAAATTATTGAAATCCATTTAAATCTCCTTACATTGTATTATAGATTATTATATTTGCTGGGTCAATAGCGTGCAATAAAAATTCTCTTTTTTTATAACTATTTTATTTAAGATTGTATATTTTCATAGCATCATCCACTTTAATTTTAAAAGCGTTTGGCTCTTTGCTAAGCCCTGGCATAAGTGTCATTTTGCCTGTTTTGACAACGACAAAGCCGCTTCCGTTTTTAAGCTCTACACCGCTGACATGAAGGGTGGTATTTTGAGGAGCACCGATTAGTTTTGGGTCGTCTGAAAGAGAATATTGTGTTTTTGCCACCACAATTGGCATATTTTGGCAAAGTTTTTCGATATTTTGCATTTCCTCTTTTGCTAAACTTGAATATTCCACTTTGTCTGCACCATAGATTTTTTGTGCCAGTTTTTCTATTTTTTGGGTCAGTTTTTCATTAAGCGCATAAGGAAAGTTTGGCTTTTTTATTGGAAGAGAGGCCAGCGCTTTTGCTTTTTGTGCCAGTTTCAAAGTGCCTTTGCCGCCTTCGGCAAACTGATTGCAAATTTCGGCGTCTACTCCCATTTGTTGACATAACATTTTCACTTTATTTAAATCATCTTCGCTGTCATCATTGAAGCGGTTGATTGCAACAAGCACTCGTTGATTGAATACAGTTTGAAAATTTTCTATATGTTTTTTAAGATTTTTAAAGCCTTCTTCAAGCTCGCCCTTTTCAGAGTGGGCTTTGATTGCTTTTACGGTTGCGACAAGCACAACAAGGGCAGGGTTAAGCTGGTTTTGTCGGCATACGATATCCATAAATTTTTCACCGCCAAGGTCGGCACCAAAGCCGCCTTCAGTTATGACAAAGTCGCCTAAAGAAAGGGCTGTTTTGGTGGCTATAACAGAGCTGCAGCCATGTGCGATATTAGCAAAAGGGCCACCATGAACAATTGCTGGGTTGCCTTCGCCTGTCTGCACGAGATTTGGCTTAATAGCTTGTGTGAGAAGGGCTGCCATTGAGTCGGTTGCGTTTAAGTCTTTTGCATAAACTGGTTTTCCTTCTTTTGAAAGTGCAACGATAATTCTGCCCAGTCTGTCTTTTAAATCTTGAAAGTCTTTGGCAAGGCAAAGCAGCGCCATAATTTCGCTTGCTGCGGTTATGACAAAACCATCTTTGCGAGGGGTTTGATTTTTAAGAGGCTCAAGAGAAATTTCAATTTCGCGAAGGCTGCGGTCATTCATGTCCATGCAGCGCTTGAAAAATATTTGATTTTGGTCGATATTCAATGGGTTGCCATGAAAGATAGAATTGTCAAGCATTGCGCAGAGCAGGTTGTTTGCGCTTGTTATTGCATGCATATCGCCTGTAAAATGCAGATTTATTTCGTTGCTTGGCTCAATTACAGCCTTTCCGCCGCCTGTTGCGCCGCCTTTTATTCCAAATACTGGGCCAAGAGATGGCTCTCTTAATGAAAGGACAGCTTTGCTTTTAAGCAGGTTTAAAGCGTCGCAAAGTCCGATTGAAACGGTGGTTTTGCCTTCGCCCGAAGTGGTTGGTGTCATTGCGCTTACCAAAATCAGTTTGCCGTTTGAGTTTTGTTTGTAAAGGTCGGCTCTGTCAATTTTGGCCATATATTTGCCATATAATTCAATATCATCTTCATTTAAGCCAATTTTTCTTGCTATATCAATTATTTTCTGCATTTTTCACCTCGCAAACTTAAATCTTTTGTAATTTAAGTATATTATTTAAGCCCTATTTTGTCAACTTTAAATGGCGCACTAGGTATTTGTTTGAGATAAAATTATTTGTGCTTATTTGAATTAAATTGTCGGCTTATAAATGTGATGAAAAAAAGAGGTGTCAAATTACAAAAAAGTGCTTTTAAAAATTTGCTTATTTGAGAGGGAAATGTTAAAATATAACCATGAAAATTGACGATATTGATTTTGGTGGAAACTTAATTCTTGCGCCTATGGCCGGTGTAAGTGATGTTGGCTTTAGGGATGTTTGCTCAGTTTTAGGAGCGGATGCAACTTACAGTGAAATGTTGTCAGCAAGGGCTATGAAACACAATCCAAAGAAAACAGCGTTTATGACGATATATTCACCAAATGAGAAGGTGAAAATTGGACAGATTTTTGGGCATGAGCCAGAGGTTATGGCAGAGGCTATTCAAAACCCTTTACTTGACCATTATCAAATAATAGATATCAACATGGGGTGTCCTGCACCTAAAATAGTCAAAAATGGCGAAGGCTCAGCCCTTCTTAAAGACCTTCCGCTTGCAAGCAAAATTATTTCAGAATGTGTAAAGGCAAGCAAAAAGCCGGTATCGGTTAAAATCAGGCTGGGCACAAGCAGGGACAACAGTCTTGAAATAGGGAGAATGTGTGAAGAAAGTGGTGCGAGATTTGTCACTCTTCATGCTCGAACAGCTGAGCAGGGATACAGCGGTCAGGCAGATTATGAAGCAATAGCAAGGCTTAAAAGTGCGCTAAAAATTCCCGTTGTTGGGAATGGCGATGTTCGAGATGAAACAAGCTATAAAAAAATGCTTGATACTGGTGTTGACGGTGTGATGATTGGCAGAGGAGCTCAGGGTAATCCATTTATTTTTAGTCAGCTTAAGAAACTTGATGTTGATTGTGACTTAATGTGGGTGATAAGGCGGCATATTGAGTTGTTAAGAAAATATTATGATGAAGACTTCATTGTCAAATACATGCGAAAACATCTTTTGTGGTATGGCTCATTTTTAAAAAGTGAGGAGCGAATTGAGGTTGCGACAAGCCCTTCGATTGACAAATCAATAGAGATCATTGAAAACAGTTTGAAATCATTAAATGCAAGGTGAGTTTTATTAAGTGTAGAGTGATTTTGTTGATTCATTCTAAATAGAAATTAAAATAAATAATAAAAATAAAAATCAAAATAATAAAAGAAAAGGAGTTTATTATGAAAAGAACGATTAAAGACTTGGTTGGACTTAAAGGAAAGGTGGTGCTGCTTCGAGTTGACTTCAATGTGCCTATGGATGAAACAGGAAGAATTTTGGATGAGACAAGAATTGTCAATGCAATTCCGACAATCAAATATTTGATAGAACAGAAGGCAAGAGTGGTTGTGCTTTCTCACCTTGGCAGGCCAAAAGGTTTTGAAATTCATAAATCGCTTTGGCCTATTGCAATGTCGCTTATGAAAAAACTGCCTTGCAATGTTGATTTTTGCAATGCAGCAATTGGCGAAGAGGTTAAGGAGCGAATTTCTTATTTGAAAGAGGGAAATGTGTTGCTTCTTGAAAATGTTCGCTTCTATAAGGGTGAAGACGCATGCGATATGGACTTTGCAAAAGAGCTGGCTTCCTATGGTGACATTTTTGTAAACGACGCCTTTGGCACTGCGCACCGTAAAAATGCTTCCACTTATGCACTTGCAAGAATACTTCCAAATGCTATTGGGCTTTTAATGGAAAAGGAAATCGAAAATCTATCTGATGCTATGCTTGAGCCAAAAAGACCTTTTGTTGCTGTGCTTGGCGGAGCAAAAGTGGATACAAAAATTAAAATTATTGAAAAATTCCTTGAAATTGCTGATACCATCATTATCGGTGGTGCAATGGCTTACACCTTCCTTCTCGCAAAGGGGGATATGGTGGGAATGAGCCTTGTTCAAAATGACTGTATTGATTACGCAAAAGAGGTGCTTGCTAAAGCTGAAGAGCGTGGCAAGAAAATTCTTCTTCCAATCGACCATGTGGGCGTAAGTGTAAGTGACAGAAAGGCGGCTGTTGTTAAGGTGCAGACCTTGAAGGGTGATTTGATGGGCTATGATATCGGTGAGGAAACGGTAAAACTGTTTAAAGAAGAAATTGAAAATGCCAGTCAAATTTTCTGGAATGGACCAATGGGAATGTTTGAAAAACCTCAGTTTTCTGCCGGAACAAAGGGTGTTGCTGACGCAATTGCCTCATCAAATGCTTACAGTATTGTTGGTGGCGGAGATACGGTGAGCGCTGTAAATTCGTTTGGAGTTGCTGACAAAATCAACTTTATATCAACTGGTGGTGGGGCAAGCATGGAATTTCTCGAGAATGGCACTTTGCCTTGCATTGAAGTAATACAGGAAAAAATAAGATAATTGGGCGCAAAAAGCCTCAAAATAAGGAGTTTTGAATGAAAAAAGTAATTGGAAATTTCAAAATGAACAAAACTGTCACTGAGACAAAAGATTATATCATGAAGTTTCTTTCCCGCGTTGATGAAGGAAAGGCGGAAATTGTGTTGTGCCTGCCTTCAGTTTCGCTGTCTATGGCGAAATATCTTTTAGAGGGAAGCTCTGTCAAGCTTGGCGGTCAAAACATTTCCGATGAGGAAGCTGGCAAAAATACCGGCGAAATCAGCGGTGTTATGTTGAAAGACTGCGGTGCTGACTATGTCATTTTAGGACACAGTGAAAGAAGGGCAAAGTTTAAAGAGAATGGCAAATGTATCAACAAAAAGATTAAAATTGCTCTCAAAAACAGATTGAAAGTCATCTTTTGCATTGGTGAAAGTTTGACTGAAAAAAATCTTCAAAAGACAGCTGAAGTTTTGAAAGTCCAACTTGAAGATGGACTGAAAGGGCTTTATGAAAATGAGCTTGACAATATTGTCATCGCCTATGAGCCTATTTGGGCGATAGGCAGCGGAAAGGTGCCAACAGTCAAAGAGATTGAAGGGTGCGCCAAGATTATAAGAAAAGTTGTTGAAAATGATTTCTCTAAAAAGGCAGCTGAGAAGATTGAAATTGTCTATGGCGGAAGCGTTGATAATAAAAACTGCGCTTCAATTTCAAAGATAAAAGAGCTTAGCGGCTTGCTTGTAGGAGGGGCTTGTCTTGACCCTATAAATTTCAGCCAACTTGTGAAAGATGTTAAAAATTGATTTTAGGAGATGAAGATGAGCAAAACTTATGTTAAAAGAGGAATACTCGTTGCACTGCTTTTTCTTTTAGTTTCTCTTTTTGCCTTTGCAGGAAATTCTTTTGTCTCAAATGGTGAAAATTTAAATAGGGAAAACAAACTGAATTATTTTGTTTCTTATGCCCGTTTTAAAGAGGATGATAAGTTTGAAGTGGGTTATATGATTGGCATTGACCTTTTTACTTATACAAACGACCAAGCTCAGCTTAAAGTTTTTGAAAATGCACTCAATGAAGAGTTTAAGAAAGTTTTAGACCAAGAAAAACAATATATTACAGACCTTTCAACTGAGCAAGCTTTGCCAGAAGAAAGTGTCAAGTTTTCTGAGTTGAAAGTTGATTTTGCTGAAAATAAAATAAGCTATAGCCTGACTTTTAATTCTTTTGAGACTTACAGAAAATATTATAAAGATATAAAATATCAAATAGACAAAAAAGCTTTTGTTTCAATGGCAAAAATGGACATTTCAGCAGATTGCTTTTATTCACGAGAGGTGTTTTCAGTAAGCAGAAAATCGGCATATTTGAATGCCATTTTTACCGCTTGTCAAGGCCTTGATTTTGAAAACAGGTTGATAAGTGAATATAAGCCAATTTTGATGTTTGAGGTTATCACAGGAAACGCGCGTGCTTATTCAAACTGTCAAAATGTATATTATGGCGAAGATAACCTGTTTCACCATTCATGGAAACTTGATAAGCTATCTTCTGCAGACACGCTTAAACTAAGGCTTAGAATAATAAATGGCGGTTGGTGGTATTTTATTGCACTTGTCATTCCACTCTGCGTTATGGTGGTGGTAATTATTGCTACAGTCATTTCGGATAAAAAGAAAAGGGCGATAAGAAGAATGAAAAGGTAGGTTGTTTCTTTAAACAAAATTATAAAAAAATAAGTTGTTTGATTTTACTTTATTTTGATAATAAACAAAAATTATAATAAAAAAGGGTTAAATTTAGCAAAAAAATGCATTTTTTTAATAAATTTTAACCATTTTACTTGTTTTTTAGCAAATTATAACAATTTTTTACGCCAAGGAGGGCGTTATGGCAAAAGATGAAAACATTCATTCTGGACATAGAGAACGGCTTTTAGAGACGGTGCATAATGTTGGTCTACAAGGCTTAAGCAAGGTACAAGCTGTTGAGTTTATCCTTTTTTACATCTTTCCAAGAGGTGATGTAAATCCGCTGGCACATAGGCTGCTTGATAAGTTTAAAAATGTTTCTACTATTATGGATGCTTCAGTTGACGATTTAATGACGGTCAAGGGTATGGGAGAAATTTCTTCTAAAAAGCTTAAGGCTCTTTTGGATGTTTTTTATCTTTACACCTCTTCAAAAGCAAAGCATGAAGATGGCTTAAGCACCTTTGGTGATATTTATGATTACGCTGAAAATTTATTGAGATATAAAACTGAAGAAGAATTGTATGTATTTGGTTTCAACAGCATGAATGATTTTGTTGCTGACAGATGTTTGGCGCGTGGAACGCTTAAAATGGTTGGCATTGAGATGCGAGAGATAAGCAATTTTGTCAATACATTCAAAGTGCCATACATAAGCATTGCACACAATCATCCAGGTGGAAGCTGTAAGGCTTCAGAACAGGATGTGGAGGCACATGTTGACCTTGAAAGAAAATTTGAATTTGCTGGTTGCACTTTGCGGGATGATTTCATTATTGGTGAAGACGGAATTTACAGCATGAGCAATAAGTGTATTGTGAGATATTTCAACAGAAACGATAAATATGAAGATATTGTTGACCTTTTAAGAGACAACAGAAGAGAAGGCACGCAAAATTCAACGGGCTCGGTGCCTTCAAACAGAAATAAAGAATTGCCTCCAGAATTTTAATTTAAAATAATTCTTGATTAAATAGCGGCGACAATTATATGTGTGCTTGATTTTTTAGGTTTGATATGAATAGTTATAAAAGTTTGAGAGTAATAGTTAAAAAAGGTGTATTATGAAAAGAATTTTATGTTTTGGTGACAGCAATACTTTTGGCTATATTTCTGGCTCTGAACATAGGCGTTATGATGAGAACAAACGCTGGACAGGTGTGTTGCAAAAACTTTTAGGCCTTCAATTTAAAATTATTGAAGAGGGGCTTAACTCTCGCACCATTATTTCAAAAGATTTAAGAAAGGGAAAAGAGGGGCGATGCGGCTTTGATTATCTTTTGCCTTGCCTTGACAGTCATGACCCACTCGATTATGTGATTATCATGCTTGGCACGAATGAGTTGAAGGTTGCTTTTAACAAATCGGCTGAAGAGATAGGCAGAGACTTTGAAGAATTTATTGTTAAGCCTATTTTGACGAGAAAGTATTATAATGGCAATGTGCCAAAAGTCATAGTTATTTCACCACCAAAAGTAAATAGCAAACTTGCAAATGTAGGAAAAGAAGGCAAATATGATGAAAGCTCTGAAGAAAAAAGCCTTTTGCTTGAAGGAATTTATAATGAGTTATCAAGAAAAAACGATTGCATTTTTCTCTCGGCGCTTATGCTTGAGACAGGCATAGATGGGGTGCATTTCACAGAAGGCGCTCATCAAAAACTTGCAAACATGCTTTATTCGAAAATTATGGAAAGTTTAAAATAACTATACAAAAAAACATATCAATTGCGATATGTTTTTTTATTTTTACATTCCACTATAATATTCATTATCTATGCCAGGAATCTCTTCTTCATCTTCAGCTACAGAAAAATCTTGATTGTCTAAGCAGGTGAGATTTGAAGTGTTGAAAGACAAAATATTTGATTTATATTTAAGATTTTTAAAATCTTTAAGAGCTTTAATAATTTCTTCAGTTGGATATGAGCCTCTTGAACTTAAATTGACTAAATTTTTTGACATAAGATAACCATAAGCATTTAAAAGTTTTTCTTTTGATTCGCTTATCATTAAGCATCTAAAAGTCTTGGGAGAATTAGAATAATTATAGTCAGTTGGAACAAAGAGCATTGAATAGCCTTCATATTTTTTTAGTTGTTCTGCCTTTGAAT
The DNA here is from genome assembly GCA_022793335.1 of Clostridia bacterium. Classification (GTDB taxonomy): domain Bacteria; phylum Bacillota; class Clostridia; order Christensenellales; family UBA1242; genus Caccovivens. The sequence goes on from JAAWCQ010000003.1 coordinate 96,540, forward strand.
TTTTTATGATGACTAAACAGCAATCGCCGCGAACAGGCAATACTTCAGCGTTTGCATCCAATATGAGCATTTCACCTATATTGGAGTTTGGGTTTGTTTGAATATAATCTAAAATTTTCATAAAAGCTCCTTATAAAAATCTATTTCAATTTAATTGTAGCATATCTTTTATTTTTAGTCTATATTTTTCACAAAAAACAATATAAGTTGTTTACTTTTTTCAAATTTTATGTTAGAATAAACTTGCAAATTAAATAAAGAGGTGAATTATCATGATGATTGAACCATCAATTGACAAACTTTTAAGTCAGACAAAAGGAAATAAATACATTCTTTGCAATGTGGTTTCAAAGAGAGCAAAGGAAATTGAAAGTGTGCGCAGGCTTGAGCTTGCTGACCAAGATAAAAAAGCAATCAGCATTGCTTGTGAAGAGGTCGCAACTGGCAAAGTAAAAACATCAAAATAATTGAAAGATGGCTTTAAATGAGCTGTCTTTTTTATAAAAAAGTCCACTGTCTTAAGTGGACTTTTGTGCTTTTATAGATATTTGTCTTTAAGTTTTTCCATAGCTTCTTCAAAGGTCATTTTCAAAATCAAGTCATCATCTTTTGGTCCTTCAATTGGATAAGCCTCAAAGCCATCTTTTGTATAGAAGCCTTCTGGGTCGATAAAGATGACTTTCTTGCCAGCTGCACGAGCCTGTCTTTCAACTTGGCGTCTGTCTGCATGTGCGCCCATGCAAATCAGAGATTTTGCGCGTGGGTCAAAGTCGATTTTTTGGATGTAGGTCTCAAGCTCGTAAGTCCTGAGAATAATTTCTGGAATATCAAATCTTTTTACAAGCCTGTCAAAATTGTTGTTGTAAACTGTTCCGACAAACAAGCCTTTTTTATAGAGCTGATTAAAAATCTTATACGCTTCTGAGTGCTTGGCTTGAATGCACTTTTTAGGTGTCTGTGAGAAATTGATGTAAGTGGAAACAGGGTCTTTGATTAAACTTAAAATAAGGTCGTCGTCTTCTGCAAAATAGAATTTTTTGGTGAGGTGATTTTGCACTCTGTAGGTTTCATGCATTTCATATAATGGGTCAATGCCAGTTGAGATTGATGGGCCGCATCCCATTTCAATTTGGGCTGGAAGATATTTTTCAAGCTCATCAACATTTGTGAGATAGGTTGGGTTTTCGCGTGTTTCTGGGATTCTGAAAAGCTTTGTCGAATGCCTCCACATTCTGTGATAATGATGCTCATAGTCAAAGCCTTTTGTCACAGCAATGACATCAACAGAGTTGTAGTTGTCTGGGAAGGTGGCATTGCACGACTCATTTTTAGGGTGGTTGTCATAACAATCAATAATTATCTGAAGATTTTCCTTCTCCCAAATTCGCTGGTCAACTTGATTAAAGCCATTTTCTTTAAGTGCGGTCAAAATTTTGTTTAAATAGCTTTCATTTTCCTCTTTTGGTAGGGTGTTTGAAACAATCAAATAAGCATATTTTAATGAAAGGTGACTGCTTACATTTGTATATGTATTATAGAAATGAATATATCTTCTTCTTTGAGTGGACTCGTCTACATAGCCAGATTGATTTTTGTTTTCAGGTCTTTGATTGCGAAACCACATTCCTTCAAAGTAAAATTCACCATTTTCTTCAGCGAAATATTTGTCAAAAACCTGCTCTTCAGTTTTGTTAAATTTAAAAATATTTAATGGAAACATAGAATTCCTCCTACAATTGAGTTTAAAATAATTTTGGAAAATAGTCAAATAAAAAAGCCCATCCTTTGTGATGGGCTTATTATATATCTATATAAACATTTTTTATCTGAGTGTGAAATTTTAAACACTTGTTACATCTTGGCAATTGCAGTTTTTAAAAATGTTGTTGGATTTTTTATGAGTTATCTTTTATATTACAATTTTTTGTATATTATTCTAGCAATGAATATTTTCAAATTATATTTATTGCAACCAATATCTGTCAGTAGTATCATCCCAAATGTCTTTTAAAAGTTTACCATCAATTTTTGCATTGTTTTTAAAGTCATCTTTCGTTTTAAATATTTGACTTTCTTTTGTTTTTGAGTTGTAAAGTTGAATATTTAACTCATCTTTATTTTTGCCAACAAGTTCAACCGCAAAATAAGTGCCTTTGTATTCAAACTGCGTTTCACTATAAAAAAACAGAGCTTCAATAAATTCATCAAGGTTGGGCTCAAAAGGTTTCCCTTCACTATAAAGTTGTTTTGCTTTGTTGAAAGATATCAAGTTTCGATATATCACATTATCTGGATTTTCCTCACAAAAAGGATCATTGTACCATCCACAAAAAGGACATGGATTTAAATCTAAATCAGACGTCACATAATTTTTTTTACACACAGCACATACTTTTTTAATGTCTTTTTCTAATATTTTTTTCATTTTCATCTCCTTTTTAACAATATGACGAATTTACAGGGATTGGTTTTTGCCTCGGCATTTTTTTTGACCAATTCCATGAATGGTCGTGTAAAAATAGTGTTTATTTTAAAAATCGTTATGATTCAAATATTCCCATGAAAAGATATGCTTTTTTTGATTTTATTCTTTTAAGTATTTTGTAGAAAATCAGTATTTGTTACATTTTCCCAAATATCACTTAATAAAAACCCGTTCAATTTTGCATTATGTATAAAATCATCTATGTTATTATAGAATTGAGTTTCACCAGTATGTATATTTAGTAATGCAATTTTCTTTTTATTGTCATCAAACATGACCCCATATCTTGTCTGATTAAGTGTAAATTCAACTTCACCATAGTTTTTATATGCATTGACAAAGTCGTCGAAATTTGCTAAAAGGGCAGAGTTGCCTTTTCTATACTGTTCAATAGCGTTGTTTAAGGATGGGATATTTCTAATACCTGCTACATTAGGATGTCTAAATGATTCTTCTGATTGATGCCATCCGCAATTCTGGCAAATTCCGTTTCCATAATTGTCTATTACAATGATATTTTTACAAACATCACATTTAACATTTTTATTATATAATTTTTTCATTTTTTCTCCATTAACAAAAAGAATTGTCTACATTACAATGTTCTTCGCCTCTGAGGTTGAAAGGTCTTAACATTTATTTAGTTATTGTAACCAATCCCTATTTGTAGTATCGTTCCAAATATCTTTTAAAAGTTTGTTGTCTATTTGGGCTTTTTCTTTAAATTCATTAACAGATTTAAAAGTATTACACTTCTCAGTATTTACTAAAAATAAATCAACAATATCATTTTTTCCACGAGTAACACCATAAGTTTTCCCTTGATAAGAAAATTGCATTTCTCCATAAAAGTTTAATCCTGATATAAAATCATTAAAATCTGGAATGAAAGGCTTTTTCTCAATGTATAGTGCTTTTGCTTTGTTTAAAGATATTAAATTGGGACATATTACTCTGTCAGGAAACTCTTCATTAAGAGAGCTTTTTATCCAAGAACAATTAAGGCACTTACTACCATTTCCAACTTTATCTACTAAAATTAAGTTGCCACAAACAGGGCATTTTGCTTGAATGTTTTGCTTTTGCATTTTAATCTCCTTTACACTTTAACAATAAGAATTGTTTATTTCATCTAAAAAATCTTGACGAGGTTTATTTTTGTTCCAATCCCAAGGGTGATCATGCGGAAACTTGTGCACTCCTTCTTTATTGGAGTGTCACCAATCTCTATTTCAAATGGCTTTACCATCAGGGTGTTATTTTTAGTTAGTTTTTATATAATTATTGCAACCAATATCTATCAGTAGTATCATCCCAAATGTCTTTTAAAAGTTTACCATCAATTTTTGCATTGTTTTTAAAGTCTTCGTCATCATTAAAGATGTCTTCTTTTTTTGTTTGCGAATTAAACAAACTTATTTTAGTTTCTTTATTTTTATCAAATAACAATTCAACTGCATAATATGTACCTTTATATTCAAACTGCATTTCACTATAACTAAACAATGCTTCGATAAATTCATCGAGGTTTGGTTCGAAAGGTTTACCTGCTTTGTAGAGTTGCTTTGCTTTGTTTAAAGAAATTAAGTTTGGATAAAAAACTTTATTTGGATTGATATCCGCAAAATGATTATTTTTCCATTTACAAAATGGACAATCTCCTTGATCATAAACATCTTTTTTAATTTTTCTTCCACAAACCGAACAAGACTTGTCAAAAATTTCATCGTATATATTTTTATTTTCCATTTTTTCTCCATTAACAAAAAGAATTGTCTACATTACAATGTTTTTCGTCTCTGAGGGGCATTTATATAAATCTTGTTTGACATATTCCCATTATAGCACTTTCTGTGGCAAGATTTCAAATCTTTAGAAAGAAAATTGTGCCTTACAAATCAGCTTATTTGTTATTTGTGTCGGGCAGGTTGGTTGACGGCAATAAATAGTTTTGTTTTTTTAAACAAAAAAAGCAGAGTTTAAGCTCTGCTTTTTAAGAATTATAATCATAGGGAATTTTATTTTTTCTTTCCCCAAGCAAATTTGTTATATATCCATCTTCAACCTTGCACCACCAATGAGGATCGTTTTTTGGAAGGTCCTGCAAAATTGACTTATCTGATAAGTCATTGTCTTTGACCAATTCTAAATCGTTTACATGGACTAGTATCTCAGCATAATCACTTCCATCAGGTCTTGAAAATACGACCTCAAAATTATTGTCTCTAAGCCAAGCAAATATAATTGTGCCGATGGCTCCTTTAAAAACACCTTCTTTTTCATATTTTTCTTTGCTTACTGTGACTCTTACTTGATCTAGCCATTTCATAATTTTTCTCCTTTAATCTTTTAATAATGGTGTGGCAATTTTGATTTTGCCTTCTGGCCAAACAACGCAACCTGTATGGCAATTGAATTTTTCATGAGAATGTTCATTTTTGCCATCTAAAACAAAATTTATTTGAATATGTTGTCCATTTTCGTTTAACGTTTTTAATTGATACTGATTATTAAGAAAACCTCGTGAAATTTCTTGTGAAATTTTTTCATACAATTCATTGGCATTTTCTTTATTATAACCCATGCTTCTCATCATAGCAAATTTATTTTCTTCAAATAATAAGTATTTTGTTATTTTTTCTTGCGGGAAGTCCAGTATCACATGATTTAATTTTGTAGGAAGCCAGAGACATCGACAACGAGGATGTTTATATAACGGCAAATTGTTACCTTTAAATATAGTTTTGTTTAAGGCAACACAATATGCACATGTATTTGATATTTCATCATCTATTGCTTTGCCATTACAAATTTCAATATCTTTAGTGCTTATGCTTGTGCGTTTAGCCCAGCAATCACAAGGAATACCCAATAATAATTTTATAAAATTGCCTAGTTGTTCTAAAATATCCATTTTTTCTCCTTTGTAAGTTTATTATAGGAGCAAAATATTTGAGAAATCAATGATGACTGACAAAATTTGTGATAATTGCAAAATTTGTCAAATACAATATCATGATGAAACTTAAATTTTTGACTATAAAAAAGAAGACTATTATTGCTATTTTCTTGTGTTTTTTATGCGTTGGTGTTTTTTGCGGAGCTTTTTATTCTGTCAAAGTGGCGGCAATTCCTAAGTATAAGCACAGCATTGTTATAGATGTCGGGCATGGCGGCAGGGATGGCGGAGCAATTGGGGTTAGCACTGGTGTGACTGAGAGTGAGCTTAATCTCACTTATGCTAAAAAGCTTGCCGAGCTTGCTGGCGATTTTGGAATTAAAGCTACTCTCACTCGCAACGACATGAAAGGGCTTTATGATGAAAATGCTTCAAACAAGAAAAAGAGTGAAATGGAGAGGCGAAAGCAAATTATCAATGGAAGTGGTGCCGATTTGATGGTAAGCATTCACATGAATTCTTTTCCGCTTCCTTCTTGTGAGGGTGCAGCTGTCTTTTATGCGAAGGGCAGTGAAAGTGGGTTTGACCTTGCCAAAAGTGTGCAGTTGAACATATGCAAATCTTTCTCAAGTGCAAGAGATTATGTAAGTGTGGGTGACTATTATGTCATCAATACTGCTAAGATGCCAGCAATACTTATTGAGTGTGGCTTTTTGTCAAGTCCTAAAGAAGAAAAGTTGCTTGTAAGCGAAAAATATTGTGAAAAGTTTTGTTACAGCATTTTAGCTGGAATAATCTCTTATTTTGAAATGTAAGTTTATTTTAATAGCTTTTAAAATTATGGTTTTAACATAAAAAAGGAATTGTGATTTTATTTTTTATAGTGTTGTTATTTAATTAACATTGTGGTGTTTTTTAATAAAATTGTGATTTAATTAAAATTTTGTATTTTCCAATCAAATAGTGATTTGATTTGTGGGGTTGTTCAATTTAAAAAGTGATTTGGTTAAAAAAAATTGATTTTAAATTTTTGTTTCGTATATTAAATTCAAATAAAAAAGGAGGCGGCTGCCTCTTTTTAAGTTTTTATTAAGACCAATTTTGATTGACTTTTTTTTGATTTAATTGTACTATTCTTTCAAGGAGAGAAATTATGTTTATTGCTTTTAGTGGTGTTTCATCGAGTGGAAAAAACACTGTTATGAACGAGCTTATCAAAAAAAGAGAAAATTTAAAAGTTTTAGAGCGCTCATCTTGCACGACGCGTGCACCAAGAGAGAGTGACAAACAGTTTAATACATACATTTATTATTCTGACGAGGAGTTTAAAAAGGGCATTGAGGAAGGTCTATTCTTTGAGTATGAGGATGTGCATGGGCATTATTATGGCACAATTTTAGAAAGGCTTCAGTTTGCGGCAGAGGATGTTGATAATGACTATATTCGCGATATTGATGTCAAGGGTGTTGTCAATTTGAAGAAATTTTTTGCTGACAAATGTGGGATTATTTCGATATTTTTGGATGCGCCAAACGATGTTTTAAGAGAGCGACTTTTAAAAAGAGGTGACAGACCTGAAGACATTGAGAAAAGGCTTTCAAGAAGTGAGATGGAGCGTTCTTATAAAGATCGTTATGACCTTGTAGTTGAAAACATTGACCTTGATAAGACTGTGGCGACCATATCGGCATTTATTGATAAGGTCAAAGGAGTTTAAACAAAAAGACTGCATTATGCAGTCTTTTTTTAATTCAATTTTTGTCTGATTATGCTTGAATATTTTTGTTTTCTTTTTCAGCGGCAGCTTGAGTTTGTTTTGCTGTCTTTTTCATAGATGTAGTATGTTTTGGGGTGGTAGATGAGGCTTTTGCAACAGCATCGACTTTGTTTGCGATAGCTTTGCATTCTTTTGTAATTTTATCCTCATTATTTAATGGGTCGATTATACCTTCGCCTTCAAAAACCAAAGTTTCAACACCGTTGTATGAAGTCACCATTCCAATGCAGCCGTCAGCTTTGGCAATAGTGACAAAAAGAGGGTCTTTTCTTGTCAAGCTTTCAAGAGTTTCAAATCTGCCAATATGATATATTTTTTGATTTATTCTTTTAGTTGCTACAGGCATTTTTTTGCCGCCAAATTCTATTTCGCTTACAATTCTGTCAAACAAAACTACGCGATAGGCAGACTTTGGAATTCTTATGTCGAGTATATTTGTTGTGTCAACTTGTCTGGTCTTATTTTGGGGTACAACATTTTTGTTTGTTGTTATGCTGGCATAGTGTTTAATTTCCATAAGTTTGCCCTCCATTCTTTCATAGTTAGTTTAACCCAAAATGGCAATAAAGTCAATAAAATCTGCTTAAAAACTTTTTAAAGGAGATTTAAGCTTGAAAAATCGTCTAAAAAGTGCAGGGGTGAAAAATGCAAGTGAATTTCAACTTAAAAACATTTTAAAAAACCTTTTTCGGCAAATATTGACAAGAATGTATAATGACGAATGAAGGTATGTGTTTTATAATTTTTTTATGAAATCAAAATTAAATTATGTAATAAAATTTTTGGCATTTATGTTGCTTTTCTTTGTGCTTTCAAGGGCTGGTGTGAACGGTGAAATTTATCCTTTTGCTTTTGCTATGCTTTTTGCACTTGCTTGGGCAAATCAAAAGGTGTGGCTCCTTGCTCCGGCATATTTAATAGGTTGCATTGCAAACAATTATTCTTTTGAAGGCATAATTTCGACTGTGGTGACAGTGCTGCTGTTAGTATTGCCTTATTATGTGCATATCGCCATCAAAAAGCCTATGTTTAAATGGGAGCTTTTTATTTTTGCAGGGTTAAGTCAGGTCTCCTTTGTTGTCTTTTCTGCATTAAGCGGAATGCAAATATATTATATAGTCCTTTCAATAGTAGTAGGGCTTGTATATCTTTATCTGTCAGTTTTTGTGTTTGAGTCTCTTTTAAGGCGGGGCTTTTCTTATAAGCTGACGCTTCCTGAGGTTATCGCAGGCGGGATAATTCTCATGAGTGTGGCGAGCGGGTTGACAAGTTGCAACTTTTTTGGTTTTTCTTTTCTTAAACTGTTTGTTGCATTTTGTTTGCTTGCCATTTCGCAGGTGACGAGCAGTGGAAGAACGATGATTTTTGCCTCTTTAATGGGGCTTGGCTCGCTTATAAGTGGAAACAATCCAATTTTTATGGCGCCTTTTATCATTTGGGCGTTGGCGATAATAGCTTTTAAGTTTTCAAATCGAATCTTTTCAGCAATGGCTCTTCTTTTAAGTGAGGTTTTGATAATTTTTTATTTTGACCTATATTATGGTTTCAGTGTTGCTTCCTTTTTGCCTGTGCCTATTGCGGCAGTTATATTTTTGGCCATTCCTAAAAACTTTTATCAGTCACTCTCTCTTCTATTGTCAACAGGCAGCGAACGAAGTGGTGTTAAATGTCTGTTAAATCGAAATCGTGACCTTATGCAAAGGCGGCTTAACAGGCTGGGTGAAGTGTTTTATGATATGAATGCTGTCTTTCGCAGTCTCATTAAAAAAGAGGCGAGCGAGGACGAAATTAAAGAAATGCTCTATGAAGAGCTTAAAAGCTCTATTTGTAAGAATTGTCCAGAACACAAGCATTGTCATCGCACCTTCAGTGAAGACACGCGCAAGATTTTCATCAATCTTGTTTCGATTGCTTTTGCGAGGGGAAAGATAACTTTGCTTGACCTTCCAAGTTATCTTTCATCAAGGTGTTCTCAGGCAGGGCGGCTTATTTCAGAGGTAAACACGCTGACCAGTCAATATAAAAATTACAGTCAACTTGTCGGAAACATTGACACAAGCAAGCTTCTTATTTCAGACCAGCTTGAAGGAATTTCTCTTTTGATGAAGTCGCTAGCTGGCGAGGTTGACACCATGATAAGTCTTGACGGCGCTAGAGAACAGCGGCTTATTGATGAGCTGTCTTCAAACAATATTATCTGCAGTGATGCGGTGGTCTATGAAAGAGATGCGCGCACCTTTATGGCAACTCTAGTTGTCAGGGAGGAAGATGTCAATAAGCTTAAACTCCAAGGCATTACCTCAAAAATCTGTGGCAACAAAATGGTGATAAGCGATGTTTATCCAACCGAAAAAGCAGGGCTTGTGGCGGTCAATTTGAAAACAGCGCCTCGCTTTGATTGCATATTTGGACTTGCAAGCATGACCAAGAGTGGTGGCTCGGTGTCAGGTGACAGGCACTCGATTGAGAGGCTGGACGGTGACAGGTTTATCTTTGCCATTTGCGACGGAATGGGCAGTGGAGCGGTGGCTGGCAAGAAGGCTGAGACGGCAATAGGACTTATTGAAAATTTTTATAAGGCAGGCTTTGAAAGTGAAATCATACTTTCTTCTGTCAATAAACTTATGAATTTGGAAGGCAATGACATATTTTCAAGCATGGATATTTGCATTGTTGATTTAAAAGATGGAATAGGTGATTTTATCAAAATGGGTGCGGCAAGCTCATATATTCGTGGCGAGGAAGGCTGCGAAATCGTGGAGTGCAATTCGCTTCCTATGGGCATTTTAGATAATGCAAAAGCGGTCACTAAAAAGGTGGTTTTAAACAATCAAGACTACATAATTCTCTGCTCAGATGGCATAAATGACGCCTTTGGCAGTGACGGAGATTTTAAAGATTTTCTGCTTTCTGTCAAAGGTCAAAATCCTCAAGAATATGCAGACCAAATTCTTGAAAGAGCGGTGGCGGCAAACAGCGGTTTTGCAGTTGATGATATGACTGTGCTGGTGGTAAAAATCTTTTAAATTTCTGGCTGAAGAAGCTCTAAAATATAAATGATGAGTTTAAGCTCTCGTTCTTCCATGTGGTCGGTGTAAAGCATGTTTAATGCAAAGTAATTATTTTTCAGCGGCTCATCAAGTTTTTCCATAAACTCTTTCTCGCATTCTTGCAATTCTTGACTTGTTTGATAATGCTGTTTATGATTTTCTTTAATATAACTTTTGTAAAACAATTTTGCAATCTCTTCCATTTTTCCCTCCTTTCAACTAAATTTTGATAAGCAGAACAAGTTTTATCTAAAAATATGCTTATTCCCTTAACTATCTTTCATAAGTGTAATACAATTTGTTTTGAAAAAATCAAAAAACTCCAAATGGTGTCGAATTTTGTAAAAATATTTACAAAAATCGTCAGTTATCAACATTCAGCTTTTAAGGCTTTTGATTAAAATTATTGTAATATATCTGCATGGAGGCAGAAAATGGGTAACTTTGGAGAAAGATTGAAAGAAATGAGAAAAGAGGAGGGGCTAAGTCAATGGAAGCTTGCACAAAAGGTGGGGCTTACACATACCGCGATTGGCCATTGGGAGCGTAATGAAAGAGTGCCAAACTTGCAGGCAGTGATTATTTTGGCAAGGTATTTTAAGGTTACGCTTGATTATATAGCAGGAATTGAATATTGAAAAAGTCGAATTTTGTAAATATTTTTACAAAAATCGACGCATGCTGAAATTTAACGCGTTCTTCTTGATTTAAACATTTTTTTAAAAATCAGAAAGAGGCCATAGGTACGTGTAACGAAAGCTTTGTTTTATAATATCTATTAAAAATTGTGCGGGCTTCAGTGTGACAGAATTTAATTTTTTAAAGTATAAGTTTATTTTTACATGTCGATATTTGTAAAATATTTTACAAAAATCGACTTAAAAATGCAGGTGAGATTTGTTAAAAAATAAAACCGTTTATTTTTGATTGATTATTTTTAATCAATTTTGATTGATTTTATTTTTATTTGCAGTTATACTAGAAGGGTATAAAAAGGAGATATATGGAACATCTTGCTCTATATCGCAAATACAGACCTGCAACCTTTGATGAAGTTGTTGGGCAAGAGCATATTACGCGGGCGCTTAAAAATCAAATTGCAACTGGCAGCATTGGACATGCCTATCTTTTTACTGGCTCTAGAGGAATAGGAAAGACTTCTATTGCAAGAATACTAGCTAAAGCGGTCAACTGTTTGGACAATCAAAATGGATCACCTTGCGGAAAGTGTGAAAGTTGCAAAAAACTTGAAAATCAGGCTGATATAAATGTTATTGAAATTGACGCCGCATCAAACAATAGGGTTGATGATGTGAGAGAGCTGCGAGAGAAGGTTAAGTTTACACCAGTTGATGCAAAATATAAAGTTTATATCATTGACGAAGTGCACATGCTGACTGACTCTGCTTTCAATGCCCTTTTAAAAACATTGGAAGAGCCACCAAGTTATGTGATTTTTATCTTGGCAACGACTGAAGCACACAAGCTTCCTGCGACCATTTTGTCAAGGTGTATAAGATTTGACTTTAGGCTTGTTGGGCTTGATGATTTGACAGGGCTTCTCAAAAATGTATTCGACAGTGAAAACATTGAATATGATGATGAGGCGCTTAAAGCAATTGCGGTTGCTGGTGAGGGCAGTGTGAGAGATACCCTTTCAATTGCTGACTGCGTGATTGCTTACTCAATCGGCAAAGTTACGCTTGAGGGCGTTCAAAGGGTGCTTGGCTCGACTGATGAAAGTCTTATGGTGGAATATTTTGATAAACTTTCTAAGAAAGATGTCGGCGGACTTTTGCAACTTGTCAATCGAATTGATGAGGGCGGAAAGAATATGTCAATACTTGTAAAAGACCTTTCAAAGCATGCGAGAAATCTTTTAATTTGCAAGTCTTGTCAAAATCCAAACGACATTCTCAATATGTCGGAAGAAAGTTTTGGCAAACTTAAAGCGCAAGCTGAAGGGTTTGATGAAAAAACGCTTATTGGCTATATGCAAAGCTTCGGCGGTGCAGAGAATGAATTGCGTTATACAATGTCGCCACGGCTTTTGCTGGAGACCTTATCCTTGTCAGTTATGACAGGACTTAGTGCGGATGAGGTAAAAAAAAACTGAAAACGCAGGCTAGTCAAGGTAATTTGTCAGTCAAGACCATTTGGGGTAAGGTGGTGCTTTATTTAAAAGACCAACATGAAGTAGCACTTCATGTTGCATGCGGAGATCTTACTGATGTAGAGCTTTCAAATGGCAAACTTATCATCAATGTTGTCGAGCGGGTCATTGTAAGATCTCTTGAAGAGGGAAAAGGTAAGATTGAGAGGGCGCTGCGCTGGCAGGGGCTTGAGCTTGAGGTTGAAGTGCGGCTGAAAGAAGTTGAAAGCAGCAAAGCGGAAAAAGATATAAAAAAACTTAAAGGCATCTTTGAAGATGTAAAAATCGAAAAGAAAAAGAATATTATAAATTGGAGGTAATAAAATGGGATACGGTAATTTTGGAGGATTTGGTGGCGCAAATATGAATCAACTTATGCGTCAGGCACAAAAAATGCAAGAGGATATGGCAAAAGCTAAGGAAGAGCTTGAAAACACAGTTTTCACTTCTTCTGTAGGCGGCGGAATGGTTGAAGTAAAAATGACTGGTGCAAGAGTTATGAAATCAATCAATATCAAAGATGAGGTTGTTGACCCTGATGATAAAGAAATGCTTGAAGACCTTGTTATCTCTGCTGTCAATGACTGCCTCGAACAAATTACTCGCAAAGAGCAGTCAACCATGCCATCAGTGCCAGGACTCTTTTAATAGGTTTTGTTATGAATGAAGATACAATTGAAAAGTTGATAGAGCAGTTTCGCACCTTGCCTGGCGTTGGTTATAAAACTGCTCAGCGCTATGCTTTTTCTATTATTGAAGGCAAAGAAGAGCGTGCAAAGAGGTTTAGCGATGCGATTTTAGAGGCTAAATCAAAAATAGGCTTTTGCAAGGTTTGTGGAAATTTTACAGACAGAGAAGTTTGTCCAATTTGCACTCATCGCAACAGAAAAACTATTTGTGTAGTAAAAGACCCTAAAGATGTGCTTGCTATGGAAAAGGTAAAATCTTATCAAGGTGTTTATCATGTTTTATTTGGAACAATAAGTCCACTTGAACATAGAGGGCCAAACGATATTAAAATTAAAGAGCTTCTTGCTCGCATTCAAGAAGACAAAGTTGAAGAGGTTATCATGGCGACAAACCCAGATGTTGAAGGGGATGCAACAGCCATGTATATTGCAAAACTTCTTTCGCCTCTTGGCGTGAAAGTTACTCGACTTGCTCAGGGTGTCGCCATGGGTAGTGACCTTGAGTATGCGGATGAGGTGACCTTGTCGAAAGCTCTCGAAGCCAGAACGCAATTATAAACGGCGTAATGCTTCGTTTACTGAAAGCAGTCTCAAGCACTCATTTACATTTTAGTAAACTCGTGCTTGAGAGCTGCATTCGAGCCTTGCCTTACTTGTTTATAATTGCGTTCTGCAGTAGGCAATAGGTAGGCTGTTGGGAATAAAGTGCTTAGAGATACAAACCAGCGTAATGCTTCGTTTACTGAAAGCAGTCTCAAACACTCATTTACATTTTAGTAAACTCGTGCATGAGAGTTGCGTTCGAGCCTTGCCTTACTTGTTTATAATTGCGTTCTGCAGTAGGCAATAGGTAAGCTGCTGGGAGCGAAGAATTTAGAGATAAAAACTGGCGTAATGCTTTATTTAACTTCGTGCTAGAATGTTAAAAATTTACTATTTAAATGTGCCTAAGGCACAAATATATTGTATTTTGTATAAGAGAAATCTTACTAAATATAGTATTATCGGAGAAAAAATGAATTTAATCAAAGATATTGAAAAATTGTTGATGGATGCGGCAGATAAGGCTGGCTATAAAGAAAATTTATCGGTCAGCTTTTCTGCTCAAAAGGGAATTTGTGATTTGCAATGCAATGGTTGTTTTGCGTTATCGAAAAAGTATGGCAAAAATCCTTTTGACATTGCATCTGATATTATTTCATATTTGCAGGGAAACGAGGACTTTGTTTTTGAAGTTGCAAAGCCTGCTTTTATCAACATTAAAATAAGTGACAAAGCTTTTGCAAAGTTTGCAAATTTTGTTTTGGAAGACGAGCGTGGTGGTCTTGAAAAAAATGAAGTCTCACAAAAAGTATTGCTTGATTATGGTGGTGCAAATGTTGCAAAAGCTTTACATATTGGCCATCTTAGGCCTGCAATCATTGGTGAAAGTTTGAAAAGGCTTTATCGTTTGCTTGGTGATGAGGTCATCAGTGATGTTCATCTTGGAGACTGGGGGCTTCAAATGGGGCTTACCGAGCTTCAACTTTTTGAAGAGGGAAAGCTTGACTTTTATTTTGGCAAGGGCGGCGAGAAGAGAAAGCTTACCATAGAAGACTTAAATGAGGCATATCCAGCTGCCAACAAGAGAAAGGGGCAAGAAGAAGACTTTAAGAAAAAGGCGGAAGAGTGGACTCTTAAAATTCAAAGAAAAGAAGAGCCTTATTATGAGATTTACAAAGATATTAGGCAGCTTTCGGTAAAAGAAATTTCAACCAATTATTCAAGGCTGGGTGCCACATTTGACCTATGGAAAGGCGAAAGTGATGCAAGTGATTATTGCAAGGAAGCTGTTGAATTTATCAAAAGCAAGGGGCTTGCTTATGAAAGTGAGGGAGCGCTTGTTGTTGATGTGGCTGAGGAAGGCGAGAATGTGCCAGCTCCAGTCAAGGAAGATGGCGTTCAGAGATATCTCAACCCAATGCCTCCATGTTTAATTCAAAAGAGCAATGGAGCTGACCTCTATGCGACAACAGATATTGCGACCATTCTTATGAGAAATAAACAATACAAGCTTGACCGCATTGAGTATGTCACGGACGGCAGACAAAAAATGCACTTTACACAGGTGTTTAGGGTGTGTAAAAAAAGTGGAATTTCACCAGAGGGGCAAGAGCTTGTTCATATTATAAATGGCACTATGAATGGTGCTGATGGCAAGCCTTTCAAGACACGATCGGGGGATACAATTAAGCTTGAAGATATTATTGCGATGCTGAGGGATAAGGCGAAAGAGAAGCTTAAGTCAAATGGTGCTGAGGCCGATGATGAGACAGCGCTTATGATTGGTGTGGCTGCCATGAAGTTTGGCGACCTTTCAAATACGGTAAGCAAAGATTATGTTTTCGACATTGATAAGTTTATGTCATTTGAAGGCAAGACTGGCCCATATCTTCAATATACGGTTGTGAGAATAAATTCAATTTTAAGCAAGCTTGAAGGCAGAGAGGGCGGAGAGATTTCTGTTTACTGCGAGGAAGAGCGCGAGATAATGAGGAATATTATCAAACTTAACTCGGCTTTTGGAATTTGTTATAAAGACAGGTCTTTAAATGCGCTTTGCAGTGCGCTATATGACCTTGCAAGTGCATTTTCTGGTTTTTATAACAACCATAATGTGCTTGGTCAGAAGGATGAAAAGAGGCAAAACAGTCAAATTTCTATTCTGAAAATTGTAAGAAAAAAGATGCTTCAAGCGCTTGATGTTTTGGCCGTTGAAGTGCCTAAAAAAATGTAAAATATTTTCAAAAAAGGTATTTACATTTGCCAAAAAGTATGTTATCATATAGACAAGATATGGAGGATATTATGGCAGAAAATAAGCAGACTTTAAAATACAGAATAAACAAAGAATATCTTAAAAATTGCACAATCGCTCGAAAAGCTGATATAAATACAAACCAAGTTAAATTCTTCAGCGTGAATGCAAACAAAAAAGTTAAAGAAGATTTATTTGACGATATTGAAATGTTTTAATTAAGCAAAAGCGCCTTTATAGCAAAGGTGTTTTTCGTTTATATAGGGGGATATATGGCAAAAAGTTGGGTTGTTCAAGCTTTTGAAACTTCAATCAAAAATAAGAAAAAAATTATGAAAAAGCATGAAAGTGAAAGATTTGACAGTGTTGTCGAAAAACTGGAGGCTTTGGGTTTTAAAAAAGATGCAGATTTTTCTTATACAGATAAGACTATGGGCAAAAACCATTTTAATCATTTGTTTGTAAATGAAAATACTGGACTTATTGTTTTTCTTTATGCAATAGGTGAAAAAGACCAATATGTGCCAATGAATATCAAATGCGTTGGGCAGGTCAATAATAAATACTTTTCTATAAGTGGTGGTTACAGCAGAATAAGTGCTGTTTTGGAAAATATCAAGTTGGTGCAAGAGTATGGCAGCTGTGCCGCTCAGTGGACGACTATTGACTCGCATTTGAATTTGACAAGCACTTATGATGAAAATTATTTTCTTTTCAACAGCCATCCAAGCACAGATATTTTAAATGATAAAATCAAAAGTGCGTATGATAATATTTACATAAATGGCGGCTCGATAAACAGCATTCTTTCGTCTGTCGTTGCAGCCGAAGAGAAAAACTTGGTAAGCAGCCGTACAAACTTGTATGTCGTTCATTCTGATGCTGTTGCAAAAGTGCTTAATGTAAATCTTACTCTTGATGACAAATTGAGCTACAGCAGGCTTAGAAAAGCGGAGAAAGAGCAGCTTCAAAATTGTGACGAATGCAGAGGCTTTGGCTCGCTTGATATGCTGGAAAATAATTTTGCTTCTACGCAAAAAGTTGGTCAAAATATTGATGACGAAAATGAAATAGAATGAAATGGTCAGGTTTGAAACCTGACTTTTTTTTAAAATCCTATTGTCAAATTCTGAAAAATAAGCATATAACAAACTATGGTTAAAAATTACGATAGGGCTAAAGCGGTGGCTTATGCTAGAAGATGGGCACTTTCTGCCAATCCAGAATATTATCATTTTGGTGGCATTGGCGGTGATTGCACAAACTTTGTTTCGCAATGTCTTCTCGCAGGTGGCGGCGTGATGAATTATGACCAACATAATGGTTGGTTTTATAATTCTCAAGCGTCGCGTTCGCCAAGCTGGACTTCTGTTGATGCTTTTATGAAATTTCTGCTGAGAAAGGATAAAAGTGTTGGCCCTTATGGAAGGGTTGTTCAGTTAAATCAAGTTATGATTGGTGACATATTGCAGCTGCGCCAAAATCCCACGCATTTTAACCATAGTGTGATTGTGACAAATATTATAGGCAGGCAAATCATAGTGTGTGCCCATTCAAATGATGCCAAAGACAAACCTCTTCAAAATTATTCTTTTTTTGAAGTTATGCCAATTCATATTGAAGGCATAATTGTAAGGTGACAATATTTGAGATGAAAAGTTTAAAATTTTAAATTTTTGATAACTTTATGATTGACAAAAAGAAAAGGTGTAGTAAAATATATATAGAATAAAAAGGAGGAAAACATGAAAAGCTTTATCGTAGCAATGGAAAAATTGCCTTTACTTGTAAAGGTGTTGCTTGCACTTCCATTTCTTGACATTGTTTGGGTTGTTTATAGAATAATAAGATCTGTAGATAAACAAAACTGGGTTGGCGTGCTTATTGCTGTCATTTTCATCATCATTGGCATTCCATTCTTATGGTTGATTGATATGCTTTGCATACTCATCATTGGTCATGTTTGGTGGATTGACTAATTATAAAAAAAGCTCTTCTTAATATTAAGAAGGGTTTTTTATTGCCTAAAATCATATTTTTAAACTATTCTGTTATTTTAATTTTTTAAAAAAGCTTTTAAGAAAAATTACAAAAGAAAAAAAATATACGGTAAAACATTTGACAATAAATCGGGGGGGGGTAAAATTAAATTAAGATTATTTAATATTTTATATTAAATATGCTTTAAAAAGTTTTGTATAGTTTATATTATAAGAAATTTGTTAAACTAAATATAGGAGTCTATGAAAATGAAAAGAAATTTTAAATATTTTTCACTTTCATTTATATGTTTGATTTGTTTAGCATGTGGATTGCTTATTCTTTTTACGCCGCAGCTTAAAAATATACAGACTGATGCAAAGACGATAAGCACGACCATATATCTTTATGCAAGCGGCGGTGCGTTGAAAACTGATTTGGATGCTACTAAAAATACATTATCAGTCACCTCTGACGGACATACATATTCAATCTTAGGGCCAAATGCCTCATACAATGTTAAACAGGGCACAGACGGTCCAGATCCAGACTTTGACTGGGGGCATGCTTTCATAAATTCATCATCAACCACAAACTCAAACTCAACTTCAGGCTCGGCAAGCAGTAATAAAGATTGTGCTGTAAACGTATACCTTGAAGGCTTTAGAGAAACTTATTATGATATTTATGCTGATATATATGCGGATGGCGATTTTGAGAAAAAAGTAACCATTTTTGACAGTTCTGCCGATGATAATTACAGCAGTAGTAAAAATGCTCAACTTGCTGTTGGAAACTGGGGAAATGTTACATTTAAGGTGGAATTTTATGTGTCAGCAAAACAAGTAATTGCCAAGCACTATCATAAATATTACTCTCCTGATGTCGGCACTACAACCAGTTATATAGGACCGGTGACAACAGAATATGGTAAGAAATATCGTCTGCCTGCAACTTCTGTCAAAACAGGTTATCATTTTCAAGAATGGCGAAATTCAAACAATGAAACACTTTCGACATTTCAGAATAATGCCGATTGTGTAGCCTACAGTATAGACCCTTATTTTTATGCTTATTGTCCAGCAAATGAATATAATTTGTTTTTTGAGCCCAGTGGAGGAAGTATTCCAGCATCTAGTTATTGGGAAGGAAGCGGCCCTTCTGCACAAAAGATTGTCTATTATGACAGCAAATATGGAACCCTTCCAACGCCGACAAGAACGGGATATAGTTTTGTAGGTTGGTATACAAGTGGAGGGACTTACGTTTCGTCTTCTACAAAAGTAACAACTTTAGGCAACCGCACCGTTTATGCACATTGGACAGCAAACTCATATACCGTTTCATTAAATATGCAAAATGGAACGGGTGGAACAACTTCTGTTAATGCGACCTATAAT
Organism: Clostridia bacterium; assembly: GCA_022793335.1. Taxonomy (GTDB): domain Bacteria; phylum Bacillota; class Clostridia; order Christensenellales; family UBA1242; genus Caccovivens. The sequence goes on from JAAWCQ010000003.1 coordinate 115,769, forward strand.
TCAGCAATGCCGTCAATAACTCCACCAACAAGAAATGGATATATTTTTCAAGGATATTTTTCAAGCTTAAACGGCGGTGGAAATAAATACTACAATACAAATGGAACAAGTGCTAGAAATTGGGATAAAGCAGATAATACTACCCTTTATGCAAAATGGACATCGATTACGCTGGACCAGGCAGGTGGCAGTGGTGGAACAACGATGATTTCGCCTAAATATGGAAATCCAATGCCTTCAATATCAGTCCCGACATGGCAAGGACATACTTTTAATGGTTACTATACCGGTCAAAATGGTGGTGGGGTCAAATATTACAATTCAGATGGAACGAGTGCAAGAAACTGCGATTTTACAAGCGATGTGACTCTTTATGCATATTGGACAGCCTATGTATATAAAGTGACATTAAACTACAACGGCGGTACTTATGAAGGCAGTGGAAGTCGAAGTGAAGATTTCACTTATGGAGAAAGCAAAACTTTCCCAGTGCCGACGAGAGAGGGATATAAACTCATTGGGTGGAAGTGTAGTTATTCAAACATAGAATATAAATGCAATGACAATGGAAGCTTAACAATAACGGTGCCATACTTGGGTGCGAATGGTAATGGAGAGACATTTACAGCTCAGTGGCAGGCAAAAACATACACTCTGACAGCGAATGCAAATGGCGGAAGCATTCCAACAACAAGTGGTTGGAGTGGAAGCGGAGCAAGTGCAACTAAAACGATAACCTTTGATTCTACATACGGCACTCTTCCAACGCCAACTCGAACAGGTCATACCTTTGCAGGCTGGTATACAGCGGCAAGTAGTGGAGTAGCGGTGAGTGCATCAACAGGAGTGACAACAACAGGGGCTAGAACAATCTATGCACACTGGACAGTCAACAGCTATACACTTACAGCAGATGCGAACATGACAGGAGCAACATTTACAAGTGTACCAAGTGGCTGGAGTGGAAGTGGAACAACAAGGACAAGAAACGTAACTTACAATACAAGTTATGGCACTCTTCCAACACCAGCAAAAGAAGGATATATCTTCTTAGGTTGGTATACAGCATCAAGTGGCGGCTCAAGCGTATACAGCTCGACTACAATGGGTGCAGGAAATACTAGAATCTATGCACACTGGGAAAGAACATGGGCGGCAGATGCAACTAATGTAGAATTGGGAGATTTGGGCGGCAGCGGCACAATAGGCGACCCATATATTATCGATAGCGAGCTGGATATTGCCTTCTTAGCATTGCAGACAAGTAAAAATGTCACCTTTGATGGAAAATATTTCAAGCAGACCACAAACATAGACTTAGAAGGAAAGACCTGGCTGCCAATAGGAAATGCAACAACAGCATTCCAAGGGAGCTATGACGGAAATGGATACTTGATAACAAACATCACAACAATGGCCAATGGCCAATTGAATTATTCAAATGTAGGTCTATTTGGCTATACAAGAAATGCAACGATAAAGAATGTGAATATCATATCTGGCACTATTCAAGGCTATGATTATGTTGGCTCGATAGTCGGCAACCTCAACAATGGA
>JAAWCQ010000017.1 GCA_022793335.1 Clostridia bacterium
GAAAATGAAATATATGCAAATATTTCTACTCAAATTGAAGGTTATACAATTTCAGTAAATTATCTTAACGGCAAGGTTTATCTCAATGCTGCTGACAAACTTATGCTTGTAAGTGAAGTTGCAACATTGCCTGATGCAATCAAAAAATTCCTTGCAGATATCAACCTTTCATTTGATTTTAATTCTGATGAAATTGTAGATACACTTAAAGACATACTTGATAGTAATATCAACCCACTTCTCATTAAGTCACTTATTGAAACTGAAAATGGCTTTGTAATTACTCTGTTTAACGACCTTTCAATTTCAATTGAAAATGGCTCTAAAGAGCTTCTCATCTCTTCAAGCGTAAAAGGATTTGACATTTCTGCTTCAGTTGTTGGCAGTGACGAAAGTTTGATTATCCCAAGTTTTGATGACAGCCAATACACCCCTGTTGAAGATGTACTTGACCTTGCAAAAGTTATCATCAACTCTGGTATTTTACAAGTTGCCGAGGGTGCATTCAACTACTTTAAAGATGGAAAAGTAGCTCTTGACTTAAATGCAAGCTATGCTGAATATCAAGTAAATGCTAAACTTTATGCAGATATTTTAAATGCTAAAGCTTTCATAAGTGCAAAATATGAAAACCATAATGTAAATATCTTACTTGAAAACAATGTAATCTATCTTGAATATCAAAACATCTATGCAAAATTTGCAATTGCTGACCTTCCTCAGCTTCTTACTGTGGTAAATGCTGAATTTGGCACAAACCTTCCAGTAGATTTAATTGAAAGAGTCTTGACTGCTGTTGCAAACAAGGATATGGATGCATTGATAGCTATTCTCACTGATGAATTTGGCAGTAGCCTCGACTTTAGTGATGTCAAACTTGACATTTCTAAAATTGACAAAACTTTCTTTGAAAACATTGTTGTTGAAGGAAACAATACTATTGTTCCTATCGGTGACAAAACAATCACCTTCACTGTAGTTGACAAAATGCTTACTGCTATTCAATTCAATGGCTTTGGTGCAAATATCAATGCTCAGACTATTGAATATGTTGAAAACAACCTTTCAGCTGATACAGAAAGTTACATTGACCTTGCTGTTTTCATTCCTACTATTAAAAACGCTCTTCAGATTGTTAAATCAAACACAATCTCTGGAGTTATCAATGTAAAGAATGATAAATTTGACATTTCACTCGACTACAGCATTTCTAAAGAAAATGAAATATATGCAAATATTTCTACTCAAATTGAAGGTTATACAATTTCAGTAAATTATCTTAACGGCAAGGTTTATCTCAATGCTGCTGACAAACTTATGCTTGTAAGTGAAGTTGCAA
>JAAWCQ010000016.1 GCA_022793335.1 Clostridia bacterium
CTAAAATGGCAAGGAATTTGAAAGGCAGCAATACTCCGGCTATTATTGCCGCAGTATATGGAAATCGGCATTATGATGATGCTTTATTGCAGATGAAAGATATTTTAACAGAGCAGGGATTTTATGTAATAGCGGCAGGGGCATTTATAGCGGAACACTCTGTTTTTCCGTCCGTGGCATCAGGACGCCCAGATGACAAAGATAAAGCAGCGATGAAAGCGTTTGCAGCAAAGTGTTGTCAGCTTTTGAGTATTCGCAGTTTGAAAAATTATAAAGAAATCAGCTTGCCGGGAACACAGGGATATGATGGGGTCTCTTATGAAGGAGTACCGTTTAAACCGGACGGCGATGATAAGTGTGTCGCCTGCGGGGAATGTAGAAGAATTTGTCCACAGAATGCAATTAGCGAGAGAGATTTTAGAAAGACAAATAACGAATTGTGTATTGCTTGTGGGGCTTGTATAAAAGTGTGTCCTGCTGGGGCAAGAAACTATCACAGCGAAGTATATGAACAGGTTCGCAATGATTTTGAAAAGATGTGTTCAGAATACAAAGTGCCGGAAATGTTTTATGTAGAGGGGGCAGAGTGATGAAGAAAATTCTTTTAGCGACTCCTACCATGCATATGGAGGAGCAGCAGTATATTCAGAAAGCATTTGAAACAAACTGGATTTCGCCGTTAGGACCGAATGTAGATGAATTTGAGGATAAAGTGGCAGCTTATGTGGGAGCATCTTCCTGTGCTGCGCTTTCGTCTGGAACCGCTGCATTACATCTTTCGGTTATTTTAGCAGGTGTAAAGGAAAATGATATTGTATTCGTTCCCTCCCTAACCTTTGCAGCAAGTGTTAATCCGGTAAAATACGAGATGGCAACTCCTGTTTTTGTCGATTCAGAACGTGATACTTGGAATATGGATGCAGCGGCATTAAGGAAAGCGTTTGAAAAATATCCCCACCCGAAAGCTGTCATGGCTGTGCATTTGTACGGCACATCAGCGAATATGGACGAGATCTGCGCTCTTTGTAAGGAACATAATGTTCCCTTAATTGAAGATGCGGCGGAATCGTTGGGTACGACATATAAAGGGAAAATGACAGGTACTTTCGGAGATTATGGAATTTATTCATTTAATGGAAACAAGATTATTACAACTTCGGGCGGAGGCATACTGGTTGCCAAACAGGAAAAAGATGTGGATAAAGCCCGGTTTTTATCCAGACAGGCTCGTGATCCTGCCAGACATTATCAGCATTCTACAATTGGTTATAATTACAGGATGTCGAATGTTGTTGCCGGGATAGGATGCGGTCAGATGCAGCATATTGAGGAGCATATACAGAAGAAACACGAAATTTATAAAGCGTATAAAGAAGCCTTTTCGGATATAAAAGAAATAGAAATGAATCCATTAAACAAGGAAGGTATTGATAATAACTGGCTTTCCTGCATGACGATTTCCGCTGACAGTGATGTGACACCTACGCAGGTTATGGATGTCTTAGAGGCTGAGAATATTGAAACAAGACCGATATGGAAGCCGATGCATATGCAGCCTGTATTTGAAGAATACGATTTTATTCAGGTAGAGGACGGTATGAGTGTAAGTGAAGATATTTTTAGCAGAGGGCTTTGCCTGCCAAGTGATATTAAAAACACCAGAGAAGATATGGAGCGTATCATAAAAGTTGTGAGGAAACAGTTTGGGCAGCAGTAAAATTACTGTTACTGACAGGATAGAAGTTTAGGAGGTTTTCTATGAGAAATGTATATAATTTTTATGCGGGACCGGCTGTTTTGCCGGAACTCGTATTGCAGGAAGCAGCGGATGAAATGTTGGATTATAAGGGAAGCGGTATGTCTGTTATGGAAATCAGCCACCGTTCTTCTTTGTTCCAGTCTATTATTGATGAAACAGAGCAGGATTTACGCACGCTTATGAATATTCCAGATGATTATGTGGTTGTGTTCCTGCAAGGAGGAACTTCCCTGCAATTTTCCATGATACCAATGAATTTTATGCGGAATGGAAAAGCAGATTATATTTTGACCGGATATTGGGCGAAGAAAGCATATGAGGAAGCGAAGCAGAAAAATCTGGCACCTGCCGGACTGGTTATTGCGATTATGCATAAAGACCTGATTTCCGATACGGTTCTGCCTAATACACCAATTATGCTGCAATACAAAATCCATGCAGATAAAAAGTCACTTTACAATACACCGCCGGCTTACAATATCTATATGGCAGGGAAAGTGCTTAAATGGATTCAGTCATTGGGTGGTTTAGAAAAAATGAAGGAAATCAACAAAAGAAAAGCATCAATCCTATATGATTATCTGGATTCCAGTTCATTGTTTTATGGTTTGGCAAATGCAGGCAGCAGGCCGCTTATGAATGTGACTTTCCGTACAAAGCCGGATGGGGCATTTTACTTATTGTGGATGAGGTTCAGACAGGAGTGGGAAGAACCGGAACGTTTTTATGTTGTGAACATTATGAAGTACGTCCCAATGTGATTACTCTGGCAAAAGGATTGGGAGCAGGACTTCCAATTGGTGCTATCCTCATGGATAAACTGACTGAAAATATTTTGCAGACAGGCGATCATGGCTCAACCTTTGGAGGAAATCCGGTTGTTTGCGCTGGTGCGCTTGAAGTGTTAAATCAGATTGCCAATGCGGATTTTCTGGCTGCTGTTAATTCCAAATCCGATTATATGCGTGAGAAATTATCAGCTTTGCCTCATGTTACAAATGTATCAGGTATGGGATTGATGTTTGGTATGACTTTGGAAAAGGATATAAAGGCAGGAAAAATTGCAGAGAAGTGTGTGGAAAATGGACTTTTGATTTTGACTGCGAAAGAAAAACTTCGGATTATGCCGCCTTTGAATATTTCTAAAGAGGAAATTGATACAGGATTTAATATTTTGAGAAAGTGTTTATCAGGTGCATTATCTTAGATAAAAATGAACACAAAAGCCAGTATTTTTTCAATTGAAATTCGACTGGTTTTCTTAAAAATTAGTGATAAAAATATAGATAAATTTGATTTTAAAATTAGATAAAATTATAACTGTCTGTATCTTTGATCAGCAATTTGTCATATATGGTATTAGCATGAAAAAATCCATATGAAGATAAAGGAAAAAGGATTGGATATACATAAAATGACATGAAGAAAAGCAGGCAAAAAAAGAACAATAAATATGTGCATCATAATGGAGTTTTTGTATCTAATGCGATGCACTTTTTTGTTAAGTGATTTGAGTGAAACAACTTTGTTAGAACATTCAGGGGGTTAGGGGGATTTTCCCCTTATGAGCAATTTTTACAAATTTCCATTTATGGAAAATCTTTAAAAAAACTGTCTATGGACGTCCATAGGCAGTGCTTGCTGTTTGCTGTTTGGTATTACAAGGCGAACAATATTACATGATGTTTCAGTCCTCTCATATGGGTATCCCATATACACAAAGCCGGGGAAGGCGGGGGAATTTTTATCATAGACAGCTACAAGCCATACAATAACACACTCACTCCTTTAGAGCAGGAAAGGCTAAAAAAAATGTATGATGCGGCAGAGGGGGAAGATAAAAAAATCCTCGAACGTGTCCTGCGGAAATATGGGGCATATAAGCTGGAACTGTAGCTGAATGAAAAACTGAATATTGTTATACATACAGGACGTGAGAATATGTGTAGCCACTATGTAGGTGCGCCACGATATGCCTGCTCTGATTTGTTTTCGGAGTGAACGTGAGGGAATGGATAGAAATCCACGGAGAACAATCCATTGAAGCAAAGGCATTGAGCGATAAAAACCTGACAAAATGCACAGCAGTTGTGCGGGGCGATGAAACATATCCGTGATAATGATACTTCTGAATTTTGGTTGAAATTCAGTCATAAAATGACGGTGCAATTCCGATGTGGACAGCGTAATGACCTGCCACTTGTATGTGATTTATCTGATTAAGGAATGGGAGAAAGTGACAGGGAATTTGTAATCTTTTTTTAGTGCAGCAAAACAGCGTAAAGGCAATTATGAACGTAACAGTTTGTAATTGTCTTTTTTGCATTCATAAGGGAGGAAATTGAATGGTAAATAAGAAAAAAATCAGGAAAGAAAAACGGGAAAAGCCGACGAGAATTGTCGTGGAGCGTGTCTATCCCGGCGGTCAGAGCATGGAAGACGCTTTCCGCAAAATCAATGAGGAAACAGTCAAGGAAAATATTACTGAAATCAAAAGAAAGATTTCTTTGGCAAAAACGGTTTAACTTTTGGGGCGGTCATGCTATAATATTTATAGTGTGTTCCGCCCTTTTATGGAGTTAGGAAAATGAAAGGGAACGGAACGAAAATTACAGCTTTATATTGCAGACTGTCACAGAACGATGGGAATGCCGGGGACAGCATGAGTATCCAGAGCCAGAAAGCTATCTTGGAAAAATATGCAAGGGAAATAGGAAAAGCTGCTTATTCTTTCTACGTGGATGACGGTTATTCGGGAACAAATTTTCAAAGACCGGGTTTTCAGAGAATGATAGCTGATATTGAAGATGGGAAGGTTGATACGGTCATCACAAAAGACCTCTCCCGTCTTGGCTAATGTCATCAACTTAAGGATTGCAAAAAGAATTAAAATTGATTTATTCTGCTAATTGACAAAGAAAAATAACCAGTATAATTAAATGACGTAAAATGTTTAGGAGACCAATTTGATTATGCTAAAAAAATTTATAGAATTTACAAAATTAATTGTTAATACAACTGAATTTATGTAGAAATCCAGAAAAAACAAAAAGGTTTTTATACGAAATAGAAAGGTTTCTTTTGCAATGAATATATTACTAATTTTTGCCTGCTTAAAGCATAGTATTCAGACAGGTATAGACCAGTTTATTATAGATATGGATACTGGATTTAACACTTATTCAAAACAAGCATTTTCAAAAAGAAGATAATGTATTTTACCAGAAGCATTCCAGGAACTTTACAGACTTTCAACTGAATTTTTTTATAAAGAAGCTGGTTATAAAACGTATTCAGGTTATCGTATTTTAGCCGTTGATGGAAGCAAAGTAAATTTGCCCTGTAATAAAG
>JAAWCQ010000011.1 GCA_022793335.1 Clostridia bacterium
ACTTTATAGATTTGTGTTCTATTTCAATTCTTGTACATACTTTACTATTTAATTTTCATTGTTCGGCTACCTCTTCCGAGTTAGCTTTTATATGTTACCACATTTATATTCACATTGTCAACACTTTTTTAAAACTTTTTTATTCTTTTTTTACCTTTTTTTACGCTTTTTTTATTTTATACCCACAACGCATGCGGGAGGGTCTTGCATTTTCTTATAAAATGACATTCAACAGCAAAATTTTTGAAATTTAAAACCCTTATTTTGCACTTTTTTCGGATAAAATCTGAGCTAAAAAATATAAAAAATTTGTTTTGATTGGTCTTATTTAGTCGAAATTTAGCCAACTACTACAAGAAAGGGCAGCCTGCTGCTGCCCTTTCTTTTCTTACAATATATTATATTTAATATAAATCTATATAAATAAAAGCATTTATTAAACCGCTTCTACTTTATCACAAAAACGCTTTCTTACCTTGTCCAGCCTTATAATTTCAACCAATACAGATATCATTTCAAAGTTTGAAAATTTGAAGCTGTTTGTATAAACTACCGCACCAAAATAATCATTTATGCTTAAAAGACCATTTGTGCGAAAAGCTGTGTCAATACATTTTCTGATGTTTCTTTCAACAGAAGTTTCTTTTGTATTATATTGTTTTGCAAGCATAGGATACAACTCTGTGGTAATACCCTTTTTCTTTTTGTCTTGCTTAAGATAATAAAGTACAGCACTTCTTATATAATCAAAGCCCTGCATCTGTGGCATAAAACGACAATTTAACATAAGTTTTGTCACATTCTCATAATTTTCATCCAATGTTTCATTCATAATTCACCCCTTGCAAAATTTTATCAACATAGGTAAGCAATATTTCATAATCAAACTTTCTTGACAAAAATGGGCGAAAAGGCTCATAAAAGATAAGTTTGCAAGCGCGATGTTGCACCAAATAAAATTCTTACGAGAATATTTTACAAAATTATCATATTTTTGTAAAATATTTTTCAATTATTTTTTAAAAAATGTTACAAAATTCATTCTTTTTGTCGAATAAAGGCTTTTTTAAGCTTTCAAACATAGAAAAACAGATGCAATTTAAGCATCTGTTTCAAATTAAATTTGATTTTTTTACAAATTAAATTCCAACAACAATCCAGTATACACCTTTTGGCAATGCCATTCCATTATAATCAACCCAATTTGAAAAATCATTGCCAACAGAATATTCATTGCCTGCTTTAAAATATTTGCAATTATTGAAATATGAAGTTGCACCAGCATTGATTGATACACCTGTATTTTCCACAGACAAGCAATCTTCAATCTTGCCTTGAGTCATACTGCTTACAAAAGCATAAGCACCAGATGGCAGTCTTCCATTAAAGATGCATCCTTCCATAAGAAATTCGCAATCAACCTTTCCAACTAAGCCTCCAACATTGCTTCCACGAGTTATAGCGCAATAAGCCAGAGAGTTTTTAACAGTCACCTTTCCATTTTCAACGCAACCCAGTAAACCGCCTACATAACCCCCGCCTTGAATTAAGCCATAGTTGTAACAAGCATCTAAATTGGAAGCACCTGTAATTAACCCCGCAATTCCGCCAACATTTGAGTTTTTACCAACAACAGAGGCTTTATTGGTACAATTTAAAAGATATGAATTGTTTGCATTGCCCACAATACCCCCAATTCTATTATCGCCTTCAATAACCCCCGACAAAAGACGAATATTTTTCAATATAGCACCATCGGTTTTTCCAAACAGACCATAATCATTATTTGCCTTATTTTCGATATAACCAGTTTTAATGTTTAAAATAGGAAAGCCTTGACCATCATAACTTCCTTTAAAGACACCTAAAGGAAACCAAGTATAGCCATTTAAATCTATTTTATCTGTTTGAACAAAACTAGCATTATTACCGCATGAAACAGCCCATGCCAAGTTTTCTGCTGTGGCAACTTGATAAACATTTCCAATTTTGTTTGGCTCTGTTTTTCTATTCAGCCAAGTTTCCTCCCAAACTGCATAGAGTTTTAAAGAAGCTGCCGTTTTATAAGTCATGTTTTGACCAAGTTTATAAACAACGCCTCCACCTGCCGAAGTTGCCCATCCCTTCAACAAGTATCCCTCCCTCACAAACTTTTCAGACAAAATCACCACATTACTATCATACACAACATTTTGTGAATAAGAATTTGTGTTGCCGTCATTGCTATAATAAGTTATCGTATACGTGTTTGGGCTCCACTGAGCCATTATAGTATGATTTGCAGCAGTATTCATCTTCGTACTGTTTGAGATAATCATATTATTTGAATTGTTTTTCCAGCCCGAAAGGTAATATCCTGTTTTAGAAACGCTTGGAAGTGGGTTATAAGTGCTTGCATAAGTGATACTTCTTGTCATAGTTGAGCTGTTTCCTGACCAATAATTATTTCCACTGGTAATAGTGCCGCCGTTGGCGTTTGCAGTGACAAGATAACTATTTGCCTGCCAAACTGCATACAAAGTAAGGTCAGTCGTCCTGTTGAGACTCACCGTTTGACCGTTGCTGTATGTTATTGCCGAGCTACTTGAGCTGGTGCTCCAACCTTTAAAGGTATAACCTAATCTTTCAAAAGTATTATTTCTAAGTTTTTGCGAGATATTTTGAGTAAACTGTTGCGAAACTGTTTGAGAGCCTGCACCAATATTGCTGTTGAAAACAACATTAAATTTCACTGACTTGGTAAAGCGGGCATAAATATAGTAATAATTGCTTTCATAAGTATAATATTTAAAGCTAGTTGAATTTGAAACGAATTTATAATTTGAAGGCTCTTTCCAGTTCACCTCATAAAAGCCATCAAAGACATAACCACTATTTACTGTCGCAGTAAAATTAAAACTATAATATGGCTCTACATTTGTAGATTTTGCTGTGCCTCCACTAGTTGAATTTGTATACGAAGCCGATGGGTTTTCTCGTGTTTGAGCAATCATATTCACCACTGCAAAATTGTATTCTCTTACACTTCTAGTCGCAATAATGTAGATATCATCAGTTACTGTTAAATTAAAAGATTGCATCATATTAGTGCCAAAAACACCATAATGTTTGTTATCTTTGGTCACTTTAAAGCCACAACTTACATTAAAATACCCACTAAAATCACCTGTTTTAGCTGAAACCGAAATAGTGCTTCCAACAGGCACTTCAATATAATCTTGATATTCATAAACATAATCGTCAATTGCCACATAAAGCCCATCTTCATCACTGCTTAAATAAACCCTTGCATTTGCAGCCTGAGTAAACGAATTATCTTTGTTTTGACTTGGAGTTGCGCCTAAAAAATCACAAAACAACAATATTAAACCAGCAATAGCAATTAAAAAAGCCAACAAACAAAAGTTGAAATATTTTTTCAATTCTTTCATATTGCTCACCTCCTTTGGATAATCTAGGAAGCAATTCTATTGTTGTGCTTTATATCCTTATATAATTGTCGCTTTATTATATTTTACGCTCCTATGCTTTAAAATTGTCAAAAATTAAAATTTAAGATTTTAACTTTTATATAATATTATACTACATATATATTATTAAATCCTTTTAAAAAAGCCTTTGACAAAGGTTTTTTCATTTTTATAAATTTTATTATTAGTAAAAATTTAGACTATTGGTTTTTATTAAGATATAAAGTTATACTACTTACAAGAATAGCCCATTTTTAAGAAAAAATCTTGATAGATTTTATGCCTAGAAAGGTTGCTGACAAAATTTATTTTATGATTATCGGTTGTATAAGCATAGCTCAAATCATCCAGAATGTCAGGGCAGCTTATCTCTTTTGTCGCAAACCATTCCTTATGCATGGCAAAGGCAACAGCAGCAAGATCCCAAATAGTTTTTGTTTGACCCACTTCATCAAGTGGTGATTTTGTAAACGCTTTTTTGCAATCTTTCATAGCCTGGCAAAGATAGCTTCCAATCTCGCCAAGATGACCAATATAGTGCTGCAGCTCATATATTGAAATGCCCATATTTGATGCAACATTAAGGCATGGAATAACCGTCAGATTGACTTTTGAGTTGAAAAGTTTTCTCACGCCTTCTATATCTTGTCTAAAATTGAACTCATCATTTCTGTCGCTTAAAAAGCTGTTTCCGCCCAGCCAAATAACTTCAATTTTGTCTGTTATGTCTGGAGCCCTATCTAAAGCGAGTGCGACATTTGTAATTGCGCCTATGGCAACAATAGTCGTCATATCGTTTTTTCTTGCAATTTCAATAATCTTATTCGTCCCTTCATTATCCTCCTTTTTGTCGGTATAATAACTCAAAGCCCCCTTATAAACCATGCTTTTTAATTCATTTTTATCAAGCATTGATAAAATATTGCAGGTCAGTTTGAAAGATAATTCTGTGCCCTCTTCAATGGTCTTTGTATTTGCATAACCGCTATTTGAAAAAGGTGCAATTGTAATTGCTTGCAAATTTAATTCTTCCTTATCAAGTGATTTAATAAGATAGGCAAGGGCAAACTGGTCGTCCACCTCATTTCCCATATCAGTGTCTAAAATTATGTTTTTCATTGTCTTACCTCAAACCTTTTCTTTTAATGAAGCAATTATATTTTTATAATATTGATTATTCTTGAAAATGCAATTCTTTTCAGCTTTAACCATCTCTTCAAATTCATTGATTGTCACCCAAGCAAGCTCATCAACTTCTTCATCCTGCTTTATGAAATATGAAAGAGGCTTGTCAATCAATTTATAAAAACAAGTTGCAAAGCACTTATTGTCATCTCTATCATTTTTTGTTGTTTCTACAAGCAGGAGCAAGTCGTTATCGGTCAGGTTTAAGCCAAGCTCTTCATTTGCTTCTTTGACCGCAGCTTCTTTTATGCTCTCATCAGCTACAACATGTCCAGCGCATAACGCCCAGCAACCAGCATAAGACTTCTTATCTTTGCTTCGCTTTTGCAGTAAAATTTCACCTTTTTGGTTTAGTGGAATAAAAGCAACTTCCTGATGATACAGCCCCATTTTATGAACAACAGACCTATTTTCATACACGCCTAAAAATTCGCCTTCATCACTATAAACTTTCAATTGTTCTTCCTTATCAGCTGTCATATAACCCCTCTTTTAATCAATAAGGTCAAATTCCATTAAAAGTGCGAGATGGTCAGAAATAACCTTTTCGACCACTTCAAATGCTTTTACCTTAATTTTATCGTTTACTAGAATATAGTCGCACACAAGGTCACCCTTGTCCAGCCCATCATCAAAGGTTGGACGAGTAGATTTGATGTCAAACTCTTTAATCAGATTTTTAAAGCGTGGCTCAAAACCATCCATACTCTTGGTTGACGGAAGCAAGTTGAAATCGCCTAAAATAATGCTAGGGATATCGTCTCTTGCCTCTTTTAAAATAAACTCCGTTTGAGCAAGCGTTCGCTCATCATCAGTTTTATCTTCATTCCAAACGCCATGAACATTGATAATTTGCAGTTGTTTTCCCTCCACCTTGATTATGGCAGACTGTATAGAGCGGCACCAATCTTGCTCGCGAAAATGTGTGGCATCGTATTCATATTTATAATCATTATAATAAAACAGATTTTGATGGTCGATTATCTCATGCTTTGACAAAAGCATCATGCCCTGCTGAGCGCGACCGCCATAGCTTTGAACATATATTCCATTTTTTGTCACCCCTTTTGCAACAAAAAGTGGTGCAAATTCGGTGTATGGGTATTCTTTAATTTCATCGAGGCCTCTTCTTAATTGATAAATTTCAAAGCATTCGTCATCAATGCCGTTCATCACCTCTTGAAAGGCACAAATATCAGGGTTTTTCTCATATATCATGTCTTTAAGTTGAACAATATTGTCATGATGATTGCTTACATTCAAATCTAAAATACGCATTACTTAAAAGCCTCCTCATTTCTCATTTTATCAATCTTATCTTTCAAATATTGTGCGAAATAAGGATAATATTTATCTTGAAGCTCTTTAATTTTCCAGTCAAAACCTGTCACCTTTTTTCTGCAGTTTTCACTTCCGCAAGTGCAATCGAAAGTATATTCTTCATTGTCAATAAAGGCATAGTCGGTTGTCAGCTCTTCATCTTTTTCAATGTCACGCATTGCCACAAAAGTCACCTCACCTCTAAGCCCACAATTTGGATTGCAAGAATGGTTTTGATAAAGCTTTATTCCATCTTCCTCTTCAAGATTTGTCGCACCAAGAAAATACTCATCACTAAGTGGAAAATAACTGTTGATGACTCCGCTTGAAAAAATCTGGTCACGTGTAAGAATGTGTCCCCCTTTGATAAATACGATTTCACCTTTCTCAATTTTCTCTTTTGCAAAAAGCCCTTTTCCATTCAAACTTTTTTCTCTTATCTCTACTTTTGGACTGTAAACTGATTTAATCATTTCTCTTCCTTTTTAAAACTTTCTATATGCTCTAAGTTGATTGTTAAAGTTATTTTTGTTCTGTATGCGAATAGAAATTCTTGCCATACAAATTGTTGAAATCAAGCGTTTCAAGGTCACTTATATCCCCCACATTCATTGTAGAGCCATTGACTACCATAAGGCTTGATACTTGTGTGCGGTCACAGTGAACAATGACAATCTTTTTGCTGAGACAGTTTGCAAAGCCAATCTCCCAAGCCGTGCCGCTGTCACTGTAAAGACCATAATACAAAGCAACGACAATATCGCATTTAAAAATAGCTTCTTTATCCATTTCAAAGACCTTTCGTCCCCAAACATTGTTTGGCATATTTTCGCCGTCTGGAATTTTATGCTCCATTGGCACAAAAAGGTCAAAACCTCTTCCTCTTAAAATGTCCCTAGCTTTCTCTATATTCGCACGCTCTTCTGGATTAAAAAATGGCCCAGCTAAATAAATTTTCATATTATCTCCTTTTAGTAAAACAGAATTTATCTGATATTATTAAAATGATAATAACATATTATTGACCGTTTGTCAACCATTTAAAGCATTTCTCTGTCACATTTTTCTATTATCAAATTTTGACTGTTGTCAAACATGAAAAATTCATCAGCAATTTCTTTCAAGATTTTTGAATTTTCTAAGCTTCGATAATATCTTTTTTCTATTTTATCAACTGGCACATCATGCCCGCCTTGCAAAGCCCTAAGCTTCACTCTTTCTATATTGATTTCTGGACTTTTTGTATAAACGAAGACTGCTTTAATTTTAAAGCCAGCCTTCTTGGCGCTTTTCATAATGTCAAGTTTACTTGGGTGGGAAAGCACAGTTTCATAACAAAATGACTTGCCCTCTTTTATCATGTTTTTGACTTGTTCTATCGTATAAAACATTGCCCTTTCATTTCTTTGGTTTTCATCTTCAATTTCAGAAAATTTGGTAATGCAATTTAGGTCTGCATTGATATAAGGGCATTCAAGTTTTCCCTCTGCATAACAATTTGCAATTAAGGTGGACTTTCCACTGCCATTCGGTCCAGCAAAAATATAAAGACATTTTTCCGAGTCAGTCTTTTTATTTGCTGCACTGAGTAATATTTTTGTGGTGGTTTGATTGTCAAATGCTTTCATGTTCAACCTTTCTTATTTTATATTTTTTTATTCTTTTGCACAAATCAAATTAAGCTTAGCCTTTCAAATCTTTAAGCTGTTTCCTTATTGCTGATAAAACCTCTTCATGAACAACGCCATTGCTTATTATCGCGCCATTTATGTCGCCGTCATAACGCTGTGCATTGCCAAACAAATCAGTCACCCTTCCACCAGCTTCTTCAACAATGATTTTCACCGCAGCTATATCACAATTTTTATGACGCGTGCCTGGGAAGATTGCAAGGTTGAAATCACCGCTTGCAACTGCAACGCAAGCACGAGCAATGCTTCCAACACTGACGAAATAGGTCTTTTTGCCAAGCTCTTTTATCGCATCAAAAATGTTGTATGGTGACTCTGGCCACATATCATAATGAGAAACGGATTTCATATCATCAAGCAAAACATCACTGACATGAATTTTTTCTCCATTGCAAAATGCACCCTTTCCCTTCTCCGCATAATAGAGACTGCTCATCCAAGGGTCATAAACTACACCTAAAATTGGTGTTCCGTCAACAACAAGAGCAAGCGAAAAGACTGACATCGGAATATGTCTTGCATACATTGCCGTGCCATCAACTGGGTCACAAACCCAAACATAATCACTCTTGCCAAAACTGCTTTCTTCGCCATCAACCGAATGAGTTGGATACTCCTCTTTGACACGCTTAATGAGAAAATCATTTATCTCCT
This sequence comes from Clostridia bacterium, assembly GCA_022793335.1. Taxonomy (GTDB): domain Bacteria; phylum Bacillota; class Clostridia; order Christensenellales; family UBA1242; genus Caccovivens. The sequence goes on from JAAWCQ010000011.1 coordinate 8,321, forward strand.
TGTCCGCTTTTGTGACAATTGTATTGTCAAATTTATAACTTGCGCCATTGTCTTGATTGTTATATTTTCTCATAGTCTGACCAGCAAACTCGGCAATCTCTTTTGCAAATTCTAAATAATCTTTGTTCATTTATTTCTCCCTTGTTTTTATTTTTCTTTTTTAAAATAATTAAGATTAAATTTAAAATATAATTAAATTATAAATAATTAAAATAACAATTAAATAATAAAAAATGCTGAAAAAATTCAATTAAAATAACAGAAAATAATTTTTTTTAATTTTTTATGTATTTTTTAGCTATTTTTAGTTGTTTTATTGATAAAATTCTTTTTTTATTTTAATTTATTTTTTATTTTAATATTGTTTTAATTTAAATTAAATTTTTAATTATTATTTATTAAATTATTTTTTAAAGCACTTATTTCAAGCAATTGTTTCTCTTTTTCATATCTTTTCATAACTGCATTTCTTACCTGACAACTGCCAATCAGACCAAAAAACTTTTGAGCGGTCTCTTCATCAAAGAAGCGCTTATTGTAGCCTTCTACGAAAAAGAAATTCTCTTCCAGCTTCTCGCCTTGCCCAGCACCATGATTGATATCTGCTATCGAATTTACTCTTGCAAGAAGCATTCCGCCTTTTTTTAGCACCCTCTTAATTTCAAGCATGATTTTCTCTGTCATAGCTTCACTAAAATAATGAAGACACAAATCGGCCAAAACGATATCAAAGCTTTCATCCGCAAAAGCAAATGGCTCTGTAAGGTCAAGTTTTTGCGTCGTAACACCTTCAATCTTTGCTACATTTTCAAGAGCAACTTCTGAAAGGTCTGTCGCCAATTCTTTTTTGCCATTGTCAGCCAGGAATTTTGCGTTGTTTCCAAGTCCACAACCAAGCTCTAAAATATTTGCCCCAGATTTAAGTTGTGGAAGCCATTTAACCAGCCAATCGTCATATTGAATTTCGCTTTTATTATGTTTTCTATGGTTTTCATTCCAAAGCGAATTAAAAGTTTTATCAATAACTTTATTTGCCATTTTTGACCACCTCCTCAATCTCTTTTGGAAGATATTTCCCAGCGTCTCGCCCTCTTTCAATCAGCTCGTTTGCCATGCTTGAGCTGACAACACCAAACTCGCCCGCTCTAAAATATATTGTATCTATTCCGCTTATTTCTTCGTTGACCTGAGCAAGATTTTCTTCATAACCATAATCGACTCCATTACGCACCCCTCTCACAAGAAAGGTCGCCTTGCGCTTAAGCGCCTCATCAACTGTAAGTCCCTCATAAATAATGCATTCACAGCCGTTAAGACCCTCATTATTAAAAAGCAGATTTATTGCAGCCTGCATCTTTTCCATGTCATATCTTCTCTTTTTGTTTGGATTTACACCCATTCCAACATAGACTTTGTCAAATACCTTGCTTGCTGCTTTTACAATATGAAGATGTCCAATTGTAAAAGGGTCAAAACTTCCAGCATAAAATCCTATTTTCATTTTTCCACCTCATTTAAAATAATATTGGCAATTCTTGCAACTTCCCTTTCAAGCTTGTCAGAAAAGTCGTTTTCAACAACATAATCAAACTCGTCTTCAAAGTAAACAATGGCGGCCTTTTCTCTCGCTTCAATATATTCTTCACTTACATTGTCTCTCTGTTTAATCTTCTCAAACCGCTTTGCCTTGTCTGCCTTCACGAGAATACGCTCTCCCCAATTCCAATATTTAGTTGTTGGAAGAAGTATCCAGTCAAGCACAACATTCCCATGCTGTTCAATCTTCTTGTCAATAATATCTTGCATATACGACCATGTTAAATCATTAAACTGCTTTACCCTTTCAGAGCCCTGTTCGCTAAATATAATCTTGCCAAGCTTCTTTCTGTTAAAGACGCCGTCATCAAAAATTCCATCTCCAAAAAGCTGCCTTGTTTTTTCTAAAATATTTTTATCTTGATAGAGACTATGCCCCACCTTGTCAATGTCAATATATTCAAATCCAAGTGCCTGACTAAGCTTTTGTGCAAAAGTTGACTTGCCCGAGCCAGAACGCCCAGTGACCAAAATATTCATAATCCCTCACCTTTTATCCTATTATTTTTGTTGTTGATATTGTAAAATTGCAGTCCACCAAACCTTCTATTTGTGTTTGGCACCCTTTAAAATAAGCCCCTTGCAAGTGGCTTCGACCACCTCTTTTACAAGGTCTTGGTTATCCAAATTTTCTAAGTAATACATTGGTTTTGCTCCATTATAAGGAATCTGCTCCTTCATATTAAATTCTTCGTTTTGTGGAACAATTTTCACAAGCACTCTGCCATCATAAATGCCACCAAACAACAACCCATCTTTGTATAACAAATATTCCCCCATCATCGCACGACAGGTAATATTTTCAAAACATCCTAAGCATTCAACCACATAATCACGAAACTCTTTTGTTGTCATTATATCTCCTCCAATATTTTTCCATTCAAAATTTTGCAAGCCTTTTCGCCCACCAGCCATACTTTTTCGCCGTCAACACATACAGCTGAATTATCTGACAATATATACATCACATTCTTATTACTCTTTGACCATTCAAGACATTTCTCAAAGCTGTCACTAGGCACAAAATTGCCCCAAATATGCGGAATAATTTCAAAGCCCAAATAATCTAAATAGCTCTTTACTCCAAAAAAGTCTTCAACTTGATAGAAATAACTTTGCAATTTTTCGTCAGGCATTTTCCCTAAAATCATGCTGCCAGCCGAGCTGCCAATCCAGACCTTATCTTCCAAAAGCTTTGGCAATTCTTGCAAAAAACCACTCTTTTCAAACACGATTTTAAGCCATTCGCAACTTCCGCCAAAACAAAAGATTACATCAACCGCTTCTACCCTTCTCAGCACCTCATCTTTATTTAACGCAAGCAAATTTATTATATCAATTTCACCGCCAAAAGCACTTGACACCTCACTTAAGCCGTCAATCAACCAGCGTTTATCTCCCTTTTCAGTAGCAACCGCTTCAATTATTATTCCAACTGATATCTTGTCAGCACTTTTGCCAGCAAGCTTTTCAACTTGCTCTAAAATTCCACAACCTCTAAATTCTGATGAGGTAAGCAAAGCTTTCATAAGTATTCCTTTTAAACTAAATTTGATTTGAATTATCTTCACCTTAAATTGATTTTATATAATTTTCAACCTAAAGTGATCTCATAATAATCTTCGGCCATAAGCGAATTTTTATGTGCAATAAGTTTTCCGCCGTTGTTTAAAATCGCCTTTTTCGAGCCAATGTTTTCACTAAAACAGCCCAGCCTTACAGCTTTGACGCCTCTTTTCTTAAACTCTTCCAGTGCCATTCTCAAGCCCTCACTTGCATAACCCTTTCGCCTCTCACTTGGTCTTATTCCATAGCCAATATGCCCTGCCATAGACTCATCTAAAGCCCTTGTAAGATAAAGACGAATGTTGAAAGTGCCAACTATCCTTTCATCATTTTTTCTTACAAGCAAGTATGTCTCTTGAGGGCTTCTTTCCTCTTGGTCATAAGAAACAAAAGTATAACTTTTATTTTTCTGCTGTTTTGCAAAAAGCTCTTCAAAAGTCTGCGCAGAAGAGGCTCCACTAAAACCATTGATGACGCTGCCATAGGCGACAAACTCATTTATGTATTCAATCACTTTTTCTTTGTCTTCAAGCGACATTTCTCTAAAATATAATTCTTCCATAAATGCTCCCTTTTCAGTTAGTATAACATAAACAAATTTAATTTGTCTCAAAAATAAAGCAAAAAGATTGATTTTTAAAAAAATTAAAAGTATAATAAGAAAAGAGGTTTTTAAAAACCAACTTTTAAAAGAAAAGACCGCTTTAAAAACCTTGAAAATCTTCGAATGCGGGAGTGGCGAAATGGCAGACGCGCAGGTTTCAGGTACCTGTGGTAGCAATACCATGTGGGTTCGACTCCCATCTCCCGCACCAAATATACTAAATAAAAAGTCTTTTGTGAGGGGAAAAAATGAAAATTGTAAATAGAGAAGAAATTATAAGGAAAACTCTGCTTGATGACAACGGACAAGAATATGAAGAAATAACAGAGATAATTGAATATAGCAATGGTAAAGTTTTTCGTGTTATAACCGACACAAAGGGAAAAAAAGAGAAAACTGAAATTACAAAACATGTTAAAAAATAATTTGATTTTCGCAAAATCAAAAATGAGAAATCTAAAAAGACTTCATTTGTTGTCTTCACAATAATACACAACATAATTTTAAAAAAAGAGCCTTTGCCAAACTGGATGCAATTTTGTTGTCTATTTATTTTGGTGGTATAATTTGCAATATTTAATAAACCTGTAGGCATTAACAATAAAAAGATTATAATCCATGAGTTACAAATAGAATATTGATTTTAAATTTTCAATATATCAAAAAGCTCGGAGAGCAAAAATACATATTAAAACAACAAATTTGGAGAATATATGTTAGGTGCATTTGTTGGTGATGTTGTTGGGTCAGTTTATGAATTTAACAACATAAAAAGAAAGGATTTTATATTGTTTGACCCCTTTTGCTTCTTCACTGATGACACTGTTATGACTTTCGCTATTGCCGAAGCTTTGAGAAAGACGCAAAAGAAAAACTTTGAGAATTTGGACAAGCAAGCAATAAAAGAAATGCAAAAATTTGGCAAGTTATACCCAAACGCTGGTTATGGGAAATCTTTCAAAGTTTGGCTAAACCAGAAAAAGCCACAGCCTTATCAGTCGTATGGGAACGGCTCGGCTATGAGAATCAGTCCTGTAGCTTATTTTGCAAAAAGTCTTGATGAAGTGAAAAAACTTTCAAAAGCAGTGACTGCCGTTTCGCATAATCATATAGAAGGACTTAAAGGTGCAGAGGCAACAGCCATTGCGATTTGGCTTGCATTAAATAAAAAATCAAAAGAAGAGATTAAAAATTATATAGAAGAAAAATATTATAAATTAGATTTTGACTATGAAGGGCTGAAAGAAAAATATTATTTTAATGAAACTTGTCAAAACACTGTGCCACAAGCGATATATTGTTTTCTTATAAGCAAAGACTTTGAAGATTGTTTAAGAACAAGCATTTCCATTGGTGGAGATTCAGACACATTGTGTGCAATTTCTTGTGCTATTGCCGAAGCTTATTATGGCATTCCAGAAAAAATTCAAAATTCGGCATTGTCTTATTTAGATAATCGGCTATTAAAATTATATAGCAAACATTATAGTCAAAGCACTAACCTAACAAATTTTTAATTTTTGCTAAACTTAAAATCAATATTTAAATTACCACTCTTAATGTTGATACATATAATTAAAATCATATAATAGCAAAAAAATTGGATGCTTAATAAAGGAGCTTATTATGAACAATTATGATAAAACCCCATCTTTTTATAACAATGAAGAAGTTTTCAACAACTTTTTAAAACAAACCAGTTATTATAAAGCCATACAAGAATGTTTGCTTTCTATTATTAAATTTACAAACCCAAATCATATAGTCGAATTGGGAAGTGCAACTGGCTCTTCATCTTTTTTGGTCGCTGAAAATTTTGCCGATAAAACAATTGTTGGTTATGACTTTAGACAAAATATCGTTGATGAGGCAAGAAGACTTAACAAATTCAGCAATGCAAGTTTTGAATGTATGGATATGGTTGAATTTGCAAAAACAAACATCACTGCAGATTTGGTATTTATGCTTCATTCTTTTCATCATATTGTTGACCCGCTAAACAACAAAGTCGAATTTTTGAGCAACCTTTACAAAAACATGAAAAAAGGCTCTTTCGTTTGCATATTGGAGGCCTTTGTCCCAGAAGAGTGCAAACTTGATGATAAAGCTGACATTGTTAAACTTTGGGAGTTGCGTTCAAACGAAGGCTATGCTTCAACTTTTTGGAATGTAATAAAAGATAAACAACTCACAGAAGAAAATATTGAAAAGGCAGAACAAATAGCAGCATTTTGCAAAGAGAACGAATATCAGGCAGGCCTGCTTGTTGCAGAAAGAGACAATGAATACCTTGTTCATAGAAGCTGGCTGAAGACACAGGCGGAAGAGATAGGTTTTAAAGTATTGCTTGACCAATCAATAAATTCCATAGGCGAAGGCGTAGTTTTGTTTCAAAAATAATAAGATTTTGCAAAATAAATACTTAAAATAAACTCAAAAAAACTTAATTATTAACGCTGCTCATACGCATTTGAATCGTCACAGATACTTAAGAAATTGAAGATGAGTTGCTTGTTATTATAAAACACAATGTTAAAATAAACAACATAAAGTTTTAATAATCTTTAACAAAAAAGGGCTTTATAAAGGCTCTTTTTTATAAAGTCAATATCAAAACTGCTATGCACTTTGATTTTTTACAAAATTATTAAATGTAATTTTATAAAACATTGACATCAATTGTTTAATATGATAAAATACATAAGAAAAGAGAAGAATAATGTCAGATTTAATCGAATACATTGAAAAATTGAAAAATTGTATGGGGGGGGGTATAAATCCTTCTAATTATTTTTTTTCACCTCAATTTAACAAGATTAAAGGCATTGCTTCAAATATTGTAAGTTTCAATCTCTTAAAGCAACCCATCGGTATAGGTGTCGAGCAAGACACTCAGACAATAGAAATGATGTTTGGCGTGGCTTACAGTGGTAATTTTTATGTTCCTATTGATTGCGCATTACCAGAAGAAAGGCTTAGTTTGATTTTAAAAGATTTGAAGCTTTTTTTATGCAAAAAATCACAATTAAACGAAACTTTGAAAAATTTGCTTGAAAAATTAAAAATCCCCTTTCTTGTTTATGAAGACAACCTTAATTTAGATATAAAAAATGAAATTAAGCTTGACCAAATTAAAAACAACATAAGTTTGGATGACCCGCTTTTCATGATTTACACTTCTGGCTCGACTGGCACTCCTAAGGGAGTAATAAAAAGCCATGGAGCTATGGCCTTCTTTATAAATCAATTTTTAGAAAAATACAATTTAAATGAAAATGACATAATTGCCAATCAAACACCCCTTTACTTTGACGCATCCTCTAAAGACATTTATTTATCACTTATAAGTAAAGCAAAGTTGTTGTTTGTGCCAAAACAGTTATTTTCATTTCCTGTAAAACTTATAGAATTTTTAAACGAATATAAAGCAACGACATTATTTTGGGTGCCAAGTGCACTTTCTATAGTGGCAAAGCTTAAAACATTTAGTTATATCTTACCTCAATCTCTTAAACAAATATTTTTTGTTGGAGAAACCTTCCCTATTAAATATTTAAACTATTGGGCTGAACACCTGCCAAGCGTAAAGCTGGTCAACTTATATGGATCAAGTGAAATGGCTGGAGTAATTTGCAGTTATGATATAATCCACCCTCTTGATGAGACCCAAAAACTTCCTATCGGCAAACCTTTTAAAGATTGCAACATTTTCATAGTAGACGAAAAGGGAGAAATTGCACAACAAGGAGAAATGATAATTGAAAGCCAGTCTCTTGCAAGTGGTTATTACAACGATTTACAAAAAACATCAGAAAAATTTATTTCAATTGAAATAAATGGAAGAGTACGCAGATTCTTTAAAAGTGGAGATATAGCCGAGAAAGACCAAGAAGGAAATCTATTATTTGTCAGCCGAAATGATTTTCAAATTAAGCATATGGGACACCGAATTGAGCTTGGCGATATCGAAACTGCCGCTTATTCATTTAAAGAAATTGAGGATTGTTGCTGTTGTTATGACTGTGAACGCCAGAAAATTATTATGTACTTTAAAACTTGCGATAATATAATTTTAGAAGCAAAAACACTTAAGATTATGTTTTCACAAAAATTGCCAGACTACATGCTTCCAGCAAGATATATTCAAATGGGAGAATTACCAAAAAACAAAAATGGAAAAATTGACAGACAAAAATTAAAAGAAATGATATAGGAGAAAAAAATGGAAAAACTTAAAGAAATTCTTGAAGAGCTTCACCCAGAAATTGATTTTGAAAAGTGCAAAACACTTATTGATGACGAATATTTAGACTCACTTGACATAGTAAACTTAATAGTTGAAATATCAGATGCCTTTGATATTGAAATTCCTCCTCAAGAAATTATAGCCGAAAATTTCAATTCTATGGAAGCATTGCAAAAAATGATTGAAAGACTTGCAGCATGAATTATCTACTTTTCAACAACTTCTTTTACCTCGCTTTCTTAGCGCTGGTAATGTTATCCTATTTTTTGACGCCAAAAAAGTGGCGTTGGATAACACTGCTTATTGCAAGTGCTATATTTTACGCATCCTTTAGTTATAAATGGCTGTGCTTTATAATTTCTAGTATTGTAACGATTTATCTTTCCACACGATATTTTGACAAATTAAACAATTCACAAAGCCACCTACTAGAAAATTATGGCACTCAGCTGGATTCTGAATCCAAGAAAAAATATAAAAAGACTATTAAGCAAAGAAAAAAAGTCGTTCTAGTTTTAGCAATTCTTTTTAATATTGGCATTCTTTTTTTGTTGAAATATTTAAACTTTATGGGCGGAGTAATAAATGATATCGCCGGATGGTTTTCTGCTGGAGAAGTTGTCAATGAGCGCATAAAACTGCCCTTTGTTTTAGGACTTTCATTCTATACATTTCAAGCTGTTGGTTATTTAGTAGACTGTTATTGGGGAAAAATTAAACCAGAAAAAAATATATTTAAATTTGCACTATTTTTATCTTTCTTTCCACAAATTGTGCAAGGGCCTATTAGCAGATATAGCGAGCTTGGCCAACAGTTGACTGAAGGTCATGACTTTGACTTTAAACGAATAATTAAAGGACTTCAATTGATTGTTTGGGGACTTTTTAAAAAAATGGTTATTGCAGACCTCTTGGCTGGCTTTATTGGTAATGTATTTACAAGCTACGACACCGCAAACAATTTAATAGTTTTAATAGGCGTCATCTGTTATCTTATTCAAGATTACACTGATTTCTCAGGTTGTATTGACATAGCGCGTGGCTCAGCAGAATGTCTTGGCATCAATCTTCCACAAAACTTTGAAAGACCTTATTTTTCACTTAGTATTTCTGACTATTGGCGAAGATGGCACATGAGTCTTGGCTCTTGGTTTAAAGATTATATTTTCTATCCGATTTCAATTTCAAAAATGTCTCTTAAAATCAGCAAATCAAAAGCAATAAAAAAAGTTTTCGGAAAATTTTCAAAAACGATTCCTGCCATAATCGGACTTTTTGTGACTTGGCTTGCAACGGGAATCTGGCATGGAGCAAGTTGGAATTACATTGTATGGGGATTATACTTCGGATTTTTAGTAATTCTGCAGATCATTTTTAAACCACTCTGTGACAAACTTATTAAAAAATTAAAAATAAACTCAAACAATATATTTTGGAAAATATTCTCTTGGTTTAGAACGATAATCTTATTGATCATAGGCAGAATAATTTTTCGTGCCCCTTCACTTTCAGCAAGTTGGCATATCTTCTTGAAAACTTTCAATTTTGCAGGCTGGGATTTCTTTGAAATAATAAAGGAATTTACAGACTTTGGCTTTAACGCCTCTTGTATTGTTGCCCTTATTTGCACTCTTATTGTTCTTGCTGTTGATCTATATAAAGAATTTAAACCAAATATCTCAATAAGAGATTCCATCACCACAAGAGGCATTTGGCTTAGCTGGCCAATTTACATTGGTTTGATTATTATAATAGTTATATTTGGATCTTATGGAATTTCATACAATACGGCAGATTTTATTTATATGCAATTTTAAAAAAGGAAAAAAGATAAACAATGAAAAAAACAAAAGTAATATTAAAAATTGTATTATTCCCTCTTATTGCTTTCATGTTGATTTATGGTCTTTTAAGTTTTATAACCTACTCAACACACAACGATGAAATCAGACTTAAACTTTTTTACAATGAGCCAGCAACTTCTCTTGATGTAGTGTTTATTGGGCCAAGCACCATGCGAGCAGGCATTATTCCTACAAAAATTTTTGAGGAAGAAGGTTTAACAAGTTATGTAATGGCTACAGATACCCTTCCTCTTGACTTAGCTATTCCAATAATTGAAGAAAGTGAAATTGCCCAAAAACCACAAATTTATGTTATTGATATCAATTCTATATCCTTCCCCAACACAGCTTCTGTAGATTATGCAAGAAAAAAATTTTTAAATTCAGTACCAAACAAACAACGCAAGGATAAATATATCAAAAAGATCATCCCAAAAAATAAAATAATTGACTACTCCCTTCCTTTGTATGCCAATCATTATAATTGGAATTGGCTTCCAGATATCATTAAAAATCGACAAATGGATATTGACAACAAAAAAAGTGTTTTAAAAGGATTTTCTTCTTCCTTTTATCAAGCAGAACTTAAAGAAGAAAATATTATTGACATCTCAAACTACACAAAAAGCAAAAAGCCTGATAAAAATAATCTTTCTCTATTAGAAGAGCTTCTTAAATATATAAAACAAAAACAACTTAAGGTTATGTTTATAAAGACTCCCCGTTTTATTGAAGAATCATCTCTTCAAGAAGTCGAAATGGTCAATTATGTTGAAAAAATAATAAGAAACGAGGGTTTAATTGTTAAAGACTATTCAAAAGAAATATTAAACCTTAATCTTGAAACTAAGGACTTTTATGATTTCACTCATTTGAATGTTGATGGTGCAATAAAATTTTCAAGCATTATATCTAAAGATTTAATAGGATTAAGTTGTGTTGAAAGAAGAACCCATAATGATGCAGTCGCAAAAGATTGGAATGAAAGCGCAGAAAATGTTAATAAGTTTATTGAGTTTTATCAACAAAAAGATAATTCCCATTTAGAAAAAACTATTTTTGGGGATAAAACGATGCTTGAATTTCAAAGAGATAAAAATCACGCTTAAGCGTGGTTTTTATTTTTGGTAGTTTGCTTTCTTGTTTTTAATTCTGCTTTATTGGCAATAAGATTGACTTTTTGTTTATTTTCTGCTAAAATTACACAAATAAAAAAAAGAGGTGTTTTATGAATATTTGGAAAGATATGAACAGTGACAGAGTTAAGGCAAACGATTTCGTTGCCTGCATTGAAATTCAGCAAGGCGACAAGACTAAATATGAGCTTGACAAAGAAACTGGCTGTCTCATTATGGACAGAGTGCTTTACACAAGCACACACTATCCTATGAATTATGGGTTTATTCCACTCACCTATTGTGGCGACCACGACCCTCTTGATGTTTTCGTGCTTTGCAGTCAGCCTCTTGAAAGGCTGTGTCTTGTAAGATGTTATCCAATCGGTGTGGTGATTATGACAGACAGAAATGAGCGTGACGAAAAAATCATTGCCATTCCTTATGGTGACCCTCAATACAACAATTACTCTGATATTAAAGAGCTTCCAAAGCATATATTTGAGGAGCTTATGCATTTCTTGCGTGTATATAAAGAGCTTGAAAACAAAAAAGTTGAAGTCAAAGAGCTGGGCGGAAAAGAGCGCGCCATTGAAATAATAGATGAAAGTCTTGAGCTTTATAAAAAAGAAATTTTAAACAAATAGTTTTTATTGAATCAATTATAAATAAAACTTTTAAAAATAAATAATCTTAATTAAAGCAACTAAAAAAATGGCTTTTATTGAAGTTTTTAAACTAAAACCTTTTTAAATTGCCGAAACAAAATATAAAAACAAAGCTACTTTATAGGAAAGTTTATAGGAGATACAAATGGAAATAATCAAAAACTACAATCTTGACACATTTATCTTAGATGAAAATGGAATGATATTTGATAATTTTGTAAAGTCAAATTTCAACATGGAAGAACACGGAATAAATCTTAAATATTATCACACCCTCCGCGTCGCCAAAATGAGCAAAGAGGTGGGCAAAAAAGTTGGGCTTGACGAAAATTTATGTTATTTGCTTGGGCTTTTGCATGATTATGCCCGATTTTATCAGTGGGCTGAGTTTAAAAGTTTTCTTGATCGAAAAACCTTTGACCATGCAGACAGGGCCTGTCATCTTCTTTTTGAAGATGGCAAAATTGCAGATTTTAAAGTTGATAAAAAAGATTATCTTATGCTTAACATGGCAATCAAATTTCACAACAAATTTGCCATTGATGAGCAATACATAAAAGACCAATTCTCAAAAGATGCTGACAACACAAACAGCTTTGAAACCATAATCAACTATTGCAACTTGATAAGAGACACTGACAAGCTTGACTTATTCAATCTTATAGGCTTCGGCGGACTTAGCATTATGTTTGAAAAGGACGGCTACACCACATCATGTCTTGAAAGTTTGAAAGCTCATCAGCTTGTCAAAATCGAACAAATGCAAACAAAGCTTGACCGCATATTTTGCTTCCTCGCCTTCTTGTTTGACTTAAACTTCAAGGCAAGCTTAGCAGAAATCAATCTTGAAAACTATTTCAGTGCTTTAAGAGAGCATTATGCTGTAAAGCTCAATGAAGAGGATAAAAACTTCTTAAATGAAGTCATTTTGGAAGTTAAAGCTGCACTCAAAGCTTAAGTATATTAAAATTCATCTTGAAATGAACGCAAAACTATGATATACTTTAAATGCAAATAGTTTTTCTCAAACAATATTTAAGGAGATTTTATGAACATACCTGAAATAATCAAAAATAAAAAGGCAAAGAGCATGTCTTCTTCAATCAAAGATGCACCATCTCAGTTAAAAATTGTAAGTGTGCATGACGCAAAATCGGTTTTGGACCAAGCAACTATCAGCCTTTTTTCAAGCGAGCCTATAGATGACTATAAAGCTTTCGACCATAACACGCTTACAAAACCAAACCTTCCATACAACATGAAAGATAAAGTTTGGTTAACCAAAATGCTTCAACTAGAGCTTTTTGAAGCGAATTTAAAAATTTCACCTTCGACAGTAAGCACTTATGTAAAACATTCAATGTTTTTCGAACAAAAATTAAAAGATTATCAGCTCAAAGTTGTTGCATGGCAGATAAGGCATATCAAAAATGGCGGAAGAGACTGGCTTATTCCTAAAGGATATAATACTTTTTGGGTTACCCTGCCAGACTGCGATAAAATTTTCAGAAATGGTCTTGTAAACACATTAAAAAAGCTTGGCGTTGACAAGACAATTATTGAAAAAGGGATTGAATATAACGCAGAGCTTTGGAAAGATTATTATATGGGAAAAGCTTTTGAAAACTATTATAGAAACCTTGAAACTGCTTTACCATCTCATATAACACCGACTCCCCTCGACCCTGTATTTAAAGATATGTGGGTGCTTAACAGAAGGCTTGAATACGCTGCTGAGCATGAAGAATCTTTTAATAAATATGGAGACATTTTCCCAGAAGCTCATGTAAGTGAAGCCAAAGCAAAACGAATTAAAAACTTTATTGAAAAGAAAGATGCTGAAAGAAAGGAAGAAATTAAAAACCTGCTTGAAAGAGCTGAAAGCTCAAAAGAAGAAAGTTTAAAAGAAGAAAAACAATAAAAACATTAAGGCACGATCAATTGGTCGTGCTTTTTTAATCAAGCTTTTTATATTAAATTCAAGTCTTAAAAATGAAAACAAAAAAAAAGATATAAAAATATTTTATATCCTTTTTGATTCAATTAAAATTAAAATAAGATTTCTTCGTCTTCTTTTATATCGCCAAGCTGTGGCAACACTTCAGCCACCAGTGCGCTTTCGCACTCTTTGATATTCCCTTCAGTTTGATATGCCGCAAGCTCAAGACTTCCACCGCCGCCAAACTTTTGTGCGATTTCGCCAACATTGATTTTGCCCTTGCTTCTTAAACTTACATGAATAAGCTCAGGCTCTTTTTCAACCAAGATTGCACTGATTTCTGTCCCTGAAATATTGATACCGTTATCAATAATTCCAAGAGAGTCTTCAAAGCTTGCATCAAATTTGGCAAAAAGCTCGTTTGGTATTTTCATAGTTGTGAATTTTTCACCGCCATAGAATTTAAGTGAAATAAGCGCCTTTTGCAAAAGTCTCGTTTTAGCAACTGAATTGTTTTTGAAGTAGTAAGCCTTGATTGCCTCAGAATCAAATTTGTAGCCCAAAAGCTCACTGATAACTTGATGAGAGCGTCTTGAAATAGCGTTTGAAGTGAAGCAGTTTGTGTCAGTGATAATTCCTTGATAAAGCTCTTTCGCGATGAGATTGTTCATCTCAAACTTAGAGCCCTTCGCCATAAGATAAATCATTTCGCAAGTGCTTGAAGCGCCAGCTGAAACAAAGTTGTAAGTGCCAAACTTTTCATTGGTTGCATGATGATCAATGTCAACGATAACTGGAGTATTTAAAATAAGGTCGCCATAAATTCCCGTTCTTTCAATGTTTGGGCTGTCAAGAACAAACACCAAATCATAGCTTGAACATGGTTTTCTTGGGTTGACAACTTCGTCTCTAAGAATAGGGTCATAAAGCGAGCCTATTTCTCCATCAACGAAAACATCAACATATTTGTAGTCATAATTATTTTTAATAATATTCTTAAGAGCCAAGCTGCTGCAAAGTGCGTCAGCGTCAGGATTTATGTGTGAAACAATTGCAATCTTTGTTGCTTTGTCAAGCACATCATTTATTATTTTGCTCATGAAAAAATGCCTCCTTAGATGACTTAATCTATTGTATCATATATTACTTTAAAAGTCAATATGTTAATTGTTTTATAAACCTTTTTTAGAAAAACAATTGGCTTATTTTAATTTATTTAATAAAAGGATTAAATATCAAAATTTGACAAATTAAGCAATAATTTAAGCAAAATTTGCAAAAAACAGCAAAAAAAGCCGATTTTTTCGACTTTTTCTGTGAAATATATGCAAATTATTTAATTTTGAGCCAAATCTGATGTAAAAACATCATTGATTTGTTTATACTTTTCTGGAACGCGTTCCCAAAGCTCTGAGATAGATCTATCCATTGCATTTCCAAGCAAAGTTTCCTCTTTATTTATTGGTGGATGAAGCACCACATTTCCATTGCTTCTGATAAGGAAATGCTTGCCTTTTGTCCACCTGAAAACTCGAATGTTTCTTTCTTTATCGTTGTACTTATTTATTAGTCGTTTAGCCTCTCTCGCACCTATAAGGTTTGAAAGTGACTTTGCCTTTCCCACCGGAATGATTGGGATAAGCACTATTTCATCAATATCAAAAGGCTTTAAGCTGTCAAGCAACTTTGACATGTTTTTCACATTGTTTGAAAACAATGGAATTTTCACTTGCACTTTAAGCTTGCTGTCGCATAACAGTTTTAAAACTTTTAAAAACCTTTCTTCGTCAAAGGCTTTTGAATTTGTGTTTGCATGCCAACTTCTATTTACTCCATAATGTGAAATCCTCACCTTTTTGAAGTATTTTTCGATAAGTTTGATATTGTTTTCATTTATAAGAGAGGCATTGGTGTCAAGAGTGAGCAATGTCTTTCTTAAATGAAGTTGCTTTAAAAGAATGAATAGATCTTTATAAAGCAGAGGTTCACCGCCTGTAATCGTAATACTCTGAATTTTTTCTTTGCATATATTATCAAAAATTCTTTTCCAACTTGGGACGCTAAGCTCCAAGTCTTTTTTATTTGCAAAGCAGTGTTTGCATCTGAAATTGCATTTGTCAGTAATTTCAACGATAACACGCTTTGGCTTTGTAATTTGCAACTGCATAATGACCAACTGACTTTCACTGAAAAAACAAACACAAATTTTTCTCAAGAAATTTCAGTTGAATTTTGTACCTCCTATATTAAATTTTGTTGAAGTCAAACCTTTCAAGCAAATATTTTTATAGAAGCTGACTTTATTATTATAGCATAAATTTCATCATTATGTCAAACAAATATGGTTTTAATTGCTTCCCAGCCATTTTTCGCCATTTTTCATTTTGATTCCCCCCCCTGCATTTTCGCCACATATTGCTTTGATTATCCCCTGTCTTTCCACCACATATTGCTTTGATTTAAACAGCGATATTTTCATCATTATAACTTTTCAAAAGCAAACAAAAAAACGACATTAAAGTCGTTTTTAATTTAAGCGTTTGCAAGTTTTTCTGCGCGGTCTTTAAGTGTCAAGGCGTCGATAAACATATCAATGTCGCCATTAAGCACATTATCAAGGCTGTAAGAAGTCACATTCACGCGATGGTCTGTCACGCGGCCTTGAGGATAGTTGTAAGTGCGCACTCGTTCTGAGCGGTCACCAGTGCCAACCTGACTTTTTCTGTTTTCCTTATATTCACTTTCAATCTGGCCTTGATAATATTCATACAGTTTTGAACGCAAGATTGACATTGCCCTGTCTCTGTTTTTAAGTTGAGAGCGCTCGTCTTGGCAGGCAACAACAATGCCTGTTGGAAGGTGTGTAATTCTGATTGCCGACTCTGTCTTATTGACATGCTGGCCACCTGCGCCAGAAGAACGATAGGTATCAATTTTAAGGTCTTTATCTTCAATCTCAAACTCGACTTCTTCAATCTCTGGAAGCACGGCAACAGTTGAAGTTGAAGTATGTATTCGACCTTGACTTTCCGTCTCAGGCACTCTTTGCACTCTATGAACGCCGCTTTCATATTTAAATCTGCTGTAAGCACCCTTGCCTTTGACCATGAAAGTAATCTCTTTTATTCCGCCAAGCTCTGTTTCATTTAAATCCATAACTTCAACTTTCCAATGTTTTTTCTCAGCGTACATGCAATACATTCTGTAAAGCTCGGTGCAGAAAAGTCCAGACTCTTCACCCCCTGCAGCCTGTCTGATTTCAACAATAACGTTGCTGTCATCATTGGCATCTTTTGGAAGAAGAAGCACTTTAATTTCTTCAATTTCGCTTTCAATTTGGCTTTCAAGTGTGGTGTATTCCTCATAAAACAAATCTTTCATCTCGTGATCTGTTTCATTTTCATAGCCAGCCTTGCTTGCATGATAATCATTGACAAGTTTTTCAAGTCTGTCATGGGCAAGAGCAATCTCTTCAATTGAAGAGCGCTCTTTAACCAGTTTTTTCCATTCTCTATTATCGGCAATCACTGCCGGGTCACTGACAAGTTCTGTCAATTTTTCAAAACGATCTTTTGTCTTGCCAGTTTTTTCTAAAAGTTCATTTGCTAAGTCTACCATAAATCACCCTTTCTATCTTACTGTAATCTTTTACTGCTTGAACATTGTCATAGCCAGCCTTTTGCATAAGTTCGCAAACGCCGTCACTCTGCCCCTGCCCAACTTCAAACATAAGCCAACCTTTCTTGGTAAGTTTGCTTTTTGCCTCGTCGATAATCTTTCTATAAAAGTCAAGTCCGTCCTCACCGCCATCCAGCGCAAGTTTTGGGTCATACTTTTTCACTTCAATGTCAAGTTTTTCAATATCACCGCTTTTTATATACGGTGGATTTGAAACTATTATATCATACTTTCTGCCCTTTTTCAAACTTTTCATTAAATCTGATTGACAAAATTCCACTTTGACTTCATTTTTCTTGGCGTTTGCCTCAGCCACAGCCAACGCCTGCTTTGATATATCACTGGCAGAAACCTTACAAGACGAAAACTTTGCGATTGAGATAGCAATTGCACCACTTCCAGTGCAAAGGTCAAGCACATTTTCAGCATCAGTTTCGTTTATCTTTTTAAGCGCCTCTTCCACCAAAATTTCAGTCTCCATTCTTGGTGAAAGCACCTTTTTATTGACATCAAATCTAAGCCCATAAAATTCAACAAAGCCAAATATATTCGAAAGCGGCTCGCCTTTAGCTCGCCTATCACAAGCCCTGACAATCTCACGATATTCTTTCAAACTCACACTTCTCTCAAGCTTTGCTTCCGCCCTATTTTTATTCAGCACCGTGCTTATTATCCAGTCACAATCACTTGGCTCAAATTTATCACTTGCCTTAAGTTTTGTTTCCATTTCGGCATAAAGGCTGGACATGGCCACCCGTCCATTTTCCGTCTTTTCAAAATCACTGTAAAAATCAAGCTCTTTTCTTGCCACAGCCAAAACCTCACTTTGTGTAGTTGTTGGTCTTATGCTTACCAGCCAGTTTGTCACAATTGCCACATCTTTCACCCACACAGCTTTTGTCACGCTTGCAAAGCGCAAAATTTCATATACAATGGGCACGACAGTCAAAAACAGCAACAGGTTTAACAAAAAATTCACCGGCCAGAAGATATTTACCGAAAGTAATGATATCACAAAAGTTGAAAATAGAAAAATGTTTAACAGAAAATTTAAAAAATTCAGTGGATAAGTGCGAGGTCTTATCGTCTCTTCTTTTCCGCTCATTTGAACATTGCCAGCACCATTGAAGGAATATAGCCCGCTCATGAAAGGCACAAAACGCAAACCCACAAATATTAAATATAAAAGGGCAAAACGAAGAAGGGCAATCATGCTTGAACGCAGATAATAAGAGCTGCCATCTGGAAAGGCTTTGTGAAACAAAAAGGCAGGGAAAAGCCCCAAAAACAAAAATCCAAACAAAAAAGCAGCCAAAAGCATGGCTATCAGCACAATATAGGTTGAGGCAATGGTGACATTTTTAGCAATTTTGAAACTTTTATTCTTTTCATTCTCAGGTCGATCTTCAAGCTCACCAAGCAACTTAAAAGAAGCAATATAAAGCCAAATTCCATAAAAAAGAAAGGTGAAACCACGAACAATAGGCAGCGAAAAAAACTTGTTGACCGTTTTTACAAATCGTCCGCCCACCTTCTTGCTTCCACTCGAGTCAATCATACTCACGCAAAGTCGCCCTTTCTCATAAACACCAATGCCATTCCCTAACGGCAAAATCATCTTTTCCATAGCCTATTTATTGCCTAAATAATGTAAAAACTAACATTAAAAAGCAAAATTTCATTAAAATTCAATAAAAAAACAGCTTTTTCAAGCTGCTTTTTCTTAAATCTTTATAGTTTTAATTAAATTTTATAAATCACTGTCTTCTTTAAAATTGTTAAACTTCAATAAAGTATTTTCTTATTTTAATAACTTCTGCCAAAGTTCTCGCCGTCAAGCTCGGCAATCAACATTGCACGCTCATCATCATTGCCAATCCAAAGGCTGTCAAAAACTGGAAGGCTTTCTGCTTTTAAGTTTTCTCTTATGAAATTTCGTACAAACTCAACCTGCTTTTCATCCGCAGTGCGCAGTGAGCAAATAAGAGCAAACTCTTCATCTTGATTTTTTGGCAAATCATTCTCGCCATATCTTTGAAGCAAAATATCCTTGATAGAAATTCTTTTGCTTGAAGCAAACTGCAGAAAAGCTGTTGCATGGTCAAGCCCAATCTTATCAGCAATAAGCTTTAAGCGCAATACATTGTTGTTGTCATAGATAATATTTGAAACTTGTTCCCATCCACGAGGGTCAATAGCAAACTTTTGAGGATTTTCTTCATCATATTTTGTATAGAAAACCTTATCACCATAAGCGGCAACAAAAGCTGAAACAAGTGGATGAATTTTTGGGCGACCATTCTTGCCAATTTCACTTCCCCACTCAATAAAGCTCTTAATGTCAGGTTCAAGATTTATATGTGCGGTAAAGCGGCGGAAAAGTGGCTCTGGCATATTGTAGGCTGCAGACGACTCTTCAGGACTATTTCCAGCAGCAACCACTACACAATTCTTTGGAAGCGCGCCCATGTTTCCATCAATTGAATGCTCTAAAACAATATGAAATACAAGCGACTGCTCTTTATCATTTACATTTGTAAGCTCATCTATAAACAGCACATGATTATGGTCTGGGTCTTTTTCGCAAAGCTCTTTTATGCGAGTATACCAAGTTGGCTCAATCCAAAAGGAATTTTTTCCCACTGAGCCTGTCTTCCCGATAATCTCTTCAGGCAAAATTCCATTTCTTAGTTGCAGGCAGATGCAGTCTGGGTCAAGCTCTTGCACTCGCCTTGTCTTTCCTACGCCACTTGGACCATGCAACATAAAGCTTTTGCCATTGTCGATATAAAATTTCATTTGATCCTTGACAGAAAGTTGTTTTTCTTCAATCTTTACACCAAAAGCATAGGTGTTTTCTTCAATTTTTTCACCTAAAAGCAAATCTTGATATTCTTTACTTTGCAATATTGAAACGCTGTCGGTCGCAGACCTTGGTTCGTTGCTGATTTGCCCACTTTGTTTAGAACGAGACAATTCTCTTTTTTTATTTAAATCCATTTTGCAACAGCCACCTTTCAACTTTAATTTTATCTATTTAAAATATAACATATTATGACTTAAAAATCAATACTAAAGAGAAAAAAGGAGAGGTCAACATCTCTCCTTTTTTATTCAGCCATCAATTTTCATAACCTGTTTTTGAAGTTTATGTATTTTTGGCACTAAAATCTGCACTCCGCTTTTAATCACTGACACAGAGAAACTTCCACTGCTTGACTTTTCGCCGTCTAAGTTGATTGTCGTGTTTTCGCTCACTTCAACTTTAAAATTGGTAAGTTGAAGATGGTGAACATGGCGGCGAGTTAAATAATGGTCGATGCCACGCACAAACATAAACATGGTTTTAAGAATTGCAAAAATTCCGATAATCTTCTTTCTGCTTTCAACAAGCATCACATCCACCAGCCCATCATTTAAAACAGCTGTTTTGTTTATTCTAAGGCCGGCAGTATAGCGAGAATTATTGATAAGGATAATCGCATAACGCCCTTCAATTTCACCGCTTTCAAAGGTGAGCTTAAGTTTCATAGGCCTTGCGCGGAATATGCTGAGGCCTCCAATAAACATATAGGCAACCTTGCCAATCTTCTTTTTCATATGTTGCTGTGTGAGATAACTCGCTTCGGTAAAAAGCCCCGCTGCGCAGACATAAATTCCAAATTTGTCATTTATTTTCAATATGTCATGGCTAAATGGCTGACCATTTAAGATATTGTCAACTGCTTTTTTGAGTTTTCGTGGAATATATAAAGAATGCGCAACATCATTGACTGTGCCTGCAGGAATATAGCCAAGCACTGGTTTTTTAGTCAAATTCATGACCGCGTCAATAATTTCGTTTAAAGTCCCATCTCCACCAGCACCAACAATCAAAGAAAAATCCTCTCCCCTTTCAATTATGATTTCTTTGATGTTGCCTGCATATTGCGAATGCGCAACTTCCACTTGATATTTTTCGCTTAATCTTTTTACAATATATTCTTCTTTATTTTTAATCTTGCCCTTCCCAGCTTCTGGGTTGTAAACAAATAAGCATTTCTCCATACACCTATTTTCTCAAAAAATTCGACATTTGTCAAGTTTTTTCTTGTATTTGCTTTTTGCCACCTTTTTTAGCTTAATTTCCTTTAAATAAAAGGCACTAAAAGATTGAAAACTGAATAAAATGGTTGATATGTTCTTTGACAAAATTTTAAAGTTGTGTTATACTCAAAAAATGTTATTAAAAAATGCTGAAAACAAACAAAAACAAAAATTAAGCAAGTTTATCTTGCAAATGGTAATGGTTTCGCTTGCAGCTCTCATAGGTGGAGCAAACTTCAAAAATTTCTTTGAGCCAGCGGGAATTATTCCAACTGGAATTTCTGGTCTTGCACTTATCATCAGAAATGCACTGGCATCTGTTGGGCTAAACCTGCCAACAGCAGTGATTTATCTTATTTTTAATTTGATTATCTTCTTATTCGCTCTAAAAATATTTGGCTGGAAATTTTTGGTGCTTTCAGGGCTTGGAATAGGTTTTTATACCCTTGGCATGCAGTTTATTACCATTCCAGTGATAGCAAATGCCGCTCAAAGTGATGTGCTTTTATATGCAATTGTGGGCGCAATAATCGGCGGTATAAGCGTAGGCATTGCCATGAAGTTTGGTGGAACAACTGGCGGAAGCGACATTGCTGGTGTAATTATCAACAGATATTTTCCAAAGATTAAAACGGGATATTGCCTGCTGCTTATCAATGCAGTCGTTCTCACCTTAAGCATTCTCACCGCTGGACTTCAAACTGGTCTTTACGCACTTGTTGTTGCGGTAATCAATTCACTCACAACAAACCTCGTGCTTGACGGCTCTAAGAGAGTGATTGCACACTACATCATTTGCGATAAAGATGAAGAAATTGCTCATGCCCTTCTTGAGCGCTATCATAGAGGTGTAACTAAGCTTGACGGAACAGGAATGTTTTCAAAGAAAAACAAATCAATTCTTCTCTGCCTTCTTCCAAACGAGCAATCGACTGAAATGAAACGCATTGTATCTTCAATTGATGAAAACTGTTTCGTATTTTCATCCGTTGTAACAGAAACGATAGGAAGCGGCGAATTTATGAAAGAGCAGTCAATATTTAAAAATAAAATCAGAATTGCCGAAAAAACATTGAAAACAGAAAATAAATATCAGCGAAAAGAGCTGATTAAAAAACTCAAACTTAAAAGACGTCAAAAGCGTTTCAAAATGCCAGCACCGCAAAACTTAAGCCATGACAACATAGAACTTGTTAATTCATCTGAAACAACCTCTTTATCTGAAACAATTGATGGCGAATTTGAAAACGACAAATTTGAAAACATTCAAACTGAAAACAATAAACCAGTAAACAATGAAACTGAAAAAAAAGATAACAACGATTAAACACAAAAAAGCTGACTTATTTTAGTCAGCTTTTTCTTTTAAAAATTATTTTTATTCTTTAGTTTTAATAATTGCGATGATTTTGATAATCATTTTGAAAATTACATTAGTTTTGAAAATTATTTCATTTTAAAAATTATCTTTTTTATATATAGTTTAGAAAATTTATTGTAAATCGAAGCATTTTTTTATAAAATCAATTTTATTTTAAGCCATATCCAAAACCGCCAATCCAAGCAAGACCTTTCGGTAGTGGTAATCCTGAAGCAAGCTCTGACCAGTTTGAAAAATCGTTTCCTATTTTATTTTGTATGCCATTGTCATAAATACAATTTTGCACTGTTGCACCGCCCGCACAAATTGATATATTTTGCGTGGAAGTGATTGCAATACAATCTCGAATTATTCCACTAGTCATTGAGCCTGCAATCAAGCCTTGATTTGAATTTGTAATATCACCTTTAAATCCGCAAGCTATGACCTCTGTGCCACTTACATTTGATTGCCCAAGTATTCCACCGATTTTAGCACCATATACGTTACATCTTGCAAAGCAGTTTGCAATAGTTGATTTTCCGCCGCTATTGCTTCCAACAATTCCGCCTGCATAATTATTTCCATTTATGTTTCCATAATTATAACTTGATAAGATTGAAGAGCTTACTGCACTGCCTATCATTCCTATATTAAAATGACCAGTAACCGAAGCACCACTTCTGCAATTTTGTATACTTCCATAATTTAAATTGCCCACTATCGAGCCAACATTATCATAGCCTCGCACAGCGCCCGATATAATGTTTACATTCTTTATAGTTGCATTTTTTGTATAGCCAAACAAGCCAACATTTGAATATAGATAATTGCCAGACGGGCTTCCCACTCTAGCCGTCGATGTAGTAAGATTTTTAATCAAAAAGCCATTGCCGTCATAATTGCCTTGAAACGCTTTGCTGCTTTCTGCCCCTATTGGCATCCAAAGCCAACTCACTACAGCACCGTTATTATCTTTTGCCAAATCTATGTTGCCTGTCTGCTTAAATTGCACACTTGAAAAACTTGTTCCGTTGTCCACCGCTTTTGAAATGTATGCAAGGTCTGCGGCGGAAGAAACTAGAAATGGATCGTTTATTTTTCCGCTTCCAATTAAACTTTGAGAAGCGTGAGCATTCCAACTCTCTTCCCAAACAGCATATAAGTTTAATGCACTTGTCAAATTTGAAACATATTGTTTCTCATAATATTTTACCCCTGTTCCACTTGAATTTGTGCTCCAATACTTGAAAATGTAGTTTTCCTTTTTGAAGGCATTGCTTGTAAGCTGCATAGGGTCTCTATCATAAGTTACACTCATGCTGCTCATGCTTCCACTACCGCCATTTGCATAAAAGTTTACATAAAATGTCTGAGGTGACCAATGCGCATAAATTGTATGATTTCCTGCTGTCGTAACCGTTGTGCTGCTTGTGATTAAATTTCCACCATTTGCTGCAGTATACCAGCCTGTAAAATTATATCCCGTTTTTGTTGGCGCTGGAAGCGTGCCATAAGTCGAATTAAAAGTTATCGTTTTAGTTGCATTATCTCCACTTCCACTCCAACCACTCGTTGAAGGAATACTTCCGCTATTTGCTTCTGCTGTCACCATATATATATTTGCTTGCCAAACTGCATATAAATCAACTGTATTGCCATCAATTGTCGTCAATGTGCTTACGCTTTCTCCGTCCGAGTAGACCACTCCACCAGTTGTACTTGTCGACCATCCTAAAAATTTGTATCCTGACCGAACAAAAGTGTTCTTTTTCAAAGCCATAGGAGAGTCATAAGTAAATCCGCTTTGCGATGATGAAGATGCCGGCAAAAAGTTGGAATTAAACCGCACTGAATATGTATTTGCCTGCCAAACTGCATACAAATTTACCGTGCCCCCATTAGAGCTTAAATAGTTTACATTCTGACCATTTGTATAAGCCACTCCGCCACCCGAGCTTGTCGCCCAGCCTAAAAATGTATAACCACTGCGATTATATCCTAAAGCACTTATCGACCTTAGTGCAATAGATGTGCCGTATTTAAAACCTGTGTGGGATGACGCTGATGCCCCCGAATAGTCTGGATGGTATACAACAGTGTATGGCTTACCTTCCCAGTGCGCATATAGAGTTGCACTATATTGATTACCCCAAGGTGCTAAAGCTGTGCCACTTGAGCTGTAATACTGAGTGCCCTTTCCATTTTGTTCAGAAAAATATCCAACAAAATTATATCCTGTTCTCGTCGGCGGTGTAATTGTCGGCACACTCTGCCCCAAAACCGCTTGAATGCTTGAAGTGCCACCTGTTCCGCCCTGCCTGTCAAAAGTCAAGGTGAAGTTTGTAGGATAATATTCCCAATGTGCATACCATGTTGCATTTGTTTTATAAGTATCTACTGAAGCTATTATTTTGCCAGACGAATCAATAGTTTGAGTGCCTCCACTACTGCTGGTATAATACCCTAAAAATTTATAACTTGTGCGTGTTGGCACTGAAATCGGTGATGCAAAAGGATTCCATGATGTAGTACCATTGGTATTAAACCACTCTCGCCCGATATCTGATAAAAGCTGCCACATTTCGCCATAAACTCTTTCCAAGCTTTTATATGATACATTATATATGACTGATGTCTTTGCTGTGCTGCCATTAGAATTTAAAGTAACCGTTGAATATCCGATTAACTTCCATCTATAATATGGTATAGGGTTTAAATTCGCACCATCCGAAACTTTATTTTCTTCAACAAAATCTTTTTCATAGATTTTAGACATGTAAAGAAAAGTACCTGAAAATAGAAACATAAAAGCAACAAAACATATTATAATAATTCTTCTTTTTGTTCTCATTTTTCTCCTTTGAATTTATTGTTTGCACTATATCATAAAATATATTTCTCTTTAATGCTCAATCTATATATTCCTTTATCTATAAAATAAAAAATTTTATCTACACTTCTATTTTACCCCCCCCCGAAAAATGTCAAGCAAATTGTAATAAAAATAAATATATTTCTATAGTGCTTATTAAAAGGAAAAAACGAATTTCTAAGCATACAGAGCATGTTTTTCATTCTTTTGACAGCAAAAAAGCTGACTTATTTTAGTCAGCTTTATTTTGTGCCTGATAGCCAAGAGTTGAAAGTATTTCTACATTAAGTGGCGTTCCCACACTGCCAAGCCAAGAAAATCCAGCAGGAAGAGGTGTTCCGCTTGCCGAAACAGACCATGCTGAAAAATCGTTGCCAACATACCTCTTTTCAGTATCTATTGAATAAATCACTGAATTTAGGATAGCAGTGCCTTTATATAAATAGGTTGCACAGGAATTTGCAAAAGAGTTTGAAATATTTCCGTTTGCCAAATATCCAGCAATTGCAGAAAATCCTTCTCCAATAAGTTGTCCGTCAAATCCGCAAGCATTTATGGTAATTTGGCTGGCAGAAGAAAATCCAACAATTCCGCCACCAAAATTCTCATTAGTTGTAATATTAGCTTTTGAGTAACAATTTTCAATTGTAACAGCACCTTCTTCACATTTGCCTACAATTCCGCCAACATATTTATTCCCAAAAACGCTGCTGTGCATATAGCATGATTTTATGTTTGCATTGTTTGCTCTGCCAACAAGTCCGCAGGCGTTTGTGCCTTCAATGTATACATTTATTCCACTTCTACAATTTTCAATAGTGCCGAAATTGAAGTTTCCAACAATCGCTCCGACATTTTCATTGCCATAAAATTCACCAGACAATATATGAATATTTTTAAGTGTTGAATTTACAGTATAACCAAACAAGCCTACATTTGAGTACTTAGTTTTTTTTGAATTAAAAGTGTATAAGTTTCTTATTAAATAACCATTTCCGTCAAAATTGCCTGCAAAGCAATTGTTTTGACTGCCGATTGGAAGCCACGCAAACTCATAAAAATCGAGGTTTGCCGCCTGCTTGAAATATACTGAATCAAAACTAGCTCCCTTGCTTACTTTCAGGGCGATAAAGGCCATTTGTTTTTCATTTTTGATGATGTATGGTGACCTTTGCGAGCCTTCTCCAGTGATCATTGAAGGGTCTTCTTCATTATGACCAAATGTAACATCTTCTGCCTCGGCCGCCCATGTTTTCTCCCAGTGAGCATATATGGTCGCATCAGCTGCACCCATTTTGGTTTTGCTGTCCACGCTGTCTCTTCCTGTCAAACTTTTAAACCAACCTTTAAAGATATATCCATCTTTTTCTGGTGTTGGCAAAGTGCCGTATTCAGCACCATATTGCAAAACTTTTGAATTTTCACCACTAAGCGAGCCGCCATTCGCGTCTAATGTAAGCGTAAAGCTTTTAATTGACCAATGTGCATAAATCGTTGAGCCGTTTATTGAATTCATTATAGTTGATGAGCTGACCGCATTTCCGCCACTCGCAGCGTCAAACCAGCCAACAAAATCATACCCCTCTCTTTCAACCTGTGGCAATTCACCATAACTTGAGTCATAAGCCACAGATTTTGTTCTTGTAAGACCACTTCCGCTCCACTCACTTGAAAGGTTTATGAAACTTGCTTCTGAAATGTTTGCATCCGCCGTAAGTGGATATTTCAATGCTTCCCATTGAGCTGAAAAGGTCACACTTACACCATTCTCACCCAAATATGGAATAGTTTGTGTCAACTCACCATTGCTGTCACAATCAAAGTTTTCAGTGCTTGAGTTTGTCGTCCACCTTTTAAGAATATATCCCGTCTTTTTAGCGCTTGGGAAGGTATAATTTTGGCCAAACTCCAAATCTTCGCCATGGGAGGTGGAGCCATTTGCTATACCTCCGTTAAAAGCAAAAGTCGTGCTGTAAACATTCGGTTTCCAATTTGCATACAAAGTGGTATTTGAAGCAATATTCCAAACTCTTGTGCCTGTGCCGTTTGCATTATAATATTTAGTGCCGCCACCATTTCTTGCTGTATAATAACCTTCAAAATAATAGCCTTGCTTGTATGGAATTGCAATATTATTTAAACTTGAGTTGTAAGTCGCACCAATTGAGCTTGTTCCGTTCTTCCCTTCTTGCTTATCAAAGTATAAAACGTAAGAATTTGGTGTCCAGTATGCGTAGAGTGTGGTGTCACCAATAATATCCCATTTTCTCGCACTTGAGCCATCTGAATTATAATATTTTGTGCCTGTGCCATTTTGTCCAGTATAATAACCTTGGAATGTATAGCCTGTTCTAGTCGGTTTAGATATTGTGTTCATATATTGACACAGATAAACTGACGCACTTGAAACACCACTGCCACCAGCTAAATTAAAAGTTGCCGTGTATTGCAAATGAGAAATTTTTCCATCAGAAGAGTAGTCTCTTGTCCTTCCACTGCAGGTAGTTGAATTTTGGATATATAATGTTCCTCTTGAGCCATAACTGCCACTTGCTCCGCCAGCGCCACCAACGCCGCGAGTTACGCCTCCATCACAATTCCAAGAAGCATCTTTTCCATCTTCTCCTTTAAATGTTGCGTCAGGTGTTAAACCGCCTAAGCCACCTTTTCCACCTGCAAGGTATTCATATTTACCAGAAGCAAAAACTCCGCCAGAGGCGCCGCCACCGCCTCCGCCGCCACCAGGACCACCAGAGCCGATATTGTCAGCGGACCATCCACCGCCTCCGCCAGCGCCACCTCCGCCACCACCAGCAGAATATCTATTCCACCATTTATAAGATGACCCAGTGCCAGCATCGCCGCTATAACCATCTGAATCACTTGTGCTTCCACCTCGAGCATAGACTTCTACATCACCGAGAATATATACGTTACCCATTCCTATTCCATCACTACCACTTTTCCCAGCCGTACCGTTGTTTCCATTTCTATGATTTCCACTTGTGCATTCAGCGCTTGTTCCTACGCCACCAGGGCCACCAGCTCCACCAGCTCCACCATAACCACCTATTCCAGCACTAGCACCATGGCCACCTCTGCCACCTTTTCCACCTGCTCCACCATAATACCATTCTGATGATGTATTTACGGTTCCATTGCCTCCATTCGAGCCGTTCCCTCCATTAGAAGCTTTAGCGCCATTAGCATATACCTTAGAGCCTTCTCCTCCAACAATTATCAATATATTGCCAATACATACTTCAATAGCAGCATCCGCATTGCTAGTGGCTTCTACTGTGAGTTCTGCATTAGGCTCTAAATAAATTACATTTATACCATTAGCAAATAAACTTGCACTACAAGCAACTGTGCCTGAGACCTTATGAATAGTATTATTAGAAAGAGAAACAAAATTATTTGTGCTTTCCAAGTTTCTAACATTAGTAAAACCAGAGCTTGCCAAAACAGACAAATCTTGTTGAGAAACTTTCTCAACCGTGAAAAGCGGAAGACACAACAAAAGACTTGCAAGGGCAGTTGCAAAAACTAAGAATAATCGAGACAGTTTTCCTTTTTTCATCCTTTTCATTTTCCTTTTTGCTCTCTTAATAGTCAGACAATGGTCTGTTTAAATATTTTTATTGCTTATTTAAATCAAACCTTTTCTGCCTATTTATTATGCCTAAGGCAATTTTTTAATTTAATTTATTTTTATTTTTTTTCAGCTTAAAGCTTTATTATTTCATTTTTTTCTTCACCTTTATTTTACCCCCCCCCCGAACAATTGTCAAGCACTTTTTTAAAATTCGACATAACGAAAATGATAAAATATAGAATGTTTATATATATATTTTATTAAAAATATTATATAATAATCTTACGGCGCGCTGAAACAAGTTAAAATTTTTTGATTTTTTATTGTTATCTTTTTGATTTTTTAATAAAAAAAACTCGGACTTCCGAGTTTTTTTAGTTTTTCAATATTTTAAAAATGTTATAAATTTTTGTAAGCCAAATTTTTATATTTAAATTTTTTCTTATAATTTATCAGTCAAACTGAAGGCTTAGATTTCCTGTCACAAAGCCATATAAAATGAGTGCGGCTACTAAAAGATATAAAACCACCGACACAATGCCATTTATTCTTTGCCAAGGATTGCCCACTTTGACATCTTGAATAAAGCTGTTTGAAGTAAAAATTGTGCCCATACAATAGGTAAGAATGACAATACAAAGCCACTCATTGATAACTTTAAAATAATAAACTGCAATGCAAGCAATTGCAAGCAAACAGCAAAAGATGCCTATAACTCTTGAAGAAATCATCTTTCTTCTCATTTGTGCGGCGTCTTTTTGAAGTGCATTTCTGTCATCTTTCTTTTTTCTCTTTGCCATGAGCCCCTCTTTTAAACAATTATAAATATAGTTTAAGAGTTTCACAAAGTTTTGTCAAATAAAATAGCCATTATTTTATTATCAAGCAAGACTTAAAATGCTGGCAAATAATTTTAAAACTTAGGTATAAAAGTTTCATCAGCGCTTTCAAGGTCTTGAAAATATCCGTCGGTTAAACCCAATTTTTCTGCATAGCCAAGCACGATTTTATACTCCAAAGGTTTAAGTCTTTCTTTGATAAGGTTTCCAACTGGTGTAAACTGCCCCATAACGCTTATAAAAGGGCTGTCAATTTCGCTTGCAATAAAATCAAGCAGTTTTTTACTGTCTTGGCTTTGGCCTGGAAGCACTAAATGCCGAATAAGAACGCCTTCTTGAAGAATGCCATCTTCATCAAAAATGTTCTCGTTCTTTAACTGCCGCATCTTTTTAATTGCCTTTGACGCAACTTTGAAATAGTCTTTTGCTTTTGACAATTTAAGAGAGAGCCCTTCATCGAAATATTTTAAATCAGGCAAGAAAACATCCACCACTTTTGCAAGTTTTTCAATGGTTTCAACATTTTCATAGCCGCCACTGTTCCAAACAACAGGAATTTTCAAGTCAATACCGTCAAGAGCTTCTACTAAAAGGGAGGAAAAATGTGTCGGAGTGATGAGGTCTATTGAAGAAAATTTGCCAAGGTCATAAGAAAGCAAAAGCTCTCTAAACTGCTTTGTTGAGTAAAAATCACCTTTGCCGACATGAGATATTTGATAATTTTGGCAAAAATCACAGCGCAGATTACAGCCCGAAAAAAATATAGCAAGAGCCCCTTTGCTTCCGCTTATACAAGGCTCTTCCCACATGAAATTTTCTATTATTTTTGCAACACGAATTTGATCACCTTCGCCACAAAAACCTTTTGTTTGGTCTCTTTTAACGCCGCATTTTCTTGGGCAATCAAAACATCTTTCGTCCATAATAACACCATCAAAGTCAATTATATTTTGCTTCGAAGTAAAGCTTCAAGTCTCTTGCATTCTGCTTCATTCATATTTTCAACGCCAACGAGTTGAAACTTAATTCCAAGCGTTTTATATTTGCTTACACAAGTATTCTGAAATGGCAAAAGCTCCACTCTCTCAACATTTTTAAGTGGCTTTATAAAGTTTGCCAGCTCGTCAACATTTTCTTCATTATCATTCAAATCTGGGACAATCACATGGCGCAGCCATAGTTTATTCCCACATTCTTGTGCAGCGTTTAAAAAATTATTAAATCGAGTTATGCTTTGACCTGTCAAGTTTTTATAATCATCTTCATCTACTGCTTTAATATCAAGAATGACAAGGTCACATAACGCCAAAATCCCTTTTAATGTTTTATTGTCAGCAATGCCAACGCCTGAGGTGTCAAGCGCGGTGTTTATCCCTCTTTCCTTGCAAAGTTTCAAGCATTCTAAAAGAAACAATGGTTGCAATAAAGGCTCACCACCAGAAAATGTAACGCCGCCCTGTTTGCCAAAATATGATTTAAACCGCTCTATCTTTTCAATAAGCTTTTGCGGTGAAATAAAAGATGTAGGTTTACTCAAATTCCAAGTCTCTGGGTTATGGCAATATTTACAGCGAAGTTGGCAGCCTTGCAAAAATACAACATATCTTATGCCTGGCCCATCGACCAGTCCCATGCTTTCTTCACTGCTGATTTTTCCTAAAATTTCTTCCATATTTCACCCTTTTTCTTTCATCACGGCTGGAGTTTTAAATAGGGGCTGCAGGTGCAAAACAAAAGAAACTTTTCTTTTGTTTTTAAGGGCTTTTTACCCTTAAAAAGCCCTTTGCTTGAGCGCTCAAACAAAGCGTTCAAGCCGCACCTGCAGCCCTTCTCTAAAACAGCCATTCTTTAAAACCAATATTTGCTTTTTAAAAACATTAAAACAAAATAAATTAAAATCAAAAATAAATTGATTTAAATTAAAATAACTCAAATTAAAACCAAAATTTCAATCTATTACAATTTTTCATGGAAAGTCCTTGCAATGACTTCCTCTTGATGAGCGCGAGACAACTTGTTGAAATTGACCGCATAACCAGAAACTCTGATAGTAAGCGTAGGATATTTTTCAGGATTATTCATAGCATCAATAAGCTTTTCTCTGTCAAGCACATTGACATTGAGGTGCTGAGCCCCTTGAACAAAATATCCATCAAGTAAGCCAACAAGATTGTCAACTCTCATTTCCATATCTTTTCCAAGCGAGTTTGGAATAATTGAGAATGTATTTGAAACACCATCTTGACAGCAATCACAATAAGGTATTTTTGCAACTGAATTTAAACTTGCAAGCGCTCCACAACAGTCTCTTCCATGCATTGGATTTGCACCAGGTGCAAAAGCCTCCCCCTTCTTTCTTCCATCTGGAGTTGTTCCTGTCTTTTTGCCATACATTACATTTGATGTGATAGTAAGCGCTGAAAGAGTATGCTTTGCCCCTCTGTATAACTTATGTTTTTTAAGCGCTCCAATAAAATGCTGAACAATTTCAACAGCAAGACTGTCAACTCTGTCGTCATCATTGCCATATTTAGGGAAATCGCCCTCAATTTCAAAGTCTTCTGTTATGCCTTCTTCATTTCTGATAGGCTTAACCTTGGCAAACTTAATTGCAGAAAGAGAGTCAGTCGCAACTGAAAGCCCCGCCATTCCAAAAGCCATCAATCTTTCAATATGTGTGTCATGAAGCGCCATCTGTCCAGCCTCATAAGCATATTTGTCATGCATGAAGTGGATGATATTTAAAGCATCAACATAGGTTTTCGCAACTGTATCAAGCACTTTGAAATATCTTGCTTTAACATCTTCAAAATCAAGAATTTCAGCTTGACAAGGCTCAATTCCATCAACAACAACCTTTCCGCTGACCTCATCTCTTCCGCCATTGAGACTGTAAAGCAATGATTTTGCAAGATTGCACCTTGCACCAAAGTATTGCATCTGCTTGCCCACCTTCATTGCAGAAACGCAACAAGCAATTGCATAATCATGCCCATAAACAGGGCTCATAACATCATCACTTTCATATTGAATAGAGTCTGTAAGAATTGAAATCTTTGCACAAAATCTCTTAAAGTTTTCAGGTAGTGAAGTTGACCAAAGCACAGTGAGGTTTGGCTCTGGACTTGGGTCAAGATTGATAAGACTATGCAAAAATCTGAAAGAATTTTTTGTGACAAGGCTGTGCTCTTTGTCAAGCATTCCTCCGATTGATTCGGTAACCCAAGTTGGATCTCCACCAAATATATCGTCATAGTCAGGCGTTCTTAAATGTCTTACAAGTCTCAGCTTAATGATGAATTGGTCAACAAGCTCTTGCGCCTCTTGTTCTGAAAGTTGTCCTTCTTCCATATCACGCTGAACATAAATATCAAGAAAAGTTGAAACTCTTCCCAAACTCATTGCCGCGCCGTTGTTTTCTTTTACAGAAGCAAGGTAGGCAAAATATGTCCACTGAAAAGCTTCTCTTGCACTCGTTGCAGGCAAAGAGATATCAAAGCCATAGCTAGCAGCCATTGACTTAATCTTTTCAAGTGCTCTAAGTTGCTCACTAAGCTCTTCTCTTTCTCTGATTTTTTCTTCGCAGTCGATGTTAAGCAAATCTTTTGAATTTAAATCTTCTTTTTTGCCTTCAATAAGTCTGTCAATACCATAAAGGGCAACTCTTCTGTAGTCGCCAATAATGCGGCCTCTTCCATAAGCGTCAGGAAGCCCAGTGATAAGCCCCGCACTTCTTGCCTTTCTTATATCAGGAGTGTATGCATCAAATACACCATCATTATGTGTTTTTCTTATCATTTGTTTAAAAAGATTTGAAACGCCATCATCAAGCTTCTTTCCATAAGCCCCAAGTGCATTTTCAACCATTCTTATTCCACCAAAAGGATTGACAATTCTTTTAAGTGGCTTGTCAGTCTGAAGCCCCACAACAACCTCATTGTCTTTATCAATATAACCTGCTGGAAAATTGTCAATTCCAGAAAGGTGCTCAAGGTCAACATCCAAAAGATGCACTTTGCGCTCTTCCTTCAAAAGCTCTTCGCATTTTCCCCAGACCTTTGCTGTCTTGGCACTCTTGCCAACTAAAAACGCATCATCCCCTCTGTATTCTGTATAGTTTGCATCAATAAAAGCTGAAACATCAATTTTCTCTTTCCAAGTTTCTCCACGAAACCCCTTCCATGCATCAAAATAAATCTTTTCCATTTTCTCCTCCGCTTGTGCCATGTAGGCAAAATTAAATCCAAATTAGTATATCACAACTGCCAAAAGTTAGCCAAATAAATTTGACATAATACTACAAAATTTCTTATTTGATAATAAATAATTTCTTTATTATTGTTAAATAATTTCTTTATTGTGAGAATATTTAAAAGCACAATAATTGATTAAAACTCGCTCATTAAGCAAATAATTTCAAGAAAATTCTGAAAATTTGGCGTTTTTTGCTTAAAAAAAGAAGATTTTCATTAAATCTTCTCAATTTTTGACAAATTATCATCTTTTTATAAGGCTTTCAAGCTGTTTTAAAGCACCACTTATATCTTTCTTGTTTATGCCAATAATTTCTACTTTAAGCCCCTTCTCTTGCAGTTTTCTTTCAAGGCTTTCAATGTAAACGCCCTTGCGTTCAATCAGTCCGCCCTCGTCTGTGTGAACAAATCCGTTTGAACAAGATGGCGATTTATCTATTGAAAGCACCGCCAAAACTTCATATCCCTCTTTGACACAACTTTCAATCATCTCAACGACGCCATCAGCCAAATTTCCGCAATGAGCTTTATACATTTGATTGTCATAGCCTTCAATATTTTTAGGCGGTCTGATTAAACTTTTCCCAAAACCATTGAAAGAGCTTTCTGGGCATGGCATTTGTACAATATTGATGTCATTTTCAAGCAAAAGATTCACAATAGGCTTTATGCTTGATTTCCATTCATATTTCACAATGCCTTGTGCTTGAACAGCTTGACTTAGCACACAAAATGGCAGAAAAACAAATTTTTTGCTTCTATTCATATATTTTTCTCTAACACTCCCTATTAAAACATTCAGCCCAGCCTTCAACTATATTATAAAAGTCTTGATTGTATATTTTTTCTCTTTTTATAAACAGATAATCAGGCAAAGCGCTGTATTTATCATAAAGCACTCCGCACGCAAAGGCATAAGCGTCTTTTTCAATGTCTTGTTTAAAATGATTTAAATTTAAGTTTCCCTTCTCGTCAGTTGCACGCAAATATTTTTTCTTCTCTTTAATCCATCTGTTGATATATTCTTCGCCAAGCAGACACTTACCTTCTTTTTTGTATTTATCAATCGCCAAGTTTTGATACATGTGTCTTATCTCATGCAGAAGGAAAAATTCAATGTTTGCACCCTCTCCATTTTCAAGTGCATCAGCCACTGAAAGAATGTTTAAATAAATCAAATCTTTTGTTCCGCTATAATGAGCAAAGTTGCCTAAATTGGCGTCATAAACAAAACACCACTTTATCTTCTTTTGAAGAAGCTCAACTGGATAATATCTCCTATTTTTTTCTATTATTTCAGTCACAATGCGGGCATATTCATTTTCTAGTTTTTTATCAAACTTAATTTTGTCCTTAATAAGTGACCCTCCAATATATATTTATGATTTTATCATACTTAAAAGATTTGGCAAAATGAAATTTCGACAAATTAAGCTTAAAAATGAAAAATTTGCATATTTTTTGACATTTTTTAATCATTTTTATGCTTTTTCATTTAAATTATTTAAAATTGTCCCTATTATGTCATTTTTGAGTTGGCACAAGATTTTATTTGACTATTGACAAAATGAAGAATTTGTGCTTTAATATTTAATGAAAATTGGAGAAATAAAACTTATGAAAACTGCACTGTTTATTGGTCGATTTGCACCCGCACATAAGGGGCATATTGAAGCCATTTTAAAAATGCTGGAAAGCTATGACAGACTTGTTATTGGGCTTGGAAGTTGTTATGAAGTAGGCACCAAAAGACATCCTTTCCTTGCAATATTTCGTGAAAAAATGTTGAGAATGAGCATTGCAGAAGGCGGCGGCGACCTTTCTAAAATCGACATTGTACACATTCAAGACCACGAGCGTTTTGACGATTGGCTTGATGATGTTTTACAGGTATGCGACAAACATAATGTCACCCATTTCATCACTGGAAACAAAGAAGATATTTTGGATGTGCTTGATGAAAAAGGCAAAAAACTTCCTTTTGAATTTGTAAATCCAGAAGAAACAAGCTCTGTTCCATATCACGCCACAGACCTTAGAAATGCCATTTTAAAAGGCGACTATGACAAATTTGCAGAAATCGCATCCTTTGGCACACAAATGCTGCTTGGCTCAATCAACGGTTTCAATGGACTTCGTTATGCGCTTGAAGACAGCGGCAGAACATTCTATAAAGGTCGTCAAACAGTGGATGTAGTTTTCACACTGCAAGACACAATCTATCCTAAATCAAACAAGCCATATTTAAAGAATTATGTACTTTGTGGCTATAGAGACTCAAGCAAACTTGACTTTCCAAACTATCTTGGGCTGGTCGGCGATGAAATTAAGAAATTTGAGTCACCTATTGACGCTGCTGTAAGAGCGCTGAGCGAAAAAACTGGCATAGAGGCAGTTGTCAAGTCAAACCTCACAGAGCCTGCAGTAATATCCTTAAAGTCTGACCACGGCGACATTTTGTCAGAGCTTCGATTCCTTGACCTTTACAACAATGACAAACTTGCTGGACGACAGGGCGGCTCAAGTCAAGCCTTCCAAATCAACCTCAACTGCAAACCAAATGAGTTTGATAAGGCGCTTTCTGGCTCTGGCTTTAAATTCAAACCTGTATGTGAGGTGCTTGAAGAAGGGCTTGCTTATCAGCAAACAGATATGCTCAAAGACGCAGTTAGTCGCATAGAACACTATGCTCAATAACTTAACAATGCTTCACTTGAAAAAGCTTTGAAATAAAACTACTAAAACAGTATAAACAAAGTTTTAATGCGAAATCATCAACTTTTCGCATAATAAAGATTATCAAAAAAAGACCGAGGAAATTCGGTCTTTTTGTTATTTTTAGCCATTTTTTGATTAAAAATTGATTTTTTAACGGTTTTTAAGCCTTTTTTATGAAAATTTTGCTTAATTATCTCTTAATCCATATCATAATCAAAGTCATCTTCAGGAGCAAATGTGCTCAAAGGTGAAAAGTCAATAGTATCAATAAGTTCTATTATTTGCTGAGTTGGAGTTTTCAGTCCACCCTGCGCTCCAATATCTTTTACAATATCTTTAAGCGCAACGCTAAGTGAGTTATACCTATAATCATCTGAAAAAATATTGATTTCATTTTTATGTTCATCTTCACCAGTCATCTCAATGTATTCTCTAAAAGAAGCTGGTTGACCATAACCTCCAAAATAGCCTTGATGCTTTTCAAGTTCTGGTGTCCTTTCAGCCAATGCAAACATAATTCTTCTTAAATAAGATGGGTGAGCAAGTGGAAAATAAATTTTTGAGATGTTCATGATATCATTGTTTTTCATAAGCGAAACTTCAAAATTTGTATAGATGCCGTCATACGAATAAGAACTAAACTCAACTGTTTGAAGCTCAACTGGACTTCCAAGCTTTTTCAACAAATCAAAAAGCAATACAAATGCAAGTCCTTTTTTTTCAATGTAATCCTTTGATGTACCACATGATTCAGATGAATTAAATCTCAAGACAATCTTCTTTGGCTTTTTGCCCATGTCTTTTTTATCAACATTAAGCATGTTGAGTGGATGCCCTATCAAATATCGAGGAACATCGGGAGCTCCGCCAATAAAGTCATGCTTTACTCTTGTGACTTTAAGTTGTTTGTCAATTTGATTTGTAATCTTGAAAAACAATTTTTGAAAGTTTTCGACCTCTTTTGAAAAATAGCCATTTTTGCACATTGTCATTGCTTCATCAAATGAGTGCGTGCCGGTAAAGCTGTAGTCACCCGTCGCACTCGACTTTTTAGCAGTAATGCGTTTGGCTTTTTCCACATAGTTAACCATTTCAAGCAAAGTGTCAAACTTATAATCAATAAGCTCATATCCATTCTTTACTTTGATTTTTCTATGCTTCATTTTCGTCTTCTCCCTCGCTGTTTGTCTCTGAAGCATGCACCTTCTTCGCTAAGTTGTCAAGCGCTTTCTTATATTTGCATCTTGTTGGCATTTCTCTGCTGATTGTAAGAATAGTCTGCGCGTCAACGCCCTCTAAAAGCACGCTTTCAAGCAACTCTTCCATTGTGAAAGATTTTACCTTTGAAAGTTTATACATATTGATAAGACCACGAGTTGAAATAATGATTGGAAGTTTAAGTTTTGCAATGGCATCTCTAAGCGCCCAGCTAAATTTCAAGAATTCATCATCTTTAATAATTTTCTTTTCAAGTTTTTTATCATAGTCCCATTTAATAACAACAAATCTGTCAAGTGTTGCAGCGTCAAGTTCATTTCTGCCCACATACTGAGCATCAGCACCAGTACCGTAAGTATTTCCGGCTGCTGCAAGCCTGAAATCTTTATGCATACAAACTTTTCCATCTGGGAAGTTCATATATCCTTGAGCCATAGCTGTATTGATAGTTACAAGCGCCTCAGGTGAAGAGCCGTCAATTTCATCAAGGAAGAATACACCACCGTTTTTGTAAGCTTCATAGAATTGAGTAGGCTGATATTTTCCGCCTGCATCCTTATAACCAGTAAGCTCATAAGACATTTGCACTCTGTTTGAAGTATAGAAATTGAAACCAAGCTCAAAAGCAGCCTGTTCAACTGCTGTACTTTTACCTGTTCCCGCAGGGCCTACAAGCATAGGCATAAGCCCAGCTGACAATGCGCCAACAAGTTTTGGAAAATCTCTGTGACGACCTTTTGAAAGAACATCAGCTTTTCTTTCTTCCAACGCCTTTTCTTCTTCCTTAGTCATTTTTGGCTTGCCACCTTCTGAAGCACCTTCACCGCCTTTGCCACTTTCAGCGCCAGCACCCTCAAGCAACACATTTGGAATTTCTTTTTTAAGCATTTCAATGACTTCTTGAGTCAATTCTTCAGTTGTCCCAAGAAGAGACTTATGACTTTCGTCAAACAAAAGCTCTTTACCCTCTTCAGAAATAATCTTTTTAAGCTGCAATGTCACAATTGTTTTAAGCTCGCCCTGCAAAGCTTTTTCAACAGCTTCCTGCGCTGCCAAATTGATATAACTCTTCTGTTTAACAGTAAGGTCGCGAAGCTCATCAGAAAGCGCAGAAAATTCTGCCAATTTTGCATAAACAGTATTTCTTAAATCTTCAATTTCTTTTGAAAGATTTGCATTTGAAATTTTAGAAAGCTCACGCTCAATCAAGCTTTCAAATTTCCCATATTGGTGGTCAATCTTTTGACCGTATTCGTGTTCCGCTTCTCTTATAAGCTTGTTAAAGCTGGCTTCAAGCTCAAGCCTAACCATTGCGTATTGCTTTTCAAGCTCTTCTATTTTTGCAAGTTTTGCTCTTGTCTCTTTACTTTCAAACATATTAAACCCCTTTTAACAGCAATAAATTGCCTTTAATCGTTGAATATAATGTATCATATTTTTAAAGAAAAGTCAATAGTCGCCCTTTATTTTCCTTTAAAATAAATAGTCATCCACTCTGCCATTATAGTAAAATTGAGCTATAAAATAAAGCCTTTCAAGGTCTGTCTTATTTTTAGTATTTTCCACCTTTTTATAGATGCACTCTTCAAAAGCCTTCTTGCAATCGGCAGAACAATTTTTATCTACAAACTGAACAAAATTCATTTCCGCATAGTAATCGTCTTCGCTTATACTGCCCTCAACCAAACTTAAGAAGAAATTATTTTCAACAAACGCCTCTTCAATACGCTTGTCAATTGCATTATCTCTTTTAATGTCCATTTGATACCTTGCAATATAATCAAGCAAGTTTCTCAGCTTGTTGTCTTTAGCCTCGCTCAAACCTTCAATAATGTCGTGAACGCGAGTTTCATATATGCGATTGTTGAGTTTCTTAATAAAGTCACTTATTTTAATGCTATCCTTCCAATCTTTTATATCCGTTTGAAACATAAAGAAACTTACCTTTCGTTTAAGTTGAATTACATGGTCGATAAGAAGCTCAAAATCAAACATTTTATTAAGCTGCTCTAGACTGAAATTTCTCGCCCAATCTTGCAAAACTTTCTCAATTTGCTTATCATTATCGTCCAATAGAAGCGCATAAAACTGCCTTTGCATTTGTGTCAGTTTATCTTCATCCGACAGGAAAAACAAAGGACGAAACTCTTCTATTTCAACGAAATTATTTTCAAGATAACCATTTATAACATCTTTTATGCCTTCTTTAAAAAACAGATAGCGATTTAACATTTCGCTCACAAACAAACGCTTAATTTTGATAGATAAATCAAAATTTTCGCACTTACGCATTATTCCAGTCACCTGATTTTCAAGCTCGCTGTAATCATAACTCAGCACAATTTCCCCAATATTTGCTTTTTTGTAATGATTATTTAAACTTTGTTTGTATTCCTTATAATGTTCATGTTTCAAACAGTCAAAAACAACATTCATAAGAAAATTTGATATCACAACAAATAATCTTTCGTTTTCTAAATCAGCATTTTCTTTATACCATTTAAGCTCGTTTAAGAAAGCAATCAAAATTCTCAAATTGCAATCGTTTAACGCATTAAAATCTTGTTTTACGCAAACTTTCTGAAATTCATTTATTCCATATTGGTTTAATATATCTTCAATGACCTCATCACTGCCCTCATCGATAATAAACTCTTTATTAAAAGCTTTTTCAAAATAATTTTCAAAAGCAGTTTTGTCATTCTCATCAGCACTCTGAGAAAACTCATCCTTGTTTAACACAAGACAAACTTTTACAAGAGGATTATTCGAACATAAAACATCAATATAACCAAACAATTCTTTTATTGTAAGGGCTGGATTTTTTCTTTCAAGGTCATCGAAAACCAATAAAAGCTTCTTTCCTTCCAAACTTTGTTTGTTTAAAAAATGTGACAGGTCTGGCACAGGAATTGGAATGTTTATGCCTACATTTTTCACCCCAACGCTGACACTCACATTTGAAAGATAATTTAAAAGCCAATTCACAAAACTTTTAAACTTGCTTTTCAACTCGTCAAAGATGATGTTGTTGACCTCTTCAATGCTTTTCTTGCCAAAAAGCGAAATTTTGATAATTTTAAACTCCTCTTTATTTTGACATGCTTCTATGTATTGGTTGACCTGATAAGTCTTGCCTATACCCCACTTGCCATTGATGATTATCCTCTGTAAACCTTCAAACCCAAGCTGTGCTTGTAAAATATTTTGAATTTCTAAAACTTTCATATTTTAATCTCCTTAATTGTGATTTTAGCATACATTATTATATATACAAAATAAAAAATAAGGAGAATATTTTTGTATAGAATAAAATTGTAAAAACTTTTGCAAAACTTCGCTTGCATTCAGAAAAATATTTTTAAAAATTTTGATTTTTTTATTGACAAACAGATTAAATTTTGATATTATAAGAGTGCAAACTTTGTTTGAATGACAAATCACTGATAATTTATAATTGAAAAGTCAGTCATGCAAGTGAGCAAGGAGTGAACGGAATTATAAACATTGTTTACAGCCGATCACATTCATATCTTTCAGTAGCTCAGTGATGAAGCTGCAAAGATGAACATGGAGCGATAGCGGAATTAAACCGATGAGGTTGACAGCTGGACGCTCAAAACTTATATCCCCCAGCATCTTAATTGGTAGAGCTGCGAGGGTGAACGCCAAGAGCCATCGGCTCTGCGTATGGAGCAAAGCGGAATTAAACCGATAAGGTTGACAGCCGAATGCTCAAGACCTATATTCCCCAATAGCTCAGTCGGTAGAGCGCTCGGCTGTTAACCGATAGGTCGTAGGTTCGAGTCCTACTTGGGGAGCCAGTAAAGATTATAGAAAAACTATAATCTTTTTTTATACAAAGGTTAACTGCCGAAGGCTGAACGCTAAGGACTTCAAGTCCTGCGTATGGAGCAAAGCGGAA
>JAAWCQ010000012.1 GCA_022793335.1 Clostridia bacterium
AAGGTATTATTGAATTTGTTGCTTATTGCTTCTCTATACTCTTCGCCATAATATTCAACAAAAATTTCAATAATTTCAGGCACTTTTTCTTTAACTATATTACTCACCTTTCTTGCCCAAGCGCTGTCCAATTTCTCCATACAATCCCTTTTTTTGTTTCGAAAATTATAAAATCTTATTCAAGCTCATTGTCGTGTTCTGCATAAATATCATCAACAATTTCGCATATTTTCTTTCCCATTGACGCATACGACCTTAAATTGATTGGAATATTCTCCAGTCTTTCCGTCAATAGCTTTTGAATGTCAAATTCGTAATATTTCATTCTCTTAAAGATTTCATCAGCATGTTCGCCCTCAAAAACTATCAGCTCATCAGTCGCCCTTGCAAGTTTGATAAAGTTTTCTTTCCCAGCATAACTGTTTAAATCCTTTGTCTTTCCCTCAAGCATTGCCTTGACAATCATATTCATATTATATTCAATAAAGACGCTAAGCATTGGGTAAGCTGCCGCATAAGTTGCTTCTGCATTTTCAGCTTTGCCAAGCTTTATCCCTTTTGCCTCAGCAAGTTTAAGCACCTTAAGCGAAAGATAATCATTAAAGACCTCATTTATGCTTTCAAAGGTCTCAACATCCTCTTGCTCTTTTTCTGTCTCTGCCATCTTCCAGTTGCCATTATCATCAACAACATAACTGCTTCTTAAAAGCCCTGACCTTGAAGTAAAGCCGCTGGCATTTTGATAAATATCACTGCTGACGATGTGGTTTAACTCATGAAACAATACGCAATCACTAAGCTCATCAAAATAACCCAGCAAACAAACACTTGAAATGTTTTTCAAATCATCCTTTTTGGCGGAAACGAAAGCTCCACCACTTGTTACGCCGCCACCTAACAAGGCGTCTTTAAGCATTTTATCATAGGTCTCTTTGGCAAGAATAATGTCAGATTTACTTAAATAATCTTTGGCACTCGCCCTATATTCACTGTTTAAAAGAAAGTCTTCATTGCTTGACGGCTCTTTTATTCCAGCAAAAACAAATTCTGTATTATTCAAACGCGAAGCAATTCTGTCACGATATCCTTCACCATAAACCTCTACAAAAAGCTCTATTATCTGTGGAATTTGTTCTTTTATTTTGTTGTTTAGTTGTTCAAAAGAAACCATACCAACCTCCTTTCAAATGTAAAAGATTTTATTTTTTGCTTATGTTTTAAAAATCTCTTTTTTACTAAAAAATATTTGCAATATCAAATATCAAACAAACTCAAAAGTTTGCTCATTTCTCTGTTGAATATTATCTATCGCCTTTTCAGCAAGAGCAAAACAGTCAAGATATTCTTCAGCAAATTTTGACCATTCACGACTTTCATCTTTTGCCAGCTTAAATAGGTCAACCTCACTGCCAGCCATATATTCAACTTCATCAAGAAAGTTTTTATACGAGCTGTCATTTTTTGAGTCAAGAGTTAAGACTTTTCTAACGGCTTTGGCAAGCATATCAAGATTTTCTCTTCCAAAAGTCTCATAAGGAAGATTTGGATCATTACTCATCGAGCATTCTTTAAGCTTGTCAATATTTTCTGCAAAAAATCTCTGCAGTAATGGAAAAGCTGTTCTATAAACAGATGTCCCCATGCTGTAACCTTGCAAGCCAATTGTGAAGTTGTCTTTTACCATTTCCTCATAAATCATGCTTGTCAAATATTCATTGACGGCCTC
This sequence comes from Clostridia bacterium, assembly GCA_022793335.1. GTDB lineage: Bacteria > Bacillota > Clostridia > Christensenellales > UBA1242 > Caccovivens. The sequence continues at coordinate 1,727 of JAAWCQ010000012.1, forward strand.
ATTCAGCATCCTATATCTTTCCATTGTGCCTTCATAAGAATAAAAACTCCCCTTTGCAGTGCACATTTGATTGTCATAAACTATCCCAGTTTTGACAAACATCTCTCTTCCGTTGTACTGAGCAAAACTTGTCACACAATGGTTAAGCTCATGCACCAGTACATCATCAAAAAAGTAAACAAATGACTCATTGCAAACAAAATTTTTTATTCTATTTTGCCTGTCAACAGTTATGGCATCAATTCCAGACACCCTTTTGCCATCTTCATAGGAGGTTTTAATAAACTCTTCAATTTCTTTATTGTGCCTCTTCCCATCAATAATTTCTTTTAGTAAATATTCTTTGGCACTGTGAAAACCAGAGCTCAAATCTGAAATTTCACTGTTTCGCTTTTCATAAAGCTTGGCAATTTCTTCTTTCAGCTGCTTAAACGATTGAGTGGCAATTTGTTCAATTAAATCACCCCGCTCGCTTTCATCCACACTTTCATTTTCATCTTTACTGCTTGATTTTATTTCTTTAAGTCTAGACTTCAAATTCTGGATATCCAGCCCTTCAAACTGCGACATTTCCAGCAATTTTTCCTTATTTCTATTTAAAATGTCTTTATCATATTGAGTATAAAACTTAGGCTCTTTGAGAAGATATTCAATAAGCTCTGGCGCCATATCATTTAATGCTTTTATATGCTCCTCTGTCATTTCTATATTGAAGTTTTTTATAAAAATCACAGCCGCCGCTTCTTGCACACCTTCTAAAAAGGCTTTATCAATTTTCTCAAACTCACTTTTATAGCCTTTTTGAACAATGCGAGCCTGCTCGAATAAAGCTCGTCAGCGTCTGCCAGTTTGATATCTTGCGACCATAGTTTAACCTTTGGCATAAGCTTTAAAAGATAATCACCCAGTGAAACAACATCGTTGACAACTTCATACCCAAGCCCATTTTCTACTTCAATTTCAAACTTTAAAGCAAGCTCATCTTTAAGCTCGATAAAATGCTCATTAAGCGAATTTTTTACTTCCCTATCAGCAAAAATGAATATGGTATTATCAATACGGTCTTTTATTTGACTGCGATATTCTTCACCATAAAACTTGACGAAATATTCAATAATTTGTGGCAACTTGTTTTTAAGAGGATTGTAAATATCCTCTATATTCTCAAGTTTATGCTCAATCATTCGTCCTCCGCTTCTTCCTCTCTGCTAAATTGGTCTGTCAACATTTTCTTATAACTCTTTTTGTCAGCCTTGTATGCTTCAATTTTGCCCATAACAACTTCCGCCCTGCGATAACAATCAAGATAACTATCAGTTTCTTTGTGCCATTCAATCCCTTGCACATGAATAAGGTCATAGAATGATTCGCCTTCAAACATATTGTTTTGCAAGTCTTTGGAAATAATAGTAAAGGCTTTCTTATCTTTCAATAACTTAAAGCACTTTGTAGTTATGTCAGCAAGCTCGTCAAAGTTTCCTTCGCCAAAAATCAAATTCAAATCTTTTGCTTTCTTGCTTGCACAGCACTTAATAAGCGTATCCAAATTCTCTTCCAAAAAATCTTGAAGTAGAGGGAACGCCCCTCTATAAAGCACCTCAACATCTCTGTGATAGCCAATCTTAAAATTATCCTGCCTCATAAGACCAACTACTTTTTGCGACAAATACTCATTTATCGTCTCGTCAATCGCCCCATATTTTTCAAAACTTGAATAAACACTTTTGCCACTTCTGTTTTTACTTACAAGTGCTTTCTGCTCACGCAGCCCAGTTTTGTTGAAAAAATATTTTCCGTCAAAAGAAGCATTGCTGAGTATTGCATGATTCATCTCGTGAATAACAGACTCATCATCAAGAGAAAGATAGGAATAATTTACACAAATACTTCTTGTAAGCTTTGGCTTGTCATAAGCAACTGTTGCCACATTAAAGCCCCCTTGCATTGGATGCCTTGCAAGCATAAACTCTTGAATTGCATTCACGCAATCAGGCCCTAAAACAAAATTCGCATAAATGTCATTTATATTATCAAAAATTCCCGCCCTAGCAGAAAGTATTCCAAAAAACTCTTCATCTCTAAAAAGAATAACCTGTTTTTTGATTTTATCCAAAGTTTTTCGCACATAACGAATTGCATAGTCATCACTATTATCAACCTTCCCAGCAGCTTTTTGAGGAATTTGCCCTAAGCTTGCAATCTCTCTGAAAATGTTGTTGAACAATGACTCAGAATAATCTGGCAGGTCTTTGGCATCTACTTCAAGATAATCTATAATCATTGGCACATAAAAGGCCAGCCTATTTATATTTTCATCATTCACAGGAATTGACAATTTTGTAAACAGTTGTGACAAAATCAAATTCTCGCTTTTCTGATAAAAGCGTCTGTCAATCTTTTTCAAAAATAAAGTAAAATCTTCGTCGTTAAACTTTTGCAGCCTTCTGTATTCGTTGTCAAGATATTCAAAATCATCCTTATATTTATTATAATACAGGTCATGAATGCCGTTTAAAATGCGATAAAGCTCTGCTGACTTTTTCTCATCTGCCAAACACTCTTCCATCTTTTGCGGAGAGACCAATTTAAATTTTTTGCCCTTTACATGAAGAAAGAAATCATGCGCAAGCAAAATATTTTTATAATTTATTTCATCCTTAAACTTTGAAAGCCTTATCATGCAATCTTCAAGATTGTCAACTGCAAAGACCATATCCATGCCAAACTTATTTTTCAAAGCTTTTTGAAAATCATCAATAAGCTTTCTCTTATTTAAATAAAAATATTCTTCTATTGGAGTAAACTGATTTTCATAAACACGATCAGTAAAAACAAATATGGTGTTTGAAAGTTTTTCTGTAATGTCTTTCCTGTATCCTTCACCATAAAATTCAACAAAATATTCAATAATTTGAGGCAGTTTATCTTTTATCGGATTATATAAATCCACCCCTTCAAGCCCATGTTTCAATCGCGTTCTCCTATTATTATTCTATCATTCAAGCCCATTTTCTTCAATAGCTTTTTTGTTTTTATCAGAAATTATTTCTGTTTTGACAATATTTTCAGATTTTTTTGCCTGTTTATTAAGCTGCTTCTTTATATCATCAAAAATTTTTAAACCTTTCCTAGCAAAAGACAGATACTCTTCAAACTCTTTAATGCCTGCAAGCTTGTTATTTTTTACAAGTTTATATAGATCTAAATATTCATCTTCAATTTGGCAAAAGTTGCGAAGTTTACCCAGAAATTCCTTGCCATATTTTGCCTTTTTACTGGCCTTTAAAAAATCAGTTGCAAAACCAGAAAGCTTTTCAAAATTTCTTCTTCCAATTGCCCTTTCAAACTTAAAATCCTCATCTGAAATACTGCACTCTTTTATTAAGTTTAAGTTTTCTTCAAAGAAATTCTTGAAAAGTGGAAAAGCAGTTTCATAAAGATTTTCACCGTCTTCCATATTGCCAACTTTTATGTCAGCATCTTTTATTGACTGATAAATCTTGCTAGAAAGATAGTCATTCATAATCTCATTAAGTGCCACATAATCATCTTTGTTCTCATCTGCGCGAGTTACATTATTTCTATTTGAATAAAAATATGTATATTGCACAATTCCACATTTCCCATCAATCAAATTTCCGTCAAAGTTTATTTTTGAACAAACTATGTGATTAAGCTCATGCACTAAACTTGCATCTTCAAGCAATAAAGGCTCTTTAAGAAGACATACACACCTAAGCTTTCTCCAATCGTTTGGATTAAAAGATGCGGTCACATTTGCGACAAAGCCCCCTTTAGTAAGCAAATCCTGAATTTCAGAAATTATTTCATTTTCAAAAACCAAATTTTGCTGCCTTATTTCCTTTATAATATTTTCATTTTCATTTTGAATTTTTTCATCACAATCAAGCTTCATTTGGTATATTTCATTCTTTAAAAGATCAATCTTCTTAATAGAAACCAGTCTCAAAAGTGCAGTCTTTGTCTCTTTTGACAAATCACCACTTTCTTTCTCACCTTTAAGCGTCAATAATTCATCCACTATTTGCTTAAAATTATCCGCCTCAGCTTGATTTCTTATAAATCTTCCACCAGTCTTTTCCCCAAGTCGTAAAAATTTAAAATATTTTAAAGATAATTTCTTTAAAGTTTGTAAATCTACACTTGATAACTTAAACAAATCTTTAAGATAAAACGCCAAGAATTTTTGACATTTATTTTCAAATTCTCTGCGATAACGTCTTAGTGGTCTATTTAAAAAATAGTCCACTGCCGCTGCCTTTTCTTGCAAAAGGGCATCCTTCTTCTCGCCTTCTTCATTTTCAATAAGCCTGTCATAATGGCCTTTTATCTTTTCTACTTCATTGTCAAAAGAGTTTTCAACAAAAACGTATATGGCATCATTTAACGAATTGGTTATCTTTTCCCGATATTCCTCACCATAAAAATCAACAAAATGTTCGATTATTTTTGGAAGCTTTGCCTTGACTACATTTTCAGTTTCAAGCACTTCCATAATTTGTTTTTGCATTCAATTCCTTTTAAATATCAAAATCAAAGGACTCAAAGCCATAGCCTTCAATATTTGAGTCAATTTTCTGTTTTGTGTCGCCACAAACTTTGTCTATTTCTTTAAAGACCTCATCAGCCTTTCTGTAAAAACTTAAATATTTATTTACTTCATCGCTTTGCTGAACATCACTTTTTGCAAGCTTATAAAATTTCTTGCCAATTCTGTCACCCAAAGCAGTTGTTTTAAGCAGATTTAATACAGTTTCATCATTCGCAAGCGTAAGCAAGCTTTGATACATATCGTCAGCTATTTTTGCAAGTTTGTCAAAGTTATCATTTCCGATTATCTCAGCAAAGCTTCTTGGATTTTCTGATAAATAGCATTTTTTAATTTCATCAATATGCTCTTCAAAGAAATCTTCAAATACAGGAAAAAGCAGCACATAATCACTTGCACAACGGTCTCTTACGCCAAGCTTTATTCCTTTTCTCTTTGCAATGTCGCTGATTTTTAATGCAAGATATTCATTAACCACTTCATTTAAAATCACGCAATCACTTACAACATTGATTTGGTCATAAGAGGAGCCTTTGATTTTTTCATCTCTGCCAAAGAAGCCAGTTTTATAATTTAAAACACCATTTTTAATGTTGTAATAAGAAGATACAGCATGATTCATTTCGTGAATAAGAATTGAATCTTCAAGCTCAAGCCCGCCACTGCAAAAGCAATAGTTAAGCGGTCTGTTTGGCTTATCTAAATCAACAGTCACTACATTAAAACCTTGTGAGCTCGAGTCAAGAACAAAAGAAAAGACCTCTTTAACCACTTCTTTCTTTCGATATAACGAAACGTTTTTGATATCTTTTGCAAAATTTGCAATTACACTTCCTGCTATAATTTGGTCATTTCTCTCGTCAAGCAGCTTTTCTAAGCCGCTTTTTAGCTCAGTCAAATTATCTTTGATAAGCAACTGATTAAGCCCATTCTTGACAATTTGCACATTCTCAACGCCATGTATTGAAGCAGAGTTGCCAATCAAGGAAAGCATATACTGATAAATATTTTTGTCATTTTGGGTGATAAATACTGGCTTTTTAAAAATTAAATCTTGATAAATAGGAAGCATTTCTTCAATATCTAAAACAAACGCTTCAATATTTTTCACTGGAAGATACTTTAATATATGTCTTATGATAAGCTCATTGCAATTTTCTTTGTATTCTCTCTCGCACTTTTCAACGCAATTTTTGCATTGATAATTCAAAAAATATTGTTTTTCACTTTGAAGATATTCAAGCTCTTGTCGATAACTCTCACTGTTTTTATCAAGCTTTTCTTCCAAGCGTTTAAATCTTTTCTCTATTGCCTCAATCCCCGTCTTTGCCTTTCTTGACTCAAAATAAAACTTTGTGTCATAAAGTCGAGATGTAATCTTCTCTCTTTCTTTTTCACCATAAAACTCGACAAAGCATTCAATAAGCTCGTCAAGCCTTCCTTCAATTGGATTGTCTAAATTTATATCTTCTAGACCATGTCTAACCATATATCACACCTTCTCACAAATTCTAAATTTTTTCGTCCATGCCTTCATCAAATTCATCTTCGTCATAGTAGTCATCAAGCCCATCATCTTCGTCGTCTTCATATCCGTCGTCGTATTCATCATCGTCGTATTCATCATCGTCACCAGCAAAGTCAAAATCATTTTCGTCATAACCCTCAACATAGTCTTCAATTCTTGAAAAGATTTCTGAAGCTTCTCGAATGTAAAGCATATACTTTTCAAGCATAGGGTTTTTCCACTTTATGCTGATGTCAAAGCCTACATCAAAAATGTCAAAGTATTCTTCCTTTTTACCGCACTCTTTTCTTATAAGCTGCTCTATGCTTGAGTCAATGTTGTTTTCAATGCAGAAATTAAGAAAGTCTGTTGAAAAATCTGCAAGTGCGTTAAAATTTTCTTCACCAATAAGTTTGGCAAACTTAGCAGGCTCTTCACTTATAAAGCAATCTTTAATGTCTTTCAAATAGGTCTCGAAAAACTCGTTGAAGATTGGGAAAAAGCCTGAATAAGCATTTGGCTCATCATCTATGAAGCCAATTTTAAAGCCATCTTTCTTCATTTGCTGAAAAATCTGATTTGCCTGATAATCAGTCGCGATTTCATTTATCGCATCATATCGTTTCCAATTTGCGCAACTTAATCGGTCAATCTTTGCCCTGCTTTCAATAAACTGAGCAATGTAATAATTAAACCCACACTTAGAATAATATTTGCCTTTATCCAAAAAACAATTTGATGTAACAGCGTGAACACATTCATGAACAAAGCTTGCTGTTGAAAGGTCAATCGCACTATTATTTATGCAAACATTCTTTGCCTGCTTAGGATTTTTCTTTAAAACAGTTGTGTATTGCGCGCCACCAATGCCATTTAAGCCAACAGTAAATTCTCTTAAAAAATCAATGATAATCTCGCCTTCAAGAAGGTCATAACTTCTTATTTCATCCACCTTCTCAGAAAACTTATCATCAAAGAGCATCTCTTCATTTCTTTCGTCTTCAAGCTCGTAAATGGCCTCTTTAATTTCTTTTGTGTGCTTTGGCATTGACAGCCTGTCCATTCCCTTTGCTATCTTGCGAGGAAGCTTTTGAAAATCCCACTTGCCAAGGTCAAGAAATACAGCAAACATTCTTTTATAATCCACCCAGTCGTTGTCAGTGTAAAACACTCTGTCAGTGGTGACAAACTGCGAATATAAATCACTGAAACTTGCCATCACCTCTCGATTATATTCATTATCTTCAATCTCAAGATTTTTTGACACATAATCGAAAATCAATTCATTTCGCTTCTTCAAAAAATTGTTCTCAGCCTTTTTTGCGTCACTTGAAGAAATGCTTTCTAAAAGCCTTGCCTCTTCATTTTCAAGGTACTTTTTTTCAACTGGTGATTTCGCTTTTGCCTTCAACTGTTCAAAGTGAGTTTTCAACAACTCTATCCCAGAATTCGTTGCCCTCTCTAAAAACAAAAATATGGTGTTTTCAATTCTGTTTTCAATGACACCGCGATGTTTTTCACCATAAAATTTTACAAAATAATTGACAAGCTTTGTCAGCTTATTTTTAAGCGGGTTTTGAATGTCAATCTTTTCATAACCATGTTTTATCATTTGCATCCCCCTTCAACTTTTGTTTATGATATTCTTACATAAGCCATTTATCTTCTACGCCTTCAGGTAGCTCCATATTCTCAATATCCTCATCAGTCATAGGACGCAGCTCAGGGAAAATTTCTCTTCCGTTCTTCTCATTTTGAAATTCGTCATATCTGCGATTTGACTCTTGTTTGAAATTTTCATATTTTTCTTCAAGCCCTTCCGCTTCATCAATAAGTTTTTCAACCTCTTCTTCTTTTGAGTTGTAATAAATTCTTCCAATCGCTCCACCAATCATAGTAATTGGCACAAGAAAGTCGATAAAGTTTTTTACTACCCCGCTAAACGCTCCAAAAAAAGAAAACACTGCAAATACTCCACCAACTAAAAGTGCTTTTGCTGCTGCGCTGCCAACAAGCATAACCCCATCAATCTTTTCGTTGATTTTGTAATATTCATCAAGAGTCTCATATTGAGCGGCGACAAGCTCAAAATCGTCCATATCTTGTATTCTCTTTTTGTCTGAAATCTTCTCCTTCTTTTTCTTTTTGCCAAACATAACTTTTCTCCTATTTATATACTTATATTTAGTATATCATATAATAAGCAAAAGTCAATAAGCAATTTGGCAAAACAGCCCTGATTTTAATGTGGAAAAATCTTATATTAAATTGTAAAATAATTTAAAAATAAATATTAAATTAAATAGAAAAAAATTGTAAATTATAGATAAAAATAAAAATATAAAAATATCAGAAAAAATGGATAAAAAATTATGAAAATAATAAAAAAAATACCCAAAAATATTATTTTTATATTTTTTAGGCATTTTTTGACTATTTAAAATTGTTTTTTATTATTATTTAATTATTTTTTTTTATTTTTTAAATTATTTAGTTTTTATTTTAAATAAAATTTAATTTAATATTTCAATCATTTTTATTTTGAATAAAATTGAAAAATTCGGTCTCGTTTAAAATCTTAACACCAAGCTCTGTCGCCTTTGAAAGTTTTGAGCCAGCATTTTCTCCTGCAAGCAAATAATCAGTCTTCTTTGATACAGAGCCAGCACACTTTCCTCCCAAACTTTCAATCAAACTTGCAAACTCTTCTCTCGGTTTTGAAAGAGTGCCAGTAATAACAAAAGTCTTTCCAGTAATAAACTCATTTTGCTTTTCAAGTTTTTCCACCGCTTGCACTTTTACACCGCTTTCAAAAAGTCTTTCAATTTCGCCAAGATTGTATTCTTCTCTAAAGAAATTGAAGATATTTTGAGCAATAATCTCGCCTATATCTTGCACCTTGACTATATCTTCAAGTTGAGCATTTTTGATATTTTTAAAACTTCCAAACTCTTTTGCAAGCTCTCTGGCAGTCTTAGCGCCAACCTCTGCTATTCCTAAAGAATACAAAAATCTTCCAAGGTCAATAGTCTTACTTTTTTCTATAGAGCCGACAATATTCTCGGCTTTTTTGTCCTTAAATTTATCAAGCGAAAGCAAGTCTTCTTTTGTCAAAGAAAAGATGTCACTTATATGTCTCACATTAAGTTTGTCATAAAAAGCTTCAACCGTCTTGCTTGAAAGCCCCTCAATATTGAAGGCATTTCGACTGGCAAAATGGCTTATACGGTCAACAACTTGGTCTTTGCAGCCAAGATGATTAAGACAGAATAACAATGGCCCTTTTTGAGTAAGTTTTTCTTGGCAACAAGGGCAAACCAAAGGCACCTCAATTTCTTTGGAATTTTCAAACTTTTCAGCCAGCCCCATAATTTCAGGAATTACTTCATTGCTTCTTCTTATAAACACCCTTGCACCCGTCAGTACACCCTTTTTTCTTATGTCATCAACATTGTTAAGGGTAGCTCTTGAAATTGTCGCGCCTGCAAGCTCGACTGGCTGTAAGAGTGCAATAGGTGTCACCCTTCCGCTTCTTCCCACCTGCCAAATGACATCTTCAAGAATTGTTGAAACTTCTTGCGCTTCAAACTTATAGGCCATTGCCCAGCGTGGAAACTTGGCTGTAAAACCAATGTCCTCCCTCGCATCAACTGCGTTTATTTTAATCACCATTCCGTCTATCAGCACATCAAGTTTTGACTTAACTTTATCAACATCTTCAATGCATCCGATTATTTGGTCAGCGTTTTGACAAAGTTTGAAATAATCACCCGTCTGGAAACCCTGACTTTTCAAAAACTCATGAATTTTTTCTTGACTGTCAAGCCCTTCTTTGTCGCACAATAAAATGTCATAGCAAAAGAAGTCCAACTTGCGTTTTGCCGTCTCTCTAGGGTCAAGATTACGCACCGCACCAGCCACTGCATTTCTTGGATTTTTCAGTTTTTCTTCTGCTGTTTTGTTATATTCTTCAAACGCTCTATTGGTCATCATGCCTTCGCCGCGAACAATAAGTCTTCCCTTATAATCAATTGCAAGTGGCACCGAGCGTATTGTTTTGACCTGACTTGAAACATCTTCACCAACAAAGCCATTTCCTCTTGTTGTCGCACATTTGAAAAGCCCACCTTCATACTCAACAACGATTGTAAGCCCATCAAACTTATATTCCACTGCAAAGTCGGTCTCACTTTGCTTTTTCATTTCTTGTGTCCACGCCCTCAAATCTTCATAATCACGCACTTTGTTAAGCGAAAAAAGAGGAATTTCATGTTGCTTTTTAGTAAACCCCTCAAGCACCTTGTCCCCAACACGCTGTGTCGGAGAATTAGGCAAAATTTCGCCCGTCTCATTTTCAAGGTCAACCAGCGCATAATAAAGTTTGTCATACTCGACATCAGAAATAGTGGGATTGTCAAGCACATAATAATTATAGTTGTGCTTTTCAATCTCTTTTATAAGCTCTTCCATGCGCTCTTTGATTTTTGCGTCCATTTCTACTCCTCAATAATTTCAAGAGGGGCAAGCTCAAGCATCAAGCTTTTCTTTCCGACCTCAAAAATAATATCACCGACCAGACCATCCTCAGAGATCTCCACAATCTTGCCCATGCCAAATCTTGTATGAACAACAGTCTGCCCCACCTTATAGACAGAAACATCTTTAAGCGGTGCCGATTTTTTCTCCTCTTTTTTCATAAACTCACTGTGGTTGAAAAACTTTATTCCACTTCCCAAGCTGTCACTATGTCTGTCAATAAACTGACTGCCATCTCCGCTGTTTTTAGAATATCCGCCATAACCACTCGAGCTGCCATAGCCGCCACCATAGCTTTTATTATAACTATTGCCATATTGATTTCTATTAAAACTACTTTCGCTCTTTTTGACTTCTTCAAGCGCCAAAATGCCAAACTCGCGACAAAAACGACTTGGCGTCTGATATTGACTTTCACGATACATATATCTTCTTGAAACATGCGTCAAAAAAAGTCTTTCTTCGGCACGAGTAAGGGCAACATACATAAGTCGCCTCTCTTCTTCAAGCTCACCCGTCGAATTAAACGCTCGTGAAATTGGAAATATCCCCTCTTCAAGACCAATGACAAACACCACCTTAAATTCAAGGCCTTTGACCGCATGAACGGTGGCTATTGTTACCGCTCCGCCTTGACCTATCTCATCATTTTCAGACGAGAGCGTAATGTTTTCAAGATAGTCATTAAGTGTAGCCTCAGGGTTTAACGCCTCATACTCTTTCACAGAAGAAACAAACTGCTCTATATTCAAAAGCCTGTTCATGTCGTCTTCATCTTTAGGGTTGTATGCCCCCCTTATTCCAAACGCTTTGATTGTCTCTTCAACAAAATCAGACAGCTTTTTGCTTTGGCTTTCCTGCACTCTTATATACCCCTCTTTAAAAGAGGCAAACTTTTTAGCCATTGCACCATTAGCTTCTGCATCCAACTCTAAACAATTTTCAAGAAGCGACTTTGAAAAGTCAATTTCAGCAAGCTTTGCAATTGTTCCATCTCCAATACCACGCTTTGGAAAATTGATAACTCTTGCAAAAGACACATCATCCTTTGGATTGACAAACAATCTTAAATAACCAATCAAGTTTTTAATTTCAACTCGCTCATAAAATTTGAAACCACCATAAATGCGGTGAGGAATATTGTAAGACAAAAAAGCCTCTTCAAAACTTCGAGATAGCGCATTCATTCTCATAAGCACTGCAATTTGGTCATAATTGAAACCTTCCGCCACCAATTTTTGAATATTCTTTGCCACATAAAGTGCTTCATCTCTCTCATCATAAGCATTGAACAAAACAGGTTTTGCGCCGCTCGCTTTTGTCGTCCACATGTTTTTATTAAGCCTGGAAGAGTTGTTTTTAATCACATTGTTTGCAATGGTGATAATTTCTGGTGAAGAACGATAGTTATGCTCAAGCTTAAACACCTTTGCGCCCTCAAAATCTTTTTTGAAATTGAAGATATTTTGAAAGTTTGCCCCTCTCCAAGAATAAATACACTGGTCTTCATCACCAACTACAAATATATTTCCATGCACAGAAGAAAGCATTTTAACAAGTGCATATTGAATCATATTTGTATCTTGAAACTCGTCAACATGAATATATTGAAAGCGGTTTGCATAATAGCTCAACACTTCAGGACAGGTCACAAAAAGTTCGACCGTCTTAGCAATAAGATCATCAAAGTCAAGTGCATTGTTTTTCTTCAGTTTGTCTTGGTATGCCGCCATGCAAGAGCCAATCTTTTCCATGCTGTCAAAATCTTCATGAGTGGCAACATAGCCTTTTAAACTTTGCGTTCCATTCTTCCAATTTGACAGATGAAAGCTCACTGCCTTCTTAATTTTGTCATCACTTATTCCGCGCTCAGCAAGCACATCCTTAAGTGCTTTATCGCTGTCACTTTCGCTGTAAATGGAAAAATCGCGTGAAAAAGGTGGAAGATGTGAAATCTCCATTCTAAGAATTTTTGCACACATTGAGTGAAAGGTGGAAATCCATACCCTGTCCGCCCCCTCAACCATCTGTGATATTCTTGCCTTCATCTCTCCTGCCGCTTTATTGGTGAAGGTAATTGCAAGTATTCTGTAAGGGTCAATCTCAAGTTTATCAATAAGATAAGCCACTCTATGTGTAAGCAGCCTTGTTTTTCCAGAGCCTGCACCCGCTGTGACAAGCACAGCACCATCTGTTGCTTTAAGCGGAGCAAGCTGCTCTTCATTTAATAAGTTTATGTCGTAATTCATAGTGAAATTATATCAAAATCCGACCCTGCTTGTAAACTAAAAACAGGCATTTCTTCTCTTTTAATTTTTTCTTTTAAAAGCTCTTTCATCTTTGCAAAAAATATAAGCGCAATAAAAAAGACAATCTCTTAAAAACGTTTTTTGCTTTTCAAGGATTGTCTTAAATATCAATCAGTTAAATATTTTCTATTTCAACATCAGAAATCATTGAAACATCATAATCGCTGACCTTGTCAGTGCTTACTGAATTGATGACATAATTGTCTTTTTCACCATTGTTTACATAATTTACATAATGGTCGATTATATATGAATGGTCAAGCTTCATAAGTTGTAAGTCTTCAGCAGAAGCCTTGATATAAATGTCATTGGTGTGGATATAATCATCACTATAGTGATATGTTCTCCATACCATACCTGGCTTATAACTGCCCTCTTGCATGTCATAAACCATTCCCGGCTCATAACGCTGCTCTGTTTTTTCATATTTGTTGTGACTTCTAAGCCTAAAGCTTGCAGTGCCGTTCTCCTCATTTATTTGAACATTGCTAAGCGAGAAAACCATACCTTTTGTGAAATAGTAGTCATCATTCACTCTTTCAGCTGTTTTTTTGAGAGTTTTGTTTAAAGCATTGACGCTTGAAACAGGCACCAAATCAAACTCTTCAATTTCTTCCTGAGCAACCATTTCTTTAATAGCATTGATTACTTCAACTTTGTCATCCTGCTTTAAGCCCGCAAAATGACTATCAGAAACATTATAGCTTAAAGTTACATAAGAGTTTTGTCCCTCTGTATCTTTTGCCACACCGCATACATCAATGTCATACTTGTTTCCATCAGCTCTGTTGAAATCTGCTGCATAAAAAGAAAAATCTTCAAATTCTGCATCAGTAACCTGCTGCACAACCGCACTTCTATTCATTGCCGCCACCACTTCTGGATTTAAGGTTTCAGACGCTTTGGTCATTGCCGAGCTGCAACCTGCAAGAGCTGAAGCTCCAATCAAAAGTGCCGCACCTGCCAAGAAAAACTTTTTAAAATTTTTAAGCATAACTCCCTCCTATATATCAAGCTCTGCAACTGCATCATTAAAATTTATTTCACTTAACAGGTCAGCATTGTCATAGGTTACATCATTGGTGTTTTCACGCTTAACTTTAAGCATGCTGCCATCCTGTCTCTCAATAGCATTTGCCACCACTTCATATACAAAAGTTGGGTCACTTTTAATGTATTGATAATCTTCTTCGCTAAAACTTACAGTATAATTGTCGATTGTTGTAAATGTGCCTTGCTTTGCCTCACTATATATGCCAAGACCAAGCCCTGGCCCTACTCCGCCACCAAAACCAAGTCCAAGCCCAAAACCTGGCTGATATGTGCCTTTTTTGAATTCAAGAATGGTTTTAACATCAAAGCTTACTGTCCTATTTTCATCATCAAAACTTGGGTCTTCAAGATTGTATACAAACCCTCTGGCAACTTTATAACCTTCAAAAGATGATGGTGTGTTTTTAATAATTGCATCATTAAACCTTTGAATATCGCCCACCTTAGTCAAATTGAGCTCTTCAGGTTTTAAGTTGTCAACAATATAATCAAATACATCATAAACTTCATCAGTATAGCTGTCTTTTTTCAGATTCATAAAAACAGAATGAGGCACGCTGTAATGAAGGTCTGCAAAAGCCTTCTCTTCCCCTTCAAGTGAAGCAACGCCATTAAACGAAACATCATATTCAAAGCCCGTTTTGTCAACATCAGCCCCAGTAAACTTAAAGTCTCTGACAGTTTCATCCATTTGAACAATGGCATTGGTAATTTTATCCTCTAAAATACTTGACCTTTCAATCATTGCATCGCTGCAACCAGCAGCCCCGCCTGCAACGAATGCAAGCATACTTGCTGCAATAACAAGCATTCCCGCCTTTTTAAGTTTTCCCATCACAATCTCCTTAACAATATTATATCTTCAAAATTCTCAACTTTCAAGTATTATTTAAAATAATTCATTTTCATCCATATATAAAGAATTAAATAATGAAATGTCTAAATCATCCAATTTGTCAACTTCAACAGAATTTATCACATATTTATCAAATTCTTGCTTTTTCACAACATCCACAAACTTATCAAAAATAAGCTTATTGTCAGCCTTCATTCTTGCCATCTCTTCTTTGCTTACATTCAAATAAACATCATTTGTATGGATAAATTCTTCATTTTCATAATGCGTAACTGGCATCATCGTCATCATATTTCCAACAACAATCGGCTGCATAACAGTATAAGGACGCTCATATTTCACATGAGTTTTCATTTCAAAACAAACCCTGTCTTTGTCTTCATCAAATTTAATTTTTCCAAGAGAGAACAGTATTCCATGGCGATAATTAAATTCATCAAGTGGACTTTCTGCAGTTTGTCTTAGAATAGAATTTATCGCTTTAATGCTGCTTAATGGAGCATAATCAAACGCCTTCATTTCTTGCCTGCTCATTGTCTGACTTATCAAATTAAGAATTGCTGCTCTATCATCCTTATTAACCTCATATAAACTCTGTCCATCTAAGGTATAACTCATTTTTACATAAGCCTGTTCTTTTCCATCATTATATTTGGCCACGCCATTGACATCAACATCATAAGTTTTGTCATCATTTACTTCAAACTCAGCACAAAGGAATTTGAAATGACTAAATTCTTCATCAGTAACCTCTCTCACCACTTTGCTGTGCTGAAGTTGGTCAAGCCCCGTCTTATTTAAATTTTCCTGTGCTTTTTCAAATTCGCCAGTACAGCCTGTCATCATTCCCATACTCAAAATCATGGTTGCGCCAAGCAAGATAGCTTTATTAAGTTTCTTTTTCATATATATCCCTTCCTAGTTTAAATCAAATTCTTCTTCATAATCAAGGTCTTGATAGCCTTCAACATCATATTCAGAATTATCAATACCTCTCACCTGCAATTGATAATTATCAAACTGGTTGTTTTCAACATATTCAGCAAATTTTTCAAACACAAATATCTTGTTTTCTGACATTTGCGCAAGCTCTTCACTTGTTGCGTCAATCTTTATTCGATAACTTCTGATTTCACTTTTATAGACAGTGCGTCTTGAAGGAGCCTTTAAAGCAGGGTTGTAAGAGTATTTTCTTTTTGAATAAAGGTCATAGCTTTTCACTTCAAAAGAAGCAAACCCTTCCTCTGTATTTATTTTTACGCTGCCAAGGTCAAACACTTTTCCTTCTACATAAGAGTAATCATCCAGTTTTTTAGACGAAACTTTTTCCATAGTGCTTGCCACCTTGTCAAAACTGCTTACAGGTGTGATTTCAAAATCGACCATTTCAACTTCTGAAATTGCCTTATTCAAAGCTGATAATATTTTGTTTTTATCATCACTTTTTATGCCCTCAAAAAAGTTTTTGTTCAGCAAATACCCCAGCCTTACAAAACCTTGATTTTCCCCTTCATCATACTTTGCAAAGCCACTTATCATTGTGCTGTAATTTTCACTTAAAGTCTTTTCAAAATCTACACTTAAAAATTCAAAGTCGTCAAACTTAGTCTGCACTTGCTCGCTTACAACCGCACTTTGATTTAAAGCAACCAATACGCCATCGTTGAAATTTGCTCTTTCTTTATCAGAAATTGCACTACAACCTGAAAGTATTGTCGCACCAAGCACGCCTGCCGCACCGACCAATAATAATTTTTTCAACTTTTTCATAAAGTCCCCTTTAATTTTTCTAGTTTTATTATACAATAAATTTGCTATGATTGTCAATATTGTTTTGAAATTAAAGTGCAAAGTGATATAATCAAAATCAAAAGGAGAATAATTTACAATGGAGAAAGGTATAAGTTTTTTTGTAGGCTTTAAAGATGAGCCAGAAACAAGGGCGAGAATGATTAAAGATGCAGGTTTTGACCGCGTAATCACCACTGCAGACCCTAAATTCGACCATCAAAACAAGCCGATAAAAGAGCAGGCAAAACTATTTGAAAAACTTGGACTGAAACCATCAAGCCTTCACATGACCTATCAAACAGACGAGCTTCCTTATTTTTGGGAAGAAGGCGAATATGGAGATATGATGACAAAGCGTCTTATTCAAGATGTAAAATATGCCCATGAATTTGGTTTTACCTGCGTGGTGACACATCTGTTTGGCAAATATTCAAAAATCGGAGAAGAAAGACTTCTTAAAGTGCTTGAGCAGTGCAATAAACTTGATGTGCCCTTGGCTATTGAAAATATAGATGACCAAAAGTTATTTTTAGAGGTTTTCGACAAAATTAAACATCCAAAACTCAAATTTTGCTATGACAGCGGCCATAATAATTTTGTAGACAAAGGGTTTGATTATCTTGGCAAATTTAAAGACAAACTTATCACTCTTCACCTTCATGATAATGATGGAACATGGGACATGCACACCCTAAACCGCTTTGGCAATATTGACTGGCAAATGATTGGTGAAAAATTAAATAAAGACATCATTCTTGACTATGAATTGCTTCTCGCTTATAAAGACCCAAACCTTAATGCAATGCAGCATATCTTGGAATGCAAACAACAGGCGGACGAGCTTGAAAAGATTATTTTAGAAGCAGAAGCAAAACGCTTAAAAAATCAAACAATTTGATTAAATTTAATAAAAATTATTAAAAAAAACACAAAAAAACACGAAAATTTGCTTATTTTTCGTGTTTTTTATTAAATTATATGTTATTTATTCTATTCTTTTTCATCTTCGTCATCACTTGAATTGCCAGCAAGTTGATTTTTAAGGTCGTCAAGTTTTTCTTTATACTTTGTTTTCTTAAGCATTTTTTGAACTTCGTCGTCAATCATATCATAGGCATAAGAAACCAAACCTTTACTATATCTTCCCCTATTTGTGCAACCATCTTTTCTGATTGAATACATGAAAGCATCTTCAACAACTTCCACATTGCGATTATCAATCAAAACTATTCTTACAGCTTCTTTCTCATGATCTTCAATCTTTTTGTTTAGACCTCTTATCTCATAATTTTGTTCTGCAATTTCAGCGTTTTTTCTAAGCATGATAATTTTGTCTGCATACTCATTCTTTTCTTCTAAATCTTTAAGTTTTTCAGCGAGTCTTTTCTTTCCAAAAATTGCTTTTGCCATCTTCTTTTCAAGCCATTCTTTCTCGGCTGGGTATTTTTTTATTTTGAAGGTAAGAATATCCGCATAATGCATAAATCCATATTGTTCTCTAAGGATATCATTTCCATGAAAACCTTCTTTAAATTCTTTTTGATATTTTTCCATTACACTATTAAAACCTTCTTTATCTATTAGGCAATGTTGATAATAATCATCTTGATCTAATATCTCTTTCGCTTTTGTTTCAATAAGTTTTTCAAAATCCATTTATATTCTCCTTATATATGAATATTATCATATAGAAAAGCAAAAGTCAATATGCCTACAATATATTATTATAAAAAGAAGCTTTATTTTATTAAAGCCTCTTTTAATTTGAATATGTCTTAATTTATTAAAGCAAGATGCAAAGCACTCCACCCTTTCCTTCGTTTACAATTCGCGAAAGTGTCTTTCTCATTTTGCGTTGTGCCTCAACTGGCATAAGCACAATTTTAGAATTTATGCTGTCACCAACCAGACTGTAAAGGCTTTTGCCTAAGATATTTGTATCCCAAATAGATTGAGGATCAGCTTCAAATTGCTCAACCAGATTTTTTGCAAGGTCTTGACTTTGGTCTTCATTTCCAACAATTGGAGTCACCTCTGTTTCAACATCAACTCTCATAATATGCAAGCTTGGTGCTGACGCCTTGATTTTTACACCATAACGATTGCCCTGCTTGATAATTTCTGGCTCACCCAACTCCATATCCTCGCGCCTTGGCTCAACGATGCCATAACCAGTTTGCTTAACCTCTTCTAGTGCACCTTTAAACTTGTCATATTCAACCTTAGCCACTGCAAGCTCTTTGATATAACTTACAAGCTGGAAGTCGTCAACGATTTCATATCCGCACTCTTTTGAAAGGACTTGATAGAATAATCCGTCTTTTGGAATTACGCTGAAAGTAACTGTTCCATTTCCCGCTTCAATTTTTGACACAGTAATTGGCTCAAAAGAAGCACTTTCTGCAAAAGCAATCTGATTTTTGTCAGCATCACTCAATTTATTAAGATTTGCACTGAGCTTTTTCATTTCGCTTGCAATTTCACTGATGATTTCACTTTCAAAGTCCAAAGCTCTAAGCCACTCTGGCATAGTCACCTTGACAGAAGTCACAGGAAATTCCATCAAAACGCCTTCAATGACCTTATCAACATCCTCTTCCTTCATTTCAAGGGCGTTCATAGCAACAACTGGCACATCATATTTTTGACCAAGAGCAGTTGATAATTTCTTCGCCTCATTTGAATTTGGATTTTTGCAGTTTAAAACTACAACAAAAGGTTTTCCACTTGCTTTCATCTGAGCAATAACCCTTTCTTCCGCTTCCACATAACTGTTTCTTGGAATGTCAGTGACAGAGCCGTCAGTTGTCACAACAACACCAATGGTTGAGTGTTCATTGATAACTTTGTCGGTGCCCAGCTCAGCAGCTTCTTCAAAAGGAAGCTCTTCTTCTGACCAAGGTGTTTTGACAAGTCTTGGCTTATCATCCTCGGTATGCCCCATAACTCCACTGACAACATAGCCCACGCAGTCAATCATGCGCACTTTCATTTCAACATTCGCAACCTTGATTTTCACCGCTTCATTTGGTACAAAGTGCGGCTGAGTTGTCATAATCGTCTTGCCGTCAGCTGACTGAGGAAGCTCGTCAACTGTACGCTTTTTGTTATTCTTTTCCTCGATATTAGGCACAACCAGCTTTTTCATAAATTCTGTAATAAAGGTAGACTTGCCCACTCTGACAGGTCCTACTACACCAATATATATATCGCCGTTTGTACGCGTCTTAATATCTTCATAGATTTCATATTTTTCCATTTTATCCTCCATGCGACAAGATAAATTATGTAAACATTTTGGCAAATAGAACAAATCTCAAAAAGATTTTTTCCAGCCTTGCAATGCATAGACAAAATTACTCAATTAAGACCTCAAATCAACTGCATTTTCTTCCACCTTTTGCCACCTTAGCGGAAACAAAAATAAGTCTTTAAAATTTAAATTAAAAAACTCACTTTAAATTGTGATTTGAAATTTAAAAGCTCTACAAACTATGTTTTAAAATAAAAAACCTCTTTTAACTTATTTTGAATTTAAAAAGCACATTTAACTATGATTTAAAATTAAAAAAGCCCACTATAAAAGCGGACTTAATTTTTGTTTAATTTCAATTATTTTTATCTTCATTTGCTGTGTGAGATTGTTCTGGCTCTTTTTCTTCTACTTGAGCTTTTTCACTTTCGCCAGCTTCAGTTTCACTACCCTCAAAGACTGTTTCATTAAACTCAGCCCCAGTCTCAACATTTTCGGCAGCATTTTGATAATCATTTTGTTCTACAATTACAATCTCTGCCTCATTTTCATTGTTCACTTCGGCTTCATCAATAATTTGCTCTCCCTTATTGTGACAGAACACCTTTTTAAGCTTACTTTTAAAGCCCACCTTATTCTCAGTGCCGGCAATAAGCCTTTTAATGTTGGCCTTGTGCCTTATAAGCGTAAGAATGAAAAGCGCCCAAACAATAACGGTTATATAACTTGAAACCCAAACCGAAGTGCCTGTCAGCCAAGTAAACACAGTTGTCGCAATAGTCAGCCCGCCAGTATAGGTGAAAGAAATCACCGAGCCTATATCAATAAGAATAAACAGAATGAAGCAAACAACAAACCAGCCAAGACTTACATACCAAATAGGTGAGAAAATGAAAATACCTGAAAAACAAGCAACACCTTTGCCCCCCTTAAACTTGCTCCAAACAGGGAAGTTATAGCCAATCATAAGGCAGAAACCAACAAGATAATAAACAAAGTCGCCTCCGCCCCAAATTCCAAAATGTTGATATAAAAGCTTAAAACAAAGACAAACAAGACCAGCTTTGACAACTTCTGCAATAAAAGTCAGAAAGGCAAGCCCAACACCAAACGAACGCAGCATGTTCATCGCACCAGGATTTTTGCTGCCAAGCTTGGTAATGTCTTTCTTTCTTGCATGCCAAGCAATGATTTTGGAGAAATTGATAGTGCCAATGAAATAGCCAACAATGCCAGCAACTATAAGCAGCATAACATCAACAAACATTACTCTTCCCCCTTTCCTTTAATAATAAATCGCACAGGCGTGCCAGAAAAATCAATTCGCTCTCTAAAACGATTTTCAAGATATCTCTTATATGAAAAATTGATAAGCTTCGCATTATTAACAAAAAGCACAAAGGTTGGCGGATTTGTCGATGCCTGCGTAATATATCTTATCTTTACTCTCGCCCCATTATGTGCAGGTGGCTCAAAATTGAGTATCGCGTCATGTAAAAGGTCGTTCAGTGTACCAGTGGTAATGCGAGTTGACGCATTTGCAAAAACACGCTCAACATTCTCCATAACCTGCCCAATGCTTGACCCAGTAAGCGCCGAAACAAAAATGACTTTGAAATAACTCATAAATGCAAGCTCATTTTGAAGCATTTTGACATATTCTTCCTTGCTTTTTGACTTAATATCCCATTTGTTAACTACAATAACACTTGGCTTTCCAGCCTCGTCAACATAACCAGCAATTCGCACATCCTGCTCTGTAACCTTTTCTTTGCTTCCGTCAATGACTATAATCGCAACATCCGCCTCGTCAATAGCCGACATTGTTCTAAGCACAGAATATCCCTCAATGCTCTCCCTTTCAACCGAACGCTGACGCCTCAGTCCAGCAGTGTCAACAAGCGCATAATCTTGCTTGTTGTATTTAAATGGAACAAGCACTGCATCTCGAGTTGTGCCCTCAATGTCACTTACAACCACCCTATCACTGCCAATAAGACGATTAACAAGACTGCTTTTGCCAACATTTGGCCTTCCAACAATTGCAATCTTTGTCGCACCACCATCATCAAGCGGTTTTTTATCTTTAAAATTCTTTACAATGGCATCAAGCACATCACCAATACCCTTGCTCTGATGAACAGAAAGCGGATATGGGTCACCCAACCCAAGACTGTAAAACTCATAAGTCTTTTCAACCTCAAAATTGTCAAGCTTGTTTACTACTAAAACAATCGGCGTTTTATATCTAAGAAGAATTGAAGCCACCTCTTCATCATTCGTAGTCACTCCAACACGACCGTCAACAATTAAAACAATTACATCAGCCTCTTCTGCTGCAAATAATGCCTGCTTTTTGATGTCATTTTGAAAAAGGTCATCACTGCCACTGTCAATTCCACCAGTGTCAATAAGCGTAAATTCATGACCAGCCCAATTTGCGTCAGCATAAATTCTATCCCTAGTCACACCAGGGGTATCGTCAACTATACTTATTCTTTTGCCGCAAATTTTATTAAAAAATGTGCTTTTGCCAACATTTGGCCTGCCAACGACTGCAACAATCGGCTTAATCATAAATTTCTCCTCTTTTGACAATATAGCATAAAAGATATTAAAAGACAATTAAATAATTCTCTTTTGCCAAATAATTTTTCTTTGCCCAACTTTATCTTTTACAGACCCCAACTATATATAAATAAAATTATTACCTTAATTTAGCCGCCTTAACCTAATTTCAATCATTTCTTAAATGAAGCATTACAAAAATTATTATTAAGATAAGTTTTAAAATTTTTAATCATTTTGTTTTTATTATCAAAATCTTTTTAATAATGTTACTTTTTGGTTATTTTTTACTATTGGCTTTTCTTATCATCTTTGCTTTATAGATTATGGTTTAGACTATGTTGATTTAAAAACTTTATTTGAATATAAACTAAAAAACTTTTCAATTATCTACTTATCAAATAAAGGATTTGTTGATAAAAGGTTTTATTGATTATAAAGATTGTTGATTACATTTTTGTTTGCTTTACTTATTTATAAAACTTTTTTAGAATAAAAACTTTATTGATTAAATAATTTGTTAAAAGAATTTATATTTTATTTACATTTTAAAAAGTTTATTTTCAGCTCCGCTTCGCTCCGCCATACGCTCGCACGCTCGCCGCAGCGTTGCCGCGACCTCACACGCTCGCTCCTCGAAAACCCCAGCCTCCCATAACTCCGCCTAAACTCCTCTCAAACAAAAAACAATCATAAAGCGGATGAAATAAAAAAACGTTACTGTTTCAAAATAGAAATTTCAAAAAAGACAATTTTGAAAAACAGATATCATTAAAATATAGAAACCATTAAAAAGTATCTTTGAAAAAACTCTGAGATTAATGATATCTTTTTTAAAAATTTGATTAAACAGCTTTAAATACCAATCTACTATCAAATTTAACTTGGCTATATAAATAACGCCCGTGCTATCAATAAGCGAGCGTACAAGACCACGGCAACGCTGTGGGCGAGCGTGCGAGCGCTTTGTTTCAATAAAAAAAGAAATGTCTTTCGACATCCCCTCTATTTTTAATTATTGATTGATTTAATAAAATTTATAGTAAACTCAATAAGTTTTCTT
Source organism: Clostridia bacterium (assembly GCA_022793335.1). Taxonomy (GTDB): domain Bacteria; phylum Bacillota; class Clostridia; order Christensenellales; family UBA1242; genus Caccovivens. Next base: position 25,233 of record JAAWCQ010000012.1, read on the forward strand.
TGACGCACAAACCAATATTTTGACACATCAAGCTCATGTTTATCAAAAAGTTGATATTCTTCAAAACTTAATTTTTTCTTTGCAAGTTTTACAAATTCATCATTATCAATTTTATCAAGTTTCTTGCCTTCTTTACTAAGATCGTGCATTTCAAATTCTTCCGCAATGTAGTTGATTAAGTCTAACATGTTTCACCTCCTTTTCTAAATTATAATATAGAAAAATTTAAAATTTTTCAATTTCTCAAAATCGAGACAATTTATTTTAAAATACTTTAAAAATAAAAAATTCAATTTTACCGAAGTGTAAAAAATTTATATCAATTTTTATTCAATAAAATAAAAAAAACAGCAAAATTGCAGTCAAAAAGGGTCTTTTGTGCAAAAATTTGCTGTTTTTTCTTAATTTTTATTAAATTTCATCAAATATATAGAATTGAAAGGGCAAGAAAATAAAGTGCATTTTCTTGAAGCATTGCCCCACTTTTTATCGAAAAATCCACCTCTTCAAGAAGAGCATAAATCTTTTTAAGTTGCATCTTAGAAAAGTTTTTGACTTGAGCTTTTTGTTTTGAAATGGCAAAGTCTTTTACGCCCAAAAGAGAGGCAAGCTCTTTATCAGGCAGATCAGATATTGAAATAAAAAACAACCTTCTGAAATGATTTATAATCAGCGCCAAAATGCCCTGTTCTTTTTTTAATTCTTCCAAAATTTTAAGTGCTTTATCGGCCTTTCTTTGACCAAGTGCCTCAGTAAGCTCAAACACCACAATTTCGCTGTCTGGCGTAACCATTGTGTCGATAAGTTTTTTTGTTATCAAACTGTCATCAAGGTCAAAATAGATAAGTTTATCAAGTTGGCAAACAATTCTTGTGAGATAGCCATTGCAATAATCGATGAGAGTATCAAGGGCTTCACCGCTGATTTTCTTGTTTTTCTTTGCAAGCTCGCTGACTACGACAGAAGACAAAGTTGCTTTATCAAAGCGGCTGCAATCAACAAATGTTGCTTCATTTTTTATGCTTGAAAACTTGTTATAAAAATCAAGAATAATCAAAATTGTGGTTGAAAGTGGTGATTTTAGGTAATTTTGCAGTAATTTTTTATCATTTTCGCTTACTTTTTCGATATTTTTAAGAATTATCACCCTGTAAGGCGAGCCCATAGGCATAATTTCGCAAGCATCAACAACAGCTTTCATTGAGTAGTTTTCGTCATCAAACTTGACAAGATTAAAGTCTTCAAAAGTCAGACCGCATGCACGCAAAAGCATGGAACAGCCGCGAGTATAAAGCTCATAATCTTCCCCTTCAAAGAGAAAGCAATTGTCAATTTTTTCTTTTAGTAAAGTTTTAAGTCTTTTCAATCCAGCCCCCTTACCGATATTTTGCCGCCACCAAGTTTGAACAGCATATTTCCGTCATCATTAAAGTTATAGTCACCGCCATATTCTCTATTCAAAGTGACGAGAGTATAGTTTTTGTTTTCAAATTCAACCGCATTATTGCCAGCAAAAACTATATTTGGCTTATAAGTTTCAAAGCTTTTGCAGTTTTCACTATTATATACCATATTTTTACCATTGGCAACAAAAATGCAGGTTTGGTCAAGAATTATAAAAACGCCGATTATTTTTCCATCTTCTTCGGCATAGCATACTGAGAAATTGCCCACGCCAACGAAATGGTTTGTATCAATAAGGGTTGCTTTGTCATCCCCTATATTTTTGTTTGCCACAAACTTATTGCAGCCAAGTAAATACAACTTTTCAGCATAATATCCGCTCATATTGCCATCAAGTGCTAGATAGGCGTTAAAACTTCCCGTCATATAATTGCGTTGATATCTTGAAAGCAGGTAATCATAGCCAACCACCAATTTTTCGCGTTTTGAGTTTGTAAGCACGATTGCTTGGTTTGAGCCAGAGCTTATGAAAGCAACATTCGACTTTGAAAGGGTTGGAATTTGATAAAAACCCAGTGCGAAGGTCATGACAAGTGAAACTGCCGCCACCAGTGCAAACTTTTTAAAAGCTGGTTTCATAAAATATCCACTTGCGGCGAATATGCAGGCAAAAAGCAAGATAAAAACGCCGAGAAAGTCTGCCGAAACTGGCACAGTCAGATGAGACCATTCAAAGAAGCGTGCAACCATATAAATAAATTGGAATACATAATCAGCTGGCACAAGCAGGTATCCAAGAAAGGGCATAAATGTTCCAAGCATTGAAACAACAAACAAATATGGATAAAGCACACTTAAGATTGGAATTATTATAAGGTTTGCGACAAAGGCCAGCAGGTGCACTTGCGAGCCAAAGTAAGCAAGAAATGGCAGAATGCCAAGTTGAGCGGCAAGCGAAACTGCAATGAGGTCTGCCAATTTTTTAGGAATAAACCGCTTGAGAAAGTTTGATATTACTGGCATAATGGTTATCAAAGAAAATACGCAAAAGAATGACATTAAAAAGCCAATATCGAGTGCTGAAAGTGGTTTGATAAAACAAATTATAAAACCTGCAATGCCTAAGCTATTCAATGGGTCATAACTTCGATAGAATGTTTTTGCAAGCATTAAAATTATTGCCATAATTCCCGCTCTCAAAACGGAAGGCGTGAAGCCACAAAGATAGGCATAAAACAATATAAAAGCAGCCACAAGCACTGGCACGACATATCTGTTGACCCTAAATTTGTTTAGAAGTTTGTAAAACAGTGCTACCAAAAAGCCCACATGCAGACCACTGACCGTCAAAATATGAATGATACCCGAATTTTTATATGTATTCGTTATTGCTGGGTCAACATCATTTTTATCTCCAAACAATATTGCATAAGCCACTGCCGCACTGTCCTTACTCATGTGCTTTTGAAGCAAATTTTTGACAGACACCCTCACCTTTTCATCCAGCTTGCAAAAGCCTTCATCAAGCATAGTCAAATCAGAATTTTTGACTGTTGCAGAATATCTTGCACCACTTCTATAATCAGACGAGTTAAAACTTTTTAAAGTGAAAGGCTTGACTTTTGAAATTCTTCCCTCAAAAGTGATAATTGTGCCAGGCTTTGGGCGCTGATAACAATTTTGGATATATAAATTGATTTTGTGTTCATTTTCACCATTGACCACAACATCATCAAGTAAAACTGTATAGCCATAATTATTTTTGTCAATGTCATCAGTTATTCTGCCCACCACAACGACATCTTGACGATAATCTTTTACATTAAAAGACAAGCTGCCAAGATAATAAAAACCATTGCCTACAAAGAAAAAGCAAAGCATAACAGCAAGCGGAATAAAACTTTTTCTAAGCGAGAAAATAACTATAGTTGCAATAAGCACCAAGCTGGTTACGATTGCTATTTCAATATCACCCATATATAGCCGTCTTGCAACAATTATACCAAATAAAAAAGCCAAAAAAGGATAGAAAAAATATCTAAAATGAACAATCTTCGGTTTTTCTTGAACACTTTTCTCTTCCTTATCGTCAATCATGTTTTAATTCTACATTTTTCGCAGCCCTTTGGCAAGTTTTTAGCCTCTATTTTCAACTTTTGAAAACATTTTTTGTCAAACACTTTTTCCAATTTGATTAAATTTTTTTCATTTTTCGCCAAAATTCAAAATTAAAAAACTATTTTAAAGTTTACTATTGATTTATTATATTTTTTATGCTATAATAATTTCAGAAAAACTTTTTAAGGAGGATTTATCTTATGAATAAAGATAATGAAAATAAAGGCACTGTTAAAAGCAGTAAGCCACGCTCTCTCTGGAATCGTATTGGCAAGAAGGTTACTGCAAGCGCAGTTGGCTTTGGTTTAATCCTTGGTGCAGCATTCGGATTCGCAGGATGTACAGATCAAAACAAACCAGGACCTACACCTCCTGGACCAGGACCTGGACCAATCGATCCAAACCCACCAATCATTGTTGAAGACAACATCAAAATGTCAAATTTTTTGACAGAAAATGCAGCTATTGCTGATATCTTCATTGGAAATTTAGTGCGCCCAGAAGCAATTTCTGCTATTGACGACGACATTAAGAGCGAGAAATGCACACTTGTTGCAAGCGAAGATCAAGAATGCCTTCAACAAGTAAACTTTGTTTACACCCTCAAAACTGGTGAAACAACAAGAGCCGTTAAACTTGCTACCGTGACAATGGATGAAGATCTTACATTCAGTAAAATCGTAGAGCACTACACATCACAGTCAAAACTTGCAAACGACGAATTTGATGTAATAAAGAATGTAAACACCCAAACAATATTTGAGTTTGACGCAAAAGAAAACCACGACAGACAAGATGTCGCAGATGCAGTATACGCAGTTTTAGAAACCTCTTCAGATATAAAACTCTTCAATCAATCTGAAAGTCCTACAGCAGGTTATGAGAGAATGACCTACCTTGAAAATATTGACAACAACTATACCGTACATCAATTTGATGTAAGAAATAGCAGCACTGACGAAGGGTTAATCAAAAATCTTTCTAGACCAAATAATTTGAGAGACTACAAAGAAGTTTCAAAGACAAGTGTTGACGGAACAGTGTATTACAACAATGCGTATGAGCTTGAAGATATCAAAGATGGAAGTGAAGTAGACCCTCCAGTAGTTGAAACAATCACAAAACAACAAATTATCGATGCTTTAGATGCAAATTGCAAGGAAAACCTTGTAAAAAACAACCTTTCATTTGCTGATAATATGGCAAATGTTAAAGATGGCAAATGGTATATAACAACTAATGCAGATGGTAAAATAACTGGCGCTGAATATGCCTATAATTACCAGCGTTCAACCAATGGTGTATCACATGTTATTGGGAAAGTTGAATTTGAGACACCTGTAAATGCAAAAGATTTTGTTGAAGGTAAAATATCAAACGCCACTTATTCTAGAAATTATAGATTTGATTATGATGCAAGTATTCAAGCAGCACGCCAAGAGCTTACTGATGCAATGTGCGAAAAAGTATTTGAAACAAATGGCACAGTAATTGGACGCTATATTGTTGATAATGGCGGTTCTTCATCTGATCCTATACTTTCAGGAACAATTAGAAGATTTACAGTAATTGAAGTAACTGATAAAGGCGTACAAGAGGCAAAAGTAAATATCAAAACATCTTCAACAGATGCTGAATATATAAGCAAACTCAACAATGAAAACGATTATCGCGTTTATGATAAAGTTGAAGAAAAGATTTCTGGTGAAGAAGTGAAAGATATCGAAGTTGAAACCCCTGCAACAACAAAAACTGTAAGCAAAGCTATGGCAAGCCCTGCAAGATATGCAGTGACTTGGGGTGACGATGAAATAATGTATCTTTAATAAATAAAAAAGACGGCAATTTAGCCGTTTTTTTGTTTTTGTTGATTTTATTGTATATTATGGTTGATTTTTTATCACAAAAAGGGTACAATAAACTTAAGAAATAAGGAGGGATTTGCATGAAAAAGAAAGTAATCAGAATTTTTGCCGTAGTAATGATGATTTGTATATCTCTTCTTTTTGTAGGTTGCGGAAATACCGACAATAGTGATGATGATTTTGACTGGAGCGGTGGTGGAAATGGAAGTCAAACTGAAGCAACCAACAACCTTTATGGAACAAAAGTCCTCTACCGCCCTGATAATTATGACTATGATGAAGGCTCTAGTGGAGAAGCAGGAAAGCCAAATGATTATTATGGTCAATATGCCCATTGGATATTAAATGATTTATTTTATTTATATGCATTACCAAATGCTAGTGTATCTGATATATTAGACAATTTCAAAGAAGAAGCTTATTACAATAACTATATTTATTATTTATATGACAGCATTAGATATAAAGTAGATACAATTGGAAAAGTTACAAAAACAAAAACTATTGGAGGTGAAGCAACAAATCTTTCTACACCTTATTACATCATTGCCGCAGACAAATCTCAACAATGGAAATGGTCTTTTGACATAAATTATAATTCCATGGAAGTGCCTTTAAATAAAACAACCTCTTATTCAGGCATGCAAAATTATAATAATTTTGTGTATGTATCGGGAGTTTCACAAAGCATAAATGAATTAGCAAATGAGAAAATAATATATGCTGAAATTTACTGGGCAGAAAATCATATAAATTATATAAATCTATTTTTAGGAACAAGTACAGAAGATGACTATACAAATTATTCAGATTTTGTAAAAGCTCTTGAATATGTAATTTACAGTTACGCACTTGACTTAGAGCCTCAAATGGTAAGTGTAACAAAAAACTCACCTACCGACGAATCACCTTATACTGTAAGAATTGGTGCTTATGCAACTGTGGATGCAGCACTGGCAGATATTAAAGCTTTATTCAAAAAAATGGGGTCTTTCGTTGGACTTACCAACAGACAAATCACCAAGCTTCAAAACTGGATTAAGACAAATGTAATAGGTATTGATGACACAATTAAAAATGACACCTTCTATGATTATTCAACAGGTGGAATTACAGAAATTCTTAATGCTGAAAATGAAGTAGTTGGCTTTGAGTTTAATCAACAAGGTGACACTAAAATTGCAGACCTTGGCAGAGATTATAGTAAAGCGGTTGATACAATTGTTGAAAATGTTTGTGAAAATGTATCAATTGGAGAAGAAAGTGACGGAATCAAGGTGCCTGTGGATGACAGATTCTTGGCTTCTGAGATTATGGAATACTCAAAGAATATGTTTGAAATCATTGATGACAACAACTTCCCTATTGGGTCAAGTGCGACAGATGAGAATGTGCTTAGACCACTTGAATATCAATCTGCGGTGCTTATGCTCAACAAGCCTATGGGTATAATGGAAGTGGATGTTGCGATTAAGTATGACGCTGACCTTGACGGAACAGAAGAAGGCGTATACAACATGGACAAATACATTGACATTATCGTAGAGCTTAATTATTACAACCATGACGCAGACAAAATGTTTGTAGTTGACAGCAAGAAGATGCGAGTATATGATGGCCCTTATTCAATGACCTTTGAAGGCGTTGAAGCTGACCTTCCAGAATTTCATGGAACAGCAATGCTCAGCGTATCAAACATAGCCGAGGAAGGAAAAGACCTGCTTGTTAGTCAAGAAATTGCTGGAGTCGAAGGACAGCTTCTTCCAGTAAAAGCGTTCAACCCTGATGTTGGAAATGGCATTCTTAAGACAGATGTTGGTATAAATGGCTATGGTGATAACCCAAAAGTTTCACAAAGCCCACTTATTCTCACTGGAATGACTGATGTAAGAAAATACTATAACATTGTTGAGCCAACTGACCAAGAGCTTGGAAACGACGCTGACAGATTTACCTATATTACTGGCCGTCTCAACCCTAAGAAATTCTCGGGAAGTGATGGAAGTGATTATCTTGAAATCACCTACAAAGTGCTTAAAGAAAAAGGCAACACAACCAAAAACTATAAATTCTATACAGGTGTAGTTGCAATCTGGGACGCTGAATTAAAACAATAATCAAATTTGATTTAAAAAATCTTAAAACTTAAACTAAAAGAGTCTTTAAATTAAAAGGCTCTTTTTTAAACAAGGATTATAAACTAAAAATTTTATAATCATCTTAAGCAAACATTCCCAAATGCTTCCTGTAAACATAAATCAAAGAAAAGCGGCCAAGATTTGAAACATGCAAAAAACACCCCTACTTTCGTGGGGGCGTTTTTTGCTTATAAATTAAGCAGTTTTTCAAATATCCACAGCTTTTAAAATCCATGAAAATTCTATTTTATTATTCCTTATCTTTCTTATCATCAACCGAATTTTCCTTTAAAATGCCTTCATCAGATAAAATGATATTCTCTTTTTTAACCTCATTCACAGCATTTTCGACAGTGTTCTCAGCACCATCACCGTCTTTTTCTTCTTTTATTTCGGTTTTATTTTTATTCTCTTCCTGTTCACCTTTAGGCATACAAACAACACCCAAAGCGACCAGCACACCAGCTATTGCCATGATAATTTCACTGACAAGCTCACCATTTACCGTAACCCCAAAATACTTGCCAAGAGCACCTGCAAGCATAGCTGCCGCCCCTGCAAGTGCAGTCCAAAAACCATAAGATTTAAAATTCATTTTCTCTCCTTTCGAGATAATCTTTAAGCTCGGCCACTTCCTGCTTAACATCCTCAATTGAATTTAAATGTTCGGCAAGTTCGTCAATTGTTTTACGATAGGCATTTTCCCTTTTTTCGCTGTCTTTTAAGATATAGAAAAGAAGATAGACAAAAAGCATAGCAAAGATGCCGTTGCTGATGACAATTTTGATAAGTTCTGACCAGAAATCCATATTTATTTCCTCCCGCTTCTTCGAAGCATCTGTTTAGTAAGAAATTCTTCGACCAAAAATTCCCTTCTTTTAATCAAATCAATATGATTTCTAAGTTTTTGAAATTTAACCACAGCTCACCGTCAACACAAAATTGCTGATATAAACCCTTTCATCCTCATCACTTTCAATCTTCACAACAAACTGATTTCCAAGCACATTTGCACGCACTTTTTGAACATAATCTTTTCCCCTAACTACAAAAGTTTTCTCAGCCCTCTCGCTTGTAAAAGTCACTTTGCAGTCACCTTCACTTTTAATCAAAAAGGATTTTATTCTTTTGATTTTTCCGTTATAACCAAAATCAGTTTTTCCACTTTCCCACAAAGCTTTCATCTTTTGTCCAAAAAGCTTGCCATCAGTGGTAATTTCGCCAATTTCCCCTTTATTTTGGTTATAGAAGCAGGAAATAAGCTTTGATTTATATTTGTTTGTAAGTGCAAGTGGTCGGTTTATATCTATCCCTCTCATTATATCTACATGGTTATTTATTGTGTCATAAACTAAAAGCAGATTATTTTTATATCCGCTCGGATTGCCTTCACAGCCCACACTTTCACCATCGTCAAAGTTTCCTCGACAGGCAAGATAATATTTCCCATCATAACATTCACCATAAGCAAAACGATTGTCGCAACCTTCCAATATCTTTAGACAGTCAATTTCAATCGTTTTAATAGAAGTGCCATTGAAAACACACAATTTTCCGCCTTCCAAAAAGTAAATTTTGTCACCTGTTTCGGCAATAGTATTTGGATAAATATAACAATCCGACTGATAAATATGGCTGATTTCAAACATCTCATCCTTGCCATATTGCGAAAGCCTAGTTATGCCAAAGTCTCGAAATAAATAGAGGTAGTCATTAAACGATATGATTTTATTGAGATCACCGCGTGGATCCCCAAAATCTAAGTCTTTTGTCTTTTCATCTTCCCAAGTCAAAATATCAGGGTTTTCATTGTAAACAAGCGTGCCTCTAGCGTCAGCTGTTATGGCAAATAATTTCCCATAATGGCTGCAACTTGAAATTATTCTAGGCGCATTTTGACTGGTCTCTATTGTGCTGCCAGTCACCACCATAAGATTTCCGCCTTCTCCAGAAAGCATTAAAGCATCCTGCATATTTTTGCGATAGTAAGTGGCGTAAGGGGTTGAGGTATAACTCGTCGGAATAATCATCGTCGTCAATCGATTTTTGAATAAGTTGTCATAACAAGCATTACCTTCATCATTGAAATAAAAAAGATAATAATTGTTGATGTCATCCGCTTTGTCATACCATTTAAGCTTCCAAAGTGTTTTAACTTCATCGCCCCTAACAGTGATTTCTCTTTCGTCGTCTATATTTTGAGTTGAAATCGGCATTGACAGCCTTTTAAAACCATATCCAGCCTTTAATGTGCCATCAGCCGAAATAAAGTTATAAACCTTCCGTGGCTGCCCCACTTTAAGCTGGGTTTGGTCATCTACAAGATTTTGAGTATAAGCAAACATGTCAAACTCAAACTCTTTTTCCTCACCTTTCTTGACAGTTAGTGTCTTTTTATAAAACATTAAATCCACCTCCTGCGCGGCAGTACCGTCTCTCCTTTTTTGCGGTCAGCAGCGGCAAGAGCATTCTTAAAGCGTTCATCCCACACTTTAGCATCTTCATATAAGGTTTGAATGAAATAATATTCTCTTACAATGCCATAAGCATAAACCCTTTCAGATAATTTGGTATCAATTTCTTGATAAAAACTAAGGTCGTTTGGATAGGCGTTATAACAAACCTCAACTTCACAGTCATGCTTGTCAATAAGCAAAAATTGGTCAAAAACTCTAAATTGAACATTTCCGCCAAGACTGTCTTTTACATAAACAATATCGCAAGGTCTTAAATTAAGCTTTGAAAACTCAATCATATCCCCCTTTGCCTTAACCTTTTCCACTTTCACCATTGGCAGATATTCGCTTGCAATTTCATTTAAAACAAGGTTGAAACATTTCACAAGCTTATCTTGAAGCTCTTGTTGCTCAGTTGTCAAAACATCGCCCTCTTCAATAGCTCTTGCAAGCTCTGCATTTTCAATAAAGTCACACACTTTTAAAATAATATTTTTTACTAACATAAGGCCTCCTTTAGTAAGCTAACTTGATTTTTGATATTCTTTTCATATATATCTTGGTTGTTTTTCTCAATTTCCTTAATAAGCAAATCTCGGTTTTCACTTCGAGTCTTAAGCGCATAAAAAAGAGTGCGCTCGTCAAGACAATCATAAGGCACCTTAAAACAATAACTGTTATGAGATTGCAATGACGAATGAATCTCAAAACTTAAAGTATCAAGATTGTAATAAACTTCATAACTTTGGTCAATTTCCTTAAGCCTTTCAGTGATAAAAAATACATCACTTTCAAGCTTTAAAAGTCTTCTCATAAACACCTCCAAAATGAAAAAATATCAATAATATTATGAAAAAAGGCAAAAAACCTTCATTTTTTGTGTTTTTTGCCCATATTTTCATAAATCTTTATTAGTTGCTCGCTGGTTGATTTACTTCGACCTTTGTTGCAAATGGATTTGTAACAGTTGATTTAATCCCAGAAATCTTAGCTTGTCCACATGGCTTATCGCAGATGAGCTCAGCGTATTTTACAAGTGTTGCACTGTAAGTTGGATAGCCTTGAATTTGTTTTAAAATTCTTCCGTCTTCACCTTCAAGCCATTGCCAGTCACAAAGCTGGTGAAGAGTGAAATCATTTGTATTCAATAAATACATAGTGTCATCATCAACAAATCTGTCAGCAACAACAGGAATGCCATTGTGACTTATTGTTTTGAAACCGCCTTCAAGCTCAGCAATTTCAATGTTGCGTCTGTAAGCGCCAAGATATTCTTGATATGCTCTTCTTACTGCACTTGAACATGAAATAAAGTTGATTTTTGAATCAGTGTTCATGTCAAGGAAATCAATAGCCTGTTGAATTAAAATGTCTGAAATTTCAGTTTCAGTTGATGAAACATAAGCTTTAAGCCATGGATATTCACTTTTGCTTACGCCATATATGCTTGAAGCATTGTTGTCAAAAATCTTTCCAAGACCAGAAATTTCAAAATCTTTTGAGCCTTGCACATAAAGTGAATCATTTGCCTTAATTGTGACAGTGGCAGCTGAAGAATATGTGAAAGTTTTGTTTACTCTGTCAACATAGGTGATTTTGATAGGTGCAGCACTGGTCTTGTTTACGCCAGTGTATACATCAACAAGCATACCTTCAATTAAGTTGTTGACTTTGTTGCATTTAACAACCTTTCCATCAACTGAAAGCACGATAGCAAGCAATCCGCTTCCATTTCCATAAAGCATTCTGCCAAGGTTGAATGAGCTTGCCTTAACAAGTCCTTCCATTTCATCAGCAAGAAGGTTTACAAAAGCGCCAACATTGTTTGCTGAAGCTCTTACAGCTTTGTCAGAAATTTCAATTTTTCCATAAAGGTTTTTAAGGTCAGCGACGAATTGAACATAGCCATTTCCTGAAGCATTTGGAAGGGCGTCAGTTTCGCTGCCTGCACCAATGCCGCCATTGATGCCAAATGGAGCAAGCTTTCTTACCTCTTTGCCCCAAACATCTTTAGTTGATTTTTTAATTTTTGCCAAAAGTGGATTTGCATTGACATTGAGTTGATTTGCAACTACGCCAAGATAAACATTTTTCAAAGCACTTTCAGCTGTTTGTAAAGTTACCATTTTTTACCTCCGTAATGATTTTTAAATAACTTAGGTCAATATGCTTTAAAAGTAAAATTAAATAAAATTACAGAAAAATGACAATATTTTTGCATTTTTTATTATTTTTTAATGTTATTTTGCTGAATTTTAAGAATATTTAATAAATTCAGCTAAACATCTTATCCATAATCACTTTTGCATCAGCAAGCGTTTTAGGACTGTCAGGACTTACTCCTGACAGCCTTTCACCGCTTTGTGAAGACATGATGATTGGTGGTTTTGAAGCATTTAAAGCCTTAAGATAATCTTCGATAATCTTATTCTTTACACGCTCATCAGATAAAACATATTGATTGATTAAAGGGTCACTTAGTTTATCCCCCTCTTTTAAAGAAGAGAGAAGGACTTCCGCCCATGCGACCTGATATGGATCGGAACATTTTTCTTTGCAAGCAGGAAATCTCTTTTTTATTTCCTCCTCGTACAACTTTGCATCAAAGTTACTTTCAAGGAACTTATCAAGCTGCTGCTGACCTGCATTCTCAACTGAAGCATCTTTATTTAAGCCTTCCGCTGACTGAAACTCAACTTTTTCAGTTGAATTGATTGAAATGGCTTCCTCTGTTTCTTTTTCATTTTTCTCTATAATTTCACCATTTTCTGTAGTATAATCGGTTTTTTCTTCATTTTTAAGCTGTTTTACATCATTTTTCGTTAAATTATTCTCAAAATCAGCTATTTCTTGCAGGTCTAAGTCAGACAGCGCACTATTCGTTTTATCTTTTTGTAACTGACTCAGTTTTTGACATTTTTTGGTAAACTCAGCTTGCAAGTTGTTGTATGCGTCCATCAACGCTTGCACGCTTTTAAACTTTCCCATATTCATGTCCTGAGAGCCGACCTCGCTCATAGCACTTTTCTCATCTGCTGCGTTTAAAGCGGTTGCTGGCATTATGATCGGTTGTTCTCTTGTTTCTTCCATATATTTTATTCCTCCACTTTATTAAGTTTTTTATGTTGTTCAATATGATTTAAATATGCCTTTTCAAGCTTATCATCATTCTTGCAAGCATTTTCAAAATCTTCTCCAAGCATAAAGGCAATATGTTCATTTATGTGTAGCTGGTGACTGTCAATTTCGCTGACCTTGACCTCTTCACCTTTCAATAATTTCAAGTTTTCATTGCCTGCTTTCTTGATGTGCAACTCATTGATGTCTTGAGCATTCTCCCAAATTCCCATGCCAAGCATATCCAAAATCTTGCATTTCATTCTGTTTGAAATTCCATCTTTCTCATCATTAAGCACCCCATTATTAAGAAGAGACAAAATCATTTCCCTCCTTTGAGAGATAGTTTGCAAGCCATCGCTTTGATTTTCAATTTCAATATCGTCGCTTGTTATGTCGCCAGAATTAAAATAAAACATCTCAATTTTTCCATTTTCGCCAATTACTTTTGCAAGGCGTGGAATAGCCGCAAACTGCTTATAAAGTTGCAAAATCTTCTTTGCAATTATTTTGTTTGCTGTATTTATGCTTTCTACTGAAGCATTAAGCCTAGTTTCATCCTGCGAAATCAAAAGCTCAAGTGCAACACCACTCATCTGCGAGGAAATTTTGCTTCCGCTCAACAGATCACTCACTCCACTAATTGTCTTAAATTCTTCAAGTAAATTTTCTTCTTCCTTTTCAATGCCGTTTGGCAAAGTCTCGGCTTCAAGATATTTAGGCTCACAAGCACCCTGCCTATAAACAAGCACTTTTCCTGGACATAGCCCCTCATCTTCAAGATTGTCAAGGTCGACAGACCCGTCTTCTACACTTAAAACACCTAAAGAAAGACGATTGATAAATTCATGCTTGCGATTTTTCACTGCATTGTAAGCACGCTGAACAGGGATAAGTCTTTCAATAACACTTGTTCCCCAGAAGCATCCAGGCTCAGCAATGCTTGTCTGTCTTACAAATGGAAAGCCGCGCTTGCCATCATCAAAAATATATGGAAGCTCGCCATCATAAACCAGCTTATCACCTGCAACAATGGTAAGCCTTCCATTAACATATGTTGAATTTGGCTTTATATATCTTTCAATGACTACAGCACTGTCTTCTTTGACATTTTCAATCATCTTCGGCACTGTGCCATTAAAACCAAGCCCACCAACACCAGTGCTTACATTATCAAGAGCATAAGTATTCACCTTTTCGCCCTTGACCGACACGCCATACATATTTTTAATTTGTGCAGTCGAAAATGCTTTGGCATGAATGATACTTTGACATTCATCCAAGCTTTCGCATACAGCAGAGTCTGGATATATCTCAAAAGGACTGACAACAGAAAAGTCAATTTCTCCGCTGCGAATATCGTTTCCATTTTCATCGACAGCAACCACCTGCCCTGAAGCAGCATTCCAGCCAACCTTGTAAAAAACTGTTCCGCAAACTTCAGACCACTTGATAGCCTGATTTATCTTACTTTCAAGTGCAAGTTTATTTTTTACAGAATTGTAAATTTTCTTTGAAACCTTTGCAGTCTCTTTGTCTCGCTCATCACTAGTCGCAGGAATAATATTTATCCCTGGCTTAATTTTTGATAACTTTGCAAATCTGATGTCAAATATCGGTGCAATATGGTTGAACACCTCCCTCTCTTGCCAAAAGAACTGCCTGTCAGTCTCTTCAAGATGTCCACCATAACCCACATTGCAAAATTGATTTCCCATCAAAAAATTCATGTTTATCTGCCAAATAAGGTCAAAGTTTTTTCTCATATTTGCACGATTTTTAAAATCGTCAATCACCTCTTTGACAACCTTTGATTCTTCACTATTCATCATTTTTTCCCAACCTTTTATTCAATTTAAAAGGGCTTTTAATACCCTTCGGCGTCTGCATCTTTGCCACAGCCTCATACATGCCCTTCAAACAATCTTCACAAAAGCAAAGATTTCGTCTGATAATTCCTTTGGTTGAAAAACTATATTTAGCCAAATTTTTGCAACCAAAAAAATCACACTTGGTCATGTGATTACACTTTTCAATCTCCATTTTCCTCCCCCTTCAATAAATTTTGCAACCTCTGTTGCTCATCAAGAAGAGCCTCATCTGTCATCAACTTAACTTCATCTTCATAGGTCTTATAATAACGCTCAAGCAGCACTTTCACTGCAGATATGTCAGGACAATAATGCTTTTTGGTGACCTTCTTTTTTGAAAGCTGAGCTCTGCCTTCATCATCAATTATGTATTCTTCAATGACCTCATCAGCATTATATCCAAGAGCTTTTTTCATAAGAGCCTTCTTAATCTTATCCTGCTCTTCCACTCGCTCTCCCTTCCTTTTATTAGCTAACGACCATATTATAAACGCCCCAAAAGCCCAACTTCAATGTTGACTGACAAAAATTTAAAAAAAGTTTGGATTTTATCAAATTTAAGAAAAATATATAAAAAATTGGTTTTTAAAAGCCTTTTTTACTGTTTTTTAATGAATTTTTATTAAATTATCTAAAATTATATAATATTATATTTAATTATTATAAGAGTTAAATAACATACTTTCACATTTTTCATACAGCAAAAAAAATTTAAAAAAATCTTTTCAAAATTTGTAACAATTATATTCCCACTTGCTAAACTGATATTGTAGAGGTCATACAAATGAAAAAATTACTCGAATTTAAAAATGTAAACTACTTCTATCAAACGAAAGAAAATGAAGTCAATGCACTCAGTGGCGTCAACTTCATTGTAGAAGACAAATCTTTCACTTCTCTTGTTGGGCCAAGCGGCTGCGGTAAAACAACAATACTTTCCCTTACCGCAGGGCTGCTTACTCCTTCAAGCGGTGAAATTCTTTTAGACGATAAACCAATCGAGAAAAACGACAACCGAATAGGTTATATGTTCCAACGCGACCACCTTTTTGAATGGCGGACGATTTGGCAAAACATAATTCTTGGCTTAGAACTTCAAAAGATGAAAAAAGATGAGAAAAAGCTTTCAATGGCGGAAGAATTGTTAAAGAAATATGACCTTTACAGCTTCAAAAACAAAAAGCCTCGCCAGCTTAGCGGTGGCATGCGACAACGCGTTGCCTTGATAAGAACACTTGTGCTCGAGCCTGCTCTACTTCTTCTTGACGAGCCCTTCTCAGCACTCGACTTTCAAACAAGACTTAAAGTATGCGACGATGTCTATGACATCATAAAATCAGAACAAAAGACCGCTTTACTTGTTACACACGACATTTCAGAAGCCCTCAGCATGTCTGATAAAATCATCATACTATCAAAGCGTCCAGCCTCTGTAAAGGAAGAAGTCAACCTTGCCTTTCCACAAGAGACACCACTTAAAAAGCGCGAGGATAAAGATTTTGGCAATTACTTTGAAATGATTTGGAGAAATCTCATCTAATGAAGAAAAAAACGATAAATTACTCAAAGGCAAGAAAACAATATCTAAAACACCTGCGAAATGATAAAATTTTGGTAATTTTCTTACAAATTGCCGTGCTTATCGCTTTTTTAGGAATTTGGGAACTTCTTGCCCAAACAAAAGTAATAGACCCCTTCTTCTTCTCAAGCCCTTCCCGCATTGCTGTGACAATTGTTGAGCTTTTTCAAACAGGCAATCTATGGTTGCACATTTGGACATCACTTTATGAAACAGTAATCGGTTTCATCTTGGCAACAGCCCTCGGTTTTTTAATTGCCGTTTTGCTTTGGTGGAGCGAACGACTTCGCAAGGTGCTTGAGCCTTATCTGATCATACTCAACTCACTGCCTAAAATAGCACTTGGCCCAATGATAATTTTCTGGGTAGGCTCTGGCACTGGCGCTACAATTGTAATGTGTATACTCATTTGCGTAATTATCACCACTATTTCAATGCTCAACGCTTTCATTTCATGTGACAATGATAAAATATTGCTTATGAAATCAATGCATGCAAAGAAATATCAGATATTATTCAAACTAGTCATTCCAAATGCCCTGCCAGAATTTGCAACTGCACTTAAAATCAATGTCGGAATGAGTTGGGTGGGCACAATAATGGGTGAATATCTGTCAAGCCGTGCCGGTCTTGGTTATCTTATCAATTATGGAAGTCAAATTTTAAAACTTGATATTGTCATGGCAAGCATAGTAATTCTTTGCATTCTTGCAAGCGGAATGTACTTTCTTGTCAGCCCTCTTGAAAGACACTATAAAAAATGAGACTTCGTCTCTCTTTATGGTAATATATTTTTATAATTTAACAAAAATAAGCTCAAATTCATTAAAATATGAATAAAAAATGGCTTAAAAAGTTAAATTATCTCCTTTTAAGCAATTTAAAAGACACAAACTTGCCTTTTCGATTTGCAAACAAGAGGTCGCATAATAGATAAATTCCAAGCACACTGGCAAGCGGATAAAGATGTTCAACAATAAAATCAAAGCCAACAAGGCTTAAAAGAAGCGGCACTATTACACTTACAAAAAATATTAAAATTTCATTTTTGCACAGCCCTCGCATTGAAGTAGACAATGTATAAACAAGTGTAAGAAGTGTCGTCAAACATCCCATGAACACCACAATAGTCATGACGATATGCCCTACGCCGCTGAAAATTGACACAAGAGGCATTGCATAAACAAATGAAGTTGGGTTTAACAGTAAAACCAAGTTTGCAATCAGCAAAATCACAAAAAGCGTAAGTGCCGATAAAAAGGCTACTTGCGTTTTTTGTCTCTTTGAAAGCTTTTTGCCATAATTTGCAATGATTACACCGCCATTTGCTGTGTTTAAAATAACATACAAAATGGCATAAACAAGCCCTGCTCCACCTGCCGCAAAGCCCTCAAATTCAACCGTTTTAAAAGAAATTTTGCTTGCTAAAAAGCCGACAAAAATTAAAATCATAATCGGAACAATGACCATGTTTATCTTATTTAGCCCACCAAGCCCATGCTTGAAAACCAAATAAGAAAGCAGCAAAACAAAGAAAAATACCGCTAAATTTGCAAAAATATTGTCAAATTGAAGCAAATTTGCAATTCCTGCAAACATTGCGGAAGAAAAAAACAGACAAAGAAAAAGATTGATTAAAAAGGAAAACTTAGATTTTTCAAGTTTATTCAAAGCTTTTTCGCCGCAATTTAAAAGCAGTTTAAAAAGAACAAAGAATAGCACAAAGGCAAGGGCGATAAATAAAAATGAATACCACCCAAACCTTGAAAAAAACACCATAATTTCTTTGCCACTGATAAAACCTGAGCCTATTACTGTGCCAACAATGGCAAGAATTGCCATAAAACAATCTTTCACAATTATATAATATTGAAGCAAAATAAGTTTTAGAAATACTTTGGAGGATAAAATGAACTTTAACACAAATTTTAAACATGGCTGTTGCAACAACAGACCATCATTCTGCTGGCAAAACCCATGCTTCTGCCGCCCAATCTGTAATCCATGCCAACCACCTCGCCCACCAAAATGCGACTGCCGTTGCCACTGGAATTGCAACCCATGCTGCAACAACAGGAAATGGGATAACTGCCGCGACAACAACTGGTCAAGACAGGAACACGAGCATTTTGAAAGAGAATTTGAAGAAAGAGAGTTTGACGGGTTTAACAACAATAATTTCCCTGAAGACTTTGGCTTCGAGCGTGAAAACTTTGAAAGATTTGACGATTTCGACAGATTTGACGGAGTTGAAGAATTTAACAGAAGACCATGCAAAGATGATAGAAAATGCTGCCATCACAACAACTGTGGAAACAATTGTGGAAACTGCTGCTTTCAAAAAAATGCACTCTGCATTCTTGCAGGTTGCTTAATTGGAAGAAACTGCAGATAAAAAACTTAAAACAAAGCTGTTTTATAAAAAAAAGAAAGGGAGTTTAAAACCTCTCTTTTTTCATGTCCCAAAAAAAATTATTATAAATATGATTTAATTCAAATTTAATACAAATTTAAATTCATTTCAAATTTCAATATCAAACTTCTTATTTTTTATTTAATACATATTCAATAAACTTTTTTGCAGCAAAAGTGGGAATAGAGTTTGCCGAGCGTGCCAATTTGACTTCAAATGCAGGCAACTCTTCTTCAAGCTCAACCACACTCAAGCTTTCATCAATTTCATCTTCTTCAATTACAAAACCAACTCCAAAACCGCATTCGGACAAAATTTTGACAAGCTCTTGACTGACAACTTCAGTATAATTCAAATTTTTAAGTTTAAATTTTTCTGCAAGCTTTTCAAACATATTTCTTGTATTTGATTTTTTGTTCTGCAAAATAAGCGGATACTTTGCAAGCTCGTTTAACGAAACCTTATCATCAATGCTATAAAAATTTTTATTATAAACAAAACAGTGATGAAATTGTGAAATAGGAAAAGACTCAAGTTTATCATTATTAAAATCTTCGCTGTAAATGGCCATATCAAGCTTACCCTGCATTAAATTGTCAAGCAAGGAAGAAGTCAAGCCATTTTCAATTTGAATTTTGACCTTTGGAAAATCTCTGTGAAACTGAACAAGCGGCTTCAGCAACACAAGCTTTGTAAGTGTTGTTGAAATTCCAATTTTAATCGTTCCTCTTTCAAGCTTTTTGAAATTTACAAATTCATCCTGCCCCCTTTTGATTAAACCAAGCGCTTCCTTGACATATCCAAAAAATTCTTTGCCTTCACTTGTCAAACTTATTCCCTTATTGCTTCTATTGAAAAGCACTCCGCCAAGCTCACCTTCAAGTTTTTTAATACTCTGCGAAACAGCTGGCTGCGATATAAACAAATTTTCACTAGCCCTTGTAATACTCTCCTCTTTTGCAACCTCATAAAAGATTTTCAATAATTCAAAATTGATTTCTGCCATAAGCACTCCTTATACACCTTATAATGAACATATATTATACTTATATCAAAAAATGTTATATAATGCAAGTGAAAAGGAGAAAAACATGTTTAAAAATAAAAAAATTGTTATTGGCGTTTCAGGTGGAATTGCAAGCTATAAAGTGGCAAGTCTTGTCAGTGTTTTGCACAAAGAAGGCGCAAGTGTGCAGGTCATTATGACAAAGCATGCAACGCAGTTTATTTCACCACTTACTCTTCAAACACTTTCTAAAAATAAGGTAATAGTGGATATGTTTGAAGAAGACAATGCCGAATATGTTGGGCATATCCATTTTGGTCAGGACTGCGATTTGATAGTAATTGTTCCTGCGACTGCCAACATTATAGGAAAGTCGGCAAACGGAATTGCTGATGATATGCTAACTTCAACCATTATTGCGGCCAATAAGCCTATACTTTTTGTACCATCCATGAACGAGGTTATGTATCAAAACCCCATCGTGCAGGATAATATCGCAAAGCTGCAAAAATATGGCTATCATTTCCTTCAGCCTGATAATGGAATGTTGGCATGCGGAGTTATAGGAAAAGGCAAACTGCCAAAAACCGAACGAATAATTGAAGAAATGAAAAAAGTCTTAATGGAGGAAATATGAAACCTATTATAGCGAGAGACTATATAAACCTCAAAGGACAAGACTATCTTATAATTGACAAAAATGTAAAATATGTTGAAAGAGCAGAAACTATTGCAAGACTTCTGCCAGAATAACTTTAATTGGAGGCGATAAAATGTTGAATATAATAATTACAGCGGGTGGCACAAGCGAAAAAATTGACAGCGTAAGAAAGATTACAAACAATTCAAGTGGAAAACTTGGCAGCATAATAGCTGATACTTTTTTAAACAAAAATGACAATAATATTGAAAAAATCTATTATATTTGCCCAAAAAATGCGATAAAACCTCAATTTCTCGACAATTCAGATAAAATTGAGCTTAAAATCATTGAAAGCACAGACGATGTATACACTTCCTTGCAAACACTTTTGAAAGAAAAAAATATAGATATAGTGGTGCATAGCATGGCAATTTCTGACTATACTCTTGACTATGTTTCAACCTGCGAGACGCTTGCAAAATGCCTAGAAAATAAAAATATTGAAGAAATAGAAAATATATTAAATTCCTCACTGCCCGCCATAGATAATCAAAATAAAATCTCATCAGATAAATCTGACCTTATAATCAAACTAAAGCCAACTAAGAAAATCATTTCTTATATTAAAAAATGGTCGCCAAAAACCACTCTTGTTGGCTTCAAACTGCTAGCAGGTGTAAGCGAAGCCCAGCTTATTTCTGTTGCGAATAAATTGCTAGCTAAAAATGATTGCGATTATGTTGTTGCAAATGACATTAAAAACATAGATAAAAATGGCCATCAAGCTTTTATAATAGACAAACATAATCAAATAACCAAGCTTGAAACCAAACAAGAAATTGCCGAAATGCTTTGCCAAAAACTTTTCAATTAAATTGCTTTAAAATTTTTATTCATTTCTTACTATTATTTGCTTTTGAAAGTCAAATCAGATATAATAAAAAAAAGAGGACTATTATGAAAAGATTTTTTGGTAAGAAATTGGGTGAAAACATCATAATTGAAGGTAATGAATTTATCCACTTAAAAAAAGTTTTGCGGATGACTGAGGGCGAAAAAATAATCGCTTCAATAAATGATGAATACGACTACTATTGCACAATAAGCAAAATAAACAAAAATGACTGCATACTTGAAATAGATGAAAAACAAATCTGCCCTGCACTGCCACAGCGCAATATTACACTTTTTCAAATGTTGCCAAAAAAGGATTATTTTGACAGTATACTTGCAAAGAGTGTCGAGCTTGGTGTAAGCAAAATAGTGCCATTTATCAGTGAATATTGCATGATAAAAGATATCAAAAGAGAGCGTGTAGAAACGCAAATTATGACGGCTTGCAAACAATGCGAAAGGTCAAAACTGGTTGAAGTGACAGACCCTGTCAAATTTGAAATGCTTCCAAAACTTTTATCCGAATATGACCTTGCACTATTTGCCTATGAAGAAGAAACAGAATGTTTCAACCCTGAAATTCTTAAAAATAAACAAAATATTGCAATAATTATTGGAAATGAAGGCGGTTTTTCACAAAAAGAAGGCGAGTTGCTAAAAAATATCACAAACTCAATATCGCTTGGCAAACGAATTTTAAGATGCGATACCGCCGTCACTGCCACCCTTGCACTCGTTTCAATATTGACAAAAAATTAAAAAAAGCTAAGAATATAATAAAATAAAAAACAAAAAATTTACAACAAAAAACAAAAAAATCGGTATTTTACGCCGATTTTTTATTATTTTCATGAATTTATTTCATATTTTTCAAAAAATTGCTGTATTTGGTGTAAGAATTTTCGCCAAGTTTTGACGCAAGCTCAACAAGTTTTGCCTTTGTTTCCTTGTCGAGATTTTTAGGCACTTCAGCTTTAACAGTCACAAGAAGATCGCCATAACTTTCACGATTAAGCATTTTTACACCCTTATTTTTGATTTTCATAAGTGTCCCGCTTGCAGTAAGCTCTGGAATATTCAAAGTATATTTCCCATTTAAAGTTGGAATATCAACCTTTCCGCCCAGCAAGGTGGTAGTAAATGGAACATATAATTCAAGAGTCAAATCATTGCCATTTCTTACAAGAAGTTTGTGTGGTCTGACGCTTACTTTAATATTGAGGTCACCATTTATTCCAGCACCAGCAGGAGCATTTCCTTCTCCACGCATGCGCAAAGTATTTCCGTTGTCTATGCCAGCTGGGAATTTTGCTTTGACTGTTTTAGAAGTCTTAATATCACCCTTTCCATTACAGTTTGGACATTTATCTTTGATAATCTTTCCTGTGCCGTTACATTTTGGACAGGCAGCCTCTCTGATAGTTGTTCCAAATATGGTATTTTGCTGAAACCTTACCCTTCCACTGCCATTACACTCGCGACAAGTGGTAAACTCTTTGCCATTTTTAGCACCAGTACCATTGCAGACACTACACTTTTCAACTTTATTTATGGTTATATTTTTTTCGCAACCAAAACAAGCCTCTTCAAACTCTAAGATTACAGCAATGTTGATATCAGAGCCCTTTGTTTGAGTCCTTGTCTGACCTCTTCCACCAAAAGCCGAGAAGATGTCACCGAATATATCTCCAAAGCCGCCACCGCCAAAGAAATCACCAAATCCACCAGCGCCAGCGCCGCCTGCTCCAAAAGGATTGCCATCAGCCGAACCATATTGGTCATAGTTAGCCCTTTTCTGAGCATCACCAAGCACCTCATACGCCTCATTTATTTCCTTGAATTTAGCAGCAGCTTCTTCTGTCTTGTTAAGGTCAGGATGATATTTCTTTGCAAGTCTGCGATAAGCTGACTTAATCTCGTCTGCACTTGCCCCCTTATCGACACCTAAAATTGAATAATAATCTTTACTTGCCATAATTATCCTTTTCGATATAATTTATCTGTCTTTAAAACTTTTTATTAAAAAAACATCTCATTATTGACTTTTTATTAAAATACAAGCTCATTGTTGACAATTTTTCTGTCAACAACAAAAATGTTGCAAACCCATTCTCAATTAAACTTATAAAGTTTTTGGGGAATAAATGAACACTTCTGCCCTTTTAATTCCCCAAAAATTTAAAAGCATATTTAATTTAAGACGGTTTATTATTAGTCAACAACAACCTCTGGGTCACCATCAGTGCCACCATTGTTGCCTTCACCAGCGTCACCATTTGTTCCGTCAGTTGTGCCATCTCCATTTGTTCCATTTGGATTTGCTGCCTGATACATCTTAGTAACAACGCCATTTGAAACATTTGTAAGCTCATCAATCGCCTTTCTTACAGTCTCAACATCCTCGCTTTCAAAGTCTTTCTTAGCCTTTTCAATTGCTTCTTCAAGGTTTTTCTTATCTTCTTCAGCAAGTTTGTCGCCGTTTTCTTTCAACATCTTTTCAAGGCCATAAACAAGGTTGTCAGCTTGGTTTTTAGTTTCAACAAGCTCTTTTCTCTTCTTGTCTTCTTCAGCGTGAGCTTCAGCTTCTTTGATTGCCTTTTCGATATCTTCTTCCTTAAGATTTGAAGAAGCTGTAATTGTGATATTTTGTTCCTTGTTTGTGCCAAGGTCTTTTGCAGAAACTTTAACAATTCCGTTTGCATCAATATCGAAAGTTACTTCAATTTGTGGAATACCTCTTGGTGCTGGTGGAATGTCTGTAAGTTGGAATCTTCCTAAAGTCTTGTTTTGACTTGCAAATTCTCTTTCACCCTGTAATACATGAATATCAACACCGCTCTGTCCGTCAGACGCAGTTGAGAACACCTGTGATTTCTTTGTAGGAATAGTTGTGTTTCTTTCAATAAGCTTTGTAAATACTCCGCCAAGAGTCTCAATACCAAGAGAAAGTGGAGTAACATCAAGAAGAAGAACATCTTTAACTTCTCCGCCAAGAACGCCCGCTTGAATAGCCGCACCAACAGCAACACATTCGTCTGGGTTTACACCCTTGTAAGACTCTTTGCCAGTGAAGTTTTTAACAGCTTCTTGAACAGCAGGAATACGAGTAGATCCACCAACAAGAACAATCTTGTCAACTTCATTTTTGTCAAGTTTAGCATCTTCAAGAGCTTTAACAGTGCAGTCAATAGTTTCTTGAACTAAATCTGAAGTAAGGTCATCAAATTTAGCGCGAGTAAGCTCAACTTCCATGTGTTTAGGGCCTGTTGCATCAGCAGAAATGAAAGGAAGAGAGATTGTTGTTTTTGGAGTTGCTGAAAGGTCAATTTTAGCCTTTTCTGCAGCTTCTTTTAATCTTTGCATAGCAAGTTTGTCACCAGAAAGGTCAATATTGTTTGAAGCTTTAAATTCTTCAACTAAGAAATCAATAATTCTGTTGTCGAAGTCATCTCCGCCCAAACGAGTGTTTCCGTTTGTAGCCAAAACTTCAAATACGCCATCACCAATTTCAAGAATAGAAACATCGAATGTACCGCCACCAAGGTCATAAACCAAAATCTTTTGGTTGGCGTTTTCACCTTTGTCAAGACCATAAGCAAGAGCAGCTGCTGTAGGCTCGTTGATAATTCTAAGCACTTCAAGTCCAGCGATTTTGCCGGCATCTTTAGTTGCCTGTCTTTGTGAGTCATTGAAATATGCAGGAACAGTGATAACAGCCTGTGTTACAGCTCCGCCTAAATAACTTTCAGCATCAGCCTTAAGCTTGCCAAGCACCATAGCAGAAATCTCTTGTGGAGTGTATTCCTTGCCATTAAGAGTAGTCTTGTAGTCACTTCCCATTTCTCTTTTAATAGATTGAATTGTGTTTTCAGCATTCACAACAGCTTGACGCTTTGCAACCTTACCAACAAGTCTTTCGCCTTCCTTAGTGTAAGCAACAACTGAAGGAGTTGTTCTGTCTCCCTCTGCGTTTGCAATAACTGTAGGCTTTCCGCCTTCCATAACAGCAACACATGAATTTGTAGTACCAAGGTCAATTCCAATAATTTTTCCCATAATAATAAAATCTCCTTTTTAATTTTGTTTTTTGTTTGTTTTTGTTTTTTTTGTTTTTTAAGCTGTATTTTAAAAATTACAACTTGTTCACAATGACTTTTGCATATCTCAGCACCTTGCCATTGAATTTATATCCTGCTTGGTATTCCTCCAAGATGATATCATTTTCTTTGCTTTCGTCACGCATAACTGCAAGTGACTCGTGAATATGTGGGTCATAAACCTGACCAATTGAAGGCAATTTTTCCACCCCCAAACTCTTAAGAGCCTCATTGATTTTTCCTTCAATCATTTCAACCCCTTTAAGCACATTTTCGTCTGAAATGCTCTTTTTTGCCTCTTTAAAAGTGTCAAGACAAGGCAAGAACACCTCTATAACCGACGCCTGACCATCAATTTTTGCCTTCTTCACATTTTCAGCAGAGTGTCTGCGAAAGTTTTCAAAGTCGGCTTGAATTTGCCTTGCCATATCAAGATATTTATTCCCTTCATCAGCTTTTGGCTCCCCCAAAACCTCAGTTTCGCATTCTTGCTCATTTTCTGAAGACTTTTCGGAATTTTCTTCATTTTCGTCATTATTTTCTAAATTTTCTTCAAAAATTTCTTCCTCTTGAAGCTCATTTTCTGGCTCTTGTTGCCCATCATTTTCTTCTTCAAGACTTTCTGACGCCTCTCTCGTAATTATGAAATCATCATCTTCTATCTCATCTGAAGTCTTTTTTTGATTTTCAAACAATTCTTCATCTTCGTGTAAGAAACTCATTTATTCTCCTTTTAAATCGTTTAAATTATCAATCACCACTTTAAGCGCAGATGCAATTCCCGCATAGTCCATTCGCTGTGGTCCGATAACTCCTATTGAAGCAAGCTGCCTTCCATTTACGCATAGCGGTGCCTTAACCACCGAGCAACTGTCATCTTCTTCAGCAACCGTAACCTCAATGTCACCCTTGCCTTCAAGCTCAAGAATAGAAGAAAGCTCTTTTTCGTCATCAAGCACTTTCAAGGCCTTTTTCGCCTCTTCCACGCTTTTCTTGTCCTCAATAAGCTTAGCACTGCCTTCTCGTCTTACATTAAGATAACGCTGCTTGTTGAGCTTTTTAAGCCCTTCAATCAATGTATCAACCACCTTTTCAAAAGCCCTGATTTCTCCCTTCATTCCACCTTCAAGCTGATTGATATTGTCAATCATGTTGCCAATAGTCTCTCCTCTAAAGTGGTTTGTAAGATAATTTGTCGCGTCTTGACATTCTTCAACCGATGCCACCACATCAAGCGTTTGATATATATAGCCCGTCTCGGTGCCAATAAGCACCATAAGCTTGTCATCAAGAAGAGGAATAATCTTAAACTCTTTTAAAACAAGGTTTTCATATCCGTCAATCATAACAACTGTCGGATAATTGGTCGCTTCACTGACTATCTTAGCAATTCCCGAAACAATTTCATTAAGCGAACTTGTTCTGCTGCCAATAATTCTCTTCACCTCATCAAGCTCAACATCGGTAGCCGTAGCACTCGACAGCAGTTTTTCAACATAATATCGATAACCCTGCGGAGTAGGCACTCTTCCGCCCGAAGTATGCAACTGTCTTAAGTAACCCATAGCTTCAAGCGCATTAAGCTCGTTTCTTAAGGTGGCGGTCGAACATTCAAGTGAAGTAATATCCTTAATACCACCCGAGGTAATCGGACTGCATTCTCTTATGTATTCCTCAACAGCAATGCAAAGGATTTTCTGTTTGCGGTCAGATAATTCCATAACAACCTCTAAATTTTCGACTTTTTAGCACTCTCTAAACTTAAGTGCTAGCACTATTATATGCAGTTTTTCAAAAATAGTCAACTATTTATGACAATTTTTTAAAACTTTTTTTTGAAAATTTTGAAATTGAAAAAAAATTGCATTTCAATTTCTTATGAAAATCATATTCATAATAAATATTAAAAAAACGCATCTCAGTTTTAAACTAAAATGCGATTTTATAGTTCATTTTATATTTTTTATATAAATAATTATCAATATTATTATATAAAAACTTATTCCCTCTCAGAATTGTTTAAATCATATTCCACAGATACAGGAGCTCCTTTTGTGGTTTCAACAAGCTCACTTGCAGTTTCCCATCTTGCCCTGTTTGCAGCCATTTTTCCAAATACACTAAACTTTTCAGTGTCTTCTTTGATAGTATTTGTTGCGTCAACCATCTTACCTTCATCGTTATATTCAAAATCCACTTGATAGAATTTGAATATTGTATCATAAAGGTCTTTATCAACTTCATAAGTCATGTTGCAGAATTTTGGAGCTTCGCCTTTCTCTTTGACAGCAGCGCCATAAACTTCAACATAATATTTGCCATCTTTTTCAGAAGCATAAACAGCACTGCAGTTATAGTCAGCAAATTCACCAACCTCTTCAATATTGCGTTCAATTTGAGCCATATCTTTTTCTTCTTGAGAATTTCTTACAAGATAAGCTCCGCCATGGTGAAGCCCAGTAAGCGTAGCTGCTAATACAATTGGAAGAGCAATTGCAAACACTGGTTTAGATTTTACTGAAGAATAAGCTTTGTCAACCCTAGCTCTAAATTCAAGTCTCTTTTTCTCAGCAAGAGCCGCTTTAAGCATCTTTCTGTAGGCTTTAGGTGCAGTTTTCATTCCAATTAAAGCCTTAACCTGAGTTTTAGGAAGATTTGCCACGAAATTGTCAGTGTCAGACAAAATACGATTTACTTGGTCACTTACCATGCCTTTAGAAAATTCATATTTAATAAGCTCATAAAGGGCTTCGTCATTTTTTCCATTAAAGAATTGACATTTCCCAGCTTTGCCTTCCCCAATAAGAGACTCAAGTGCCTTAAGTTGCATAGCATAAAGCTTTTCATCCACAACTTTGATTGCTTTAACATTTTCTTCCTGAGTCAATTGGTCTGAAGGCATTATTTGAATTTCACTTAAAGCTTGGAAAAGGTCTCTTCTATGATTTGCAGAAATGCGGAAATCCATAACAGAAACACCCTCTTGATAAGGCGCAGCTTTCAAAACACTAAATTTGCTGTTTATATCAGAAATCTTATTTTTGCCACAAGAATTGATAAGATTGCAAATCTTTCTAAGGTTTGGCAAAACTAAAGCAAACTCATCAACCTTTACCCTGTCCACTTTTCTTATTGCATTGATTGCTTCAGTAAAGATTTCATCAAGATCTTCATCATCATATCTTTTATCATTGATTTCGTAAGTATCAACATCTTCATCATAATCCATATTATAATAAAAACCAAACTTACCATTTTTTCTAAGCTCGTCAATTACATGAAGCTTTTCATAAGCCTCTTCCAATTTCATGTTCAATTCATCAATTCCCATAATAGACTCCTTAATTTATTATTGCACTTAAAAACTTAAATATAAAAATTTATAATAAAAGTTAAAGGCAAAAGCAACTTAAGTATATTTTAACATAACACCCCTATTTTGTCAATATCTAAAAAATATAAAAATTGAAATAAATAAGCCTCTAAAAGATAAAAAAGATGCTAGATAAAAAACATGAAAACGAACAAATAAATAAAAAAGGACAAAATTTTCAAAAAGAGAATAAAAGAAGAGAAAAAAGTTTAATAAAAAGATTGACAAAGCGACAAAATATATGATAAGATGAGAAGGAATCGAATGGGGAGATACTCAAGAGGTCGAAGAGGCGGCCCTGCTAAGGCTGTAGGTCGGGCAACCGGCGCGAGGGTTCAAATCCCTCTCTTCCCGC
Source organism: Clostridia bacterium (assembly GCA_022793335.1). Lineage (GTDB taxonomy): Bacteria > Bacillota > Clostridia > Christensenellales > UBA1242 > Caccovivens. Next base: position 54,562 of record JAAWCQ010000012.1, read on the forward strand.
CAATCAAAACCTAAATCGAACAAGTTTGTTTGGTTTAGGTTTTTTTGTGATTTTTAGTCTTTTATATTATGATTTTTTTTGGAAAATTGGATATTTTTGTTTACATTTTTCTGTTTTGTATGATATCTTCTTTTTATGGAATTACAACAAGTTATTGAAAACAGGCACTCTATAAGAAGTTTCAAATCAACAAAAGTCTCTGATGAAGATGTCCTTGCTTTGATTGAAGCCGCAAGGCTTGCGCCTTCAGCCAAAAATCGTCAGCCTTGGAAATTTTTTATTGCAAACCCTGAAATTAAAAATGAAATAGTTAAATTTATGAAGCACTGGCATGAAGAAAACAAAAATGAAAAGACATCAGTTTTCGAGACAGCGGTTTCAATCAGTCAAGCCCCTGTTTTAATTTTGGTATTTAAAAATTCTGAAGCTATTTGGGAAAGAAGTGATACCCTATCTATAGGCGCAGCAATTGAGCATATGCTCTTAAAAGCAACCGAGCTTAAGCTTGGCTCGCTTTGGATAGCAGATACGTATTATGTAAAAGATAAGATATCACAGCTTATTGGCACCAATTTAGAGCTTTTTTCAGCTGTCTCAATAGGCTATACAGAAGGCACGCCTTACATTTGCAAAAAGAAAACCTTAGAAGAAATTTTATTAAATAAATCGGTATCATAAGGAGAAAATTATGCTTCAAGATTGTTTCAAGTTTTATTATCAAGTTGCACAATTTAAGGATATTTTAAGGCAAGGTGCTGTTCAGTGGAGAGTTGACAAAGAAAGGCTTGAAAGCATTGCTGAGCACACTTTTGGATGTTGTGTTTTAGCAATTTCCTTGGCTGAAGAATTAAAGCTTCCTTTAAATCGCGGCAAGGTTTTAGAAATGCTTATCATACATGAGCTTGAAGAATTGTTTATTGGTGACCTCACTCCCCTTGACAATGTCAACAAGGAAGAATTGAGAAAAAATGCCTATCAAAAAATCAAAATTCTTGTAAAAGACTTAAATTGCAAGAATGATATTTTAGCTTTAACAAATGAGTTTAATGAAGCCAAAACTTTAGAAGCAGAATTTGCCAAAGCTGTTGACAAACTTGAATGCGTGCTTGAATTTAAGAAATATCAAGACAACGGACAAGTCTCTCTTGACCATGTAACAGATGAGATGCTTCAAAACAAATATCTCAAAGCTTATGTTGACGAAGGAAAATATGACCTAGCTGACATCTTCTTTTTATACCACAAACCTGCTTATGAAAAATTTGGTTTAACGGAAGAGTATTGGTTTAACACCTTAAAAAATTTAGAAATATAATCAATAAACAATATAAAGCCTGCTGAAAAGCAAGGCTTTTTGTTTACAACAAACTATCTATATGATATATTATTTGAAAGGAGAATAATATGAGAAATGTTTTAATAACAGGCGCAGGAGATGGCGTAGGTAAAGCTATAGCAGAAATTTTAAAAGAGGAAAACCTGCTTTTAATAGATAAAGAGGAAGAAAATTTAAAAAGCACTGCACAAGCACTAAATTGCAAATATTATTTGTGTGACATAACTTGCACTTCCCAGCTAGAAAATCTTCAAAAATATGTGGAAGAAAATTTTTCAAATATAGATACACTTATCAACTGCGCTGGACAATGGACAAAGGGAGAAATTTCTCAGCTTGATAAGGAGCACTTTGCTCAGATAAACACCCTCGATAGACTTAAGGAAATCATTGATACAAACACCTTTGGCACCATTGGAATGATTTCAACCATCGCCCCTATTTTAATAAAGAATGGAAAAGGACAAATCATAAATATCAATTCTCAAAGTGGAGTAGAAACAGAAGAATTTTGTCCTGTTTACAATGCTTCAAAACATGGCAGCTATTATTATCGCAAAGCCATTCAACGCGACCTTGCAAAACATAATATCAAAATCACTGATGTTTGCCCTGGACTTATTAAAACAAACTTCTATATTCGTGCAAATGACAAGCTTCCAGAAGAAATCATGAAACTTGGCTTAAGCAGCAAAGATGTCGCAATTACAGTAAAATATGTATTTGACCTGCCACATGAAATCACTATTCCAAGCATAGAAGTAAGAAATATTAAAAATTATTAAACTTTTATGAAATTATAGAAATATGCTAAATTCGGTGTTATAATATAAAAAAAGGAAAGACTATGAAGCTAAAAGAAGAGTTGAAAGGCATTGAAAGAAAATATCAAGCTCGAAATCAATCAGTTGGCGAAGCAGAAATGATTTTTGCCATAAATAATATAAACTTTCTTGTTCAAGGTCAACGCGAAGAAATCATTGAAATGATTAAAGACAACATAAAAGAGATTATATCAGACCAACCTATCTCTAGATTTCAGGCAAAAATGACACATGCGTTAATCACAAAACTCTCTTTGCATGAGCTTGGACTTGACAACATCAAAATAAATTATAAAAATAAAACAGAAAACGATAACTATGGCGCTTGTTATCGTAATCAAAATAAATCGGTGAATTTTTTTAATGATTATGTATGCCTGCCAGAAATCTTGACAACCAAAAACACAGATTTTCGATATAAATATTTAGCAACACAAATACACACCCTTCAACATGAAATTCAACATGCTGTGCAATATAAAGAGCTTGAAGAAATTACAAAAAACGATTCTGATATGACCATCTTTAATTATATAATGTCAATGCAAAGTATGGCTAGAATTTTGGTTACCGAAACAAATTCAAAATATTATAATAAAGATCTCAATATAGACAGACTTTATGACGACAACCATGACGAATTTTATCATGAGCTTGATGCCGATGTCGCGGGACTTGAAAGAAGCGTAAAATTATTATCAGCATTTGCTCCTGAAAAACTTGATTTGTTATCAAAAGAAATTTATGGCTATAACTTTGTCGAATTAAAAAATAAAAAGAACAATCTTATTAAATATTATAAAACTGTCAAGTGGCAACACAACACAAATCCAAATAATGAAGGTGTCAATGCCATGTATAAGACCAATTTCATTATTGATACAGTATTGCCTACCTTAAAAAAATCTGAAAGAAAACAATGGATGGCACTATATCCATCACTTGCATTAACACATAATGCAGACGGAAGCAAGAAAGATCTTGATCAAATAGAAGCAGAGCGAGAAAAAAAGCTTCAAGAACTTCTTAAAAACGCCTCTGATGAAGAGCTTCAAGAAAAAACAAACAATCTATTTAATCTTTATGACACAGCAATTGAATCTGATGCGATGCTGAGCTTTGAAAACGCTTTAAGACATATCGCCCTCATGGATTGGGACAGCAACAGGTATTTTACAAAAAGCGGAAGAGAGGTAAGATATTATCCTTCATTGATTAAAACTGAGCTTAAACTTACCAAAGAGAAAGCAATAAAGCTTTTATCAGTGCTTGAATCGGCAGATTCAAAATTCGTTGATGGTGTTTTCCGCAAATATAGAAGGATTGTAGAAAAAACAGATAAAGTCAACAATTTCGGTCAAAGACTTCACCCAGAAAAGTACAATATATTTGGAGAGCTTTTCAATAAAATTTACAACAATAAAGAATATGTGGAAGGTGTAAGAGAAAATACCGAAAAACAAAATGATAATACTGCCAGAAAAAACAATGCCAAAGAAATTTTAGCCAAAGTATTCCCTACCCTCACACCAAACCCATACAATGGCGTAATAAACGAAAACGGCATTGAGATAATCTATAACACACAAGAAAAACTTCAAGTAATGCAATCTTTTACAAAATATAACAAAGATTATGGAGATTCTGTTTACCCAAATAAACCTTCTGAAGTTTTAGATGCCATCGAAACCATATATCCTTTTGAAGTTTCAAAAGAGGATGAGGCTGCTTTTGCAAAAGCAAACTTGCCTATATATGAAAACAGCATTTCAATGAAAAAGACTGAAAATAAAGAGGAAGAAAAAGAAGGCAATACTGAAGAAAGCGAGCTTGAATAATTTTTTACAGAATTATCAAAGCGTAATCTGCCCTAAAATATAACAAAAAATAATCGAATATATTCTTGACAAAGATAAAGCAAGGGAATATAATAAACTCAACAAAAATAAAAGGAGAAAAATATGTTTATCATGCGCCGCCATCACAGATTTTAATAAATTCCGCAAGTATACTATGTTTTGCGGATATAGTTTGTGATTTCCGCAATACATATTGATGACATATTTTTTAAAAATTAAGTCTTACCCAGTAGATATGTTTTGCAAAAAAACTATTTACTGGGTATTTTTATAGGCTGAGTTTGCCTCATCTAAAAAACAAAAAATTTAATTTAGCATTAAAAGGGAAATATTATGGAAAACTTAAAAAAGCTTATTGAAATAAAGTCCAATCAAAACGGAGATGAAATTGTAGACTACTTAATTAAAAATCTTACAGGAAAAGTTAAAGACATCAAAGTTATTAAAAATAAAACAAATGAAGACAAATCGCTTCTTATAGGCTTCAATACAGAGCTTAAAAATTGCTCTCCTATCGTACTTTCAGGGCACCTAGACACAGTAAACCCAAACGCTGCTTATTCAATCGACCCTTTCACGCTTACGATTAAAGACGGCAAAGGATATGGACTGGGCACAATAGATATGAAAAGCTTCACTGCAATAATTCTTGACAATCTCGCTACGCTTTCCAGCCTGCCCTATCCTGTCATAGCCGCCCTAACCACCGACGAAGAGACAAAGTTTAAGTGCATTGAAACTGTAATAGACTCTTTTAAGGAGCTGAACATAACTCCAATTTTCACCATTGTTGGTGAGCCCAGCCAAAGCAAGCTTATGCCCGTCGCAAATGGATGCTATGTGTTTCAGGCAAACTTTTATGGCAAGGCAGCACACAGCTCTAAGATAAATCAAGGAATCAACGCGGTGGCGGCACTTGCAAAACTTGTCACATTCATTGAAGAGAGCCAGAAAGAATTTTCAAGCACCTGTGCAAACCCAGCAATCATCACTGGTGGCGAAGTTGTCAATAAAGTGCCAGATTTTTCAAGCCTAAAATTTGATATAAGAACAAGCGCCCCTGCCGAGCTTGACAGTTTTATTAAGAAAATTGAAAACAAAATCGAAAGTCTCAAAAAAGAATATGAAGGAATACATATTACTCTAGATATGCCTCTGTTTCTTCCACCCTTTTTAAGTAAAGATAACAATAAGATAGAGTCGCTTGCAAAAATTCTCAATCTTGAAACAGCCAAGTTTGACGCCTGCTGCGAAGCGGTTTATTACACAAACTACTGCGGTGATGCGGTAATCTTTGGCATTGGAGACCTAGAGCTTGCACATAAAGCAGACGAATATGTCGATATATTAGAATATAAGAATTATTCAAAGTTGTTTTTAAAACTTTTAAACGAGATTGCAAAGCTTTACAACTAAACTTAATAAACTATTGAAATCTTAAAGAGATTATGATATAATATTGAATATTGAAATAGAAAATCCCCACAATTTTAAAGAGGTAAGTTATGTGGTATGAAATTACAAATACAAGTGCGCCTAGCAAGAGAGAGCTCAAAGAAATGAAAAACATCGTCAATGAAAATCTCTTTTCAAATGGCGGCCAACTTATGTACAAACATCATATTGATGAATTTCGCACTAAAGCTGACATAATGGTCATGGCCAAATATCAAGGTCACTGCGTAGGCTTTGCTTTCATCAGAAAGTTTTCAGAAAGTCTTTATGTTGTTCAACTCGCCGTTGCAAACAACCATAAAAACAAAGGTGTGGCAACATCAATGTATGACTATATCAAACAGCATTCTCTTGGTTTCAAACGACTGTTTGCCCATGTAAGAACAAACAATAATGTTTCTCAAAGCTTCCATTTTAAAAATGGATTCGTAAAAAAGGAATATTATGCTGGGCAAAATTTGCTGGTTTCAGACATTGAAAACTATTCTGCAAAAACTTCATTTAACAAGAATAAAAAACAACAAGTCTACCTTTCTTTCAACGAAGAAGAAAGAGAAGAAATATAGATAAATTGCCATTTAAAAAGATAAAACTAAAATAAAAAAATATCTGCATCTTTGCTAGATATTTTTTGTTTTTTATGATAATTTATTAAAAATCGCGTTATTTTCTCATTTTTTTGTTGTTTTTTGCCCTTTTTATTTTAATTTTTATCAATTATCAAGCTTTGCTTGTTCTTTTCTATAAGAATTGGTAAACATAAAAATTGAGCAGGCAAGCAAGATTTCAGCTGGATAGTAAGTGGCAAGACACAGTGTGCCAACAACAGAAGAAAGTGAGGCAAATACATTAAGCAAAAGCATGAGGTCTGAGAAGAAGAACAAAGTGCTTCCAATCACAATTAAGAGATTGAGCCAATTTCTTTCTCTTACAAAGTTTGCAACAGCCTTGCCCACCATAAGTGAAATTATGATTGCATAAACCACACAAACAATTTCCATCAGCACTCCCCCAAAGTCAAAGAAAGGCGCAAGTGTAATCAAAAGCACTGATGGCACTAAAATGACAACTCCATATATAAGGTCGCTCCACTTAAACTTCTGCAAGAAGCAATATGCAACAAAATAAAATACATGACCAATTGCAAAAAGTGCAGCACCAACTATAAATTCAATTTCAAGAATTATATCACCAAGCATAGCAAATACAAGGCCGGTAAGCATTATGCTTGGAAAAAGAAAATTTTTCTTTTCCTTTCTTTCTAAAATCAAATAAACAAGGTTGAGAATGCCAAGCAGAACAAACAAAGCACTCGTGACTGATTTCATGGCAAGCGTGCCAATATTCATATAAAGACAATCGCCAACAATGATAAGAATAGTCAACGCAAGGTTTAACATTAAAAATATATTTCTTTTTTCAAAAAATCTTTCTTTATTTTCCATTATTTCCTCCAAAATATTACTTTAAAAACAGCTTAATCAGATTATATTTCAATTTTGAATAAGGCTGATATCGCATTGGCAAATCAAGCCAAGTCTTCTTGTCAACAATGCTTTTATAATGCGAAAAGGCATCAAAGCCAGCCTTGCCATGATAAGCACCAATGCCGCTATACTTAAGCCCGCCAAAGCCCATGTTGGAAGTTGCAAGATGAATAATCGTATCATTTATGCACCCACCGCCAAAACCGCAGCCATTTATCACCCTGTCAATATTTTTCTTTGACGATGAGAAGATATAAAGTGCAAGCGGAGAATTTCTTTTGTTTATATTTTCAACAACTTCACTGATATTTTCAAAGCTTAAAATTGGCAAAATAGGGCCAAATATCTCTTGTTGCATCTCTTTTGTATCAAGCCCCGAGTCTAAAATGGTCGGCTCTATTTTTAATTTACCTTCATCAAACTTGCCGCCAAATATAACATTCCCCTCTTCAATAAGCCGCACAAGCCCATCAAACTGCTTTTGGTTTATTATCTTAGGATATTCTCTATTGCTCAACGCGTCCACAGAATACTGCAAAACAATTTGTCTTTTTATCTCATTGATCAGCTTTTCTTTAATGCTTTTATGGCAATAAATATAATCTGGAGCCACACAAGTTTGACCGCTGTTTAAAAATTTCCCAAACACTATTCGCTTTGCCGCAAGCTTCAAGTTTGCTGTTTCATCAACTACGCAAGGGCTTTTTCCACCCAGCTCAAGTGTAACTGTTGTAAAATGCTCGGCCGCTTTTTGCATGACAATCTTTCCTACCCTGCTGCTTCCAGTAAAGAAAATATGGTCGAAGTCAAGGTCAAGCAAGAATGAGCATTCCTCTCTTCCTCCAAGCACAACAAATACTTCTTCCTTTGAAAAGGTCATTTTTATAAGCTTATCAATCACTGCGCTTACATGAGATGAGCTTTCACTTGGTTTAATCATAGCCACATTTCCAGCAGCTATTGCATCCACGAGCGGCTCAATAGAAAGCATAAAAGGATAATTCCAAGGGCTGATTATAAGCACCTGCCCTTTAGGCATAGGCTGAACATAAGATTTTGAGGCAAATTGAGCCAAAGGCGTTGCCACTCTTTTAGGCTTAGAAAAACCTTTTAAATGCTTTTTCATATAAGAAATTTCACTAAGCACCAAGCCAATTTCTGCCATATAACTTTCTACTTCGCTTTTGCCAAGGTCAACATTCAAAGCGCGAATAATTTCATCTTTAAGCAAAATTATGTTTTTGTAAAGCTTATTAAGCATTTTTATTCTATATTTTACATTTCTAAGTGGACTTTGTAAAGCTATCGCTTTCTGCCTTTCATAAACACTTAATATTTCATTTTTATCCATTTTTTACCTCGCGATAAATTTCTTCAAGTTGTTTCGCCGTAAAAAGCACTGGGACAGGGTAAAGCGGATTTGCCTCATGTTCGGCAGTAACTGCAAGAGCTGGAATATCTTCTTCTTTAATCTCACCTATCACCTTTCCAATATTCATTGACTTGTTAAGATCTTCAATCTTTTCAATGAAAAGCTTTGCGCCCTCTTCTTTTGAAATAGTCTTGTCAAAAAGACCAGCCTTTACACCCAAAATCCAAAGTTTCTTAAAGACTTTTCGACCATATTTTTTAAGCACCACTGGTAATAAAATAGCATTTGCAAGCCCATGCGGAATGTTATACTTTCCTCCAAGCGAATGGGCAACAGCATGCACATATCCAACATAGGATTTTGTAAAAGCCACCCCAGCATGATAAGCCGCTTCAAGCATTTTCGTCCTTGCTTCAATATTTTGAGGCTCACTGTAAGCAATAGGCAAAAACTTAAATATGATATCAACCGCCCAAATAGCCTCTTTTCTTGTTTTCTTGGTTGTGCTGTTTCCAATAAAAGCCTCAACCGCATGAGTAAGCGCATCCATACCTGTCGTTGCAGTAAGCATTGGCGGAAGCCCAATGGTGAGCTGTGGAAGCAGCAATGCATATCGAGGAATAAGAGGAAAATCATTTATCGCATATTTATGCCTTGTCTGACTGTCAGTTATGACCGCTGCCAAAGTTGTCTCACTGCCTGTTCCAGCAGTAGTAGGCACCGCAATAAGAAGAGGCAACTTTTTTCTCACCTTCAAAATTCCCTTCATTTTGGCAAGCGTTTTATTTGGACGCGCAATTCTTGCACCTGTCGCTTTGGCCGCATCCATAGCCGAGCCACCACCGAAGGCAATTATTGCCTGACACTCATTCTCTTTGTAAAGCATCAAAGCCTCTTCCACATTTTGTGTTGTCGGATTGGCAACCGTCTCATCATAAACGACAAACTTCAACCCTTCACTCTTAAAAAGCTGTTCAAGCTGTTCGGTAAGCCCCAGCCCTCGTATGCCTTTATCTGTCACTATCAAAAGACTGGAAACACCATTCGATTTTAAAACCTCAACCACCTCTTGATTTGACTTCAATATTTTTGGCTCTCTGTAAGGCAAAAATGGCAACGCCATATAAAGCCCTTTTTGAAAAACTCTGCAATAGCCGCGTTTAAATATGTTCATTCTCTCTCCTATTCTTAAAATCCTATTTATTTTGCTCTAAAATAGGTTTTATAACATATATTTTATAATTTGTTGATTTGTCAACAACTTTATAATATCATTTAATGATGAAACTGTCAAGAAAATTCATCTAAAAAAGAAAAAAAAGAAGAAAATAAAAAATTCTTCTTTTCCTTCAGCATTTTTCTTACCTATTTTAAACATATTTTTTTATCATTTTCTTATATTTTTAATCAATTTCAATGCGTTTTTAACATTTTCTTATGCATTTTTAACATTTTTTATAAAAATAAAACTTTTTTATCTTTAATCAACACTTTCAAGAAAAAGTCTTTCTTTAAACGCTCCTCGTTTTTCAACTTTTGCAATTCTCAACTTCTCAAAATCTTGATAAGAGACCTTTTTTGCATCCAAAATGCCTCGCAAGACCTCTTCGATATCAGCAAGTTCTTCCACCTCTCCACTTTCAAGATATTCTTTAATCTCTTCTTGAAGCTTTTTATCAAGCTCTTTTAAGTATTCCTGCTCATTAAGCACCCTTGTCTTGCAAGCTTTGTTTTCATTTTGTTTAATTACTTGTGGAATTTTATCTCTTACAAGCTTATTATAAACTTTCATATTGCCCTCTCTTATTGACATATTTTGTATGCAATTGTTCAAGATATTTCCCATCACTATCATTTGTCACAAGCTCTGGCAAAACCTTAACTTCATGCTTACCACCTTTTACAGCTTCAATTACCACAAGCATAACCTTGCCTTTTCCATTTGACGAGAAAAACATTCGTTTTGGCTCAAGCCTGTTTTTCATCAGATTGAAGATAAGCTCGCATGCTCTCGAAGCGGCATAAACGACAAAAAACTTTCCGCCTTCTTTAAGAAGCTGCGAAGCTGCCATGCAAAGTTTATCAACAGGCAAACTATTTTCATGCCTCGCTTTATCTCTTATTGAATTTTCATTTTTACCACAAGCAAGCATATAAGGCGGATTTGAAACCACACAATCAACACTGCCTTTTGAAATATGTCTTTCAAAATTCAAAATGTCATCTTCCACAACTTCTATCAAGCTTTCAAGACCGTTTAATTTGACACTTTTCTCGGCCAGCAAAGCCATTTCTTTTTGAAGCTCGAAGGCGTACATCTTTTTAAATTTGGTTTTTGCTGAAAGAAGAATTGAAATAACACCGCAGCCCGTGCCAATTTCAACACATACATCACTTGACCTTGTTTCTACAAAATTGGCAAGCAAAACAGAATCAGAAGTGAAAGTATAAAAATTTTTATTTTGAATTATTTTAAGACCATTACATTCAAGATCTTCCAGCCTTTCACCATCTTCAAGCAGCATCTTTCCTCCATCAGCAACTTAGCTTAAATTCTATTTATTATAAATAAACTTTTCATATTAAAAAAACTCAAACTAAATATAAAAAAGCTCAAATTAAATTTTTAAACAAAAAGTAAAATTAAAACAACCGAAAATAAAATTTAAAATCTTACAAAAACGAAAGGACAAATGTTTATTTAAAAGTTATCTTTTCTTTTTGCCATCTTTCATTCTTTCTTTAACTTTGACATCCTCAATCGAAAATTCTTTTATTTCGCTTTCGGACTCGGTTGAAAATTTGACAGAAACCGTCTTTTTTAAAAGGTCGTTATACATAACCACACCTTCACCATCAGGAGTGCCAACATAGCTGTTGACCTTTGGCATAATTTTCAAAACTTCTTCATAATAAGGGTTTTCATAGGCCAAGCAGCACAAAAGTTTTCCACAAAGCCCACTGATATTATTTGGATTTAATGATAAATTTTGATTTTTCGCCATTTTTATAGAAACATGGTCATTTATTCCAAAACCCTGTTTGCAACAACAAACTTTGCCGCAAACTCCAAGCCCACCAAGCAATCTTGTAGCGTCTCTTGGTCCAACCTGCCTAAGCTCAATTCTCACTTTGTATTTATCAGCCAATTTTTTTACGAGTTCACGAAAATCAACTCTGTTTTCTGCCGTGAAATTGACAGTAAGACGGCTGTAATTATAATTGCACTCAATTGAAATGACCTTCATGTCAATTTTTTCAGCAATAACAAGCGCCTTTATTTCTCCATAAAGCCCCTCAGCTTTTTTATAATTCTCTTCTGCCAGCTTTAATTCTTCCGCTGTCGCAATTTTGACAACATCTTTAAGCGGCTCAACAAGGTCAGAAACATCCACCATAGACGCAGCCTTAGTCACCCTAACAATGTCCCTGCCCTTTTCTGTATCAACAATTACATAGTCGCCCACCTTCAAATCAAATCCGTTTGGACTGAATGAATAACTGTGTGCGCCATTTCTAAATTTAGCCTCAATAGTCTCTATCTGCATAGATACTTTACCTCCAATATGTTCAAAAGTAGATTTTCCATAACCAGCATGAAATTGCAGTTGTAAGAAATTTCTTTCACTGCCCTGTCAATAAGCTTTCTTATTTCTGTAATTGCCTTGACCGAATAATCACTGCTGACGCCTTCAATTTCACTCTTAAAAGAAGCAAATCTAAGCGGCATTCCCACCTTAACAAACAAGATATCTTCAAAGATAAGAGAAAGCGTCTTAATAATAAGCTCAAAATGCCCAGAATAAACAGACAACGCTTTGGAATAAATAAGAAGCTCTTTACTTGACTTAAGCTTAGTCACAAGTGACAATACGCACCTGAAAAACTCTGGCAAATTTTCCATTTTATTTAAAACTTCCGCTTGACCAATAAAACCCTCGCTTAAAACTGAAACAAGTTCAAAATTTTCGCAATAGCCAAGACACGCTTGAAGCTCAGCGCTGCCAAGTTTTCCAAGCTCAATTTTGTTGCACCTTGACCTAATCGTCGGCAACACAAGATTTATATTCGTTGATGTCAAGATAAAATACACATTTCGCTCTGGCTCTTCCAAGGTCTTTAAAAGTTTGTTTTGCGCCGCTTCCATGCTCTGCTCAATATTTTTAATAATAAACACCTTGCGCTCGGCAAAAATAGGCTTGACCACACTTTCTTCAACAATCTCTTCACTGTCCGCAACAAGCAGCCTATCCTTTGAAGGAAACACCTTTAAGTCGGGATGAGATAACGACATGGCTTTAAAATAGTTTTCATTTTTTTCAAGCCTGCCCTCTTTTAAGCCTCCATTTAAAATAAGGGTTGACAAAAGCTTAGCAAAAGCAAAGCTGTATTGGCTGTCTTTTGATAAAAGTAAAATTGTTTTGGCAAGTTTTCCACCTTTCAGCTCATCACAAAGCATTTTAAATTCTTTTGATGATGTGATAATATTTTCAAGCGTTTCAAACATATTTATATGATAACACATGCAACGGGTCAAAGTAAAATGAATTTGAGAGGCAATAAAAACATATTTTGTCAAAGCTTAAAAAAAATTTTCTCACGACATATTTTTTTTATAAAATCTCTTTACATTTTTCAATTTTATTGCTAAAATAACAATAGGTATAAAATTGCTAGGATAATAATAGTAATATTAGAGGAGGTAAAATGAAATTTGATAAGGATTGCGAAGTAATTTGGCATGATAGAAGAAGACGCTTTGGTCTGCCTCTTTCTTTCTATAGATATTATATTGTAAAGAAAGAAGGTGAATGGGTGAAATTTTTCAGACATAAAGGCTTCATCACATCAGTAATTGATGAAATCAATGTTTACAGATGTTTTGATGTTACCCTCACAGCATCTCTTGGTGACAGAATTTTCAAAACTGGCACTCTTGAAATTTCAAGTAATGACGCACATTCTCCACAATTCCACCTCAGACATGTCGCAAATCCTTACAAAGTAAGGGACCTCATTTCAAGCTTAATCGAGATTGAAAGAAAGAAGAGACATATCGGAATTACAGAGTTTCAGTCAATCAGCTAAATAAAGAAAAAAAACAAAACAGCCACTACTCTTTAGTGGTTGTTTTTTATTGTTCGCGTTTTATTATTTGTTTTTTAATATTTGTTTTTATAATAATTAAAACTTCATTTTGTGAAAGCTTAAAAAAAATTTTTAGTTGTATAAAAAAAACTTAAATTTTAATATTCTTTAAGTTTTTTAATATATTCTTTAAAATGCTCTGGCAAGTCAATTTCAAATTCAAGCACTTTTTCAAGCCTAGGATGAATGAAACTGAGTTTATATGAATGAAGCAACTGCCCTTTAAGCCCTTTCTGAGCATGCCCATACACATCATCTCCCACTACTGAATGCCCAAGCATTTTGCAATGCACTCTTATTTGATGCGTTCTGCCAGTCTCAAGCGAAAACTCAACAAGGTCAGCACCTTCAAAACTTTTCACCACCCTATAATTTGTCACTGCAAATTTTCCACTTGTGCCCACCGCCATTTTTTTGCGGTCTTTTTTATCTCTTGTAATAAAACTCTCAATTCTGCCTTCCTGATTTTTAAAATGTCCTTCACATAATGCAAGATAGCACCTTTTAAAATTATCTTTTTCGGCAATTTGCTTTGCAAGAATATTGTGCGCGAAATCATTTTTGGCCACTATCATCAGCCCTGAAGTATTCTTATCTAGCCTATGCACAATCCCCGGCCTAAGCACTCCATTTATCCCACTTAAGTTTTCAACTCTTGCCAAAAGCCCGTTCACAAGCGTTCCACTTCTGCTCGTCTGACATGGATGAACAACAAGGCCTTGCGGCTTGTTGATTACAAGAAGGTCATCATCTTCATAAACAATTTCAAAGTCAATTTCCTCCGCCTCAGCTTCAAGCGCTTGAGGCTGCTCAAAATGATATTCTATTTTCTGCCCTTGACCAACAATAAAACCTGCCTTAACCACCTTTCCATCAAGAGTAATATTTCCACTTGTGATAAGCTCTTTTATATGAGAGCGACTGAAAGACGGAAAAATTTTCATAAGAAAGATGTCAAATCTCTCCCCACCTTCTTCAACAATAATTTTCCCATCACTCATCTTTGCCACCGCCAAAAAACTGGTCATCTTTTTCTTCTTGAGCCTGTTTTATTACCGCCTCTTCAGCAAGTTTTTCATCTCGTCTTTGCCTGCTTTCATTATCTTTAATTTCTTCATTATTTTTGCTTAATTGGCTTTTTTGAATGCTTTTTTCTTCATTTATGCTATTCTTTGCAATATTTTCGCCGTTTTTATTCACTTTTTTGTTTAAATCAGCATCCTCATCATCACCATCTATGCCTTTTTTGTCTCCAGCTTTTTTAAACAAATTTAACCCTTTTGTTTCCTGCTGCCCTTCTTCAACAAGCTCTTTGTTATAGAAAAACAGGATGTAAATCAAAAGAATAATTATGCCAAAAGTTAGTGCCACATCGGCAAAATTAAACACTGGAAAATTCATAAAGTCAAAATTGATAAAATCGCGCACATAACGAAAAATCAGCCTGTCAGCAAGGTTTCCAACCGCTCCACCAATAATAAGCCCAACAGAGACAGCAAATAAAATTGAGGTGCGATTGCCCGTTCTCTTAAGCCTTAAAATATAAAAACTTAAAATAAGTGCAATGCCGATAAAAGACATTATAATAAGAAAAATTGTGTTATCTTTAAGTATTCCCCAAGCCGCACCTTTGTTTTGAACATAAATGAAACTTATAAACTTTGGGATAACTTTAATATGGTCATAAACATTTGGAATGAGTTTTGGAATAATAAGCCCTTTTGTAAGCTGGTCCAAAATAAGTGCAAATGCAAAAACACAACATACAATAAAAGGCGAAAGAAACTTTTTGTCTTTAAACAGTTTTGAGAAAAATTCTTTAATCTTCAACTTCCATACCCTCCGGCAAAATCAAAAACAACTTATTTTCGTTTAAAACAATAAGCCTTGCGTTCGCCCCCACAACAAAACCATTTAAAAAGTCAATTGCACCCTGACAATCTTCACTTGTGCAATATTCAGTAGAAATAATTATCGCCTTTCCCTCTTTTGCAAACACTACAAATTCCTTGCACTGCTCTTTCTTTTCAGGATAATAAACAGAAATTCCATCAATCTGTTCTGGCCTCGAGTCTCCTTTTTTCAAACTATAGGTCGCCTTTGCAGCAGTCTTAGGCTTTTTCTTAGCAGCTTTTGGCTTGCTTTCGCCCTCAAAACCTAAAATCTTAAAAACTCCACCCATAAATCCCATGATAAACCTCACTTTGTTTTTCAATATGATAAGTATATATTTTAATTGCAAAATTGTCAAACATAAAATCATTATCAAGCTAAGAGAATAAACAACAAATTAAAACCAAAACTAAAAAAATAAAATAAGTTAAAAAAACACAATAAAAAGTTATATATATATTAAAAAACAAAACATCGACTACCAAAATCAAACAGTTAAAAAAACAATAAAACTCCACAACTAAATTTAAAAAACATAATCAACAAAAAGAATATAGATATAAGTCCAAAAATTAAAAAAACACCTCACAATCCCATACACCAAAAAACTCTTCTAGTTTAAGAAGAGTTTTTTAGTAAAAATTTTCTCGTTATGCTGTATAGCCAAGTTTTTCAAGTTTCTCCATTGTTAAATTTCCTCCGTTGCTGCTTATCCATGAAAAGCCTTTTGGTAAGGGTTGATTGTTTACTGCAATTGTCCAGTTTGCAAATGGGTTTGTTTCACTGTTATGGGTCACATACTTCTTTACTTGGTTATCTTTATCCTTGTTTTGTATATACAAACTGCTCTTTACTATTCCGCTTCCCTTTGTAAAGGCATAGTTTGTTGTTGAATTTGCAAAGCAGTCGATTACGCTTCCGCCATTTAAGTTGCCTGTAAGAAGACCTGTATTACTTCCTCCTGTTACGCTGCCGATAAAGCCGCAGGATTGTAAGGTTATTCCGCTTGTACTTGTTTGACCAAGTATTCCGCCACAATCTGCATTTGAAGCTGAAGCTGTTACGCTGCCTTTCATATAGCAGTTTTCAAGGCGTGTACCTGTTCCATCATTATAACCCAATATTCCGCCTACACAATCATTGCCACTTACATTTCCATAGTTATAGCTTGACAAGATTGAGGTGCTTACTCCATAGCCTATCATTCCTACATAGTTGTGGCCTGTCACTGTTGCTCCGCTTCGGCAGTTTTCTATGCTTCCATTGTTGAGGTTTCCAACGATAGAGCCAACATAATCATAACCTTGGATAGTGCCAGATATGATATTCACATTCTTTATCGTTGCATTTCTTGTATAGCCAAACAGGCCTACATTTGAATAATTCAATTGGCCATTGGCTATTGTTGTGATATTTGTTATCAAGTATCCATTTCCG
>JAAWCQ010000004.1 GCA_022793335.1 Clostridia bacterium
TTACAGGAAGCAGCCGCCTAAGGTAAAACCAGTGACTGGGGTTAAGTCATAACAAGGTAGCGGTATCAGAAGGTGCCGCTGGATCACCTCCTTTTAAAGAGAAAGACTTAAGTCGACAGTGAGAACTGAAGTACAAGTGTGACAAGGACATAGAGGCAAAGGAAACAAAGCCTCAAAGAAAGTGTCTAAGACACACACTGGCAATAACTTTAAAGAATACTTTACATTTAATTGATAAAAAAAGACCGAGGAAACTTGGTCTTTTTTTATGCCATATGTTAGATGGGGATGGAGTGGAACAGGTGCAATTGCATATAAAAATTACAATTATGGCAATACATACTCAACACTTCCGACTGTGACAAGAACGGGCTATAATTTAACAGGTTGGTTTACGGCTGAGTCTGGTGGTACGAAAATTTCCACAACTGTAAATAATTCCAATGGCTCAAGCAGCTCAACTACTACGATGAATAAAACATCCAATCAGATACTTTATGCGCAATGGACGATAAAGACATATTCAGTTAATTTTGTAGCCAATGGTGGAAGCGGGGCAATGGCAACAATGGCTGTATCTCATGGCGTTTCAACAGCACTAAGTAAATGTACTTTAACGCGTAGTGGATATGTTTTTATGGGGTGGTCGGTTATGTCAAATGGTGCGATAAATTATCAAGATTGTTCGACGATATCATGTACAAGTAATATGACTTTGTATGCGATTTGGAAAGAGGGAAGCACAGCTGACATTCAGCAGCCAGTTATCAAAGATAATAAGTATCAAATCTCATCAGCGGCAAACCTTGCATGGCTTGCAATGCAAACAGATTCAACAATACTTTCAAAAGAATATGTTCAGACGGCATCAATTGACCTCTCGGGAAAGCAGTGGATACCGATTGGCAGCTCAGCCTATCCATTTACTGGAACATTTGATGGTCAAGGCTATTCAATTTCAAATATGGTTGTTTATGGTCATGGTGAATATAAAGGGCTTTTTGGATATACATCAAATGCAATACTAAAAAATATCAGGCTTTCAAGTGGAAGAGTTGCAGGTAAAAGCAATGTTGGAGGGATAGCTGGCTATGCGCTGCTTGGTAGTATAAGCGATTGTGTAAATTTCTGCACCATTTCAGGATATGATAAAGTGGGCGGAATTGCAGGCTATTCATCATCGACAGTGAAAAATTGTTTCAACTATGGTGATGTATCTGGTAATAATGTGGGCGGTATTTTAGGACAAATGTCGTCATCTTCTGTTTCTGGTTGTGTTGTTAAGGCTGTGCTTGAAGGTAAAATAAGTGCAGGTGGAATTGTAGGTGTTGCTGGCGGAACGATTTCTTCATCGTATTTTGAAGGAATACTGATTTCTGACGCGGCTATTTGCGGAGCTATTGCAGCCGGGGCTTCTCCTTCAGTTGATGTAACAAATTGCTATGCTAGGGCAACTTATACATCCTCATTATCAACTTCAAATTATGGTTTTTCTATTGGAACAATCAGTAATTGTGTATTTGAAACTCATGGCATAAAAAGATATATTGGCACTGACTTTTCAAATTGGGTGGTTACACTTCAAAATCAGCCGCTTCCAAAAGCGCTTGCATGGATGGGGGGTTGTAGCAGAAAACCTTACTATAGAGAAGTTGAAATCACTTGAGTTTACAGCAGTTTAGTTATTTAAAAATAAGTTTAAAAACATGGCATTAAGTCATGTTTTTATTTATTATTTTCTAAAAATTATGTAAGAATTTTACTGTTGTGTTCTATAAAAATTCTTTGCGTCATATTATGTACTATGAAAAAAATACATTTTAAAGTTATCAAATTTAATAGGCTTGCTTCAAATCTTATTATAGCCTTAATTTTAGTTGTAGTCGGCAGTTTTGCCGTAATAGCTGGCGTGCGCAATGTCGCCCCAACATCCTCTGTGATAAACGGAGCTTATTACAGTGGAGACAAGTCAGGAAAGAATGCTTCTTTAATGATAAATGTGTATTGGGGTACCGAATTTATTGATGGAATTTTGAAGGTTTTAGAAGAAAAAAAGGTCAAAACTACATTTTTTATTGGTGGAACATGGGCTGTTATGAATGAACAGTGTCTTAAAAAGATTAAAGATGAGGGGCATGAAATTGCAAACCATGGCTATCACCACAAAGACCATGACAAAATAAGTGAGCAGGAAAATTTAAAACAAATCAAAAACACTCACACCATAGTCAAAGAGCTTTTGGGAGTAGAAATGAATTTGTTTGCTCCACCAAGCGGCGCTTATAATAAAACCACTGTTAAAGCTGCGACAAGTCTTGGATATAAAACTATTATGTGGACAAGAGACACGATTGACTGGAGAGACCATGATGCAAACCTTATTTATGAGCGTGCTGTCAAGAATGCAGCAGGTGGAGATTTGATACTAATGCATCCAACAGAAGCTACCTTGTCAGCGCTTCCAAGAATTATTGACAATTTTAAAGAAAAAGGGCTGAATTTGACAACAGTTAGCGAAACTATTGAAGGCGTGGTTGGTTGACAAAAAATAATATAATAAAAGACAAAAATATTCTCAAAATTTTAAGCTGTATACTTGAGAATATTTTTTATTTATGTTACAATAGAAATAGATATTTGCAATTTTAGTATTAAAAGGAATTTTATGGCTACTTTTCAAGTTTCTAAGAAAAACAAACATAAGACAAATAAAAATTTAAAACTCATTTTTGGCTGGATTTTACTTGGCATTTCAACCTTTGTTTTTTTATTTTCAGCGACCAAATTACTTCCATTTCTCCAACATTTCTTTTTAGGAATATTGGGTGTTTTTGTTTATCCTTTGACTGTGCTTGGTTTTATTATAGCACTTGCTCTTTTGAATGATAAAAAATATGTTATGCCAAAGAAATATGCAATTTTTCTCTCGCTCAGTTTATTTTTCTTTTTATGCATAATTCAATTGATAATTATTGGCTCGCCAAATAAACTTTCTTACAGTGAATATGTTTCATTAAATTATACCAAACAATTCACTGCTGGTGGAATGATTATCGGCTTTTTGCCTTCCAGCATGGCTGTTTTAATGGGGTTGCCAGCCACTTATATTATGCTTTCAATAGCCTTTGCTGTATGTCTTGCATTCTTTGTTGAAGCGGTTGTTTCTCTCAGAAAAACAACAGTTGGCGAAAAGCCTATCAAGCTTCAAATTAAAGAAGAGGTGAAGACTAAACCAGTCAATCCAAGAGAAAATCAAGTTGATTTAAATCCTGTTGTTGCCAAAAACAAAGAAGAAATCAATGTTATGTATGACGGCAATAAAGAAGTTGAAGAAAAGCGAGAGCTTACTGCAAGAGAAAAACTTGGCCTTGTAGGCGGATATAAGCAAAAAGTTGGACAACCATATTATCCACAAGAGGTAAAACTTCCAGAAGATAAAAAAGAGGCTGAAGTGCCAACTAGTATGAGCATGAGAGAATATCTTTTGTCTCCACCTAAAGTTGACCTTGACAAATTTAAACAACAGCAGGCTAGGGCACTTGCTTTGCGTGCTGAGATGAATAATTCGTTGAATGCAGCCAATAAGGTTGAGCATGAACATGAAGAAATGCCAGCAGCTGTGAATGTTTCTACCAGTGAAATAAATAGAAATATAGCAGAGCTTAAACAGGAAGAAATTAAGCCTGTTGCAACTTTTGAGCCAGAGCCTGTCAGACAGAATACTTTGCCTACAGTGAAACCAGAGGAAATTACAAATGAGGCTGAGGATATAATTCGTTCTGTTGTTATGCAGGAAAAAATGGAACGCGAAGTTGAAACAGATAAAGATTTTATAAGTTTTGATGAGCTTGAAACTCCAGCAATAGAGCCAAAAGAAGTAGAAGAGAAAAATAATGATGTTTCAAGAGGATTTTCAAGAGAAACTTTCTCAAGAGAGGAAGATATAGAAGAGACTCCAAAGACTGATTTTTCAAGAATGGAGTCAAGGGAAGAGCTTTCTCGAAATACTCTTTCAAGAAATGAATTTTCAAGAGAAAGTTTGTCACGAAATAATCATATTGAAGAAAATAATGATGAAGATGATGTTATAATCAAGCCTGAAGAGAAAAATGATAGGTTAAGCCGCCGAGATGCCTTTATTGAAGAGGAAAAAGAGCCAATTCGTCGCAGTGATTTTGGCGGAAACCATAATCGTCAAGAAGAAACGGCTAAACCTGTTATGCCAACAAGGGAAAAGCCTGTTGATGAGATGGAAAGAAGAAAACGCTTTGTTACGCTTGATGATGAGCCTAAAAAGGAAACTAAAATCAAGCCTTACAAATACAAAAGACCAGCTCTTGATCTTCTTACAACTGTTTCTGATGACCCAGCAACATTTAATCAAGATATGCCAATGAAGAGGGTGGCTCTTGAAAATGTTCTTGAAAATTTTGGTGTGCCAGCAAAGGTGCAAAATGTTGTAGTTGGGCCTACTGTAACCCGTTATGAAATCGAAATGCCAGAAGGTATTTCGGTAAAGAAAATTCTGTCACTTGATGCAGATATTGCCTATGCACTTTCTGCAAATGGTCAAATAAGAATTGAAGCGCCAATTCCAGGGCGCAGTATGGTTGGTATTGAAGTGCCAAATGCTAAAGTCGCAAAGGTGAGTGTAAAAGATATATTGCAGTCAAAAGAGTTTTCACTCAGCCCATCTCCGCTTACATTTGCTCTTGGCAAAGATATTACAGGTAATGTTAAAGTCTGCAATCTTCAAAAAATGCCACACCTTCTTGTTGCGGGAACAACTGGCTCGGGTAAAAGTGTATGCTTAAATACTATCATTACATCACTTTTATATAAATCATCACCTGATGAGGTTAAACTTATTTTGATTGACCCTAAACAAGTCGAGCTTTCAATGTATGAAGGCTTGCCTCACATGCTTATTCCAAAAGTTATCACAGACCCAACAAAAGCGGTCAATGCACTTCAATGGGCAATTGATGAAATGGAAAGAAGATTTAATCTTATTTCTGAAGAGCGTGTTCGAAACATTGATGAATACAACAAAATTGAAAAAGTGCTGCAAAATAAAGTTAAGAAAATGCCATTTATTGTTATTATATTTGACGAGTTTGCTGACTTTATGGCAGTGGCTAAAAATGAAATTGAAGATAAAATTCGCCGTCTTGCTGCTAAGGCGAGAGCTGCGGGTATTCACTTAATTCTTGCTACACAAAGACCTTCAACTGATGTCGTTACAGGTACATTAAAGGCAAATATGCCAGCGCGTATTGCTTTCAAGGTTGCTGGAAGAGTGGACAGTGAAGTTATTATGGGCGCGCCTGGTGCTGAAAAATTGCTCGGCTATGGTGATATGCTTTATAAACCAGCTGACTCATCTCCTCAAAGATTGCAGGGCTGCTTGATTGAAACCGGCGAGACAAAGGATATTGTCAACTTTATTACAGAAAACAATGAAGAGATTTTTGATGAGGAAGCATTTAATGCAATCAACAATCCAAATAAATCAACTGGTGGAAATGGTGCAAACGACAACAATGGCGTTGACCCACTTCTGCCTCAAGCACTGAAAATTTGTATAGACAATGGTGTCGCTTCAACTACAATGGTGCAAAGAAAGCTTTCAATTGGTTATCCAAGAGCAGCAAGAATTGTTGACCAAATGGAAGAACGCGGTTATATTGCAAGTGCAGAAGGCTCTAAACAAAGGGCAGTCTATATTTCAATAGAAGAGTTTTATACAATTTTTGGAGATATTTATGACTAGAGAAGAGCTTAAAACCAAGGTTGTTTCAGCCATAAGCCTTGGTTGTGATAAAAACAAAGTTGACCTTGAAAATATGCTGGGCAGACTTAAAAGTTATGGCTTTAAAATTTCTGATGATGTTGAAAATGCAGATATAGTGATTGTAAACACTTGTGCCTTTATTCAGTCAGCGCAAGAAGAAGCAATTTCAAATATTCTTGAAATGGAAGAATATAAGGAAAGAGGACAAATAGAAAAAATTATTGTTACAGGTTGTTTTCCAGAGCGTAATTATAATTTAATGAAAGAAAATTTTCCTGCAATCGACGCATTTTTAAAACTTAAAGAAAACGAAAAGATATGTGAGTTTATAGAAGATTTGTATGGTGTTGAACATGCCAAGGCAATAAAAACTTATGAAAGAGTGCTTACGAGTGGAACAAGTTATGCTTATCTAAAAATTGCCGATGGCTGCAATAATGTTTGCTCATATTGCACAATTCCAAGAATAAGAGGTCGATATATAAGTTATCCTATTGCCGACCTTGTAAATGAAGCTAAAAATCTTGCAGAAAGGGGAATAAATGAGCTTATTTTAGTGGCTCAAGACACCACAAGATATGGCGAAGATTTATATGGAGAAAATTCGCTTATAAAATTGTGCGACAAACTTACTAAAATCGAAGGCATAAAGTGGATAAGACTGCATTATGCCTATCCTGAGCGAGTGGATGAAAGTCTGCTTGCTTACATATCAAAGACAGATAAAATGTGCAAATATTTGGATATGCCTCTTCAGCATATTGATGATGAGATATTAAAATCAATGCGAAGAAGACTGGGGGAAGAGGATACAAGAAAGCTTGTAGAGACTATCCATGACAAATATCCAGAAATTGCTCTTAGGACGACCTTTATGGTGGGGTATCCAGGGGAAACAAAGGAAAAATTTAAAAAACTTTGCCAGTTTATAAAAGAAGGTTATTTTGATTATGCAGGCTTTTTCGCATATTCAAAAGAGCCAAACACAGCAAGCTTCTATATGAAAAACCACTTGTCAAAATTCAAGAAAAAATCAAGACTTAAAAAAGTTTTGAAAATTCAAGAAGAAATTATGACAAATAAAGCGGCTATAATTATAGGTCAAGAAATGCAAGTCTTAATTGATGCTTTTGATGAGCAAACAGGAGAATATTTGGCTCATAGCCAAAAACTCTCTCCAATGGTTGACTTTGGTGTTCGTTTTGTGGATAATGGTAAAGTAAAGGTCGGAGATATGGTTAAAGTCAAGATTTATGACTTTGACGGAAGTGATTTTAAAGGAGAGATATTATGAATACACCAAATGCTATAACACTTACTAGAATTTGCGCGGTGCCTTTAATTGTATTTTTCTATATGGCAGATTTCATTCCATTTGCAAGACTTGTTGCAGCAATACTTTTCATTGCTGCCTGCCTTACAGATTTCTTGGATGGATATATTGCAAGAAAATACAACCAAGTGACTACTCTTGGCAAATTCTTTGATTCAATTGCTGATAAAGTTTTGATTATGACTGGACTTATACTTACAATTACAATTCCAGTTGTTGTTGGCCCAGTTGTTTATCCAAGTTGGCTTGGCACAATTTGCGTAATTATTATTCTTGCAAGAGAATTTATAATTTCAGCACTTCGTCAACTTGCAGCTGCCAAAGGTATTGTGCTTGCTGCCGACATGGGCGGAAAGGTAAAAGCTGCTGCTCAATATGTTGTTGTTTCAGCCTATTTCATTCTTGCTTTTGTAGAGACAGATTTACTTTCTGTTGCAGACTCAAAAGGCACAGCTCTTGCAATCATTCGTTTTGTTCTTATGATTTTCTTAATTGCAACAACATTCCTTACAATATATTCGGGTGCAGGTTATATTATAAGAAACCGCAAGGTTTTCAAGGATGTTAAAACTGTTTCAAATGCAGTTTCTGTTGATGAAATTGAAGAAAATGAAGAAGCTGAAAATGAAGAAACAGATTTGGAAGATACTGTTCAAAAAGAAGATGGCAAATCTGAAAGCGCTGAGTTAGTTGCAGATAAGCCGCAAGAATAGAGAAAATATTATAAAAAGATTTAAATTGATAAAAAATAAGAGGAAAATATGGCGAAAGAAGTAAAAAGTATTAAAGATGGAAAAAAAGACGCACTTGACCAAGCATTGCTTCAAATAGAAAAACAATATGGAAAGGGCACAATAATGAAATTGGGTGACAGGGTAAATCAACCTATTGATGTCATTCCAACCGGTTGTCTTACTCTTGATATCGCACTTGGTATTGGCGGTATTCCAAGAGGAAGAGTTATTGAAATTTATGGACCTGAATCATCAGGTAAAACAACTGTTTCTCTTCATATTATTGCAGAGGCGCAAAAGCTTGGCGGAACATGTGCATTTATAGACGCAGAACATGCACTCGACCCAACTTATGCTGAAAAATTGGGGGTTGTGCTTAAAGACTTGTATGTTTCTCAACCTGACAATGGTGAGCAGGCTTTGAATATTTGTGAAATGCTTGTTAAATCAGGCTCAATTGACCTTGTTGTTATTGACTCTGTTGCTGCGCTTACTCCTAAGGCTGAAATCGATGGTGAAATGGGTGATTCTCATGTTGGTTTGCAGGCTAGAATGATGAGCCAAGCTCTCAGAAAGCTTACTGGCGTAATCAACAAAAGCAATACAAGTGTAATTTTCATCAATCAGCTTCGTGAAAAAGTGGGAGTTATGTTTGGCTCTCCAGAAACAACTACAGGCGGAAAAGCACTTAAATTTTACTCAAGCATAAGACTTGATGTAAGAAGAAAAGACTCAATCAAAGAAAATGGCGTAATAGTCGGAAACAGAACAACTGTGAAAGTTGTAAAAAACAAACTTGCGCCTCCATTTAGAACAGCAGAGTTTGACATTATCTATGGGCTTGGCGTAAGCAAGTATGGTTGTGTTCTTGACCTTGCAATCGACAATGATATTATTAAAAAATCTGGCTCTTGGTTTTCTTATAATGATGAGAAAATTGGTCAAGGCAAGGAAAATGTCAGAGCATATCTTGAGAAAAACCCAGAATTTTATGAAGAAGTTTTGGCTAAAGTTAAAGAGGTTTATCAAGAGAGCGAGGCTCCAATTGTCTCAGAAGAAGATGATGATGACGGAGATTTGGAATAGTCTTTAAATATAAAATTGTCTTGAAATATTTGTTTAAAATAAAAAAGATTGACATAAATTTTTAGTCAATCTTTTTTTTGTTACACTTTTAAATAAACCACTTATCGTTTGTAGGTTTCTTTTCTTTTTTTATAAAACAGAGGGTTTGAGATTCTTTGATGTCAGGGGAAAGTGTGTAAAAGTTTTCAAATATAACATCTTCTTTTGAGGTTGCAAGTGGAATTGTAATTGTTTGCTTGCCCATTTTGCCAGTTATCTTTTGAACGATTTTTCCATTTATGATAATATTATAAGTTTCATAGTCTTTTGCGTCAAAGTCAATTATTGCACTGCCATTTTCAACTCGACTGCTAAGCTTTGTTTTTTCAACTTTTGCGAATTTATTTGAAATGTCGCTTGGAAGATTGAAGGTTGAAAAAAGCTCGGTTTGGGTATATCTGTCTGGAGTAAGCGCATTAGCAAGTGCAACTTTATGATTTTCGTCAAGATTTATTCCATCAACTTTTTTCTCGACTATAGAATTTGGTCTTTCAAAGTGCGAATTATCTTCTATTGTTTCAAAATATGCTTTCACGATTTCGGTAGGTTGATTGCCACCTGCATAATTGATTGGCTTGTTATCTAAATTTCCAAGCCAGACGCCTACTGTTTGCGCTTTGGTGTAAGAAATATTCCAAGCGTCAAGATTATCTTTGCTGTTAGGGCGTCCTACGGTGCCTGTTTTTGAGGCTATTTCTGCATTTAATGAAGCAAGCCTTCTTGCTGTTCCGCTTTTAGCACAAGTTTTAAGCATATCAGTTGTGAGATATGCACTATCTTCTCTTAAAACTCTATTTTTATTTGTCTTATTTATGTAAACAAGTTTGTTGTTTTTGTCTGTAATAAAGGAAATAAACTTAGGTGATTTATAATATCCATCGCAGGCAAAGGTTGTATATGCGCCTGCCAGTTGTGCGATATTTACTCCATAAGTCATACCTCCAAGAGCGATTGTATAACTGTCATCTTTTTCATCAAATTTGATGCCCATTTCTTCAGCATAAGCTTTTGCTTTGTCTATTCCAACATAAGAAAGCACTTTTACTGCTGGGATGTTTATTGACTTTGAAAGAGCTTCTCTTGCGCTTACATAGCCTCTGTATATATTACCAACATTTTTTGGTGTATAGTCTGCAATTGTGACTTTTTCATCAAGGAGTTGAGTGCAAGGGTATATAATATCTTCATTAAGTGCAGGGGCATAAACCAAAACAGGCTTAATGCAAGAGCCAGGTTGACGCTTTGCTTCTAAAATTTTATAACTGCTATCTCCAATATAAGCTGATATGGCACATTTGTCATTTTCAATTACAATACCTGCGCTGTCGCAAGAGATATCTTGTTTTTTTATGGCATTTGCAAGTGCTTCTTGCTTGACTTCATCTTGATATGTAAAAATCTTATATCCGCTTAGTGCTATCTGTCTTGCAGGCATGCCTAAAATATTTTCAGCTTCGTCAATTGCTGCTTGACTGTAAGAGTTTAATTTATTTATCTTATCATTATTTAAATTAAGCTCAAGTTTTTTATTTTTTGAATTGTTGTAAGTTTCGACACTGATTTTTCCGTCTTTTTCCATTTCTTTAAGCACCAAGTTTCGTCTATTTAGACAATTTTCTTGATGTTTTATTGGTGAATATTTGACAGGAGACTTAATCATTCCTGCAAGTGTGCAAGATTCCTCAAGAGTGAGGTCGTTTGCACTTTTTGAGAAATAATAATTTGAGGCACTTTCTATTCCATAACAATTGTTTCCAAAATAGATTACATTTAAATAAAATTCCAAGAGTTTATCCTTGTCATAGATGTTCTCAATTTTTTGAGCAAGAGCAATCTCTTTAATCTTTCTTTTATAAGTCTTTTCGCTTGAAAGTTGGGTGTTTTTTATAAGTTGTTGTGTAATTGTTGAAGCGCCTTCTTTAAGCGAACGTGACTTAATGTTGTTAAGGCCTGCTTTAGCTATTCTTTTATAATTCACACCATGATGATTATAAAATGTTTTATCTTCAATTGAAACAAACGCCTCTTTGGTGTATGGCTGAAGGCTTTCAATGCTGGCATAAGAATGATTTATTTCGTTTTCTTCTTTTATTGGCTTATTTTCATTGTTATAAATATTCAGTGCAAGAGTAGAAGAGGTGAGAATATCTTCATTTATTGCCATACTTTTTGCATTTACATAGATTGAAGAAATATAAAGTCCCAGTCCTGTAAGTGTAAGGGCCAGCGAAACGAATATAAAAATAAACAACCATTTAAAAAACTTTTTCATCATTTGTTATTATGTATAAGTTTTAACAAATTATTTCACTTAAATTAAATTTTTATTTGAAAATTTGCCTTTTTTATTGTATAATCTAACATATATAGACATTTTTAAAAGAGGAAATAATGAAATATTATATAGTTACTTATGGATGCCAGATGAATGTGCATGAATCGGAAAAAATTGCGGGTATTTTAGAGAAAATGGGTTATTCTGTTGCTGATACACGAGAAGAAGCTGACATAATTGTTTTCAACACTTGTGCGATAAGAGAAGGGGCTGAAGATCGTGTTTTTGGCAATGTTGGAAATTTAAAAAAGCAGAAGAAAAAGAATAAAAATTTGATTATCGCTGTTTGTGGGTGTATGACGCAAAAAAGTCAAACTGCTGAAAAGCTTTTAAACACCTTTCCTTTTGTTGATATAGTAATAGGCACTTTCAATCTGTCAAAGTTTGAATATTATATTGAAGCTGTAAAAAAGGGCAGACAACTTGAAATTCTCGAAGAAGGTGACATTGATGAAAGCCTTCCATATCAAAGGACAAGCGGTGAAAATGCTTGGGTCAATATCATGCAGGGCTGTAATAATTTCTGCACATATTGTATCGTGCCGTATGTGAGAGGACGCGAAAAATCACGCAAGAGCGAGAATATTTTAAAGGAAATTAAAAAAGTTGTTGACAGCGGAAAATATAAAAAGATCACTCTTCTTGGTCAAAATGTAAACTCTTATGGAAAAGATTTGAAAGATGGTCTTTCTTTTGCTCAACTTTTAAAGGAAATATGCAAGATTGAAGGAGAATTTACTCTGTCGTTTATGACCTCTCATCCAAAGGATTTGACTGATGAAGTGATTGATGTTATTGCAAACGAGCCAAAGATTGAAAAATATATTCATCTTCCTGCACAAAGCGGAAACAACAGAATTTTAAAACTGATGAATAGAAGTTATACTCGTGAAAAATATCTTTCAATTATTGAGAAAATACGAGAGAAAATTCCAAACTGCCGAATTACGTCTGATTTTATTGTAGGTTTTCCGACAGAAACAGAAGAAGAATTTGAAGATACATACAGCCTTGTAAAAGAGGTTAAGTTTGACAGCATATTTGCTTTCATGTATTCTTCTCGTGAAGGCACTGTTGCCAGTCGCATGGATGGACATATTGATGAAAGTATCAAGCATAAGAGAGTAAACAAGCTTCTTAAACTTGAAAAAGAAATACAGAAAGAGGAGGGAAAAAGATGATTATCGACAAAGAAAAACTCTCGCCTGGAATGCGTCAGTATTTTGATGTAAAAGAAAAGTATAGTGATTGCATTCTTTTAAATAGAATGGGTGACTTTTATGAAATGTTTTTTGAGGATGCAATTACCGCTTCAAGAGAGCTTGACCTTATTTTAACAGGTAAAAAATGCGGCCTTGAAGAAAAAGCACCAATGTGTGGCGTGCCTTATCATGCCGTGCAAACTTATATTTCAAAACTTGTTGCGAATGGTCATAAGGTTGCTATCTGCGAGCAGCTTACACAACCTGTGCCTGGCAAAAATGTCATGCTTGAGCGAGATGTAGTAAGGGTAATCACTCCAGGAACAATCATCGAAGAAGAGATGCTTGAGGGGCAAAAAAACAACTATCTTTTATCAGTATATAAATCTAGTGATAAGATGGGTGTGAGCTATGTTGACATTTCAACTGGCGAATTTGATGTAATGTCAATTAAAGAAAATTATGAAAATGAAATAAGCGACCTTATTGCCAGAATTTCACCATCAGAAATCATTGGAAATGATGAAAGTGAAGGATTTTACAACAATCTTGCAATAATGAAGCTTGGAAATGTAAAAAAACTCAACAAGTTTTACGATTGGGCTTACAACAAAAAGACAGCTATAGAACTTTTAAAAGAGCAGTTTGGCGAAAACTTTGACAGTGTGTTTGATATTAAAGGTAATGATGGAATTATATGCAGCAGTGGTGCTCTTTTGCAATATTTAAAAGACACGCAAAAGAAACTTCTTGTCAATATCAATAAAATCAATGTGGTAAGAAATTCAAACTACATGACAATCGACCTTAATACAAGACGAAATCTTGAGATTGTTGAAACAAACAGAGAGCGTAAAAAATATGGCTCTATTTTGTGGGTGCTTGACAAGACTAAAACAAGTATGGGTGCAAGAAGGCTGAGAAAAATGCTTGATGAGCCTCTTCAAAACAGCAAGGAAATCAATAATCGGCTAGATGGCGTTGAAGAGCTTGTTAAGAAAATCATAATGAGAGATAGGCTCTGTGAAATATTGAGCGGTTTATTTGATATTGAAAGACTTACTGGCAAAATCGCTTTTGGAAATGTGACTCCAAAAGATTTACTGACTTTAGGATATTCTTTAAATAATGTGCCAAGCATTAAAAAAGAGCTTGAAGGGGCAAAAAGTCCACTTCTTGTTGATATAAGAGAAAAACTTGTTGATGTAGGCGATATTGCCGACATGATAAGTCGTGCAATAGATGAAAAAGCAAGTGCCGTAATGAAGACTGGTGGTTACATTCAAAGTGGTTTTAATAAAGAGCTTGACGAATATCGCTCAGCGCAAAAAATGGCTAAGAAATGGATTGCAGATCTCGAAACAAAGGAAATTGAAGAGACTGGAATTAAAAATCTGAAAATCAATTTCAACAAAGTTTTTGGATATTACATTGAAGTCAACAGAAGCCAAATAGATAAAGTCCCTCTTCGTTATATAAGAAAACAGACAGTTGTAAATAATGAGAGATATATAACTGAAGATTTGAAAGTTATTGAAGAAAAAGTGCTTGGCTCTGAAGAAAAAGCACTTCAACTTGAAAGTGAAATCTTTGCTCAGATTAAAAAATTGTTGCTTAAATATGTTTCTACTTTCCAGCAAATTGCTTCGGCAATCGCTCAGCTTGATGCGCTGTTGTCACTTGCTGTAGTGGCTGTTAAAAATGGTTTTTGCAAGCCAAGCATAACCAGTCATACAACTCAGCTTAAAATTATTGAAGGCAGACATCCTGTCGTTGAACAATTTTTGCAGAAAGGGCAGTTTGTAGAAAATGACACCTTCCTTGATGATAATGAAAATAAAATAATGATTATTACTGGGCCAAATATGGCTGGTAAAAGCACCTATATGCGCCAAGTGGCAATAATCACACTTCTTGCTCATATAGGAAGTTTCGTGCCTGCAAAAGAAGCCTGTGTGCCTATTACAGACCGCATTTTCACCAGAGTAGGAGCAAGTGATGACCTTGCTTTTGGCCAAAGTACCTTTATGGTTGAAATGAGCGAGGTGGCACTTATTCTTGCCAATGCAACAGATAAGAGCTTGGTTGTGCTTGATGAAATAGGAAGGGGAACTTCAACTTTTGACGGGTTAAGCATAGCTTGGTCTGTGGTTGAACATCTTTCAAATCGTTATCATTCAAAAACACTATTTGCAACTCATTATCACGAGCTGACTGAATTGGAAGGCGTTTTGGATGGAGTAAAAAATTATAAAATCGCTGTCAAAGAGATTGATGATAAGGTTGTATTCTTGCGTAAAATTGTCCGTGGCGGCGCAAATAAGAGCTTTGGTGTTGAAGTTGCAAGACTTGCGGGACTGCCAGATGTGGTGCTTGACAGAGCAAAAGAAATATCTGAAAATTTGGAAGCTGTGAATGAAAAGCTTGATATGAATATTTTTAAAGAAAAGAGAACTCAAGCAGAAGGAAATACAAAACTTGCACTTAATATTCTTTCAATTTTAAAAGATATTGATATGAATAGGGTGTCTCCAATGCATGCCTTTGATGTGCTGGCCGACCTTGTAAGTAAAGTGAAGGAGGATTAAAATTTAATGAAAATAAATGTATTGACTCCAAATGTATACAACAGAATATCTGCTGGAGAGGTGGTTGAAAGACCTGCCTCAATTGTTAAAGAGCTTGTAGAAAACAGCATTGACGCCGGTGCAAAGAATATAAGAATTGAAATTGAAGGCGGTGGAATTAAAAATATAACCATATCTGATGATGGCTGCGGAATAGATAAAGAAGATATTACAGTTGCCTTTCTGCCTCATGCGACCAGCAAAATTAAAGAGGCTGATGACCTTGACAACATAATGAGTCTTGGTTTTAGAGGGGAGGCTCTTGCTAGTATTGCTGCTGTTTGCCAAGTGAAACTTTCTTCAAAAACTGCTGAAAGTGTGACAGGTTATTCAATTAAAGTTGATGGAGGGCAGTTTGGGCAAGTATGCGAAATTGCTCGTTCTAAGGGCACAACTATAAGCTGCTCAAACTTGTTTTTCAATACTCCAGTAAGAGCAAAATTTTTAAGAAAACCTAAGACAGAAGAGGCGGAAATAACCCATCTTGTAGAGCGTCTTATGCTTTCTTTCAGTGATATTGCTTTTCAGTATTATGTTGATGGCAAACAGATATATAATACATTATCCTGTAGTATGTCTGACATAATATATACTATATATGGAAAAGAGATATATGACAATTTGGTTGAAGTCAATTATGAAGAGTTTGGAATAAAGGTCACTGGCTATGTCACAAAACCTAAAATTTCAAAAAGCAATCGCACCTATCAAACACTGTTTGTAAACAATAGATACGTTGAAAATCAACTTGTTTCTGCATGCGTGTCAAATATTTATTCAACTTTTCTTATGAAAGGAAGATTTCCTGTTTATGTGCTTTCTTTGACTGTGCCACCTGAAAATGTAGATGTCAATGTTCATCCATCAAAGCGAGAGGTTAAGTTTGACAATTCAAACAAAATCTATGGGCTTGTGTCTAGGGCTATTGAAAAAGCACTTCTTGCAACTGACCAAATTCAAAACTTTTTATCAGCTGGCTATCAAGATGATATAGAGAATTTGACTATATTTGTTGAAGAGCCTAGAGCGAACGGTGGTAATATTTCGAGTCAATCTCAAAAAGAGAATGCTATTTCAGCAGAAAACAATTTGAGACAGGAAGCGGATAAAAGACAAAATACAAATGCTATAAATAATGGATCTAGCTTTGGCAAAAGCTTTAATGAAAATCAAAATAGTGAACAGTATGATTTTAATGATAAAGTTGAAGTTAAAGAAGTTGAAATTGAAAATTTAGGTCAAAATAGCAATAAGAGTGAGAATGAAATTGACATAAATCAAGATTTGAAAGCCCTTGAAAACATGTCAATCAAAGACGCTTATAAAGACAACAAAAACAAATCAGTTTTCTTTTTCGACCAATCTGGAGAAAAGTTTACAAGAGATATTGAAAATGAAACAAAAAGTTTTTTAGAGGCAAGTGTAAAGGATGAAATGAAAATTCTTGGCACAATCTTTAAAACCTACATTGCAATTGAATATGATGATGCAGTGTATTTTATTGACCAACATGCCGGTCATGAGCGTTTATTGTATGATAAACTTGTAAAAACTGTAAATGAAAACAACAGCGCAAAGCAGCAACTGCTTGCTCCTTATGTATTCACAGTTGGCGCTAAAGAGTCGCAATCGATTGATTTGCTGATGCCAAGCCTTAAAAATATTGGCTTTGAAATGACAAAAAACAATTTTACTTATAGTATTACTGAAGTGCCATATCTATTGGCTTATATAAATTTATCAAAGTTTGTAGATGAAATTGTTTCTGAAAGTGTAAACCTTGAAGGAAAGGCAAGCGATTATATTCATTCAAAATTATGCCAATCAGCTTGCAAACACGCAATCAAAGCAGGTGATACAATAAGCAATGATGAGTGCGCTTATATTATAGAAGAGGTCAGAAAGGGCGTTATGCTTTGCCCACATGGTAGACCAATTACTCTTGTTATCACAAAACGCGAGTTTGAAAAGATGTTTAAAAGGATAGTATAGTTTAATGGAAAAAGTTATTATCCTTATGGGCGCGACAGGGGTTGGCAAGAGTGAAACTTCAATCAAACTTGCAAAAAAGTTTGATATGGAAATAATTTCAGCAGACTCAGTGCAAATATACAAAGAGTTTGATATAGGCTCTGCCAAGCTTAAACAAGAGGAAATGTCAAATGTAAAGCATTATGGCATAGATTTGATTGAAGCTGACAAAGAATTTACTGTGAGTGATTTTGTTGAGTTTACAAAGACGAAAATCGATGAAATATCTCAAAAGAACAAACTTCCAATGATAGTTGGAGGTACAGGCCTTTATGTGAAATCACTTGTTGAAGGTTATAATTTTGGTGGAACGGCAAAACAAACTGAGTTAAGACAGGAGCTTGAGGCATATTATGACAACTTTGGACTTGAAAAACTCGTTGAAAGACTTCAAAAGCTTTCTCCAGAGCTTGCAAAAAAAGTTGATTGTAAAAATAAGGCAAGAGTGATAAGAGCAATTGAAATTGCCACCTATGGAGGCGAAAAACTCAGTCAAAAGAATGATAAATATGATTTTAAAATAATTGCTCTAAACATGCCTAGAGAGCTTTTGTATGAAAGAATCAACAAACGCTGTGAAAAAATGCTGCAACAAGGGCTGATAGAAGAAGTAAGAAAGCTCTATGAAAAATATGGAGAGTGCCAGCCAATGCGGGCAATAGGTTATAAAGAGGTTTTGCCTTATCTCAAAGGTGAGATAACAGAAGAACAAATGAAAGAGCTTATCAGTCAGCATACTCGCAATTATGCAAAAAGACAACTTACATTTATGCGAGGAATGGAGAATATTGAATATTTTGATGTGACTGAAAGCGGTTATTATGAAAGAATAGAGGAGAGTATAAAACAATGGCTTATACAATAAAAGACGCCGAAAAGAAGTTGCAAACTCAGTTTGAGAGAATTGATGAAATTGCATATATAAATCAAAAAAAGGTGCTGGATGCATTTATTGAGCTTAAAGTTTCATCACAATGCTTTAATGGAAGCACTGGCTATGGTCATGGCGACATAGGAAAAGAGACTTTGGCAAATCTTTACGCAAAAGTGCTTGGCGGTGAAAGTGCAATAATTTCGCCTCTGCTTACTTGCGGAACGCATGCAATAACAACTGCCTTATTTGGTCTTCTTAGAAGAGGGGACACAATGCTTGCAGTTACTGGACTTCCTTATGACACCATTCATGAAAGTATTTTTGGCAAAGATAATGGCTCACTGGAAGATTATGGCGTGACTTATAAGCAGGTAGAGCTTTTAAAAGATGGTCAATTGGATTATGAGAAGATTTGTAAGATTGTAAAAAAAGAAAAGCCTAAAATGGTTTATCTTCAACGCTCAAGAGGTTATAGTGACAGAAAAGCAATATCTCCATTTGACATGAAACCTCTTTTTGAGGAAGTAAAGAAACTTTCTCCAAATACTTTTATTGTCGTTGACAACTGTTATGGTGAATTTGTTGACACTATAGAGCCAACCAATGTCGGCGCTGATGTAATTATGGGCTCACTAATCAAAAACCCAGGCGGCGGAATTGCTCCAACAGGTGGATATATTGTGGGCAGCGAAAAGGCAATTGATATGATTGCGACCAGATTTACAAATCCATCTTTGAAATTGGATATTGGCTCTTACGAAGCGGGTTATAGACTGTTTTATCAGGGCTTTTTCCTTTCACCTCATGTGGTTGCACAAGCATTGAAAGGAAGTCTGCTGATAGGTCAAATTATGGAAGATAAGGGCTATCAAATAGTGCCTGCAAATGACGAAAAACCTCAAGATATTATTAAATCAATAGTGTTTAACACCGAACAAGAGCTTATTAAATTTGTTCAAACAGTGCAAACTATTTCTCCTGTTGATGGATACGCATTGCCTATGCCTTGGGATATGCCAGGCTATAAAGATAAAGTCATTATGGCGGCTGGAACATTTGTAGGAGGGGCGTCGATAGAGCTTTCTTGCGACAGTCCTATAAGAGCGCCATATATTGCTTACTTTCAAGGTGGGCTTACTTATGAGCATGTAAAGGTATTTGCACAAAAGCTTATAGACGACCCTATGTTTGCTGGCAATAAAAATTAAACCTTTAAATGCTGCGCTATTGCAATCAATGTAAAACTTTATTGTTTGAAAGAAAAATAAAATAAGATCGAATAGAGAAATTTATTCTTTCTTTTTTTATATTTAATCACATTTTTTTAAAGTCTAATTTGCATTATATGATATTTGATTTTGTGTTCTTTTTTTTAAAAAATAACATAAATTACAATATGACATATAAATCTAAAAATCGACAATTTAAGGAAGAGGCAAGGTTTGCCTTTGATATTTTAAAAGAATCAAAAATAAAGACTATTATTGTTTCTGTGGTTGTTTTGATTGCTCTGCTTACTGGAATTATCGTTGCTGCGCGCACGCATACAGCCTTTGCAAGTATTGATAATTATGGAATTATTGATGTGAAAACGGGGACTCTTACGACCACTTTTTTTACAAGATTTTTCTCAATGCTTTTTATAGGTTTGATTTTGCTTGGATGTTCTTTTTCAGTATATCTTTTTCCAATTGGAGTGGTCTTTATAGCATATAGGGCATATCTTCTTGGGCTTAACATCTGTCTCATGATTGTTCATTATGGTTTTTCTGGTGTGATAGTCACAATCATTGTGGCATTTCCATGTCAGCTTATAGCACTGGCTCTTATGTGTTTGTTTTTCATTTTAATGTCAAAAACAATAAAAGATTTTAAATGTTTTGGTGGCTGTAGGGTGCCAAAACAGAGAATGAAAATAATTATTTGTGGTCTTTTATGCCTTTTAATTATTTGTATATTCGAGTCATTGCTGCTTTTACTTTTCAGTGCAAAGGTAATTCTTGTCATTTAGTTTTAATTTGTTTTGCATAAAATTTCTTCTATTGTAAAAACTATTTTCAAAAGGAGAAATTTAAGCTATGATTAAAAGAATATCTGTTTTTTGTATTATGTTGTGTATACTATCTACAATATATTGTACTAGTATGCCAATGATGGCTTTTGCAGCCAATGAAGTCGACCTTACAAGCAAAAGCGCATGTCTTGTAGATTATGCCTCTGGCACAGTTTTATATGAAAAAGATGCAGATAAGCATTTGCCTATTGCAAGTATGGTAAAAATGATGACTATACTTCTCACACTTGAGGAAATTGAAGGTGGAAATCTTACCGAAGAGACTATGGTTACAACTTCCGAAAATGCTTCAGGGATGGGCGGCAGTCAGGTGTTTATTGACCCATTTGTTGAATATAGTGCTGGAGACCTTTTGAAAAGTGTAATTATTGCCTCAGCAAATGATGCTTCAGTTGCACTTGCTGAACATATAAGTGGAAGTGAAAAAACTTTTGTGCTTAGAATGAATGAAAGGGCGAAAGAGCTTGGCATGGAAAATACAAACTATTCAAACTGCACGGGCCTTCCAGCGCCAGAACAATATTCTTGTGCAAGAGATTGTGCTACACTTTTGAAAAAAGTTACAAACTTTGATATTTATCATAAATACAGCACGATTTGGATGGATGAAATTGTTCACCCATCAGGCAGAAAGACTGGAATTGTAAATACAAACAGACTTGTAAAATATTATGATGGCTGTGATGGTGGAAAGACTGGCTCTACAAATGAAGCAGGTTGCTGTCTTTCAGCGTCAGCAAAAAGAAACAATATGAGACTAATTTCAGTCATTATTGGCGCACAAAACAGCCAAACAAGATTTAATGAATGTTCAAAACTTTTCAATTATGGTTTTGCAAACTTCGAAAACAAAGAAATTATTGGAATTGCAAATCCATTATTTACTCTTCCAGTAAACAAAGGCAAATTTGAAAATGCAGACATTTTTGCTCAAGAAGGGTTTTCAGTTGTTATGAAAAAGGGAGATAAGTCTGAGTTTGAAATTTCTTATGAAAATCCAAACAAAGTGAACGCTCCAATGACTAAAGGCGACAGCATCGGAAAGGTTTATATCTCAAAAGATGGAAACCTTTTGAAAGAAATCAATCTTGTAATAGGTCAAGATATCGAAAAACTTTCACTTAAAGATTGTTTTGAAAAGGTTGTAGTTGGCTGGTAATTGATTTAATTAAAATTTTAACAGCTTTATACGCTTATAAATTCAAACAGCTTAAATTAAAAAATATTATAAAATTATAAAGAAATGTCATCAAAATATGGTGACATTTTTTTGATTAAAAAATCTTGCATTTTATATTTATTTATAGTATAATTACTTTGGTTATGCTTGACGAAACAAAACATGAAGAGATTAAACAAGAAGAGGCAAATGAAGCTGCTGCAACAGAACAGCTTTCTTTTGTTGATGAAACTGTAAGATTTAAGCTGGACAATTTTGAAGGTCCGCTTGATTTGTTGTTGCACCTTATCAAAGATGCCAAGCTTGACATTATGACGGTTAAACTTGGTGATATTACTGAGCAATACCTTGAATATATGAAAGATATCGACAGCATTGATATGGACAGGGCAAGCGAGTTTATCATAGTTGCGGCAACGCTTATTGAAATTAAATCAAAACATCTTCTTCCAGTTGAAACTGAAGATGATATCGAAGTTGAAGACAGCGAGGCACTTTTGCTTCAACGATTGAAAGAATATGAATTATTTAAAGAAACTGGTGCTAAGCTTAGAGAAATCGAAGATGTAAACAAACTTTACAGAAAGCCAGGCAAGGAGACAGAAAAGGTAAAAGTTATCATCAAAGATATGGTGCTTGAAAAGCTTCTAGACGCATTTGCAGGTCTGCTTGCAAGGCAGGAAGCGAGAGGAAAGGAAAAGGAAGCGCCTAAAAAGATTGTTAAAGACAGATTTACTGTTGCTGATAAAATTTTATCAATTAGGGGCTATGCGCGTGAGCACAAAAGATTTCCTTTTGAAGACTTGTTTGCTGCTGATATGACAAAGAGTGAAATGATAAATGTTTTTCTTGCGTTGCTTGAGCTTTTGAAACTTCAAAATGTGAGAGTAGAGCAGGTGGGAATTTTCTCTCAAATAAATGTTATTTCAACAGAGACAATGGAATAATAAATGCTTATGCTGCTTTAAAATGGGCAGTTGCAAACTTAAGATAAATTTAATTATTAAATGAGGTTGAGATGGGAAAGATAGATACTATTTTAAATTTGAAGGAAGTTGTTTTATCAATACTTTTTGTTGCTGGTGATGGCATTGAAAAGGAATTTATTGCAGAAAAACTTGAAATAAACAATAAGGAATTAAACAAAGCGCTTGACGAACTTAAAAAGACTTATTGCCAAGACGCTGGTATTCACATAATAGAATATAAAAACAAGGTGCAACTTGCGACAAATCCAACATACGCAAATTACATATCAGATGTTTTAAATCCTATTCGAGAAAAGTCGCTTACAAGGGCGGCACTTGAAACGCTTGCAATAATCGCTTATAAGCAGCCAATTACAAAACTTGAGATTGAGGATATAAGACGGGTAAATTCTGACTATGCTGTGCAAATTTTAATTGACCAAAATATGATTGAAGTTGTAGGTCGAAAAGATGCAGTTGGAAAGCCTTTAATGTTTGGCACGACGGAAAACTTTTTGAAGAGATTTGACATAAAAAATCTGTCTGACCTTCCTGATTATGAAGAGCTTCTTGACAGAATAAAAACTATAAGAGCTGAAGAAGATGAACAGCAAGAAAACACATTGTTTAGAAATGTTGATGACCTTGAATTTAATGAAGAGCTTCCAGACTTTTTAAAGGGTGAAGATATTTCAAGAATTGAGGCAGAAATCGCCGCAGAGGACAATGTTAACCAAGATGACGCTGTTTAATTTAAAAGTTTTGAATATAAATATATAAGAAGGCAGACACGCCTTCTTTTTGTTTAATTTAATCTTTGTTTTATCATCGATTTTAGTATTTTAAAGGCTTTAAAAGCATAAAGATAAGTATGCTTGAAAATAGACAAAAAAGTTATGGGAATAGATATAAACAATCAAAATTTAAAGTTAGGTTAAACAAGCTTAAACTTTTTTATGCGATAATTGGAATATTGGTAATAAGTGAAATTGTTTTAGGTGTGTTATGGGCGCTGGGGTACTAAAAGAAAAGATTAGAAAGTTTCCTATTCGGCCAAGCTTTTTTCTTTTGCTTTTTTGGTTTATTTTCACTAGAAATATTTATTCATTTTTATTATTTTGCGCCGTTGTTTTTTCTCATGAATTGGGGCATTTTTTCGTTGCACGAAAACTGGGTTATAGATTAAACTCCTTTTATATAGCACCTTATGGAATTTGTTTGAATTATAAAGAAAGTTTTTTTGACGCAAAGGATGAAATATTTATCGCTTTTGCTGGACCTGCTGTCAATTTTATTTCGTGCGTGCTTTGCATTGCTTTGTGGTGGATTTATCCTACTTCTTTTGCCTATACACAAGAATTTGTTTTTCAGTCACTTATGCTTGGTTTGTTTAATCTTCTTCCTTGTTATCCATTGGATGGTGGAAGAATACTTGTTGGACTGCTTTCTAAGTGGCAACCAAGAAATAAAGCAATAAAATGCACAATGGTTTCAAATGTAGTTTTTGCAAGTTTTCTTTTTGTTATGTTTTTCATAAGCTTATTCCTTGATTTTAATCCTTCTCTTTGCTTTTGTGCTGTCTTCTTAATTCTGGGGCTTTTAGATACTCAAAAAGAGTGTTGCTATCGACCCAATGTATTATATAAAAAAAAGACTAAGAATTTTTCAAAGCCTTTCTTTTATGTTGTAAACGGGGATACGGAGCTTGGTCATGTACTTAAAAAAGTCGAAGTCAACAAATTTACTATTTTTATCGTTCTACTGGGTGACGGCAAAATTAAAATGATTGACGAAGAAAAAATTAAGTTGATGACGCTGATGTATCCGCTGAAAACAAAATTGTCAGAAATTTTAAACTGACTTTTAATTTAAAAATGGCAAAAGCGCGTCAATATTGCTTCTTTCAAGCTCTGTCAATTTTTCGAGAATTTCATCAAGCTCAGACCAAACGCCTTGGTGGTCGGTTTTGTCTTTATAACAAGCAAGCACGCCCATAAAGGTGCCAATGAGCATAAGCTCGGCAATGTGTCTAGTTGTCTTATCAGCCATTGTAGACATATTGATTGAGCCCCATAATCTTGCCTTTTCAAACCAATTATTGTCTTTTAAACCTTCAATTCGTTCAGCTTTGGCAAGAAGCTCGCATTCTTTTTCAAGAAGGAGATATTTGTCTTCTTCGCTTGCAAGCTCTCTTTTTAAGTTTTCATCTTTAATCTTAGGAATGATATCCTCGATTGACTGAATTGCTGTGCGAATGTTTTGATAAACAGCATTTAAATATTCAGTCATAAGCTCTTTATTTCTTTCAATTTCCATAATTTCCTCCTATAAAATTGTGTGTAGTTTCTTTTAATTTATTCAAATGTATACAATTGAAGCTTTTGCAAAAAATAAAAACATGAAGAAACTGACAAAAATTTTATTGATTTTATTTGTTTTGGTGACTATTCCAGCTCTTGTTATGGGAAAATCTATTTTTAAAGGAATTTCTCCGACCGATAAGGGCTTCTCTTTCAATTTTGATACGCAGGGCATCATAGCAATCGTGCTAGCTGCAATTTCATTAGCGCTTGGCACCTATCTTTATATAAGGTTTATCATTTCTCAACCGGTCGATAAAGCTATTTTTTTCTCCTCTTTGCCTCTAGTTGTGCTTTATGGATTTAGCCTTTTTATGTTGGCTGAAATTACTGCATTTAATAATCCACTTGCCATTTCTATAAGAAATATTTTAAATCTTTCGACAGAAAATTTGTATAATACTGTGCTTTGGGCAATACTTTTGACACTAGTTTTTATTGGGCTGTTGTTTTTAAATTGCTTTGTTTTTTGCAAGCCTATAGCCAAAGTAGAGCGTATTGTTTCAAGGCTTGGTGATGGAAAGGTAAAAGATGAAAACCTAAAAATTGGCGGAGTAAAACAGTTTAATTCAATCGAACATAGTTTAAATAAGATAAACAACAACTATCGCAGTAAAGATAGGTCTCTTAAAACTATAAACTTAGAAGCGCAAAAGTTTATACCAAAGCAATTTTTTAAGTTTTTAGGAAAGAGTAATATTCAAGAATTGGAGCTTGGCAACCAAGTGAAAAAAGTTGCATCAAGCATGCTTGTAAAACTTATTGGCCTTGAAAGCAAGGGAAATATGACGCTTGAAGAAAATTTCAATTTTGTAAATGCCTATATCCATGTTATTTCGCCTTTGATAAGAAAATTTGGAGGATTTATTGATAAATATAATGGTGAAGGCGTAACAGCGGTGTTTGGTCAAGCAGAGGACGCAATTGATTGTTCTCATGCTATTATCAGAGCAATAAATGTAAAAAACAGGCAAAATAAAAGTCTTCCAAATGTTGAACAAAGAATATCTATTATGACAAGTGAAGTTATTTTTGGGATTGTGGGTGAAGAAGAACATAAAATGCCAACAATAATTTCAAATGTGACTGGTGTGCTTGAAAAATTGGATGAAGTTTGTCGAATAATGAATGCTAAGATTGTATTTACTAAGTCGTCACTTGATAGTTTGCCATTAAATTATAAATTCTTGTATAGACATATTGGAAAACTTTCTGTAAATGAAAACAAAGAAGTCATTATATTTGAAGATTTTGAAATTCTTCCAAAAGATATTTCGGCTCAGCTTATTAAATCAAAGGCATACTTTGAAAGAGGTGTTATTTTATATGAAGAGGGAAGCATTGAAAACGCGCTTGAAATGTTTTCGCAA
Organism: Clostridia bacterium; assembly: GCA_022793335.1. Taxonomy (GTDB): domain Bacteria; phylum Bacillota; class Clostridia; order Christensenellales; family UBA1242; genus Caccovivens. The sequence goes on from JAAWCQ010000004.1 coordinate 26,008, forward strand.
AGTTTGAAAATTTGTCCTCGAGATAAGGGCTGCTATATTTATTATAATCGCGCAAAGGAAAAAGTTGAAGCTCAATAATTTGCTATTTGCTTGACAAGTTTGATAGGTAAGTGCTAAAATTTTTATATGGCATTTCGTAGAAGAGAAAAAAGCACAATAGAATGTCCAAGGTGCAGTCAAAAAAGTTTGATTGGCATGGAAAGCTGTCCAGGCTGTGGGCTTGTTTTTTCACGCATGGAAATTGCAACGAATAAAGATGCAAAAAGAAAAATACACAGAGGCGACAGAGATTTCATTGTTTACACATCAAAATTGCCAAGTGATGTAAAATTTATTAAACTGCTTCTTTTTACAATCTTTTTAGGGCTGTTTGGCGGTCATTGTTTTTATGTTGGTAGATACTGGCGGGCAGGACTTTTGCTTACAAATTCAATAGTGCTTGTTTTGTGCACCATATTTAATGCCGCAATTGTTCAACTTCAAGAAGGAATGTTTATTGCCGCTGTTGCGACGGTCTGTGGTTTAATAATGTTTGTTTGGGTTTATGATATATTTGCTGTCATATTAAAGAAGTTTAAAGTGCCAGTTGCAATTGACCTTGAAAGCGGAATTGATGATGATAAAGTTGAAAGAAACGAGGAAGAAAAATGAGAATAGTAGTAGGTATAAGTGGTGGAGTTGATTCTTCTGTAGCTGCCTATCTTTTGAAAGAACAGGGGCATGAAGTAATCGGGCTTTTTATGGTTAATTGGGAAGAAAAAGACGGCGCCTGCACAGCAGAAGAAGACTTTGAAGATGTAAAAAGAGTCTGCAACAGTATTGGCATACCATATTTTTCTGTGAATTACGCAAAAGAATACTATGACCGTGTGTTTGAATACTTTCTGGATGAGCTAAAAAAAGGAAGGACTCCAAACCCAGATGTGCTTTGCAATCGTGAAGTTAAATTTGGCCCATTTTTAGAACAAGCATTAAAGCTTGGGGCAGATAAAATTGCCACAGGTCATTATGCAAAGAAAATTGAAAAAAATGGCAAGTATTATCTTGCAAAAGCAGATGATTTAAACAAAGACCAATCATATTTTTTAAATCAATTAAGTCAAGCACAACTTGCTTCCGTAATTTTTCCTCTTGAAAATATAGACAAACCTAAAGTACGAGAAATAGCAAAAAAACTTGACCTTTCAAATGCAGAAAAAAAAGATAGCACAGGCATTTGTTTCATAGGTGAGAGAAATTTTAAAAAGTTTTTAAAAGAATATCTTCCTGCTAAACCCGGAAAAATTCTTGACCTTGAAGGAAAAGAAGTGGGCACTCATGAAGGACTTATGTATTATACATTGGGTCAAAGAAGGGGGCTTGGAATAGGCGGAAGAGCGGGCGGAAGCGGGCAACGCTGGTTTGTTGTTAAAAAAGACCTGCAAAATAACATTCTTTATGTATCTCAAGGTGAAGATGATTTGTTATATAGCGACGGACTTCTTGCAAGCGGAATGAATTGGATACCAGAGCTTCCAGAGCAAAAAGAATTTGAATGCTTTGCAAAGTTTAGATATCGCCAGCCTGATCAAGCAGTAAAAGTGACAATTATAAGTGATAAAGAAATTAAGGTTGATTTTAAAGAAAGACAACGAGCAATAACTCCAGGCCAATTTGTAGTATTATATGATGCTGACGGAATTTGTTTAGGCGGCGGCATAATAGATGAAAGTTTTAATTATTAAAATTTGAATAATTACCTCCAAAATAAAGATACTAAATTTAAGGAGGTAAATATGGTAATTGCAAATTATATCGCCCTTATTCTTCTTTTAATAGGCGGAATAAATTGGGGTTTAATGGGAATTTGTATGTTCAACTTAGTTTCTTGGCTATGTTTTGGAAATACAATCATTGCAAGAATTATTTATATTCTCGTATTGCTTGCTGCAATTTGGATTATAATTTCTGCTGCAATCAATGGCGGAATCTTGCTTGCCTACAACTTCGCAAGAACATAAACACTAAAAAACTCTTATTATCTATCTAAGTAATAAGAGTTTTTTTGTTTAATATAAGTTTTAAAAGAAGATATTTTCTTCAAGATCGTCAGGGTGTTTTTGCTCGCCTTCGAGAGTCTCCCATGGATAAACTGCGTCAAGAAATTCTATTCCAAGTTTTTCGCATTCTTCTTTTGAAAGGTTGTTTCCCTTTAGAAAAGCATAGTCTTCATAAATGGTTTTATCTGTAAATGAAATGCTGTTGTAATTTTTTGCAATGCAAACATAAAGAAGTCTAGCTTGAGGATAAACTTTTAATATTTCATCAATACAAAGTTTAACGCTTGTTCCAGAGGAGTGCGTGCCTTCAACAATTAAAAAGACAGGGTCTTTTTTATCAATATTTAAATTTGAAAGGGGGTTGAATATGACCTCTATGTTTTCGCTTTTATCTTTATATGTAATATGCTTTATTTGAATAGGTGCAAATTTTACAATATTAAGCCTATTTGCAAGATAAACAGCAGGCACAGCTCCGCTTCTTAAAACTGGTACAATGTAATCAACTTTTATTTGATTTTCATTTAAAAATTTACTTAAATTATTGTGTAATTTGTCAATATGCTTAAGAAATTCATCATGACTCATAAATCTCATTTCTCGTTTCATAATCACCTTTAAGATATATATTGTATTATGCATGTCAGACATAATACTGTATATAGTATTGGCGTAGAGAACAGGATTCGAACCTGCGGAGGCAAAAACCTCATACGCTTTCCAAGCGTACGCCTTAAACCGCTCGGCCATCTCTACATACCTTTAATTTAGCATATTATAAAAATTTAGTCAATAAAATTACTTGACTTTTCAATTTTAGTCATTACTTAGATAATATATTTCAAAATGTCATTTTAAGAAAAATCATAAGTTAGGGTGCTTGACTTTTAAATAAAAAAGAACGCAGATTGCGCTCTTTTTTAAAGGTTATTCTCTCTCGTTATCGAGTTCGTAATGGCTTCCGCTATGTTGAGTGGCAGGAAATCTTTGTCCCTTTTTAAGCTCGGTACTTCCGCCGCATTTGCCATTCTTGTCATAGCAAGAATAACTTCCTGATTTTGGTGCTTGTTCACCAGGTCTGTATTGTTTGCTCATTTTTAACCTCCATTAGTATTGTGTGCAAATAATGATATAATATACAAAATATATTAAAAAATATTTGTTTTATTAAAATATTTATTGTATACTTTTGGCATTGGAGGAAAAATGGAAGATTGTATTTTTTGCAAGATAATCAGAGGAGAAATTCCATCATATAAAATATATGAGGACAATTATACATATTCATTTTTAGATATAAGTAACGACGGCAATGGTCATATTTTGGTAGTGCCTAAAAAGCATTGTGAGAATGTGCTTGATTGTGAAGAGGGGCAGCTTGCACATGTTTTAGAAACTGTGAAAAAGATTGGCAATCACCTTGTAAACAATTGTGGGTTTAATGGAATAAACATATTGAATGCCAGTGGAAAAGCTGCTGAGCAAAGTGTATTCCATCTTCATTTTCATATTTTACCTAGAAAAGATGGTGATGGTCTATCAGTATTTCCAAAGCTTGAAAAGAATGATAAAACTCTTGAACAGATGTGCCAGCTGCTGAAAATTGAAAATGAGAAAGAAGAAGAGAAAGTTGTTGAAAACAGCTCAAATTGTAAAAATATAGTTTTATATACAGACGGAGCTTGTTCTGGAAATCCAGGAATGGGGGGCTGGGGTGCTATATTATCCTATAATGGAAAAGAAAAAGAGCTTTCTGATGGTGAGGAAATGACAACCAACAACAGAATGGAGCTGATAGCTGTTATAAAAGGCCTAGAAGCGATTAAAGAAAGTTGCAAGGTTGATATTTACAGTGATTCAGCCTATGTTGTCAATGCTTTCCTTCAAGATTGGATATCAAAATGGAAGAGTAATGGCTGGAAGACAACAAAAGGTGAAGTGCTTAATTTAGATTTATGGAAAAGACTGACTGACTTACTTGACAAGCATGAAGTTGTTTGGCATAAAGTAAAGGGGCATGCAGACAATGCTTTAAATAATCGTTGCGACGCACTTGCAAGAGGAGAAATAGAAAAATTAAAAAAGACTAAGTAATCTTAGTCTTTTTTTTTATTGTTTAAATTAAAATGTATTCAAATCATCGTTTTATATTTTTATCAACTTTAATCAACATTGATAAGTTTTTCATAAATTATTTCATATATGCTTGGAGCTGTAGTTTTCCATTTTTGCACAGCCTCGTTTGCACTTTGTCTTGTAGGTGCTTTTATAGTAAGAATAAACATAGGGGATGTTGATTGAGGCTCGTAAATTTTAAGCTCTACATTATAAGATCCGTCTTCATTTTTGCGATAGGTTGAGCTGTATTCCTGAGATGATTTGACGCTGAGTTTGTTTGCTTGAAGATAGGTGGAAATTTCTTCGCGTTTTTCAAGTGAAATTCTTTTATAAAGATGAGAAAGGCACTCTCTGCCTTCATAGGTGAGGGCAAAAAGCTCTTTACTATCAGCGTCATCACTTATTTTATACAAGAGTTTTGAGTCTACGAGGTCATGTATGATGGTTTTGCAGTCCATATAATTGGCAATCCAATCATTTTTCATTGAACAAATGTCCAAAATAGAGTCTTCTGTAAGTGGAATTTCCATTGTTTCAATTACAAAAAGCATGGTAAGTTTATCTTGTATAATGCGTTCTTTTTCGGTAGGTAATTTATTCATAATTTATATTATACCACATTTTCTGAATAAATCAAATTCTTTTGTTTGCATTTTTTCAAGTTTGTGCTATACTATTTTAGTAAAGTTTTTGTTTGATTATTATTGCTAAATTGAACATAACTTAAATTTTAGAGAGGATTTATGGAAAACAACAATATTGAAAAATTTTTAAACTCATGCGATGAACTTATCGGCTGCAAATTTCTCGTTGCCGAATATAAACTTCAAAAGATGCTTCAAGAGCTTGCAAATGCACAAGAGATTTGCTCACTTATAGGTGAGTGTTTAGAGTCTTTCAATCGTGATAGAGAATTTTCAAAGTCATTTGTCCAAGATGGAAATGGTGAATTTATGTTTATTCTTCCAGACGAGGAATTTAAAATTTTGGCTTTGGTATTTTGCACCCTTGTTGATATCGATGCAAAGAAAATTGATTTCACAGACTTTGTAAAGAGATTTTTTGGTACATATCAAGAATTTGTAAACACAATGATAATCCCATTTAGAGATTTGATTAAAGAGGCGTTTGGTTTCAGTCAAGAAGAGCAACTTTCTCAAAATGAAAATGCTGAAGAAAGTGAATCTGAAGAAAATGAAAACTTTGATGAAGAATACGAAGACAATAATGAAGATTTTGACAAGTTTGACCGCGCACAAAAAATTGCTGTTCAAATATTAGGACAACTTGAATATGCAAGGGATGACTATGCAAATTCAATGGCAAAACAAATTTGCAGAGCAATTGTAAAATGTGCAAATCAAAATGATGAAGAGGTTATGTCATCATTGGCTTTTGCTTTAAAGTCTGCAAAAGCAAAGCAAGTTAAGTTTTTAGTGAAAGAGCTTTGTGAGCTTTTCTAATTAAATTAAGGAGAAAATATGAAAGCGTTATTTATTATATTGCCAATAGCGTTGCTTGTTGGAATGCTTGTTTGGGCGTTTTTGGCTTACAGAAAATATAAGAAAAATAAGGTTGTAAAAAGCAATTTAGACAAAAGTTTTATTATTCAACTAGTTGCCAGTTTATCAGTTGCAATTGCGTCACTGTTTGTTTTGGTTTTTGTGCCAGCAAGCATTCATCAAGTAGATGCAGGAGAGGTAGCTGTTGTTAAAGTTTGGGGTGATGCAAAGTATGTGAAAACAGCAGGCATTCACTATGATCTTTGGATAAGTCATAAATATGAAATTTATGATTGCAAAGTGCAGCAAATTGTTACAAATACAGAGACCTATTCAAGCGATGGTCAAACCATGGATATCGAGCTTGTTATTCAATATCAATTACAACAAGAAAATGCAATGAAAATTGCTAAAAACTATGGAGGGCTTGAGAGACTTGAAAGCAGAATTGAAACAGTAGCTCTTGAAAAAATGAAAAGCGTCTTATCACAAAAGTCTGCAATGGTGATTATTGAAACTAGATCAACAGTTTCACCAGCAATTGAGCAAAGTGTAAGAGAGGCAATTACTGATGACTATTTTGTAGATATTACTACTGTTGTGCTTACTGATATAAGCTTTTCAGAAGCGTTTGAAAAGACGGTAGAAGACAAAATGATTGCTGAGCAAGAAAAACTTAAGGCTCAGTATGAAAAAGAGAAAGCAATTATTCAAGCTGAGCAGGCATTGGAAGTAGCGAAACTTGATGCTGAGGCAAAACTTGCAGCAGCTGAAGGTGAGGCAAAGGCTCTTGAAGCAATTGCAAAAGCACAAGCAAATGCTTTAAAATTGAAATCTATTGAAGCTGCAAGAATGCTTGGTTTCAAAATCAATGAAACAACTACAGAAGAAGGCGTTGAATATAACATTGATTTTGAAGGAAAAACTTCAGAAGAAATTAAAGTTATAAGTGATTATCTCAAATATATTGAATATCTTTCTGTTTGGAATGGTGAGCTTCCAGATGTTGTTACAGGAAATGATGCAACAATTTTGGTGCCAACACCTTCAAAATAATCTATATAATCTATTAAAGACTCTTATCGTCGGATAAGAGCCTTTTTTAATCACAATAAAACACAATTATTATTGTTTCTTTTTATATATAATAATCAAATTATACAAAAAAACAATAGTTTAAATATTTAAAAGGAAATATTAAATAAACAGCACAATGGCTACTGAAATTAAAGCGGCAAGGCAAGCATGAGTAAACTTTTGCAAGCAAAATAGCGTAATTGGCATTTTAAGTCTTGTAAGCATTGAAATAGACTGCAAAATTGTTGAAATACCACCAAAGCTTATTACAAAAGTTGCAGCTGTAATAGCCCATTTGCTATTAAAATATTTTGATATATCTTGGCAACCTTTAGTTATTTCGACCATACCTTCAAGAATGCTTGCAGCTTTAGGTGGAAAAAGGTTGAAAATCGGAGATAGGGAGGTGATAACAACAAAGAAAATTGCTATTATTGTGCCAACAATCAACATACTAATGGCAGAATCTAAAACTATTGAAGTTATGTCAAAACTGCTTTTTTCTTTGTTTTCGCCTTTATTCTCTTCAATTATTTCAATAGAATCATTCTCTTTTGCTTTAAGATTTCTATATAATAGTCCATTTAAGAAGGCACCAATTATGTGAGATGAAAAGATTATATAACCATATAAAGGATTTGCAAGCATTGAAATTCCCACTGCGCCTATAATAAACATTGGGCCCGAGGTGGAGCAAAAACTGCACATTTTGAAGGCTTCGCTTTTTTTAATTTTTCCATGTTCATAAAGCTCGGCAGTCATCTTTGCGCCTACTGGATAACCTGAAATTATGCTTGTAAGAAAAACGAGAGAAGAAGAGGAAGGTGTTTTAAAAAGTTTTCTGCAAGGCTTTTCCATGAATTTAGTAAACTTGTCCATGTTGCCAATAGAAGTTAAAATTTTAACAAAAAAAATGAAGGGTAAAACACTTGGCAACACATTAAAAGCCCAGGCAGATATGCCATTTAAAGTGGCTTCAATATATACTGATGGAAAAATAACCATGTTTATTAAGATATAGATTATAAAAAAAGATAATAAAGTGTTATATTTTTTCATTTATTGCTCCAAAAATTTGACAGGATAAAAACATTTTTGTTATACTAAAACAATGAATGGTTGATTTTATGTTTGATTTGAAAATAAATTAAAAATAATTGATCTTCATAGTCAATTTATTCATTGCATCATTGATTTAGAAGGATAGATTTATGAAAATTAAAGATTTGTATAAAAAAGCAAAAGCTTTGCAAAAGACTGTTGTATTTCCAGAAGCTGGATTTAGTGACAGGACTTTAGAAGCAGTAAAATATATTCAAAGAAAAAAAATAGCAAAACCTGTATTGATAGGAGATGAAAGTGCTTTAGTTTTAAGAGATAAAAGCTTGGCGCAATTTCAAATAATCAGCCCATCCACATTTGCTTCTAGGGATGAGCTTGTCAAGTGCCTTTATGAGAAAAGAAAAGATAAGGGAATGACAATGGAAGAGGCAGAAAAATTTACTGATGACCCTTATTACTTTGCAACTTTGCTTGTCGAATGTGGATATGCCGACGGTATGGTTGCCGGGGCAGAAGCTTCAACAGCAAATACTGTAAGACCAGCTCTTCAAATAATAAAAGCTAAAAAGAAGGGCGGAATTGTCTCATCATGTTTCATCATGTTTGGAAAAAACAAATTTTTGGGTGATAAGTGCTTGATATTATCTGACTGTGGTGTAATAAAACATCCAAATGAGGAAGAGCTTTATCAAATAGCCTGTCAAAGTGTTGAGACTTACAAAGCTTTAGGGCTTGATAATCCAAAAGTTGCATTCTTATCATTTTCGACTAATGGCTCGGCTGAAGATGAAAGCTTGGTTGTTGTCAGACAAGCTTATAAAAAGTTTAAGAAAGCGGGAATTGCTGACTGTGATGGAGAAATTCAATTTGATGCGGCAATGGTCGAGCGTGTGGCTAAACAGAAATGCCCAGAAAGTCAGCTAGGTGGAGATGCAAATATTCTCATTTTCCCAGATTTAAATAGCGGAAACATTTGTTATAAAGCTATGCAATATTTGGGCAATTTAAGGGCACTTGGCCCTACATTACAAGGACTTAACAAGCCAATCAATGACTTGTCAAGAGGATGCACGGCTGAAGATATCGTTGCAATGACAGCTGTGACAGTATTACAAACAAACAACAAACAAAATAAGGAGGAAAAATGAAAATTTTAGTTATCAACGCAGGAAGTTCTTCATTGAAATTTCAACTTTTCAATATGGAAGATGAAAGCGTAATTGCAAAAGGAAATTGTGAAAAAATAGGCCTTGAAGGATCATTTATTGGTTATAAAACAACTGGTGATAAAAAAGAAGTATTGGTTTCATTGCCAGACCATAATGCAGCCATTGCAAAGGTTTTTGAAGTGCTTACCGATGAAAAAGAGGGTGTAATCAAATCAGTAGATGAAATCTCTGCTGTAGGTCACCGTTATGTTCAAGGTGGTTGGCTGTTTGATAAGAGTGTACTTATAAATGATAAGGTTATTGAAGAGCTTACTCCGCTTATGGAGCTTTCTCCACTTCACTCAAAAGCAAATATTGCAGGAATTAAAGCTTGCATTGAAGCAATGCCAAATACACCACAAGTTGCGGTATTTGATACAGCTTTCCATGCAACAATGCCTGCAAAAGCTTATATGTATGGAATCAAATATGAAGACTATGAAAAATATCATGTAAGAAAATATGGTTTTCATGGCACAAGTCATAGATATGTGACAAGTGAAGTTGCTAAAATCTTAAATAAAGATGTAGATGAAGTAAATGTAATTACAGTCCATGTTGGAAACGGCTCTTCAATTACAGCGGTTAAAAACGGAAAAAGCATTGATACTACAATGGGCTTGACTCCACTTGAAGGTCTTATCATGGGTACTCGCTCGGGTGATATTGATCCAGGCGCTTTTGATTATCTTGCTGATAAGAAGGGGCTTTCAAGCAGTGATACACTCAAATATCTCAATAAAGAATGTGGAATTTTAGGCGTAAGCGGCGTATCAAGCGATATGAGAGAGCTTAACACTGCAATTGACGAGGGAAATGAAAGAGCTAAACTTGCACTTGATATGCTTGTATATAAAGTAAAGAAATATATCGGCTCATACCTTGCTGCTCTTGGTAAAACTGATGCCATTGTGTTCACTGGTGGTATAGGTGAAAATCAAGAAAATCTTAGATCAGGAGCTCTTGAAGATATGCAAAACTTAGGCATTGAAATTGATGTTGAGAAAAATGACCATCTTCCAAGAGGTACTGCTGAAGAAATCAGCACTGCAAATTCTAAGGTAAGAGTTTTCAGAATCCCAACTGATGAAGAAAAGTTGATTGCCAGAGATACAAAGGCAATAGTTGAAAAATTATAAATTTAACATATGATTATTTTAAAACTCTTGAAAAACAGGGGAATAAAAATAAAATTAAAACAACAAAATGCTTGACAAATGAGGTTTAATTTGTTAAACTCTTAAAGCATTATGATTTTTGAAGGAGGAAAAAATGGCAGTTCCAAAGCATAAGGTTTCAAAAGCTAGAAGAAATTCAAGACACTCAGCTAATTCAGTTGCAGTTGCTCCAACACTTGTAGAATGTCCAAAATGTCATGAGATGAAAAAACCTCACACAGTTTGTAAGAAATGTGGGACATATAAGGGTGAAACCATCATTGAGAAAAAAGAAGAAAGTAAATAATTTGTTTTTAAAGTTCTCACTTATTTTAGTGAGGACTTTTTTCTTGCATTAAGCATGTTTTACTATATATTGTATTATGTATGTCATACATAATACTTTATGTTGTTATTCAAGCAATTAAAATTAAACTCAAAATTTTTATTGCAAATTTAGAAAATATTTGTTATTATTATATATGTATATAAATAAACGAAAATTAAAGGGTGAATGATGAAAATTGTAGTTGATGCTTTTGGTGGAGATAATGCACCTTTAGAAATAGTAGAAGGCGTGAAACTTGCGCTTGATAAAATCAAAGATTTAGAGATTGTATTGTGTGGAAAGGAAGAAATTCTGAAAAGCATGATAAAAGGATATGAAAGCCGCATTGAGATTATTGCTGCCGATGATGTGATTAAAAATGAAGATCATCCAACGCTTGCAATAAGACAAAAAAAAGAGTCTTCTCTTGTTAAGGCTTATGATGCTTTAAAAGAAAGAGATGACATTATTGGTCTTGTTTCTGCTGGAAGCACTGGGGCAGTGCTTGCAGGTGCAATCATGAAAATAGGCAGAATAAAAGGAATTTCAAGACCTGCTCTTGCTCCAATTCTTCCTACAAAGAAAAATAATGATGTGATTATTATTGACAGTGGCGCAAATGTAGACTGCAAGCCTGTCAATCTTTTGCATTTCGCACTTATGGGCTCGGCCTACTATTCAATTATTTACAATAAAGAAAATCCAAGAGTTGCACTTCTCAATAATGGCTCAGAGGAAGGGAAAGGCAATGAACTTACAAAAGAATGTCTGCCTCTTCTTAAAAAAGCACCTATCAACTTCATCGGAAATAAAGAGGGCGGTGATTTCATGAGCGGCGAGGTTGATGTCATGGTGGCTGATGGCTTTGCTGGTAATGTGCTGTTGAAAGGCACAGAAGGTGCAGTTATGGCTGTTATGTCTCTTATGAAACACAGCATTAAGTCACATTTCTGGAGTAAAATTGGCTATCTCTTTATGGGAAAGACATTTAAAGAATTGAAAGGAAGAGTTGATATTTTAAATAAACATGGAGGCTCTCCACTGCTTGGCTGCAAAAAGCTTGTAGTGAAAAACCACGGCTCTTGTAAGCGTCACAATATTTGTTCTTCAATTGAACAAACTGTTTATCTTGACAAAAATCACCTGATAAACAAAATTGAGCAGGCGCTTGAAAAGCTTAATACAGAGCTTGGTGAGGGGACAGCAGAGGAAGCTTAAATGAAAAAAATATCTTATAAATTTAAAAATCCTTCACTTTTAGAAAGAGCTTTGACACACAGCTCAAGGTCAGAACAGAATTATGAGCGACTTGAATTTTTAGGTGATAGCATTTTAGATTTTTTAGTCGGAGAATATTTTTACTTGAATTGCGATGACAGTGAAGGTAAATTGAGTGTGCTTAGAAGCCATTATGTTTCAGAAAACTATCTTTCAAAAATATTTGATGAGCTTGAGCTTGAAAAGGTTGTAAAGCTTGGGAAAAGCTGTCAAGGAGAGATTACAAAGTCGATTAAAGGTGATGTCGTGGAAGCTGTAATTGCCGCAATTTACCTAGACGGCGGGCTTGAAAATGCAAAAAATTTCATTTATTTGCATTTTGACTTGAATGCTTATAAGGACATAATTGATGACAATTATAAATCAAAATTGCAAGAGCTTGTTCAAGGAAACTTTAAGTGCAAAATGAGTTATGATACTCGTGCTTTAAAAGAGGAAGATGGCTTTATTTCCACTTTTTATATGGATGAAGATGAAATAGCCTCAGGCAGCGGAAAAAGCAAGCAAGAGGCTGAGCAAGTTGCTGCCAAAAAAGCAATTGACAAATTGTTTTTAATCAATAATTAAAAGCAAAAACAAGATGTTAAGTTATTATTTTATAACTTATAAAACAAATGAAGAATGAATTTAAAAACAACATTACAAAAAGAGTAAACGAGAGGAAAAGATGATTTTTAAAAAGATTGAGATGGTCGGTTTTAAGTCTTTTGCAGAAAGGACTGTTATTGAATTTGGTGATAATTTTACTGCTATTGTTGGCCCAAATGGCTGCGGAAAAAGCAATGTATCTGACGCTATTCGTTGGGTTTTGGGTGAACAAAGTGCCAAAACTCTTCGTGGTGACAGCATGCAGGATGTTATCTTTAACGGAACAGAAAAGAGAAAGAGTTTGTCTTATTGTGAAGTAACTCTTACTTTTGACAATTCTACTAGATTTTTCAATTTTGATTATGATGAGCTTGCTATTACAAGAAAACTCTATCGTTCAGGCGAGAGTGAATATTTAATCAATCGAAATACATGTCATTTAAAAGACATTACAAATCTTTTGTATAACAGCGGTTTGGGTAAGAATGGATATTCGGTTGTAAGTCAGGGTAAAGTGACAGAGCTTGTAGACTCAAAGCCTGAAAATAGAAGGGCTATGTTTGAGGATGCTGCCGGGATTTCAAAATATAAAAATGATAAAAAAGAGGCGGAAAGAAAACTTGAAAGAACAAATGACAACCTTACTCGCGTTAAAGACATTTTAAGTGAAATTGAAAGACAAATGGGGCCGCTTAAAAAGCAGGCAGAAAATGCTAAGAAATATTTGGAATATAAAGGCACTCTTAAAGACCTTGAAGTCAATGCTTATATTTATCAATATGAAAATGCAAATAATGTAAAAGAAGCTATCAATCTTAAACTTGATGCGATAAATAGACAACTTTCTCAGAGAGAGGGTGATTTGCTTGTTGCAAACAATGATTATGATAAGTGCATGCTTGACCTTGCAAACTTTGACAAAATGCTTGCTTCTCTCAATGAAAAGATTTTGGATTTGACTGTTAATCTTGAAAAGCAAGAAGGTGAGACAAAACTTGCTCGAGAAAGAGTGAATTTCACTTTAAAAGAAAATGATAGGCTTAATCTTGACAAAACAAATTGTGAGAAGGCTATTGAAATTGGAAGTGAAGAGAGGGAGAAGAAGGCCGAACAACTTGCAAATCTTAAAAATGACCTTGAGGCACTTGAAAAATCATTTGATGAGCTTTCAGAAAGTTATTTAAAAATTGCAAACGAGCTTACTTTAAGCGAAGATGAGGCAGGGCAAAGTCAACAAAAAGTCATAGAAACTTTAGGCTCGCTTAGTGATATTAAAAGCTCTGTTTCAAGACTCATGGCAGAAAAAGAATTGTTAAGCTCAAATCTTGAAAATCTTGAAAGCGATAAGCTTTCGTTGGAAGCAAAACGCAAAGAAAACGAGGATAGTTATTTAAGTACAAGAAATGAGCTTGACAGCAAAGACAACCAACTTGAAAATCTTAAAAAAGAAGTTGACTCGGCTGCAAGTCAAAACTATTTGCAAGAGCGAAAAATCAAAGAACTTGAAACTGAGAAAGCAAATACAATCACACAAATCAAGGTATATGAAAATAGAAAGAAACTTTTGACTGACCTTCAAAATGAATATGAAGGATATTCTTATGCTGTAAAAAAACTTTTGAAAGAGGGTGACAGAAACCCAGCTGTAAAATCTAAAATTGTTGGTGTTGTGGCTTCTCTTATCAAAGTGCCTGAAAAATTTGAAACTGCAATTGAAGTTGCCCTCGGCGGAAGCTTACAAAATATAGTTACTCACAACGAAGATGACGCAAAAGAGCTTATTAAGTTTTTGAAAACAAATTCCTTTGGTAGAGCAACCTTTTTGCCAATTACATCAATGAAAAGAAGGGAATTTGACAAGAAGTTGATTGAAGGTAAAAATGGCTGCTTTGGTCTTGCAAGTGACCTTGTAGATTTTGATAAAAATATTACAAGTGTGGTAAGCAATCTTTTGGGTGCAACTGTGATAGTTGATAATATGGATACTGCAGTAAATCTTGCAAAATCAACCAGATATTCATTCAGAATTGTCACTCTTGAAGGCGATATTGTAAACCCTCAAGGCTCGCTTACTGGAGGAAGTAAAAAGGCGGAATCTTCAAATCTTATGGGAAGAGAACGCGAAATTGAAAATCTTGGCATTGACATTACAAAACTTGAGACAAGATTGAAAGAAATTGAAAAAGAAGAGGGTGAGTTGACTCAACTCTTGACTGAAAGAAGGGCAAGTTTTGCTGTATTGACTGATAAAAAGAATGCAGTTGAAGTTGAAATAGCTTCTTTGAAAGAAAAACTTAACAAATTCCAGTCAGCACTTGCCGAGGCTGAAGATAATCTTCAAGTTGCTCAAATGGAAGCTACAACTGTGCAAAATAAGATTAGACTTATTACAGAAGAGCTTTCTCGCTCTGAGAAAATTGAATCTGCGCTTTCTGGAAATAAAGTTGATGCTGACGAGCTTATTAAAGAGAAAAAAGAGCAGTTTGAAGCCCTTCGAGCAGAGCGTGACCAAATAAATAATAATATTTTGGCTGTTAAAGTTGAAATTGCTGAAGCTAAAACTAAAATTTCATCAATCGAAGATGATTTATATCGTATAGATAATGAAATAGGCAGACAGCGCACCAATGAAAGAAATATAATTGAACAGCTTGAACAAAATGAAAAATTTATTGCTTCATGTGAGCAAATGATTAAAGAAAAACTTGCTTCTGCGCCTACATCAGCCAAGAAGATTGAGCTTGAAGAATATGTTAATAAGCGTCAAGTTGCTGAAAATGACAAAGCTAAACTTTCAGACAAGATAAAGGAACTTGACAGTTTCAAGACATCTTTAATGGGTGAAATATCAAATATTAAAGATAAGAAATTTAAAGAAGAAATGAATTTGTCTAAAGTGGATACAGAGCTTGAACAAATGCAAGAGCGCATCTATGAAGAATATTCACTTTCTTATTCTACATGCCTCGAATTTAGACGCCCAGACTTTAATATCGACGAGGCTATGCCAGAAATTGCAAGACTTAAAAAGAGTATAAGCGCACTTGGTTATGTAAATGTAAATGCAATTGAAGACTGCAAGGCACTTTTAGAGCGTTATGATGACTTAAACGGTCAAGCTCAAGACCTTGAAAAAGCTGGAGATGATTTAAATAAGATTATCAAAGACCTGTCTGTAATTATGATTGAAAAGTTTAGCGATGAGCTTGCAAGAATAAATGAAAGCTTTAAACTTACATTTAGAGAGCTTTTTGGTGGTGGAACAGCCAAACTTGCTCTTGCTGATGAAAATGACCCACTTGAATCTGGTGTTGAAATTTTTGCTCAACCTCCAGGAAAGAAAATTCAAAACATGACTCTTCTTTCGGGTGGTGAAAAGTCACTTACTGCTATGGCTGTTATATTTGCTATTTTAAGGATAAAACCACTTCCTTTCTGTCTCTTTGACGAAGTTGAAGCGGCTCTTGACGATTCAAATGTTGAAATTGTAGATAAATATCTTAAAAAACTTTCGACAGATACACAATTTATTCTTATTACCCACAAAAAGCCTACTATGGAATATGCAAATGCTTTGTTTGGTGTAACCATGGAAGAAAAAGGTGTTTCAAAGATTGTTTCAGTATTATTATCAGATGCTATTAAGCATGTTCAGGAGAATTAAATGGGAATTTTTAAAAAAATTGGCAATGCTTTAAAAAAGACAAGAGAGGCAATTGCTCGAAAGATTGACTCGTTATTGAGTCATGGTGAGCTTGATGACGACTTTTTTGACGAGCTTACAGATGTGCTTATTTCTTGCGATATTGGAGTAAGAACAAGCATGGAAATTGTTGAAAACTTGAGATTGCGTGCAAGAAAAAATAAATTAAGAAATGCAGAAGATGTAAAAAAAGAGCTTAAAGATATTATCAAAGAAGAGTTTGCTGGCGTTGATGAAATTCAAATTGAATATCCAGCCATTATCACTATAGTAGGTGTAAATGGTGTTGGAAAGACAACTACAATTGGAAAACTTTCAAGATATTTCAAAAACGAAAAAAAAGATGTGACTTTGGTTGCTGGAGATACCTTCAGAGCTGCCGCTTCAAACCAACTTGCACAGTGGGCAGAGCGTACAAAAACAAGAATAATCAAACATGCTGAAGGCGCTGATGCTGCGGCTGTTGTATTTGACGGAATTTCTTCAGCTAAGGCTAAGGGCACAGAGGTGCTTTTGGTTGATACAGCTGGAAGACTTCATACAAAGACAAATTTAATGGAAGAACTTAAAAAAATTGATAAGGTAATCAATCGTGAATATCCAGAAGCGCATAAATATACTTTAATTGTGCTTGATGCCACAACAGGACAAAACGCATTAAATCAAATCAATGCGTTTAATGAGTTTGTAAAAATTGATGGAATTATTCTTACAAAACTTGATGGAACGGCAAAGGGTGGTGTGGTCGTTGCAATTGAAAAAGATTATCATCTTCCAGTGGCTTTCGTGGGAGTTGGTGAAGGTCAAGATGACCTTGAAAAGTTTGATTATAATGATTTTATTGACAACCTTTTCTAGTTTATAATGCTTTGTCATGCTTTTAATTCATGATAATTAAGGAGATTTTGGGCTATGAGCAAATTTCAGATAAAATATATAGAAAGCACAGATTATAATGATGAAAAATATATTGGTGCTGTTTTAGATGAAAAAATGATAGGATTTTTGCGATTTAAAGTTATTGATCGCAAACCTTGGCTTTATTTTGTAGGTGTAAAAAAGGATTATAGACATCTTAAAGAAGAGCAAGTTGGCTCAAACCTTTTAAAAATTTTTGAAAATTATTGTGCAGCGAGAAATCTTTGGGGGCTTGAAGGAAAATACTGGCCAGAAGGTGAAAAAGAAAGCGTTGTAAGAAAATTTTATGAAAGAAATGGTTTTAAAATAGAACGCGAAGATTATGACATAATTGTTTATAAAAGCCAGCCTATAAAAAATAATCTTTCAGTTGAAGTAGAAAATGTTGATTTTGAAAAATTTGATAGATTATTACAAGAATATCTTGAAAAAGATAAAAATGAAGATGAACATGAACAAGAAAAAGAATAAAATTTTTCGATAAAAATCACTGTTAATTCAGTGATTTTTATTTATTTTCATAAGCAGTAAAAAAAATCGACAATTTATTACAAATTATTAAATTTGTTTGACTTAAAAATCAAGAAGGACTAAAATAATATCGGTTAAAGGAGGAAAAAATGGATTGGGCGAAAATTTGGGCAGACATTTGCAATTATTTTAAGTCAAATGTTTGGAATATCGTTTGGTTCTTTGCAATCTTAGTAATTGGTCTTATCGTTATTAAAATTTTAATGGTTGCAACCAGAAAAATTTTATCTCACACAAAAATGGAGAAAATTGCACAGCAATTTATCTGCACCATACTTAAGTTTGTGTTGTGGCTAATTCTTATTTTAATGCTTCTGTCACAACTTGGACTTGAGGTAAATGGCATTTTGACAGCTTGCAGTGCTATCATTTTGGCTGTTGGTATGGCTCTTCAAAATGCTATCGCCAATGTTGCCAATGGCATCATTATAATTTCAAGTCACATGTTTAAGAAGGGTGATTATATCATCACAAATGGTGTTGAGGGCAGTATTACTGATATAAATTTCTTGTTCACAACTCTCATAACACCAGATAACAAGAAAATTACTATGCCAAACAGCACTCTTATAAACAATAATGTTACAAACTTGGGTGCATTTCCTAGGCGTAGAGTTGATTTTACTTTTTCAACCGCTTATGAAAGTGACGTAGAAAAGGTAAAACAAATTGTTGTTGAAGTAATGAAGAGCAATGGCAAGATTTATCTTGACCCAGCGCCATTTTGCAGACTTAAAGTGTTGAATTCAAGCAGTATTGATTTCTTTGCAAATTGCTGGTGTGATAATGAAGATTATTGGGAAGTTTATTATTATGTGATCGAAAATGTTTATAATGAATTTAAACGCAATAATATTTCAGTGCCATACAATCAACTTGAAATTCGTGAGCGTAAGGACGAAGTTTCTATGCCTGTTATTAAAACAGCACTTCCAGAGCGTGTTGAAAAGATAAGACCACAACATGACGAAACGAAGATTGAGACTTTTACAAAGATTTTTGTACATAAATCTGAAGAAGAAAAAGAGTTGAAAAAACAGCAAAGAAAAGCCAAAAAAGAAGAAAAAGCTAAGGCTAAGAAAGCAAAAAAGCAACCATTAAGCGTGCTAGAAGAAAATACATCAATAGTTGAAACTGAAATTATACTTTCAGAAGACGATAATAAAGATGAAGAATAATTAAGGCGGGTTTTAAAGCCCGCCTTTTTTATTGGAAGAATAAGGTGGCAAAGCTGTTGCAATTCAATATTTAAAATATGCAAAATTTATAAAAATGTTATAAGTTTTCACTTAAAAATGCAGTTATTTTTACATAGACAAGCAAGTTTCGACATAATTCGTCATATATATTGCTATCGAGTTTATCGAGGGCGGTGTTTGATGATTTATGAGAGTTTTGCTAAATTTATGGGACAAATTTGCTGTTTCACTTCTTTTGTAAGTTCAATTCAAGGTTTTCCAAAGCCTCTCACTAAAGAAGAAGAGCTTGTCTGGCTTGATAGGCTTGAAAAGGGTGACAAAGAAGCCAGAGATGTGCTTATCAACCACAATTTAAGGCTTGTTGCGCATATAGTCAAGAAATACAACAATTCGCTTGAAGCAGATGACTTAATTTCTGTCGGAACAATTGGTTTAATAAAAGCAGTTGACAGCTTTAATGGCGATAAAGGTGTGCTTCTTTCAACTTATGCTTCTCGCTGTATTGAAAATGAAATTCTAATGCTTATCCGTTCAAATAAAAAACATAAAGATACCATTTCTTTGAATACAATGCTTGCACCTAAAAATGATAGTGATGATTTGGAATTGTCAAACCTTATTCCTGCTGAAAGCGAAGAAGATGTCTTTGAGCAGGTTGAGGTTGGATGTCTTATGATGGATATTTTTAAGATTATGGAAAATAAGCTTTCTGACATGGAAAAGGAAATATTAAAATATCGTTATGGACTATGCAATTATCCAGTAAAGACACAAAAAGAAGTGGCAGATATTTTTGGTATTTCAAGGTCATACATTTCAAGAATTGAGAACAAAATATTGAAAATTTTGCAAAAAAATATTTCAAAAGATGATAAAAAAGAAATTGAAAATTAAAAAATTGTCAATTATTTTTAAAAAAAATTAAAATCTTTGGATAAAATTGTTGAATATATTGAAAAAATCACTATAATACTTATGAGAAGTTGCCGTTGGCAACAGACAATTTTCAATTGTCTTGAAACAAGTTTCTTTTCTCATAAGTATTTTTAGGCTTCGTCGCGAATGCCCTTGCAAGCAAGCATGTCATTTCTTGTAACAATACTTAAAAAAGTTAGCTTAATATTATATTTTGATTTATTTTGAGAAAACTTACTCTAAAGTATTGTTAGCGAATGTCTGATAAATCATATTATTTTAAGTTATGCTTAAAATTCAACAATAAAATTTGTTATTAAATTTTGAAAGCATTCAAAATTTTTATTATAAAAATCTTTTAAAAGTTTTACAGCTGGAGCAAAGAATGGATAAACATCAATTTTATAAATTTGTTAATAAGCTTATTTTACCACTTTTTACAGGCTCTTATCTGGATGGTGAGGAAGAGTCTTCTGTTCGTGATAGTGAAGTTGCTTATGGAAAGAAAAATTCTCTTCTTCTTAAACCTTCAAAAGTGGATGAATACAGACTTATTTTGAAAAGAGGGCAACCTTTTCAGGTTTTTGAAGTAAACCTGCTAAAATCAATTATCAATGAAATAAACAAAATTGCAGTCATACCGCTTGAAGATGAAAGTTATTTGACTGTCTTACAAGAAAATGCAATTGAAAAGTCAATTTGTCAATCTTTATGTGAACAAGAAACTGCCAATTGCATGTTTGCAATTATCAATGAGATTGAAAAATGGGCAGCAAGGACATACGAAGGTCGCAAAATTGCAATAGGAATTATTATCAATCTTGGACAAGACATAAGTGCACAAGAAGATGCTTTAAGTTATTCTGAAATAATGAATAATGACTTTTTTGCGCTTTTGACTGACGGCATCAATTCTTATGTAGAATTTGACAAAAAAGGCAGTTTAATTGGCTATGTTCAAATGGAAAAATTGAAAAAGCAGCCTACAATTTGTCCTTTTGAATATGATAATGTAGCAAGATATTGTAATGAGAGAAGGGTGGGAATTGTTCTTACTAAAAATGGTGAAATTTTAATTTTCAAAAACAGAAATCTTCTATTTGCAAACAGGTTGGGTAGATGGAACATTTATTCTCATGAAGAAGTTATTCAGCTGCTTTCTTATAGAGGAAATTATTCTATTAAAGATATTCGCCGTTCAATTTATTACACCGCACTTGATTCTTCATATTCTTATAATGGTGGGTGCATTGTATATTTAAATAAAGATGAAGCGGAATATGCACTGACTCACATAAACGCTCATGATATTATTGATGAAAAATATTTTGAGCTTAAAAAAGCACAAATGCTTGAAATGGCGGGCAGACTTTATAACTTTCAGAATTTATATTCAACAGAAGCGACATATAATGTGCCTTATTTGACTTTTTTGCAAGAACAGCATTGCGTAAAAGCACAATGTCTTAGAAAAATCATAAATGGCAGGCCTTTTCATGAGCTTTCAAGAAAACTAAGACTTGAGCTTGTCAGCATGGATGGTGCTGTAGTTATTGATAGTGAAGGCACAATCATTGCAGTAGGGGCTATTTTAAAGATTGAAGCTGGCAGTGAAGGTGGTGGAAGATTGGCTGCTGCAACAACGCTTTCAAAATATGGTACAGCAATCAAGATTTCTCAAGACGGAATAATTAAAGCCTTTTATCCAGACAGAAAAACAAATAAAGTCAGGGCTTTGTTTACTGTTGGTTAGTGCTTGACATTTCTTTTATATTATGATATAATAAAAACCAGTTATGCAGACAATCGCGTCAATAATTGATGAGGAAAGTCCGAGCATCAAGAGAACTGGGTGCTGGCTAACGGCCAGCGGAGGCGACTCTAGGGAAAGTGCAACAGAAATAAACCGCCAAACTTGTTTGGTAAGGATGGAAAGGTGGTGTAAGAGACCACCGCTTGACTGGAGATGGTCAAGGCTCTGTAAACCCCACCTGATGCAAGGTCAAAAGGGCATTATGTGTTTGTTCTCTCACGCCCCGAATGAACCGCTTGAATCTGTCGGCAACGGCAGGGCTAGATAGATGATTGTCTAATACAGAACTCGGCTTATAGCATAACTAATCGGCTTTTACAGCCGATTTTTTTATACAAATTCTTAAATTTGTCCTACTTTATATATGAAAAACTGCGATTTCAAATTTAATTTTTAATATATGAGTTTAACAAAGATAAAAATTGGCAATAAAACTTTCATGACAAAAAACGAATATATTTCAAACATCGAAAACTTAATAATAAACCGCATAAAATATCATGCACCTCGCATAGAAGAAGAGGTTGATTATCCACTTTTAGAAGCAGTAGGAATTGACGGAAGTTATCCTATTTTTATCTTTGACAAACCATTGGATAAAATTTTTTATAAAGCATTTTTGGCTGCTAAAAAGAGGGCAGAGTTTAATCTGGTCTTGACTCAAAGACCTAAGCTTTCTTCCCGCAAAATTGACTCACTTGATAAGTGCTTTGTCATCTTAAAAGACGAAATAGGCTCTTCTTTAGAAAGGGCACTTTCTCAACTAAATGTAAATTATCTTACACATTCAAATTTTGATTTAGGCATTAGAAAAGAATTTATCAAGATTGAAGATAAGGAAATAACATTTGATTTTTTACCTTTTTATTATGGCAAAAAAGTCATGGAAAAGGGTGTAGTTTGTGATGTAAAATCATATCTTCTCAATGGGAAAAATTATCAGTTGAATTTTGCAAACACCACAAAGCAAAAGCAAACAATAAGCTTTGAATTTAATCTTCCACTGCCAAGAGGATATTATATTTTTAAAAATAAAGCTGGTTTTGTAGAAATTGAAAACTTGACAAATAAGGAAAAAGCTTATTTTAATTATAATTTTAGAGGTGCGAAATTATCTTTTTCAAACTTAAATGGAATTGAAAGCAGCACTTTTGCATGTATAAATCTTATATGTAAAATCGACCTTTTACCAAAAGAAACGCGTAGGTTGTATTTCAATTATGGCGAGAACAAATACTGCATATTGTCTCCAAAAGATATGCAAGAATTTTTTGAAATTTCGCAAAGAAAAATGAATGAAATTTTTGATATAAAAGTGACAACTCGAAATGGTGAATTTGATGAGCTTTTCAATCGCTATTTGCCCCGTAATATCTGGGAAAAATGGCAAAAATTTGATATTGATGAAGAAAGTGAAAAAACTTGGCTTAAAATGAAGAATGAAATAGTGAAAACAGATGGAAAAGCTCTTCAAATTTCACAAAACTTTAAAGGTCTTAAAGAAGTCAAATTCTTCCGCAATTACGGCTGGAAAAGGGTTTTTATAGTGCATAATAAAGCATGTTATCTTTTTGCTGACAGAGTGAAGTATTTCAATTTTACTCTTCTTACAAAAGAAATATTTGATAAAAATAATGAAATATACTTGTCTTTTGCCGAGTAGTATAGTAATATAAAGAAGGTGGACAACATTAAAAGAGTTCCTTTAGCTGAAAAAATGAGACCAAGGTCTTTTGACGACTTTGTAGGACAGGAACACATTGTAGGGAAAAATACTCTTTTATATAGAGCTATCAAGTATGGAACACTGGGTAGCTGCATTTTTTATGGGCCGCCAGGTACTGGAAAATCAACTCTTGGAAATATCATAGCAAATACTTTAAAAGCAAACTATGTGAAAATAAATGCAGTTACGAGTGGAGTAGCTGATGCAAAAGCTATAATTGAAAGGGCAAGAACAGATAAGGCTATGTTTAACACCGACACATTTCTTATTTTGGATGAATGTCATAGGTGGAACAAAGCACAATCTGACTGCGTGCTGGAAGCAATTGAAGATGGCTCTATATTTTTTATTGGAACAACAACTGAAAATCCTTATACATCAATGACAAGGGCGATTGTATCAAGATGTCGTGTTTTTGAATTTAAACCACTTACCTCAAATGATATTAAAAAAGCCATGAAGCGTGCACTAAGTGATAGTGAAAATGGACTTGGGAATATGCCTGTCGATTGCACTGATGAAGCACTTGATTATTTGGCTTTTGCATGTGGTGGTGATTTAAGAAATTCGCTCAATTCTCTTGAGCTTGCTGTCATGACTTCACCAATTGGAAAAGATAAAAAAATTCATATAGACCTTGAAGTTGCAAAACAGTCAACTGACAGAAAAGCTCTTTCAATGGATGAAAATATGTATTACGACTTTCTATCAGCCTTTTGCAAGAGTTTAAGAGGTTGTGATGTAGAAGGGGCGTTATATTACAGCCAACGCCTTATAAAAGCAGGGCTTGACCCAATGATTATTGCAAGACGCCTTGTTGCGCATTCTTCAGAGGATGTTGGCATGGCAGATAGCAACGCACTTCTTCTTTCGACAAGTGCAATGTATGCTCTTGAAAAAATGGGACAGCCAGAGGGGTTAATTCCGCTTACACATGCCATAATATATGTATGCGAAGCTGAAAAATCAAATTCAGTAATTAAGGCTCTTCACATGGCTGAAGAAGATGCTTTGAATTATACCGACAACAAAGTGCCAAATCATTTAAAAAACCATCCAAGCACAAATGCTGATGGGCATGGAAGATATAAATATCCACATGATTTTGGCGGTTATACAAAACAACAATATATGCCAGATACTCTTAAAGACAGGGTTTATTATCAGCCTAGTCAAAATGGAAGAGAAAAGAATATTGTGAGAAAGAAGTTTAGAGGAGAAAACTAAAAATGTTTGGACTAAGAAGTGATGGAAAAAAAGTAAAAAACATGAATATTATTGACAAGGCTGGGCCTTTCTTTATGCCTCAAAGAATTGATGCTGTGAATTTGATTAAAATCAAAATTCCATGCAGCCCGCTTGATGAATTTATTACTAAAGAAAGAAGGGCGGGAGTAAGTTATTCCTATATGCATATCATTTTTGCAACTATCGTCAGAATGCTTTATACAAGAAAGAAGATGAACAGATTTATTATGCGCGGCACAACTTACCAAAGAAATTACATAAGCATTTCAATGGATATCAAGAAAAAACTTGAAGATGAGGGCGAGAATGTAACAGTTAAGTTTCTTTTTACTGGAAAGGAAAGCCTTGATGAAATCAAACAAATTATTGATGAAGAAATTGCGAAAAATGTAGCTGAAAACAATATTGACAGCACTACTAAAGTTGCAGGAAAACTTTGCCATTTGCCTGACTTTATGTTTAGATGGTTTATGGCAATTGCACGATGGCTTGACAAGCATGGAATGCTTCCTAAAGCATTGATTAAAGCAAGCCCATTCCACACCAGCTGCTTTATTACCAATCTAAAATCAATTAAACTTCCATATATTTTTCATCATCTTTACAATTTTGGAACAACTTCAATATTCGTTTCAATGGGAAAAGAAAGGATGGAGCCTTATGTTGAAAACAATAAAGAGCTGAAAATTGGGAAGTTTATCACACTAGGCTTTACTTTAGATGAACGCATTGCCGATGGTCTTTATATGAGTAAAACATTAAAACTTTGCAAAGATATTTTGTCAAACCCTGAAAGTCTTTTGACAAAAATGCCAGATGATGGTACAATACCTAAAAGCATACATAAAAAGAAGGCAAAAAAAGTCAAGAAGGTCAAAAGCACGACCAAAAAGACAAAAACAGAAAAACCAAAGAAGATAAAACCTTTGAAAAATAAAATTAAGCTTGACAATAAACTGAAAAAGCATAAAGAGAATTTGGAGAAGGCTTCAAAAGAAAAGAATGAACAATAAAGGAGGGAGAATATGAAATCAATTGTTTATTTCCTGTTGGCAGTTTTGACTATTGCTTATTTAGGTTTTCTTTGCTATGTAAACCTTGTGGGCGTTGAAACTTTATCTACTGTACTTTATTATATTTCCATTTATGGTGGTGTGGGAATTGCACTCTTATATGCTGCAGTCAATTTTTTCGGAAATCCACTTAAGATAGTTTTCTTTATACTTTTGATAGTTATGGTAATCTTGCTTGTTCTTACAATTGCAATACCAGATATATTTAGAAATCTTTTCAAAATGGGTGAAAGCGGAAAGGGTATAATTATGCCATTTCTCAGCATGCTAAGATAGACTTTTTAAATAGGAGAAAATATGGAAAAACTTTTGCTAGTTGACGGAAACAGCATTGCAAACAGGGCATTTTATGCCCTGCCTTTTCTTTCAAATCATGAAGGAAAGCCTTCTGGTGCTGTATTTGGTTTTGCAAACATTCTTGTCAAACTTTTGCAAGAGGAAAAACCAAGTAAGGTATTGGTCGCTTTTGACCATGCAAGAAAAACATTTCGTAATGAAATATACAGTGAATACAAAATGCAACGAAAGCCATCTCCAACAGAGCTTATTTCACAATTTCCTGTAATTAAAGAAATGCTTGATAAGATGGGTATTAAATATCTTGAACAAGATGGAATTGAAGCTGATGATATAATCGGCACCGTTTCTAAGCGTTATAACGGAGAGAAGTTTATTTTATCTGGAGACCGCGATTTATTGCAACTTATCGACAATAAAACTACTGTTTGGTTGACAAAAAAGGGTGTAAGTGAAGTTGATAAGGTTGATAGCAGCAGATTAAAAGAGCTTTTTAATTTAAAACCTAAGCAAATAATAGAGCTTAAAGGGCTTATGGGCGATAGCTCCGATAATATACCTGGAGTCGCTGGTATTGGCGAAAAAACAGCGCTTTCTTTGCTTGAAACATATCAAGATATCGACAATATTTATGAAAATATTGAAGAAATCAAAGGCAAATTGAAAGAAAAACTTGAAAATGGAAAAGATGACGCCTATATGTCAAAACTGCTTGCAACAATCAAAAGAGATTGCGTTCTTGATTATGAAGAAAGTGAACTTGAATATAAGAAGCCTTTTTCAAATGAGCTTTATGACTTTTTTAAGAATATGGATTTTTCATCCTTACTTAAAAATCAATTTCTATTTGGCGGTGAGATTGAAAACTTTAAAAAGACTAAATTTGAAAGAATAAAACTTGATGAAAAGCTTTTGAATGAGCTTAAATTAAAAGAAAATATTTTTTGTTATGACTTAAAAAAAATGGAGTTTTTGCTTGATAAAAAAGTCTATTTCTTAGAGAAAAATTTTACCTTATTTGAGTCGCCATTGACAATAAATCAAGTTTGTCAAAAATTTAAGGCTATTTTTGAAGATGAAAAAATATTAAAAATTACTAAATCAGCAAAAGATGACCTTCATTTTCTTAAAAAAGAAACAATAAAGCTTACAAACTTTTATGATTTAACTCTTGCTGACTATCTTATTTCTGCAGGACTGAAAAGCAATATAGAAAACATAGAAATTGAAGACTATATTCAAAAGAAAGAAGAATTTAATAAGCTGATAAAAGAAAAAAAGCTTGAAACGATTTATAATGACATTGAGTTTCCACTTGTTAAGCTTTTGTTTAATATGGAAGAGCGTGGCTTTAAAATAAATGAAAAAATGCTTGATGAGATTGGGCAAGAATTTAAAGAAAAAATCGATAAACTGACAAAAGAAATATATTTAGAAGCAGGTGAAGAGTTTAATATAAATTCGCCTAAACAAGTTGCTTCAATCTTGTTTGGTAAGCTGGGAATAAAGGCTTACAACAATAAAAAACAATCAACAAGTGCAAGTGTTCTTGAAGAGCTTCGTTATATTCCGATAGTTGACAATATCTTGACTTATAGAAAATATTCAAAACTTATAAACACCTATATTGATGTTTATAAAGATATTTGTGTAAAGCAGGGTGACATTATTCATACAACTTTCAATCAGACCCTTACAAGCACTGGCAGATTGTCAAGCAGTGAGCCAAATCTTCAAAATATTCCAACGCGAGATGATGAAGGAAAGATTTTAAGAAAACTTTTTATATCAAAATTCAAAGGTGGCAAAATTATCTCAGCTGATTATAATCAAATTGAGCTTCGCCTTCTTGCTGATATGTCTGGTGAAGAGGGGCTTATAAGTGCTTATAACAATGGTGAAGATATTCACGCATTGACGGCATCACACATTTTCAGAAAGCCAATTGATGAGGTCACTTCAAATGAAAGGCGTGACGCAAAAGCGGTTAATTTTGGAGTAATCTATGGCATAAGTGATTATGGATTATCTCAGAATATAAAAAGCACAAGAGCTATGGCGAAAGATTTTATTGACTCATATTTTACCAAATATCCAAAAGTTAAGATTTTTATGGATGATAATATTAAAAGTGCAACCGAAAAAGGTTATGCACTGACAAAATTTGGAAGAATAAGGCAAATTCCAGAGCTTGCTTCTTCAAAATATCAAACACGAACATTTGGTGAAAGAGTTGCGATGAATATGCCTCTTCAAGGCACTGCGTCTGATATAATCAAACTTGCCATGCTTAAAGTTGACAAAAGACTGGAAGAAGAAGGACTTAAAAGCCAACTTATCCTTCAAATTCATGACGAGCTTATCATTGACGCCTTTCCAGCAGAGCAAGAACAAGTGATAAAGATTTTAAGAGAAGAGATGGAAGGAATCGCTAAATTAAAAATACCTCTTATCGTTTCTGTTGGAATTGGTGATAATTTATACGATTGCAAATAAAAATAACAAAAAGAGGGGCATCCCTCTTTTTTCATGTAAAGGGAAATTTATAAAATCTCTATTCCACAAATTTCTTGAAAAAAATAGAAATTATGTTCATTTTTGTTTGACTAATATTTGCCAGTTGGGGTATAATCATTTTGGAGATGTAATGCAATACAAAAGGAAGATGGGGATTGATTATGGTGATAAACGCATAGGTATAGCTCTTACTGATGCACTATGTATTATCTCAAGTCCTTATGAAGTTTACAAAAATGTAGGGCAGGAAGATGCTATTGAGCATATCATAAAACTTATCAAAGATTATGATGTTGATGAAATTGCAATGGGACTTCCGCTAAACATGGATGGGACTGAAGGTGAAAGAGCAATAATTCATCGTCAGTTTGGTGAAAAACTTGAAAGTCTTTCAGGAGTTAAGGTTTATTATATCGATGAGCGCTTAACCTCGGCTGAAGCAGAAGAAATCTTGATTTCAAGCGGTGTTCGAAGGGAAAAGCGAAAGGAACTTATTGATAAAATCTCAGCTCAAATAATATTGCAGACTTACATTAACACAAAAAAAAGGGGATAAATTTTTATGGAAAATCAAAACAACGAAAATTCAACAAGACAAGTAGACCTTCTTGATGTCTTACTTGACCAAGATAACAAAGAGCCAATCGTGCTTATGGACGAGAATGGCAAACAAATGACTTTTGAACAAGTTGCAGTAATTCCTTATGAAGTAAGAAAGGAAAAAAGACTTTACTGTGTTTTAAAGCCACTTGACAAGATTGAAGGAATCGGTGATGACGAAGCTATCGTTTTCTTAGTTGACACTGATGACGAAGGCAACTCAATTATCAGAATTGAAGAAGATGAAGAAATTGCAATTGCAGTATTCGACAAATATTATGACCTTCTTGAAGAAGCTCGTAAAGAAGCTGCAACTGAAAAGCCAGCTGCAAAAGCTCCTTCTACTTCTGGAAAGAAAGCTGCAGGCAAAAAATAATCTTTTAAGATTAAATTAAAAAAGGGCATAGTTTTTCTACGCCTTTTTTTCTTCCTTTTTATTATTTTTATAAAAAATAAAACCACGAAGTTTTCGTGGCTTTTTTAAACAATTTCAGTTTTAAATTATCAGTCTTTTTTAAATCCATTTGGATTTTTTGACTGCCAATTCCAAGAGTCTCTACACATTTCAAGAATGTCATACTTTGCCTGCCAGCCAAGCTCTTTTTTGGCTTTCTCAGCACTAGCATAGCAAGTAGCAATATCACCAGCACGGCGAGGGTGTATTGAATAAGGAATTTTCAGGTCATTTGCTTTTTCAAAGTTGTTTACAACATCAAGCACGCTGTATCCCTTGCCTGTTCCAAGGTTATAAATTTTAAGTCCAGCATTGTTTTTAATATCTTTTAATGCGTCGACATGACCAAGTGCAAGGTCAACAACATGGATATAGTCTCTCACGCCAGTGCCATCATGTGTGTCATAGTCATTTCCAAATACACGCAATTCTTCACGCTTGCCAATCGCAACTTGAGTGATATAAGGCATGAGGTTGTTTGGGATGCCATTTGGGTCTTCTCCAATAAGACCGCTTGGATGAGCACCAATAGGGTTGAAATATCGAAGAAGAACAACATTCCATTCTTTATCAGCTTTTTGTATGTCCGTCAAAATCTGTTCTATCATTGATTTAGTCCAGCCATAAGGATTTGTACATTGACCTTTAGGGCAATCTTCTGTGATTGGAATAATTGCAGGGTCTCCATAAACAGTAGCTGATGAAGAAAAGATGATATTTTTCACATCATACTTTGTCATTACATTCAACAAGTTTAATGTGCCAGTTATATTGTTGTTGTAATAAAGCCAAGGCTTTTCAACAGACTCGCCAACTGCTTTAAGACCTGCAAAATGAATTACACAGTCGATATTTTCCTTTTCAAAAATTTCGTTTAACCCTTTTTCGTCAAGAATGTCAGTTTGATAAAACTTTACCTCTTTTCCAGTGATTTTTTCTACTCTTTTAAGAGATTCTTGATATGAATTGCACAGATTATCAAGAACGACTACTTCATAACCTGCGTTTTGCAATTCAACAACGGTGTGTGACCCAATATAGCCAGCACCACCAGTAACTAAGATTGCCATAAAAACTCCTTTTATTATTTTATTCATAAACTATTGTATAGATTTTGCAAATTATGTCAAACAAAATGATAAAATGTCAAAATTATTTTTCTTTTTTAATAAAATTATCAAAATTTAAGTATAAAAAATGCCAGAATTGTCAACCTATTATTACAAGGCAATCAGCCTTGAAAGATAGGAGGTGAAAACTATGTTTGGTAAAAACTCAAAAGCTTCATCTAAGAAGAGTAGCAAATCAGCTAAAGCGACTAAGAATGTAGAAGCATCAAGCGAAGCTACTAAGGGATGCAGCAATAAGACTAGTTCAAAGACTAGCTCAAAAACTAGTTCAAGTGCAAAAAATTGCAGCAAATAGTTTTCAACCAATAAAAAGTCCACAAGAATATCTTGTGGATTTTTTTAAACAAATTAAGTTTTAAGAAGCATACATAGTTGAATTAAGCTTTTCAAAGGTGAGTGTAATGCTTGAATAAAGCACAGGAATATCAAGATTGATTACAGCAGTGCCAGTATCATCAAATGAAGCACGATTTATAGAAGGCATTAAAGGGATGTCATAAGTCGTCTCTGCATTTTGTGAATTTAAGAGTTTTAGTTTGACTTGAAGTCTGAAGTCATAGTTTGTATTTACATTTCCAAAATAAAGAATTGAATCTAGGTCTGTTTTATATTCTTCACTTGCTGAAAAACTTCCTGCTGCAAAGCTGCTTGAGTTTTCGCTTCCGCTTGTTCCGCCAGTTGTAAGAATTTCATAGTTGATAGTTGTGTATTGTTCTGTTTCAAAACTTACTTTTGAAAGAGTTGCAAACATCATTTGTGTGTGAGAATTTTCTGCATAAACGGCAGTATAAGAGCCAGCAGTAGATTTATTATAAGTCAAAGGCAAACTTTTTGAAGTTGATGCCACTTTTTTATAATCTTTTACCCAACAAATAAATGGGTTTGTCTCAGGGCTGTTCTCTCTTGCAACAAGAGTGATTTTACTGCCTTCTGTCTTTTGTTCATTGTTGTAAGCTCCTTGAACATACCCAAGAATTGAATCACTTGGCATTGCTGTAATTTTATAAGAAGCAGGTTTTTCACAGCCAGCAAGCAGAAGGAGAGGGCATAAACACAATACTGACATGAATACTTTAAGACTCTTTTTCATTTTATCTCCTTTTTATATAAGTAAAATATCACCTTTTTTTATTATTTGTCAAATTATTTCTTTTTATTTTTCATTTTCTTAGTGTATTTTTAATAACCTTGCATAGAATATTGATTGAAAGGAGTTTGTATGTGGGAGTTTTCTCTAAACTTTAAGACCGAAAATTTTGAGCTGGCAAGGCAGGTTTTCAACACTTTGCGTGGTTATATTGAAAGTATTGAGGGTGTCATTACCTCTCATGAAGATAATGGAACAATAAGAATACTGCTTGCTGTCAAAGAGGAATATAAGGATAAACTTAAATTTGTTCTTACCAATGCCGTCACAGAGCTTATTTGCACAAAGTTTAAAAATGAATATCTCAATAAATATTTGATGCTTCCAGAATTGGACAAGACAAGTGTGGCAGCGTTTAAAAAAGCATTGTTAAACTTTGATAGAGAAACGGATAAATTTATTATAAAAAAGAATTTAGCTCTTGAAGATAACCTTTATATTGAATCTTATTATCATTTTCGATTGAAACCTCTTCAAGTGAAATGGGCTGAGCTTGTGAATTTATCAAATGAAAATAAAGAATATTTGATATCAAGAGAAAGTTTTATCGACCTTCTGAAATTTTTGGTAGATAATTTGGATATTTGCGAGGAAGAAATAAGCATTGTTAAAGAAAGCGAGGGTTATAGAATTTATACTGAGGACAACGAAAGCTTTCCAAACAAGCTAATCAGTGAAGAGAGTATGGTGTCTTCTGTTATTGATCTTTCACCACAAAAAATCAATCTCTATTTTACAGAAATGACAAATGCCATAAATCTTTTAGAACGCATATTTGAAGAGCGTATCACTATAAATGAACGAGGGCTTGCAAATGTCAAAAAATTTGAATTAAATTAAAAATATGATTGACAAGCATTCTTTAAGAGGTTATAATAATGAAAGATGCTTGGAATAATAGACAAGTAGATGCATTTAATTCGCACAGAGAAGGGTTGGCTGGTGAAAAACCTAAGATAGAATGTTATTGAAACCACTGTTATGATGATAAGCCCAAAATAAGTGGCAATTATTGGCTCAATTTTTATTGTGCGATAGTTGCAATTAAGGTGGAACCACGGTTTAGATGCAAATCGTCCTTAAATTTAAGGATGATTTTTTTTATTTAATAGGAGGGAAAAATGGAAATTAAAGAAGAAAAAGACCAAGACCTTGAAAAAGCAAGACACTCTCTTGCTCATATTTTAGCAAAAGCTTTGACAAGCTTATATCCAGAAACAAAACTCACTATTGGTCCTGCAATTGAGGACGGCTTTTATTATGATATTGACCTTGCTCATTCAATTAC
The DNA here is from genome assembly GCA_022793335.1 of Clostridia bacterium. Taxonomy (GTDB): domain Bacteria; phylum Bacillota; class Clostridia; order Christensenellales; family UBA1242; genus Caccovivens. Next base: position 58,924 of record JAAWCQ010000004.1, read on the forward strand.
AAATGACGAATATGCAAACATTGAAAAGAAGATGAAGGAAATTATCAACAAAGGTGAAGACTTCAGCAAAAAGCTTATTTCAAAAGAGGAAGCATTAAAACTTTTCAACGAGAATCCATTTAAATGTGAGATTATAAATGAATTGCCAGACGGGGAAGAAATCAGTCTTTATTATACTGGTGATGACTTTTTTGACCTTTGCAGAGGGCCTCATGTTGAAAGCACAAGACAGTTGCAAAACATGGCATACAAAATTCACAGCGTAAATGGTGCTTATTGGCGTGGAAATGAGAAGAATAAAATGCTTCAAAGAGTTTATTGCTATGCTTTTAAAAATAAAAAAGACCTTGCTGACCACATCGCAAAGCTTGAAGATGCAAGAAAGAGAGACCATAATAAACTGGGCAGAGAGCTTGAGCTTTTCACAACAGTTGACTATATTGGGCAAGGTTTGCCAATTCTTCTTCCAAGAGGTGCAAAAGTGGTGCAAATTCTTCAAAGATTTGTTGAAGATGAAGAGGCAAGAAGAGGTTGGTTGCTTACAAAAACACCTTTTATGGCAAAGAGCGATTTATATAAAATTTCAGGGCACTGGGATCACTATAAAGACGGAATGTTTGTCCTTGGTGATGAGGCTAAGGATAAGGAAGTTTTTGCACTTCGTCCTATGACTTGCCCATTCCAATATCAAGCTTATTTAAACAAAATGAGGTCATATAAAGACCTTCCTCTTCGTTATGATGAGACATCAACTTTATTCAGAAATGAAGCTAGTGGTGAAATGCACGGTCTTATCAGAGTGCGTCAGTTTACTATATCTGAAGGTCACCTCATGTGCACACCTGAACAACTTGAAGATGAATTTAGAAGCTGTCTCGAGCTTGCAAACTATATGCTTAAAACTTTAGGTCTCTATGAAGATGCAACTTACAGATTTTCACAATGGGATGAAAACAACAGAGAAAAATATATAGGCACAAAAGAGCAGTGGGATGAAGCTCAAGACATTATGAAGAAAATTCTTGATGACCTTGATGTAAACTATACAATCGGAATTGGAGAAGCTGCTTTCTATGGGCCAAAACTTGACATTCAAATTAAAAATGTTTTTGGTAAGGAAGACACTCTTATTACTATTCAAATCGATCAAATGCTTGCTGAAAAATTTGGCATGGAATATGTTGACAAAGATGGCACAACAAAAAATCCTTATATCATTCACAGAACAAGCATTGGTTGTTATGAACGCACACTAGCATATCTTATTGAAAAATACGCTGGTGCTTTCCCATTATGGTTGGCTCCAGAACAGGTAAAAGTGCTTTCTCTTACTGAAAGAAACAACGACTATGCTCATAAGATAAGAGAAGAGCTTCTTGCCAAAGGATTAAGAGCAGAAGAAGACCTTAGAAATGAAAAGATTGGTTATAAAATAAGAGAAGCGCTTTCAATGAAAATTCCTTATCTTATAATTGTCGGTGACGAAGAAGAAAACAATCAGACAATTTCAATCAGAGGAAGAGGCTATGAAAATAAAACAGGTCTAAAATTGTCAGATTTTATCGACAGACTTGAAGATGAGATAAAAACTAAGAAAATATAACCAATTTCGCTTGGAAAAAACAAATTTTTATGTTAAACTCTTCCATGTTTAAGGAGGATAAATGGACGCAACACAAATTATTTTAATAGTCTTTATTGTTTTACTTATTATCATATATCCTATTATGATGTTTTCAAAAAACAAAAAAGAAAATCAACGCATGCTTGAGCAAACAAATTCACTTAAAAGAGGTGATAAAGTGCTTACTACAAGTGGCGTTTATGGAACAATTGTTGACTTGCAACTTCAAGATGACAAGAAAATTGTTACAATTGAGACTGGCACTGATAAGAAAAAGGGCTATATTTCAGTAGATGCCTATGCAATTTATCAAATTTTTAAAGATGAAGAAACAAAAGAGCCAGAGTCAGTTGAGACTCTCACAACAGCACCTGCAACTACCGAAGAAACACCTGAAGAAACACAAGTGGTAGAAGAAGAAAAAGCTGAAACTGTTGAAACAGAAGTTATTGCTACAGAAGAAGTGAAAACTGAAGAGTTGCCTGTTGAAGAGAAAAAGAAGTCAAGAAACAAATCAAAGTCTGAATAATCAGTTTAAAAATGTTTTGATTTTACACAAACAACTGGACAAAGATAATCATGAAAATGGTTATCTTTTTTCTTTTTCTGTCATATTTTACCTTAGAAAAATACTTTTAAGTATATTTTTGATAAAAGGAGTCAATCATGAAATTGAAAGCAAGGACAAAGGCGACAAAAAATATTAAGGGTGGGGGAAATACAAAACTTATTGGGCTTATTGCTAAAGGCACTTTAATTGCGCTTTGTATTTCACTTACTTTAGTTTTGGTATTTGCTTTTTTACTTAAATTTACAAATCTTCCTGACAGCACAATAAGCCCAATCAATATGGTGATTAAGGGTGTAAGTATTTTCATTGGTGTATTTGTAAGTTTGAAAAAATCTAAAGAATTGGGACTGGTGAGCGGACTTATTATCGGATTGTTATATACAATCTTGGCATTTTTGGTATTTTCAATTTTAAGTAGAACATTCTCTGTTGATATCACACTTTTAACTGATATTGTGTTTGGTGCTATAATCGGAGCTATCTGCGGTATAATTTGTGTAAATATCAAAAAAAGTGCTAATTAAACATAAAATTATTTGACAATGTCCTTTTAATTCTTTATAATAAACTAGTAATGCAAAAATACATTTCTTTTTTGCAAGAATGTGTTTGATTTTCTTAGATTTTTAAGAAAACTAAACTGAATAATGTTATATTGGAGTTTAAAGAACAAAATGTTAAAAAGACACGCAATTGTAAACTTTATTTTTCTTACAATAATCGCAATATTGGGCATACTATTATGTGTATGTCCTTTTAGCGTTCCTTACACATCAAAAAATTATAATGGTTTCATCAATGCAATCAACAAGGGTGTTGACTTGAATGGTGGTGTTTCTGCCATTTATAATTGCACTTTGGCAGAGGGAAAAGATGGGGACTTAACTGACGCCATTGACAACTCACTTTCAAAACTTAATGATGCTTTTTCAAGTGAAAGATTTTCAGAGCTTTACATTGAAAGACAGGGTGGAAACAAGATTTATCTTCTCGCTTCAAGTGACGCTTATGAAATGAACAAAGCTTTCTATTATGTTGAGAATGGAAAAGGCTTGTCTTTCACTGCTGCACAAGTTTCTGACACTCTTACTCCTGAGGTATATGTAAATTCAAGTGATTTAAAGTCAGTTAAAGCAGATTATGACTATGAGTCAAGTGCTTATGGAATTACTATCACATTCACAAGCAAAGGCTATGAAAAACTTAAAAATTTAAAAAAGGTTGCTTCAGAAACAACAAACAGCACAGTTTATGCCTATCTTGGAGAAATGACAGGCAAAAATCTTTTGGCTGAAATAAAGACAAGCAGTATTAAAAATGATACTCTTTTCATCACTGCTTCTTCAAATGGAAGTTATAAAACAACTACAGCAGAAGAGGTGAGAGAGCTTGCTTACAGCATTACTGGTGGAATGCTTGATGTTGAGCTTAATCTTATTGAAGTAAGCACTATAAGTGCCGTTCTTGGCAAAAACACAAACCTTTACATTGGAATTTGTCTTATTATTACAGCAGTTTTAGTCCTTGCATTCTTGTGCTTTAGATATGGCGAGCTTGGACTTGTAGGCGGACTTGCTTTATCTTGGTATGCAGTGCTTTTTGCCTTCTTAATGCAGGCAATTCCATTCATTACAATGAATTTGGCAGGCGTAATTGGCACTGTTGTTGCATTCCTTTTTGCAAGCTTTGCAGTATCCTTCGTTTTCGAAAAAATTAAAGAAGAATATGCGATAGGAAAGAAAATTCATCTTTCATGCAAAGGTGGATTTAAAAAAGCGTTATGGCCAATTGTAGACTCTCACGCTGTTGTAGGACTTATTGCACTGTTTATATGGGTGATTGCACCTGCTTCTATGAAATGCTTTGGTATAACACTTATCATAGGTGACCTTCTTTCATTGTTCACTTCTCTTGCACTGCTTAGAGGGTTTGTAAAGAATTATCTTTCTATAAACAGCACAAAACCAAAGAGACTTCGTCTTTACAGAGATGCAAACATTAAAGAAATCAGAGAAGAGGTTGCTTTAGCTACAGCTGAAGGCAATATGACTTCAGAAACAGAAACTGAGGTTGAAATTATACCTGAAGGGGAAGAAAACTTACCTGTAAAAGAGGAGGTAAGCAATGACTAACAATAAACTTTCATTTGAACAAAAACTTGAAAAAAAAGCTGCTGGTTGCAAAATGCAAATAAGCAAAAACTTTCTTTATTATATGATTGCACCACTTGCAATATTGCTTGTTGCTATCGTTTTAATTTGCACAGTAGGATTTAATCTTGGCACAGATTTCACTGGCGGAAGCACTTTTAAACTTTATGTAAATAATAATGGCATTCTTGAAAACGCTGCTCAGTATGATCTAAATGATAAAGAAGATTATGATGAAGTGCATGAAAAAATTAAAACTATTTTAGACAAAAATGGAATTAAGATCGTTTCATATCGCACATCAAGCATGGACATTGCTGATTTTAAACTTTTAAATGGTCAAGCTGTTGAGGTTGTTTATAGAAATAAAACAACAGCCGAAGAAATTGAAAATGAAAATAATTCAATTCGCGGTCAACTTTTGACAGAATTTAATTATGGTGAATATGAAAACGCGATTTCAACAATAGATGCAAGAGTAGGGCATGAAGCCTTCAATTATTCTATGGAAATTATGGCGGCAATCTTAGTTGGACTTGCTTTAGTAATTATTTATATGCTTTTAAGAAAATATCGTGGAGCAACCATAATGATGATTATGCAAACAGCCTTGGATATTCTTCTTGTGCTTGCAATGCTTTTAATTTGCAGACCTGTTATTAACTTAAGCATTGGCATTGCATTCTTGACTGCCTTTGTGCTTTCAGTTTTAAATGCTTTTGCCTTCTTAAATAAGACTAAAACTGGCTTTAAAACTGGAAAGTTTGAAAACATGAAAAACAATGAAATCGCAGACCTTACAGTAAAAGAATTGTTTGTAAAGCGCACTTTAATGTATGTACTTTTTGCAGTAATTACAATCTTCTTCGTTGCATTAGCTGTGACTGGAGTAAGAGAAATTGCATTGTCAATCTTGATTGTGCTTGCAGTGACATTCTATACTTCAAACTTCGTTATGCCTGCACTTTGGTCAACTGTTTTCAAACAAAAGAAATTGGATAAAAGACCTTAAATATTAAGCGTCACACAATGTGTGGCGTTTTTTATTGTTAAACTATTTTCGTAGAGTAAAGTTGTTTTCTATTGAATATGTTTTCTAAATAATTATATATTTATTTATAAATATTTGAATTAAAAATAAGTAAAAATGCTTGACAATACTGCTGAAATTTGATATACTCGCTAAGTCATTGGACAATAAGCACTTTATGTATATTCAGTTGCAGTTGCCTAAAATATCTTGACTGGTCGCATAAGCAAAATTTGGTCAAGATTAAAAGATTTATCTTGAGGTCGCAATTTGGAGCTAGAAAACATTGAGGAAGGACAAAAACAAAAGGAGGAAAATATTTATGTCAGTTATTTCAATGAAACAACTACTTGAAGCTGGTGTTCACTTTGGTCACCAGACTAGAAAGTGGAACCCTAAGATGAAAAAATTCATCTTTACTGCAAGAAATGATATTCATATCATCAATCTTGAAAAAACTTCTGAGCAGGTGGATAAAGCATACTCATTTGTAAGAGATGTTGCTGCTTCTGGAAAGAAAATTCTTTTCGTAGGAACAAAAAAACAAGCTCAAGAAGCTGTTAAGGAAGAAGCTGAAAGATGCGGAATGTATTTTATCAATACTCGCTGGCTTGGCGGTTGCCTTACAAACTTTAAGACTATTAAATCAAGAATAGAAAGACTTAATAGACTCAATCAAATGGAAAAGGTTGGAGAATTTGACCTTTTACCTAAGAAAGAAGTTACTCTTTTGAAAGCTGAAAGAGACAAACTTGAGAAAAACCTTGGTGGAATTAAAGAAATGAGAGAACTCCCAGGTGCTGTTGTAGTCGTTGACCCTAATTGCGAACACATTTGCGTAAACGAATGCAAACTTCTTGACATTCCAGTTGTTGGACTTGTTGACACAAACGGCAATCCAGATGGCGTAAGCTATATTATCCCTGGAAATGATGACGCTATCCGTTCAGTAAAACTCATCATCGCTGCACTTGCAGATGCTGTAATTGAAGCTAAAGAAGGCGTTTCAATGCAGAAAGAAGAGAGCGAAGAAGAGGATATTGACCTTGAAAAAGCTCTTACAGAAATCAAACCAAACATCGAAATCGCTGAAGGCGTTGAAGAGCGTCAAAAGAAACCAGCTAAAAAAAGACCTTTAAAGAAAAAGGTTGAGCCAAAGAAAGAAGGCGAAGCTGAAGTTCAAGATAAAAACGAAACTAAATCTGAAAGTGAAGGAGAGTAATTATGAATTTTACAGCTAAAGATGTTGCTGAACTTAGAGCAAAAACAAACGCTGGTATGATGGATTGCAAAAAAGCTCTTGTAGAATGCGACGGAGATTTTGATAAGGCTATTACATGGCTTAGAGAAAAAGGAATTGCTGCTGCAAGCAAAAAGCAATCAAGAATTGCTTCAGAAGGTATTGTAACTTCTTATATTCACATGGGCGGAAAGATTGGTGTTCTTGTAGAAATCAACTGCGAAACAGACTTTGTTGCCAAGACTGATGCATTCCAAGAAATTGGACATGATGTGGCTCTTCAAATCGCTGCTGCTGCTCCAAAATATGTAACTATTGAAGAAGTGCCTGCAGAAGAACTTGAAAAAGAGAAAGATATTCTCAAAAATCAAGCTCTTAATGAAGGAAAACCTGCTGCAATCGTTGACAAAATGGTTGAAGGAAGAGTTAAAAAATTCTATCAAGAAGTTTGCCTTCTTGAACAATCTTTTGTAAAAGACCCAAATCTTACAATTAAAGATTATATCAATGAAAAAATTCTTCAAATTGGAGAAAAAATTTCAATCAGAAGATTTGCTAGATTTGAGATGGGTGAAGGCTTGGAAAAACGCCAAGACAACCTTGCAGAAGAAGTTGAAAAACAAATGAAAGGAAACTAAAATAAAGGTGCTGAATTAAGCACCTTTTTTTATTTAAATATTTTTACTAGACAATTATTCTTCTTTTGTGCCATTTTTCAATTCTTTGGCATAATTTTATATATACCTTATAAAAACATTTGCAAAAAAAAGTAATTTATAGTAAAATATCTTCAAGGAGATTTTTATTTATGAACGAAATGGTTGAAGAGATTATTCTTACTTGTCAAGATGATATTAAAAAGGCAATAAATCACCAATTAAGTGAATATTTGGTTGTAAGAGCTGGAAGAGCAAATCCGCATATCTTAGACAAAATCATGATAGATTATTATGGAGTGCCAACACCAATAAAGAATATGGCAAGTATATCAGTGCCAGAAGCAAGAATTCTTGCAATTTCTGTTTGGGATCAAAGTCAAGTAAAAAACATTGTAAAAGCTATTGCAGCTGCTGACCTTGGTGTAAATCCAAATGAAGATGGAAAAACAATAAGACTTATTTTCCCTATGCTGACTGAAGAGAGGCGTAAAGAAATTGTCAAAAACATCAAAAAGATTGCAGAAGAGACTAAGATTGTAGTCAGAAACGCAAGAAGAGATGCAATGGATATGATCAAAGACCTTGAAAAAGAAGGGCAAATTTCTGAAGATGAAAAAGCAAGATATGAAGATGACATTCAAAAACTTGTTGACGAAGGTTGTCAAGAAGTAGAAGAGAATTTCAAAGTTAAAGAAAAAGAGATTATGGAAGTATAATCTTTGAGGCAGATTAAAAAAGGAAACATTATGACTTATCAATTCAAAAAATTGCCAACACATATTGCAATAATCATGGACGGAAATGGCAGATGGGCAACAAGAAGAGGCTTGCCAAGAAATGCCGGACATAAAGAGGGCGTGATAGCCATTGAAAGAACGATTGATGCTTGTCTGAAATTTGGTATTAAATATTGCACATTTTTTGCTTTCTCAACTGAAAATTGGAAGAGAAGCCAAAAAGAAATTGACGGTATTTTTGAGCTTTTAAGAGAATATATCAAAAATAATGACAACATTTTTTTGAAAAAAAATATTAAACTTGACTATATTGGAGTGCTTGATCCATTTCCAGAAGACCTGAAAGAAGCACTTTTAAATATTAAAAGAAAAACAGAAAATTCAGATAAGTTGACTGTCACATTTGCGCTTAACTATGGTGGTCGTGATGACCTTGTTCGAGCAGTTAATAAACTTATTGAAAATGGTTATAATAAAATAACCGAAGGGCAGTTGCTTTCAAGCCTTGATACAAAAGACATTCCAGAGCCAGACTTTGTAATCAGAACAAGTGGCGAACAAAGAATATCAAATTTTATGCTGTATCAAATGGCTTATAGTGAGCTTTATTTTCCAAAAGCATACTGGCCAAGTTTTAACGAAAAACATTTATTCAAAGCACTTAAAGTATTTGAAAAAAGAAAAAGACGATTTGGGGGTGTAAGTTGAAAACCAGACTACTTTCGTCAATTGCGTTTGTTTTAATTCTCGCAGTTGCGTTTGTTTTAAAATTTTATGTAAGCAATTATTTTTTTGATGTAATTATTCTTCTTATCGGTTTAATTGCAAGCTATGAAGTTTCAAGATTATTTTCAAAAATGGGAAGATATAACGATAAAGTTATGTCAATGATTTTTCCATGTTCATTGATGCTTGTTTTACTTTTAGGTGTTGCAAATGATGCAGAAATTGGAATTGCTTATACTTTTGTTATTGCAGTTGCGCTTCTTTTAATATGCGCGCTTATTACCTTTGTTTTTCCATTTATTACTTACAGAAAAACACAAACTGAAATTAAAGCAAGAAAGATTGCAAATACAAATGTTGCAAAATATGCCTTCAATAAAGCATTAAATACAACAATAATCTTCATTTATCCAGCTCTTTTGATTGGATTTTTGACACTTATAAACCACTTTGAAGATATGACAATATCATTTGGTGGACTAGCTGATAAAGGGGGATATATAGGCTTATTCGTGCTTTTATTCACCTTCTTAGTGCCTATCTTTACAGACACCTTTGCTTATCTTATGGGCGGTCTTTTCGGCGGCAAAAAACTTGTTCCAAGTATCAGTCCAAACAAAACTATAGCTGGAGCAATTGGCGGCTTTTTATGGTGCATTTTGCTTTCTGTGGCAACCTTCTTTATCTTCAACGCATTTCCTTACATGGCAGAATTATTTGCTTCAACTGGCATAACAGTTTGGAAAATAGCTATTATCTCAGCTGTAGGAGCAATTGTTGGTCAAGTAGGAGACTTGTTTGAAAGTTATTTAAAGAGACAAGCTGGTGTTAAAGATTCAGGCAAAATAATGCCAGGGCATGGTGGAATGCTTGACAGATTTGACTCTCATGTATTTGTTGCACCAATTATTTTCGTTGCTTTCTGTATAATTTTTGCTCTATTATAATATAGTATAAATTATAAATGATAAATTTGTATAATCTTAAAAATTTATCGCAAAAAATAAATTTTTGCCTAAAAACTTAAGCTTTTAGATTTATAATTTAAGAGAGGTTTAATGTATATTCTTTATCTTCTTTTGGCACTTGTAATACTCTTATTGATGGTTTTAGTACATGAATTTGGGCATTACACAATTGGAAGAATGCTTGGTTTTAAAATAACAGAGTTTTCAGTAGGGTTTGGTAAAGCCCTCTTTTCTCGTAAGAACAAAAGGGGAGAAATTATCTCGCTTAGACTTTTTCCGCTTGGCGGATATTGCGCCTTTGCAGGTGAAGAAGAAACTGATGATAAAGATAAAGATGCTTTCACAAATCAAGCAGCATGGAAAAGAATTTTCGTGTTTTTAGCTGGCGTAATGTTTAATTTCGCATTTGCTGTTTTCACCTCATTCATTCTGCTTTGCACAGTAGGTTATGATATTCCACAGGTGCACAGCATAGTAGATAAAAACAATATCATAAATGAATTTAAAATTGAAAACGCTTTGAGTGAGCCTTACAGTCCACTCGCTGAGCAACAATTGCAGCCTGGCGATGTCATAATTTCACTTGACGGAAAGAAAATTGATTTTGCTTATGGCTCAAATTACAGCGATATAGTAAACGAACGTATAAATTTGCTTACAAAAGAAAATTTTGATGAAATGGCTGTTATGGATGCAGTCGTAAAACGCGGCAATTCTTATGAAAACATTAAATTGAGCTTCTACAGGATTGAAGTGCAGGCTTTTGATGAAAACAATCAAGCAATTGAGGGAAAAACAAACTATACTTTTGTATGGAATATAAATGCTAAAGCCTATGTTCATACTGTAGGTGAAGCTTTACAACGCGCCGTGCCTTTTGCAATCGGTCTGGCTTGGATTGTGCTTAAAAGTCTGTGGCTTTTGATTACCTTCCAATTACCTCTTTCTTCAATTGGAGGGCCAATCACAACTATTACGACCATTGCGACCTATACACAACAAAGTGCAACCAATTTGCTTCTTCTTATTCCGCTTATATCGGCAAATCTTGCCATATTCAACTTGCTGCCAATTCCAGCTCTTGATGGCGCTCATGTGCTGTTTACAACTATTGAAGCAATTCGCAAAAAGCCAATTAAGCGTGAAACTGAGAATATGATACACACTATTGGTTTGTTTATACTTTTTGGTGCAGTAATTTTGATTGACATTCTTCATTTTCTGTTATAAAATTAAACAATGGATACACTAGAACAGTTAAATAGAAATTTTAACAATAAATTCAATTATCTTAAATTATTAAGTGTGGTATATGCAGAGGAAACTCTAATTTGTACCATCACTTTTTTATATCCATATCAAATTGATGAAATTTCTGAAGAAGACAGGGCTTTGATATACAATTTCTATAAAGAGCTTTTGGCTTTGAATGGTGAATTGAAAATAAAGTATAAAAAGAGTTTTCTTGATGAAAGACTTATCAATGAAGCGGTTGCTGAATATTTTGAGACCAATAAAAAAGCAATTTTCCCTTATATCTTCAAAGAAAATATCTCTTCAACGCATAAAGAACAAGATGTATTTGTATCATTAAATTTAAACCAAGATGTATTATCACTGTTAGATGAAAACGAGCTTGCTCTTTCCTTGAAAAATTATCTAGAAAAGCAATTTATTGCAAATGTTCAGGTGCAAATCAGTGAAAATGAAGACACCTTACCAAAAACCATTGACATAGCAGACCTTCCTATATCTACAACAGTGAAAACAAGGCGTTATGATGTCAAAATTGAAAAAAAGGTTATAGGCGGCGATATTGTACCTAAACCTGAATTCATTGCAGATATAAAAACTGTTAAATCAGCGGTTATTTTAGGTGGGGTAATTTCAAACAAATCTCAAAAAACTTTTACAATCAAAAAAGGAAAGAATGCAGGAAAAGAAAAATCCCTTTACACCTTTATATTAAAAGATAAGGAAGGTGGAGTAATTGACTGCGTATATTTCTGCTCAAAAACGCATGAAAAAGATATGGAAGCACTTGATGACCAATTTATGATTGTTTGCGTCGGCGATGTAAAAGTGGGAATAAGCGGCAAACTTACTTACTATATTCAAAAACTCTCAATTGCAACTCCAGTTGATTTGATAATTGAAACTTCAACAGTGGCAGATGAAGAGGAATATGTACATAAACAAGTTGTCTTCCCAGAAATTATTCAAAGAGAAACTCAAACAAACTTATTTGAAGTGAAAGCTAAATATAATGATTACATTATGAAGAATAAGTTTATTGTTTTTGATTTCGAAACGACAGGACTTGACACAGAAACCTGCGAAATTACTGAAATAGGGGCTGTTAAAGTTGAAAATGGTGAAATTATAGAACGCTTTGCAAGTTTTGCTAAAACAGAAAATCCAATTCCAGATGTAGTTATTGAAAAAACTCACATCACAAATGAAATGCTTAAAGGTGCGCCAAGAGTTGAAGATGTAATATACGACTTTTACGAATGGAGCAGAGGTTATATTTTAAGCGGTTACAACATCGTCAACTTTGACCTTAAAATCTTAAGAAGGGTGGCAAAAAAGATTGGTTTGGTATTTGATAACGATATTATTGACGCCATTATCGTTGCTAGACAATCACCATTGCTTAGAACAAGCAAATACAACTTAGGTGCCGTTGTAAAAGCGTTGGGCCTTACTTTAGTTGATGCTCATCGTGCGTATAATGACGCGCAGGCGACTGCAATGGTGCTTATGGAGCTTAATCGTGCAAAATAAGCAATATAAACATAAATTGATTTTATGGCTTATAATCATTTGATTTATCGAAATTAAATTTTATAATAAAAAAATATTTATTTTCATCAAATGCTTGATTTATTTAAATATATTTGTTATAATATAACTATACTTGAGGTTTAGAGGAGCGTGCAAATTATTGCATGCTCCTCGCTTCGTAAAAAGGGGGATAAAAATTTGGCAAGCAAAGTAAAGACTATTTGTGAAGAAAAAGTCGTTCCTATAATAGAACAACTTGGATATGAGGTTGTAGAAGTGGAATATGCAAAGAAAAGCGATGGCATGAATTTGACTTTCTACATTGATAAAGAAGAGGGAATAAAGATTGAAGATTGTGAAATTGTCACTAAAGCAATTGATGATTATCTTGATGAGTTAAACCCAACAGACGATCAGCCTTATACATTAAATGTCAGCTCACCAGGAATTGACCGTCCACTTAAAACTGAACGCGATTTCAGGCGAAATCTTGACAAGAAAATAAGCATTACTTTATTTGCTAAGCTAGAAGGTAAAAAAGTCTTTGAAGGCAAACTTATTTCATTTGATGAAAAGAATGTTGCAATCGAGCAAGACGGCAAAACCTTATCTTTCGAAAAAGAGAAAATTGCACATATTGTGCCAGTAATTGATTTTAATCAAAATAAAGGAGAAAAAAATGATAAATAAAGATTTCTTTCAAGCCCTTGATGATTTAGAGGCAGAGAAAAAAATTGACAAAAATACTTTTATTACTACTTTGGAAACTGCACTTACTTCAGCTTATAAAAAGATGTATGGCGAAGCAAAATCTGCCATGGTTAAGCTTAACCCAGAGAAAGCAACAATCAAGATTTACTCTTATAAAACTGTAGTAAATGAAGTGACAGACCCAGATAAAGAAATTTCTCTTGCAGACGCAAGACTTATTAAAAAATCTCACAAGCTTGGTGACGAGGTTATGTCTGAAGAGTCAACAAAAGACTTTGGAAGAATTGCTGCACAAACTGCAAAACAAGTTGTTATGCAAAAACTTAAAGAGCTTGAAAGACAAATGGCTTTATCAGAATTGTCTGAAAAAGAGGATGAGCTTTTGACAACTATTGTTAAAAGAATCGACAATGGGACAATATATGTTCAACTTTCAAACACTCATACAGAAGGCGTAATGCTTCCATCTGATCAAATTCCAAACGAAAAAATCAGCATTGGTGATAGGGTGAAGGTTTATGTAAAGAAAATAAAAGACTCTTTCAAGGGCACTCAAATTCAAGTTACAAGAAGTAATGTTGGTTTTGTAAGAAAATTGTTTGAACTTGAAATACCTGAAGTCACAAATGGCGATGTAAAAATCAAGAATATTGCAAGAGACCCAGGAAACAGAACAAAAGTTGCTGTCTATACTGAAAAAGCCAATATTGACCCAATTGGAACTTGTGTTGGCTTCCATGGTCAAAGAATAGACACTATATCTGCTGAACTTAATGGCGAGAAAATCGACCTTATTGAATACAGCGAAGATCCACTTGAATTTATCGCTAAGGCGTTGAGCCCTGCACAAGTTATCAGCGTTGAGACAAATGAAAGTTTGCACTCTTCACGAGTAATCGTTCCTGATGACAAACTTTCACTTGCTATTGGCAAAAATGGACAAAATGTTCGCCTTGCTGCAAGACTTACTGGTTGGAAGATTGAAGTTAAACCTTTAAGCTCGGTAGAAAATACACCTGCAAAAGAACCAGAGTATGAACTTACAGAGCTTAATGACGACGATGCTTTCCAAGGACTTGACAGCTTTGAGGGACTTGAAGAAATTACTCCACTTGATGATGAAGGTGACGAAAACTAATCTTTATAGGAGAAACATGGATAAAGAAAGAATGTGCATTGCTTGCAGACAAATGAAAGATAAGCGTCAGCTTGTAAGAATAGTCAAAAACAAAGAAGGTCAAATTTCTGTTGACCTCACAGGCAAGCAAAATGGACGAGGGGCATATATATGTAAGGACAGTGATTGCCTTGCAAAAATGAAAAAACAAAAATCATTACACAAAGCCTTCAAAATCAATGTAGATGAAGAAATCTACAATCAAGTTGAGGAGGCAGTAATTGGACTTAAACAAAATTAAGGGTTATATAAATATCTCACACAAAGCAGGATATCTTATTATTGGCAGTGATCTGCTGAAATCTTATGATAAAAAATTATATCTTGTTATTTACGACAAAAGTGCAATGAAAAATACTTTAAAAGTCGTCGAAAAAATTAAAGAAAAAAATATTCCTACAATTGAAGTGGATGATTTAGAAAATCTTACTTCGATTAAAAACTGCAAAATTATTGGGATAAAAAATAAAAACTTAAGTAGTTTAATTGAAAAACTATTTGAAGAATAAGGAGTTTAGTTTGGCAAATCAAGCATTAGAAAATTTAAAAAAAATACATGACTTACAAAAAGAAGGAGAGATTTCAAAGCTCTTAATTTCTTTACGAGAGTCAAAAGGGCATGTTGAAGCTTTAGGCAATAAAATATCAAAAAGACTTAAAGATATTGAAATCGACCTTTCTAAAAAGGCTGCCGCTGCTGCGCCAGTAAAAGAAGTCGAAAAAGAAGTAGTTGTTCAACCTGAAATTAAAGAGGTTGAGCCTGTTTCTGTTGCAGAAAAACCTGCCAATAGAGAAAATTCAAACAATTATCGCAAGTTTGACAACAACTCCAACAATAATTATAGAAACAATAATTTTGGTTATAACAACTCAAATGGTGGCAATTACAATAATAATGGCAACAGACAATCTCGTTTCAACAATAATGGACGAGAAGGCTTCAACAGAGGTGAGCGCAATAATAATGGACCAAGACCTTTCGGCAATAATGGAAGGGAAGGTGGCTTTAATAGAGAGCGCAAAGATTTCAACAGAGACTTTAATAGACCTTTTGCCAACAACAATAATAGAAATACACCATTTCAAGATAAAAAGCCAAGAAACAATAATTTTGTATCATCTAAAGGAAACAACTTTAGGTCTTTTGCGCAATCAAATGATGCTCCAGAAATCGACCTTAAAAACGAGCGTAATTATGCTACTAAGGCAAAATATGCTCAAAAACATAGCAACAACAGCTATGATGAAAAGAAAAATCAAAACAAGCGCCGTGATGAACAAAGACGAAATAATGTTTTCGTTGAAGACGAAAATGGTTTTGAAGAAATCAGTTTTGGCTCTAAAAAGAGTGGCATAAAGAAGAAAAGAGAGCAAGTTGAAAAGATTGTTACTACAATTAAGCATGCTGTATTGACTTCAAGAGAAATCACAGTAAAAGATTTCAGTGAAAAGATAGGAAAACCTGTTACAGAAATCGTGAAAAAACTTATGCTTCTTGGAATTATGGCAACTATAAATTCAAATATCGACTATGATACTGCAGAACTTGTTGCAAGTGACTTTGGAATTACGCTTGAACTTAAAGCCGACAAATCTTATGAAGAAAAACTCATGGAAGAGGCAAAAATGGAAGATGATGAAGCAAGCCTTATCAAGCGCGCTCCAATTGTTGCCGTTATGGGACATGTTGATCACGGAAAAACTTCTCTTCTTGATGCTTTCAGAAAGACAAATGTTGTCGCTGGCGAAGCGGGCGGAATTACTCAGAGCATAGGTGCATATCAAATTTCATTTAATGGTGAGAAAATTACATTTATTGATACACCAGGCCACGCAGCATTTACTCAAATGCGTGCTAGAGGTGCAAAAGCTACTGATATTGCAATCTTGGTTGTTGCTGCAGACGATGGCGTTATGCCTCAAACGATTGAAGCAATTGACCATATCAAAGCAGCTGGCGTTCCTATTATCGTTGCTATCAATAAAATGGATAAACCAGAAGCAAATCCAGATCGTATTAAGCAACAACTTGCAGAACACGGCATTTTACCTGAAGAATGGGGTGGAGATGCA
The DNA here is from genome assembly GCA_022793335.1 of Clostridia bacterium. Taxonomy (GTDB): domain Bacteria; phylum Bacillota; class Clostridia; order Christensenellales; family UBA1242; genus Caccovivens. Next base: position 75,377 of record JAAWCQ010000004.1, read on the forward strand.
ATTTGTGTGCCTATTTCTGCAAAAATGGGTATTGGACTTGATGATTTGAAGCAAACTATATTACTTGTAAGTGAAATGCAAGAACTCAGGGCAAATCCTGAAAAAATGGCTACTGCAGTTGTTATTGAAGCTGAACTTGACAAAAATAGAGGCCCAGTTGCTTCTGTAATCGTTCAAAATGGAACTCTTCATGTCGGAGACTCAATCATGTCTGGTATTACCTATGGTAAAGTTAGAGCAATGTTTGACGACAAGGGTAAGCCTGTTAAAGAAGCTTTGCCTTCTACTCCAGTCGAAATTTTAGGTTTCAACGAAGTGCCATCTGCTGGTGACCAAGTTTACGCTGTTGAAGAGACACTTTCAAAACAAGTTATTCAAGAGCGTATTACCAAAATTAAGAAGGAAAGAGCAGCTCAATCTTCTGGCGTAACTCTTGACAACTTCATGAACAGAGTGCAAGAAGGTCATTTGAAAAACCTTAATATCATCTTAAAAGCAGACACAATGGGCTCGGTAGAAGCTATTAAGGCAACCTTACTTGAAATAAGAAATGAAGAAGCAAAAGTTAATATCATTCACTCAGGCGCGGGCGCAGTAAGCGAAAGCGATGTTGTGCTTGCTCAAACAACAGGCTCTGTTATTATATGCTTTAATACAAAAACTTCAGCTAAAGCAAAATCTATGGCTGACTCACTCAAGGTAGAGCTTAAAGACTACAGAGTTATCTATGAAATTGTTGATGATATTTCAGGCGCAATAGCTGGAATGAAAAGCATTAAATATGAAGAACAATATATTGGAAACGCTGAAATTCGTATGGTATTTAAGCTTTCAACTGCTGGAAAAGTTGCAGGAAGTTATATCAAAGATGGTAAAGCTACAAGAAATGCAATTGCTTATGTAAAACGCGGCGAAGAAGAAATTGGCAAGACAACAGTTGAGTCTCTTAAAATTGTTAAGGATGAAAAAGCTGAAGTTGTCAAAGGCTTTGAATGCGGAATTAAACTCAAAGACAATATCGACTTTAAAGAGGGCGATATAATCGAATTTTATGCAAAAGTTGCAATCAAAAACTAATAAAAGGAGACATTATGTCTGTAAGATTTGAAAGAGCAAACAGTGAACTTCAAAGATGTATAGCAGATATCATTCAAAATAAAATGAATGATCCAAGGATAAGTCCAATGCTATACATCAGTGAAGTAAATGTTACACCAGACTTTAGATTTTGCAAGGTTAAAGTGGCACTGGACAGTGAAGATGAACAAGAGCTTAAAGAAATTATTAAAGTGCTTGAAAAATCAGAGGGCTTTATTAAAAGAGAACTTGCTCAAATGGTGAATATGCCACACATGCCTAAATTGCAATTTTTAATTGACAAAGGCACTCAAGCCACTGTAAGAATAAACGAAATTTTAAAGAACTTAAATAAAGAAGAGAAAAAATAATGAAAAGTTTAAAAGAGATTTCAAAAATTATAAAAAAATCAAAATCATTTGCAATATTCACTCATGTTTCTCCCGATTGTGATGCTTTGGGCTCATCCTTTGGGCTTTATCTAGCTCTTGAAAAACTAGGTAAAAAGGCACAAATTTTCGTCAAAGAAGAGTTTACTTTAGAACAAAAACAACTCTTTGATGAAACGAAGGTAAGTAGAGAATTATGCAAAATTGAAGATTTTGATTTTTTTATTATGGTTGATGGCTCAGCTTTAAATAGAATGGGCGATTATAGCTATGTTTTTAAAGAAAGTAAAAATACCATTGTGCTTGACCATCATGTATGCGAAAATCATATCGCAACTTATAATTACATAGAAAGCGAGAGCAGCTCTTGCTGTGAAGTTATTCTGAAATTATTGTTTTTAATGAAAACAAAATTTGATAAAGATATTGCAACCGCTTTGTATGCAGGCTTATCTTCTGATACTGCTTCCTTTAGAAATACAAATACGACTGCAGCTTCTTTTTTTGCCGCTTATCAGCTTTGTAGTTTAGGCGCAGATACATCAAAGGTTAATGAAGCGCAATATCAAAGTGCAACTTTGAAAGACCTTGAATTTGAAAAATATCTTTTAAATAATTTTATTACAAAAGGGGATTTAGCTTATTGCTGTGTCGATCAAGAAACACTCAAAATGCTTAATGGTGGCAAAGCTGATTGTTCTAGTTACAGCAGAAACCTCGTGAATATACAAGGTATACATTACAGCTTCAGTTTAGTTGAAGCAGAGCCAAATGTTTTCAGTCTTTCTATGCGTTCTAAAGCTGGCTATGATGTTAGAGATATTGCGGTAAAACTTGGCGGCGGAGGCCACATTTGTGCCGCTGGAGCCACTTTTAATGCCGAAAACATGGAACAAGCAACCCAAATGGTATTAAATGTAATAGATGAAGTCTTTAATGTAAAAGCTAAGAAATAATATAAAAATATTCACTAACAGCGTATGAGGGGATTATGGTAATAAATGGAATAGTGCTTATAAATAAAGCTAGAGGAGTTTCTTCAAACTCTGTTGTTGGAAAGGTAAAAAGAATAACGGGAGCTGACAAAGCGGGGCATTTTGGAACGCTTGATGTGCTTGGAGAAGGTTTGCTTCCAATCGCTCTTGGGAAAGGAACAAAGCTTTTTGACTTTTTCTTAAACAAAGATAAAGTCTATGAAACCGTTTATAAATTCGGAGAAACAACAGCTACTTTAGACCTAGAAGGTGAAATAACACAGCGCAATGATGTTGTTGTAACCCTTGAAGATTTAGAAAATGTCTGCAAGAGTTTTGTTGGGAAAATGGCGCAAATGCCACCACAATATTCAGCAAAAAAAGTGAACGGAAAACGCGCTTACGAACTTGCTAGAGAGGGGAAAGCTGTTGAATTAAAACCTAAAGAAATTGAAATATATTCAATTAAGGTTTTAAAAGAATTATCTGAAAATACTTTTCAACTTGAAATTTGGTGCTCAAGTGGCACTTTTATACGGTCAATTTGCAGAGATATTGCTGCCAAACTTAATACATACGGTGTTATGCAAAGCATACTACGCACTAAATGTGGTATTTTTGAATTAAAAGACGCTAAAACAATAGAAGAGCTTGAAAAAGGCAATATTGATATTATAAGCCTTGATAAAATTTTTGATTATCCCCAATTTAAGTTTAATGAGGAAGACACAAAAAAACTTTTAAATGGCATGACAATAAATCATAAAGGTCAAAATAAGGATGAGGAAATAAATAAAGAAGAAACAATTCTTTGTTATGGTAATAATGATTTATTCTTAGGTCTGGGGAAAATAGTTGACAACAAACTAAAATTGGATATAAGGCTTATTTAATTTTTAATTAAAAAACGAAAATTTATTTTTTAATTTAATAATGTTTTTAAAAATGCTATAAATTGAAAAGTCAACAATCAAACAGAATTATTTTAACAAACTAATTAAAAGGAACAAACATGGTATTATTTGGGTCATCTGGATGTGGTGATGAATTTTATAATGATGGAAACAAAGGCATTCTTGATGTGCCAAAATGGATAAAAAATTATGGACTTGATGCATTTGAGTATTCGTTTGGACATGGCTATCAAATGAGCAGTGAAATGGCGCAAAGGGCGGGGCAACTTTTCAAGCAAGAAGACATCAAACTTTCATTGCACGCGCCTTTTTATATAAACTTTGCAAATCCAAGTGAAGAAATGTATGCAAAAACACAAGGCTATATTTATACTGGAATCAAATTTCTTAGAGCATTTGGCGGGGATAGATTGGTTTTTCATCCTGCATCTTGCGGAAAACTTACAAGAGATGAAGCCTTAAAGCTTACTACTGAAAGATTTAAAGAAACATTTGACAAGCTAGAGGCAGACAACTTGTTGGAAGGCCTTTTAATGTGTCCAGAAACTATGGGAAAAACAATGCAAATAGGCACTTATAAAGAGGTTGTTGACTTGTGTCAACTCAACAAATTTTTAGTGCCAACATTTGATTTTGGTCATATAAACTCAATAGAGCAAGGCGCTTTAAAGACTAAAGAAGATTTTAAGCGTATTCTTGATTATTCTATTGAAAAGCTTGGTTTTGATAAGACAAACAATGCTCACATCCATTTTTCAAAAATCCAATATGGCGCAAAAGGTGAAATTAAGCATTTAAATTATGATGACGAGATTTATGGGCCTGAATTTGATGGACTGGCTGAAATTTTGATTGATTATAAACTGTCACCAAGAGTCATCTGTGAATCTATGAATCTTATGCCACATGATGCTTTAGTAATGAAAAAAATTTATTTAAATCTACTAGACAAAAATTAAAAAATATGTTAATATTAAACTCGAAGAAAAAATATAAAGGAGAAATTTATGGTATTTGCAGGAGATTTTAGAAAAGGCACTACTTTTGAATGGGATGGCGTTGTTTATTCAGTTGTTGAATTTTTACATGTTAAACCTGGAAAGGGCTCGCCATTTGTAAGAGCTAAGCTTAAAAATGTTATGACAGGACAGGTTAAAGAAACTACTTTCAACCCATCTGACAAATTTCCAATCGCAGTTATTGAAAAGAAAGAAATGACTTATCTTTATAGTGATGGTGAAATTTATTATTTCATGGATGCCGAAACTTATGACCAAATTCCACTCAACAGAGACAGCGTTGAAGATGCTTTAAACTTTGTAAAAGAAAACGAAAACTGCACAATGTATTTCTATAAGGGAAATCCATTCTCAGTATACGCTCCAAACTTTGTCGAACTTGAAGTAATTGATTGTGAACCAGGTATTCAAGGTGATACATCAAAATCAACAAACAAGCCAGCTAAAGTTGAGACAGGTTATGTTTTACAAGTGCCACTCTTTGTCAATATTGGAGACAAAATCAGAATTGATACAAGAGACGGAAGCTATATGGAAAGAATTAAATAATTCCAAATTTAAAAAGGGCAGCAATGCTCTTTTTTTCTATGTATTTCGCTTTTATAACCGATAAAATAATAATTCATAAAACAAAACTTTTTTAGCTCAGGCATAACAAAGGGGATTAAATTCATTGCAATTTAATTCTCTTTTTTTGACTTAATTTGTCGTTATGGAAAGAGTAAGTTTTCTTAATCATAGATTAGCCTTAGGAGCGAAATATGCTTGAGAAAATCCTTCCAACTGACATTTATGACATTTTAAAAAATAAGGTTAATTTGAAATCAATCAATGAAATAAGATTAAGGGCTGACAAGCCTATTGTTTTGGCTATTGGCAGTCAAAAAATCTTTCTCGGCGCTTATGGTGTGACAGGAAACTTAAAAGAAGCTGTTACAGCAAGCAAGATTATGATTGAAGACATTATATTTAGGGCTAGTGAATGTTCTATTTACTCGGTAAATGAACAGCTTAAAAGAGGATATTTGGTCACAAAAGGCGGCATCAGGTTGGGGATAGGCGGTGATTTGATTGAAGAAGCTGGAAAGGTCAAAACAATGACAAATTTTACCAGTTTAAACATAAGGCTTCCTCATGAAGTAAAAAATTGTTCGCTTTCAGCTTTCAATCATCTCCTCTATGACAAAGGAATATACAATACTCTTGTTATTTCTCCGCCAGGTGCTGGCAAAACCACTTTTTTAAGAGATTTCGTCTATCAGCTTTCCGAAAGAAACTATGCGTATAATGTGCTTATTCTTGATGAGCGTGGTGAGCTTGACTTAGGAGATGATGGTAATATTGGCAACTTTGCCGATAAGATTTGTTTTGCGCGAAAAGCACTTGGGTTTGAAAATGGAATAAGGTCACTTTCACCAAACTTAATTGTCACTGATGAGCTTGGCCAAAAAGAAGATATTGACGCAGTGGAATATGCTGTAAATTCGGGCGTTTCAATCCTTGCATCAGTGCATAGTGACAGCATGGAAAGTTTTACTAAAAAACCCAACTTTGAAAAACTCATCAAAGAAAAAATTTTTAAAAGATATGTGCTTCTTTCAATGAGAAATGGTCCTGGGACTCTTGAAGGAATTTACAACGAAAATTTCTCAAGATTGCAATAAGGAGGATAAATGAAATACTTATTTTTGGCGATTATGGCTGGCATTTGCATTTACATAGGTTTTATGTTTTCAAGAAAGTACAAAACAAGGGCGGATTTTTTTCAAGCACTTGTGCTTTTATGCCAAAAATTTGATGTCGAAATCAATTATTCAAGAGAACGACTTAAAAATATTTTCAATGGCCTTGATGAAAAACAAAAAAGCAAGCTTCATGGAATAGATAATAATTTTATTTCTTTCATGAACAAAGAGACACCTTTAGAACGCGATTTTCTTTTTAAAAACATTAAATTTTTAAAAGAAGAAGAGAAAGATGTGATATTTATGTTTTTCAAAAGTCTTGGAAGAAGCGATGTTGACAGTCAATCAAAAGAAATTAAAAATTTTCAAGCACGATTTGAGACCTTATCATCTTCAGCAGCTGTTGAAAATAAAAAGTTTGGCTCTTTATCAATCAAACTTGGGATAATTTCTGGTCTCGTAATAGTCGTTTTGCTTATCTGACAAAAAGGAGAAAACAAATGGATGTAGAAATTATTTTTAAAATAGCTGCAATTGGTGTGCTTACTGCAATACTGGGGCAAATTTTGAAGCAGACAGGCAGAGAAGATATATCAACTGTGGCAACACTCGCAGGCCTTATAATCGTGCTTGTAATGGTATTAAATCTTATTGGAGATTTATTTGTAACACTTAAAACAATATTTAATTTTTAGGGTTTAAAGATTTAAAGAGGATTATGGATATAATTTTTAAAATAGTGGCAATAGGTCTTATTTCTTGCGTAGCAGCAATGGTAATTAAGCCTATTCGCTCTGATTTTGCGGTAATAGTTGGAATTGTCGGTGGACTTCTTATAATCGGAATGATTATAAATTACTTCACCGGTATTTTATCATCTATTAAAGATATAATCGGTGTTACAGGTCTTAATTCAAGCTTATATACAATCTTGCTTAAAATTATCGGTATTGGCTATCTTATAGAATTTTCGGCTGGAATTTGCTCGGAAACAGGCAATTCCGGACTGGGTGATAAAATACTCTTGGGTGGAAAGCTTGTGATAATGGTGATGGCTCTGCCAATCGTCACAAACATTCTAAACATTATTATGGAACTTTTGCCCGCATGAAAAATAAAAGTATAAAAAGAGACAAAAAGGTGAGTTTGAATGCCGCAAATAAAAGAGCCTCCAATCTATTCAAATTCACCGCCATAATAGCAGTAATATTATTCTTTTGCTTTTGTCCAACTTTAAGTACCACAAGTGCCGCCACCTTAAATACTTCTTCCGCCACCACAAATTATTCAAAAGAATATCAATCAAACATATCGAGTGATGATCTTCAACAGGAAATTAAAGACCAACTTGATGGGCTTGACCTTGACAGCTTAGACAAAATACTAGCAGGTTTTTCAACAGGGCAACTTGCATTATTTGGCGGAAATAGCTTTCTTGAAAAAATTGAAAAACTTTTATCAGGAGATTTTGACAACGGAAAAAGTGTCTGGACAAATCTTCTCAGCATATTTCTTGACAATTTGCTTGGCCTTCTTCCAATAATCTCTTTAATAATTGCCATATCGCTGCTAGGCAACATGATACAAGGCCTAAAACCTTCATCTAGCGGAAAGTCTATTTCAAGTCTTATACATTTTGTAACTTATGGTTTTATTGTCGTTCTGGTCTTATCAATAGTGATAAAAATGATTTCAACAACTACTGGCAGTATTCTTTCAATCAAAGCCCAAATGGATGCAATTTTTCCACTTCTTCTTACCTTTCTTACTGCAATAGGCGGCACAGTTTCAAGCTCGGTATATCAGCCAGCAATGGCTCTTCTTTCTGGGGTAATAATAAATCTTTTCACCTATGTTTTGCTGCCTTTATTTATTTTTTCAATTGTGTTTTCAATTGTATCAAACTTATCAAATACAGTAAAGCTTAGCAAATTTACAGCTTTCTTTGACAGCACATTTAAATGGCTTACAGGACTTATATTTACTATCTTCACAGCTTTTCTTTCTATTCAAGGAATTACAGCTGGCTCTATAGACGGAATATCAATGAAAACTGCCAAATATGCCATTCGTTCTTATGTGCCACTTCTTGGCTCATATCTTAGCGATGGAATGGGGCTTATTCTCGCTTCATCCAATCTTATAAAGAATGCAGTTGGTGCTGCCGGACTTTTCATGCTCCTTGCAACAATCTTATCTCCGCTTATTGAGCTTATCATATTTATGTTGGCATTAAAACTCATTGCTGGCATCGTTGAGCCTTTAGGAAGCAGGCAAATTGCAAACTTCATTTCATCTATATCTAAGAGTATGGTGCTGCTTATTGTAATATTGATTGCCGTTGCCTTTATCTATTTCATCATGATAGGCCTTGTAATGTGCTCGGCAAATCTATTTTAAACCAAAAACAAATTTAAAAGGAGGGGGAATATGCTTACTACTTTATCAGGCTGGATATTATCTATTGCAGGCGTAATTTGCATATCTGTAATAGTAGAGCTTGTCATGCCAGACGGGCAGATGAACAGTTATATAAAAAAAATCTTGTCTTTTATAATTGTGCTTGTGATTATTTTGCCTCTCCCAAAACTTTTGAAAACTGAAATTGATTTAAACAATATCTTTGATTACAGCGAAAATATTGAAGTGGATAAAGATTATCTTTATCAACTTAATCTAAACAAAATCAATATTGCAAAAGACGATATTGAAACAAAGATAAAAAGTCATGGATACAACAATGTTTTTGTTTATGTCAACGCCGATATTTTTCAAAACAACATGCGATTTAAGTCTATTACTGTCGATTTAAGCGGGCTTGTCATATCCGGAAATTCTGAGCATAATGATATAACAAAGATTAAAAAAGACATCAGTAAAATTATTACGGAGTATGTCACAATTGACGAGGAGGCAATCATTTATGACGAGTAAAATAAAGGACAAGTTTCGTATTTTATTTGAACGTATTAAAAAGGTAAAACATTTTGAAATATACATTGCGGTAGGACTTGCCATCATTATAGCTGTAATTTACTTTTCTTTCTTAAAAGCGCCATCGCAAAATAAAGATACAAACAACAAAATCGACAATGTTAGCTCAAATTTTTCAAGCTCAGGCGAATATATAGATTACCTTGAGAATAAACTTGAAAATGTAATCACTTTAGTAAAGGGGGCTGGAAATGTAGAAGTTGTTGTCACTTTAGAAAAAGGCTTTGAATATGTCTACGCAACAGAAGAAGAAACACGAACAACAGCAAACGGGACAACCATTACCACTTCAAATATTGTTATGGTCAATGGAAAACCTGTGATAAAGGAAGAAATCTATCCAGTAGTGCAAGGCATTGTCATTGTTGCAAGTGGGGCAAACAATGTCTCTGTAAAAATGGACATCCTATCGATAGTGCAGACAGTGATAGAAATAGAAAACTCAAAGATAAACATTTATGCGGGTAATTAAACAATTAAAATAAAAGGAGATTAAAATGAAAAAAAGGACAAAAATCATTATTATTGCCGTGATGGTATTACTTTTAGGTGTGACTGGATATCTCAATGTTATGCTTAATAAATCTGTAACACAAGATAAAGATTCAACAACAACTTCATCAAGCTATTTTTCAAGCTATCGAACAACAAGGGAATCAACTCGTGACCAAGAAATGCTTTACTATGATGCAATCATTGCAAATGAATCTTCAACTGAAGAAGCTGTGAAAAACGCTGAAGCATCAAAACTTTCACTTATCAAGCAAATGGAACAAGAGCTTGTAATTGAAGGTCTTATAAAAGCAAAAGGTTTCAATGAATGCATTGTTTCAATAGCAAACGGCAATATCAATGCAGTTGTCAAAGCTAAAGAGATTTCAAAAGCAGAAGCAGCTCAAATTGTGGCTGTAATACAATCTCAACTTACTGCAACAATTGAAAATATCAAAATTATTCCTGTAGAATAATTGCAAAACAAAAATAAATGTGTTACAATATTAAAGATAAATTTTGATTTAATCAAAAGTTAAACCAATGAATGGGAGTATTTATGAGTAAAAATGAAACAGGCTCACTGAAAAAAGGAAAGGTGGATATTGATAGAGATATCTTACTTTCTATCATAAATCTTGCTACTAAAGAAATCAATGGAGTTGATGCACTTACAAATGCAGAGCTCTCTTTCTTTAGAAAACTCTCAAAATCAAAATCAGAGGGTGTAAACATCAAATTCGATGTCAATGGAGTGCTTAATGTTGATGTTTATATAATTGTCCATATTGGATACAGCGTTCCCGATATAGCTTACAGGGTGCAAGAGAATATTAAAAACTCTTTAAACTCTATGGTAGGCATCAAGCCAGGCAAAATCAATGTCCATGTAAGTGGCGTAAATTGTGAAGAGGCATAAATTATGAGAACGCAAGCAAGAGAACACGCTTTTCAACTTATATTTGAAAGACTTTTCGTCAAAAACAACTATACCTTTGACGAAGAGTTTTTTTCGTCTTTGAAAAAAGAGGAAGACAAAATCTTTGCTCAAGACATTGTGAAAAGCTTTGAAGAACATAGAGAAGAGCTTACACAACTTATTTCTTCCCATTTAATTGGATACGAAATTGACAGAGTATATAAAATTGACCTCGCTTTAATGTATTTATCACTTACAGAAATTAAATACATTGGCACTCCCTTTCAAGTTGCCATAAATGAAACGCTGACTATTGCTAAGAAATATTCAACAATAAAAAGCAGCAAATTCATCAATGGCGTTTTATCATCTATTTTAAAGGATATAAAAATTTAGAAAGGGATTTAAATTTAAAAATGACCAATGCCATTACAGTTTCAAAACTTAATACCTATATAAAACAGATATTTGATAGTGAAGAGCTTCTGCATAATATTCCAGTTGTAGGAGAGGTTTTTGGTGTAAGTTTATCAAGGAATGTCATTTATTTTTCACTTAAAGATGAGGATGCAACACTGCCATGCGTATGTTTTTATCCAAATTATATTGATAAAATTGTCGAAGGCTCCAAAATAATTGCCACAGGCTCGCCAAATTTCTATATAAAGGGTGGCAAACTTAATTTCAATGTTGTTCAAATTGAAAATGCTGGACAAGGCAAACTTTATGAAGAGTTTATCAAACTTAAAGAAAATTTAATGAAAGAAGGGCTGTTTGATGAGCCTCACAAAAAGCCTATCCCGAAAGACATTAAACGAATTGGCGTAATCACTTCACGCGATGGGGCTGTAATCCAAGATATTAAAAATGTATCATGGCGCAGAAATCCGACTGTAGACATTGTGCTTTTTAATACAAAAGTGCAGGGAAATGGCGCTGAAAATGAAATAGCTCACGCAATTGAAAGAATGGGAAGCTATCCAAACATCGATGTAATTATTGTTGCGAGAGGTGGCGGCTCTCTTGAAGACTTATGGGCATATAACACTGAAATTGTTGCAAGAGCAACTTACAATTGTCCAAAGCCAATTATATCAGCTGTAGGACATGAAACTGACTTTACTATTATAGACTTTGTGAGTGACTTGCGAGCCCCGACGCCGTCAGCTGCGGCTGAGCTTTTAACTTACAATTTAAATGACAAAAAATATGAAATGTTTGAAAGGTTTAATAAATTTTTTAAAGCTTCAAAAGAGTTTATGAATTTTAATTTAAGATCACTTTATAGTAAAGGTTTTTATTTGACAAACAATTTTGAAAAGCTTATAACTAAAAATTCGATGAATTTAGAACGCAATAAAAACATTTTGAAAAACAATATAGACTATTTTCTTAATCAAAAATATTATGAATTAGGATTAAAAGAAAATACATTAAACAAAATCAATCCGCATGAAATGTTAAATAGAGGTTATGCAAAAATAGAACAGAATGGAAATAGCATAAATTCGATTAAAAAAGTTGCACTAAACGAAGATTTAACTATAATATTAAAAGACGGACAAATTAAAACTAAACCAATAGAAAAAGGAGAAAACTGATGAAAATAAGTAAACTGGTTGGAGAAAGGCTTAAAGAAGTGCCAGCTGGTGTCACTGCAAAAAGCCATAGCTTGCTGTTAAGAGCAGGTTATATTAAGCAGGTGGCAAATGGCATTTATTCGCTTTACCCAGCCGCACAAAGAGTAATTTTAAAAATTGAAAACATTATAAGACAAGAAATGAATAACGTTGATGGACAAGAAGTACATCTTCCTGTTGTTATGCCAAGAGAAATGTGGGATAAGAGTGGAAGATATTCTTCAATTGGCTCTGAAATGCTGAGATTTAAAGACAGAAATGACAGAGATATGCTTATCGGAATGACTCATGAAGAAGCAGCTGTTCATCTTTGCCAAAACACTATAAAAAGCTATGACCAATTGCCATTCATGATTTATCAAATTCAAACTAAGTTTAGAGATGAAGCCAGACCAAGAGCCGGACTTTTGCGTGTAAGAGAATTTACTATGAAAGACGGTTATTCATTCCACACCTCTCATGAAGACTTAAATGAATATTATGACAGGGTTTATGGAGCTTATAACAGAGTGTTTAAGCGTATAGGAATGAAGAATGTCATTGCTATCAAGTCTGACAACGGAATGATGGGTGGAGATGCCTCTGACGAATTTCAACTTCTCGTCGAAGCTGGAGAAGACAATATTGTAATCTGCCAGCACTGCGGATACAAAGCAAATATGGAAATTGCAACCGCAAAAAAAGATGAAGTTTCATTCACTGATGAAGCTTTAAATGAAATTTATACTAAAGATGCAAAAACAATTGACGAGCTTGCAACACTCCTTAAAAAAGACAAAAAACAATTTATAAAAGCAGTTTGTTATGCAATATCTGGCGAAAAAGATAAAGTGATTGTTGCATTTGTAAGAGGTGATAAAGAAGTAAACGAAGCCAAGCTTAAAAAACATTTAGGTGTTGAAGACATTGCTGTGACAGATATTTCAGAAACAGGCCTTGTAAAGGGTAATATTGGCTGTGTAGGCCTTGAAATACCAAATATAATAAAAGTGTTCGATAAATCTTTAGAAGGGCTTATAGGAATGATTTGTGGCGCAAATAAAGAAGAATATCATCTTGGTGGCGTGAATATGGAACGCGATGTTAAACCAAACGAATATGTTGACATTATAAAAGTAAATGAAGGTGACCTTTGCCATGAATGTGGTACACCAATTATCATTAAAAAAGGCATAGAAGTAGGTAATATCTTCAAGCTTGATACACAATATACAAAAACTATGGATATGACAATTTCAATGCCAGACGGAAGCAAGCTTCACCCAATTATGGGTTGCTATGGCATAGGTATTGGTAGATGTCTTGCCGGAATCGTTGAAGAAAGCGCCGATGAAAAGGGAATTGTTTGGCCTATGGCAGTTGCACCATGGCAAATCTATCTCTGCCCACTCAGAAATGATGATGCTGAAATTGAAAAGAAAGCTGATGAGCTTTATGAGACATTGTCTAAAAAGTTTGAAGTGCTTTACGATGACAGGAAAACATCAGCAGGAATGAAACTTACTGACAGCGAGCTTATGGGAATCCCTGTAAGAGTAGTAATAAGCCCAAGATCACTCAGCGCAAATCAAGCAGAAATTACAATAAGAGAAAGTGGTGAGAAAATAATGGTAGAGCTTGATAAACTCGAAGAAACACTTTCAAATCTTACAAAATTAAATTAGGAGGAAAGCATGGAAAACATTTCTTATGAAGAAGCAGCAAAAGAGCTTAATCAAATCATTGAAAAACTTGAAGAAGGCAGCCTTGCAATGAGTGAAGCTGTAAAACTCTTTGAAAGAGGTCAAGAGCTTATTAAAATTTGCTATAACAGTCTTGATAAAGCAAAAGGCAAACTTACCGAAATAAAAGAAACAATTGACAATATTGAAGAAGTTTAAAATAAATTATCTAGATAAAAAGCGACCTGAAAAGGTTGTTTTTTAATGTCAAAAGCTAGGCATATAATGATATTTAAAATAATATATTATTATATCGTGAAGAAATATTATAAAGTATCAATACAGGAGTACAGCGGCAGAAAGAAATATAGATGGGCTACAAAAATGCTGGTTGTAGCTATTTGTATGTCTTTATTTTTTGGTTTTATAAGCCAAACTTTGCTCTCGAGTATGGGTGTTATAATAGCCTCAATTTGTATATGTGTTTTTATATTTTTTAATGTTCTATTTGATATGCTTGGAATTGCAGTAGCGTCTGCAGATATTGAAGTCTTTGAAAAATGGAATAAACAGGGTTTGAAAGGCGCGGCTGTAGGCTATGCTTTATGTGAAAATTCAGAAAAGATGTGCTCTTTTTGTGCTGATGTTGTAGGTGATATCTGCAGCACGCTTTGTGGAGCAGGTGGTGCATGCGTTGTTGCAAGTTTGACCGCTTCTTTGACAAACGCCAATCTTATTATGTTTACAGCAATTATGGTCTCAGCAATTATTGCAGGAGTGACTATCTTTTTCAAGGCAATAATGAAAGAAAGAGCATTGAAAAAATCCAACAAAATCATTTTGCGACTGGGTGTAATTTTGGAAAGTACGGTTTATAGAGAAAAAAAACAAAAAAGCAAAAAATAATATATAAAAGTGTTGACAAGCAAGAATTTATATGCTATTATATTGCTTGAAAGTAGAAGTTCCACTTCTCACCAGTCAACATTTTTAGTTGGACTTGGTTTGAAAACTTAATTTAATAATTAGTTTTTTGGTGGAATTTTATGCTTCCACCAAATTTTATTTTAAAAGGGGATTAAAGCTATTTTTAAGGAATTATTGATAAACGAACAAATCAATGCAAATCAAGTTCGTTTAATAGGTAAAGATGGAGAACAACTTGGAATTGTTTCAAAATCAGAAGCACAAGCAAAAGCAGAAGAGGCAGGCCTTGACTTAGTACTTATGTCAGGGGGGACTGTTCCGCCAGTTTGCAAAATCTTAGATTACGGAAAATTTAAGTATGATGCTTTAAAGAAGGATAAGGAAATCAAAAAAGCTCAAAAAATCATTGAAACTAAGGAAGTACGCCTTTCAATGACAATTGACGAACATGATATCGCTTATCGCGTTTCAAGTACAACCAAATTTCTTCAAGATGGAAACAAAGTCAAAGTATCCTTGAGAATGAAGGGGCGTGAACAAGCTTATGTCAAGAAAGCAATTGAAATCGTAAAAGATTTTTGCGAAAGACTTGCTGAAGTTGGCACTACTGAAAAAGCACCAGAGCTCTTGGGAAGAAATGTATTTGTAGTTATTTCCCCAAAAAAATCTAAATAAAGGAGAAGGATTTATTATGCCAAAACAAAAAACACACAGTGGTTGCAAAAAGCGTTTTCGCGTGACTGCAAACGGACAGGTTAAATTTGCTAGACCTGGAAAAGGACACTTCCTTACAAAGAAATCAAAAGCAAATAAAAGAAAACTTAGAAAGGGCTCATACATTGCTGGAAAGAATGTACAAAACATTAAGTCCCTTTTGGCTAAATAGGAGGTAAAATCATGAGAGTAAAAAGAGCCGTAAACGCAGTTAAAAAACGCCGTTCTATTCTTAAAAGTGCAAAAGGATATAGAGGAGCAAAATCTAAACTTTACAGGACTGCAAGAGAACAAGTTATGAAAAGCGGACAATATGCTTATGTTGGACGCAAACTTAAAAAGAGAAACTTCAGAGCTTTATGGATTACAAGAATCAATGCTGGATGCAGACAAAATGGAATTTCATACTCTAAGTTTATTGCTGGACTTAAAAGCAAGGGCATTGAGCTTAACAGAAAAGTTCTTGCTGATATGGCAGTAAGAGAGCCAGAAGCATTTGCTTCACTTGTAGGACAAGTTAAGTAATGCTTAAGGCAAGCAATAATTTTATTAAATTACTAAAAAAGCAAAAACGAGAAAATAGTTGTTTGCTTTTTTTAGATAATGTCAAAATTATAAAAGATGCTTTGGCAGGGGGACTTAAAGCAAAATATATTTTAGTTGACAGCGAAGACAAAAATATTTTTGACAACGCAAACTGTGAAATTTATAAAGTAGACAGCAAAACAATAGAAATGCTTTCAGACAGTAAAACCCCACAAGGTGTATTATGTATAACAGAATACATACCACATATAGTAGAAAAGCCTAAAACAAACTTTTTAGTGCTTGATGGTCTTCAAGACCCTGGAAATGTTGGGACTTTAATAAGGACAGGCTGCGCTTGTGGTTTTGAATATGTTTATCTTGTTTCAAGTGTCAAACCAAGCAATTCGAAACTTATAAGAAGCAGTGTGGGCACAATTTTCAAAAGCAATGTGATATCTCTTTCAAAAGATGAGTTTATAAAGCTTGCTAAAGAGTGGCAACTTAATTTAATTGCAACTGATATGAATGGAGAAAACATTTTTAATTTCAAAGCTGATGGAATAATTGGGCTTATTATAGGCAATGAAGGCCAAGGTATTTCAGACGAAATGGCTGCAATATGCAATCATACAGTAAAAATACCAATGAATGAGGGCGTTGAAAGCTTAAACGCTTCAATTTCTGGTGCAATAATCATGTATGAAATAAACAAAGACAACTTTAAAAACATTTAATTTTTTTTGACATTTTTATTATAATTTGATAAAATATCAAAGGAAAATTGTTTTATAAATCAATTTATAAAAATTTATCTTAAGAAAATCATATAATATAAAGGAGAAATTTATGTCAGGACATTCAAAATGGCACAACATACAAGCTAGAAAGGGCAAAAGTGACGCAGCAAGAGGCAAAATCTTCACAAAAATAGGCAGAGAAATTGCTGTTATCGTCAAACAAGGCGGCTCTGACCCAGTTTCAAACCCAAAGCTTAGAGATGTTATTGCCAAAGCAAAACAAAACAATATGCCAAACGACTCAATTGAAAGAAGCATCAAAAAGGCTGCAGGTGAGCTTAGTGGTGTAAACTATGAAAGTTGCACTTATGAAGGATATGGCGCAGGCGGCTCTGCTGTTATTGTAGAATGCTTGACAGACAACAAAAACCGTACAGCTGGCGATGTTCGTCACGCTTTTGATAAATTCGGTGGATCTTTAGGTGCAACAGGTTGCGTTGGATATTTATTCCAAAGAAAAGGAATTGTTCAAGTTGAAAAGAGTGACAATGTTGACAGTGATGAGCTTATGATGAGCGCTCTTGAATTTGGTGCTGTAGATGTAGTTGAATATGATGACTCATTTGAAATAGTCACAGAAGCAAACGCACACAACTCTGTAAGTGATGAGCTTGCAAAAGCAGGTTATGTCGTTCTTAATGCGGAAACTACTTTAGTCCCTGATTCTTATGTAAATTTAGACGCTGAAAAGGTGGTAAACTTCAATCGAATGATTGAAACTCTTGAAGATCTTGATGACGTTCAAGAAGTTTATCATAATGTAAATCTTCCTGAAGAAGAATAAAACTCCAAAAAGTATTGTAATAATCAATTTATTGTGTTATAATAACCATGTAAACGCTTTGATTTAATGAGTTTTTACTTAATATAATCAAAAACAGGACGCTTTTTCGTGAAAAAACAAAGCACAAACATTTAAAGTAAGGTTTAATTAACATGTTTTTTCAGCGAAAACAGGCAAATTTAGGAGGTGCTTATGAGTCGTTGGAGTGATTTTGATTACAGCAAATGGCAAGAAGAAACTGAAGATCGTAATGTATTATCTGATGAAGAAGTTGCTGAAAGATTGGCGCGATATGAAGCGCTTCAAAATGGAGCAGTAAAAAATTCATCTGAAAAAATTAAGCTCGCTGAAAAAACTGAGCAATTTAAAGGCGTGCAAATGTCTTTATTTGACATAATGCCAGAAGATGAAAAAGCAAAACTAGAAAAGCCAAAAGAAGTTAAAAAGAACACAAAAAAATCAACCAAAAAAGGTCTTGAAAGTAAAGAGGCTATCATAAAGAAGGAAGCCAAAATAATATCTGACCTATTTGAAAATTTGGAAGATGCAGTAAGATTTCTTGAATATTCGGCAAGTATAAATAAAAATATTTGCATTGAATTTTATGGAAAGGAGTTATATTCTTTACTTGATGAC
Organism: Clostridia bacterium; assembly: GCA_022793335.1. GTDB lineage: Bacteria > Bacillota > Clostridia > Christensenellales > UBA1242 > Caccovivens. The sequence goes on from JAAWCQ010000004.1 coordinate 93,527, forward strand.
AAAAATTCTTGTTATATGAAAGTCACTGGCATGACCTATGATGATTATAAAGAGAAAGAAAGACTTGATTACTATGAAGATTTAGAATATGACCATTTATAATTAAATAAATAAAAGGCAAAAATGATTGCCTTTTTTATTTGAAATAAGTTTGAATAATGACCAATTAAAGATTGACTTAAATTTGCAAATATAGTAAAATTTATCTATGGTAATTTTAGGAATAGACCCAGGATATGCAATTATAGGTTATGGGATAATAGATACAAACAAAAATGATATGGTTGTCGATTATGGCGCAATAACAACGCCAAAAGAAGACTCAATGCCAGTTAGACTTGAAGCTATTGATGCAAGTCTAAAGTTTTTATTTGAAAAGTATAAGCCCGATGTAGTTGCAATAGAGGAATTATTTTATTTTAAAAATCAAAAGACGGTAATTCAAGTTGCACAGGCAAGAGGTGTAATCGTTCTCGCTTGTCAAAAATATTGTGGAACAATATATGAATATACGCCACTTCAAATTAAACAAGCTTTAACAGGAAATGGTAGGGCTGAAAAAGCTCAAATACAATATATGGTAAAAGCCATATTGGGATTGGCATCAATTCCAAAGCCCGACGACGCCGCTGATGCACTTGCTGTTGCAATTTGTCACAGTCAAACAAGCCCAATGCTAAACCGAAATCAAGCATAGGTTTGAAATTATAGTTAAAACAAATATAAAACTGCAAAATTTTCTATAAAGGAGAAATAATGATTTCATTTTTAATCGGCACAATTGAAGAAAAACGAGAAAATTTTCTTTCATTAAACGTGGGAGGAGTTGGCTTTGAATTAAATGTTTCAAACAATACCTTATCAGCTTTACCTCTTGATGGAAGCACTGTTAAAATTTTTACCTATATGGCTGTAAGAGAAGATGATATAAGTTTATATGGATTTTCATCTATAGAAGAAAGAGACTTATTTTTTAAACTTATCACTGTAAGCGGAATTGGTCCTAAAATGGCAATTTCAATTCTTTCAGGTATGTCCGTTAGTGACTTAACTATTGCAATCATAAAAGGTGATGATAAGTTGTTATCAAAAATAAAAGGTCTTGGCAAAAAGACAGCTGAAAGACTTTGTTTAGAGCTTAAAGATAAACTAAGTCCAGTCGCTGCAATGGAAGCAGCTTCAGAAGCTTTTGATTATGATGAAGATGCTGTTCAAATGGCAACTGATACTCTCATCAGTCTTGGCATAAACAAAAATGACGCATACATGCTTGCACGCAGCTATTCTGCAAACAATGCTACAGCTGAAGAGATTATTTCAAAAGCATTAAGGGGGTACAAAGGATAATGGAAGATAGCGAGAGATTTATTACAAGCACCAAAAATCTCACAGATGCAGAGATTGAAAATTCATTAAGACCTACAACTTTTGATGAATACATTGGTCAAAGCAAGGTAAAAGAAGCTTTAAAAATTTACATTCAAGCAGCAAAATCAAGAAAAGAAAGCCTTGACCATGTTTTGTTATATGGCCCTCCAGGACTTGGAAAAACCACTTTATCACATATTATAGCCAATGAGCTTGGCTCTCAATTCAAAGTTACATCAGGTCCAGCAATCGAACACGCTGCAGACCTTGCTGCAATTTTGACAAACTTAAATCAAAATGATGTGCTGTTCATTGATGAAATTCACAGACTAAATAAGACAGTTGAAGAAATTCTTTATCCTGCTATGGAAGACTTTGCGCTTGACTTTATTGTAGGCAAAGGCCCATCAGCAAGGAATATGCGACTGAAAATTAAACCTTTTACTCTTATAGGCGCAACTACCAGAGCAGGAATGCTTACAAATCCACTTAGAGACAGATTTGGCGTAATTTGCCGCCTAGAGCTTTACAGCACTGAAGACTTAAAGGTGATTATAGAACGCTCTGCAAAAATTCTCGGCGTTAAAATTGATGATGACGCTTGCATTGAAATCGCGAAGCGTTCAAGAGGAACACCTCGAATTGCAAACAGACTTTTAAAGCGTGTTCGCGACTATGCTCAAGTAATAGGCGAAGGGCATGTCAATAAAAACATAGCTGTCAAAACATTGCAGGTGATGGAGATAGATGACCTAGGACTTGATACAATAGATAGAAAAATAATGATGTCTATTATAAGCAAATTCAATGGAGGTCCGGTTGGCCTTGATACACTTGCCGCAACAATAAGTGAAGATTCAACAACAATTGAAGATGTCTATGAGCCTTATCTGCTTCAACTTGGTTTCATATCAAGAACACCTCGAGGAAGAGTTGCTTTAGAGCCTGCATATAAACACTTTGGCATTCCTATGCCTGTAAAAGAATAAAATCTTTTAAACAAAAGAATAATCACATTTCAAATAGAGGTATTTTATGACAAACGAAAACCAAAGTCATAATATAAATGATAATAAACTGCTTTTAAAAAGCAGTTATTATTATGACTTGCCAGAAGAGCTTATTGCACAAACACCAGTTGAGCCGCGCGACAGCTCAAGACTTTTAGTTTATGACAAAACCAACAATAAAATAGAACATAAAATTTTTCATGATATTGTTGAATATTTAAAAGCGGGTGACATTTTAGTAATAAACAACACAAGAGTTTTGCCTGCAAGATTATTTGGTTATAAAGATACTGGCGCAAAAATAGAAATTCTTCTTCAAAAAAGAATAAACCTTACTGACTGGGAAGTTATTGCAAAGCCAGCAAAAAGACTAAGTGAAGGCACAATTGTTACTTTCAACGAAAAGCTAAGTTGTGAAATTATATCTAAAGGTGAATATGGAAGTTGCAAAATCAAATTCATCTTTGAAGGAGTTTTTGAAGAGAGGCTAGCTGAAGTAGGACAAGTGCCTCTTCCTCCATATATTCATAACAAACTAAAAAATAAAGAGCGTTATCAAACTGTTTATTCCAAAATAGAAGGATCTTCTGCTGCACCTACAGCAGGCCTTCATTTCACACAAGATTTACTGCAAAAAATAAAAGATAAAGGTGTTCAAATTGTTGAAGTTTTGCTTCATGTCGGTCTTGGTACATTTAGACCAGTGAAGGAAGATAATATTCTAAATCATGAAATGCATAGTGAATATATCGAAATGAGTGAAGAGAATGCAAGGATTTTAAATCAAGCTAAAAAAGATAAAAGAAGAATAATTGCTGTAGGAACAACATCAATTCGAGTTTTAGAATCTTGTGTCAACGAAGAGGGGATAATCATTCCTCAAAAGCGAGATACAAATATATTCATTTATCCACCATACAAATTTAAAGTTGTAGATGCTTTGATTACAAATTTTCATTTACCAGAAAGCACTTTAATTATGCTTATTTCTGCTTTTGCAGGGTATGAAAATATCATGAATGTATATAAAACAGCTGTCAAAGAAAAATATAGATTTTTCTCTTTTGGCGATGCAATGTTTATTTACTAAATAGAATAAAAATTTCAGAATAATACAATTTATAGTATTTTGTATGTCATACATAATACTACATATATTATAAGTTTTAAAAACAAGGAGTTTAACTTTATGCCAAATTTTAGTTTTGAAATATTAAAAGAATGTCCACATACAGGTGCAAGAGCTGGAATATTGCACACGCCTCATGGGGATATTGAGACACCAATCTTTATGCCTGTTGGCACTCAAGCCACAGTCAAGGGTTTAAAACCTGAAGAGCTTAAAGAAATTGGTGCACAGATTATTTTGTCAAACACTTATCATTTATATTTAAGACCAGGACATGAGCTTGTTCAACAAGCTGGAGGCTTGCATAAATTCATGAATTGGGATAAGCCAATTTTGACCGATAGTGGTGGTTTTCAAGTATTTTCGCTTTCAAAATTAAGAAAAATATGTGATGAAGGCATTGAATTTCGTTCTCATTTAAGTGGTGAAAAGCATTTTATCACACCAGAGAAAGACATGGAAATTCAAGAAGCACTTGGCGCTGATATTATTATGGCCTTTGACCAATGTACAGCAGCAGGATGTTCTTATCAAGAAGCAGTTGAAGCAAGAAGGGTAACTAAAATATGGCTTGAACGCTGTTTTAAAGCTCATCAAAATGAAAATCAAATGCTATTTCCAATTGTTCAAGGAAATATGTTCAAAGATTTGAGACAACAATGCGTGGAAGATTGCCTTCCATTTGCTAAATGCGGCATTGCTATAGGCGGACTTTCTGTTGGTGAAGAAAAAAGCGTTATGTACGATATATTAGACTTTTTAAATCCGCTTCTTCCTAAGGATCAACCAAGATATTTAATGGGAGTTGGCTCTCCTGACTGCCTAGTGGAAGGATATGCAAGAGGCATTGATATGATGGACTGCGTTCTGCCTACAAGAATAGCAAGAAATGGCACAGCTTTTACTAAAAAGGGCAAAATGGTAATTAAAAACGCCGTTTATAAAGATGATTTTCGACCTATTGAAGACGATTGCGATTGTTATACATGCAAACATTTCACTCGTGCGTATATCAGACATTTAATAAATACCGGCGAAATGCTTGGTGCAGAGCTGTTATCAATCCACAACTTAAGAAACCTTATTAAGCTTGCCAAAGATTCCAGAAATGCAATAATAGGTGGTTATTTTAAAGAATTTAAGGAAGAATATATGGCAAATTATGACCTTTCAAAATCTACTTTTTAAGTAGATTAAAATTGTTTTTTATCTTTTCAAGTCTAAATTATTTAGATTTAAAATCTTATTTAAAAAATAAAATTAACAACATATTACAATTTATTAAAAGACATTCAAACAAAAAAGTGTTGATGTCTTTTTTTTGCAGCTTATTACAAATTTTGTAAAAAATAACAAATACATAAGCAATATAAGGCTTAAATTATTTGACAATGAAATCTTATTATATTATACTATCAATTGATAGGTCAAAATCTATCTTATAAAGGGGAAATTATGAGCAGTATAAGCATTCTATGCAACGCTGCTGTTACCGCCGGAGTTGTTAGCGGAGTAATTGCACTTATCGTCGGTGCAGTTCTTGGTATTTTAGTTTACAGCATTCTCACAAGCAAGAAGTTGGGAAAAAGTAAATCGAATGCTGTTAAGATAATTGAAGAGGCGTACGCAGAAGCGAAAAGCATAAAAAAAGAATCACTTTTAGAAGCCAAAGAAGAGGCTCAAAAAATTCGTGATGAAGCAAACAGTGAAGCAAAAGAAAGAAGAGGTGAAATTCAAAAACAAGAGGAGAGACTTGACCAAAGAGAAGAATATTTGGCAAAGAAAGAAACCTTACTTGACAATAAAGGTTTGCAATTAGATAATGAAAAAGCAAATCTTGAAAATGAAAAATTATCTCTTGAAAACAAATTAAAAGAACAAGATGAAATTAAAATTCAAATGACAGAAAAACTTGAGAAAATCTCAGGGCTTACAAAAAAAGAAGCAAAAGATATTCTCATTGAAAATATTACTGATGAAGCAAAGAAAGATGCTGGCATTCTTGTAAAGAAAATTGAGGATGACGCAAAAGAAAATGCCGACAAAATTGCTAGAAATATTGTTGTTGGCGCCATTCAAAAATGTGCTACAGATCTTTCATCTGAAATTACAGTAACTTCTGTTGCCCTTCCAAATGACGAAATGAAGGGAAGAATTATTGGAAGAGAAGGTCGAAATATTAGAGCTATTGAAAGCGTAACAGGTGTTGAATTGATTGTTGATGATACTCCAGAAACAATTACTATTTCAAGCTTTGACCCAGTAAGAAGGGAAATAGCTAGACTTAGCCTTGAAAAGCTGATTGTAGACGGAAGAATACATCCAACAAGAATTGAAGAGATTGTTGAAAAAGCAACACGCGATGTAGATAAGATTATCAAAGAAGCGGGCGAAAATGCTTGCAATGATGTTGGAATATACAACCTTAATCCAGAGCTTGTAAAAGTGCTTGGAAGATTGAAATACAGGACAAGCTATGGCCAAAATTGCCTTAAGCATAGCATTGAGACTTCTGTAATTGCTGGTCTTTTAGCAACAGAGCTTGGCGCAAATGTTCAAATTGCAAAAAGAGGCGGCCTTCTTCATGATATAGGAAAGGCTCTTGACCATGAAGTTGATGGAACACATGTTTCTATTGGTGTTGATTTAGCAAAAAAATATAAAGAATCAGAGGAAGTAATTCACTGCATTCATGCACACCACGGAGAAGTTCCTTTCAATTCTGTTGAAGCAATCTTAGTGCAAGTTGCAGACGCCATCTCAAGTGCAAGACCTGGTGCAAGAAGAGAAAGTCTTGAAAATTATATAAAACGCCTTGAACAGCTTGAAGGAATTTGCAACGGCTTCAACGGAGTTGAAAAGTCTTATGCAATTCAAGCGGGCAGGGAAGTTCGCATAATTGTAAAACCTGACCAAATAAATGATAACAATGCATTGTTCCTTGCAAAAGAAATTTCAAAGAAAATTGAACAAGAAATGCAATATCCTGGCCAGATTAAAGTCGTTGTAATAAGAGAAAAACGCTTTACTGAAACAGCTAAATAAGCTTTCAATAAAAACTTACTTAAAAAAGAAAAAAACTGGAAATAGAAATCAATTCATTTCCAGTTTTTTATTTTATTCACTATCAATTATTGTAATATTTTTTATTTTTAATCTATATATTATAGTATGAATTTTTTAGTAGATTTCTTCTCAAACAATTTTGAAAATTGCGTTTGGCTGGCAATTATTTTAATAGCAATTTGTCCAACTTTAGAAAGCAAAATTGCTATTCCATTGGCCATGAATACAGACATTTGGGGGAACAATGCCTTGCCTCCTGCAGCTGCTATGTTTTTATCCTTACTAGGCTCACTTTTGCCATGCTATTTAATCATGTTTATAGCTAGAAAATTGAAAGGTAAGACCACCGGTTTTCTTACATCAAAGGTGATAAATCATTATTATAAGAAAACATCTGTAATCGAGAGTAAAAAATCAAATATTAAAAAATATATAGCTCTTGCAGGCTTCGCATCAGTGCCTTTGCCACTCACTGGAGTTTGGGCGAGCAGTCTTATTGCAGGATTTTCTAACCTAGATTTAAAATATGCCTTCTTGTCTATCACTATAGGCTCAATAATATCAACAGCTGCAACAACACTTTTGTGTACACTATTTACAAACTCTATATCATACATTCTCATAATATCTTTAGTTATTATCATTGCATTTTTATTTTTCGACTTATTTCTTACAGTTTTTAAAACATCAAAAAAAGAAGCTGCTTAATTTCAGCTTCTTTTTTATTATTTATTTTTTAACCTTCAAAATTGTTTTATTTCCAATATTTTACTAGCACAATTCTTTTAAAATAATATCTAAATGGAATTAAAACAAACGCTAAAATCAATGGCAAAATTAAAGTAGTTGCAAACAAACTAAATTCTTTAGTTGCAATGCCGCAAATTAAATTTAAGCCTACTACAATACATGACACTAAGAAATAGAAACACCATATCTTCCATTGTGGACTTAATTTTGAAGGGAGCCAACTTGTATAAGTTTTATAGTTATACGCCTTTAAAGCAACATCAAAAATAAGTAAGGCTGGCAAAAGTATAAACATAAAATTCGTATTTGCGTTAAGCATGCCTGTTTTTAAAAATATTACATACAACAATGTAGAGCAGAGCAGTGAAATTAAAAGTGTAGAAATGCTTATAGCAAGATAAATTAAATTTGTGTTATGTTTTTTACTCTCTGCCGATTTATGATATACATTAAATGAAATGCTTTGACTTTCATAGAAATCTTTCAAATCATTGTAATCATAAATAGCATCTGGCCTCGCTTCAACTGAAGCGCTATCCTTAGTTTTAGAATAAAGCCTATTCAATATTTCTCTATGTGATGGATCAACATTTGTATCCCGTTTTGGTGCAGGTAGCCTTGTATCTTTTGTATTTTCAGAAACTATTTTAATTCTAGGTGGAGCAATCTTTTTAGCCTGTCCCACATCGTCAGGGGTTAAATGTCCAGTTACAAGCACTGCATCATCTTTAACTTCCTTTTTCTCTTCTTTTAAAGGCTTTTTCTCCTCTGATTTTGTCACAAGACTGTTTAAATTGCTTCTAGTCTCAAAGTTTATATTATTATAAGTATATCTATTCTTGTTTTCAAGCAAAGAATTTTTAAACTCTTCTATATTTGCTTTTTTCTTTTCATTTGCAATAGGAAGGGGCTCAGTTGCCGCAATAGAAATTTGATCTTCCGCAAAACTGCGTTTTCTCTTAATTTTGTTTATATCTTTCGATATATCAAACAGTCTTTTGTTATATTCATCAACATTCTCATTTGGTAAAAATACTGCATCATCTTGTTTAACAGAAATTTCGCTTTGCAAATTTTCTTCCTTTGTATCAATTTCGGCTTCAGACATAGAAAATGATTTATTTGCAGCAATTATTCTTTCATCAATATTCTCAGATTTCTCTTCAATTTCTTCTCTTATTAAAAATCTTGCGTCATCAGCGCGCTGCTCATTTTCATGATTATCTTTAAAATGAGCAGGGGAAGTTTCTTGCAAAATATGTTCACTGTTTACATCCTCAGATTGCGTTAATTCTAAAGTTTCTGTTTCTTTGTTAAAATCAGAATTATCAATCGTTTCATCATGTCTTTCCTGAACATCTGAATATGTATTAAATGCTTCATTATTTGCCTGTAACTCGTTTTCAGAAGCAATTTCATCAACAGTTTTTACAGCATTGTTAGAAACTTGAGTGTATATTTCATCTATTTTTTGTTCTTCTTCAAGTGAAGAAAAATCAAAGAAATCATCTTGCTCTTCATTTTCAATTTCATTTATGTTATCAGTTTTATTAACATTGCTTTCAAGAGTTTGACTTTCATTATGTAAGTTCACTGAATTTAATGATTGACCTTGTACTTCAGTAATTACAGCTGTGACTTCTTTATCATAAGAATTTAAAAAATTATCTGAAACAACATCTATGTCATTGAAATCTCTAAATACATCAATATTATTATAATCAAAATATGCCTTCAACTCTTGATAAAAGCCTCGTCCTTTGTCTGTAAGCGAGTAATATTTTCTATTTGGACCAAAATCACTACTTTGAAGATATGAAGAAACATAACCTTGCTTTTCCATTCTAGTAAGATTTGAGTATACACTTGGTTTTTTTAAATTTATCTTTCCATTACTGCGAGAAGATATTTCACTTATGATATCAAGACCATAAAAATCTCTATCTTGCAAGCAGGTGAGTATTAAATAAGACAGTTGTCCTTTTGCGTAAAGTTCCATTTTTACCTCATAATGATTATAAATCAAGTTAAACTCTAAGTCAACAATTTTTTAGTAAAATTTTGCAACTAGTATGCATAACATAATAGTGCTGAAAACAGGGGATAAAAAAGTGTAAAAAAGACCATATTATAAAATCAAATAGTGTAGTTTAATAATATTGAGTTAAAAATGAAAAAAACTTAAGATTAAAATAAAAAAAATGAGGGTGATTTACCTCAATTTTTTATAAATGATTTAAACAATTGTCATAATAGTGGATAGAAATAAAGCAAATTATCAAAATTTGAACAAATTTATCAAAAGGGTAACCTCGCTATCTCTGCGTAAAAGGCAAGTTTTACGCAGAGATAGCTACATACTACCATTTAAATATAAGCTATTTTGTTATTTTTTTATAATTTTTATTTTTCTTATAATATGCAAATATATGCATAGTTTTTCATTTAACCATATATTAAATGAATTACCTGTATATATTATATTTAGCTAAATTTTTACAATCAAATTGAATTTAACATCTTATTAAATTCGATTCCGCTGTTGCCGCAAACTTTATCTTCGCTTATAAGTTTGTTTATGTCATTTATTGACCTTATATAACGAATTGATTTTATCCTTAAATAATTTACAATTTTGACATAAACCTTATAAATATCTTCGCCTTGAAACAATTCACTCGGTACAAAACAAAGCACTGATTCGATATACACTTGATTTGGCATGTGACCATTTATATTAAAATAAAGTGTGTTGAATATCTTTAAAATTTTAGTAAAATTATCACCAGTTTCTTTCAATTTTTTGCTTACATGCTCAATTCTTGAATTTATATTTATCTTGGTATATCCCCTTTTATTCGCTGAAAAATATTTAAAACATTCTTCGCTGTAACTTACCAAATAAATAATAATTTCTGTTGTAGAGCCAAAATCATCTCTTCCAAAAATCTGCAATCTGCTGTCTTTCAAGCTTACTATAGAAGTTTCAGATAAAAACGAGCAAAAGCTGGTCTGCATATCTTCAGCCAAATTATAAATTGAGTACTTACTTGGATCAAATTTAAGATTATTCAAATCCATACTTTCAAGCTCTTTTTTCTTTCTTCGACGACTTTTTCTTCGTCTTTTAAATAATTTTCTATTTGACCATGCAAATTTAAAGCGTTCTTTCAAATTTCTCCAAAAATTCAGCTTTTTGGTTGTGTTTAATTCGAGCTGAGCATTCTCAATTCCAAGAAGATAAATACATTTAGAATTATCAACAAAAGAGTTATTCAACAACTCATTTACAGGTTGAAGTGTCACATTTTTTAGATTTATATAAGAGACTTTTTTTGATAATGCGTCAACTGACTGTGCAACAAGACTATTTACTAGTTTCTCAATATTTCTTACAAACTTTTTCTTGTCTTGTTTTACAATTGACAATACCAAATCTCTGTTTACTTTAATATTTGACATTTATTTTCCTTTTTTGCTTGGTTGAATCTTCTCTTTGCCGCCCACATAACCTCTTAAAGCCACTGGAATATTTACACTTCCATCTTCATTTAAGTTGTTTTCAAGGAAAGCAATCAACATTCTTGGAGGTGCGACAACTGTATTATTTAATGTGTGTGCAAGTTTTGTTCCTTCAGCTGATTTATATTTAATGCCAAGACGCCTTGCTTGAGCATCAGATAAATTTGAACATGAGCCAAGCTCTCCAAAATAACGATTTTGTCTTGGGCTCCATGCATTCAAGTCGCAAGACTTAACTTTTAAATCAGCAAGATCTCCGCTGCAGCATTCCATAACTTCATGTGGAATATCCAAGCTTTTAAAGAAATCTGAAGATAGCTTCCACATTTTATTATACCAATCCATTGATTCTTCTGGCTTGCAAATTACAATCATTTCTTGTTTTTCAAATTGATGAACACGATAAATTCCGCGCTCTTCAATTCCATGCGCACCAACTTCCTTTCTAAAACATGGTGAATATGATGTAAGACACAATGGTAAATCTTCTTCTTTTATAATTGTCTCTTTAAAGCGGCCTATCATAGAGTGTTCACTTGTTCCAATCAAGTATAAATCCTCACCTTCGATTTTATACATCATATTTTCCATTTCTTCAAAGCTCATAACGCCATTGACAACATCACTTCTTATCATAAATGGTGGAATGCAATATGTGAAACCTCTATCAATCATAAAATCTCTTGCATACGAAAGTATTGCAGAATGAAGTCTTGCAATATCTCCAGTCAAATAATAAAAACCATTTCCGCTTGTTCTTCTTGCACTGTCTAGATCAAGACCGTTTAAGTTTTCTAATATATCTGCATGATAAGGTATTTCATATTGTGGGACTTTTGCTTCTCCAACAGTCAAACGCTGAACATTTTCACTGTCATCTTTACCAACAGGGACATCATCTGCAATGATATTTGGAATTAAATACATAAGCTTTTTAAGTTGCAAAGAAAGCTCACCTTCTTCCTTTTCAATTTCAATTATCCTGTTGTTGTTTTTTACAACTTGCTCTTTTATTAAATTTGCTTCATCAGTCTTTTTTTCACGCATTAACGCGCCAATTTGACTGCTTAAAGTATTTCTTTGCGAACGAAGATCATCACCTTCTCTTTTTAATGCTCTCACCTTTTGATCAAGATCAAGGACTTTGTCCACATATTCAAGTTTATGGTCTTGAAATTTTTTCTTAATATTTTCTTTTACAAGCTCTGGGTTTGTTCTAATTAAATTTATGTCAATCATATTTCCTCCAATTATTTTAATTATTATAACGCTTTATTTAAATTTAGTCAAATAAATGAAAGCTTTGAAGCTGTCTGTATCATGATTTTTATTTCAAATTATTACCAAAAAATAAAATTTTACGCAGAGATAGCTTAAAAAGTTGATTTATTTTTTATTTTATTATAAAATAAAAAGTATGAAAAACAACAATTATTATCAAAAACGAGATTTACAAAATAGATTAAAAATGGCAAAATATACAGAGCGCTTGCCAGAATTTTGCTTAGACTTTTTTATAGGAATTGAAAATAATACATCTTCTTTGACAAGATATAATTATTCAATGGATTTGTTTATATTTTTTAAATTTATTTCAGATTTTGTATTTCATAAAAACATTGAAGAAATTACTTTGGACGACATAAATTCAATAAAAACAAGACATATCGAGCAATATTTGTCTTCACTTTCTTACTATGAACTTGACGGAAAAGAATATAAAAATGACGAACGAGGAAAAGCAAGAAAACTTGCATCATTAAGGTCGTTTTTTAAATATCTTTTTAATCATGATTTAATTAAATCAAATGTAGCTAGTAAAATAGAAACTCCAAAACTACACAATAAAGAAATTATACGATTAGAAAGAGAAGAAGTCTCTCGTCTTATGAATGTAGTTGAAAATCCAACCGATTTCACAAAAAGACAACAAAGTTATAACAAAAACACTTTTGAACGTGACAACGCAATAATAACTCTTTTTTTAGGAACTGGCATAAGAATTTCAGAGCTTGTTGGGCTCAATCTTGAAAGCTTTGATTTTACGCAAAATGCCTTTTTAGTGACACGAAAAGGCGGAAATCAAACAACTTTATATTTTTCAAATGAAGTCGCAATGGCATTAAAAACTTGGCTTGAAAAAAGAGCAACGCTAGAGCTTTCCGATGATGAACATGCTATGTTTATTTCACTGCAAAAAAAGAGAATTTCAACAAGAGCCGTTGAGGATTTGGTTAAAAAATTTGCAATTCAAGCTTCACCATTAAAAAAAATCTCCCCTCATAAATTAAGAAGCACTTTTGGCACAAATCTTTATAAGCAAACAAAAGATATCTACATAGTTGCTGATATCCTTGGCCATAAAGATGTAAATACAACCAAAAAACATTATGCTGCTATTGATGAAGACATGAGAAAAAGCGTATCAAAAAATGTTGTTGTAAATTCAGATTAAAATTTTTTAAAAATTTGTGTATAATATTGGGTTATCTGCATAAGATAATAATGTGAAGGAGATATGCTTCACATGATACGGAAAGAAGCTGTAATATAGGATCTTTATATTAAGCTTCTTTTTGTTTTTTCTATATTTTTCTGTAGAAATGTTATATTTTAATAACATAATAGCTTATGTTTAAATCTATTATGTTATAGTTATATAATAATTGCATAATAGTAAAAAGATTGCTTTAAAATTAAGCAATCTTTTAATTTTTATTATTTATTACAACTTTAAACACGCTTTTTGTTTTAATAGCTCATCTGTTCAAGCATCCAATCTGTATAAACGCCATATCCTTTTGCAGGATCAGATACAAACACATGAGTTACAGCACCTACCACCCTATCATTTTGAATAATTGGAGAGCCACTCATTCCTTGAACAATTCCACCAGTAAGCTCAAGCAATCTTTTATCAGTCACGCGCAATACAAGACTTTTGTCGTCACATTTTGATTGAAAATTCGCTTTTATTATTTCTATATCATATTCTTCAGTTATTCCACTTACATTTGATACAATTTTCGCTTTACCAGGCCTAACACTCAGTCTTCCGCCAAGCAAAGCCGTTCTATTTTGATCTATCAAATCATTATCATCAAGTTTTCCATATATTCCAACCTTAGTATTTTTCAATATGCTGCCATGTCTATTTTTTTGAACGAACACACACCTAAGCTCTCCAGGATTATTTTTTTGCCCTTTTTCTACATTCACTAAAGAACAACTATAAATATCTCCATCCACCATAGGCAAAATATTATCATTTAGACCATTTGTTACAGCATGACCTAAAGCTCCAAATTCATTTGTATCTTTTTTAATAAAAGTAAGTGTTCCTACTCCAGAAAAATCATCTCTTACCCACAATCCCAGCTTATATCTGCCATTTCCATCCTTCAACAGACCTGCTTCTTGCTTATAATCTTGATTATTTCTTTGATAAATAACCAGCACTTTTTCACTTGTTGCATTATATAGAGCCAAATCTATATCATCTAAAGAGTTTATTTTAACACCATTTATTTCTTTAATAACATCTCCTGCTTTAAATGAAGTATTTTTTGAAACGGCAGCAGATTTTACATCAACCACTGTATCACTTACCACAACAGCACCTTCCGTTTGCAAAGTTAAACCGATAGGAAAACCGCCTACATAAACCTCTTCTTCTGGCAACAATTTCACCTTAACCTTTTTAACTGGTATAAACCCAAACAGTTTAAATACGACCTCAGCTTCACTAGGTTTATCTTGACCAGTCGTCACCTCACCCTCATTTAATGAAAGATTAACAAAGTTTCCAAAGCTATGTTCTTCATTAACTCTTTCAATTTCATCATAGCTTACATAAAAATTGTTTGGCATTTTTATAAGGTTGAAAACTGGAATATTACTAAATATTAAATAAGCACACAAAAATACATAAACAAAAATCAAGCCTTTCTTATTTCGCATTTTTCCTCCAAACATAAAAATAGACTAAATAAAAAATAGACTACCTAAAGGTTAGTCTATTCATTTTCTTACTTTTTATTCTTTTAGAATAATTTACCAGTCTTTCCTCTCATTTCTTCAGCCTGCTTGATAGCTGTAGGTGTCAAATTATCACCAACTACCATTCTTGCAAGATTTTCGACAATTTCTTCCCCTTCTAAATGCTTAATTTCAGTAGAAGTCGAATTTGACGTTTCTTTTTTAGATACAAAATAGAAATCATCACCAAAACTTGCAACTTGAGGCAGGTGCGTAATGCAAATCACTTGCATATTCTTAGTTATGTTATTAAGCTTTAAACCAACAATATTGCCTGTTTCACCACTTATTCCAGCATCAATTTCGTCAAATATAAGCGTTTGAGCCCCGCCGATTTCATTAAAAATATTTTTAAACGCAAGCATAAATCGGCTTAATTCACCGCCAGAAGCGGTTTTAGAAAGCGATTTAATCTCTTGTCCTTTATTCGCAGAGAATACAAACTCAACCACATCTATTCCATTTGCGGACAAATTATCAAGCTTGGTAAAAGATGCATCAAACACACTTGATTTCATTCCAAGTTCATTAAGCTCTTTTTTCATCTTTTCTTTAACAACCACAGCCGTCTTTTTTCTCAAATCACTCAACTTTTCACAGTCTTCTTTTAGTATATTTTCCAGCTGCACTTTCTCTTTTTCAAGTTTTATTATATTTTCTTCACTATTCTCAAGCTCGTCCAGCTCTTCCTTTGACTTTTCCAAATATTCAAGCATATTTTCTACCGAGCCACCATATTTTTTAGTCAAAGATTTTATAAGGTCATATCTTCTATCAAGCCTATCAAACTCTCTTTCATCAAATTCGGTATTTGATTTAATATCGTCAAGAGTTTCAATTATATCTTCAACTTCATACTTAACACTTTCAAGCCTGCTGCGACAATCTTCAATATTCTCAAAATCTCCAAATCCAGATAAGGCACTAAGTGATTGTTGAAGCTGAGATAGACAAGCTCCATTCCCCTCATCCAGCAATTGTTGACAAAACGAAATAGCTTCATAAATCTTTTCAGCACTATTGTAAAAATTCAATTTTTCGCTCAAAATTTCATCTTCACCTTGTTCAACTTTTGCATCTTCAATTTCATTTATTTGATATTCAAGCAATGATTTTTTTCTTTCTCTCTCAAAAGCATCTCCTCCAAGCTGAAGAATTTTCTTTTTGATTTCAGATAGCATTTCATATTTTTCTTTAACCATTGCTTTGATTTTTAATATTTCTTCTCCGCCAAACTTATCAAGCATTACTAAGTGATTTTTTGATTTTAAAAGTTCTACACTCTCATGTTGAGAATAGCTATCAACAAGCACACTGCCGATTTCTTTTAACACTGAAAGCACAACCGGAAAGCCGTTTACTCGCGCTGACGATTTGCCTTCCAAAGTGTAAACCCTTGATAAACCAATCTCATTTCCATCAAAACCAAGCTCTGAAAGTGCCGCCTGAGCCGAATCAGACAAATCTGAAAATACAGCATCAACCCTCATCTCTTTTTCACCACTTCTTATAAGAGTCTTGTCCGCCTTAGCCCCCAGCACAAAGTTTAACGCATCAAAAATAATACTTTTACCTGCACCTGTTTCACCAAGAAGTACATTAAAACCTTTTCCAAATTCTATATTTATATTCGATATTACTGCAACATTCTTAATCGATAATGATTGAAGCATTTATTCACCTCTTTAGTTTAACATATCATTTAAAGTAACTACAGCCTGACTTGCCATAGTAGTTGTAGGAAAAATCAACATTACAGTATCATCACCATTTACCGCGCCAAGCAATTCACTTATATTAAGCTTATCCACAAAACTTGAAATGGCACTTCCCATTCCTTTCATCGTTTTCACAACAACAAGATTCATTGCAACTTTAACAGAAATGACAGCTTCTTTGAAAATAGAAACATATTTGTTTGAAATGACTTGCTCGTCCGAGCCTACAAAACAATATTTATATTTACCTGAGCTTGACAAAATTTTGGTTAAACCAAGCTCCTTAATATCTCTCGATATCGTAGCTTGCGTAATCTCAAAATTTGCATTTCTAAGCTCTCTAGCCAATTCATCTTGCGTCTCAATCTCTTTAGTTGAGATGATTTCCAAAATTTTCGACTGTCTTGCACTTCTTGCCATGTTTTTCTCCTCAAACGCTATTCGCCTTTATTTATAAGGGATATAGCGATTTTGTATATTTATGAATTTATGGATATTCATTCATTTTTGATTATTATACATCAAAATTTATAATTATGCAAGTGTTTTATGCATATTTATTCATTCATTTTTGATATATATTGCATAATATGCAAGTTTATAAATATCACTTTTATAAATATAGCATTTTATGCATACGCCATTCTTTCTCTTTCAAACTTTAACCTCATAAAAATAAGCACCTTTGAAAATTTTATGTTGAAATGAATTGGTTTGACACGATATTTTTCAACCAACCTAAAATCTCCATCAAACAACAATTACATAAAAAAAAGACAGGCTTTAATTCAAACCTGTCTATGTTTTTATTTTTTAAAAAAATCTATTCAATCACAATTGTCTCTTCCAAACTCAAACACTCTTCAACCAACGCTTCAATATTGAGATATCTCTCTTCCTTTTCACACCTTTCTATAGTTGGCTTAATAATTGGATTTTTAGGAAGAAAAACTGTACAGCAATCTTCATATGGCAATATTGAAGTTTTATAAGTTTCTATCTTATTTGCCACCGCCATTATCTCTTCTTTATCCATTGCAATACAAGGCCTAAAAATTGGTTTGCGTTTTACTACCTCGCCAGTCACAGTCATACTTTGCATAGTTTGACTTGCAACCTGTCCCAAACTTTCACCAGTCACAATTGCGCCCAGTCCATATTGATCACAAACACGCTCAGCCACTCTCATCATAATCCTTCTCATAAGAGTTATCATATATTCTGGAGAGCAATTCATGTGTATAGCTTCTTGCACTTTTGTAAAAGAAACTATATGCAAATTGATTTTGCCCACATACTTAGCAAGTTCTTTTGCCAAAGTTATCACCTTTTCTTTTGCAAGTTCTGAAGTATATGGATAGCTATGAAAATGAAGAGCATCCAACTCCATTCCTCTTTTTGAAATTAAATAACCAGCAACTGGACTATCAATACCACCAGAAAGTAACAACAATCCTTTTCCAGCAGACCCTAGCGGCAAACCACCTTGACACTTAATAATATCTGTAAAGATGTAAGCTCTTCCATTCATTCTTATATCGACATTAAATTGAACAGCTGGATTATACAAATCAACACTTGCATTCGGATTATTATCAAGTATTACTCCACCAAGCTCTTTAGCAAAATCCATTGAAGAAATAGGAAAAGCCTTATCTGCTCTATTTACTATTGCCTTAAAAGTATTATCGCCAATCTCAAGCTTTGAAGCCTCAGCTTTTATAACCTCTGGATCAGCAACAACTTCATCAGCCCTGCTTAAACTATAAAGCCCAGAAACCTGCTTTAAGCGCTCCACAATCTCATCTTCATTTTCTTCGTTATAAGCAGAAATCAAATATCTACCAAAAGTCTTTGAAAACTTAAATTCAAGCCCAGTCAACTTTTTCTTTATATTACTTATAAGAAGGTTTTCAAAAATATTTCTGTTATGTCCTTTAAGATATAACTCGCCAAATCGCAATAAAATCACCTTCATAAAACTTTACTCCTTATTTGATTGTAAATTTCTTTAATTATTTTTGCAGCCTCTTCAATTTCTTCAATTGTCAATTCTTCACAAAAAGAAATTCTAATATGAGATTTTATTTCTTCCAATTTAAAGCCTAAATTTTCCAATATTCTGTTGCCCGCTTTTTTAGTAGAACAAGCACTACCCGTGCCTACAATCACACCTTTTTCAGCCAATGCACGCATAAGTGTTTCACCATTCACATCTTCAAACCAAACACTTAAAATATAAGGACTTCCATTAAAATCGTTTACATGAATATGCTCGTCCTCAAGCAAGGCTTTCGTCATCGTTTTATTAAGTTGATAAACTTTATCATACGATTTTGCAACATCTATTTTATTGAAAGCATATTCCATTGCCATTATACCGCCAATATTCTCAGTGCCTGAGCGATACCCTTCTTCTTGGCCTCCGCCAAAAACTATTGACTTAAGATTATTTAAATTTTTCACATACAAAGCGCCAACACCTTTGGGCCCATGAAATTTGTGCGCAGATATGGAATAAAAATCAACACCAAGCTTATCTAAAGCAAATTCTAACTTACAAAATGCTTGAACACCATCAACATGCACAAGCGCATTTTTAGCCAGTTTATCTCGCACCGAAACTATTCTTTTTATATCATTGACAGCTCCGGTTTCATTATTTACTTGTTCAACAGAAATCAATCGAGTTTTGTCATTTACAACTTTTTCAAGCTGGCCATAATCAATTTGACCAGACTTATCAAGCCCAACAAAATGCACAATAAAACCTTGCCTTTCAAGCTCCTTTGCCACATTATAAACACTTGGATGCTCAGAAATAGAAAAAACATATTCATATTTTCCATTTCGCTTACTACCAAAAACCGCCAGATTATTGCTTTCAGTGGCTCCACCTGTAAATATTATATCACCCTTGCTCGCACCAAGCTTTTTTAATAGTGACTTTTTAGCCTCAATCAACTGTTTTTTAATTTCAACAGCCTGACCATATTCCGCAGAAGGATTGAAAAAAGAATGGCAGGCATATTTTTTATATAAGTCTGCCCCTTCTTCAAACATTTTAGTTGTCGCCGCATTATCAAGATAAATCATCGTAAAGCAGCCCCATGCTTATATGTTAAAGCCTTCAAAACCTTTTTCATAACCGAAGCAACCTCTTCATCAGTCAAGGTCTTTTCCATATCAGAGAGTTTAATCTTAAACGCTAAACTCTTCTTATTTTCTCCAAGCGAGTTGTTTCTATAAATATCAAATAAAGCAACATCAAAGTATAGTTTTCCACAAGAAGATTTAATTGATGCAAGAAGCTCCGCCACTGTTACACCTTCGTCAACAATGACCGCCATATCTCTTTCAACAATAGGATATTTTGAAATAGGTTTTACATTTCTTACTTTTACTGGCAAATCAGCTAAAAATTCTGTGTCTATTTCTGCATATACAACATTTACAGGAACATCGTAATTTTTTGCTACAATTGGATGAATTTTTCCAAAGCTGCCAATTACTTTACCATCAGAAATAATATCTGCAGATACACCAGGATGCAAATAAGACTGACTTGATCTTTCAATTACATATTCAAGCGAGGTTTGCGATAAAAGATTTTCAACAACACCTTTCATATTAAAGAAATCAAAGCCTTCCTCACACACAGATAACGCAAGCATATTTCTTTCTACAGGAAGCTCTTCCAAAGGCAAACTTTTTGCCAAATAAACCCTTCCGCACTCAAAAATTCTAAGGTTTTTATTCCCTACACTTAAGTTGTAAGCTATGTTTGATAACAAGCTATGCGCCATAGAAGTCCTCATGCATGAAATATCTTCACTTATTGGATTTGCAATCTTTACTACCTTATATTCCTCTGAATTTAACAACAGCTTATCGTTTACATCTCCAGGCACCAAAGAATATGAGACATTCTCATAAAATCCTTTTTCAACAAGGGTATTTCTGAAACCTCTTTCCAAAAGCAATCTTGGATGATGTTGACCTTCAGTTACTGAAGCATGTTCAAACAGCTTATAATCTAAGCTGTCATAATGATAGTATCCATAAAGTCTTATAATCTCTTCCGCCAAGTCATAGTCATTCTCGATATCTTCTCTATAAGGTGGCACTTTGCAATGAAGTTTGTCCCCAAGTGCTTGAGTTGTTATTCCAAGACTATTCAAAATTCTTACCATTTCTTGTGTAGGCACATCAATACCCAAAATAGCATTGATAAGTTTAATAGAACAAACTATTTCTCTTGCCTCATTTTTCTTATTGCAAATATCAATACATCCACGAGCCACCTTTCCACATTTAAGTTTTGAAACTAAATGCAAAGCTCTTGCAAGCCCCAGCTCAGCATTTGCAACATTTACACCTTTTTCATATCTAGCCGATGAATCAGTCCTCACGCCAAGCCTTCTGCTTGTAATTCTTATTGATTTCAAGTCAAAAACTGCACTTTCAAGCACACAAGTTGTCGTTTCATCAGTAATACATGAATCAGTGCCGCCAATGACACCGGCAATAACCATTGGCCTATTTTCATCTGCTATAACCATAACATCTTCATCAAGTTGATAATCACTATGATTTAGCGCTGAAATAACTTCACCTTTTTTCGCTTGTCTTACTCTTATTTTCTGCCCACCAATATTTTTTTGATCAAAAGCATGAAGAGGTTGCCCCATTTCTATCAATACATAATTGGTTATATCAACCATAGTATTTATAGGTTTTATTCCAACCGCATTCAATCTCGCCCTTAGCCATAAAGGAGATCTCTCAATTTTAACATCGGTAATAGCACCTGCCATATATCTATAACAATTTGGTGAAGAAACCTCGACTCCTACAAAATTATACACAGTATCTTTTGAATAAACATCTATATCATAATTAAGATTTATTTTCTTAAGCTCTCTGCCAAGCAACGCACAAACTTCTCTCGCAATGCCAACAACACTCATACAATCAGCTCTGTTTGGAGTTATGTTGATGTCATAAATCACATCATCAAGCATAAGCGCCTTATCAATAGCTATTCCTGGTTTCATATCATTTGGCAAAATTAAGATGCCATCAACGCCCGCGCCTTCAAAATAATTTTCATCAATGCCAAGCTCCTGCCCAGAGCAAAACATTCCGCAAGACTCAACACCTCTCATCTTTGTTTTTTGAATTTTTACACCATTTACAAGATCAGCACCTTCCAAACTCACAGGTACAACAGCGCCTTCAAACACATTTGTTGCAGCAGTGATAATTTGGGTAACAACTCCACCACCAATATCCACACGACAAACAACAAGTCTATCCGCTTCTGGATGCTTCTCTATTTTAATTATTCTTCCCACTACAACATGATGAAGATGCTCGTTTTGATAGATAACTTCCTCAACTTCCATACCTGCCGCTGTCAATTTTTCAGCAAGTAATTCGGGAGCAATGTCAATATCCACCATATCTTTAAGCCAGTTATAAGTTACTTTCATTTTTTCTCCTTAAATTTATATATTTATTTTACCTAAACAAGTTTCAGTTTTGTCTTTATTCAAACAAACACCCAAAACACCTATTTCATCTGATTTAAAAATCTTATGTCATTTCGATAAAGGTTTCTTATATTACCGATACTGTTTAAAATCATAGCTGTTCTATCAAGGCCAAAGCCAAATGCAAAACCTCTATATTTCTTGCTGTCAATTCCAGACATTTCAAGCACTTTAGGGTTTACAATTCCCGCGCCTAAAAGCTCAAGCATGCCTGTACCTTTACATACTGAACAACCTTTTCCATGGCAAGATGGACAAGAAACATCGACTTCAATACTTGGCTCTGTAAAAGGAAAGAAAGATGGTCTAAATCTTATCGTAGTTTCTTCTCCAAACAATCTTTTCATAAGAATAGTCAACATAGATTTTAAGTCTGCCATAGAAACATTTTCATCAATAACAAGCCCTTCCAACTGATTAAATACTGGACTATGCGTTGAGTCACTGTCATTTCTATAAGTTTTTCCAGGACAAATAATCTTAAACGGAGGTTTTCTTACTTCCATTTCTCTTGCTTGAACAGCAGAAGTTTGAGATCTAAGCAAAATGTTTTCATTTATAAAGAATGTGTCTTGCATATCTCTTGAAGGATGATTTTTTGGAATATTCATTGCTTCGAAATTATAATAATCCGACTCAACCTCCGGCCCTTCAACGACAGAAAAACCAAGCTTAACACAAATATCAGTCAGCCTATCCACAACATCAGCTATTGGATGCAGAGCGCCCTTTAAACAATCTTTTGCAGGCTCTGTTATATCAACTTTTTCGCTCTCCAATCTTTCACTAAGCTCATTTTGTTCAAACTCCGCCTCTTTTTTTGCAATACGCTCTTCAATTTCGTTTCTAACCTTGTTGATAAGTGCACCAACTTTTGGTCTTTCTTCAGCTGCAACATCACGCATCCCCTTTGACAACATCGTAAGATGCCCAGACTTGCCAAAAACTTTGACTTTAATATCATTTAAAGCCTTTCTAAGCGAATAATCAACTTTGTCAATTTCTGCAAGCACTTCCTGTTTCAACTTTTCAAGCTCATCAATCAACATAAATTCCTCCATAAACTAAAATAAGATGAATAATAAATTTTCAATAGTTTAAACATGACAATCTTTTCGTTTATGCCAAATTAGTTTGAAAATTTACATATAAAAAAGCCCTCTTCGCATTAGGACGAAAGAGAACTTTTCGTGGTACCACCTAAATTTAATGAGCAAGCACTCATACTTATTTAATCTTTAACGCAGATATACGGCAAAAACTACTTTCAATAATTTAAAATCAACACTTAAAATAAAATAAGCAAATTTTAAAATAAGTTTCATAATTGCAGCTAGAAAGTGAATTTACATACTATTTGACACCCACATTTCAGCTTAAAGTGAGCTCTCTGAGACAAACATTATACGCTACTAGTCTTTCATCATCGCCTTTTATAAATTAAAATTATAATTATTATTATATTTTTGTCAAGCAATTTTAAGATTGTTTTGCAATTTTAAAAATATATGCTAAAATAAATATCATGAAATACCATCAATTCAACATAACCAAACACTATTCCTCCATCTATTATTTTCTAAAAGATGAAAAGTTTTCAGAAAACTATATTTCAAATCTAAGAAAAGAATGGGGAAATATTTCAGTAAACAATCAAATCGTAAATATTCGCAAAAGTTTATCTCCAGGTGATATTTTAAAAATAAACAGCAATCCAAACAAGAAAACTACTATTATGCAATGCATACTACCACTAGATATTGTATATGAAGATGAATACTACCTACTTATTAACAAACCAAGCGGTCTTTCATGCATGCCAAATAAACGACACTACACTAAAAATCTTGCAGGAGCAATTTGCAACTACATGCAACAAAAAGATGAAAATTTTGTTCTCAGAATTATCAACAGGCTCGATAAAGACACTGCTGGAATTATAATAGTTGCAAAAGATAGCATCGCCCAAAATAAAATTAAAGATATAAACAAAACTTATCATGCTGTTTGTCAAGGCGAAATCAACACCCCTATTACTATAAATAAACCAATTAAAACAATTTGCAAAAATGGAATAAATAATCAAAAAAGAACAACCGCGGACGATGGTCAAGAAGCGACGACTTTTGTAATTCCTATCAAATCCAACAACAATTTTAGCTTAATCAGTTTGAATTTATTACATGGAAGGACGCACCAAATAAGAGTACATCTCTCATCAATAAACCACTCTCTTATTGGAGATGAATTATATGGCGAAAAAAGCAATCTAATAAACCATACTGCCCTTATTTGCGACAAACTCAGTTTCTTTCATCCATTTAAAAATCAAACAATAGAATTTAAATTAAAATTCCCAGAAGATTTCCTAAAGCTTTTAAAAACAACCGATTTATTGAATTAAAAAAATCTACAAATTTATGTAGATTTTTATTTTTATCATTAAACCTTAACACGAAATTTAAAATCCAACTATTTTGGCGTCTTAAAGCTAAAAAATTATTAAAACTCACAGTTGTTTGGCGTTCTTGGGAACAAGATTACATCACGGATATTTGAAACACCTGTAATATACATAAGTATGCGTTCAAAACCAAGCCCAAAACCACTATGTTCAACAGAGCCAAACTTTCTCAAATTCAAATACCACCAATAGTCATCTTCTTTTAAATTGATATTTTTCATGTGATTTACAAGCTTGTCATAATCAGTTTCTCTTTCGCTTCCACCTGTAACTTCTCCAATTCCTGGAAATAAAAGGTCACAAGCTCTGACAGTCTTTCCATCCTCATTTTGTTTCATATAAAAGGCCTTAATCGCTTTTGGATAGTCAGTTACAAAGACAGGCTTTTTAAAAACAACTTCAGAAAGATATCTTTCATGTTCAGTCTGAATATCAGCACCCCACTCAACAGGAAATTCAAACTTATCATTATTTTTCTTCAAGATTTCAATTGCTTCAGTGTAAGTCACTCGACCAAATTCATTATTAACCACATTGCTTAGCCTGTCAAACAAGCCTTTATCCACAAAATCATTGAAGAATTTCATTTCATCAGGACATCTCTTTAAAATATTTGAAATCAAATATTTCATCATTTCTTCTTCAAGATCCATGAGCCCTTCAAGGTCCATAAAACACACCTCAGGCTCCAAATGCCAAAACTCATTAACATGGCGAGTTGTATTGCTATTTTCAGCCCTAAAAGAAGGTCCAAAGGTATAAATTTTTCCAAAAGCAAACGCGCATGTTTCACCTTCAAGCTGACCTGTAGGACTTAAGTATACCTTCTTGCCAAAAAGCTCATCTTTTGGGTCAAACTGCCTGTTTTCATCATAAATATTTTGAGTTGTAACTCTAAAAAGCTCACTTCCGCCCTCACAATCGGATGAAGTTAGCAAAGGTGTATGAACATGAACAAAGCCTTTATTCTCAAAAAACTCATGCAAGATATAAGCAAGTTTACTTCTTACTCTAAATACTGCATTAAAAAGATTTGTTCTTGGCCTAAGATATGCTATCTCTCTTAAAAATTCCAATGAATGTTTCTTTTTTTGAAGCGGATATTCGCTATCAGTTGCGCTTATCACTTCAATTTCTTCAGCTTGCATTTCAAATGGTTGTTTGTTTTCTGGAGTTAAAACAAGATTACCCTTGCACATAATAGCAGAGCCAGTATTAAGCTTTTCAACTATGTCAAAGTTTGCAAGTTTTTCTTCAGTGAAAACAATCTGAAGCCCTTTAAAGCAGGTGCCATCAGTCAAATCTATAAAGCCAAACTTTCCGTTTCCACGGCAGCTTTTTACCCAACCAGCAACAACAAGTTGTCCTTTTGTATATTCTTCTTTATTATCATATATAGATTTTATGTCAGTTTTTATCATACATTCTCCCATAATAATTCATAATCAAGGTCTTTTTAAGACACTTTTATATTATACCACAAGCGCACACTCAATCAAAACATTTTAATAAAAAATCTCTAAACAATTTAGAGATTTTATTTTTTTCTATTATTATAACATAAAGAAACAGCCACTCAAAGACAATGTGGAATTTTCTGTAATAACAACAGTATATTCCAAAACTTGATAATCATCATTTTCGATTATTTCATATTCAACACCTTGTCCATTAAATTGCATAGAAAAATCACTTGACAAAAATGATGAATAAAATGTGAGTGTAACTTGCGTATTTTCTTCAAGCTTATTCAAGATATTATTTGAATGTGAATCGATATACAAACAAACGCTTTGATCAATATTTACTTCATAAAAGTTTTCTGAATTATTGATAAGGTTATCTGTCTCTTTTATCTCGATTACAGATTCAGCATTTTCTAAACTTACTATATCAATTGATAAATTAAAACTCTTCTTTTCGCCTGATACATTGCCGCCTGCACAAGCTACTAAAACTGGCAAAGCTATAATTATAAAAGCCGCCAAAAATACTTTATAAAACTTTTTCATCTTTCTCCTCAGTTACTTTTATATTTTATCATTTTTGATTAAATTTTCCAAATGATTTTGACAATATTTTCATAAATCGTCAATTTATTTTAACAATATACAGATTTCTCCATAAATCATTTGATTTCTATTAAAAACGACATTATAAATAAAATCAAGAAAAAGAGGACACTTTGCCAATTTTAAAAAAATTTATAAAACAAAAAAACCTTGCTGAACAAACAACAAGGTTTTAATAGCTTGGTGCGGGCGGTGGGAGTCGAACCCACACCCTTTCGGACTTGCCCCTTAAACAAGCGCGTCTGCCATTCCGCCACGCCCGCAAACCAAATTTAAAACAAGCTTTTTTAAACTTGCTTTATTATTATATCTATTATTATAAATTTTGTCAACAATTTTTTAATAAAAAAAATAAAAAATCACTAAAAAGTGACTTATTTATTTTCATCTTCAAATTCTTTCAACCCTTTTTCAAATTGAATTTTACTTTCAGGGTCAAGCATAAACAAAAGTCCAAACAACTGTCCCACATGAAGTTTTTCTTCTTTTGCAATATCTTTAATAGTGTTTTGCGCCGATGGAAGAGTTGCTTGCATTAAGTGAGTCTCATAACCAATAATAGCCTCCAATTCCCCCATTATATCAAGCCTTGCATTCTGCGTCATTGTATATTTGGCAGATGCATTTGGCGTAGTATCTAAAATATTAAAAAATCCTTTCATACAACCTCCAAGTTTTTATATGAAATATTTTCTAGATTTGCCATTAAAACAAATAAAAAAGAAGCATATTAACATACTTCTTTTTTGTCATCAACTTTTTTAATTATTTCAGGTTGAGCATCATCAATTTCAATAAACTTTGATGTAACAATAATTTTATCAACATTGCTGTAACTTGGAGCCTCATACATAAGCTTTGTCATTCGCGATTCAATTATCGTCCTAAGCCCTCTGGCACCCGTCTTTAATTCAATAGCTTTTTTAGCAATTGCTGAGATTGCATCTTCAGTAAACTCAATGTTCATATCATCCATCTTAAACATTAAAGTATATTGTTTTATCAATGAATTTTTAGGCTCTTTTAAAATTCTGACAAGCGCTTTCTCATCAAGCTCATTCAGCCCAACAGTAATTGGCAACCTGCCAATAAATTCTGGTATTAAACCAAATTTGATTAAATCATTTGGTTGCACCTCTTTTGCGTAGTTTGCCCCCACGCCTTCTTCAACATTCTTTATTTGAGCATTAAATCCAAGCGAGGTGTCATTTTTGCGACTTTCAATAATTTTATCAAGACCTACAAAAGCACCACCACAAATAAACAATATATTGGTTGTATCTATCTGTATCATTTCTTGATGAGGATGCTTTCTACCACCTTGAGGTGGAACTGAAGCCACTGTGCTTTCCAAAATCTTAAGCAGCGCCTGTTGAACGCCTTCACCCGCAACATCTCTCGTAATTGAAACATTTTGTGTTTTACGGGCAATCTTATCAATTTCATCAATATAAATAATTCCGCGTTGAGCTTTTTCGATGTCATAATCGGCATTTTGTATAAGCTTTAATAATATATTTTCAACATCATCGCCTACATAACCTGCCTCAGTCAATGTAGTTGCATCGGCAGTAGCAAAAGGCACTTTTAAAATCTTTGCTAAAGTCTTTGCAAGAAGTGTTTTACCAGAGCCTGTTGCACCAAGCATTAAAATGTTGCTCTTTTCAAGCTCTACATCTTCAGCCTCTTTTTCTTTGCGCAAATCTCTATCAAAATTGTAATTAAGTCTCTTATAATGGTTATAAACCGCCACAGCAAGCACTTTCTTAGCTTCATCTTGACCAATGATATATTCATCAAGTTTAGACTTTATTTCGCTTGGTGAAGGCAATTCCAATTTTTCAAATTTTGAAGTTTTTGCCACATCCACAATAATATCTTTACAGATTTCAATGCATTCATCACAAATATAAGCTTCACCATTTGGGCTTGCGATAAGCTTCTTAGCATCTCGTTGACTTTTTCCACAAAAACTACATTTACATTCTTCGCTCATAAACTCCTCCTAACTAAGCTTTTTTGTCTCGAGAAACGAAAATTTCATCTATTATTCCGTATTCTTTTGCCTCCTGTGCAGTCATATAATTGTCTCTATCCGTATCTTTCTCCACTATTTCTAGAGGTTTTCCTGTATTTTGGCTTAACATTTGATTCATTCTGTCTTTTATATATTGAATATGATTTGCTTGAATTTGAATATCACTCACCTGACCTTGAGCACCGCCAAGAGGCTGATGTATCATTATTTCACTGTTTGGAAGAGCAAATCTCTTTCCTTTTGTTCCACCAGCAAGCAAGAACGCTCCCATTGACGCCGCTCTGCCAACACAAATAGTTGAAACATCACATTTAATATATTTCATTGTATCATAGATTGCAAGACCAGCACTAACACTTCCTCCAGGACTGTTGATATAAATAGAAATATCTTTGTTTGGATTTTTACCTTCCAAATAAATCAATTGTGCAACAATAATATTTGCAATATTATCATCAATTTCACCATTTAAAAATATTATTCTGTCTTCAAGCAATCTTGAATAGATATCATAAGACCTTTCACTGTTGCCAGTCTGGTCAACCACCATAGGTATTAACATAAACCCTCCTATTTTATCAGACCAATAGTCTAATATATTAAAAAATTAAAGCATTTGGCACTAAATTGCAAAAAGGCCTTTCTTGTTTTAAACAATCAAAACAAGAAGGCTCTTAAAGTTGCCAAAGATATTATACGCCAATTTTATTATTTATTTTCATTTTTTGACTTAATAAAATCCAAGACTTTTGTCATAATTGCGTTGTTTTGGAAGAATGCATAGTCTTGCTCAGACATTGCCTTCTTAAAATCTTCAACATTCATCTGATATTTTCCTGCATAATCAGCAATGGTCTTATCCATATCTGCAGCAGTAACAGTGATTTTATATTGAGAAATCAATCTTTGCAATACAAGTCTAGTTTTAATATTCTTCTCTGCATCAACTCTTCTTTCAGCTTTAAACTCGTCAATTGATTTTCCAAGATATCCAAGATATCCTTCCAAATTCATTCCTTGGTGAGAAAGTCTGTGCTCAAAGTCTTCAACCATATGATAAACTTCATGTTCAATCATAGAATCAGTAAGCTCAATGCCACTCTTTTCAGCAACAGCATCTAAAAGCGCAACTTCATAATCTCTTTCAGCCTTTTCTTCTGCAGCTTTCATAAGATTTTCTTTAATTGACTTTTTATACTCAGCAAGAGTCTCATATTCCGTTGTATCAGCAACAAACTTATCATCAACTTCTGGCAAAACTTTCTTTTCAATCTTTTTCAAAGTCACTTTAAATACAGCTGGTTGACCTTTCAAATTTTCAGCACCATAATTTTCTGGGAATTTTACATCAATGTCTTTAACTTCATCTTTTTTCATTCCCACCACGCCTTCTTCAAAGCCTTCAATAAAAGTATGAGAGCCAAGCTCAAGTCTATAATCTTCAGCTTCGCCGCCTTCAAATTTTTCACCATTTAAATAACCAACAAAGTCAATGGTTGCAAAATCTCCCATTTCAGCAACTTTATCCTCTTCAACATAACGAGCATGAGACTCTTTTGCTGATTGAAGCTGTCTTTCAATTTCACTTTCTTCAACTTTAGCTTTTGGCTTTTTAACATTCAATTTATCAAGCTCTGGAAGTACAAATTCAGGCATTAAATCAAATTTTAAAGAAACTTCAAGTCCGCCCTCAACAGTAAATGTATTCTTATCTACATGAGGATGATCTGCAGGAACAATGCTTGGATTTTCTTCCAAGAATTTTGAATAGTTGGTTGAAACAACTTCATCAAAAGCCTCATCAAAAAATACAGTATCACCATAGTTTTGTTCAATAACCTTTCTTGGAGCCTTTCCCTTTCTAAATCCTTGAATATTAAATCTTCCTTTATTTTGCTCGTAAGCACGCTCCATTGCTTGTTCCCATTCTTCCTTAGAAACTTTAATATTCAAAACGCCTTTTTTATCAATTTTTTCAAATGTAAACATAATATCTCCTTTTCCTCTTTCTAAATTTACTATAAAATAATAGCATAATTCTCAATTTTAAGCAAGCAAATTTCAATGCAATTTCAATCGATTAAAATTTTATAAAAGCAACAATAGAAATTGCAAGCAAACTTATCATAAACAAAATTTTGAATATATCCAAAGCTTTATCAAGTCTCAAACTTTTTTTATACTTTTTTATGTAAAGCTCTATATTCGCATCAAATTCATCTTTAGTAATATTGTATAAATTTATCATTTCCGCACGATAGCCTCTGAAATCATCATCAAAATAGGTGTAGTATTCTTCTATAAAATCCAATATCAGCATAACCACCCAATATATACAAAAAAGCACCAAAAAAGGCAGTGCGACAAAAACGAAGTCAGCCCATACTGCCTTTAATGCCAAAAATAAAACCATAAATCCCAGCAAAATCGCTGAAATAAGCCATCTTTTTTTTATGAATTTTTTAAACATTTAATATAAACAATACTACAATAGTCACAACAAAAATAACATAACAAACTATCCATGCAATAGAACGATGTTTTCTAACCCATGTAAATGCAAGACAAATACAAATGACATAGGCGATAACCTCTCCAACTGAATTGAAGGCATCAGACAGTTTTGTGTTGCCCTTTAAAACCAAGGTCAATAGAAGAGCAACAGCAATGCAGCCTATTCCAATATAGGCAACAAAGGCAAGCACTGAATTAAAGCCTTCAAACTTTTTAGCAGTCTTCACCTTTTCCTTTTTCTTCTTTTTTTTGCCGTTTGACTCTTCTATAGTTTGAGAATCAACTTTATACTCGTTTTTATTTTCCACTCTCACCTCAATTATTTGCAGATATGGCAAGCAAGGTCAACAGTCTTGTTTGAATAACCCCATTCATTATCATACCATGAAACAAGTTTAACAAAGGTTGGGCTTATCATAATACCGGCATTAACATCAAAGATTGAAGTACGAGCATCTCCAATAAAGTCAGAAGAAACAACAGCATCATCAGTCCAGCCTAAAATTCCCTTCAGTTCCCCTTCAGCAGCCTCTTTAACAGCCTTTACAATTTCCTCATAAGTGGTTTCTTTAGAAAGGCGAACAGTAAGATCTACGACTGATACATTGACTGTAGGCACTCTAAAACTCATACCTGTAAGCTTTCCTTTAAGAGAAGGAATAACCTCTCCAACAGCCTTCGCTGCACCAGTTGAAGAAGGGATAATGTTGCAAGATGCGGCTCTTCCACCTCTCCAGTCTTTTTTTGAAGGACCGTCAACAGTAAGCTGAGTTGCAGTTGTTGAGTGAACAGTAGTCATAAGCCCTTCAACAATTCCAAACTTATCATGAACGACTTTTGCAAGAGGTGCAAGACAGTTTGTAGTGCAAGAAGCATTTGAAACAACCTTCATATCCTTTGAATATTCTTTTTCATTTACACCCATTACAAACATAGGCATGTTTTTTCCAGGCGCTGAAACAATAACCTTTTTTGCACCGCCTTCTAAATGCTTAACAGCATCTTCATATTTAGTAAATTTTCCAGTTGCTTCAATTACAACATCAACATTTCCCCAAGGAATAAGTTGAGGCTCTCTTTCAGCATAAAAAGCAATTTTATTGCCGTTTACAACAAGCGCGTTATCAACAACTTCGCATGTTCCGTTAAATTTCCCATGAACAGAGTCATGTGTAAGCATATATTTTGCATATTCAAGGTCGATAAATGGGTCATTTACAGCCACAACCTCAACATCTTCTCTTCCTGCGCACACTCTAGCAACCAATCTGCCAATTCTTCCAAATCCGTTTATTCCAATAGTTATTTTTTTCATATTATCCTCCTTTATTATTGAAATATCAAAACTTTTTAATCTTCTTCTGCATTTGCCGCTTCAATCAAAACTTTTCCTGTTCTTACCGACAATTCTTCTTCAGTTTCATCAGTCAAATTTTGAGTTTCATCACTCTCATCTGCTTCAGTTTCG
Source organism: Clostridia bacterium (assembly GCA_022793335.1). Lineage (GTDB taxonomy): Bacteria > Bacillota > Clostridia > Christensenellales > UBA1242 > Caccovivens. The sequence continues at coordinate 126,239 of JAAWCQ010000004.1, forward strand.
CCTTCGTATTCGTCATCATTTTTATATTCTATAATTTCAACAGCATCTTTTACAACTTTTTTTCCAACAGACAAATTGAATAATAGAATAATAAACATTATAAGGCCAACTGCTGCACAAATCACATCCAAACAAACCAACAAAAGACCAATCATAACTGTAACATTTGTAAACACACTGACACAGGTAGTAACAACCACACCTATAACAACCGCTAGTATAGATACTATTGAATATAAGAAAATGTCTTTTTTGTCATATTCAGACATGACTTTACCACTAGACATTGGCACAGTGCTCTGTTCAATTCCTTTCCAACGATTTACCCTGCTTGAAAAGCTTAAATTACCTGAAGCTGACATAACAGCTGAGATTTCATCACCTAAGTATATTACAGATGGGTCACCTTTATATTCTTTAAGCCCTAAAAAGAATTTAAGTAATTTTTGCCAAACTTTAAACATGAAATATTGCAGTTTGTTGCCCTCTCTTCTGCAGGTAACAACATCTTTTTTACTTACAACAAACTTGTTAAATTCATCAACAGTGATAGGCTTTCTCATTATAAGCACCGAGCCCGCACCAATATACTTTTGAAGCGAGTTTATCACAGCTTCTCTTTTAGAACCGCTTTTGAATTTAATATATGTTAAATTTTCACCAAACCCAACATCCCCAACAACACTTTGATAAATATCTTCATTTATGCCAACTAAAATATTTATCTCTGGCTCATCAATAAGCTTTGTGATAATGCTATTAAACTTAACATTCTTATTGACAATTGGAATAATTACATTTACCATAAGTTACCTCAATATTTTTTTATTCTTCTTGAATGCCTGCCACCCTCAAAATCAGTTGTTAAAAACACTTTGATTATTTTAATTGCCTTTCTAGCTGAAATAAATCTTCCTGGCAAACATAACACATTTGCGTCATTGTGCCTTCTGGAAAGCTCTGCAAATTTTTCGCTTTGACAAAGCGCCGCTCTGATTTTTGGATGTCTGTTTGCAACTATGCTCATTCCAATTCCACTTCCGCAAATATAAATGCCAACATTTCTTGGGTCTTCTGTCACCTTAACATTTGCAGCCTTTGCAAAATCTGGATAATCATCAAGCTGTTCTTTTGAATAACAGCCTACATCGATTGCAATAATATTTTCACGATTAAAAAACTTCTTTATTTCCTCTTTTAAAGGATAACCCGCATGGTCACTTGCCAAAATTATCATATTTCTCTCCACATATTGATTTTTACCGTCAAGCTTTCAATAGCTTGCTTTATCATTTTTGCTGTAGCATAGTAAACTTCTTCATCTTGCCCATAAGGGTCAACTATATCCTCACCGATAAGACTTTTCATCGTGATTATTTTGGATGAATTTATCTGATTTTTCATATTTTCATTCATCACAATATAAAGCGTATCTTTGTCAATTTTTCCAAGTTTAACTGATTTTCTGTTTGCAGCTGAAGCTCTTAGCCTCTTCAAAACTCTTTTTGCATTTTCAGCAATATTTTCACCATTCGCCCTAAGCCCTCTGGATGAAACTTTAACATCTTGAATTTTATGGTCTTTAAGATGTTTTTTCATCAGCCTTTCAGCCATTATCGAACGGCAAGTATTTCCAGTGCAGACAAAACAAATTTTTATCATAATGACTCCCTTCTTCCCAAAAAAAAGAAACCAAAAATAATGATTAAAAAATCATCTTTTTTGATTGCCATAATTTATCTAAATTATACTTTTCTCTTGCTTGTGGAATAAATGAATGTATTACAATTTTATCAAAATCGAAGACAATCCATTCCCCCTTATTGAAGCCTTCTGGATACTTTTCTATGCCAAAATCTTCCATTAAAGCACATGCAAGTCTTTTATTGTATGCAACTGATGGAGTAGAAAGAATTATGCCATAATCAAAAGTTTGTTCCTCTTTTGACAAATCAAAGATGGCTATATCTTTATATTTTTTTTCTTTAAGATATTCATATAAATCATTTAAACGCTCTTTCACAGCCCCTCACTTTTTATTAAGTATAATATTTATTTATTTTCTTGTCAAATAAATGTCTAAATATTTTTAAAATGATAATAATTTAAACATGAAAAAAGTTTTATTTATATTTCAATCAATTTTTAAGTTTTCTCTTATCTTTCTGTTTTGTTTTATTTGGACAAGATTTTTAAAACAACCACTATGGTTGACCTTTGTCCTAGCCACAATTTTAACTGTGATTGTCATTTTAATTACTCGTGTTTTAAACAAGAAAAACAAACTTAAACAAAACTTAAAACAAAGCGAAAAAGAAGCTGCTGAAAACATGTTTTTATCCTTGCTTTCAGATAAAAATCATCTTAAATTCTTTTTGGAACTTACAAAAAGCAGACATCCAAATGCAATAATTAAAAATGACTATATTTTAATCACTCACCAAGACAATTCAAAAGTGATTTTATTGCCATTTATAAACATGCAAATGCTTTCTCTAAACGACATTGCAATCTACGCAAAACTTTGCAAATCTCAAAAAGCCGATAAAATAATAATTCTATGCCATGACTATGACAAACAGTCCATTGCTTTTTCTAAAAATTTTGACATAGAAATGCTTATACTTGACAGATTTGACACCTACAGCATGCTTTATAAAGAATATGATTTCTATCCCGAAATAACTATGAAATATAAAAAAGATGCAGCCCTTACCTTTAAAGAGCTGCTTGCATATTCTTTTAATAAATCTAGGTCAAAAGGTTATATTTTTGCATCCATCATATTGTTTATAACTTCATTTTTCGTCAAAATCAACATCTATTATTGCATTTGCGCTTCCATTCTTCTTATATTTGCTTTTATTTCATATATCAACCCAAAATATAATAAAATCAAATCAAGTGAATTGATTTAGTAGTTATAATTTAATAACATAATAGCTTGTTATATAAGCTCTATATGTTTAATATCTTTCTTAGATGACTTGCGATAAACAATCAATGTATGCCCTACAACTTGCACAGGCTCAGCCCCAGTTTTTTCACAAATCAAGCTCATCATATCTTTTGGCGTAATCGCTGAGTTGTTTAAAACTTTAATTTTTACAAGCTCGCGCGCTTCCAAAAGCCCTACAAGTGTTTTTTCAGAATTTTCACTAAATCCATCTTTACCTATTTGCATTACAGGCTCAAGAGCATTTCCAAGCCCCCTCAAGAATGCTCTTTGTTTTGTTGTAATCATAATTATCTCCTATTGTTTTATTTTATATTTTAAATTGATTTAAGCTTTAATGTCTTAAATATTTTAAAATTGATTTTCTTAATTTATATTGAAGAAGCTACTTTTTAAATTATTCAGTATACTCAAAAACTGCATCTTTAATTTTTATAGTGCTGCCATTTTTAAGCCCTCTTTCTTTAAGCATATCAATAATGCCCATTGTTTCAAGACGCTTTTGAAAATAAGCAAACGAGCGAGTATCTGAAAGAACAATTCCTCTTGCAAATTCGTCAATCTTTCCACCACTTACTACAAACGCGCCTTCATCATCTCTTGTGATGATTATTGATACTTTATCTTTGGCATCAAAATCAAATTTTTCAATCTCAAGAGGTGGCTTTTTAGGAATTTTGCTAAGCAATTCAAGCACTTTGAGTTTTACTTCATCAATTCCTTTATAAGTCGCACCAGAAATCAACATACACTCACCACCTACTTCTTTCTTATAGCGGTCAATTCGACTGTTTAATGTCTCTTCATCAAGCAAATCAACTTTTGACAACAGCACAATTTGTGGAGTTTTGGTCAGCTCGTGACTATACAACGCAAGCTCTTTATTGATAACATGAAAATCTTCAATAAAATCTCGTCCATCACTTTGTGATATGTCTACCAAATGCAGCAATAATCGCACCCTTTCAACATGTTTTAAAAAATAATGTCCAAGACCTTGCCCATCACTTGCACCCTTGATAATTCCAGGTATATCAGCAACAACAAAGGTCTGTCCTTTAACCTCGCATACTCCAAGATTTGGATAAAGTGTTGTAAAAGGATAATTTGCAATCTTAGGATTTGCATTTGATATGCAAGAAAGCAAAGTTGATTTTCCTGCGTTAGGAAAGCCCACAAGGCCCACATCAGCAATAGTTTTAAGCTCTAAAATAACCTCTCTTGACTTTGTCTCTTCTCCAGATTGAGAAAAATGAGGTGCTTGTTTAATAGAAGATTTATAGTAAGCATTACCATGCCCGCCTTCACCGCCTTTCAAAGCAATAAATCTCATTCCATCTTCATATAAATCAGCAATAATCTTTCCACTTTCGTTGTCTATGAGCACTGTTCCGCAAGGCACTTTGATAATCTTGTCCGCACCTTTAGCACCAGTTTTCAGGCGTTGCCCACCATTATTCCCATTTTCAGCAAAAAACTTCTTATGAAAACGAAAGTCATACAAAGTGTTTAAATCTTTTGTTGCAACAAACACAACATCTCCACCTTTGCCGCCTTCTCCACCATCTGGGCCGCCGTTTGCTGTTTGTGCAGTATGCAAAAATGAGGCAGAACCATTTCCGCCATTTCCTGCTTTAATAATAATTTTTGTTCTATCTAAAAACATTCTATTTCCACCTCATATTGTATGTATATCGCACATATCTGCTACCATATATAGTATTTATCGTTTTTCAACGCAAATTTCAATAAATGGACACTTTTCACACTCTGGCTTTTGAGCCTTGCAAATATATCTTCCAAAGTGCACAAGCTGCAAATGTAATTTGCTCCAGTATTTTTTGTCAAATTTATTCATTATTGCTTTTTCGCATTCAAAAGGATTTTCTGTTTTAACAAACCCCAGCCTATTTGAAACTCTAAGCACATGAGTATCTACTGCCACCGCATCCCCCTTAAAAGCTTCGGCATAAACCACATTTGCAGTTTTACGACCAACACCTGCTAAGGTTTGCAGTTTATCTAAATCATTTGGCACTTCCCCATTAAAATTTTCAATAAGACTTTTACTCATCGCCAATATATTTTTGGCTTTATTGTGATAAAAACCACATGAATGAATTTTCTCTTCAAGCTCTTCCTGCGATAATGTCAACATTTTTTGGGGAGTATTATATTCTTTAAACAACTCCCCAGCTACTATATTGACTCTCTTATCTGTACATTGCGCAGACAATATAACCGCAACCAAAAGCTCATAATTATTTTTATATTCAAGTTCGCATTTTGGCTCTGGAAACAATTCTTCAAGCTTGTCTACAATTTGAAGCGACTCCATAATCACCTCATAAGTGGGAACAAAACAGTATCTCTGATATTTGGTAAATCAAATATAAACTGAATAAATCTGTCAATTCCGAAACCAAGCCCTGAAATTGGAGGCATGCCGTGTTCCATTGCAAGCAAGAAATCTTCATCAACATCCATAGTTTCTTCATCACCCAAAGCTTTTTCTTTAAGTTGATCTTCAAGAAGTTTTCTTTGAAGCACAGGGTCAACAAGCTCTGAATAAGCTTTAACAAGCTCTGCCCCACCCGCAACAAACTGGAATACATCAATTATTCTGCTGTCTTCATCATTTCTTCGAGCAAGTGGCATAAGGTCTGCTGGATAGTTGTAAATAATTGTAGGATTGATAATGCCAGCTCTGATTTGTCTCTTGTATAAGAAATCTACAAGCGTACGAACAGTCTTGCATTCTTCAAGGTCTCTTTCGCTGTATAAACCGCTTTCTACAACCTTCTTTTTCATTTCATCAACATCAGTTATTGCAAGGAAATCAAAGCCAAGCACTTCTCTGAGCTTTTCAATGTAATTTATTCTTGGCCACTCGCAATCAAACTCTATTTCTTGACCTTGATAAGTCACTTTTGTCGTTCCAAGACATTCTTTTAAAGTCTTTATTATAAGGTCTTTATAAAACTTCAAGTTGTCTTCAAAATTCCAATATGAAGCATACCACTCAACTTGAGTAAACTCTTGTAAGTGATAAGGATCCATACCTTCATTTCTGAAATCTTTTCCAAACTCAAACACTCTGTCGAAACCAGCTGCAATACATTGTTTGAGCCAAGTCTCTTTTGCAATTCTTAAATTGCAGTCAATATCAAGAGCATTATGATGAGAGAAGAATGGTTTCGCACTTGCACCAGAAACGCTTGTTTGAAGAATTGGAGTCTCCACTTCAATAAAACCATTATCTTCAAGATGACGACGAACACAAGAAATAAGCTTGCTTCTTGTCAAAAACACCTTTCTTGAATTTTCATTTGAAATAAGGTCAAGATATCTTTGCCTATAAATTGTCTCAGTATCACTAAGTCCGTGAAACTTTTCTGGCAATGGTCTGAGAGTTTTTGAAAGCAAAACTACTTTTTCAGCTTTTACTGTAACTTCTCCGGTTTGAGTAAGATAAACCTCTCCTTCAACGCCAACAAAATCGGCAATATCAATCATCTTTTTATAGAAATCATACGCAACTTCATCAAGCTCATTTCTGCCAACAGAAACTTGAATCTTTGCATTTATATCTCGAATTTGAATAAAACCAAATTTGCCCATAACGCGCTTAAAAACAATTCTTCCAGCAACTTTAACGCGCTGACCAACCATTTCTCTTGCTTCACTGATAGTGCATGTTCTTTCAAATTTTTCTTTATAAGGGATTTCCCCCATTTCTCTTAAATCATCAATTTTCTTTTTTCTTATATCTACTTCATTAGATAAAACTTGTGTTTCTGCCATGTAATTCTCCTTTGGGTTTAAATTATCATAAAACGCCAAAAAAGTCAATTTATTTATATCTATTTTTGTAATATTTATAATTTTTTAAAACCTTTCCAAGATAATCATTTGTTTCTTTAAAAGGTATTTTATTTAATGTTTTTCCATCCTTAGAATATCGCTCATCTTTAAGCCATGCAGAAACATTACCTTGACCTGCATTATAAGCGCAAACAGCCAATTTTTTATCTCCAAAATAATCAACCAAATAAGCCAAATAAAAACTGCCAAGTTTTAAATTATATTTTGCTTCCTTCAGTTTTTCTTCTTCAAACGCCTCTCCCATTTGACCACTAAGCCACTCTGCCGTGCTTGGCAAAAGTTGCATCAAACCAACCGCGCCTTTACTTGAGACTACACCTTCTCGAAAACTGCTTTCTACATTTACAACTGAGGCTATCAAAGCACTTTCAACCTTATAATCCGCTGAAAATTCTTTAATAACTTGACTGTATTTCATTGGATAATTAAATGAATAAAATGCCCCTACACAAAAGGACAATACAACCGCACATATTGAAAGACTTAAAATTACAAAGAAAGATTTCATGTATTTATTTTATTTAGAAAATAATTAAAAATACATTTTTCTCAAATTCATTTATTTCAAATTTAACATTCAACCAAGTTTTTCATAAGTATTATGTTTTCCGTCACTAACAACTCTGTAAAATCCGCCAAAAGATCTGAATGGTTTTGACATGATACAACCTTGAACAACATTCAAAATTCTTTCGTCAAACCTTACCGAAATACCACAAGTAAGACCTGCATCTTTTGGTGTATTTATTACTGATACGCGATATCCAGCCATACTAAGCATGTTTGCAAGATACAAAGTCTCATTCCTTGAACGGAAAACAGCTAAACAAAAGCGCATATTACCTCCTATGTTTGCACAATTTTCCCTCTTCTACACTATATTGTAAATATAAAGGAAAGTTTACCAATGATTTATTTAGATAATAGTGCATCCACATTTATTAAACCAAAAGAAGTGATAAGAGCCACAACAGAAAGCCTTATTCATTTTTCCGCCAACCCCGGCAGAAGCGGACATCGAGCAAGCATTCAAACAGCAATGAAAGTTGAAGAAGTAAGAGAACATCTTGCTGCTCATTTCAATGCAGAAAGCGGACAAAATATAATCTTTACCCACAACTGCACTGAAGCTTTAAATTTGGCAATACTCGGAAGCGCCAAACAAGGCGGCCATGTAATTTGCACCGAGAATGAACACAATTCAGTATTAAGACCGCTAGAACATCTTAAACAACAAGGCATGATTGAATATTCTATTGCCTATCAAGAAAATCGAAAAGGCATAACCTTTGAAGATATAAAAAAAGAATTAAAGCCAAATACATATATGATTGTCTGCAATCATATTTCAAATGTAAATGGCTCTGTCTGTGAAATAGAAAAAATCGGCAAATTTTGCAAAGAAAATAACATAATTTTCTTAGTAGATGGCGCTCAAAGTTGTGGACATTTTAAAATTGATATCAAAAAATACAATATTGATTATTTGACAATTGCTGGGCATAAAGGTTTTTATGCTCCACAAAGTATAGGCTGCCTTGTTATGAACGACAACTACAGGCCAGAGCCTATCATTTTTGGCGGCACTGGAACAAACTCACTTGAGCTTGTTCAACCAAACATTTATCCAGAACGACTTGAAAGCGGAACAATATTAACCCCACTCATTATCGGCTTAGGTGCAGGTTTAAGTTTTGTTGAAAACAACTTTAAAGAAATAGCAAACAAACTTGATGATCTTACCACCTATCTCAATTATGAGCTTATTAAACTTGGCATAACTTCTTACACAGACCCTGAAAATTCAAATGGAGTTTTAGCTTTCAATATTAGTGATTTAGATTCTGTAGAAGTTGCAAACATATTAAGCGAAAAGTATGACATTTGCGTAAGAGGCGGTTATCATTGTGCGCCTATCAAACATAAGGCATTAAACACTATACCACAAGGCGCTGTCAGAGTTTCAATTTCTTATTTCAATTCATTTAGTGAAATTCAACATTTAATCCAAGCAGTAAAACACATCGCCAAAAATAATTTAAAAAGCAACTAAATATCATTTAAAATTTCAAAAATAATTAAAAAAGGACTATTATGCAGTTGTTATAAAACAATAACATAATAGCCTTATTTTTCAGTTTAAAGTCAACTTTTAGTCTTTATTTTCTTCTTTTTCAGACTTAGGAACAATTCTCTTAAGGTCAATTCTGCCTTTTTCGTCAACTTTGATAACTTCAATTTCAACTTCGTCACCAACCTTGACAACATCCTCAACTTTTTCAACTCTCTTGTTTGAAAGTTTTGAAATGTGAATCATACCTTCTTTATTTCCACCAAATTCAACAAAAGCACCAAAATTCATGATTCTTACAACTTTTCCGTCGTAAACATCACCTACTTCAACATCCTCAACAATTCCTAAAATAATCTTCTTTGCCTTCTCTGCATTTTCTGTGTCTTGAGAAGCGATAAATACAAGGCCATTGTCATCGATGTCAATCTTAACACCAGTTTCATCAATGATTTTATTTATCATCTTTCCACCAGAGCCGATAACATCTTTAATTTTATCAGGATTGATTGTAAATGAAATAATCTTAGGAGCATATTTTGAAAGCTCTTTTCTTGGCTCTTTGATTTCTTCAAGGAGCTTATTCATAATAAACATTCTTCCTTCTTTAGCTTGTTTTAAAGCTGTAGTGAGAATTTGTTTATCAATGCCTTTAATTTTAATATCCATTTGAATAGCTGTAACGCCTTCTGTTGTTCCTGTAACTTTAAAGTCCATATCTCCAAGGAAATCTTCAAGACCTTGAATGTCAGAAAGAACAGCTACTCTATTTGAATTTTCGTCTTTAATAAGACCCATAGCAATACCTGCAACTGGTCTTGTAATAGGCACGCCACCGTCCATAAGCGCAAGAGTTGAGCCACATACAGAGGCCATTGATGAAGAGCCATTTGAAGACAATACTTCAGAAACAAGTCTAAGCGCATAAGGAAATTCTTCTTCGCTTGGAATTACTGGCTCTAAAGCTCTTTCAGCAAGCGCTCCATGTCCAATTTCTCTTCTGCCTGGGCTTTTAATTCCCCTAGCTTCGCCTGTTGCATAAGCTGGCATGTTGTAATGATGAACATAACGATTTACTTCTTCATCATCAATGCCTTCAAGTTTTTGCATATCTGATACTGTGCCAAGAGTCAAAGTTGTAAGCACTTGAGTTTGTCCACGAGTAAAGATTGCACTTCCATGTGTTCTTGGAAGCACTCCTGCTTCACACCAAATAGGTCTGATTTCTGTAAGTGCTCTGCCATCTGGACGAACACCTTTATCAAGAATTTTTGCTCTAACCTTTTCTTTTGTCATTTTATATAAAACTTGTCCAATTGCCTTTTCACTTTCTGGGTATATTTCAGCAAAATGTTCTTTTACATCTTTATCAACTTCATCTTGACGAGCTGATCTTTCTTGTCTGTCAAAAGTGTCAAGAGCATGATCAAGTTTTTCGCTTGCATAAGCTCTTACTGCCTCATTTATATCCTCTGGAACAAGGTCATAAACAAGATTTTGTGCAACTGGCTTTCCAATTTCAGCTTTAACTTGTTTTTGGAAGGCAACAATTTTCTTAATTTCTTCATGAGCAAACATGATTGCATCAAGCATAGTTTCTTCAGGCACTTCTTTTGCACCTGCTTCAACCATAAGCACAGCCTCATCTGTTCCTGAAACTGTAAGACTCATAAGAGATTTTTCTCTCTCTTCAGCATTTGGATTGATGATGAAATTGCCATCAACAAGACCAACCTGCACTGAACCTGTAGGCCCCATAAATGGAATATCAGATATTGAAAGTGCAAAGCTTGAGCCAAGCATAGCAAGTGGCTCTGGAGCAACATCTGGGTCAACAGAAAGTGCAGTAGCTATTACACAAACATCATGATAAAAACCTTTTGGGAAAAGTGGTCTAAGTGGTCTGTCAATAAGTCTTGAAGTAAGAATTGCCTTATCAGCAGGTCTGCCTTCGCGCTTTTTAAAGCCTCCTGGAATTTTTCCTACAGAATACATTTTTTCTTCAAAATCAACTGAAAGTGGGAAGAAATCAATACCTGGTCTTGGTTCTTTTGACATAGTCACATTGACCATAACAACAGTTTCTCCGCATTTTACAAGGCAAGAGCCATTTGATTGTTCGCAAAGTCTGCCAGTTTCAAATGTAACAGTTTTTCCACCTATTTCAATTTTATAAATTTTTGCATCGTCTTTCATAAATTCTCCTAATCTCCTTAAATTACTTAAAAAAGGGAGCAATAAAAACTCCCCCCTATTTTTTATTTAACTTCTCTTATGCCGAGTTCTTTAATGAGTTTTCTGTAAGCTTCGATATCTTTGTCTTTAAGATAAAGCAAGAAACCTTTTCTCTTACCAACCATTTGAAGAAGTCCGCGGCGTGAATGATTGTCTTTCTTGTTTAATTTCAAGTGTTCATTTAAGTGATTGATTCTTTCAGTCAAAAGAGCAACTTGCACTTGAACAGATCCAGTATCATTCTCAGAAAGTTTATATTTTTCAATAATTTCTTTCTTTTCCATATTATCCTCCCATTTTTAATTTTTATCCCACAGCAAAGCAAAAAGTCAGAAGGTGTCTAATCACTGTGCAAAGGGTTAATCGACTTTGTAAGTATATCACAACAAATTTCATTTGTCTAGCAATTTTTTTAAATAATCTCAATTTTTCATTATAAAAACATGCTATTTATAAAATTCTCTTTTCTTTTCTAAAAGTTCGTCAATTCTCGCAATATAATCTTCAATAAATTTCACATTTGCAAGTCTTTCTATGCGGTTTTCAATGTTAAATACACGCTTGCTTATCGCGCCCGCCCCAATACCTATTATAGTATTCGTCTCTTCCATGCTTTCAATATTGAATACGCACAAATGATTATCTCTGAAGTAACCCACATTTTCAAGACCCTTAAGCTGATTTTTTTGCCTGTAAAGATAATATGGTTTATAACCATTTTTTGCAAGCTCACTTTCAGCATAATCAATCATTTTGTCAACATCTCGCTCATCTACAAGTGACTTATTATCTCTAAGTAATGCTCCATTTTTAATCGACAATGTATGAACAGTGATATTGTGCGGTGCAAGCTCTAAAAGAGTGTTGATTGTTCTTTTAAATATGCCAAGTTTTTCGCCTGGAAGTCCAGCAATGATATCCATGTTGACTTCCATATCGCGTTCAAGCGCCCAAGTATAAGCATCCAAAACCTGACTGTTTTTTTGCTTTCTTCCAATTCTTTTTAAAGTTGCCTCGCAAAAAGTTTGAGGATTGATTGAAATTCTTGTTATACCATTTTTCTTAAGCACATCAAGTTTTTCAGGTGTTATCGTATCTGGCCTTCCACATTCTACAGTAAACTCTTTTACCGGGAATTTAAGCTTATTAAGCAGTCTGTCAAGTTGACTTGGATTAAGCACTGACGGCGTTCCACCACCGATATAAATATTTCTTACTATATACGCCTTCTTATTTATTATATCTTTGACTGCGTCAATTTCTTTAATAAGGCAATCTATATACTCTTCAACCCTTTTTTCAACTCGAGAAAGTTCGCTTGAAATAAACGAGCAATACAGGCATCTTGAAGGACAAATAGGAATGTTGATATAAATATCAATTAAATTATCATTCCTAATAATTCCTCTTTGATTTTTCAAGATTTGCCCAACTAGCCTAGCTTTAGAATTTGAAACAAAATAGTCTCTTTCTAATATTTCTGGAATTATATGTTCTTTTGCTTCACCATATCTTACTAAGTCTCGCGCAAACTTGGTCGGTCTTACACCTGTAAGAGAGCCCCAGCTTAACGACAATTTATATTCTTTTGAAATAATCTTATAAAGATGGTTTTTTACCATTCTTTTTTTGTATGACTTTTTTCGCAGCGGAGTAAAACTTCCATCAATGCTGTAATCAAAGTTATATTCCCTATTATTGCCGTTTATTATAAGCTCAAACCTATCATGAACAAGTCCAGACTCTTCTATCTCTTCGTGCCTTATCTCATCCTCAATTTCAGTCAAACCAAACAACTTAATAAGGTCTTGAAATTCAATAAGATAATCTTCTACATTTGTTTTTATTACCATTGTTCGCTCCTGTAAACGCTTGTAACATTCTTCAAGTTTTTAATAGAGTTTATCACTTTGTTAAGCTCTTCTTTATTTTTTACATCAACCGCCAAATTACATAAGAAATTATCTCCCACATCCTTTGCTTCAAAGCCTTTAATTGCAATTTTAAGCCCTGTAATAAGGTTTGTAAGCCTTCCAATGTTGTTGTCAGATTTGATGGCAACAACTTTAATATTTGCTGTAAATGTCGCATCTTCTTTATTTTGCCATTGTGCATCAATCAAGCGGTCATTTTCAAGATAGGCAAGATTTGGACAATTGCATCTATGAATTGTCACCCCTCTTCCTCGAGAAATATAACCTATTATATCATCCCCTTCAATAGGACTGCAGCAGCGTGCAAATCTTACAAGCATTCCACTGTCTCCATCGACAAGCACTCCATCTTTATTTCGTTTAAGATGCACCACGCTATCGAGTTTTGGAAGAGTTTTTACTTCGTTGTTGTAAAGCGTAACAAGCCTGCTTAAAAGACTTGCCGCAGAAAGCGAGCCAGAGCCAATCGCAGCATACAACTCTTCAATTGTCTCCATGTTATATTTTTTAAGCGTTTCAGCCAAATTCTTTTCAGTCAAAAGTTGAGAAGAATTAAAGCCACGATCTTGCATTGCTTGGTTGAACATAGATTTTCCAAGCTTAATGTTTTCGTCTTTCAATTCATTCTTGAAAAAGGCTTTAATCTTGCTTCTCGCACTTGCGGTTTTTATTACTTTAAGCCAATCTCTTGAAGGCCCTTTTGAATGCTGATTGGTAATAATTTCAACTATGTCACCATTGCGGAGTGCCGTCGTGAAAGGTTTAAGTTGACCATTTATCTTTGCTCCAACGCATTTATTTCCGATATCAGAGTGAATAGCATAAGCAAAGTCTATTACAGTCGAGCCCTGAGGAAACTCCATAACTCTGCCTTTTGGAGTTTGAACAACAAGTATTCCTTCATACAAGTCACTTTTAAGGGTTTCAATAAAGTCTTCATTTGACATATTTTGTGCATTATCAATTGTTTGCCTAAACCATGTCATACGCTTGTCAAAGGCATCTTGCTTATTCTTCTTTTCTTTGTAAAGCCAATGCGAATAAACACCATATTCAGACTCTCTGTTCATTTCAACCGTTCTTATCTGCACCTCAAGTGGATGTTGATTTTCAACTATTATGGTTGTGTGAAGAGATTGATATCCATTTGGCTTTGGATTGGCGATGTAGTCTTTTACACGACCTAGCATTGGCTTGTAAATGCCATGGATTTTTCCAAGCACGGCATAACATTCTTCAACAGAGTTTACAATAACCCTCATTGCAAGTATGTCATAAATTTGACTTAATTCAAGATTTTTATTATGAAGCTTATTAAAAATAGAAGAAATATGCTTAATTCGGCTCATTATTTGACCGTCTATTTTAAGCTCATCAAGAATTGCTTGAAGCTTGCCTTTTGTAAGCTCAAGCTGTTTTCTGTTTTCTTCCTCTTCACTTTCAATTGTCAATTTAAGTCTGGCATATTCTTCAGGATATTCCAGTCTTACGACATTGTCATAAAGCATTTGCTTTAATGAGTCAAGCCCTAAACGCTCTGAAAGTGGTACATGAATATCCCGCACCTGTTTAACAAACTGCTTTTCAGATTCAGAAAGCGGATTATCAAGCACCGAAATATCATAAAAAATGCCAAAAAGCTTTATAATTACCACTCGCAAATCTTTGCTCATTACAAGAAAAAGTCGTTTAATATCTTCTATTTCTTCACTTGGCGTAAGTTGATTTATGTCTTTAATTTTCTTAAATTCGTTTATCATTTCTCGCTCTTCTTCACCCAACTTTTGAGCAAGATTGTCAGCTTCTTCAGGATAAAACTTATAAAATTGATAATTCAAAAAGGCAAGCATTGACGCTTTGTCAAGTTTTGTCTTGATAATAAGTTGACTTATATTGAAAATTCTAGGTTGATTGATGTCATGCTTCAAAATTTCTTTTACAAGCATCAATTCTTCATTATTAAACTGATAAGCATTATTAAGCAGGTTTAATGTCTGCTCTTCCAAATTTTCCATTTTTCGCCTCTCCTTTTAGAGTCTCTTTTAACAGAATTATATTATTGTAAATTTTCGATTGATTAAGCTCGACCTTAATGCTGGAATTGATTTTTATAAGGTTGTTTTTTTCTTCATCAATAGAAAGTATTCCAAGCTCGTTAAACACCATAAGAGCCGCATAGAAGGTGAAAAAGGAAACTTGTTCTGTAATTTTTGTCGAATCATATAAATTAAACAAATTTGTCACTGTTTTTCCATTAAATTTCAAAAGCTCTTTATAAACCTTTCCAAAGCAATTTCTTGAAACATCAAGCCCTGCAAATTTTCGTGGATCACCCTCTTTTTCAATTGGAACAAAAACCTCTGCGTCTGTCACCTTATTGAGTGCAGCCAAAAACTTTTCATCGACCACAGGTGAAAGAAAAACTATTTTAGAGAAATTTTTTGCCCACGCAATCCCCTTCGGCGCAAGTAAAACCGTGTTATAACCAATAAGCCTATTGTCATAAATACCAAAATGATATATGCTTTGAGTGTTGTAATTTTTACAAAACTCCACATATTCAAAGCATGAATATGTGACAAAGCATGTTCCAAAAACAGAATTTGTCGTTGCACCTACAAAATTTAAAAGCTCGGTTTTTGGATACATCGTATATTTTGCATCAGCACTACTTTCATAAGCAAATTGATTCATTTCAATGGCGTTAAGCTTTTTATAAGCATTTTCAACAATAAAACTTCCGCCATCAAATTCAACCACTGTTCCATTTGTGGAATTTGTCTCAAGCTCAAATATAAAAGATTTTTGTCTTGAAAAGTTTATCTTAATTAAATTATCAAGATAATTGAAATATACAAGCTTTAAATTGCCAATCTTGATATTTGCATGTTGTGACGCCCTTTTCATAGGCGTAAGCTCCATTTCTTGTGTGGTGATTTTAAATCTTGGGCGAGGATTTGAACAGCCTACAGGCTCTAAAATAGCAAGCTCCTTAACAAACTCATTTGTAATTTCACCAGCTTCAACCTCTTGATCATAATATTCAATTGGCATAAATACAGAGTCATTGATTTTAGTAAGTGCAAAAGAATTTATCTTTTGTGAAAAAAGTTTGTAATTTTCAAGTTTAAGCGTCAAGCCTGCCGCCATAGAGTGACCGCCAAAAGTCACCAAAATGTCTTTCAAAGATGACAAAAGCTCATGAATATTTATATCATCAATACTTCTTCCAGAGCCGCATAAAAGCTCACCTTCCTGCACAAATAAAAACACCGGTTTATGATATTTTTCAACTAGTCTTGAGCATACAATTCCCAGCACACCTTTATCCCAATGCTTTGAAGCAAGAGTGATGACTCGTTGATTTTTCATATCAACCTTTTTCAAAGCTTTTTCGCAATCATCAAAAATTCGATTGCAAATATCCTGTCTTTTTAAATTATGTTTTTTGATTTTGTCAAGATATTTTTTAATCGTTACAGGGTCTTTCTCAAGATATATCTTCAAAGAATCACTTGCATCACCCATTCTGCCAGAAGCGTTAAGTTTTGGCCCAATTTTAAATGAAATGCTTGTCGAATTTGGATTTTTTAAATTCAATCCATACTCTTTAAACATCATTTTAAGTCCTATTGGAAGATATTTTTCACAAAGTTTAAAACCTTTTGAAACAATTGTTCTGTTTTCACCTTTAAGCGGAACAATATCAACTATAGTAGCAATGCTTGCAATTGGAAGATAAGTTTCAGCCTTTACTTTTCCAAGAAGCGCCTCCGCAAACTTATAAGCAACACCCGTTCCACAAAGCTCTTTAAAAGGATATTCCTGGTCTTCTTGTTTTGCATTCACAACAATAGTATCTGGCAAAATTTCAGGGATTTCATGGTGGTCAGTGACAACTATTTCAATACCCTTTGTCTTTGCATACTCAACCTCATTTGCACATGATACACCACAATCCACTGTAATAATTAAATTGGGTTGAAAAAGGTCATAGACCTTGTCTATCACTGCATTTGTAAGACCATAACCATCTAAATATCGATTTGGAAGATAATAATCTGCTTTTATTCCAAATTCAGCCAGTGCGCCCAGCATAATAGCTGTCGCACTCACTCCATCAACATCATAATCGCCAAAGATAACAACTTTATCTTTAAGTTCTTTTGCAAGTTTTACTCTATCTACCAAACCTTGCATTCCTTTAAGTAAGAATGGGTCATGCAAAACTTTTGGATTTAAGTATTCTTCAAATTCTTCATCACTGCTTATTCCTCTTGAAAGAATAAGGTCACAAATACGAGGTGATAGATTAAACTTTTCTGCAAAATAGTGAACTTTATCGGCGTTTACATTAAAAAATTTTTTAAAAATCATTTAAGCGCCTACCTCAAGTCGACAATCTCAATTAGCATTGTCAACATAAAACTTATAATATAATTATAATTATCTTATTTCTTTTAAGCAAGCAAATTTGATAGGAAACTGAAAATAAAATCAAAAGCGATAAAGGAAGCAAGCTTTATTACATAAAAAAAATTTGTAATAAAAAAGCCAACCTTCAGGTTGGTCTTATTTTAATTTTGGTTTTTATATACAATGCGTCTGCAATGTTCACAAGTAATTATCCCATCTTCATTGAGTTTTGTAAGATTTGCAAATGGAAGCTCCATGTGGCATCCCCCACAAGAATTTCCATTATTTAATGGCACAAGAACAGGAAAAACATTTTCGCCTCTGCGTTTTCTATATGCTTCCATAATCTTTGTTTCAATCGACTTAGAAAGCTCATCAAGCTTTGCTGCAAGCTCTTGTTTTTGTGTCTCCACCGCTTTGACATCTTCATCATAAGCTTGCTTTCTCTTTGCAAATTCTTCTTTTGCACTATTAAATGATTTGATAGTTTTATTAAAGTCAGCAAGAATAGCATTCATATTTTCAGCAAGCGCTGTCAAATTTTTCTCCAAGATAACCAAGTTTTGATTAAGCTTGTCTTTTAAAGCTTTCAATTTTTCAATATCAGCTTTAGGCATATTTTCCAAATCTTTCGACATAAATTCTTGCATTTTATCTTCTTGAATTTTTACCTGACCTTTAACCTTTTCAATTTCTTTCAAAAGTTTTCCGGCATTTTCTTCAAGTTTAACAGAACGAGCTTGTGCATTTTTCATATTTTCATGAAGTTCGTTTGCAGCCTTCTTATTTTGATTATCTCTCAGCCCCTTTTCTATTTTAAACATCTCTCTATCGAGTGCTTGATATTTTAAAATCATATCAACCTTCATAATTTTCTCCTTTCATTTCTTAATAATTCGCATTAAACTTCAATTAAATAAAATCTACAAGCTTTTTGCTTCTATTTGGATGCTTTAATTTTCTAAGCGCCTTAGCTTCTATCTGACGAATACGCTCTCTAGTAACACTAAATTCACGGCCAACCTCTTCCAAAGTCTTACTCTTTCCGTCAATAAGCCCATATCTTTCACGGATAACCTGTTGTTCTCTTGGTGTAAGTGTATCAATAACTGACAGAAGTTGTTCATGCAACAATTTTTGTGTAGCAATTTCCATTGGACTTTTTGCAGACTCATCTTCAATAAAGTCACTCATCTTACTGTCTTCCTCTTCACCAATTGGAGTTTCAAGAGAAATTGGGTCAAGCGCACTCTTTTTAATCTCAACAACCTTAGCTTCGCTAATTCCCATAGCTTCAGCAACCTCTTCCATGGTCGGTTCCCTTGAAAGTTGTTGAGTAAGCTGTCTTACAGTCCTTGAATATCTATTGATAGTTTCTACCATGTGCACAGGAAGTCTTATCGTTCTTGATTGGTCAGCAATGGCACGAGTTATGGCCTGTTTAATCCACCATGTAGCATAAGTTGAAAAACGGAAACCTTTTGTATAATCAAATTTTTCAACAGCTCTTAAAAGCCCCATGTTTCCCTCTTGAATTAAGTCAAGCAAAGAAAGTGAATTTGTGCTTGCCCAGCGTTTTGCAATTGAAACTACAAGCCTGAGGTTTGCCTGACACAATCTTGCCTTAGCCTCAGCATTTCCTTCCAAAATCTTCTTTGCAAGCTCAACCTCTTCTTCAGCTGTAAGAAGTGGCACCTTTCCAATATCTTTAAGATACATTTTTACAGGGTCATCAACTGACATAAACCCAGTAAATTCAAGCTCTTCATTCTCAATTTCGCTTTCTTCTGTTGATTTCAAAATTTTAATAGAATGACTTTCAATTTTTTTAATAAATTTTTGAATTTCAAGTGCAGAAAGGTCATATTTTAAAAGTCTAAAATAGACTTCTTCTTCATTGATAGACCCCTTCTTAGCCGCAACATCAAAAATCTTTTTCATCTCTAAGTCAACTTTATTATCTGACATAAAATTCCTCCAATTTTTTCTCACGCAATGCCTTATTCAAGGCGTTTAATTTTTCAGCAATATTCTTCCGTTCTTCTTTATCGGAAGATGCTTTAAATGCTTCTGTAAGCTCTGTTTGTTTTTTCACAAGCTCACCACTTGCAATAAGCCAAACACATTCATCAAAATATCGTTTATCTGCATTTTCATATTCACCAAAATCAATTCCCAAACAATCTTTCAAAAGCGGAATTTCTTCCACATCAAAATAATCATAATATGACGAAACAGGAATGCCTTTTAGTGCATATTCAATTATCTCTGCCTGTCGAGGCAAAAGCTTTTTATAATCTATGTTTTTGTTTACAAATGGCTTCTTAAATATAAGCGAGCCCACTATAAACCTTATAGCCCTAATATTCCCATTTTCCCGTGCAGTTAAAACACTTTCAGCCACTTTTTCTGGTATTTTTTTTATAGTTGGCTTTTTAAGTTTTTCAAGGTCTCTTCGCAGCACATCAATAGGTATTGTTGTCAAATCTCGAAGCTTCTCAAGATAAACCTCTTCTTCGCTGTTTGAGTTTAGTTTGCTTATAATTTCGATAGCGCTTTTTGCAAATTTTCCCTTTTCATCAGCACGTTGAAGATTATATTTTTTAAGCTCAGTTGCTATCATAAAATCGGTTGTAGGTTGAGCATTATCAATAAGCTTTCTCAAGGCTTCTACCCCCTGCTGCCTCAAAATTTCATCTGGGTCATGCTTGTCCGGAATAGACGCAACAGTCACATTGAAACCTTCCTCTTTCAAAATATCAATGCTTCTTAATGTGGCTTTTATTCCCGCCTCATCACCATCAAAACATAATACAACATTATTTGAAAGTTTCTTAAGCTCTTTTGCATTCTCTTTTGTGAGTGCTGTTCCCATGCAAGCAACAGTTGATTTAAAACCAGCCCTGTGCATTGCCATAACATCTATTTGGCCTTCAACAATAATAATTCTATCAAGCCCACTTTTTTGCTTCAAAGCTTTGACAAGATTTATTCCAAAAACAACTCTGCCCTTCTGAAATACAATGGTCTCTGCTGTATTTTTATATTTCGCGTAATCAGTCTTTTCAAGCACTCTAGCACTGAAACCGACACACTCATTGAAGGAGTTGAAAATTGGAAATACAAGCCTTTCTGCCATTACATCATAATAGTGATCTCCCTTTGCCTGATTATCACTTGTTTCTTTTTTCTGCGCAACTCCTGCATCAAGCATTTCCTTATATGTAAATCCCTGTCGTCTTAAAAATTCTATAAGCTCGCTCCAACCAAGCGAATATCCAATTTTAAAGTCTTCCAGCTCATGTCGCGTAAACCCACGCTGTTTGAGATATTCTTGAGCCTTCTTTGCCTGAGGAAGAAAGAGATTTTCTTGATAATGTTTATAAGTTACATCTAAAAGCTTTAAAACTCTTTCTTTAAGCTGTTTCCGTTCTTTTACTTCAGCATCCCCAGTAAACTGAGGCACCTCCATATTGGCATTCTTAGCAAGCAATTCAACAGCCTCTGAGAAATCGCAAGACTCGTATTTCTGAACAAAAGAAATCACATCTCCACTTTCTTTGCATCCAAAGCAATAAAAGAAGCCTTCATCTTCACTAACAGTAAAAGACGGAGTTTTTTCATTGTGAAATGGACAACAAGCCCAATATTTCCCGCCTTTTTTATCAAGATGAACATATTTCCCAATAATAGATACAATATTATTCTTTTGTTTTAATTCATATAAAAAATCTGTTTGATAACCTTTATTTTGCACCTAAAAATATCCCTTGTAAATAATATACTATAAAAAATCAAAAATTCCTTTTTATTATTTAAAAATAATTAAAAATGTTTTTTAAAGGACAAAATCAAACAAATTTTTATAATAATTTATCTCGAAAACATATACGCTTTTAATGACTTTGATTAAATTAAACAATATAAATACTTGCTTTTTAATTATCAAATTAAATTCCCATGAAAATAGATTTCTGGCACCTTGCCTACAATTACACTTTCGCACAACATTACTTCAAGCTCGGTTTTAAAATTTTGAGTTTTTGCTGGCAAAATCATGCCTATCCCTGCATTCACTACAAAATATAATTGATGAAGTGTTTGATTTATTCCAGCTGAAATAAAGCGTGAATTGATTTTTGTATTCACTGTTCCGATGGGTACTAGATTGATTGAAACATTTGAGCCAATTCCATACAAAAAAGGTATGCCAGTAAATGTACCCAATGATATTTCAATTTTTTCATTGTTTATATTATTAAACTTATCTTGCACACCTTTTGTAATTTTCCTAACCAAAATATTCATTTCGATTGTGTTTATCTCAATCAAGTCTACTATATTGCTGTCAGAATACTTTACAATTGCTAAATCACTGTACGAAACACCTTCTTCAAGCAAAGTATCCCCAACAACTTCGCTTATTGCTGAAGTGGCAATTGAACGAACGCGCTCTTCACTTAAACTTGCAATGATAGGACAAACAACTTTGTAATAATAAAAAATAAAAACTCCTATAATTGCAAGAAACACAAAAATGGCCACCCTAAATTTCCTTTTGGCTGACCACTTAACTTTTGTTCTTTTTTGCTTAACACAATTCACACAATATATATATGCTTTATGTTTAAAAAAATTGACAAAATCAACATATTGTGCTTTATATGCAAGACATAATACAATATATTAAGGTATTATGCACTAATTTTTTGTTTTTGATTTAAATATCAATGCAAAAATAAATGCAAATATTACGGCTGCCGCGATACCTCCTGCCGTAGCTTCAAGACCTCCAGTAAATGCACCAATCAATCCTTTTGCTTTAACAGCACCTATCGCACCCTTTGCTAATGATGCACCAAAACCAATAATTGGGACATTTATACCTGCCCTTGCAAATGCCGAAATAGGCTGAAAAATTCCAAAAGCTTCAAGCGCAACACCAATCAATACAAAAGTGACTAATATTCGAGCAGAGGTTATATTCGTATAAATAATAAGCATTTGACCAATCATACAAATAAATCCGCCTATTAAAAACACCCATAAATAATACATTTATTCATCCCCCTCCATTTTATTTTTGCCAAGCTTAGAATTTCTCTTTTTAGGCACAACCTTCGCCTTTTCTTTTGTTTTTACTTGCTCATTATCATCTTCATCCTTAGCCAAAATATCAGTTTTTGCTTTATTTGATTTTGACTGATTGCAAATTTCCTCCCCTTCTTCTGAATATGTCAAGTTTGCTGCAAATGCATCAGCTTGATTTTCTTCTTCATTATCTTTCGCTTTATCATCTTTTTTTACTTCATTATCTTTATTTTGTTGCCCATCAGAAACCTTTACACTTTTATAATTTTTGGGCTTTTCTTCATTTATATCATTTTCAATTACTATAGCATGACAAACACCAGGAATTGTCTCTCCTTGCTGAGCTGCTGTAGTTGACATTAACGCTCCTGTTGGCATAAACAACACCTTTCTCAGCTCCCCTTTTCTAAGTTTGCTTATTATGAAAGAATTTAACACTGTTGCACTGCAACCACAACCACTTCCACCAGACAGCGTATTCTGATTTCTCGTAAAATACATTTGACCACAATCATTATAATTAAGCCCGAGCTTTATATCATTGTGTTCCATAAGGTCAATTAAAATTTCACTGCCAAGTTTTCCAAGGTCACCTGTAACAATCAAATCATAATCATCAGGAGTTGTGCCTGCGTCTCTAAAGTGAGCAAGCATGGTATCCATAGCCGATGGAGCCATTGCAGCCCCCATATCATTGACATCACTGACGCCATAATCAATTACCTTCCCAAAGGTAGCCATAGAAATTCTAGGCCCTTTTCCAGTCGATGACAAAACGGTCGCACCCGCACCCGTGACTGTCCATTGCGATGTTGGTGGACGCTGATTTCCAAGCTCCAGCGGAAATCTAAATTGACGCTCTGCCGTTGAAAAGTGTGAGCCCGTTGTACAGACAATCTTTTGAAAATGACCAGAATCTATAAAAGAAGCTCCTATAGCCAAGCTTTCAGCCATAGTAGAACAAGCACCAAACAAGCCTAAAAATGAAACATCAAAGTTTCTTGCGGCATAGGAAGATGAAATAATTTGATTTAAAAGATCACCTGATAAAATAAGTTGAATATCCTTTGGCTTAAGCTTTGCATCTTCAATTGCACCAACAATTGCACTTTCAAGCATTTTCTTTTCAGCCTTTTCGTATGAATCTTCTCCAAAGCAATCATCTTTCATGACATAATTAAAGTAAGGGCCAAAATTTCCTTTACCTTCTTTTGGTCCCACAATAGAATAACTGCCAATAATAACTGGTTTCTTTTTAAACACAACCGTTTGACTTTTTTCCATATCATCCTCTCTCTAAATTCTAAATAAACAAATAGATTAAGCCTACCACAATGCTTGACACCACTCCAACTACAATTACAGGGCCAGCAATGGTAAACATCTTCACGCAGATTCCATAAATAATGCCTTCATGCTTAAATTCAAGAGCCGGCGAAGTAATCGAGTTTGAAAAACCAGTTATCGGCACAATCGAGCCTCCACCAGCAAACTTACCAATCTTGTCATAAACGCCAATACCTGTCAAAAATGATGCAATAAAAATAAGCACGATAAGCGTGTATGCCCATGCCGTTTGTTCAGCCATATTTGGAAACCATAACATAATTAAATCGTTTATCCCTTGACCTATACAGCAAATTATTCCACCAACTAAAAAAGAATTAAATAAACTTGGCCAAGGCCTAGTTTTTGGTATTTTAGCTTTTACATATTTATTATAAGCTTCATTTCGTTTCTTATCGTCCATAATACTCTCCTGCAATATTATTGACAAGAAATTTATTTGATAAACCTTTTATGAATAAAAACATCTGCTTTTCACACACTAAATTTGATATTTTAGTTTATACTAAATGATTTTATATATGGAGGGTTTATGAAAAAACTGGCAATTGCATTTTTGTTGTTATTATCTTCAATTACTATGGTTGGATGCTCAAATAAAAGCACAAAAGCGCTCTCTGCTTTTGAAAACCAGCTCGATTATGTGGAAGAAATTGTTGGCTCAACAAATTCAAGTGAGGTTTCAGAAGTAAGCCCTTCAGTCATATATTCAAGCCAAATGTCAAGACATGCCATCCAAGACAACCAAGCCGTCGCTTACAACAACCTTACACGCGAAGAAGAAATAAGAGCGCAGGTATTAGCGTTAAGCGCATATCTTAAATCTTTTTCATGTGATAAGCTTAAACTCAACAAATCGCAGTCTCAAGCTTTAAACAACCTTTCAAATAATATAAAAAAATATACCTCACAACTTAAAAATACAAAAAGTGAAGTTAAATCACAAGTAACAAGCATTAAAAAAGGTCTGAAAAATAATAAAACATCTACAGAAGCAATTAAATCTTCCTACACCACTCTAAACAACAGCATGAATGAACGCTATGTCTGCCTTTGCAATATTTTCAACAATCTAGAGCAAGCATACATTATAGTTTATAAAGACTGCGAAAATATAAAATCGCAGCCATCAAATCAAACACAAATAGAAAAAGACAGCGCTCAAACTGATGAAAATAAAATAAACAAAGCTCAAGATAACATAAACACAGAGAAAGAAAACAAGACCTTTAAGAAAAATATTGACAGTTATAATTTTGATAGACCTATAAAAGAAAATAAGCAAAATAATCAATATAACAACTATTATCAATATCCTGTGCAAAACAGATTGCCTTACAACATGCAAAATCTACCTTATGGCCAAACGGCTTCCCCTGCACCTTATTATCCAAACGGATATGGTTATTCACCATATAATATGTATGGTTATGGAAACAACTATTTCAACGGCATGTATGGTTATAATGGCTTATATAATAACCAATTTAACCCATCACGAAACACCGACACTTTCTATTCTTTAAATAGAAATATTGACACTTACAGATTTAATCCCAACATAGCTGCTGGGAATATGCAAAATAATGCTCCATTTATAAACAACCAATTCAATCAAAATTCTTCTGCTATACAAAATACAGAAACTGAAACAGAGACAACACAGACAGAACAAAGTCAAGATGAATCAAAAACAACGCCTATTATAAAAAATGACTGCACAAACGACTGCCTTAACTTAACTCAAGACCACGAAAATAATATCTTAACAAAAGACAATTTTATAAATGAAAAATTAAATCAAAATGTAGAATGTGATAAAGAAATTTGTTGATAAATTGAAAATAAAAAAAATCCTATTAAACAATAGGATTTTTTATTATTATTTTACCTCTTGATAGTTGTTGTTTTCATCAAGTTTGTAATATGTAATGTTGTTTCTGTTTGCGTTATAAATTGCAATATCGTAGTTTGTTGTATCTGCAAATTCAAGCAAGAAACTATTGCTCAAATTGGTCAAGTTGCCAATTTTTGAAGGTGCAACTGAAATAAATATGTCAATTTTTGATTTATATGTTTCATTGCAGTCTTCCATATTTACTCCGAAAATCGCGCAAGATTTTTCTGGAGTCAAGAAATCAAAAGTTGAAGAGGCATAACCTGAACAAAATGCTTCTGGGTTAAAGAAGAATATAAACTCAGCTGGTATTGTTGAATCAACATCAATAAGGCCAAGACTCTTCAAATGTTCAAGTTTTCCATTCACTGAATTTGTTGGATTTCTTGGATGACCTTTGTAATAATAAACATATTCGTCACCATAATAAGCAATTACAGATTTTACATATTCATCAAAGTTTGTAGCAATTTCTGTTTCAGTCCAAGTACCTAAAATAACCATTACCTTTTTATTTTCAGTAACAGCTTTTTCAAACATGCCCTCACTGAAATTATAAAGTTTTTTAAGTTTATCAATACTCAAATATTGATTTTCGCTTTGATCATTTTGAATTGCAGAAAGCAATTTACCCAAATCTTTAACCTTTATTTTTGAATTATTTTCAACTTTACTGTAAAAGTCTGGGTTATTTGGAGCTAAAGTGCCACTTATTCTAGTAAGCCACCATTCGATGTTCTCTTCTTCAGATGCGATTACATAAGAATAATCTTGAAGGTCGTACGCGTTAATAACGCCAGTTGTATATCTTCCATAATATCTAGATTTTGCAACATCTTTTTTAAGCTGAGTCCATTTCCCTACCATCTTATCATACTCAGCATCTGCATTATCATTATTAAAGTGCTTGTTGAAAAATGCAAAAGAAGCTGATCCGTCAGAAAGCAAAACTACATGATAGTTTTCTGATGGTATTCCATTTGCAATGGTAGCTTGTACATAAGCATAATTGAAAAAGTCACTGTAATATAAATTAAACTTAGATTGATTGTTTACCTCATACAATTCTTTAACATAATTTGCTGTATCAGTAAACATTTTCTGATATTCACTTCCTAAAAGTTCACCAGTTGACGCAATTGGCATTGGATAAACATTTTCAGTAAGCTCATTCCAATCCCATGCTCCGCTTCTTTGAAGCCAAACAAATGTAGGTATTCTGCCATTATCTGTTATCTCTGGCAATGACAAACTGAAAAGCGATACAGACATTGTTCCTGTAATTGGTGCAATGTTATATTCATCAGCAGACAAATTTACTCTCATTGTCTCTGAAGTTTTATATATTCCCTTTTTGATTTCAACCTCAACTGTCATTTTTCCATAGTAAGCATCAACATTTGCATTACCTTTAGCAATGTCATAATATTTAGTTGTGGTTTTTTGACTTACTAAATCTCCGCCATGATAAACTGAAATAGTGATTTTATCAACTGGCTTTGAAGTATCCCATTCAACATTTATTTGTTGGGTTTGTTCAACTTGACTTGCATTTATTTTTAAGTCAACTTTTAAAGCTACGCAATATACTATAGGAAATATAATTACGAAAGCAAGAATGACTGCACAAACAACTAAAGTTGGCACCCATATCTTTTTTGGTAAATTAAAAAATTTCATACTCCTCCCTCACAAATTTTATTATACTTTAATACCAATTAAAGTCAAGTAATTTGTAAAAAAATATGAAATTTTGTAAAAAAATAAATTTTATTGTTAAACTAAATCTAAACGAGTCAACAATTTATAAAGTAAGCTTGTTTCTTAAATTATTTAAAATTTTATTTTCAAGTCTTGAGACCTGCACCTGCGAAATATTCAATTCTTTTGCAATTTCACTTTGAGTTTTATCAAAGTAATATCTAAGCAAAATAATCTTACGATCCCTATAATCAAGATGTTTGACAAGCTCTGTAAGCGCAATATTGTCAATCATTTTACTATTTTCATCTTCTTGTGCCTCTATTCTGTCAATTAGCGCCAAAGACTCAGATTCATCCTCAATAGGCGTATACAAAGAAAGCGGCATTTTCGCCGAATCCATTGCAAGAACAATTTCCTGCTGGTCAACTTCAAAATGTATCGCAAGCTCTTCAATTGTAGGCACTCTCTCATTCTTTTGTGTAAATTCTTCCACATATCTATTTATTTGCAAATTCAAAGATTTCAACGCTCTTGACACCTTAATCGAGCCGTCATCACGCATAAATCTCTTGATCTCTCCAATCACCATAGGTACAACATAGGTTGAAAATTTTACTCCAAAATCTGCATTGAAATTTTTAATAGCTTTCAAAAATCCCATGCAACCAATTTGAAATAAATCGTCATACTCAACACCTTTATCTCTAAAGCGTTTTATCACACTCTTAATGAGCGGTGAATTTTCCTCTATCAGCACCGATTTCGCTTCTTGGTCACCCTGTTGAGCTTTTTCGACCAATTGCAATATTATGGTGTTATCCAGCACTACCCACCTGCAAAACACTGTTGCTTATCTGCTTATACATAGTCACAGTTGTTCCACCAAGTTCATTTTTTTCAACTTCCACACCATCCATAAAACTTTCCATAACAGTAAAACCCATTCCGCTTCTTTCTTCGTCTGGCTTGGTCGTATAAAAAGGCTCTTTAGCTTTTTGAATATCTTTTATTCCAACACCTGCATCTTTGATTATAATCTTAACACTGTCGCCTTCAATTTCGCAACGCATAGAAATCTCACCTTCACCATCTGGATAGGCATGAACAACACAATTTGTCACAGCTTCTGAAACTGAAGTCTTAATATCATCAAGCTCGTCGATAGACGGATTTAATTGCACACAAAATCCTGCAACGCATATTCTTGCAAAGCCTTCATTTATAGATAAAGCTTTAAATTTTACTTCCATAAAGTTTGATTTTGCCATAACCTCTCCTTTAAACAATTTTAGGCATGATTTCATACAGCCCTGTCATCTTAAATATTTTCTCCGCCTGCTTAGATGGATTGCATATAAAAATTGGAATATTTCTATTTTTCATCTTCTTATATCTGCCTATAAGCACACCTATACCGGTGCTATCCATAAATTCAAGCTCTGATAAATCAATGATTATTTGATTGAAATCGCCCCCTGCAAATATGTCATCAAGCGTTATCCTTGTATGACTTGCAGAATGCTCGTCAAGCTCACCACAAAGCACAACATATAAAGTACCTTTATAAACCCTGCTTTTTATATGCATCTCTTCCTCCTTAAATATCTACTTCATTCATCAAGGCTATCTTAACACAATAACACTTGCGAAATTTAGATATTTTATAGGAAAAACAGAAAATAAATAAGAAAAATCAATTTTAAAATCTGACAGCACCACCAGAAACAGTTATCGCCTCTCCTGTAATAAAAGAAGCTTCATCACTGGCCAAAAAGAATACTGTTGAAGCAACATCTTCTGGCTGGCCAATTCTTCCCATAGGCGTCGCACTCTCTAGTTGTGTTTTTTCAGTCTTTATATATTTTTCGGTCATCTTTGTTTCAATGCAGCCTGGCGCAACACAATTCACCCTAACATTAAAATTACCGCATTCCTGAGATAAAGCTTTAGAAAGCGCAATAAGCCCTCCTTTCGCAGCTGAATAAACACTTTCGCAAGCCCCACCATAAATTCCATAAATTGAAGAAATAAGAATAATTGAACCATGCTTTACTTTACTAAAATATTGTGCAGCTTCTTTAGCACAATAAATTCCACCTTTTAAATTGACATCGATAATATCGTCAATATCCTCTAGCTTTTCGTCAAATAAAAGCTTTTCATCCAAAGACAAACCTGCACAATAAACAACACATTCTAAATATTCAGCTTCGTTCTTTAACCACGCAAAAAGTTTCTCATAATCAGAATAACTTTTAACATCCAATTTGAAACTCTCAAATCTTGCACCAAGATTTTCACAACTGAATTTTAAGTCTTCCACCTCACTATTATTATAAGTTGCAAAAACATCATAATTATTTTCGGCAAATTTTAAAGCGATTGCCCTGCCTATTCCACTAGACCCACCTACTATTAAAACACTTTTTTTCATAAAAAGCTCTCCTTTTCTATTTAAGTATAATTGATTTAACTTTCAAAAGCAAACATTTATAATAAAACAGCACTTCTATATTAAAAACACATCATAAGCAACAAAATTTTCTTAAATTACAATCTTTTAAATATATAAAAATACATAAAAAATCAGATTTTTTCACCTTTTTAATGCTAAAAACATAGAAAAATTAAAAAAATAGAAAAAAATACATATTTTTGTAAAATATTTTACAAAAATGTTTGTCTTTTTTAAAACAATGTATTATAATAAAGATAGTTGCTTGTAAAAGCAACCTTCTAAGACTTACAATGCCATAAATCTCTGGCATTGTGTAAAAAAAGCAAGTTATAATCTTCTTGCTTTTTTTATTTTAATTATCAGTTATTTTAACAAAGCAGTTTTGACGATGCCTAACAGTAATAACCTATAATGATTTCTTTAAATTCTCATCACAGGAAGGCTTTTTATAATAAGCTGGCTTGAATACTTTTTCATGAAGAATAAAGAAGATAAAACCTAAATATGTGATGCATACCGTCATATAAATTGTAAAAATAAAATTAAACTTTGTTGCACAAAAATATGGGAACAGATAAATAATAGCAAATAAAACAATAAACCCATATTTTACTTTTAGCTCAGCATTTATAAGCCATATCAAACTCAGAATAAGCACTACAAACATACTTGCAATAATAAAAAATAACATTAAAGAGTATGCAATCGAAATTATATTCTCCACTTTGCTTTGGCTGTATTTTGTACATTTTAAAACAAATCCAATTATGGCAAGTATTGATAACAATGTTACTGCAATTATTGTAATTATTAAAAAAGCATAGTTTGCTGCAACCAAATGACTGTTTTCGCCTATCACCTGCATAATAGAAAAAGCTTCTAAAAGCTCATAACAAGTTGCATCGCCGAAAAAAGGCGCTGCCATAAAACCAAACAGCAAAATACAAAAAATCAAACCTATTGCGTAATTGATTCGTTTTTCTTTTAACATAACAATATTATATCACATACTAACGCAGTATGCAACAAAAATAATAATTACAATAACGAACAATAACTAAACACTTATGCCCACATGTTACTAATATAAACAATTAAGTATTCCTTAAAATACCTTAAAAAAAATATAAAACTGCAGATTAAACAGAATATACGATGACTTGAAATAAGTAAAATACTAATAAATAGTGCAAGTAATAAAGTTGAAATTGCTTGATTTTTATGGTATGATTAAAATACAAGATATAAATTTGTTGAGGTGTAATATGTTTAATGAAATATGTATTTATGAAGCGAAAATAACCAAACTTAATGAAATTGAAGAACTGATGAGAGAAGTAGCAGAATTTTATTTGAAACAAGATGGAGTTATTGAAGTACATTATATAAAACGCACACACCGACAAAAAGATTTTAATGCAGTTAAAAAAGGAGAATTACCAATTCGTCTTACAAAAAATGTGGGGAAGGTTACATATATCTTATATTGGGTATTAGAGAACGAAGAAGCTCATGCAAGAGTATCTAAATTAGGTGTAGAAAAATTTTATAACCGTTGGAATAGATGTTTAACAACAATGCCTAAAATAATATTGGGTGAGAATATTGTTTGACCGACAATTTACTGTTTATAGTACAATCTTTATAGCAAATTCAAAATATTTAATAAAGAAACCGAAAGGCACTCCAAGATTTCTTTCAACCCACAAAAAAAAATGACCGATAAGATAGTTATTCTTATCAGTCATCAATGGTGGGCAGGGATGGATTCGAACCATCGAAGACGAAGTCGACGGATTTACAGTCCGTTGCATTTGGCCGCTCTGCAACCTACCCATAAATTTAAAGCACCTTAATAGGTGCTTTTTTGGAGCTGGTGAAAGGAATCGAACCTTCAACCTGCTGATTACAAGTCAGCTGCTCTACCATTGAGCCACACCAGCATTCTGTTTCTATAAAAGAAACTTGCAACCTAAGTGGAAATGAAATCTCAATTCCACTTGGTCACCTTGGTGCCCTAAGGTGGAATCGAACCACCGACACAAGGATTTTCAGTCCTTTGCTCTGCCGACTGAGCTATCAGGGCTTAACTAAACCTCTACTCAAAAAAAATAACTTTTGAAAAGTTTTTGTTTAGCTTTTTTAACCCATAGGGTTATGGCGACTCGAATGGGGCTCGAACCCACGACCTCCAGCGTGACAGGCTGGCGTTCTAACCAACTGAACTACCGAGCCACATAATTTCTCATGTGTTTTTGTTTTACACCACCCTCTGTGTCAATAAGAAGATGGTGGGCCTTCAGGGACTCGAACCCCGGACCGACCGGTTATGAGCCGGTTGCTCTAACCAACTGAGCTAAAGGCCCATTGACAAACTTGATTATAATGGTCGGGGTGGAGGGTCTCGAACCCCCGACCTCATGGTCCCAAACCACGCGCTCTACCAACTGAGCCACACCCCGTAAATCAAGTTTGCAATGCTATTTTAATATATTTTAATGCAGATGTCAAGAAAAATCTTAAAGTTTTTTCTAAAAATAACAAATTTTTACTTTATAAATGTTAAACCTTTATTCAAAACTATATTTTAAAGCATAATATTTGAAAAGCAGTTTAAAAATGTCGCCTTAAGTAAACATTTGCTGCATAAATATTTTATGAAATTATATTTTATTTTGACATAAAAATGTAATTTTTACTTATCGTCACTCGAATAAAAATCAAAAGCTTTCATGATTTCATTCAAATCTTCTTTTGGATTTATCGCTTCTTTTAAATCAAAACCATTTGATTGAATTTTCATTGACCTTGGCTCTTCCTCTGGAGGCTGAGTGTTTAAGAATTTATCAACTAAATTGTCATAGCTGTCATTTTCATTAAGCTCCATTTCAACCACAGGTTTAATTAAAGAAGGTCTTTCTTTTTCTCTAAACTCTATTCTGTCCGCCCTTTCGATTCGCACTTCTTTGGTGTTTTCCTGCACTTTCTTGCCCTGCATCTTACTTAATAAAACTCTCATAGGGTCATTTTCTGTGCCTGTGCCAATAATCTCTTCTTTTTTTGCTTGGGTGCTTTGCAAGATTGTTTCAATTTCAGTTGCAAGCTTTTTATAAGAGCTGTTTACTAAAACACCAGGAAATCTGAAATTCAAATCTTCTAAAAAAGCTTGAATATGGTTGTAAACCATACGCAACTGTTCCCCTCTTAAAACTTCAATGTTACGACTGCCTTCAGCTTGCGCTTTCTTATATGACTCAAGCATCTCTACAATTTTCTTGCCTCTATTTTCAATTTCTTGAGACTTATTTTTCACTTCCAAAACTTTCTTTTCGGCTTCCAAAACTTTAAGCTTTTCCTCCATTAAAGTTTTTTCATACTGCGCTTTAAGCTCTGAAATATATTTATCCACTTCATTTTTATTATAACCATAAATATCTGTTGAAAACATAAAAAATCTCCTATTTAAGAGTAAAGTATTTTACAACTAATAATATCACACAAGCAAGCACAATTGCAAGAAAAATCGGAATTGAAATTATATTTATTAAATAAAATAGAAGTCCAATAGAGGCGAAAAATAGCGAAAAAGAAAGAATTAAATGATAAGGCTGCTTAAAAAAGTAGAATATAAATAAGGAAGATATACAAAAGGACAACATTATAAATACAGGATATAGATATATTATATCAAAAAATAAATTATAAAAATAAAATATTCCAATCAAAAATAAGGTCAAACCAAAATAACAGCTGGAGTCAAATCTAAACAAAATGCCTTTCAATATCAAATGAAATCCTACACAGACGCAAAAAATAAAGAACCAATAATCATATTGGTTTAAATAAGTAAAGGCAAATATACTTCCGCCTATAAAAATAACAATATTTAAAATCATTGACATAAGAAGCCATGTTGACTTCTTTATGGATAAAATTCTTCCTCTCATAAATCTATTATTTCTTATGACGAAAAAAATTATTCCAACTTATCTTGCTGATTTTTGTCATTATCTAAAGAATCATTTTTATCTTTCAAAACATTTTCCGATTTATCTGTTGCAGTATTATTATTTTTCAATTTAAATTTTAATATCTTCTTTTTCTTTTCAGTTTTTTCTGTACACCCTTCTTTTTCATAAAAAGGCTTAAGCTGTTTTATTGATTTAATTTTCCCCATACTGTACAACAAATAGCTTGCTATCATAAAGCAAACGCCAAACACAAACAGCAATACTGATAAAAATTGAGATACTTTCATATTGCCAATAAATAAACTGTCACCTCTAATAGCTTCAATCCAACCTCTTCCAAGCCCATATATTATCATATAAAGACACATTAAAGAGCCTCTAAAATTTAGCTTATTCTTTCTTATCAGCACCATCAAAATAGCAAATGTTGCAAAATTCCAAATGCTTTCATAAAAGAAAGTTGAATAGTGCCAAACGCCCTTTATTTGTGTAGCAAAAGGAAACCATTGCATTGATGGATTTGTAACCTCTATTCCATAACAACAACCAGCAAAATAACAACCTATACGCCCTACCGCCTGACCTAAAATAAGGCTTGGCACAGCTACATCAGCAACATCTAAAAAGTTTTTTTTGTGAATTAAACAATACAAAACCACACCAACAGTGCCACCAATTACACCACCATAAATTGCCATTCCGCCATTCCAAATTTGAAATACTTCCCAAAAACTATGAAAGCTATCAAGACTGAAAAATACATAATAAAGCCTTGCCCCAACAATAGCAAGTGGCAAAGCATAACAGGCAACTATGATGAGGTCATCTGTTTTAAGACCTCTAAATTTAGCATTTTTACAAGCTACAAAAACACCTAGAAACATTCCTATTGCAATTAAAAGCCCATAAAAAGATATATTTAAACCAAAAATGGTAAACGAGTCATGATAAAATCCAAACATATATATATAATATCACCTATAAAGCAAAATTGTCAAATAATAATATAAAAAACAACCACTTAATAATACTTTTAAAGCTGCAATTATTTTGTAAAACAAAATATAACAAAATTAAACAAAAAACAAATCGCCTAAACTAGAGCTATTATTACTCACACTTGCGATTTGTTTTTAGTAAAGGACCATTGTCACTTTACAAATATATTATAAGCAATTTCTATTATATTATACATAATTTAATAATTTTATAATTTGTTGCAAAGTTTTAAAATTTCATTGGTCAAATATTTTTCTTGAGCATCACTTTCTTCATAGCATAAAACGATAGTCTCATGATTGCCATTTTCATAAGAATGTGCAAATGCTAAGAGTTTTTGAATTACAACCTTGGTCTTTGGCGCATGCTCATCATCAAAATCATTTTCAAAGTTGAGGTCAAGACATCTTACGATATCTACTATATCTGTGATAAACAGCATCACATTTTCCCCTTTATCAGCTAAATTATAAGCATATAATATGGCGTCAATGACTTTATTGTAGCTTATATCTGGATTTGTTCCATACACAGTTGTGAAATTGTCTCTTCTAAGAAAACTGCTGAGCTTTATATCATTTTCGAATGATATATTCACACCTATTGTTATTAAATGATAATTATTTTTACTGCAATATTCATGAAGTCTTTCAAGATTATCATTTTCAAAAATAGGCTCTTGCAATTTAAAAGCATTTCTTCTGCCAAGTTTTATATTTGACTCTGCAAATGGAATGGTTGCATTAGCAATGATTTCTTTTCCTAAATCTTGATAAGAAGCATTATAATCTTCTGGATTTTCGCCATTTATCTCCAAGATTTTTGAAGCAGCAAACTGGTTTTCTTCTCCAGAAAGCCTTTTTGCCTCGACTTTGACATAATCACCCGTTTCAATCATGTCAAAATACATGATACTATCTTCCAAAAAAATAGCTTCATTTGTTGCCAAATCAAACATTCTTGCAATATCATTTTTTCTTACGATACCTTCAAAATTATAGACAGTTTCGTCAATTTCATCTACACATGGAACGACCTCTTGTTCAAATCTAATAACAGACTCAAAATCAAGCCCTTTAAAATCATCTGGTGAGATTTTATTAGTAATATGTTCAAGCACATTTAATCTTTTGAATGGACGCCCTCTTTTAGGCATATTTTCTTCAATATACTTTCCGTTTCTTGAAGCTTCTAGTATTAAAGCAATCAGGTCTTCCCTTTTTTTTGTGGTAGGAGAAGGAACTCCAAGTTGTCTTGCAACCGCTCTTAATTCAAAAACTCCCAACCCCCTTATCATACTTTCTTTTCTTTTTTCATTGTTAACATCGTTTATCATAAGCTCTCCTAAGTTAAATAAACCTTATAAATATATTATAACAATATAATTTTAATTTAGTATGCCCATTTTGTCAACTATTTTCACCAAATAGGAATAAAAATGGTAATTATACCTATGATTACAGCCAATATAAATACTAAGACAGTTATAAAAATATTTACAGCTATCTTTTTATAATTGCAAGTAAAAAGAACAATTAAGCCTACGCCTGCACCAGCACTAAGCCCAGCCACTAATGCAGGAAACATTATAACGCCTTCCATAAACATTTCAACCAAGAAAACAGATGCAGCACAGTTTGGAATAAGTCCTATAAAACTTGCAAACAAAACTTGCAAATATGGACTTGCAGTAAAGATTTTCTTTAAAGGCTCAAGCCCTCCACAATAACCTCTTATTAAATTTATAATTAAGGTTGCAACAAACACATAGGCAAGAATAATTGCCGTATGTTTAAGTGCGTCTAAGAAAATATTTGTTGCACAACAGTGCGAATGACTATGTTTGTGTCCACCTTCTTCTTCATCAGCATGGTGACATTCATGATTGTGATCATGACAATGTTCAACATGTTTTTCATCTGTTTCTGAAAGGCTGTTTAAAATTTCACCACCTTCATAGGTGATTGCTTCTGTTTCGTGACAATGTCTATCATGATATTCATGTAAAACTTGCTTTTTTCTTGTGCATAATGAAATTATTCCATCAATTGCATACCCAACGATTATTCCATAGACAAGCTTTATTGCCATAAGAATAAGCAGTTTTGGTATAAATTCTGGCTTTGAAATCATAAGTGGCAATGCTTCATCGCTGGTAGATATAAATACAGCAATCAAGGTGCCCAGCGTGACAATCTTCTTTGAGTATAAATTGCTCATAACTGAAGAAAATCCGCATTGTGGAATACTACCCAAAAAAGCACCAATAACAGGACCTGCCTTATTAGTGCGGTGTAAAATCTTAGAATATTTTTCATTGTCATTATGAGAAAAATAACTTACAAGAAGATATGTCAAATATAATAATGGCAAAATCAACAAGCTATCTTTTAATGCATCCCACAATGCATCCAAGAAAATTTGCATTTATTCCTGTCCTTTACTTTTTAGGCAACCTATAAACAAATTTTATTCGTTGTCGGTATCTTCCAAATCAAGCTTGAGTTGTTGTTGACTTGATTTTTTCTTTTTAGATTTTTTTTCTTCTGAAGCAACAGCCTCTTCAACTTCTTCAGAAACAACTTCTTCAACTTCTGCCTCTTGTGCTGTTGGCTCTACTTCTGGCAACTGCTCTTCATTTGCCTCTTTTTCTTCTTTTTCCTGCCTGTATTCATTCATGCGTCTTGCACTTTCTTTTGGTGAATAAAGAATAATTGTTTGCTTATCTTGATATCCAATTTCACCGTTCATGTTTGCAGAAATCAATGATTTTCCAATCATCTCATCAATTTTACCATTATTGAAAGTAGAAACTTCACTGCTGTCAGCGAAAAGACCAATAGAGCCATTGTTCATTGTTCCCACTTTGGCATCATTTAAAAGATAGGTAATATCACCATTGAGCATGCTTACAAGATGAGCATCATTGATAATTCCAGTAATACTTCCCTCAATCATAGTGACAATTCTTGCTTTATTGCGCACAAACATAATCTTGCCACTTGTCATAGTTGCAAGCTCTGCCTTATCATCAACAAAACGAACAAAGCCACCATTCATAGTGCCAATGCTTGCTTTGCCTTTTACATAATCAATCACGCAAGTGTCAATTGTTGTAATTGAAGCTTTATTACTTACTGTGGTGATTTTTCCACTTTTGAAAAGTCCGATTTTAGCCTTTCCAGTAAGAAGGTCAACCTCACCATCTTCAAGCATTTGCACTTTAGCTTTGCCAGCAATTTCTTTAAAACTGCAAGAAAAGCTTTCAAGCACAATTGCGCTTCCAGTCAAAGTCACATTCTTACATTTGTTTAAAATATGAACACCACTTGATAAAGTAAAGTTTGATTCTTCATCATGAATAATTGGGTCAACAACTTTTTCTTTGTTTTTAAAAAGACTCATTTCTCCTCCATTTAATATATATAAATATATTATAAGCGTGCTATTATGATAACATAATAAATAATTGTATGCAATCATTTTTTGAAAAATTTATAAAAAATTGATGCAATTTGGAAGAAAAACAAGAAAAATTGCGATAACTTCAAGCATGTAACAGATTAAAATTGACT
The DNA here is from genome assembly GCA_022793335.1 of Clostridia bacterium. Lineage (GTDB taxonomy): Bacteria > Bacillota > Clostridia > Christensenellales > UBA1242 > Caccovivens. The sequence continues at coordinate 164,778 of JAAWCQ010000004.1, forward strand.
AAATTGGCATTATATGTTAAAATTCCAATATTGATTTGCCATGGAGGAAAAAAATGAAAATACTTGAAATAAATAATGTATTTAAAAACTACAGTCTTGAAAATAGGACTAAATTCACAGCACTTCATGACATAAATATATCTTTTGAAAAAGGCGAACTTGTATCAATAATTGGAGAAAGCGGAAGCGGAAAAAGCACTCTTATGAATTTGATTGGGGGTCTTGATTCTGCTTATACTGGCGAGATAAAAATCAGCGGTAAGGATTTAAAGGAATTTAAAGAAAGAGACCTTGACGACTATCGAAAGAAAAAAATAGGTTTTGTTTTTCAATCATTCAATCTTATTCCTCACCTAAGCGTGCTTGAAAATGTTACAATTGGCTTGACTTTATCAAATGAAAAAGAGACTATTAAAAATAAAAAGGCTTTTGATATGCTTTGCAAGCTTGGTCTTGGCGACCAAATAAGAAAAAAGCCTACTCAACTTTCTGGAGGACAAAAACAAAGAGTTGCAATCGCAAGAGCTCTTATAAATAATCCAGACATTATATTGGCAGACGAGCCTACAGGTGCTTTAGACAGCACAACAAGCGGACAAATTTTAAATATTCTAAAAGAAATCGCTGACAGCGGAAAGCTTGTAATAATGGTCACCCACTCAGAAAAAGTAGCAAAAATTTCTTCAAGGATTGTGGAAATTTCAGATGGAAGAATTGTAAAAGATGAAAAAAACAAAAACTACCTGCCCTTGCAAGCAGAAAGTGATTTAATAACAGATGAGCAATCTGAAGAACATACTGTTTCTCTCAATGAAAATACAACAGACACAACTTTGAAAAAAGCAAAGAAAAGAAATAAAAAAGAAGGCCATTTATCTTTATTTTCCGCGTTTAAGTTATCGATTCATAATATGTGGGCCAGTAAAGCAAAAAACTTTTTAATGGCGATAGGCGTCTCAATTTCTTTAATTGCTCTCATAATTATGCTGTCTTTTGGTGCAGGTTTAACTGGTTATATAGAAGACGAAGCGGCCGCATTTAACGACCCTATGGTTGCGACAATTTCAAAAAGTCTATTTCCACCTCAAACCTTTACTACTGAAGAAATAGATAAATTGGTCATTGACTTAAATGAATATCTAAAAAGTAAAAATAGTGATTTTAAAGTTAAAACAAAAGATGATGACGAATTTGATTATAATCTTTCTTATGGGTTTAACATGGTCACTGGATTTGGAGACACAGAAAATGCAATAGCTAAAATCTCATATCAACCTGCTCCCACTGAAACTGAGCCTGAGCCAGAAGTAAAAGAAAGCGCAATTTTCTATTCTTACACCACCCCACCATATTACACAGAAAAAAATTTATTGACTAAAAACAGTCGCATTTGCGGTGACCGAGAAATTATGCTTTCAGCCGCAGCCGGAAAAGCTTTAGGAATTGACAAGCTTGAAGATGTAATTGATAAAACAGTAACTCTTTCGATAAAATTCCCTGAATTTGAAAGTGCTGTGCCAACAGAAGTAAAGATATCAGGAATTGTGGATGTCCCTATCGTTTCAAATATGCTTATCATGTTTATTGATTATGATTATCTGTCAGATAGAGTTAAGGAAAACAGTGACGCAGATGGTCTTCCACCAAGCACTCTGTATATAGTCACTGATGATACAAAAACCACTCAGATCATAAACGAATTTGTTTCATCAAGAAAAGACTTATCGGGCTCACTTGAAGACAGCGTTGCCAATATTTTTAGAGATATGCTTGATACATTCTCCTTCTCTCTTTCAATAATCTCTGCAATTTCGCTCGCAGTGGCACTTATAATGATTACTGTCGTGCTTTATATGAGCGTGAATGAACGAACAAAAGAAATCGGCGTTCTTAAAAGTATCGGTGCAAGAAAACAAGATATCAAACTCATATTCAGCACTGAAAGTTTCCTTGTCGGCATTCTATCAGCTATAACAGGAATAATTCTTTCATTGATGATTGGCGGAATACTTACTTTTTTATTTAATTCGATTTTTGGTTTCGCTCCACTCAAAATGCTATGGTATTTCTTCTTTGAAGCACTAGGAATAAGCATTGTCATCAGCGTTTTAGCAGGTTTGTATCCTTCTACTATGGCAGCAAGACTTGACCCTGTTGAAGCGTTAAGACATGAATAATTAAAAAAACTTCTAAATTTTATTTAGAAGTTTTTTGTTTTTATTAACCAATTTTTATTTAAATTTACAAAATTTATATTAAGTTTTTTGAGTTTGAATAAAATCAACTTTATACTTTATATAGTATTCTGTCTTACATACATAATACAAAATATTGTTTCAATTAAATATTACTCAATTCCGCTTTCAGTTTTTCAAGTTTCAATTTATTGGTTTCGAGTTTAGTTTTTTCATTTTCAACCATAGCTTGAGGTGCTTTATTTGCAAAACCAGGATTTGAAAGCATTTTATTTGAACGCTCTATCTCAAACTCCACGCTCTTTATTTCTTTTTCTAGCCTCTCTTTTTCCTTTGCACTGTCAACAAGCTCTCCCATTGGGATGTAGACTTTTACATCCCCGCAAATAACTTTTACGCTTTTTTCTTCAGGCTCTTCATTCACAACACAAGCTTCATTACCAAATGCCATCTTTGCAATTTCTTTAAGATTTGCTTTAACCAATTCATCAACACTGTCAAACTTAAATTTTAAAGATGTTCTCTTGTTATCAGGAACATTAAATTCTGCCCTTGCATTCCTTATAGCTTTAATGATTTCAATCACCCTATCAAAACCATTTTCTCCCAGTTTGATTTTTACTTTATCTGGGAATTTAGTAAGCATTATTGTTTCCTCATGACATGGCAATTCTTGATAAATGTGTTCAGTAACAAATGGAATAAAAGGATGAAACAATTTAAGAAGCTTATCAAAAACATAAAATAAAACATTTTGACAATCATTCTTTCTGTTTTTATCTTCGCCATAGAGGTCAACTTTGCTAAGCTCGATATACCAGTCACAGAATTTTGAAACTGTAAATTCAACAAGATTTGAAGTTGCCACCCCTAAAGTATATTTCTCGATATTTTTATTTACCGACTTAATAAGAGCGTCAAGTTCGCTTAATATCCATTTATCCTTCTCTTGAAGCTTAATTTTGCTTAAATCTTTTTGCTCCATTCCTTCAAGATTTTGAAGAACAAACTTGCTGGCATTATAAAGCTTATTTATAAAGACTTTTGCATCTCTTGCCTTGTCTTCATCATATTTAACATCTGTACCCATGCTCATTCCGTTGATCAAGCTGAGTCTCAAAGCATCCGCTCCATATTTATTTACCATATCCATTGGGTCAATTCCATTGCCTAAATGCTTGGACATCTTTACGCCTTTAATATCTCTTACAATTCCATGAATTACAACATCTCTAAAAGGAACATCTCCCATAAATTTAAGGCCAGAGAACACCATTTTTGAAACCCAGAATGTAATAATATCATAACCTGTAACCAAGGTAGATGTAGGATAATAATATTTCAAGTCTTCTGTTTGTTGTGGATAACCAAGAGTGCTGAATGGCCATAATGCAGATGAAAACCATGTATCAAGCACATCATTATCTTGAGTTAAAGCACTGCTATGACAATGAGGACAATCTTTTGGGTCATCTTCACAAGCAAATACATGCCCGTTTTCGCAAGTAAATACAGGTATTCTGTGCCCAAGCCAAATTTGTCGTGAAATGCACCAATCTTGAATATTTTCAAGCCAATTCAAATAAGTTTTTTCATAGCGTTTTGGATGAAACTTTAATTTTCCGCTTTTTACAGCCTCAACTGCAGGTTTTGCAAGCTCTTCCATTTTTACAAACCATTGAGTTGAAATCTTAGGTTCCGTAAATGTTCCACAACGCTCACAAGTGCCAGCTTGGTTTTTATATTTTTCCTTTTTTACTAAATATCCACCCTCTTGCAGAGCTTTTTCAATAGCGCTTCGAGCTTCAATTCTATCCATTCCTACAAACTGTCCTGTAATCGCAGTCAACTTGCCATCATTGTCGATACAATTCACAACCTCTAAATTATGTCTTAAACCAACCTCATAATCATTTGGGTCATGTGCTGGAGTTATCTTTACTGCCCCTGTTCCAAAGCCTATTTCGCAATAATCATCTCCTATAAGCTTTATTTTTTTATTCATAAGTGGAAGAATTAAATCTTTACCTATTTGACCTTTAAAACGCTCATCATTTGGGTTTACAGCTACCGCAGTATCGCCAAAAAGAGTTTCTGGTCTTGTAGTTGCTACTACAACCTCACCGCTTCCGTCTGCAAATGGATATCTTATATACCAAAGATAAGTATTTTGCTCTACATAAACATTTTCATTGTCAGAAATTGTTGTTTTACAACTTGGGCAATAATTTACAACTCTTTTACCTTTATAGATCAAGCCTTGCTTGTAATACTCGCAAAATACATGGCGAACAGCATGATTTAAGTTTTCATCCATAGTAAAAGCAAGCCTGTCCCAATCGCAAGAAACACCAAGTTTTTTCAATTGGTCACAAATTACATGAGTATATTGCCTATACCAATCCCATCCACGCTTTAAAAATTCTTCGCGACCAACACCTTCCTTTGACAACCCTTCACTTTTCAAATGTTTTACAAGCACCTGTTCAGTGGCAATGGCTGCATGGTCTGTTCCTGGCACCCAAAGAGCATTAAAGCCTTGCATCCTCTTTGCTCTTATAAGAATATCTTGAATTGTATCGTCTAATGCATGTCCTATATGCGCCTTACCTGTAACATTACAAGGAGGCATAACGATTGTATATGACTTTCGGCCATCTGGTTTGCTTGCAAAATATCCTTTTTCAAGCCAATTTTCATAAATTTTATGTTCAAAATTCTCCGGTGTATAAATCTTTTCCATAACTGCTCCTTAATCTATCTAAGTATATAAAATTTTATTCAAAAAATCAAGTAAATAAAAGACATTGAAGCTTTTTCCAATGTCTTTTATAATTCGTTTTATTTTTTTTAATTATTTATACGATTTTATTTTCTTCTTTTTTTAGTTTTACTGCTTTTGAAAGCAATAAGAGTGTCAAATAAAGCAACAATAAATGCAGCAATTGAAAGAATAAGATTTAAAATTACACCCCAACCAGCACTACCTTCAGTAAACTTGAAATCACCAATGTTTCCTGAAGTTTTCTTGCCGATATTTGCAGCCCCAGTTAAAGCGCAGATAGATACTACAACAGCAACAAGAGCAAGCAATACTGTAAGCAAACTTAAAATCTTAGCTACTTGCTTACTTTTGATTACATTAAAACTTGATAAAAGATTTAATAATGCAAAAACAATCAAAAGTGATGCTACAATAATCAACACTAAAGTTGCAGCTGCAACAAGTTTTCCATCATCGGTCAACTTATCAGTAGAAATATTTTCTACAAAATAATAACCATTGTTTGCTGTTTCCTGACCAAGAATTTTAAAAGTAAAATATGGTTGAGACATAAAAACAAACATAAACACGCTTAATGCAATCATTGCTGCATTTGTAATTAAAGCTCCAAACTTTTTCATTTTCCCTCCTTATAATATTTACAAAATATAAAAGTGTTTTTTACTCACTTTAATATATTATGCCAAACCCAAACAACTAGTCTTTCTTTTTATCTGATTTTTTATCTTTATTATCAGCTAGTTCATTTTCTTTTACAACATTTTCATCTTTTTTTACAACTTCGCTGATGCTTGTAAAAAGACTTGCAACATTTTGAATTTCGCTTGGCACAATTATTTTAGTTGATTTGCCATCAGCCAAAGCTTTCAATGCCTCATAACCTTGCAATGTAAGATACGCAACATTTGGATTTGCTGTGTTTATCAAATTGATAGCAGTACTTTCACCTTCTGCAACCGCAATCAAAGCAGCTTTTTTCGCTTCCGCTTCCATTATTTTGGTTGCTTTATCAGCTTCCGCTTTTAAAATTTGAGCCTGTTTTTCACCTTCGGCAACTAAAATACTTGATTTCTTTTCGCCTTCAGCACGAAGAATTTGTTCACGACGCTCTCTTTCCGCCCTCATCTGTTTTTCCATTGCTTCTTGAATATCTTTAGGTGGAAGAATATTTTTAAGCTCGACACGGTTTATTTTAATTCCCCAAGGGTCTGTTGCATCATCAAGAATCATTCTCATTTTAGTATTAACTGTATCTCTTGATGTAAGAGTTTCATCAAGTTCAAGTTCACCAACAATATTTCTTAAAGTTGTTGCAGTCAAGTTTTCAATCGCTTTAATAGGCTGTTCAACTCCATAAGTAAATAATTTAGCATCAGTTATTTGAAAATAAACAACGGTATCAATCTGCATAGTAACATTATCTTTAGTAATTACAGGTTGTGGCTTAAAGTCAGCAACAATTTCTTTCAAAGAAATAGGCTTACTTGTTCTTTCAAAGAAAGGAATTACCATGTGTATACCTGTTTCAAGAGTTTTTCTATATTTCCCCAATCTCTCAACAATAACAGCATTTGCCTGTCTTACAATTCGAATTGATAAGCAAAGAATTACCAATGCTAAAATTCCTAAAACTAATAATACAATTGCCCAAGGTCTCATTCTTATTCACCCTCCTCAACAACATTTAAATTTTCAGATTTCTTATCTTCTTTTGCCGCTTTTTCTACTTGTACACTCAATTTACTATCTTCATCTCTTTCATATTTATGCTTATTTTCATCTGATTGTACTTCAGTTTCTTTGTTTTCTAAAGACTTTCTGACAATCATTTTATTACCGGAAATTCGAACAACTTCAACAAGCTCTCCTTTTTCTATAAGCTCGCCATTCTCACTAACCGCTTTCCATACAACATCATTGATTTTAATTGAGCCACTGGTTTCAAAATCAGTTTTCTCAAGTAAACGATAAGTTTTGCCCAATAATGCATCAGTATTGGTTTTTAAATTCATCCCCTTAAAAAGCCATTTCTGTGCATACTTTCTTAGGAATACAATCATTAAAGCACTCACCAAAAAAAATACGACAATTTGTATTTCAATTGGAATGCCACCAATTGCAGACAATATAAATGGCACAACAGCCCCAAATGAAAACCAAATAGAAACTAGATCAAGTGTGACAATCTCGATTATTAAGGCCACAACAATTATTGCAAGCCAAATCCAAAATGTAGTTTCCAATATTTTTCCCTCCCTTATTTAATTTTATTATATCACAATACCTTTAAAATTCAAACAAATATTATATATGATTTAAAATAAAATTTTTCTACTTTTTTTTAAATAAGTTTTCTCTCTTTTTATCGTATAATACATATTATAATAAAATCTAATTTATCAATAAGCTGCAAACTTAAACTTTAATCAGTCAAACTGTTTATTCTATTTATCTTTGTATATATTTCCAAATAAAAAAAAGAGCAAACACTATTTAATAATCCTTTTTATTGATAAAAGAAATACTCAAAATTAAAGAATTTTTAAAAAAAATTGAAAAAACAGTTGATTTTTAATTAAAAATTTGTTATAGTAATAGAGCAAACCTTGACTGGTGCATATATATGATTATGCGGGAGTGGCTCAGTGGTAGAGCGTTGCCTTGCCAAGGCAAATGTCGCGGGTCCGAATCCCGTCTTCCGCTCCATAATGGTACCATCGCCAAGCGGTAAGGCAAAGGTCTGCAAAACCTTTATTCCCCGGTTCAAATCCGGGTGGTACCTCCAATATTTATAAAGCGACCACCTGTGACGGTCGTTTTTAATATTGAGGTATTTTTATTTTTGATGAAGTTTAAACAGATAGCCTAAGCACTACTCACAAAATGAAATACTTTGCAAATGTTTATCAGTCACAAATACTACTTAAAAAAATAAAAAACACCCTACAATAAAATATGCTGGTGTGGCGGAATGGCAGACGCACGGGACTTAAAATCCCGAGGTGGCAACACCGTGTGGGTTCGACTCCCACCACCAGCACCAAAAAATTAAAAACACTAACGAGAGAAGTCAACAAAATGCTTCTCTCTTTATTATAAATTCTTTTTTTAATTTTTAATGTTTAATATTATGTTTATATAGAGTATCCAATAAAATCAAAAATTTTGATAAAAAAAAAGATGAAGAAATTAAAACAAAAAAACCGAACAATTTAGTCCGGATTTTTTATTTATTTTCTTTCATCTATGCTAATATAATCAAAACATCCATTATAATTTTTAATTGCATCTTTGATAATATTGGGCTTTAAGATATAATTGTCAATCGAAGCAATTTCAACCCATTTATAAATATACTTTTCACCTTCAAGCCCGCTAAACTCTTCTTTTTCCTCAAAAATTTTATGAATATCTTCAAGTTTAACTACAAAAATGAAAGAAAGTTCTTGATATACAATATTATTAAAATCAAACAGATTATCTAAAAGTAATCTTGGCCTGACTGAAATCTTTTCAAGACCCAACTCTTCTTTGAGTTCTCTTTTTATTGCATCTTCACAATTTTCAAGCCACTCCACCCTTCCTCCTGGAAGTAAATAAAAATCATAACCTTTTATTGTATGCAACAACATCTTTGTTTTGTCACTATTTAGAATTATTGCAGAAACTCTGAAATTAAACTTTTTGTTATCTTCTATAAAAGATATCATAATTCACCCTTTCTTTTATTATGTAAAAATATTCACAACTTATCTAAGGCTGCAACGACTGTTGCAACAAGTATAAATTATTTGATTATCCTTTGCAAATTCTTTTGTAAGTTGTTTAATTTTTTCCATATTTCCATCATCTAAATTGACAAAAGTATCATCCAAAACAACAAAAGGCTTTTCTTTCTTATAAATTTCTTTTATAAGATACATTCTCATTGAGAATGAAAGCATATCTTGAAAACCTTGACTTGAATACTCAAGTTCTTTGATGCCAGTTTCAGTTTTCTCTTTTATTGAGAAATCTGTATCTACCAAAAATTCACGTCCTCTCATATTCAGCTTACCTAAAATTTCGCTCATGGCACTGTTTACAGGCTGAATAAATCTGCTGGAAACATTTTCATTTGCCTTCATCAAAAAGCTTTTTGTTTGAAGCAAAAGCTCTATTTTCTTCTGAATTTCTTCAATGAGGCTTTCTTTTGTTTTCAATTCTTCTTGTAAGTTTTCATATTTTTCCAAGATTGCATCGTAATCACGCTGAACATTTTTATAATCTATTGAAATTTGCATATTTTCTATTTTTTCATTATAAAGCTGTTCTTTAATCACATTATACTGTTCCAAACTTGGACTCTCTATTTCACTGTAATTTTCAAGACTTGATTTTATTGTCTCTATTGAAGCTTTCAATATTTCGACATTATTTTCAATTTCTTTTTCTTGTTTCTTATATTCTTCTATTTTGATTTTATCATCTCGCCCCACAGGTTTAAACTTTAGAAGCAGCACAATAGCCACAACAACTAAAGCAGCCCAAGAAACTGATGTCACAATTGATATTGCAAGTGATAAAATATTAAATACGCCCAGCATAATAAACACTGCTAAAATTGCTGTCCCACCTGCAGTCAAAAATGGTATAGCAAACTTATTTATTCCTTTATTGTGAATTATTTCATTTTTTTCTTTTCTTATGTTATCAATTTGCAATAATAAACTATTTAAATAATCACTTTTAGCAAGTAAATCAGACTCTAGATTTTTCTTAGTTTGAGCAAGTTTATCTGCCAATTCAACCTGTTCTGCCAATTGACTTTGTTGAACAGATAATCGTTTAATAACCTCATCTTTTTCTTTAGCTTGTATTTTAAATTCTTGCAATTTAGTGCCAAGCGCAGTCAACTCTGTATTTAAGCCTTCTATTTCACGCTTCATGCTTACGATTTCTTCATTTCTTGGCTTTTCTTTTTTCAAAACAGAAACTCTTTTCTTAATCAAATCAACCGCCTGAGTCAAATTGGCAAGGTCATATTTAAACTTATCAAGCCCAAGAACGCTTGCACTTATTTTATAATTTGTAGAGCTTAAGAAATTCAGCTGTGGAAAAAAAGCCGTCATTTCAAAGGTTTCTCTGCCTACACCAAATATTTCCTCACCAATCTCTATTTTCAATGGTGAACAAATCTTATTTGTAGCAAGATCTATAAGCTGCAATGAGTCACCTTCAGGTGTCTTGCCAAAATATCTTATAAGCCTAAAACTGCCTTCTTTAGTCGTATATTCAATGCTTCCGCCAAAATTGCCGCCCTGCCATGGCATATATTTTTTTCGCTCAGCCTTTATATTTTCTCTTGCAGAAGGCATGCCAAAAAACATGGCTTTAATAAAAACTGATAGTGTGGTTTTGCCCCAGCCATTTTCTTCGATTATCTGATTAAAATTTTCATTAAAGTTTAAATCCAAATTTTGAAGTTTGCCAAAATTGTCTATATGGAGTTTATCTAATTTCATATTGATAAGTCCTCCCCTTTAAGTGCTTCAATGCCAATTCTGCAAACAGCATTTTTTTCATCTTCTGATAATTCACTATTTTCAACCAAATTTATAAATTCATATTTAAATGACAATTTTTCACTCTTAATCTTGTCAAAATCAATTTCAAGTGTAGTTTGATTTTCGATTTCAATATAAAAATAATCTTCAAAATAATTTTTAATAAAAGGCACTGAAATGTTGTTATCTTCCAAAACCCTTCCCTTCAAAACAACTCTTATAATATCCTCTTTTTTTACATCATTTGCTTCAAATTTTAAATTTATTGCCTTGATTACATCATTATTTATGCCAAAACCAGTTATATCACATTGACATATTATAAATCGCCTTTTAGCAAAAGGCACAAACTCTGCCGTAACCTGCTTATTTTCATCAATGTCAACACTTATATAACCCTTATCTCCACACTCATCAAAACCGCATGAAAAAAGGCTTCCAGAATAGGCTGTCAAGGTGTCTGAAATCTTTCTTTTTTGAAATTGATGTATATGACCAAGTGCAATATAATTAAAGCCAAGCTGAGCATATTGATTTATATCGACATAATCTCTGTCAATAGAATTATCAATATTGCCATGCAACAGCAAAACATTGGTCTCTTCTTTATTTAATTTTTCGATATCACTGTCACAATAAAAATTAACGCCATTTAAAGTAAAGCAATTATATGAATTGTTTAAAACAATAAAATTTGAAGGCTTACTTTCATCAAAAATAAATTTTTCATCATGATTTCCTTCAACATATAAAACTGGCTTACCAAAGCTCTTGACCGCATCATAAAAGCTTTTTAGAAGTTTCATTGAAACTTGTTTTGAATTAAATAAATCACCGCATATCAAAATTATATCGAATGAATTTGCATTTTCGAATAAATTGTTAAATTCAAAAATCATTTCATCTTTCATCAATGCGCTTTTATCTTTTGGCAGTTTGTTTATTTTAACCCCTAAATGAACATCTGCTATATGTAATATTTTCATGTTTCCACCCTAAAAATTAAGTATAATTTAAAAGTTTTTTAATATGTAACCTTATTATTTTTAGTATAACTAATAATCACACAAAAAGCAAGAAAAAGAACATATTGATTTCAATATGTTCTCATTTGATTATATAAGTGAAACTTTAACATTTTTATTTGACATAATCTTAATAGTATCAGTTGGCGCTGATGAGCCATTTTGTATTTTTAATGGGAATGTCACATCACTGTCAAAGCCTTCAACAGAAACATTCTTTCCATCTCTGGCAACATTGCTTGTATTAACAACCATCAAATAATAAGACAAAGTGTTTCTTACTTTCAAATTTACAGCTCCATTTGTAGTAAGAAGGTCAATTCCACCACTTCTGAGTTTTTGACAGTTATATACCACATTGATTGCACCTGAATAAGTTTTTACATTCAAATAAGGTGTCATTGTCGCAGATTGGTCACTGGTATCATTAAAACCTGCATTTACGCTTACGCTTCCACCAGTTGTTTCAAGCCAAGCTTTACTTGTAAATTTGTTTAATTTGATTGTGCTATCTTTTCCACGAATAAGTATTTGTGAATTATTTGCTGTTTCATCAATTGTTATGCGTGCATTATTTGCATTTGGGAAACTGATATTTCCTGTGATTTTTCTAATTTTAATTGTTGCACGCCCCATATCTCTTGTCATCTCATTTGTTGACAATGAGCCTATCATTTCACCAAGAGTAAAATATCCCCCATCAATTATAAGGTCAACTTCATTTACAGCAGACTCTGGACTCTGTCCATCATCTACTTTAATGCGTGTAGCAACAAAATCTGAATTACCTAAATCAAACTTAGCATTTTTAACATAAATTGAATTAAAAGTAATTCTTGCTTTTGAAGCATATAAACTGAAATCATTTATAGTTAAATCACGGCGCACTTCAATGTCACCATTGTTTGTTTTTACAAACATTTTGTCTGTAACAAATTGTTTGCCTTCTGGAAGCTGGTTATTTGCATAAACCAAAACTTTTCCATTTTTATTTTTAATATTCAAAGATTTGAATGCAAGTGAAAAATCATAACTTCCTGAAGTTGTATTATCTTGCTCAAATTGGTTTCCAATATAGACTGTACCGTCTGTGTTTGTAATATCAACAACAGTGTTTTCAAAAGATGTTTTAATTTGTTGAGGCACCAAAAGCGAGATAACAATACCTTTATTGAAATATACAAAACCTTCTGGCTCTCTTATTTTAACAGAAATTTCATCCTTTGCAGAAGAAGTATAATTCACCTCGCTTACAAAGTCTGTATCCATATCTTCTCTTGCAAAGCCAGAGCAATTGTTTTCTATTTGAATATAACAATTGTCAAGGCTTCGTTTTTCAATTTTAACATCAGCAAAGCCGCAATTTATTGTAATTTTCTTCAAATTTGAGAAATCAAGCCTTTGCTTTTCTTTTTCAAATTCTACCTCTTTAATTTTCACCTCATCTCTATAGATGAAATATTTAAAACCTAAAATGCTTTTAAATGGTGAAAAAAGCATAATGGCCACTAAAATAAAGAACGCTGCAACAATTGCCATGAATAATATAACAATATAGGTCGCGAAACCTTTTTTAACATTACCTTTTGCCACATCCGCCTCCTTTTTTTATATTGTAACACATATAAAAGTAAAACACAATAAATATTTAAAATTTTTGTACAAATTAAAATATTTTACTAGTCAATCACCGCTTTTATTCTTCTAATACCGCTTGAAGAAGACTCTTCTTTAATAATTTTGAAGTGATGCAACTGGCTAGTATTTTCTGCGTGAGGGCCACCGCATATTTCTTTGCTTACGTCACCTATAGTGTAAACCTTTACTTCCTGACCATACTTGCTTGCAAATATACCTTCTGCCCCACTTTCTTTTGCTTCTTCCAAACTCATCACTTTGCATTCGACAGGAATGGCACGAGCAATGGCATCATTAACAAATTTTTCAATTTCATCTAGCTCTTCTTTTGTCATTTTATGGTCGAGATTGAAGTCAAATCTAAGTCTTTCAGGTGTTATATTTGACCCTCTCTGCTTTACATCAAAGCCATATTTCTTCTGAAGTGCAGCAAGCAAAAGATGGGTCGCTGTATGAAGATAAGCACTTTGTTTTGAGCTGTCAGCAAGACCGCCTTTAAACTGGCCTGCAGCAGCCTGTCTTGATTTTTCTTGATGCTCTTTAAATTTCTCTTCAAATTCTTTTTCATCAACGCTGTATCCACGCTCTTCAGCCAATTCCTTTGTCAATTCAAAAGGGAAGCCAAATGTATCATAAAGCCTAAACACTGCCTTTCCGCTCAATTTATTTTCAACAGTTTCTCCTGTTTGAGCTGCAAATTGTTTATGTTTTTCAATACCGTTTATAACCTTTTCAAACTCTTTATGTCCTTCCTCAAGAGCTTTTGAAAACTTTTCAACTTCTTTTATAAGTTCGTCTTTTACATAATCTCGTCTTGCTGCTATATCTTCGTAATACTTTCCATATTTATCCACATATATGTCAACAATTTCAGCAAACTTTCCACAATCAAGGCCAATATATCTTGCACAATTGATTGCTCTTCTTATAAATCTTCTTAAAATATAACCTTGACCAACATTTGAAGGCGTAACACCTCTTGCATCCCCTAAAATAAATACTGAAGACCTCAAATGGTCGGTTATAATTCTATAATATCTCTTTGCTTTTTCATCGTTATCATAACCAAGTTTTGCATTTTGACCGATAAAATCAATGACATTTTTTAAGCAACCTGTATCATAAACACTTTTTGCGCCATTTAAAATAGCCACCGTTCTTTCAAGCCCCATTCCAGTATCAATGTTTGGTCTTGCAAGCTTTTCAGCCTTTTGTCCAGCCTCTTTTACATTGTATTGCATAAAAACATCATTCCAAATTTCAACATATTTTCCGCAATTGCAAGTTGGCGAGCAATCTTCACAGCAATCTGGCTTATCCATAACAAGAAACATTTCACTGTCCGGACCACAAGGGCCTATTCCACCACCTAAAGCCCACCAGTTGTCTTCTTTCCCAAAGAAAAACACCTTGTCAATTCCACAAGCTTTCCATGCATTACAAGCAATTTCGTCACGAGGAGCAGTTTCATCTCCAGCAAAAACACTTGTTGCAAGATTTTCTTTTTTAAGTCCCAAATATTCTGGGCTTGTCAAAAATTCAAAGGACAACTTTATCATTTCTTCCTTTGGGCAATCACCTAAAAACCAGTTTCCAAGCATTTCAAAACAAGTCAGATGCCAATCATCACCTACACTGTCAATGTCATTTGTTCTTATACATCTTTGCACATCACATATTCTGTTTCCACTTGGATGTGGCTCTCCCAAAAGAAAAGGCACAAGTGGATGCATGCCTGCAGTAGTAAATAATACAGTTGGGTCATTTTCTGGAATAATTGAATATCCATCAATCTTCTTAAACCCATGTTTAGTAAAAAATTTAAACCATAAATCTTTCAAATTTTCATCAGTGAACATAAATATCTCCAATCTTTTTTATTTTATCACATGCTTAAACAAAAATCAATTATTTTGCAAAGCCTTAATTATTTTTTATCATTTTTAAAGGTCATATATTGTGTCTTTTAAATATAACCCACACGCTGACATAGTTTGTCCAGAATGAGAACGAAGCCCGCTTTTTAAAGCAATTTCAATGTCATCCAATGACAATTTATTCAATGCGTAATCGACAAGGGTACCTGAAATTATTCTCACCATATTATACAAAAAACCGCTTCCGCTTACAGTAATATAAACAAAATCGCCTTCTCTTTCAACTTGCAAATCATAAATTGTTCTTACAAAATCGTTTACACAGGTGTTTGCCGAACAAAACCCCTTAAAATCATGACTACCTATAAGTAGCCCAGCTGCCTCATTCATCTTATTAACGTCCAACGGTTTTCTTACCCATGCAGCCCTATTCGCCAAAAAAACATCTTTTTGCACCGAATTATAAATTCTATATTGATATATTTTTCTTTTTATAGAAAAGCGAGCATGAAAATCAGCGTCTACTTCACAAGCTCTTTTAATTGCTATATCAGCAGGCAACGCATTATTTAAAACATCTGCAAGTTTTGAAATTGGAACAGGCGCTTTTAAATCAAAATGTGCAGATTGATTTATTGCATGAACGCCAGCATCTGTCCGCCCACTTCCAAAGATTTCGACTTCTTCTCCAATGCTTCTTAAAATTGCATTTTCAATTTCGCCTTGCACCGTTTTTTGATTTGGTTGTTTTTGCCAACCGCTATAGGCTGTACCATCGTATTCAATTGATAAAAGTATTCTTTTCATAGCACATATTGTATTTAATTTTTACAAAAATGTCAACCTATTTTTGCGGGCTATATAATAAGCCTATATAGTTAACTCAATTTTATTGACATATTTCAATAAAAATTATATACTTTAATTTAGGAGTTTATTTTATGAAAACAATTATTACAGATGCTTCTTCAGCTGTAGGAAGCGTAGCTTATAAATTATCGCAGGTTGTACCAATCTATCCAATAACACCTTCAAGCCCAATGGCTGAGCATGCATCATTGCTTTCAAGCAAAGGTGAGAAAAATATATTTGGACAAGATGTAAAAATGATTGAAATGCAAAGTGAAGGAGGCGTTGCTGGCACTATGCATGGAGCATTGGCTTCACATGCCCTCTCAAGCACTTTTACTTCAAGCCAAGGTTTGCTTTTGATGATTCCAAATATGTATAAACTTGCTGGTGAATGCCTGCCTGCCGTAATTCATGTCGCTGCAAGAGCTGTTGCAAGTCACGCTCTTTCAATATTTTGTGACCATAGTGACATCATGGCTGTAAGAAGCACAGGTTTTATAATGCTTGGCTCAAATTCTGTTCAAGAAGCAGCTCACATGTCAGCAGCTGCACACATGCTTGCACTTAAGTGCTCACTTCCAGTTTTGCATTTCTTTGACGGATTTAGAACAAGCCATGAATATCAAAAAATCAAGGTATTTGAAGATGAAGAATTGAAAGAAATGCTTGGCAATCTTCCTCAAGAATTTATCTCATCTTATCAAGATAAACAATTTGGCACAGCCCA
The DNA here is from genome assembly GCA_022793335.1 of Clostridia bacterium. Classification (GTDB taxonomy): domain Bacteria; phylum Bacillota; class Clostridia; order Christensenellales; family UBA1242; genus Caccovivens. Next base: position 181,423 of record JAAWCQ010000004.1, read on the forward strand.
AAATCCTGATGTATTTTTCCAAAATCGTGAGCGAAATAGCGAAAAATATAACAAAATTGAAGAAAATATTGACGAAATCTTCAAAAAAATCAAAAATCTTACAGGTGTTAGCTATCAGCCATTTGAATTCGTGGGGAATTTAAATGCGGAAAAGATAATCGTAGCAATGGGCTCTTCATGTCAAAGCATAGAAGAATATATTGAAAATCATAAAGAGGAAAAAATTGGTCTTATTAAAGTAAGATTATATCGTCCTTTCTTAGTGCATTTGTTTATAAAAGCACTTCCAAAGACAGTGAAAACCATAACTGTGCTTGATAGAACAAAAGAGAATGGTGCAAAAGTCCCTCTTTATCTGGATGTAGTAAGTGCATTAAAAGCTTTCAACAATATCAATATAATTGGTGGAAGATATGGTCTTGGAGGAAAAGATTTCACTCCACAATGCATTGCTGCTGTTTATAAGAATATGGAAGAGTTCTCACCAAAAGATGAGTTTACTGTAGGGATTGATGATGACATGTTCAACTCTTCTCTTCCGCTTGAAAAAATCAAAAATTATGAAGACAGCTTCGCAATAAAAATATTCGGACTTGGCTCTGATGGCTCAGTTTCTTCAAGCAAATCAACAATAAAAATTTTGGGTGAAAATTATGACAAATATGTTCAAGGTTATTTTGAGTATGACTCAAAAAAATCTGGCAGTTTGACAATATCTCACCTTCGCCTTTCAGACAAACCTATAAAAAGTGAATATCTTGTCAAGAATGCAAACCTTATTTCAATAAACAATTCCTCTTTTGTCACAAGATATGACTGCCTTGACGGATTAAAAGAAAATGGCGTTGTGCTTTTAAACACAATTTTCAGTAATGAAGAAATTGGCAGAGTTTTACCTAAAAACTATGTGGAAAAACTTCAAACTCAAAAAGCAAAATTATATGTAATTGATGGACAAAAGATAGCACGCGAAAATGGACTGGGCAGCAAGATAAATATTATCATGCAAACAGCGCTCTTTAAGTGTGCAAAACTTTTAAATGATGATGATATAATCAAAAATATAACAAAGTCAATAGAAAAAACCTTTGCCATCAAAGGTCAAGCAGTAATTGACAAAAACTTGGCAGCAATGAAAATGGCGTTGTCTTCAGCAAGCGAAGTTGATGTTTCAAAGCTTGTTGGCAAAGATTATATTAAAGACAATGCTAAGTATGATGACAAATTTTATAATGATATCATGGTGCCAATCAAAAATCTTGAGGGAGACAAAATTAAAGTTTCAAAGTTTGAAGCCGACGGCTCTACACCTCTTGCAACAAGCCAATATGAAAAAAGAGGCATCGCATCAAGACTTCCAAACTGGATAAAAGAAAATTGCATTCAATGCGGTAGATGCGTAATAGCCTGCCCTCATTCAGCCCTTAAAGCTATCTTAATTGACACAGATATAGCAAAAGAAGATTTTGTTAAGGCGATAGGCTTGAATGGAAAATCTTACAAAGTTTTGCTCTCTCCTGACGATTGCAGTGGTTGTGGAGTTTGCGCAAACACCTGCCCTGCTATCAATAAAGCTTTGCAAATGGTAGGCACAGAAGAAGTTTATGAAGAAAAAAATAAAGCTTTCAAGGAAGAAATTCAACTTAAAAGAGAAAAGCAATCACTATTTTCACCTGCTATGGCAAAAGGCTTGCAGTTTAATGACAGTTTATTTGAATTTTCTGGAGCCTGCGCTGGTTGCGGTGAAACTCCATATATAAAAATTCTCACTATGCTTAATGGAAGCAATATGATGATAGCAAATGCAACTGGCTGCTCATCAATTTATGGCGGAACATTTGGAGCCTGCCCTTATGGCAAGGATGAGAATGGTGGAATTTTCTGGGCAAACAGCCTATTTGAAGATAATGCCGAATTTGGTCTTGGAATTAAACTTGGCAGTCAATTCAACCAAAACAGCAACAAAAAAGTTTGGATTATAGGTGGAGATGGCTGGGCTGATGACATCGGCTTTGGTGGGCTTGATCATGTACTGGCAAGTGGCGAAGATGTCAACATATTGGTGCTTGACAATCAAAGTTATTCAAATACAGGCGGCCAAGCAAGTAAAGCAACCCCAACAGGTGCAAGTGTTAAATTTGCTGACAGCGGCAAAAAGGTGGCAAAAAAGAATTTAGGACAAATTGCACTAACCTATAAAGATGTCTTTGTAGGCCAAGTTGCGCTTGGCGGCGACATGAATCATACAATCAAGACAATTAAAGAAGCGCAAGAATATAAAGGCGTAAGTATAATAATAGCCTATGCCCCTTGCATAAATCAGGGCTTTGAGCTTGCAAATATGATGAATGAAACGGCAAAAGCTGTTGAATGTGGATACTGGACATTATATAAATTCAACCCTACTGAAAACAAATTAGAGCTTTCAAGCGAAATGAAAGATGAAGCCTATTTTGATTTCCTAAAGGGCGAAAGAAGATTTCAAATAACCTTTGAAAAAGGTAAGACGGAGCTTCTTGAAAAACAAAAAAATCAAGCAATAAATGATTTCAGTATTCTTGAAGCAAAATCAAAATCAAATAATTAAAAAATAAAAAACTAGGTAACATTCCTAGTTTTTTTGTTTATAATGAATTTTCAGATTCAGCATTTTGATCATCAAACAATTTTTCTCTATTCTTTAAAAACTGAATTTGTTTATAAATATCAGCCCAGTTTTCTGGAAGAGCTGGCTGCTTGTAATAAGCTTTCATGCTTTCATCATTTGCAAAACGACTTTTTGTCTTTTCTATAGCAACCTTATGACCATATTGTCTTAAGCTGTTTAAATAATATTTCAAATATTTTATATAATCTTGCATACACCCTTCAGCAAGACAATCAGGGAATTTTCTGTAAAGCTTTGAATTTTTATCTGTCAAAAAAGTCTCTTGAAAAGCTGTTGGTGTCGTATAAGCATTTTTTGTGTTTGCAAAACCTTCAATAATCTCATTCCAATAATTTTTCATATATGGCTTTGGATCGAGTGTTGCCTTTTGCAAACGCTGCACAAGAGCACCATTGATTGCTTTATTAAGCTCGCCAATCTTATGTCTTAGAATAATTCTATTTACAAGTTCCTCATTTTCTTCTATGGTCAAATCAGCTTTTTCTATTTTATAATCATTTTTCCAGTATAAAACTTTAGCGTTTGTAAGCACATGTTCACAACGCTTTAATTGCTTTTTTTCTTGTTTTAAAATTTCTCTTATTTCCATAGCCTTATTATAACATAATAAACAATAAAAATAAATAGGTTATTAATTTTTTTTTAATTTAAATAAAAAAGAGCAAGTAAATTTTGCTCTTTTATCATATTAAAGTTCTGTCTCATCCTCATCAAAAGCTTCTTGTTCAACTTCTTTATAAGTAGTTTGAAAAGCCATATTGGTGATTGAATAAATATCTCCATTTTCACTTACGCAAAGTTTTGACCCTCTTGGTGAATATTGCATTTCTCCCCAAGAAGCTTTAAAGCAGACATCTCTAGTAGTTGTCACAAAAGATTTTGCATCCCCTGCTGTCTTGTAAGTTGTATCATCTACCTTTTCGTAAAGTTTTGCAAACTTTTCACCTTTTACCATATAAACTTCGCCGTCTGGGTTTCTTACAAGCATACATTTATTGTCAACATCTTTTTGAGTCACCGTGCTTTCAGTTTCATCAAAAGAATATTCCTTTCCATCTATAATTACACCTGGACGAGTAACAACCTTTTCACCCAATGTTGCAGGCCAAGCTTTAACAACAGCTTCCTTTTTTGCCTTTACAAATTTTAAGTCAGAAACCTCTGCAAGTAATGCCATTTTATCTGCAGCACCTATAAAATCAACTTCTTCAAAAGTCACTTCAAGGTCTTCTGCACCATCTCTTCCAGTCAAAATTCTTTTTTCCATATAACACCTCTCTTCTATTTTAATTATAGTCTATTATTAAAAAAATGTCAATAAAAGTAAATAGAATTACATGTTATATTTTGAAAGAAAGCTATTGACCACTCTTTCGTATTCATATGCATTGTTTTTATATGAGCCCACATGTCCACTATTTTTTCCGATATATACATCTTTTCTATTATCTGGCACCTGTGATGATAAATTATAAACCATTTCAGTGGGCACAATTTTATCACTGTCACCATGAATAAACAAAATTGGCAATCGGCTGTTTTTAATCTTTGATGTCACATCAACCTTTTTCAAATCAAGCTCTTGCGACTTTTTTGTGTAATTATAAAAAATATTATAACAAAGTTTTGACATAATTTTATGTTGCAAAAACATAAATTTAAGCTCTTTATCAGCATTATCGAAACCGCTATCTTCAATAGCAAGAACAACATTACTTGGAAGCTGTTCACCAGCAGCAAGACATACACTGCTTGCACCAAGAGATACACCAAACAAAACAATCTTATAGTGATTTTTTAACTGCAATAGTTTTTCTATCCAAAGCTTTAAATCTTCACTTTCTTTTTGCCCCATAGTTATATCTCTTCCCTCACTTTCTCCATGAGAGCGCATATCAATAGCTAAAATATCATAACCTTTCTTTTCAAAAAGTTTAACATATTTTGCCATGTGTCTATGATTGCCACCATAGCCATGAACAAGAAGCACAACCCTTCCGCAACTATTGTCTTTATAAAAACCACAAAGTTTGAGATTATCTGCACTTGTAATTGAAACTTTTTTAAAATCTCTGTCAAAAATTCCTTCTTCTTTATCATTTTCAAATAAAGCTTCAATTTTTTTCAACATTTTGCCCTTTCGAGTCAATATCAAACGATAAAGAATTGCCCCAACAATCAAATATACAGCTAAAAATAGCAGCATAAGAGTTAATAGAACAAAACATATCAACATAAACAATTTCATTTTTCACCCTTAAACAACTATTGCTTTTACGCTTTCGCCACTTTCAGCATCTTGATATGAAAGCCAATATCCAAATCCTTGAGGCTTCGCCTCTTCTAGTGGAAACCAAATTGGAAAGCCTGAAAGCTCTCTTGGCGCCATCTTTTGATAAACACCTGGCACGCCATAACAAATATAAAGCAACTTCTCTCCTTCATAAATAAGCCCAAGCACATAATAATTTAAATCTTCATCAATATTTACTTTGACCCATTTTGAATTTGGCAACAACTTTTCCAAATATTCTTCACTTGGATTGTCTGCAAAAAGTTTATCAATTTGCGGTTTCATTTCTTGATAAAAATGTGTGTATTTTTCTTCTTCCTCACCCTCTTGCTCATCTTCCACATTATCATCTTGAAATACTTCATGTTTTAAAGATAATTCTTGCAAATTTGAATTTTCAAGATAATATCTTTTATAAATACAATTTTCACAATCTCCGCAAGAATTTTCTTCAATTTCAAGGCACTTGTCAATCTCTTCTTCAATTTCCTCTTTAAGCTCATCATCATATTCTACACCATATTCATCAAGTGTTTCTTCAATTTTCTCAACAGAGTCTGCATCTTTCAACTTGTCAATCACCTGCGTAAATATTTCATCTTGATCCAAAAAACCTTCTACAGTGCCATATAATATTGGACTTGGCTCACCATTGACAAAATTTATCACAGCACATGAAAAATCATTGCTTATTTTGTCTATTTGACAGGCAAAAGTATAAAGCATTTGCGAGCATCTTATAAGCCCTGCTTTTGCAACCTTTCCATCTTGATATAAGCCTAAACTTATAATTCCCTTTGGCTCTGTGCCAAAATTATAAAGCCTTAATCTGCCTTTGGCCATCTGTCCGTCACACTCTAAAGTTAATACAGCCTTTTGAGAAGAATTGTCAACACCGTTTAAAACAATACTTTTCTTATTAAACATAAAAATCACCTCTTTATATATTATACAAAGAGATGACTTTTAATGAATTTAATATTGTGTCATATAATATGCATTTTTGTCGAAATCACTCGAATTATTTTTAACTATTTATATTGTCATTTACAATAAATCAAGCTTCTATTTAATTAAAAGATTTTGTCATTTTTCTGGTGATTTTTCTTACTATTTCCTTAACATTAAAACCTGCTTTAGAATAAACTTCCTTTCCGTCTCCGCTGCCTTGATAATCTTCTACACCAATAAAAAGACCATCATCTCCAAGGTATTTATACCAAGTAGCGTCATTTGAAGCCTCAATGGCAACTCTTAATGAAGCACCCTTTTGAAGCACTTTATTTTTATAAACAGTTGATTGTTTTTCAAAAATTTCAATACTTGGCATTGAAACCACACTAACATCATATTTTTTCATCAGCTCATTTGCAACCGATAATGCAAGTGACACCTCACTGCCTGTCGCATAAATAACAATGTCAGCGTCCTTTCTTGCAGGTTTTAAAATATAACCGCCAAATTCAGCTTCTTTAAACTTCCCGTCCACAACCTCCATAGGCTGTTTAGAAAGGATAAAAGCAACAGGTCCGCCAGCTGTTAAATAATGCTTATAGCCAGCCATAAGCTCATTTCCATCACATGGTCTAAAAGTAGTAAGACCAATGATTGACCTTAAATTTCCAAGCTCTTCAATAGGCTGATGTGTTGGGCCATCTTTGCCTACACAAATGCTGTCATGTGTAAAGAAAAATATTGAATTGCAATTCATAAATGCAGCCATACGCACAGCTGGCAACATATAACTTGAGAAACTCAAGAAAGTCGCACAATAAGGAATAAAATCTTCATACAGGCTTATTCCATTTATAATAGCCCCCATTGAATGCTCACGCACTCCAAAATGAATATTTCTTCCTCGTCTATTTCCAATATTATAATTGCCCGCATTGTCCAAAAAGCAACTGCTTTGCTGAGCAACATCAGCAGTACCTCCAACTAACTGTGGAAGTTTTTCACAAATTTCGTTTAAGATAATCTTATTAAGCTCTCGTCCAGACATCCCCTCCCACTTGTAAGAATTTCTTGCAAGCTTGTCCATATCAATTTTTTTCTTGTCAAAAAAGTTGGTAAATTGCCTGTAAAGCTCTGGATTTGAATTTGCATAAACCGCTAAATTTTGATTCCATTTTTCGTGATTAAGTTTGCCCATTCGTGAGCTTGCCATACACCAATCACGAACATCGTTTGGCACATAAAAATTTTCATAAACGCCCATTTTTTTATTGAAAATCTTAAGCTCATCACTATTAAGAGCCACGCCATGAATTGAAGATGTGCCTTCCTTTGATGTGCCTATGCCACTTGTAGTCTTAAAAATAATTATTGTTGGCTTATCAGAACGTTTAGCCTTGCCGATAGCTTTTGAACAAGCTTCATAGCTGTTTCCATTATTGCAACGGATTACATTCCAGCCCATTGCTTTGAATTTTTTGGTAACATTCTCTTTATTTACAAGCGACAAACTTCCATCCATAGTTACATCATTTGAATCATAAAGAAGAATGAGTTTATTAAGATTTAAATTTCCAGCAAGTGAGCAAGCTTCCTGTGCAACGCCTTCCATAAGACATCCATCTCCCGCAAGACAATAGGTGTGATGGTTGATTATAGGAAAACCTACACTATTAAATCGCTCTGCCATAATAGTTTGAGCTATAGCCATTCCAACAGCGTTTGCAACCCCCTGTCCTGAAAGTCCTGTGGAAACTTCCACGCTATCAGTTGTATGATGTTCTGGATGGCCTGGTGTTTTTGAGCCTAACACCCTCAAATTTTTAAGGTCTTGAAGAGAAACATCAAAGCCAAATAAAGAAAGTAAAGTGTAATAAACTGGGCAAGCATGTCCAGCAGATAATACAAATCTATCTCTATTTAAAAAATCAGTATCAGAAATATCAAAATTATAATGATCTTTAAAAAGTGCAAGCATCATTGCGCTCACTCCAAGCGAAGCGCCTGAATGACCACTTCCAGCATTGGAAATTGATTGAGCAGTAATAGATTTTACATAATTTAAGGTCTTATCAGCAATTTTCATAAAAATCTCCTAATTCAGCAATAATATTTTTTACAGATTGAATTACCAAACATTTATCAAGTTCAACCACTATATGCGACTTTTGCATTAAAAGATTGTCTCTCACCTCATAATCAATCTTGTTTGCCACTTTTGAAGTTTTCTCTTCAGGCAATCTCAAATAGACAATGATTGATTTATCAAAATGTTCGTAAAACTCCTTAAAAAGCTCAAAATCAATAGACATAACAGTGTTATAAAATTCTGAACAATGTTTCATAACACTTCGCTCTCTCTTTAAAAGATATTCAAAGCCACATTTTTCTAAAACCTGCTTTGGATTGGTAAGCTCATAAATAATCATCTGCTGACAATCTGCAACAAACATATCTAGCTTATCTGCTAAACGAGTCGCGACATTCTTGCAAAACTTGTCATTCAAAGAAACAACTAATATATTGATTTTGGTCTGATTTTCAGTCATATCTTATTCTAGCATAATTTTTAATAATGTACAATGCTTTGACTATTATTTATTTTTAAATCTTGGCTTATTTATAATATTAAAAGGGTCTCTCCATATAATAAATGTTAAAATTATAAAAATTGACAAAATAAGCACTAAATGATTATCAGACTTTTCTGCAATATAATATTCAATTTTATCGTTATTAACTTTCATAGCGAAATTTCCACAATCTGCTGTTGCCAATATTTTTATATCGTTGTCTTTTATTCTATTTACAACATCAAAATTTGGTAAGATTGAGCTATGTCCACTTGCCGATAAAATTGCATATTCAGGATTTACTATTTCAAGAAATGCTTGTGAAGATGAGGTTGACGAGCCGTGATGTGCCACCTTCAAAACATCTGCTTTCAAAGTTTTGCCAAATTCATCTATCAAAACTTTTTCAATGCTCTCATCAATGTCACCAGTAAACAAAAATTTCTTTTCATTATAAGTCAGCATAATTACTGCGCTGTAGTTGTTATCTACCGAATAACTATCATTTTGGGGAGAAAGAAAATCAATTTTGCAACCTTCTATATTGATAGATTTTCCCCTTTCGTTAAACTGAATTTCACATTTTTTCTTATAAGCACTTTTTATGACTTCATTATAGATATCACTTATTTCTAAATTATAATCTTCTACAATCAAATCATTTTCAACTTCATAATTTGAATAAAGCTTTGGCCTATACAAAGTTTTTACATTAAAATCATTGATAATCTTTGCTGCAGAGCCTATATGGTCACTATCTGCATGCGTTAAAATAAAATAATCAATTTGGTTAAGCTTTTCATAATAAAAATATTGTTTGATATATGAGGAAACATTTCTATAATATTTTTCTTCACCACAATCAATCATTAAAGTCTTTTTGTTTGGCAATTTTATAAGAAATGCATCACCATTTTCAACATCAATTACATGCACTTGAAATTCTTCATTTTTATACTTGCTGGAATATTTTGCAGGCTCAAAAAATGTTATTCCGTCACATAAAAAGAAAATCAAAAGATAAAGTCCAACAAAAAATATAGTAAAAGCAAGTTTAATATAAAACTCGCTTGTCACCAATGCTGATTCTTTTATTTTATCTTTAAGTTTCTTTCGTTTATTCTTAATCATACCTTTGTTTAGTTTATCTTATAAAAATAATATCTTTATTTACTGGCTTAACTTTTACACCCTTTCTCTTATTAAATATTTCCATAATTTGTGGCATAACATCAATAGTTGCTTTATATCCTTCTTCTATCATTTCTTCCATGCCATCTGTCCTTGTGGACTTAAATCTCTTAGTTTCTGGCGCTATCACGAGGTCAGAATTTACATAACCACGCACAGCGTTACTTTTCATCAAAATTCTTATAGAACATGAAAGAACATCCAAAATTTTGGTGCTGTCAGTACCATAAGTACGCGACTTATTCACATCAATAGAAATTACATAATCACAACCAAAATATTTTGGAATATCTGCTGGGATGGTATTTTGTAGCCCACCATCACATAAAATCATGTTGTCATAAACAACAGGCTGGAAAACTCCTGGCACAGCGCAACTTCCCATAACAGCTTTTGCAAGATTGCCTTTTGCAAAACAAACTTCTTTCGTGGTCTTAATATCCACAGCAACAGCAGCAAATGGCTTTGGAAGCTGTTCAATATTTATATCTCCAAGACTTTTGATTACTATTTCCCCCAAGGCATCAAGCTTTGAAGGCGTAAATGGAATTAAGTTTTTTCTTATATCCTTTTCTTTAATATCTTTTATAATATTATACATTTCTTTAAAACTATAACCTGCAGCATAAAAAGCACCAGCAAGACTGCCAGCACTTGTCCCTGCAATAAAATCAAAATTCAAGCCAAACTCTTCAAAAGCTTTGATTGCGCCAAGGTGTGTGAAACCTCTTGCACCGCCGCCGCCAAAAGCGACCCCGATCTTTATTTTTTTACCAAACATAAAAACCTCATAAAATAAGTTTAATACTTATATAGTATAACCCAATTTTAATTAAAAACAAAATAAAATTAAAAAAATAAATAAAACACTTGATTTTTGGAAAATGATTTGATATAATTCAAATGTTACTTAAAAATATGGCCTCTTGGTCAAGCGGTTAAGACGCCGCCCTCTCACGGCGGAATCAGGAGTTCGATTCTCCTAGAGGCTACCATATTGGTTTGGAATTATTCCAAACTTTTTTTATTTTTTGTCTTCAATTATATTGATATTCCTTTCATGCCCAATTCAGTATCTTTTTGTTTTAATATCAAAAAATTTTATATTGCGTCTGTGTATTTTATTTTAGCGCAAAAATCAAAAAACAATTGAATTTATTTAAAATATATTAAATTCGGCATATTTTTCATAAAAAAGGCTAATTTTTCTGTTTTTTATGCTCTTTTTGTATTCAAAAATATCTAATTTATGGATTTTATAAAAAAAATTTAAATTTTGTAAAATATTTTACAAAAATACTTTACATATTTTTATTGTTATGCTATTATATACCTGTAACTGACGAAAGTCAGGTACATATAAGACGGCTTTCTCCTAAGTTAAAAAATTAGCCGTCGGAAAAGACCTTGCTTGCAAGGTCTTTTTTGATACATTTTTCATTTAAAAGCTGTTGTTACATTCAATAAAAAAGTAAAGTTTAAATCATTAAAAATTAAATAAAGTTGGCAGTTTTCAACTGATGAAATTAAGATTGAAGAAAACTCTTTTTCGATTGTTACATTTTCATTTTCGCATATTATCTTATAATTTAAGTCATTTATTGGTTGATTTAAATTATCAAAAACTTCTACTCTAAATTGCGCTATTTCTTTCTCCATAATCAATGTATTGTCTTCTTGAACATAGAAACAATTATCTAAATGTATGATAGAAACACGCAAGTTTTCTTCAAATACTGAAACATTAAAATTTTTGCTTACAATTTGGTTATCAATTTCAACATAAATTGTCACTACTACCTCTCCTGCATTCAAACCTTCAATTTTATCCTTATCAATTAAGATAATTCCTTCTTTATTCAACTCAAAAGAAACAGCGGCGTTTTCATCATTTACTTTATAAAAGTTATACCGACTTTCTCCCCTTCCTAAGCTTATATCCTCTACTTCAATAGTCAAGCTTTCTCCTATTGGCAAATCTTTACCTTTATTTGCACCAAGCAAAAAGACAAGCATTAAAACAATCGCCAATGCCAGCATAGATAAGGCAACAATAACTGAAATAACCTTTTTATTCATTATAGAGATTATACAAAAATTGCCGAAAAATGTAAATCAAAAAGGAATATAAACAAAAAAAACTACACTAAATTAAGTGTAGTTTTTATTATTTTAATTATTCAGCAACAGCGTCAACATCAGTATCATCTTCATCTTTAATAACTACAGGCATAACTGACCTATAATTCTTAAGACCTGTTCCTGCTGGAATAAGTTTTCCGATTATGACATTTTCCTTAAGACCAAGAAGATTGTCAACTTTTCCCTTTACAGATGCATCAGTAAGCGTTCTTGAAGTCTCTTGGAAAGAAGCTGCAGAAAGGAAGCTTTCTGTTGAAAGAGAAGCCTTTGTAATACCAAGGAGTATTCTCTTAACAGTGGCAGGAACACCACCTTCTTGCAATATTCTTTCATTTTCTTCATCACACTTGAATACATCAACAATTTCACCAGGAAGAAGTGATGTATCACCAGAAGATTCAACTTTAACTTTCTTAAGCATTTGTCTGATAATCAATTCTACATGCTTGTCGTTTACTTTAACGCCTTGACCTCTGTATGTGTCAATAACCTGTGTAAGCATGTATTCTTGAAGCCCTTTAACACCTGTCATTCTAAGAAGATCAGCAGGATTGATTGCACCAGCTGTAAGCTGAGTACCTGGTGAAACCATGTCACCATTCTTTACAAGAAGAACAACAGGTTTCTTTGCTTCATATTCAACATCACCTTCACGAGATGCAATAGTGAAATAATAATACTTAGGGTCTTGTTTAACAGTAATCTTTCCAGCAACTTCAGAAATAAGAGCTTCACCTTTTGGCTTTCTTGCTTCAAAAATTTCTTCAACACGAGGAAGACCTTGTGTAATATCAAGCGCAGAAGCAACACCACCAGAGTGGAAGGTTCTCATTGTAAGCTGTGTACCAGGCTCACCGATTGATTGAGCAGCAACGATACCAACAGCTTCACCAATGTTTACCATGCTCTTATTACTCAAATCTCTGCCATAACATTTTGCACAAACGCCATGTTTGCAACGGCAGGTAAAGAGTGAACGAATTTGCACTTTAGTTAAGCCAGCTTCAGTAATCTTTGCAGCTTGCTCTTTGGTAATCATTGTATTTTGTGGGACGATAACCTCATTTGTGTTAGGGTCAACAATATCATCAACACTAACTCTTCCATAAATGCGTTCTGCCAAGGTTTCTTGAACAGCACCATCTACTACAAGGTCAGTCACCCAAACACCTTTCACTTTTTCACCAAGGTCAGCAAAGCAGTCTTCAGTTGTCACAACTACATCTTGAGAAATATCAACAAGACGACGAGTAAGATAACCAGAGTCCGCTGTTTTAAGAGCTGTATCTGAAAGTGATTTTCTAATACCACGAGCAGTAATAAAGTATTCAATTGGAGACAAACCCTTAACGAAAGATGACTTAATAGGTCCAACCATTTCACCCGATGCAGTAACCTTCAAACCAATCATACCGCAAAGAGAGTTGATCTGGTCAGTAGATCCACGGGCACCTGAAACATACATGATTTTGAATGGGTTGTCGTCAGCCATGTTTGCAACTACAGCTTCAACAACTTTAGACTTAGTCTCAGTCCAATATTCGTTGTTGATTTTAACCTTTTCTTCACCAGTAATGAGACCTCTTCTGAAAAGTTTTTCATTCTCTCTTACTTTATTTTCAGTTTCAGCGATAATTTCATATTTTTCTTTTGGCTCTGTAATGTCAAACGCATTAACAGTAAGAGCTCCTAGTGTTGCATATTTATATCCAGTAGATTTAATTTTATCAACAAGTTTAGCACACTCTGTAGTTCCATGAGTATCATAAGCCCTTGCCAAAATATTTCCTAAATCTTTCTTAACAATCTCTCTGTTAAGTTCAAGGTCACAATAATTCTCTGGGTTTGTTCTATCAACATAACCAAGGTCTTGTGGAATTTGTTCGTTAAACAAAATTCTACCCACAGTTGTGTCAATAATTTTTGAATATTTCTTTCCATCAACAACTTTTTCAAGTCTAACTTTAATTTTAGCTTGAAGATGAAGTCTTTGTGTATGATAAGCAATAATTGCTTCATCTTTAGAAGCATAAATGCTGCCCTCACCTAAAGCACCTGGCTTTTCAATTGTCATATAAGCACAACCCAAGATGATATCTTGAGATGGTGTAACAATTGGGTCACCATCAGATGGTTTTAAAATATTGTTTGATGCAAGCATTAAAGTTCTAGCCTCTGTTCTTGCATCAAGAGAAAGAGGAACATGGATTGACATTTGGTCACCGTCGAAGTCAGCGTTGAAAGCAGCGCAGACTGATGGGTGCAATTTAATTGCTCTTCCTTCAACAAGCACAGGCTCGAAAGCTTGAACAGAAAGTCTGTGAAGAGTTGGAGCACGGTTTAAGAATACAGGATGGTCTTTAATAACATCGGCCAAAATATCCCAAACAATTGGTTTTTCTTTTTCAATCATGCGTTTTGCAGACTTAATATTATGTGACTTATTAAGGTCAACAAGTCTGTTCATAATAAATGGTTTGAAAAGTTCAAGAGCCATTTCTTTTGGAACGCCACATTGATACATCTTAAGCTCTGGACCAACAACGATAACCGAACGACCTGAATAGTCTACACGCTTACCAAGAAGGTTGAGTCTAAAGCGACCTTGCTTACCACCCAACATTGCTGTAAGTGATTTAAGATCACGCTGTTTTGAGCTTTGAACAGCTTTTCCTCTTTTACCATTATCAATAAGGTTGTCAACAGCCTCTTGAAGCATACGCTTTTCGTTTCTTACGATTACATCAGGTGCACCAAGCTCCATCAATTTCTTAAGACGATTGTTTCTGTTGATAACCCTTCTGTAAAGGTCATTTAAGTCACTAGTTGCATATCTGCCACCATCAATTGGCACCATAGGTCTAAGGTCAGGTGGAAGAACAGGAATTACATCCAAAACCATCCAAGTAGGATTGTTTCCACTCTTTAAGAAAGACTCAACGACATCAAGTTTCTTAATAGCTTTAATTCTTCTTTGACCTTTCATTGAAAGCAATCCCTCTTTAAGAGATTTTGCCTCTTTTTCAAGATCTACTTCAGACAAAAGTCTTTTTATCGCAGAAGCGCCCATTCCTACTTCAAAAGCATCATAACCATATTTATCACAAGCTTCATGATATTCTTTGTCCGTAATAACTTGCTTATAAGCAAGGTCAGTGCGCTTTGGGTCTAAAACTACATAACAAACATAGTAAACAATTTGCTCAAGCACCTTTGGAGTCATTTCAAGAAGAGTTCCAATTTTAGATGGTACATTTCTGAAAAACCAAATATGAGTGCAAGGGGCAGCAAGTTCTATGTGCCCCATACGCTCTCTTCTTACCTTCGCTCTTGTTACTTCAACGCCGCATTTATCACAAACTACGCCTTTATAGCGGACTCTTTTATAGCGTCCGCATTGACATTCCCAGTCCTTTCTTGGTCCAAAAATCTTTTCGCAAAAAAGACCATCTCTCTCAGGCTTTTGAGTTCTGTAATTGATAGTTTCAGGTTTAGTAACCTCACCATGAGACCATTCTCTTATCTTTTCTGGTGAGGCGATTCCTATTTTTATAGAATCAAAATTGTTTAATTCAAACATATCAAATCCCCTTTTTATTACTCATCAAAGTCACCGAAATCATCAAAAATATCAAGATTGTCAAGGTCATTCTTAGTTGTTTCTTCATAGATTTCTTTAACTTCAGCTGATTCTTCTTCTGCAGCATTATTCAAATGTTCATCAAAATCAAATATACCTTCAGCAAGGTCTTTTTCTGTATCTTGAGCTATTGTATTTGGCTGATCTTGTTCATCCTGACTAAGCTCAGAAAGTGAAATTTCCTTATCGCCTTCTGCCAAAATCTTGACATCAAGTCCAAGAGCTTGCAATTCTTTCACAAGCACCTTAAATGATTCAGGAATACCAGGCTCTGCAATAGGAAGACCTTTGATAATTGATTCATAAGTTCTAAGACGGCCGTTAAGGTCATCTGATTTAACAGTAAGCATTTCTTGGAGGATATGGCTTGCACCATAAGCTTCAAGAGCCCAAACTTCCATTTCACCAAATCTCTGTCCACCAAAGAGTGATTTTCCACCAAGTGGTTGTTGAGTGATAAGTGCATAAGGACCAATTGAACGAGCATGGATTTTTGAGTCAACCATGTGTTCAAGTTTAAGCATATATTTTACTCCGACAGTTGAAAGGTTATCAAATGGTTCACCTGTTCTTCCATCGTAAAGTTGAATTTTTCCGTCTGATCTGAAATTATTTTCAGAAAGAAGTTCTTTAATATCTTCCATTGTTGCACCATCAAATGCAGGAGTTGCAACTTTCCAGCCAAGAGTCTTAGCAACAAGGCCAAGATGCACTTCCATTACCTGACCGATATTCATACGAGATGGAATACCAAGTGGGCTGAGTACAATGTCAATTGGCTGACCGTTTGCCATATATGGCATATCAGCTTCTGGAAGCACGATAGAAACAACACCCTTGTTTCCGTGACGACCTGACATTTTATCACCGACAGAAATCTTTCTTTTTTGTGCTACAGTGACCCTAACCAACATGTTTACACCAGGCTCGAGGTCATCTTTATTTTTCTTTGAGAACACTTGAACATCAACGACTACACCACCCTTACCATGTTGAACACGGAGAGAAGTATCTCTTACATCTCTTGCTTTATCACCAAAGATAGCTCTTAAAAGTCTCTCTTCAGGAGTAAGGTCAGTTTCGCCCTTAGGTGTAACTTTTCCAACCAAGATATCATTTGGTTGTACTTCAGCACCTATTCTGATTATACCATTTTCATCAAGGTCTTTAAGTGCATCTTCACCAAGGTTTGGAATATCGCGAGTGATAGCTTCATCACCAAGCTTAGTAGTACGGCACTTGATTTCATGATCATATAAAGTAATAGAAGTATAAACATCTTCTTTTACCAGTCTTTCATTGATTAAAATAGCGTCTTCAAAGTTTTGTCCTTCCCAGTTCATATAACCGATAAGAACATTTTTACCTACGGCAAGTTCTCCATTGTCTGTTGAATAGCCATCAGTAAGCACATCTCCTTCACTTACCATTTCACCCTTAACAACACAAGGTCTTTGGTTGAAGCATACATCGTCGTTTGCTTTTGCAAACTTGATAAGTGAATAGATATCTTCTTGTCCATTTTCAGCAAGCACTCTAATTTCATCAGCTGAAACATAAGTTACTTTTCCGCTGTGTTTTGCAAGAATAACGCAACCGCTGTCATGTGCAGCAACCGCTTCCATACCAGTACCAACAATAGGAGCTTCTGGCTTAATTACAGGCACAGCCTGACGCTGCATGTTTGCACCCATAAGAGCACGGTTAGCTTCGTCTCCACTTACAAATGGAATAAGGCTGGTCGCAACAGAGATAAGCTGTTTTGGAGATACATCCATATAGTCAACCTTGCTTGCTGGAACATCTATATTTGTAGAGCCATGACGGCAAATAATATGGCTGTTTACAAAATGTCCTTCACTGTCAAGAGGCTCAATAGCCTGAGCAATATAGCTGTCGTTTTCAACATCAGCCATTTTATAAACGATATCGTTTGTAACAACTCCTCTTTCTTTATCAACAACTCTATAAGGTGTTTCAAGGAAGCCATAATCATTTACTCTTACATAAGTTGCAAGTGTATTTAAAAGACCAATTGATTGACCTTCAGGTGTTTCAATAGGACAAATTCTGCCATAGTGAGTATAGTGAATATCACGAATTTCAGGGTCAGCTCTCTCCTTTTTAATACCTCCAGGTCCAATAGCAGAAACACGACGCTTCTGAGTGATACCTGAAAGAGGGTTTTTCTGATCCATGATTTGAGAAAGCTGTGATTGTGAGAAGAAATCACGAAGAGCTTTATTTACCGCTTTAGGATTCATAATTTGAGAAGGTGTAACTTCAACAAATTCACGACCTTGAAGAGTTTCTTTAATATTTACAGAAAGTTTAGTAACACCACTTCTAAATGCATTGCAAGTAAGCTCACCTACTGTGGCAACTCTCTTATTTGAAAGGTGCTCAATCTTATCAATTCCAGCAAATCCTTCTAAAACATCAAGATATACAGAAACAGTAGCAAGAATATCATCCATTGTAAGAGTAGTGATTACAAGCTCTTTAGCATTTTCTTTAATTACCTTTAAAGCCTCTTCTTTAGAGCTTGTTTCACTTAAAATTTGTTTAAGCACAGGGTTGTAAACATCCTCAAATATTCCAAGCTCTTCTTGGCAGCAGTCAAGCACTTTTGACAAAGTAACACGATTGTTACCTCTCATAAGATGACGCTTGCCGTTGAATTGAATCCAAACTTCATTTACGCCAGCATTTTGCACTCTATCAGCACTTTCTTTATTAAATTCTTCGCCAGCTTTTACAAGAATTTCACCATCAACAACGATATTATCTGCATTGATAAGTCCTGGAAGTCTTTCTCTTAAAGCAAGTTTTTTGTTTACTTTATAACGACCTACTTTAGAAAGATTATAATATGCGTCTGTAAAGAATGAAGCATTTAAGAAGCTTCTTGTACTTTCAACTGAAGGCACATCGGTTGGTCTTGTCTTTCTTGAAAATTCAAGCAAACACTCTTCTTGAGTTGTTTGAGTTTCTTTGTCAATAACATATTTAATATAACGATTGTCACCAAAAAGTCTTACAATTTCTTCGTTTGTAAAGCCAAAGCATTTTAAGAATACACCAAGACTGATTACGCTCTTTCTTTCAAGAACAATCTTAAGATTTTCGTTTGCCCCCTGCTTAATTTCAATCCATGTACCATGCACTGGTATCATTTGTGCTTTCAATGTGGCATTGTTCTCTTTTTCTCTTGTCATATAAACACTTGGAGCTCTGACAATTTGGTTGATAACAACTCTTTCAATTCCATTGAAAATGAAAGAACCTTGGTCTGTCATCATAGGCACATCACCCATAAACACTTCTTGTTCAACCGCTTGTCCAGTTTCTTCAACGACAAAACGAGCCTTAACTTTTAAAGGTGCGCAATAAGTAGCTCCTCTTCTTTTGCACTCTTTAATATCATATTTTGGCTCTTGAAATGGTAGAATTTCAGTTATATACAATTTTGCCTTGCCTGAATAGTCAGTAATTGGGAAAAATTCATCTAATGTTTTCTTTATTCCCTTTTCTAAAAACTCTTTATAAGATTTTTTCTGAATTTCGAGAAGTGCAGGGACTTTCATAAGCTCTTCACAATGACCAAAAGTCATTCTCTCTACTTTTCCTTGTTTAACTTTTCTTACATTGACAGACATTTATCTCTCCTTAACATAGTGATTGATATAACATAAAAAAAGCCTTTATGGCACAAAAAGCCCATAACAGCCCCAAAACTATTAAGTTACTTAATAAAAATATGCTTCACAATCACGAATATTTACAATTATATCAAATTCTTTAATTTCATGTCAATACTTTTTCGACCTTTTTTAAAAAATTATACAAAAATTTTTATATTTTTTTTGCAAAAAAGGCAATATTTTGTCAGCTTGCAAAAATTTTATACAATTTATCAATTAAATTAAGAAAAAATGATCAGAAAAAAGCTGAGCAAAACAAAAAAAGTGTCAGCTTAAAGCAACACTTTTTCGATAGCTAAATATATTCTTGCCCTGTCCAAGTAAAGCTGTTTTCAATAAACAATGTACTGAAAGCTTCATTGCTTGTCTTCCAAATTTCAGTTAAGGTTACATCAATTGCAGAATCTTCCACAAATTTTCCGTCTGCCAATCTTGTATAACCTTTTTCCCCTGAATTGATACCCTGTCTATAATACTCTCCATCACTTCCTCGGAATAAAGTATTGCAACACAACTTAGTTTCATCCAGAGTATACTGGGTTTGTGTTTGAGTTGCACCGCTGCCATTGATTTCAGTGAAAATATATTCATTGTGCGTATCTGGATTTTTAACAAAAACTGCAGCAGCTTTTGTTTGAGAATTAAGCATATAATAAGTACTATAAGTTTTATTTAAAACATTATAGAATATTGATTCGTCTGCAGCAAAATTATTAGCTGAAGTTTGTGAACCATCTAGAGTTATTGCATTGTTAATTTGATACTTATTGCCATATAAGCCTTGTAAACTTTTCAAATTTAAACCACTGCTGATATCAGTAGAAGACAATTCTTGCATATACCCCACTGAAGATTTACCGAAATTGTTTACAAACAATTGTATTGGAAGTACTTTTGCTCTTGAAGTAAATTCAACCAAATTCTTTGATAAACCCTTGTAAATAACATTTGAGCTTGCCCCTGAATCTGAAGTTGATTGACTTCCGCCAAGGAAATACACCCTTTCAAAATTATTATTTTGATTATTATTTGAGGTTATATTATAAGTAAAATTGATTTTGTCATTATCTTCTATAGAGCCAAAATCTACATTTGCACCTAATGCTCTTGAATCATAAACTTCCGCTTTAATCTTTGAAGTTGTATAACAATATGAAAGTGTAGGAATCTTTTCACCTTCACACATTCCAATAAGCCCACCAACACTTGCAGTTGAAGCAATACCAGTAGTAAATGTTGTAATGTTTAAATCTGCTTGACAATAACTATTTATCATTTCAAGTGCCGCAAAATCAGTGTTTCTTATTTTTGCAACAATACCGCCAAGACATGGATTTTCTCTCTTTCCTGAAATGGTAAGAGTTTTTGACTTAACAGCAACACTATCTATTACGAGAGCTGTAGAAACACCGCCTACTGCCCCACCAAGAATAGAAGAGGAAGCAAAATCTGCATTTACTACACAATCTTTAATTGTAGAGATAACACCTGATGCACCAATTACTGTACCAACAAGACCTCCAACATTTTCGATCGCAGTTTCATTTTCTGCATTTGAAATTCTGAAACTTTGTTCTATCTGCGAATTTTCAATTGTTCCGCCACAAAGTTTTCCAGCAATTCCACCAACACCCACAGCAGCCTTTGGCACACTTGAGAACGAAGATTCAATAGCTTTATTATTTGAAACATAAGCATGCCCCAAATATCCAGCAACTTCACCAGCAACATAGCCTGCATAATGGTTTGACCTCATTCTAAAGCCTGGCTCAACATCTACAAAAGTATATTCAACTTTTGCGCCTTGACCTAAGCCACCAAATGCCAAACCTGTTCTGCTGCCTACTATTGTTTGAATGCTGTCAACATGAGAATTAAATATCTTTCCGTTACCCGCAAAACCAACAATACCACCAGCATAAGAATAACTGCTTTCTTGCCCAGCAGACTCAGTATATGTGTAGTCATTTATTGAAGAATAAACAGCCCATACATTTGCGTTGCTGTAAACATCTTTAATTTCAAAGGAAGAAACAGCTCTTCCTACAATACCACCAACAAAATTAAGTCCAGATACGGAAGCAAGATTGTAAGGCTCAGCATCAACTTTTATATCATAAATGAAACCATATTTCAAAGTGCCTGCCAGCGTGCCAACATTGTTTGTATTATTAAATACAACTTCTCTTGGTTTGATAATCAAGTTTTTCACAGAGCCAGTCTTGTTTGCCGCATAACCAATTTGCGAGAACATTCCGCCATTTGTGCGACTGTCCATATAAACAAGACCTATATTTGAAATTTCCATTCCATTACCTTCAAGATTACCAGCATAGATAACCTTATAAAGATTTGAATGTCCTTCAAATTCTGCATAACTTATATCACATAAAATTCTGTAATTTGTGGTATTTATATAGTTTGAAGCAGTTTGATTTAAAATTTCTGCTTCCATTGTATTGGCATCAGTAATCAATCTAGGATTATGCAATGAGCCTCTATCTGGAGCTTGAGCGTCATCCAAATAGAAATAAGTCACATTTCCAGTAGCTTCATCTATCTCAGAATATGCAAAGTTTCTGATTGACAATACTCTTACATTTGGAGAAACCAAAGCAAGTCTATTCAACCCAAAAGTAATTACTTCTTGTCTATAGACTGTATTACTCTGATCATTTCCATCGTCTCCTGGCAAAATAATCTTCTCAGTTGTTGGAATGTATTCAACATACTGATTTGATTGGTGACCACGAGAGAAAAACCACACCGATTTTGTACTTAAGTTTTCATCATACGAATAATGACTGAAGTATCTTTCAACATTTGCAAATTGTCCTTGAGTCAATCTTTCAACACCTTTATATTCAACAGCATATAAAGATACATTGATATTTTTATTGTCTGAGTGTCCATAACCGTAATGCCCTTGAGCAAGCATTTCTTCATTTTTATTTTCATCTGAAACCATGATATTATAGAAATAATAGCAGTTTTCAAATACACCTTTCACACCATCAATAATTTCTGCCCTTGCAAAACCAGCAGATGCTGTAGTATTGCTTCTTAAAACTGAAAGTGAGAAACAATTTCTGATTTTACCGCTGTTTCTATATGCAAAGCCTGCCATTTCTGAAAGCGTCTTTGAAAGGTCGATATCTGTGTAACAATCTTTAATTGTACCCTCATTACTATAAATAAATCCACCGCCAGCAAGCGTAGAAACTATGCTGCTGTTGTTGTCTTTGCTGTAAAGACTTGCACTAGATTGTCCGCCAGATACAAAACTTGTCATAATCTGTGCGTCGTTTGAATTGCTTATTGCAAACCCTGCAATATGTTGATCATATTGAGAATTGTTGATAAGGTTGCCTTCTTTGAAATAGCAACCTGCCACTTTTCTATTATTTTGAGCAACTACACCTGCAAGATTGTATGGCATTTTTGCATTTAAGCTTACGCCACAATTTGTAATATATCCACTATTTCCACCAACAAGACCGCCTGCATAACTGCTTCCAGTCAATGCGTTATCAGCCTTTATTGTAAGATAATATTTGTTTCCAGCAACAGTATTTGATATTACTTGACAATTGCTTATTATACCCGCATTTTGCGCCGCAATTGTACCAAACATGAAACTTTCAGAAGTTGTAACAAATTTTACAGTTTTAAGACCAAACAGACCATAAACAGAGTCATTTGGGTCGGTATTTTCATCCGAGCCATCGTTTGCTGATGTATAGTTTACAATTAAGTTTTTGACAATAGATCCTGTTTCAATAGTACTGAATATGCCTATTTCTGAAAGTGAGCCCATATCATAAGTGCCTGCAAAATTGATTGCATGACCATTTCCATCAAATGAAGCAAAGTCACCAACAATTGGTGTAAATGCCTTTACTCCACCCTCTTCATCACTGGTTGAAGGAAGAGTTATATCATTTAATAAGATATAATATCCACCTTGTTGCATTTTAATAAAGTCTGAATAAGTGTAAATTGGGATTGGACTTTCTGCACTGCTTGTCGAATAAACATTCATAACAAACTGAGTTTCAATCTTCTCTTGTGCTGCACCCTCGATATAATTTTCAGCAGTATAAATTCCACTATTTACATTATAATATCCTTCAAAAGTAAAATAATAGAATTTTTCTTCAGGCGCATGTGTACGCTTAGGAATTACACTTAAACCATCAGAATTGAAATAATAGTTGCTGTGCTGCTTGTTCTGCCCATTTGCTTCATAACCAAGCAGATATTGTTGTCTCTCTTCAGTTGTTGAGCCAGCCATTTTATAGTCTGGTTGGTCATCTGTGATAAGATTGGTAATGGTGTTCCATTTCCCATATCTTTCAAGACTTCTCATAAACTCTTCAATCTTGTTTCCAACTCCAGTGATAGCTGATGAATATTCAATGAAAGAATATAAGTCTACAGCAAAGGTAATTTGAGTACCAACCTGAATATTTATTATTCCGTCTCCCATACCTTTTACTATATCTGAGTTTTTATCTCGATCATTGTTGTAGTTTACAACATATTCATAAACAATAATTCGAGTTTGACTTTCAGCATTTCTTACAGTCTCACCATCTTGTTGTGATGCCGAAGTTGTAAGCACAAATTCATTATTTGGATAGTCAATATTTGCATCTGTAATTGTCAAATACCAACTGCCATTTTCATAAGAAATTTTTCCTAAACTTGAATTTGATACTATATTGATTGCATCATGTTTAAAGCCATAAGAGTTGATATTAAGCTTATATTTAAGACCTCTTGCAACCTTATAGGTCATATAATAACCATTTTGATTTGAAATACCCTCTTTGCCATCAATTTCAACAGCAACATAATTTTGAAGTTTAATAGTCAGATTTTTACCTGCACTATAAATTACTTCTCCATCTTTGTAAGCTGAAATATTTATTCTGCAATTTGATAAATCTATTACATTGCTTGAGCTTGTGTCATATTTGATATATACAACACCATTATAAGGATTAAAGCCTTTCTTATCATTCTTTCCGCTTTCTCCGTAAACAGAAACAAGTTCTTCAAGAGTAAGTTTTAAACCTTTTGAAACAATTGAGCCTGCAATCATACCTTCTTCAAAAAGTTTCTTATTATTTTCAGCAACTTCATTTTGATATCTAGCCACCAAACTAAACGCTGCTAGTGAGTGACCACTTTCATAATTTGCGTCATCATTTTCAATCAAAATGTAATCAAAATCACTATCTTCTGGATTTATTGTAAATGACAACAATCCACTTTGCCCTGGATAAGCAAGGTCTGAAGATGAAGATAATGTCATTGATTTATTCAATTGGTCAAGAGATGTGTAATTGTCAACAACAATTGAAGAAACCCCTGTTCTTTCAAAATCTATGAAAATTGTACGCATCTTTGACGAATTGCTTCGTGTTTGAAGATTTAATGTATAAATTCCATATATTTCATTGTTGTATCTATCTTTGTAAATTTGAGCATCGCGATTTATCGAAATTTCAAGATTATACTTAATTTCGTATGTTCCATTATCATAAGTTTTTGTACTAGTTTTTGTAATTGAAACATTGAAAAGTTTTTCTTCATCTGAAGTAAGTTGATATTCTTGTCCTTTCAAATCACCTTGCAAAGCTTGATTTTCAAGACCTAGAATGTGAACATATGGATTTGCTTCATTTTCATCGGTTGAAATTATAGTTATTTCTTCAATGATGGTCTTGCTTGTCTGAATTGGAACATTATTATAATTTTTATTTTTTATCTCTAATGCACCATATTTATAATCAACTTCAGCGTTATCAAGCACCCTATTTGTCTGTGCAAAATAAACATCATCATCTTGAGTAACTTTAAGCATTGGCACAATTCTAAGTTTATAATATCCCTGCACAGAATTATCAAGCCTTCTTATTGTAATTGTTTGACCAATAACATTTATTTCAAGACTGCTTTCAATTGGATTTCCATCTTTGTCAAAAGACGCAGGATTTCCAAGCTCATCATAGAAATAAATTGGTTTTTCTACGCCATCAATAGTTTGTTTTTCTACAATTATTGAAACATCAGCGGTAACTTCAGTATTTGCAGCCAAATAGAAGTAAACTCCACCAAAATATGAAGCACCTTTATCGTTCGAGCTGAAACTTAAAGTTTTATCTTCAGCAAAAGTATATCTTGGCAAAACATACAATGATGCAGAATTATTTCCACGCAACTCAACAGTTGTTTTATCAACAGGCACTGATGATGCTGAGGCAGCTGGATAAACAATCGAATGCTTATCTTCTTCAGCAATCATAGATTCAGAATCAAAATAGTTTACCACATAAATATAGAAACTGAGCGCTTCATTTGTATTAAGCACACTTGAAGCTGTAAGCAACGCAAGACCTGTCTTTTTAATGGTAAATTTGCCCATACTATCAACATCTAAAATATCTTTAGAAAGTGAGGTAAATGTCATTTCACCATTGATTTTAATTGGGTAAAGCTTGCTTGTTGTACTTACCCTATTAAGCACAGGGTCTATTGCCATTTGAAGAGTTGACATATCATTATCAATTACTGACGCAACCTCAAAGTAATAAGCATAATAAATATCTTTATTTCCTTTGCCAGTCTTGCTTAGCATTTTGTTGTTGAAATTTTCTTCAACTGAAAGATATTTTAAATCTCCTTTGGCAAATTTCATTTGTTCATGGACAATTTTTCTATTGTTGTCTTCTGCAACAATAATAAAATCACCATAATAAGCCGTTTTATTTGTATTTACATAAAGTGGTTTCTTATTTACTATAGTTGTGCCGTACCCATCATCTTCGTTTTCATATTCTATTTCAAGATAATTTCTTGATAGATATGAAAATGCGTTTACAGCGATATTTGGAGCATCAATATTTAATGATGAAATTCCATGACTAGCATTGCCAAAGCCCAATAAATTGATAATATCATTTTTGTCAAAATCGTTATTTAAGCTTGGATAAGGATTGCTGTTGTTATAAAGTACAAGCATAGAGCTTTCTTCATTTATTTTTCCATCATCTACTGCTTGAACAGCGAAAGAATTTGTCAAATTTACCCTTTCTGCAACAAACGCAAAAAGCGAAACTTCAGCAACCATGCCTTTATTGAGTCCTCTTACAAATGTTCTGACAGTTATTCCAGAAAATTTACTTGCATCACTTACATCTGAAATTTTTCCGACTACACCACTGACATAACCATAACTCCAAACTTCACCACCAACAAGTAAGCCCTTTCCTGCCTCGTAGTCAAAGTTTTCTTCAGTTTCATTTTCATCTTCAGTCTTGTATGCCAAATATGGATTAAACTCAACTGTATTATTTAATACACTATTATAACCACCTACAATTTGGCTTTGCAAGCCACTGCTAGAGCCCACCAAACCACCAGTATAAATATTTAAATTTGTAACTTGGGTAACTTCATTTTCATAATTTGTTTTGATTTTAGAGAAAGCCATGTAGTTTGAATAGCCAGTGAAAGACATCTTATTGCTGTCAACCTTTCTGATAATGCCTGTATTTTCACCTACAAGACCACCTATATATTTGCTATTGCTGTTGACAACATATTTAATATCCACAAAATCATTCATCATGACAGTAATTCTTGGAGTCATTCCCGCATAAGAAATTCTGCCATAATCTTTTCCAATAGAAATTACATTTCCGCTTGCATCTGTTTTAATGTTGTCATAGTCTGCCTGTTTGGTTGTTCTTGTATTTGAATCATCGCTTTCAAACAAGGTAAAATCTTGAATAATTTCACCCTCAGTATTTCGACCTACAAGCCCTCCAAAGAAGCTAGTAGCCCCACCAATATCAACATTTGAGCTTGTAATTACAACGCCGACATTTATAAGCCTACCCTTATTTTCACCTGCAACCAATCCAATATAAGCTTGATCGATGGTGCTTATGTTAAAACTGCCTTCAAACTGAACATATTCAATGTATGCCCCTTCTGCAATGCTGCTGAAAAGTCCATAGTGACTTTGATTATTATAAGCTTTTGAAATTTCTATTCCTGAAATTCCAGAATATTCATTTAAACCAATAATAGAACCTTTCAATTCGCCAAGTGGCAACAGATTTGAAATGGTAGAAGCGTCAATTGTTGATTTAATTTCATAGTGTGCTGACAAATTGTCTTTAATAGCAAGAAGGTCATCGGTATTTTTAATTAAAAATCGATTTTTTCTTGTTCCATTTGCAAATTTTGCTTTAATAGGTTTAACAAATTCACTATATCCGCTTCGCAAGTTTCCGCTTACATCCAGCCAGTCTTTTGCAACAATAGAAATTTCTGCAACCATTTCTTCTTGATAAGTCTGCACGGCCGCAATAAACTTTTCATCAACTTTAAAGGTGACTTGTGTTTTTCCATTGCTTACTATATAACTGATAGAGCCTTCTGGGAACATTTGATAAGTTGTCTTATCGTCTCCCTCACCTGCCATTACAACACCGCCGCTTATAAGTGCAACAATTTCACCATTTGTCGCGTCAGCATTTGTTGGATAAGCAATTACACTTTGCTGTGGCTCAAAAATCGAAAATTGAAGCTCTGTCGTGCTTTCCTGTAAGGTAATTCTTTCAACTTCTTTATATGGCAAAATATTTATGTATATAACAAATGAATAAAGCTGACTGTATTGCATTACATGAGCAATAAGTCTTATTCTTCCACCATTGCTATTTGTTGGATAAGCAGTAAACACCAATCGTTCGGTGTCAAAGGTGCCGAAAGTGCCAACAGTGTAGATGTTTGATTGTGTTGCTGAATAATACATATTTTTCAGCTCTCTATTATCTTTTGAGATAATTTCATCACTTTCAAAATAGATATATTCTTGAGAAAATTTTGCTGGAACATACTTGTTTGAAGATGGTGCTTTAAACAAATATGCTTCAGTATTGGCAAGAGAAACTTCAAGTTTAGCTTCCCTAAGCTCACTACTGTGAGTATTTGTGTAGACATTTACATAGTTTGCGCTCGTATTTGATGGATATTGATTATTTAAGCCATCGCTTACTTTGTAAACATAAATGTCATTTGCAAGCTCATAGGTAACAAGCTCTATTGTATATTCAATACTTGTACTGCTTCTCTTAAAGTCTTCTATTGCATAGCCTTGAACGGTAAATATAATGTTATATCTTCCACATTGACTTGAATAAATTAAATAAGAATCATTTGCCCCAGCACTTACAGAAATAGACGCTGAGTCAACATCAAGGTCAATCATAGTAATTGCATTTGAGTTTCTGTTGTCATTTGCAATAAACCTCAAATCAAAATAATTGTTCCCCGTCCTATTCAACATATATATAAGAGAATAATTTTCGTTGTCTTCTTTTAATTTAATAGAATTATCTTCATTTGAAGTAGCAACCGAAAGCGTCTTTAACGCTTCTCTTACATCTATAGTAATAGTAGTTTGCACACCATTATCTAAAGTTACTGTATATGTTCCTGAGCCTGTATCTCTTGGAGTCATATAAAGATTTAAATAATAATTGAAACCTTCAACATCATAAAGGTCGTCTTTAAATTCAAACTTAACAACATCCTTTCCAGACTCAAGCGTAAATGTTGCGTTTGAAAATTCAGCATCCGCGTAAAGTTTGTCAAATAAAACCTCTTTATCATTTCTTTCAAGATAAACCGCTGATTTATACTCCTCATCTGTATAGCGAAGATATGTTGCACCTCTTACAATTTCATATTGAATATCAGTTTTCAGACTGTCTTCTTCAATAATATTGAAGTCCATTGAAACAGGAAGATTTTTAACTGTCGTTGTAAGTTCTGCCCTTTCTCCGCCCTTAATATAAACAGGCTCTTTAAGATTTTTAATTGACACAAGACCTGTCGTATAAACGACATTCATGTATTTTATTTGAAGGTCAGAATCAGTAAGATCAATCACTAAATTATCATACTCAGCACCTTCTGGAATTACAGTAAAGTTAAACTCTTGCCAACCTGAGTCAACAGATGCATAACTATTATAAAATTTATAAACCTTTTCAATTTCCGCAAAGTCAACATTGTTTATAAGTAGTGTCACTGGAATAACTCTGACTTCTACAGGAATGCTGTATGTAAAGTTTACATTGCTGTCTTTGCTGTTTTCAAAGCCTTCATAATAGAAATTTAAATCAAAGAAGGTTGAATTTGCACTGCCATTTCCACAATTTATTTCAAGATAATAGATTGTGTTTTCACCATCATTTAATGTATCAATAATTTTGCTGTTTGCAATAAAATTGTCTCTAGTTTTGAATTTATATTTCAAAAGATTGTTTGACTTGACTGAAACTTCCAAATAAACAGTCAAATAATTTGCTGTATAACCATTTAAGAACGCACTGTCTTTTATGACAGTTGTATAGTTTGGTATTAAGGTAATTACGCCATTTTTAAGGTCATCTATTTTATAAGAAACATTTTGGCCACCTGCAACAAAGTCTATTTCATTGATTTTATAACCATATTCATGTGAAAAATCTTCTTCAACAATGTCTTCTAAAATACTAAACTCTCTTTCGCATAAAATTTCACTATTTCCGCCTTCTTCTTGCAATTTATCATTGTTGTAAACTGCAACAAAGGTGAATTTATCACCTGCTTCTACAGCAGAAACATTTTCAAAATCAAAGTCATATCCAAACTCAATCTGCTCAGCAGCAATAAATTCAAATCTTTCATTATTTGTGCCAACAACTTTTGTTGACTTTCCAAGGGTATGCAAACCACCCTCTTTATCTGTAAAAATAAGGTAATTCTTGTCATTTGCGCTGTAAAGTTTTACACTTACAAAGCTGTTTATATATCCATTATTTGATGATATATCTTCAAATGTAAGTTTATCTTGAGCTGTACATTTTCCATAAAAATAGAAATCAAGGGCTCGTTCTGTGGCGCTGTCTTTAAATTTAAAATCAGTTGAAGTTGGTGCCAATTCTTTTGTTTTTGTCACATAAAGACTGTTGTCTGCTCTTTGAAGCAAATCTGAATATTCTTTTACAAATATAGTGACAGTCAAGCTTTTTCGACCTTCAATAGTCATAAATTCAACATTGGTGCGTCCACCAGAAACACCTTTGATAGAATAAGTTGTTGTATTGTTTTGAACGGCAATTTGTTTTATGTTTGCAACATTGGGATTGGATTGTGAAAAGATAAGGCCTCTATTCATATCGCTTACCGGATTTTGAATGGTTATGGCAAGCTCTTTTTCTTCATCTGCATACAATTCAATATATTCACCGCTTTGTGAAGTCAGGTATGTTTTTGAGTAGTCTACTTTACCACAGGCTGCAAAAATACAGCTTGCTAATACAAGAAACAACCCTAAAATAAAAATACTAAGTTTTTTAGATTTTGTCATTTAACATACCCTTTTAAATTCAATCATAGGTCATCACTTTTTCAAGCAATGACCATGACAGAAAATCTTAATTTATTTTTTCTTTTTTCTCTTTTCAATAATTGAGTAAACATAAGGAAGAGGTCTGATTTGCACCATTGTTCTCGAAGTTGGAGATGTGATAACAAACGCTTGACCAACAGAAGCACTTACTATGCTGTTTCTTTCTGCCTTATTGATACCACCGGAGTTTTTATAAAGCTCGACAAGGTCGTTTACATCGTTTGGCGCAAGAGAGAATATAAGCGAGTATTGACAGGCGTTAATAATCGCGGTCGATTGTCTTTTAATTGCTTCAGATCCAACGAAGTCGTTGATGTTCTGAGTAATTACTATCTGCATACCACCATACTTACGAATACGTTTAGCCATAGAAGTCATGAAGTTTAAGGCAAGTGGATATTTAGGGTTGATGAAAAGGTGGGCTTCGTCAACTACCAAAATAATCTTACGATTTGTCGCGTGCAACTCGTTGTAGTCCTTATTATTGATAACTTCACTTTCAATATATTTGAATACCAAAAGCATTTGAGCATTTGTAAGCATTTCGTTATTACCAGCAATCAGAGACTGGAAGTTGAAACAAACAAAGTTTTCGTTGGTTTCAATTGATGTTGGACCATTCCAAAGGTTTGAGTTTCGGCCGCCTTTGGCAAACTTACGGATATAAGTTTGAGCGACACGAAGGTTGTTTAATACAAACTCCTCTTTTGCTTCGCCCAGTTTGATTTGTAAAAGTTCATACAAATCATCAAAGGTTGGATAATCTTCTGGTTTTAATTTTCTAAGGTCAGTATATTCATTGATGTTAAATTTTTCATATACTTCCAAAATAAGTGTATTGATTACCTCAAAGGCATCTGAAGAGATACCTTGCAAAATTGTTCTGAAGAATTGTTCAAGGAATTGAAGGTGCTGATTGAAAGAGTCATCACGCTTAATAGGATTTCCATTTTCATCAAAGTCGTCATCTCCCCCAAATTCATCATCATCTTTATCAAGAGCTCTGATGATGTTGAATGGATTGATAATACCTTGAAGAGATGAGCCTACATCAATTTCCTTACCCTTCAACGCATCGCACAATTCAGAATATTCTTTTTCTGGGTCGACAATGAAGATTTTGGTATTATCAGCCGCAAAGTTTGCAAGCAGTGTTTTAGTAGAGAAAGATTTTCCTGACCCAGACTTTCCGATAATCATCATGTTCGAGTTTACTCTTTGAGCATCACGCATGAAGAAATCAATGAAAACTGGATAAGAGTTGTCTCCTAAATAGAAGCCGCCATCGTCTTGAAGCTCAGATGAAATAAATGGGAAAACCCCAGCCAGTGTATAGGTAGGAACACCTCTTTGAAGCTCTTTAATATTATCACGCATTGAAATTCCAGTGCTGATAAATCCATCAAGCTGACGAGCGAAAAGCTCGGTGAAACGATAACCTTCCTGCTTAAGCATTGACTTAACTTCTTTTCTTGCAGAATCTTCAACAGTAATGAAAGTGTTTACATCGAAAAGCTGTTGGTTTGAAGTTTTAAGCTCTTGAAGAAGATTTCTAAGAGTTTCAAGGTGAGTTTCAATTTCAATTCGAGTACTACTCTTTCCTGTCTTGTAAAGCTTAGTTTCCATATCCATTATGGCTTTATCGATTTTCTTTTCTGATTCAAATTGAGGAGCTTTTTGGAATTTCATTACAACTTTTGTTCTGTCAAGAAGGAAGAAAGATGCACCCCACGCATTGCCAACTTGCAATGGATATTCATTCAAAGCATATGTACGATAATTTACGCCATCAACCTTATACTTAGCTGAAGAAAACTTGATTGTGTCAGGAGTTGCCCATTTTACATAATCAGAATATGGAATATTTTCAAGGTCTCTTTCATTAAATTCTCTTGTGTAGTTTGCTTTTAAGAAAATTGCAAGATCAGCCCCTGCCAATCTTTTAGTTGTAACAGGAGTAAGCGAAGTTGCAAGCGCATTGGCCATACCGCCAATAGTATTATCAAGCGCTTCAAGGTCTTTGCCAAGCACCACCATATAGAAATAGTCTTTATAAATTTTTTCTGTTCTGTTTTTATTTTCAAGGAAAGTCACGCGCTCTTCAAAGATAGGCGCACGAGCATCAATTTCAGATTGGCTCATTTGCTTTTCATACAATTGGTCAAGCAATCTGTCATATTTTTTATTTTCAATGTATGTATAACTATCAAGCACCATGGCTTTATTAAGTTTTACTATTTCACAAACTTGATTATCTTCAAGTCTTCTAAGCGCGTTTCCAAAACCGACATCAATTACATTGTTTTGACTGTATTCATTTAAAAGTCCAAAAAGAATAGGTTTTACTTCCAATACTGCAGCATAATATCCACCATAAGAAATAAATCTGTCTTCATGAATTGCTTCGAAAGGAATAATATCTTTCATGTTGCCTTTTTTATTTTTAGGCGCTTTAGCATATTTTTTCTTTTGAAGAGAAAACCTGGCAAGGTGCATTATCGTCACATAAAAACGGTCGCTGTCTGCAATTTTAAAGAACAAAGAAAGCGCAAATATTGCCCAAACCATTGCCACCCATATATGCCCTTCAAAGTTTGAAGCAGCAAGCACTACAAGCACCGCAGCTACAATAAGCGCCATGATTAAGTCAATACCTGTGAAACCTCTTACAAATTCAAGTTTAACTTTGGTTCTTCTAGGAATTACTCTTACCATATAAACCTCACCTTTAAAAATCTTTCAAAATTTTACAACAAAAGATTTCAAAATTACTATCACATATATTGTACTACAAATAAAATCAAAAATACAAACGAATAAACGATAATTTTATTAAAAATAAAAAAAATAATAAAAAATTATATAATATATATAAATTCACCAAAAAAAATAATAAATAAATTAAAAAACAGCGACTTTTATTATTAAAAATCGCCATTTTATTTATTTTTATTATTTGCTGTAATAATTTAAAAAATTCAATTTATTATGTTTTTTTGCTTTATTTATTATTTTTTGACTTATTATTTCATTTTTTTGAACAATAATTTCATTATTGTATCCAAAAATATCATTTGTCATAACCCTTCCAATCAATGAATTTTCACCTATATAAACTCTCTTAGGAATTTCCATTGTCGCAACACTGTTTATTGCTTGTGAAATGGTCACTTGAGGCAATATCTGACTATTGAAAGTCCCTACCTCTTCTTTGAAAGTTTTCTTCTCTTTTTTTTCCTTTTTATAGGCTCCAAAAATGATAAAGTTATCCCCCGATTTCCTTACAAATTTCTGAGGAAATTCGCACATGGTGGTCATCAACTTTTTTACTGTTTTACCCTGCAATTGCACATCAATCACCTGTCCTAAATTATTGCCATTGCAATCATAGACAATCTTCCCAACAGGATTGTTTGACTTATTCGAAATATTAAACATAAGCTTATCGGCAGACTTAACCATAACGGTCTCATCACCCATAGAATAAATATCCTCTCTTTGCAATACAAAAGAATTTTCACTTTCATCATCTACAATAATAAGACCTGTAAATGTCTTTATCTGATCGTCAAAAATTACATCCAGCACATAGCCGAGTCCACTTGCATCCTCTAACGAGATGACTTTTTTTGAAATTATTTTACTTATCTGTTCCATACTCATAATTTATTAAACTATTTTAAATTTAGAACATTTTTTTGTAATTTATATATTTTTTTTGACATTTTTATTATTTTGATTTATAATTTAGGCATGAAAAAGAAAGAAAATAAGAAAACAATTACAAAAGATATGATTATTGATGATGTGCTTAAACTTGATGAAAGTCTAGGCGATATTTTTATGGGCTTTGGTATGCACTGCATATTCTGTCATTTAGGAATGGAAGAGACAGTTGAAGAAGCAGCTTTTGTTCACCAAGTGGATGTTGATTTTTTGATTCAAAAATTAAACGAAGCTTACAAAGCAAACAAATGAGCTTATTGATAATATAATACAAAAAAAGCACGATAAAATTCGTGCATTTTTTCATATATTGAGTTTCTGCTTTATCATATTCAACAGTCTTTCAATACCCTGCCCTTTCTTTGCAGACATCAAAATTTCATCTTCTTTTATAAGCATTGGTTTTGAAAGCATGTCGCTTTTATTTAATACTATAATGCGATTTTTAGTAGCGCCAAGCGAATCTAAAAGGTCATTTGTGACTTTCATATTGACTTCATATTCTTTCTTTCCGTCAATATCTTTATCAAGTGAAACATCCACCACATGAAGTAATAAATCGGCATCTGCAGCCTCTTCCAAAGTGGATGAAAAGGCATCAACAAGTTGGTGCGGAAGGTCTGAAATAAAGCCTACAGTATCAGTTAAAATAGCGTAATCATTTTGACCTAAATAAAGCTTTCTTGTAGTCGTGTCAAGAGTTGCAAAAAACTTGTCATCCGCATAAATATTTTCTTTTACAAGTCGATTTAACAATGACGATTTGCCAGAATTGGTATATCCGACAAGAGCAATCTTAGGTAAATTTGATTTTAATCTTTCTCGCCTTGTTGATTGCCTTTGCGTTTTTATCTTTTCAATTTGCACTTTTAAAGCGTCCATTTCTTTCTCAAGCACACGCCTGTTAAGCTCAAGTTTTGTTTCTCCAGGACCTCTCATTCCTACGCCTGCACTGCCAAATCTTCCACTCGTGCCTTGCATTTGTGAGAGTCTTGGCAAAACATAAAGGTCTTGGGCAAGTTTAACTTGAAGCTTAGCTTCTCTTGATTTTGCACCGCGTGCAAATATATCAATAATCAGTCCCACCCTGTCAATAACTTTCACCTTAAACTCATCTGCCAGATTTTTCATTTGAGAGCCTGTGAGAGCATAATCGACAATTACAACATCAATCACCTCTTCACAAGAAGCAATATACTCTTTGATTTCATCCACTTTGCCACTGCCAATAACAGTGCGCTTATTAAAATCTTTTACCTTTTGATAAAAGTTTTCAACAACATTAAGCTCGGCAGAATAACAAAGGCGATTTATCTCAGCCTTCTTTCTTTCGATGTTATCTTCTTTCTTTACTGCAATGACAACCACCACCGCATTTTCTTTTTCAATAGCTGTATTTTTCATAGATTTAATATAACACAAATATTTTAAAATAACAAACAAAAGCAATTATAAAAAATTTGCATCAAACATAATTTGGCGCAAATTCAATAAAAAAGAGCCTAAAATCATATTTTAAAGCTCTTTTTTTGTAGATTTTGTTTAATTTTTAATAATTATATTCCCATCATTGACATTCAAGACAATATTTTTAGTTTGCTTATCTTTGCCGACAATAGTAAAAATCCAGAATAAATCTTCCTTTCCATTATCACGAAGAGTCAACACCTTAAGATAACATTCCCCTTCAAAACTTCCACCATTATAAAAAGGTTTTAATTCATCACCAAAGTTTTCAAGTGCAATAGATATTGCTTTATTGTAATCAATGCTAAAATTTTTACTTACATTTTCAAAAGTCAAAGTTTTGCCGTTATAAGCTAAACTTATCTCACTATCATCTTTAAGTGCATAGCCAAGGTCGGCCATGTACATGTGATTTGCTGGATTAAGCTCCAGCACCACTTTTGTTTCAACTCCATCTATCATAAAATCAAGCCCCATGCTGTTTACATTTTGTTGATCATTAAACTTAATTGAAATCAAAGTAAATTCGCATGTTTTTCCGTGTTTTCCATCAACTGCATATCGCTCTTCCCTATCACCAACGCAAATAGACGCACTAAGTTCTTCATTTGAAGTTTGATAATAGACCTTCGTCACCTCACTGAGCGCATCTTTAATCTCAACTTTCTTTTGACAACCAGCCAATGTCAATGCAACCAGTGGGACAAGCATAAATAATAAAAACTTTTTCATTTTTTCACCTCTTTTTATAATTATGTTTGAATATTAAAAAAAATGTGTTAGAATATTATTAAAAGGAGCTTAAATGAAAAATCTTAAATATTTCTTATCAGATGCACTTAAAAATAATTACGCATTAGGGGCTTTTAATTTTTCAAATATGGAATGTTTGCAAGGTATATTGCAAGCCTGCAAAACAAACAATTCCCCAGCAATCGTTTCTGTAAGTGAAGGAGCTTTTAAATATATGGGCGACAACTTTACAATGGCACTTGCAAAAACTGCAAAAGAAGAATTTCCATATTTATTTTTACACCTTGACCACGGCAAATCTTTTGAAATTTGCCAAAAGGCAATTGACCTTGGCTTTGATAGTGTTATGATTGACGGAAGCAGTTTAAACTTTGAAGAAAATATCGCACTTACAAAAAAGGTCGTTTTATACGCGCACTCTAAAAATGTACTTGTCGAAGGCGAGCTTGGTCAAATAAAAGGTATCGAAGACAATGTTTCATCTGAAAGCCATTTTTATACCAACCCATTAGACGCACAAAACTTTGTAAAACAAACCAATGTGGACTTTCTTGCCATTTCAATAGGCACAAGTCATGGCGCATATAAATATAGTGGCGAGCAAACATTAAGAATTGATATATTAAGCGAAATTGAAAAAGCTTTGCCAGACTTTCCTTTAGTGCTTCATGGCGCTTCTCAAGTGCCTGAACAACTTCTTGAAAAGGTTAATAAATTTGGAGGCGAAATTAAAGGCGCAAAAGGCATACCTGCAAACCTGCTTGAAGAAGTGGTTACAAAACATAACATCGTCAAAATAAATACTGATACTGATATAAGACTTTCAATGACGGGCGCTGTTCGCGAATGTCTCACAGATAAATCTGTGTTTGACCCAAGACATTATCTTGGCAAAGGCGTCAGCGAAATTGCCAGCACGGTTGAAAACAAAATCAAAAATGTTTTATTTTCAAACAATAGAATATAAAAAAGCGTTACTTAAAAAACGCTTTTTTGTTTAGTCTTTAGATTCAGTTTCTTCATATTCATCTTGATATTTTTTCCTTGTCGCTTCCCCGCCCCTTATATGCTTCTCAGCAAAATTCTCATCGAGCACTACTTTAGTTTGCATATATAAATCATAATCTATGGCTTTAAGTTTGACAGAAACATCATTGTGAATGGTGCTTTTGCTAAGCCCAAACAATTTTGCAGTCTTTCGCACTGTATCATGACTTTCTTTAATATGTTCAGCCACAGTCAAAACTCTTTTAACAAGCTCTTCTTTCATATCATCCTCCACCCTATAAATCTATGAAAGCAAAGTGGCCGATATGTATAAAAATGTTGAAAAATGTTGAAATTTGTAAATGAAATAAATGGCAGCGTCAAAAAAGACTGATAACAAAAATCAGTCTTTTATGTATTAAACAACTTCAGCTTAAACTAAGCCAAAAATTATTTTTGTGTATATTCATCTATTACCTTAACAATTTGAGGAATAGTTTTTAATTCTTCAAGTTTGTCATCTGGAATTGAAACTTTAAATTCATCTTCAAAAGTCATCAAAAGCTCAACAACATCCAATGAATCAGCTCCTAAGTCCTCGATTATATTTGCATCATCTTTTATATCTTCTGTTGAGATACAAAGTTGTTCTGCAATAATCTTCTTTACAGTCTCAATAGTGCTCATAGTACCTCCTAGTTTCAAATTATAGCATATTTTTAGTTATATGTAAATAAAAATGCGATAAATTTTTATCGCATCTTTATTTGGGGTTGAATTTATTATATTTTAAGTAAAAGGCTTTTTTGCCTTAATAAAATTTGCTCAAAACAAATATATTATTTTTCTTGCAAATCTAAATAGTTGTTTGGATCAACGAAACTGTTGTTAAGTTTCATTGCAAAGTGCAAATGCGCGCCCATATCAAGCTCTCCTGCAGCTGTATTATCAACAGTGCCGATTTTTTGGCCAGCTTCAACTTTGTCGCCTTCTTTAACTGACATTTCTTCATTTAAAGATGAATATATTGATTCAAAACCATTTGAGTGTTTGATTGTAATTGTATAGCCATCCAAATATTTGTTTTCAATGCTTGAAACTGTTCCGCCAAGCACCGCATATACATCTGGATTTTCTGCAGCAAAGTCAACATATAAATGAGCTTCCCATTGATTGAGAGTTTCATTATTTTGAAGCTCTGAATTTGAAAAATCTTTAATTACTCTTGCTTCAGTCATAGGCATAGCAAAATTGAGATTATTAGTCCCCGCTGGAACAGACTTTCCAAGCGCTGCAACTAAAGTGAATGTAAGAGCTACTGCAAAGATAACAATTCCAACAGCAACAAACATTCCATATTTTTTAATAAATTCAACAAACCCATTTCTCTTTTCGATTTCCATTGTAAACCTCCTAGAAATTTATTGACCATAATCGTGAGTTTATACATTAAATTTTTAAAATCCTGTAACAATCATTGGATACCCTAAAATCCAATTGTTTTCGTCGCATGCAAGCTGAAAATTTATCTTTTTCCCATTTATAAGCCTAAAATCGTTGAAATTTTTATCATATCCATAAAATATCGTTCTCCCAGCCACATAGCTTGGGTTTGAAATATTAAAGTCAAATTTTGCTTTGAAATAATCAATTTTTAAATCTTTAGGAAGATAATATATGATTGCATCAATGTCAGTTTTATTTAGGCTGTCAACCTTACTCTTTTCTTCGCTTTTTATGGTGTAATAATAATCATTGCCATTTTTGATGACATCGCAATCGATTAAATTATCAACTTTCGATACAATCACTACCTTTTCAAAATCGTATTGTTGCGTGTTATTTTGTTTAAAAAAAGCAACGCCTATCAACACAAAAACCATAAAAATAAAAGCAATCATTCTTTTCATAAAAGTATGATTGCCTTATTTTTCTTTTTATTTTTTATTTTTTTGTCGAAACATTGCTTAAATTCAATATTATTTAATAAAATTATTGTTTTTTATGCTTTCTTAATTAAATCACAAGCATTACGATTAAACAAGCAATTCCACCAAGCAAAGCAAAAGCACCCAAAAGTCCAAACAAAATTGACTTTGATTGGTCACTTAATGGCTCTCTTTTCCCAGACTTTGTCTGCTGAGTTTTTTCTTCCGTTTTAGGCGCTTGAGGCATTTGATTTGGTATCACTGGCCTTGGCGGAATTGGTCGAATTGGTGGAATTTGATTTTCATTCATAACATTTCTCCTAGCATATATAAACAAATTTAAAATATTTATTTTTATGCTTTTATCTTAACAAAGCTGACAATTAAAGTCAAACATTTTCTATCGGATTTTTACCCCAAATTTTTAATACATCTTGATCTTGACCAAGCGCTTCAACTACAATAGTGACAATATATTTGGTATTTGTCTGAAGTGAAGCATTTTCATCAATAATAACATGAGAACATAGTGCAACTTTATTTTGTTTTGTAAGCACGTCATTAAAATAATAATAGCCATCATTTTCATCAAATTGCCAATTTACAGTTTCAACCATATCCATTTTTAATGTTTGGTTGTCACCCGTATAAACAAAAATCTTTGCACGCATAAATACAGAGTTTTCATCTTCAAGATTTTTTATTGAAACAAGTTGCGGCAATCTGTTTCCAGCCAAATAAGAGCCGTCTAGATTCATTGATACCGAGCTTGCCTGATTTTCTTTGACTCCAATCTGAACATTTTTCCCAAGTTGCAAATCAGTGGTATATGAAATATCTGTTTTAAAATACCAACCGCTTATACCAAGATAAATTGACAAAGCAAGAAGCAATGCCAATAATACCGTCACAAAAAGCCAACCATAATATTCTCTTTTCAATTTCATGGTTTTATTTTGCGACAAGAATTTATAAATATTCTCTTAGGCCTGATTTATTTTTACTTTTTCTTCTTTTCGCTCGCTCTGCCCTAAATTTATTTATCTGAGCTTGCTTAAACACTTCACTCTCTTGCGCCAAATTTTCCCTTACAACATCCCACTTATATTTTCGATTGCCATAAGCAAAATCATAAGAAAGAATCATGACGCCTTGCAAAAGATAGAAATAATATGAACATACTCTCCAGAATATCAAAACCCAAGCAAGATAAGCCGAATTTCCAATAACCGCTGTAAATGCCGCTGAAAAGGAAATTTCATTCATACCTGTACCACCAGGCATTGGAAAGAATGAAGAAGAAAGGTCAACAAGGCATGACATTACAAACAGCCTTATAAACATCCCACCTTGCAAGTCTGGAATGAAAAACTTTACTACAAAGAATGGAATACAATAGTTAAATACATTTCTTGCCAAACTAAGCACAAGCATTATAATAAAGTCTTTAGGCGATTTTGCATATTGCTTCATGACATCTTGAAAATCACTGATATATTTAGTGATTTTTTCATACTGTTTGTCATAGTTTTTGACAATCTTGATTTTATGAAGAAGTTTTAAAGTTTTTACAACAAGCTTTCGTCCCACCGTTTTGCAAATAGATAAAAATAGTGTCACAAAAAGCATAATAAAGCTTAATACAAAGCCAATAATACTTGCAACCGAAACAAATGTTCCATAACTGCTGTCAGTCCAAGAAATTATAAGACATACAAAACTTATAATTACCCATGCAATTTGTGAAAAAACATATTTTGCAAGCGGAATTGAAAGTGAGGTATGAATTGGCGTTCCATGAGTTTTCAAATAGGTAATTTGAAATGGCTGACCGCCAGCAGCCATAGGTGTAACACTGTCATAATATCTTCCAAGCTGCGTCACTTTAAATGCCAGCCCCATTCGCCATTTTCCTGTTGATTGCTTTAATAAATAGCCACATGCCAATGTTTCACTTATTACAACCAAAGTCAAGAAGGCAATTACAATCAAAAAAGATAAGGCATCAAAGTTTCCATCGACAGGCTTCATGTTTTCTTTTAAAAGTTGATAAACAAGTATTCCAGCAACAACTACTATATTTAATATAAAAAATACAATATTGATTATCTTACTTTTTTTACTGCCCTGTTTTGATACAGACTGCTCCACTTCATCAAGCTTTTTCTTTTGAAGCTTAATTGCCTCATCCTGCATCTGTTTCAAATTTTCGTCTTCACTTAATTGCGTCTTATCTGCGTCTTTTTTTATTTTATCGTCTGTTTCTTTAATATTCTCATCTGCAACTTTTTCTTTTGTTTGCAAAACTTCACCTTCTACCAAAAGACCTTCCAACTTTTCAGCTGGAACTAAATCATCAATATTGGTTTGAACATAATCTTCTTTTTGCTTGTCAGGTTTTTGTTTAACAGACTTTGCCATAATAGTATATTAACAAAAATAGATGTTTTTGTCAACATAAAAACATCTATTTTATATTTTTAATCATCAACCTTTTAAGCTGTCAGCAAATCTTCCTTGATAAACTTTAATTTCATAGTTTTCTCTTAAGAAATTGATGTTTGCCTGCTCAAAGAATGCATAGTTATCTTGATAAATTTCGTCATAAAGAAGATCTAAATAAGTCTTATCTACAAGCATATTTACTCTTGTATTTGCAAGAACAGAAATCGCATGTTCGCCCTCTTCTGAGCCAGCATTTCCTCCAAGCTCAAAAGTTTCATCAATGCCGTCAAACAGATTTTCGCATGCCCCAGTGTAAACAAGAACATGAATGCCATAGCTTGAACGAGCAACTTCCATGTCACCTATTTTGCCTCTGCCATTATTGTAAAGTTTCAAACCTGCTTCATTAAATTCTTCAACAAAGCTTGAAACTGCCTTACCATCCTTATCAACGCCGATTACATAGTTTGATTTTGCGTTGAACATTCCAGTATCTTCATTATAAGTGTAAATATAGTTGTTGATAGTATCCCCGATATATCCAACATCACCTGTAGTTTGAGCATTTTTTAAAGCAATTTGAATTTTATCATAAATAATGTCGTTTACTGATAAATTGAAATCATTATCTATTTCTTCGTAAATTCCTGTATCTTCATTTAACTGTCTTATTACCGGCTTAATTTGAGAATAGAGAGCGTTTAAGTCGCTTTCATATTCGTCATAAACTTCGCTTTCGCTGAGTTTTTTGTTTATTTCTTCATATCTTGCAGTTTGAGCATCGTCAAATTTGAAAAGAATGTTTGCAACTGTGAAATATTTATTTGCCTCTTCATCCCCTCTAAAATAATAAACATCATTTAAAGAGCTGCTTACATTTTCACCATAATTACCGTCTTTTTCAATTGCATATTTTGTATAACTTGCCCTTACCTTGCTTGAATAAAGTTTTAAAATATCATCTGTTGTAACTGACGCAATTTCGCCACTTTTTTTATTATTTTCTGAATATTTTTGAACAATATAATTTTCATAGTTTACTTTGTAAAGTCTTTCAATTTCTCTTTCAAACATTGACTTAGCATCAGTTGTTAAATTCATGCCATATTCAGCAGATTTCAAGTCAATAAGATAATATTTTAAAGCCTTTTGATAATCATCACTTGAGAAGCCTTTTTCAATGAAATTATCATAAATTTCTGCCTTTTCAGCTTCATTATAAAAACTTTTTAAAATATTATTTGTAGGACGATATCCGTC
Source organism: Clostridia bacterium (assembly GCA_022793335.1). Taxonomy (GTDB): domain Bacteria; phylum Bacillota; class Clostridia; order Christensenellales; family UBA1242; genus Caccovivens. The sequence continues at coordinate 224,633 of JAAWCQ010000004.1, forward strand.
AAGTAAACCATCTTTTACATTAAGTTTCTTTATTACATAATTCCCATTTTCATCATAGTCTAAGGTGACATTTTTTGAATAACCTTCAAATTTAATTTCATCCTCATCTTTCTCTTCTTCTTCAGTCGTGCCTAAAACTTTGTCATAATAATTTTTAAGATTTGCATTTAATGACTCAACAGTTTGGTCATAAATATAACCTTTTTCTTTTTCATCAAGTCCTTCTCCTGTTTCATAATTTACATTAAAAAGTTTCTCGGCCTCGAGAATGACAATTTTTCTATTTTCAAGTTGTTTAAGAGTCATATCTACAGCTTGGGCTTTAGTATAGTTGTAATATTGAACATACATATTCCCATAGCTTTCATATCCAGATATCAATTCGCGGTTTGAAATTTCCGCCACCTTCTTGCCTTCTTTATTATAGATATCAGCAACAACAGCATTATATAATTTATTATTATTAGTTTCTACCAATGAACAGCCCGCAAATAAGGACATGCAAAGTAGTACAAAACACATTAAAAAAACTTTAATTTTTGATTTCATTTTGTCTCCACATAAAATATACACACATTTTAGCATATTAAAACATAAAATTTCAACTAAATTGAGGTTGTTTTTGCAATTTAATAAATAATTTTAATCAGTTTAAAGCACTTTCAAAAAATTCAAGCAGACTTTCCAATCTTTCAAGAACAGTGCCAGAAAGGTCAAATTTAATCTTTACATTGCTGTCAAAAGACAATCTTCCATTAAATTCATCAAGCCTTTCTGCCAATCTTTCATCAATAATTTTTTCAGTTTTTTCAAGATAAACCAAAGTCTCAAACTTGTTTATTACAATCTTCTTAACAAGAAAACTGCCTGCAAGATTTCTTAAGTACGCAAGTGTGCAAAGATTTTTGATTTCTTGGGGCGTCTCTCCAAAGCCATCTTCCAAACTCAAAATAAGCTCGTTAAGCTCATCCCTTGTTTGCAACTCACCTATTCTCGTATAATAAATCACCCTTTGGTCGCCATCTTCAATATAATCTTCACTGATATAAGCAGAAAGTGTAATCTCAAGTTTAACATCGCTCTTTCTGTCAATTCTCTCACCTTTAATTTCTTTTATCTCCTCATTGAGAAGTTTGACATACATGTCATAGCCTACCTTTTCAATATGACCATGTTGTTCCTTTCCAAATATGTTGCCCGCTCCTCTTATTTCAAGGTCACGCATAGCAATCTTAAAACCAGAGCCAAGCTGACTAAACTCTTTCATTGTTTCAAGGCGTTTGTAAGCATCTTCATTTATCTGTTTATCTTTTGCATAGGTAAGATAAGCATAACTAAGTCTATCACTTCTGCCTATTCTTCCTCTAAGTTGATAAAGCTGACTTAAACCAAGCCTGTCAGACTCGACCACCACCATAGTATTGGCAAGCGGAAGATTTATTCCATTTTCTATAAGAGTTGTCGAAACTAGAATGTTATACTCGTTATTGTAAAGTCTTCCAATTATATTCTCAAGCAACTTTTCATTCATTTGCCCGTGCGCTACACCTACTTTCAGCTCCGGAAGAAGGTTTCTTAAATAACTGGCAAATTCCTCAATGCTCTCAACCCTATTATACACCACAAAAGCTTGTCCGCCTCTTGCAATCTCTCTTGAAAGAACATCCTTAAATAATTGGTCACTTTCTTCGGCAATATAGGTTTGAATAGGAAGTCTGTCTCTAGGAGGCGTTTCAATGACTGAAATATCCCTTATTCCTGACAAAGACATGTTAAGCGTTCTTGGAATTGGTGTTGCAGAAAGAGTGATGACATCTATGTTTCTGAATTTATCCTTGATTTTTTCTTTGTGCTCTACGCCAAACCGCTGCTCTTCATCTAAGATCAACAAACCAAGGTCTTTGTAAATTACATCATCACTTAAAAGTCTATGCGTGCCTATAAGCACATCAATTTCACCTTCTTTGACACGCCTTAATATGTCTTTTACTTGAAGAGGCGTTCTAAATCTATTGATTACACCAACGCGCACTCCAAAAGGCTCCAGCCTTTCTTTTGCGGTGCGATAATGTTGTTCTGAAAGAATAGTTGTCGGACAAAGAAGTGCCACTTGGCGCCCATTGTATGCGCATTTAAAAGCACCTCGAAGAGCAACTTCGGTTTTCCCAAAGCCAACATCTCCACAGATAAGGCGTTCCATTACCTTATCACTTTCCATATCTTTATCAATATCGGCAATTGCACGAAGTTGGTCAGGAGTTTCAGCATAACCAAAAGCATCAGCAAATTGCTTTTCAAGATATTCATCTCTTCTAAATTTAAAGCCTTTAATTTTCTCTCGTTCTTTATACAGAGCAACAAGAGAAATTGCCATTTCTTTAATACTTGCCTTAACTCGTGCAACAAGCCTTGAAAACTCTCCGCCACCAAGTGCTGAAAGTTTAGGAGCAACCTCTCCGCCTACATAGGCAGATATAGTGTTAGCCTCTTCACTTGGAAGATATAAAATATCACCTTTTTTGTATTCAATTACAAAGTAATCCTTTTCAATATCAGAGATTTTCATTCTCTCTATTCTTATGCACTTTCCAACGCCATGAAAGGTATGAACAACATAGTCATTGACTTTAGGCAGATAAAATGCAGAATGTTTGTTTTTAGAAAACGACACAGTTGATTTTCTAAACAGACTGTCACTGCCAATTCCAACAATGCCTTCTCTTAAAAATGAAAATGAATATGGATTTGCAAGTCTTGTTACATAAACAACTCCGTCTTCCAGCTCGCACTCATCATCAAAATCTTTAAAAGACAGATTTTGTTCATTTAAAAAGGATATCAAATTGTTTTTGAAGCGCTCTTCTCCAGCAAAAAGGATGATTGACTGATGCATATTCTTAAAATCAACAATGTCATTCTTTAATGCCAAAAAGTCAGTTAAATAGCTTCTTGTAGCCACCATTTCATTTCGATAATCTGCTTTTACTACCTGCATGTTGTCAAAAATATGGTCGGCAGCTGAAAGAAGCTTGTCAAATTTAGCATAAAACTTTTCATCATAAAAGGATGCCACTTTATAACTTTTTATTAGCAGCTCTATTTCATCGTTGATTTTCTTAGGCTCATCAAGAATTTTTGTTCCTTCCAAATCAAAGGCACAATCTTCTCCTAAAGGCAAATATGCAGAATAAATATCAATAAAGTCTATTTTTTCAATATTTTTCATTGATGTTTCATCGAAAATTGAAATATTTTCAACAAAATCATCAAAAAGCTCTATTCTTACAGGATGCTCTCCTGTGGTAACAAAAATGTCAAGAATATCACCACGCAAAGCAAACTGTCCACCACTTTCAACAAGCCCTGTTCGCTCATAGCCAAACTCAACAAGTTTTTTTACAACCTCATCAAGACTGAGTGTGTCACCCTTGCTTATTCTAAAAGGAGCAATCTTTTTCTTGTCAAATTTGATTATTGCTGAGCATGGCAAAAAAATCAAACCGTCAAGCTGACCAGAGCTATATTTGTTTAAACTTTGGATAAATGGAAGAAGATTTCTGTCGTTTTCGTCATTATTTTCTCTCGCATTTGATATAATCTCCACTTTTTTACCAAAAGCTTCCAAACCTCTTTTTAATTTACCGGCTGAAACAAAATTGCTTGACAAAAAAATTAAGCGGTCATAACTTGATGATAAAATTACCTTTTCTCCACCGCCTAAATTTGAAACTACTTTATTATTTGCAATTTCCTTTATCTTTTTAAAAAACAACTTTTTCCTCTTTCTTTATTTATTTTTTTACGCTTTCTTTAAATCTTATCAAGAATAATCTCAACTGCGTCCGAAACCGCTTTATTTATCACTGCCTCGTCTTCAGTCTTGATTTTTGATAATACATAATCAGCAAGATCCATTGACTTGTCACGGCCAACACCAACCCTAATTCGCTCAAAATCTTCACCAATATAAGCTACAATTGACCTAAGTCCATTATGAGTGCCAGAGCTTCCCTTTTGACGATATCTGACAGCCCCCTTTTCAAGATCTATATCATCGACCGCCACAATAATTCTGGCATCTTTATATTTATTTTTAAGCATAACAACAGCTTCTCCACTATTGTTCATAAAAGTTGTCGGCTTTGCGATAAGCACGCTTTGTCCTTTCACTCTCCCTTCTGCAAGCATTGATTTGAATTTTTCTTTAGAAAACTCTGCGCCAATTTGTCTGGCAAGCTCGTCAGCCACCTTAAAGCCAATATTATGAAAGGTATTTTGATACTGAGTGCCGATATTTCCAAGTCCTACAATAATAATCATTATTTAACCTCTTTGACAATTCGACTTCCAGCTGCTATTTTATTGCCTTCCGTTATTTTTGAGTCTTTAATATATGAAGCTTGAACGCTGCAATTATTCAAAATTATGCTGTTTTCAATAATATTTCCACTTTCAAGAATTGTTCCACTTGAAATAACGCTCTCGCCTTTTATTATGTTGTTTGGATAAATGACAACCCCGCCATCAATTTCCGCATCAGCATCAATAAAAACAGTGTTTTTGCCAAAAATTGTAACACCGTTTTTGACATGATAATTTAATATGCGTTCATTAAGAGTTTCATAAGCATAAGCAAGCTTACTTGCACTATCACAGAGAAGCAACGAGCCTATATCCAAGCCACCAGCCGAGCTTGTAATAAAGTTTGGATTATTTTTCAAAAAATCATTTTTGACAATAAAACCTCTGGTAAGCTGCAAAAAGTTCATGCTTTTTGAAGCAAAATAATCCATAATTGAGAAGAATGCAGCTTTGTCAAGCAGAGGCGTATCTGAATAAAATACTGCAATGTATTTTTTGTCAGTAGTTATATTTCTCACCCTGCTTATAATATCCTCGCAATCATCAAGCACAACCTGCTGGCAACAAGAGCCTGCAAGAAGCACCCAATCAAGCATTGACTTTCCACAAAGCAAAAGCGACGAAAAATCTTTTGCTATCTCTTTATTTTCGGCCTTGACAGCAACAAATAAGACCTCATTTTGAATGTAATCATGATTTAGAGGTTTAATTAAATTTTCTGTAATTGTAATGCTTTCTTCTTTTTCTTCAAGTCCATCAAAATCAAAGGCTATTTGATTTTCGAGAACGATTGTATCAAGTTCTATTTTTTCCATACACTTAATTATATATTTCTTAAAAATATTTGTCAACAAATTTGGCAAAAACTAAAATAATATAAAAAAACATTTAAAATCATTTTTGTATTTTTTATTTTTATGGTAATATAAACTAAAGTGAGGTCTTAAATGAGTGTAAAAAAGCTTAAATTTACAGTTATTTTGTCATTATTGCTTCTTGCAGTGATATTATTTGCAAGCATTCCTCTTTCACAAAACTCAGTTTTGTCAAGTGCTCAGTCAGATGAGCATTTCACAATTGAAATCTATGGAAGAGATGGCTCACGCATACTTGAAGGCTCATCTGTGCCTTACAATAATGGCGCTGGCTATGTATTCAAATGGCAAGATGCAAATAAATTCACCTTCAACATAAATCCAGAAGGGCTTAATGTAAAACCAAAGCATGACGCAAACAATACACCTTTTTATAATGTTTCAATAAATATCAACTATTTAAGAAATTATAGAGAAAACCAAAATTTATGGAATTCACCCTCTCGCTATACCTTTGAAAACTTGGCACAATACTCAATTGTCAAACGCGGCGAAAACAGCTTAAACGAGCTTGTCAATTATAAACCTGAATTTTTGATTGATGAAGGTATTACAAGCACGACTACTACTGGAATAAACGCTGCTGCAAAAGAATGGGGAGTTTATCAATTCACCCTTTCAATAGACGGTGCAACTAAATTGACAATCGACTCGGATTATATTATCATAGAGCCAACAAGAGATATCTTTGAAGCTCCAAAAGCTAAAATGACTATTACAAGCAGTGAAACTTCTCTTAGAGATGCCTACCTGTTCACTCTTGAAAATGAAGAAGCTTACAGATATATTGACTCAACAAAGCTCACCTGGTATGCAAAAGGCACAGCCACTGACGGCACAAAATATGCTCTTGTTCAAATGGATGTAGGCGTTGGCGAATGCAATGACTGCACTGCAGCCCTTTATGACAACGAAAAGTTGCGCACAGGGCTTAACTTCATCTTTGAAGACCAAGGGAAATATGGCCAATGGGAAATTTGGTGCATATATAAACCAGAGGGTGCGAGTGCTGAACAAATGAGCAATCGCATCGAAATCGAAACTAAAAAACAAGTTAGTTATGATTATCTTTATTGGCTTATAGCAGTTGCTGCTATTGTTGCAATTGGTGTAACACTCGGCATAAGCATCTATAAAAACAAGCGAGAAAAAGTATATTAAAATCAAAAATGCTTTACATTAAAAGTTTGTAAAGCATTTTTTATATTTAAATTTTGTCAGCACTTAAAGCACATTATGGAGATTTGCACCCATAAAATGCAAATAACCATGACAATACATTTTTATCGACTCCACTGACACCCTGAAAGCTTCAACATCATCAGCAGCGATATATTGCTTAAGTTTTGCAATCTCCTGCCCTATCTCTTGGATATTTTTATGATGCACTAAAAAGCATAGATTAGACTCATCAGTTTTCCAGTTGTCATCAAGGTTGTCAACAGCTAAGACTAGCGTGGTAGTTTTCAAAGTTTTATCTCTTTCAACAATTTGTTCTATTTGAAGACATCTATCTTGAATATCGCTTAAAGAAGAGGAAACGACATATTCTTCTGCAACGCAAATTCCAATAAGAAGAAGCACAATCAAAATCAAATTTACAATATGCCAAACTTTCATGCGCTTGCAAGCTCCTTTGTTTGAAAGGATTTGCCTTCGTCATCCATCATTTGAATATAGCCGTTTCCTGACTGATCAACAGTGAGAATTAAGACCTTTTTAAGCCCTCCTTTCCCACCATTTTCAGCCACAAGGTCAAAAACCTTTCCTTCATCAAGCCTTGCAATATTGACATTGTCTTTCATTATCTTACCTTCACTTACAAGCACGATAGGAATAAAACTTTCATCAACATCAAGTTTTAAATCAGCATTTGTGGCAGGAGCTGCCTCTGATTTTGGCATTACACTCACCTTTCCGTTTGTTTCCATAATCGCATACTGCACCTGTGAAATACTGAAATATCCACACTCTCTTAAAGCTGCAAAAATATCATCTGTTGATAAGTTAAGCTTTTTCATTGCATTATAGTCAATTCCCTTTGGATTGATAATGATGCTTGGTTTTCCGCTGATAAGCTTGCTTAAAAACTGACTTGACTTTGTTAGAATTGTGAGAATAAAGTGCATGACTACCAAGGTCAACAGCGGCACAACCCCGTGCAAAACAGGCACTGACACTTCAGCCATTGGTATGGTCGCTAAATCTGCAATAATAAGGGTCAAAACAAGCTCAAAAGGTTGCATTTGACCAAGCTGCCTTTTTCCCATAAGTCTATACACAAAAAGAACAATAAAGTAAATTAAAATTGACCTAATAATTATTGTAAGCATACTTTATTTTGTGCATTTTTTCTCTTTTATACATTTTTCTTTGCCCTTTTTTTAAGTTTAAACTTAGGAAAATTAAACTTCTTTTTTGCAAAGATAACAAATGCTTTAATATCAATAAGGTTGAATACTGCAGCAAGAAGCACAAAGCTTGTAACGCCTGTAATTCCACCAAGCGCCAAAACAAAAAACAACGGCAATATATACTCGGCAAGACTTACTACAAAAGCAGTAAGTGCAGCTGACGGAATAATCAATATAAATATTTTTAATACTTTAGGCAACAATTTCAAGTCAGCCTTCACCTTCTTTTTAAGCAGAATGAAATTCAAAAGCGCAACGATTACATAATCAATTCCCATGCCCCAAATAAGAGAGTTTATTCCAATAAACTGAGGAAGCACCCAAAGAGATATAAACATTGCTATTCCACCAATTGCAAAGTTGATAAATGAGCGTTTCTCCATGCCAAGTGAGTTTAATAAAGCAGAGGTAATATTTGTAAGGCCAAGAGGTATTAAAACCCAAGCTGATGCTTGAAGAAGCGTTCCACTTAAAATGTTGTCATATAAGAATAGGCCTATCTGTTCACCCATTCCAATAAAGACTGGAACAAACATTGCTGAAATAAAAAGTGCAAAGAATATGGAAGAGCTGACCCTCTCTTCAATATGTTTTTGATTATTTTGGGCGACTGCAGTCGAAATATCTGGCACTAACGCTGTGGAAAGTGAGCCGATAATTGTCGAAGGAATGAAAAGAAGAGGCATAGTCATTCCAACAGCCACACCAAACATACTCATGGCTTGCGAGCTTGTATAACCAATGCTTGTCAGCCTTGCTGGAATAATAAAGGCAATCAAAGGCTGTGCAAAAGAGCCTACAACTCGCATAAGCGTGATTGGAGTTGATTGTCTGACCAGTTGTGAAAATTGTTCCTTTCTTCCCCGTCCAAGTTTTCCGCCATAATAGAAAAACAACAGCAGCACATATATCATTGACAAAAAGCAGGCAATAGTCATTGTCCAACCAATTCTTAAAGCATTTTCCATTGCTCCAAGTGCAGTTGAAATAACCAGAACGCCAAGCACAATCCTTACAACTTGTTCATAAAACTCAGTTACACAAAGAGCAAAGTAGTTTCCCTTTCCCCATAGCGCCCCGCGAAAAACACTGTAAACAGAGGAAAAAATCAAGCTTGGAAGCAATACCAAAAGAATTATAAGACAACGCTCGTCCGTCAAAAAGTTTGAGAAAACCCCTCTAAACAGATAGACTATTAAACATAATAAAATTGACAAAACCAAAGAATAAATTAAAGCAACACTTACAAGTGAGCCCTCCCTCTTCTTATCTTTGCTTGCATTATATGAAGCAGTCATCCTTGAAATAATTAAAGGTAGTCCACTTGCTATAATAGTCATCAGCACCATAAAAACTGAAGACGCAACCTGATAAAGTCCCAGCCCCTCTGCGCCAATTACGCGTGATAAAATAATTCGATAAACAAAGCCTAATATTCTTGTTAAAAATGAAAATACAGTAATTAAAGCAACTGTCTTAAATAAAGATTTCATACTCTCTCCACATATAACTTATTAAAGAAGAATACAATTTAATACTAAAGGAGGAAAGTTTGAAAAAAGAATTTAACAACATCTATATCGCACAAGAGAATGACAGTATTGACACGATTGCAAAAAAATATAACATAAGCCCTATAAAAATATTGATAGAAAACTCACTTACACCTGCCATGATTAAAAAAGGCGTATATTTAATTATTAAAACATAACATAATACCTTGTTTTTATTGAAAAAGTTGTTTTAATTTAAAAAGCTAGTATGCGATGCATACTAGTCTTGTTTTATTTTAATTTTTTGTTTAATTTAAGCTTTTTAAAAAAATTGTTTATAAATTCTTCTATCTTTTTATTATATTTTGTTGAGAGATAAAGAAGCGTGACTGACACGACAATTATCACCGCCCAGACAATAAGTCCCCAGCCATGATATGGAATAACCTCCCCGCTTGAAAGATAACTTACAAGAAAAATACTTATAGGCCTTGTGACAAATTGAGTGGTCATAAAAAATGTCCAGCTCATATCAGTCAAACCTGCCACCATACATAAAACATCATCAGGGAAGAATGGCAACAGCATCATAAGCACAAAAGAGTATTTGCAGTTTGAGAGATAGTTTCTGCATTTTTTCTCCATATCTTTTCCGACCATAAACACAACAAGCTTTTTGCCAAAAACTCGTCCTAGAAAGAATGCAAAGGCACTTCCAAGCAAAATTCCTGCAATTGACAAAAGCCCTGCCTCAAAAGGTCCATAAATTATACTTCCTGCGATAATAAGAATTGGAGATGGAATTGGAATGAAGGTCACCTGCAAAAATTGCAAAAATACGAAAGTCGACCTGCCCCAAAAGCCCAACTCCAGTATAAGCGCTTGAAGCTTTTCAACAGAATTAAACTTTTCCCAAAGGCCAGTTATGTTCAATATAAAATAACCAAGGCCAAGCAATGCCCCTAAAATAAGGCATACCAGCACAATCCTAAAAACTTTTTTGGTCAAAGACAATTCCATGTTTTTATTATAAATTAAATCATGCTTAAATATTCTCTTAAAATAAAATTTCAAAAGTATATTTTCACCTTTTGTACAAACAATAAAAGAAATTGAAAATTATCTATATCAAGGATAAAATTAAAGTTTTAAATGGAGGCTTAAATTGAAAAACAAAGAAAAAACTGCCGTGAAAAAATCAAAAGCATCACTTATTTGGCTTTTAGTAGTTGCCTTTATTGCTGTAAGTCTTTTGCTGTTTTGTCAGTTTTATTTTGGAGATGCAATAAGCAGCAAAACCACCTTTTATTCAAACACACATATAAACGGCATTGATGTTTCTGGCATGACCAAAAGTGAAGCCAATAATTTGCTTACAAACGCCCTATCTGACAACAAAAACAATATCAGCATTACTTTAAAAGATGATGACAAAACATGGAAAATTGAAGGCAGCGAGCTTGGCTATATTGGCAATATAGAGCCCACACTTGAAGAGGTGCTCTCTTATGGGCATGGTGGAAATATATTTACAAAAAAGAAGGTCGAAAATGATATCAAGAAAAATGGCCTGTTTGTCAATGTTCCATTTGAAGATATCTATGGCGGAATGGAAGATTCTCTTGAAAAAATTATAAGCGAGGTTGAAGTTGCACCAAAAAGCGCAAACATAAACTTTGACCCAAGCTCACAAACCATGTTTACACAAGGAAACTTAACTGCAGGCAGAATTGTCGATAGAGACGCTCTCAAAAACAAACTATCATCTATGCTTGCAACTGGCGAATTTGAAACAATCGAAATTCCCTTCATTGAAGTGCTTCCGCAAGATAATCTGGATAGTTTTATCGAAAACATAAGCCTTCGTGCAAGTTTTTCAACCGATTATTCCTCTTCATCTAGTGACAGAAAATCAAATGTCAAACTTGCTTTATCACAATTTAACGGAATGATTGTTGAGCCTGGTGAAGAAATTTCTTTTAATAAAGTCACAGGTGCAAGAACAAAAGAAAATGGCTATAAAACAGCCAAAATAATCATTGGCGGAAAATATGTCGATGGTGTAGGCGGTGGCGTATGCCAGGCATCTACCACCCTATACAATGCCCTCATTCGTGCCGACCTTGAAATTCTTCAAGTAAATCATCATACCCTTCCTGCTTCTTATGTTCCACTTTCCTTTGACGCAATGGTAAGCGAAGGCTATGCCGACCTGCGTTTTAAGAACAACACTCCTGTGCCAATCTTTATCAAAACCATTTGCACAGCCTCAACTGCAACTGTTGAAATTTATGGTCAGCCACTTGAAGATGGCGTGACAATCAAAACCAAAGCAGTGCTTGTCAAAGTGCTTGCACATGGCGGAGATGACATTATAACCGATTATAAAGGTGAATATGAAGATAAAGTGCTTTATAAAGGTGAATATTACAGACTTAAATTCCCACAAGAAGGCTATGAGTCAAAAGGCTTTATTGAATATTACAAAGATGGTGAAAAAATCAGCGAAAAAGAAATTCGACATGACAAATATCAGGCTCAAAATGGAATTATTGTTGAAGGCTGTTGGTCTCTTGAAGATGGAATGACCATTCCAAGCAATTCTGTAAGGTATATCCCACCTCAAAAAGTCAATAAAGATACTGAAAAAAATGCTAAAGCAAGATGGCATTTGGATTAAGCAGCTTTATTTAGTTTGTTGAAAAAAAATTATCAAAAAATAACAAAATAATAAAAAATACTGGGCAAAGCCAGTATTTTTTGGTTTAAAGATATTTCAATTTTTGTTCTACAGCTTGAATAAGCTCTTCCTTTTCATTTGACAATTTTCCATCAAAAACATCACTTAACAGGCTTTCTAAAATTGGGTTATAACGATTTGGTTTCACTGTTGGATAATGTTTCTTAATATCATCACCGCTTATTTTAAGCTCTTTTACATTCATAATAAGACGATGCGAAATAATGTATTTATAGAAGAATTGATATTTATTTGCAAGGTATTTTGATTTATGAATTAAAAGCAGATAAATCTGAGGGAAATTGTTGAAATATTTGAAAAAGTATGGTTTATTTTGCTGTCTATTTAAAGCTTCATAATAGCCTGAAAGAATGTTTATGTAGTTTTCAGCCATTTTTTTGCTCAATCCAAAAGAGTCAGACAAAATTAAATTAAGATAATAAGAAATTGATATTGGGTTTACATTATCAATAAGGTCAATTAAAAAGCCTTGTGATTTGTGGCTTACCTTCTTGACCATTTTAAATTTCAGCCTTTGCTGGTCAATTCCAAATACCTGCCAAAGCCCTCCTTTATTGAAATAATTCAATGCCTTCATATAGGCTCTTGGTTTTGACAGACCTTTATATTTGTTTGGACTATGCAAGATTTTAGTAATTTCATAAACTAGGCGTTCTCCAGAAATATCCCGAAGATTTTCTTTGTGCCTGAAAGCACTTTCCAGTGTTTCTCTTTCTATTTTGAAATTAAGCTCACATTGAAATCTAAACAGTCTTAAAATACGCACACCGTCGTGGCAAAAGACTTCATCTGGAGTTTCAACTGTTCTTAAAATCCTCTTTTTGACATCTTCTTGACCATTATAGAAATCTACAATTTTATCATTTTTTATATCATAATAAATTGCATTGCAGGTAAAATCTCTTCTTTTTGCGTCTTCTTCTACCGATTGAATAAATTCAACGCTCTCAGGGCTGTGCTGTCCACTGTTCTCTGGATAAAAATCCCTTCTGAAAGTGGTATATTCATATATTTCTTCACCGCGTTTTATTGTTGCAGTGCCAAGTATTTTACTTTTTACTTTAAATTCAAATTCGCTTCCCTTTAAAAGCTTTTCAACCTTATCGAGAGTAAGGCTTGAACAAATATCAACATCATCATTCTTCACACCCAGAAGTTGATTTCGCACAAACCCTCCAACGACATAAAGCTCTGTTGGAAAAAGTGACGCAAGCCTATTTAATGGTTGTGATATCTTTATTTGCATAATTCCCCTTTTTTATTATATTACTTTTTTTTAAATACAATGTCAATTCAATTTATAATAATGTTGACTTTACAATCAAATTTGTTGTATAATGGCTAAAGATGCTATGTCTATATAGAAAAACTAAACCAAAGCTAAAATATCAAACAAAAAAATCGATTTTAAGAATTAAAGTTTGAGTTGCAATAGTAAAATAGTAAAGGTATGAAGATGAAGAAACAAAAAAACGAAGAAGAAAAGGTTGAACAAAAAGGATTAGTTAAATCAGAAATAAGATTTACTCGAAGATTTTCCTCCGACAGTCGATTGGAAATTCTTTTTTATACAATTGAAGCCGTCGAAAGAAACAAAGGTTTCATACATAGATTTAAGAAAAATTTCCAGCAGAAATTTGCCCGCAAAGAAAAGGAAGAAAAGCCAGCTGTTACTGATGCTGTCGAAAGATATAATACAGAAATTACTAATGGGCTTAGTGACGAACAAGTTCAAGCACGAATTGACGCCAATCTTGAAAACAGCACTAAAGTAAAATCATCAAAGTCTTATGCTTCAATTTTCTTTAAAAACATCTTCACATTCTTCAACATGCTTTGGCTTATCATTGCAGTTGCTCTCATTGTTGTAGGCTCTTATGGCGACCTTGTATTCATATTTGTTATTGTAGCAAACACGGCAATTGCCATCATTCAAGAGATAAGGGCAAAAACAGCGGTTGAGAAATTATCCATTGTCACAACACCTCTTGTCAAAACGATAAGAAATGGCAAAGAATATGACGTCCCTGCCGATAAACTTGTGCTTGACGATATCATTCTGCTTTCAAGCGGAAATCAAATTCCTTCAGACTGTGTCATTTTGGATGGCGTGGTTGAAGTAAATGAAAGTCTTTTGACAGGCGAATCAAACGCGATTGAAAAAACCAAAGATGGCAACCTTATGTCAGGTAGTTTCATTGTGTCTGGCCAGTGCTATGCCAGAGTAGATAAAATTGGAAGAGACAACTATATTTATCAGATGGCAAAGAAAGCCAAGGAATTTAAAACTCCTCAATCAAACCTGTTTAAAGACTTAAACAGACTTATTAAATATATCGGTATTGCACTTGTTCCTATCGGCGCACTCACCTTTCTTAAAGAATTTAAAATTGCAGGATCAACTATTCAAGAGCAAATTGCGCACACCAGTGGCGCGCTCACAAGTATGATTCCTGCGGGAATGTTTTTGCTTGTAACCATCAGTTTATCAGTCGGCGTAGTCAAGCTTACCCGCAAAAAAACCTTGGTGCGCGATTTATATTCAATCGAAATGCTTGCCAGAACAAATGTGTTATGCCTCGACAAAACTGGCACAATCACTGACGGTACAATGAAAGTAGTTGATTTTCTCACTTACACCAAAAAACGCAAATCAAGTGTGCAAAAACTTCTATCAAATGTGCTTAATGTTCAAAAAACCACAAATGCGACTTCAAATGCAATGATAAAAGAATTTGGCAGAAGTGACGAGTTTCGCGCGCTTAATATAGCAGAATTTTCATCAGAACGCAAATATTCAATTACACAACTATCAAATAAAAAGATTTATTTCTTAGGCGCACCTACTAGAATTGGCTGTGAAATAACTCCTGAGCAGCATGAGCTTATTAAAGATTATCTTAATAAAGGCTTGCGTGTGCTTGCCTTCGCTGAGCAAGATGGTGGCACCTTTGATAAAAAGATGAGCGGAAAAAAATCTGTGCTTCTTTCACTTATTGTAATAGAAGAACATATTCGAGATGATGCAATCGAGACTATTCAGTGGTTTAAAGATAATGGCGTTGAAGTCAAAATCATTTCTGGAGATGACCCAGCAACTGTATCTAAAATCGCTGGCAGAGTTGGCGTAAGAAATCATGAAAAGTTTATCTCCCTCGAAAATGTTTCACTTAAAGAGGTGGAACAACTTGCAGACCAGTTTACTGTATTTGGAAGAGTGACCCCAGAACAAAAATTCACCATAGTCAAAGCCCTCAAAAACAAAGGCAAAGTCGTTGCTATGACAGGCGATGGCGTAAATGACACCCTCGCACTTAAAGAAGCAGACTGCTCTATCGCTATGGCGGACGGAAGCGAAGTGGCAAGAAACATATCAAAACTTGTGCTTCTTGAATCAAACTTCTCTTCACTTCCTACAGTTGTAAAAGAAGGCAGACAGGTGGTAAACAATGTTCAAAATTCATCTTCGCTTTTCCTTATGAAAACCTTCTTTGCCATTTCTCTTACACTTATCACCCTGTTCCTTGGCATTGCATATCCTTTTAAACCAAGTATGATGATGCTTCTTGAAAGTTTTGTAATTGGCCTTCCTTCATTCATGTTGACATTTGAGCCAAATACTAAACCAATCAGTGGAAATTTCCTGCCGCAAGTTTTGAAGCGTTCTATTCCAAGAGCACTGCTTATGCTTGTAAATGTAATGATTATAATTGTGTTGTTCAACTATCAAGGTGATGGCATTCAACTGCTTCAAGACAACGAATATTACACCCTTGCCGTACTTGTAATGACTTATACTGGTTTCTTAAACCTTGCCGGTCTATGCTGGCCAATATCGCTATTAAAAGCTTTAACCGTGGGAATATCCTTTGTAGGCACAACCTGTGCAATCATCGCCCTGCCTAAGTTTTTCAACATAACCACAAGCAGCTTGATGGTATTCTCAACCTTCTTTGCAATCATACTTGTTTCAATCATCTTGATTGTGCTTGTCAAACTCAATCAAAAACGGCTTGACAAACTTCGAGAACGGATTATTCGATTGCTTCAAAAATCATAGGTGACTTTATAAGTTGATTACATTCAAAAAACAACGGTTGGCTTTGCAAATCGATTGTTCTTAAAGACAGAGCTGGGCTTAGCAAAAAACGACAACCTAGTCAAAATTAAATTTTTAATTTTATTAAGAAAATTAAGAAAATATCGAATTAAAGAAATTATAAAACAAAAAAAGCAAGTCAAATTGACTTGCTTTTATTTTACTCAGTTGCCATTTTGTAAAGTTTGTAAGTGTTTGCTCTTACATTGATTTTTACTATTTTAACCACATCTTTACCATTCTCGGTTTGAGTAATTCCCCCTAAATAGAGAGTAGTTTCCTCACCTGAATCTTTTGTATTCAACTTGAAATACATTTCATTGAAAGTAAATGTCTTATTGGTATTGATTTGTGTGTAATAAACTGAGCCGTCGCTATTTAAAATCTGTTTTGTATCGTCAAACATCACTCTTACATAATTTTCGCCAATTTCACTTGTCAAGCTGCTGCTTGGTGAAGTTGAAGTGCTTGAGGAATAGAAATTGTTGTTTGTTTCTTCAATTTTATATCCGCCAAGTTTTCCTGTAAAAAGTGCTGTCAGATATTGTGATTGAAATGCCTTAGCAAATTCATCATTAAACTCTTGATATTCATCACTATTTTCGTCAAGTGTCAATACTTCCCTATTTGAAACTGTCACTCGATAACTGAGCGCTCTTCCCAAAAATTGAGGTTTTAAATCAACATTGACACAAGACATAACGATAACTATCACAGCAAGTGCAAGAACAAGCGTAGAAATGATTGAGTATGAAATAATGCGAGTTCTTTTCTTCTTTGCAAGATATTCATCACTGACAGAATTTAAAAGATTGTCAACATTTTCATTGGTTTCTTCTTGAATTATATTCTCTTCCATCAATTTTCTCCTTTATTATCATTATCTCCATCATTTTCTTTCTTTAAGCTTTTTTTTGCAGAGATTTTCGCAGGTTTCTTTTCACTTTCGTCTGAGTTTTCTGTTTTTGGCTTTCTTGCCCTAGTAGTTTTCTTTTCTTCAACTGTTTTTGAATTTTCTTCACTTGAAGTTGCTTGAGTTTCAGTATTATCACCTTCGGTTGAATCTGAAACCTCAGGCTCTTTCTCTACTTCTTTTTGCAAAGGCTCTTGAATTTCCTTTTCTGTTTTATCTTCAACGCTAGTTGTTTCTTTTTGAAGATTTTCTTCAGAAGCAGAATTTAAGTCTTCTTTAGTCTCAACATCCATGCTTTTTCCAGAAGAAACAGAAATTGTTACTTTATTCTCTTCAACCTTTTCCGTTTGACCAGCTTGAAGATTTTTTACTATTGCATCAAATTCCGCTGGAGTGATTATTCCATTTTCAAGCAGTTTTCTTCCTTCTGCAATCTTAGTTTCGACAACTTTACGCTTTTCATCTTCAATCTGTTGTCTTTTAATTTCTTCCTCTTTTTCACGCTGTTTTACCTTGCGCTCTTCCATAGTCGTAGCAATTTCTTCAGCAGTTTTTCCATTTGCAAGAAGGTCAACTTCCTCTGAGTAAATTGTCTCTTGCTCAAGAAGTAATTTTGCCATTTCATTTAAGAAAGAATTATTTTCTGTAAGAAGCTTTTTTGCCCTCTGATAATTTTCATTGAGGATTATTCTCACCTCATCATCAGCCTCAGCTGCAAGTTTTTCTGAGAAATCATTGCGAGACTGATAATCTCTTCCAATAAACAATTGTTCAGAAGAGTCAAGGCTTAAAAAGCCCAATTTTTTGCTCATTCCATAATTATAAACCATTGCTCTTGCAATTTTGCTTGCTTGTGCAATGTCGCTTGACGCACCAGTGGTTATATCACCAAAAATCAACTCTTCAGCAATTCTTCCACCCATGCAAACAGCAATTTCATCAACTAAATGATTATAAGACATATAAGAATTGTCATTTTCTGGACGCTGCATTGTATAGCCGCCAGCAGCACCTCTTGGGATGATTGAAACTTCTTGAACATTGTCAGTATATTTCAAAAGTTTAGCCAAGACTGCGTGACCTGCTTCGTGATAAGCAGTGATTTTTCTGTCTTTTTCTGTGATAAGTCTGCTTTTCTTCTGAGGCCCCATAGTAACTTTATTGATGCCTTCAGTAATGTCTTCCATTATTATCTTAGGTCTGCCCTTTCTTGCCGCCAATATTGCCGCTTCATTAAGCATATTTTCAATATCCGCGCCAGTAAAGCCTACTGTAATTTTTGCAAGTGTTGAAAAATCAACGCTTTCGTCAAGAGGCTTGTTTCTTGCATGAATTTTTAAAATTCCCTCTCTGCCCTTAATATCTGGAACATTGACATAAACCTGTCTATCAAATCTGCCCGGTCTCATAAGAGCTGGGTCTAAAACATCACTTCTGTTTGTTGCGGCAAGCACAACAATTCCTTCGTTTGCTTCAAAACCATCCATTTCAACAAGAAGTTGGTTGAGTGTCTGTTCTCGCTCGTCATTTCCGCCGCCAAGTCCAGCACCTCTCTGTCTGCCCACCGCGTCAATTTCATCAATAAAGATAATGCAAGGTTTATTTTTCTTCGCTTGATCAAATAAATCTCTTACTCTTGATGCACCAACACCAACAAACATTTCTACAAAGTCAGATCCGCTTATTGAAATAAATGGAACATTTGCCTCACCTGCAACAGCTCTTGCAAGCAAAGTCTTTCCAGTACCTGGGCGTCCAACCAAAAGCACTCCCTTTGGTATTCTTGCACCAAGATCGGTAAATTTTTTTGGAGATTTTAAAAATTCTACAATTTCTTTAAGTTCCTCTTTTTCTTCATCAGCACCAGCAATATCATTAAATCTCACCTTGCTTGAAGTATAAGCTCTTGCCTTGCTTTTGCCAAAGCCCATAGCGCCTTTGTTTGCCGAGCCAAGCATTCTGAAAATCATATAAACGATAAATAATGCAAAGCCAATATATAAAATTGGATAAATAATGTTCCACCAATTTCTGCCTTCAACACCCTTCTGAATTGAAATTGTCACATCTGAAGGTGTCAAAATCTCGCCATTTTCAATCTTATCAGCAATCTCATTATTTCTTGCCTCAATGGCTTCAAGTGTTCTTTTTAAAATTCCATCACCATTTTCATAATAGATATAATAATTTGAAAATTTTGGGAAATTGTTTGCATATTTAGAGCCTTCTACTAAGAAATAAATTACATTATCTTTGTAATAAATCTTTGATAAGGTTTCTTTTTTATTTTCACTGTTTAAATGTTCACCATTTACAAGCTGCTCAATTTCATTTATATTCCCGTCAAGATATTCACCTTTATAGCCGTTGTCTCTGAACACTAAAATCAAAACAAGTATCAACAAAAGTGCAAGAATAACCCATGTATATCTAAATCTAGGTTTTTGTTCGTTCACAATTCCTCCTTAACAATATAGTACAAGATATTGTATCACAAAAATTAAATTTAGACAACTTAAATTATAATGAATTTTCATTTTTTTTGATTTAAGAGTGGTCAATCGACAAGTTTAGTCACTTTCAAGGATGAAATTGATTTTAAAGTTTACATAATTCAAGAAATCATCATAGCCTCCAATTTCTTTTATGAATTTATTGTATTCTTTTCTATTTGACTTGAAAAATTGCTCATTTATTCCAATGACATCCGCTTTGTTTTCTTTAAGCAGATTTATCGCATTTGTAAACTGATTTTTGAGATTTGAATCTATTTTTTTCTTAACCTCATCGCTTATATCACTAAATTCGGTGTTTATCTTGACTTTTTTATTTTCCTTGTCAATTTCAACAAGCTCAAGCCCCAAAATAAGTTGAGAGGTATAAATTGGATAGCCATTTTCAAATTTCGTGACAGTGCTTATTCTTTTGTTTTTTATTCTGTAAGAATACCTGAGTTTTTCGTCTTTATATTCAACATCATTTACAGTAATTATTTGATTTTTTGATTCGATATTTAATAAATTTATGCCATTTAATTGGTCAACAGATAATATTTCAACCATTTTGCCATTTTTCAGTAATACAGCCTTGCCTTCATTTAAAATATGCTTACTTTCTCCACCAGAGCCGCCACCTTCACCGCCGCTGGTTGATTCGCCAGCACTTGAGCCTCCCGATGCAGAATTGGTTTGCATAGATGAAGAGCCTCCGCTGCCCGTTCTTGAAGCGCCTGTGCTGCCACTGCCTGAAGAAATATCATTTACACCTGTTCCAGCAGTATCAATCTGCGTTGGCCCTTCCATTTGCGACGCTCCATTTGTGCTTTGATTGCACTGCTCGCCATCACAAGTGACAGACAAAAAGCCCACCAATGACGCGTTTGCATTGCTGTAATATCCCTTATAAAAAGCCTCCAATGAAGTATCGGTAACATAAAGGTTTTTTGCATTGTAGCCTATTATTTGTTCAAGTTGCAAGCCAACTGTTGACTCTAAGCTGATTGACGCCTGCAATATTTCCTTTGCAGAAACATCTGTGCAAATAAAGACAGTATTTTCTGAAAGCGAAGCGACACGACTTAAATAATCAATATATTGAGCGACATCATTTTGCATAAGCTCTTGGTTGACTATAGTTGTTTTTGCATGCGACAAACCCACCTTACGCCCCATAGCTATCTGTGCGTTATATAGCGCCTTAGCAATAGTTTCACCCTTGCCAGAAATGACAGAGTTCATCTGCTCGAAAGATTGTTGAGCTGTGGGGATGAAGGTCAAAAGTGAAATTTCAAATTCATCATCCTGCTTATCCACCCCTATTCCGACAACTACGCCGACATCTCTATTTTGGCCAGGAGAATATATGGCCTGAGGAGTAAAAATTATTATAATCAATGCCAGCACGATAAGCATGGGGTTTTTAAAAGCATTTTTAATCCGTTTTTTCATTTTTTCTCCTTTTAATCAATGTGCATATAAGGCAGATAACTGGAAACAGCACGCCTACAACCAGTCCAAGCACAGGCAGCCAAGTCACTGTTGAATTAACCATGATTTCATATTTTCCTATAAAAATGTAATATAAAATTAAAAAGAGGATATCAAAAAATACTACACCATAAAGTTTATTCAAGGGAAAGATATTTACAAAACATTCACAAAAGCCAAAGCAGAATAATTCCATTTGAAAAAGCGTAACCATCATTATGGTCAGCATGGCAACAATGTCAAGCCTGCCTATCGCATTGAATTGCACAGAGAAAACCAAAAGGTCGGCAAGAGCGTTGTTGTGCATAAAAGAAGTCAATTGATATTTGCAATAGAATAGGAAAAAAAGAGCAATGACCAAAAACATTCCCAGTGAAACATAAAAATAAATCTTTTTTTCTTGCGCTTTTTTGTAGTCAATTTTGTCGATTATTAAAAACAAAAATACAAAATCACCAAAGGTGAAGGCATATTTATAGAGTGAAAAGAAGATGTCTTTTGCAGACGAAACAAAGAAAAACGGCGTTGATATTGGTGTGAAAAAGGAAATCACAAGACAGAAGATAAAACCTGTCAAAATAATACTGAAAAACAATTCCATTGTTCTGGCCGTTGGTCGCAAGCCTGACATAACTGAATGATTCATAATGGGAAGAAATGCAATTATGGCAATCCAGATAAATTCCTCTTGATAAATTTGTTCTTTAAAATAAACATACACCACGCTGAATGTAAGAAGTGCTTTAAAAATCATAAAGACTATTGCTGCCAAGTAGATAAGTTTGGCACCTATTGCCGTCAAATAATGCTTTAAAATATCATAAAGTTTCTCTTTAGGGAAATTTCGTTTAAACTTTAAAAAGATTGGAATGGTCAAAAATTCAAGTGCAAACAGCAAAATTACAGCAAAAACAGCATCCGCTTTTATATAATCGTACATAAGCCCTGGAAGCAACAGAATTTTATTTGAAAAAATTATAAATAATGCAATTATTCCAGCCTGTCTCATTGATATACTATATTTCATTTTCTCTTCTCCTTACTCGGCGAATAGGTCTTGGGCAATTCGTTCATTTCAATCACGGGGGATGTCAAAAGTGCGTCTTTTAAATCTTTTGGTATTCTTGGACTGTATGGCGCAAGATATGGCGTTCCATAAGAGTCAAGCTTGTTTAAATAATTGACCACATAAACCATGCCTGCTGTAATTCCCATAAGCCCAAGTGAGCCACCCAAAATTATAAAAACAATTTGAAGAACGGTAATTTGAGACGCCTCTTCAGGAATAGTATAGAGAGCAATTTTGGCAAGAGCCACTATAATAACTCCTGGTGGTGATATAAGTCCAGCTTTTACACCAGTATCACCAAGAATAAGAGCGCCCACAACTGAGGTTGCAAGTCCTAGATAACTTGGCAGACGCAAACTGACTTCATATAAAATTTGAAACAACAAAAAGATGAAAGTTATTTCAAGGAATGGTGTAAACGGAAGACCAAGCGTGGTGTCAGCAATGGTTATCAAGAAATTCAGTGGCAAGATATTGTAATGAAAAAGTTGAAGCGCCAAATAAGCCCCTGGCGCTAAAGCCGCAATTAAAAGTCCAAACAATCTTATCACTCGCACAATGCTTGAGTAATGGTGATTTGTGTAATAATCATTACTATTTTGAAGGTCTTCGATAAGCGCAAAAGGCACCGTCAAAACAATTGGCGAGTTATCAACAATAATTGCCACCTTTCCTTCAAGTAGTTTTGAAGAAATGATATCTGGTTTTTCAGCGTTGCCCACCTGTTTAAACAATGAATTTGGATGCTCTTCCAAAAACGATAAAATGTAATAAGAGTCAATAATTCCATCTATTTTTATCTGTTTTAGTTTATTTATCACCTTTTTTACAACATCGTCATTTGCAACATCTTTAAGATATGAAACCGCAACTTTTGTCTGCGACTCAGAGCCAACACTGAAGCTTTTTATCACAAGATTTTTGGTTTTAAGCCGCCTTCTAAGAAGGGTTATATTTGTCTGTATGTCTTCAACAAAACCTTCTCTTGGCCCTTGAATAACTGGTGAGGTTGGAGGCTCTGTTGGTTGACGCGTAGGAAACTTTAAAAGATCAATTGCAATGATTTTTTCTGAAAAATCTGTGAATAACACCACTTTTCCGCCCAAAATCTCATTTATGACATCTTTTTCTTCTATTTCTTTGACATCAGAGCATTTCAAAATTTCATTCTGCAAGTTTTCAATTGAAAGATTACCTTCAAATTCCTGCATAGGATAATACACTGCACTTGATATAAGATTTTGGTCTGTAATGCTCTTTAAAAACACCAGCAAAACCTGTTGTTCGCCCTTTACATAATATCTATGTGCAAAATCAATGCTTTCATTTAAAGCACCATCAAGCTCTTCCACCTTGCTTTTCAAATCAAAATAAGACATACTTCCACCTTTTTGTGTTTAGTATGTCTTATTAAAATTATTTTAATACAATCGCAAAATTCTTTTTTTACAAGTATAAATCTAAATCAATATTAAGTAACAAAATTCCCTTTTATTCAACTTCTTGAGAAGGCAAAAGCATAACCTTTGGCTGACCATTATTCAAATTATATTCATCTTGATTTGCTGGCAATAAGCCTAAAGAAAGTTGACCTTCATAAATTGATGATATATCAATGGTATAATTGTAAATTCCACTCTCTTCAACAAGAGAAAATATATTGATTACAAAGGTAGTTTCATCCAAATAAACGATAATGCTTGAGTATTCCTCTTTTGAAGTTGCTGTCAATTGGCAAGTCTCTTTATTAAACGCTATTGTCAAAAATCCTTCTAAATAATGGGTATGAGATAATTTAAGATATTTTACTGCATTATTTGTTTTATAGCCGATATTATTTGAAATCGGAAGCACAGAAAAAACTTTTTCTCCCCCTTTCACATCTTTCAAACTATAAAAGTTTTCATCAATTTCAACATAGTTGTCTTGACCATTATAAAAAACTCTATATAAATCAGCATTTTCAACTGCGTCCCATTCAAGCTGGCATTTTTCTTCATTAAATCTGATATTTACTTGCGCCAAATATACACTGCAAAGCCAAGGTATTTCTTTACTGTATTCGCTGTTGTTGCCCTCTTTTTCACTTAAATAACAGGTTGAAACATTGTAGGTTTTTCCAAGTTGAACGCCTTTCTCAATTGCATAGGTGGATGAAATGATGTTTGTATCGCAGTCTATGATAATTTCTTCCTCATTTGAAGAAAATTTGAAGCGATAACCTTCATATCCGTCGTTTGCCTCTGTCGAGATGTAAATATTTTCACCGTCTTCCAAAATCAAAGGCACCTTAGGCGAGCTGCCATTATAACTAAGCAAAAAAGCAGTTGTCAACCCTGCAAGTGCAACTAAGGATAAAACCACTACGCAAATAATGAATATAAGTTTATTATTGCTGAATTTTTGCTTTCCTTTCATATCCAATCTTTTATTTCATCCCTAAATTAAATATTTGCTTTATTGCTTCAATTTTTTAAAAAATTATGCTGAATTGCTATTAAAAATCAATGTTAAAACATAATTTAATAAAAATGGCTTTAAAGATCAATACTAGTATAACCCAATTGGTAAAAATTTCAAAACATTTTTAAAGAAAAGAAAAAACATTATTGACATTTATCTTTGTTTGTGCTAAACTATTGATGAATTATTGGAGGAAATATGTTAGAATATATGAAATTGTCTCAACTTGCTGCATTCTATCTTGGTATAGCACTCACAGTTATATCTCTTGCAACAACATTATTAGCACTTAAATATGCTAAAAAATTAAACTCATTTGCAAAGGCTATTTCACTTTGCCTTATTGCACCATTCCTTGCTTGCACATCATGGCTCTATCTTGTATTCAGCTATCTTGACGGGCTTAGAAAAAGCGAAATTTTGACTTTATTTGTTGCTATTTTACTTTCTTTGTTTATCTGCGCTATGGTTGTAATCGTTGCAAAAGCACTTTACAGCAAACATGGCCCTGCTCTTGAAGATTATGACAGATATATGGAAGAGCTTGCTGAAAATGGCGGAGAAGAAATTGCTTCTGAAACAACTGAAGAAGTTGCTGAAAATGAAGAAAATACTGAAACTGCACTCACAACAGTTGCCGCAGTTGCTGCCGCTCCACTCCTTCTTGAAGGTGAAAATGAAGAAACAATCATTGTAGAAGCTGAAGAAACTGAAGAAGCAGAGGAGACTGAGACTGAAGAAGTTGAAGAAACTGCTGAGGAAGAGACTGAAGTATTTGAAGATGAAGATGACAGCGAAACTCTTACTGATGTTGAAGAAACTGAAACCCCTGCTGATGAAACAGAGGAAAGCGTTGAAACTGAAGAAGAGACAACTCCAGAAAGTGAAACTGAAGAATACACTGAAACCGAAGATGAAGTTGAAGAAACTGAGACTGAAGAAGTTGAAGAAGAAGTTGCTGAGGAAGAAGAAACTTCAGACGACGATGACAATGACGACGACTCTGACGAAGAATTCAACAAATTCTTGGAAGAGCTTAGAAGAAAAGTTGAAACAAACAACACTGATACAGACAATGGTGAAAATAACTAAGTTAAAAAAATCCAGCAACCGCTGGATTTTTTATTATAGTTTGAGATAACCACCTGCTAACCTTGTGGCTCAGTGGAAGTTTACCGATAAAACCATTAAATAAGAATTTTTTATGCTCTTTTTGATATATCTCCTCATTGCTTAATTATACTTTAAAATATTATTAAATAAATATATTTTCCTCTTCTACTGCCTTAATATATTCCCCGTTAAAATAATTGTTATCGTTCCCCTATCAACTTATTTAATATATTGACAAAAATTAAAAATAAAAAACACGACCTATTACAATCGTGTTTTTTTAGCCTAACCTTTTGTAATCAAGTTTACAATTCTGTTTGGCACATAGATTTCTTTTGCAATTTCTTTGCCTTCAATCGCCTTGCTTACGCTTTCATTTTCTTTGACTGCGGCGATTATGTCATTTTGGTTTAATTGTGGATTGATTTCCATTCTTGCAACTATCTTTGAGTTTACCTGAACAGCAATTTCAACCAAGTTTACCTTTAAGTCTTCTTCTTTAAAAGTTGGCCAATTGTCATCCACCCTGCCGTTGAAGCCAAGACTTTGCCACATTTCTTCTGCTGTATGTGGTGCGAATGGGCAGATAAGGGCAAGCAATACTTTATAGTCTTCTTTGCTTACTTTTTTAGCCTTTTCAAGTGCATTTGTAAGCACCATAATTTGAGATATTGCAGTATTAAATTTCAAATTTTCTATATCTTCGCTCACCTTTTTAATGCTTTGAGCAATGATAAATTTATTATCACTTTCACCTTCAACCAAATTTTCACCAAGTGAAACTATACGATTAAGCAGTCTTTCACATGGCTTCAAAGTATCTTCTCGCCAAGGTTTTGCCTCAACATAATCTCCCATAAACATATGTGCAAGTCTTGTTACATCTGCGCCATATTCTTCAACATATTTTAACGGGTCAACTACATTTCCTCTTGATTTGCTCATTTTAGAGCCATCCGCTGCCAGAATAATCCCCTGCTGAACGCGTCTATCAAAAGGCTCTGAATTTGGCACAAAGCCATTATCATACAAGAATTTATGCCAAAATCTTGCATATAAGAGGTGTCTTGTGACATGTTCACCGCCACCATTATAGAGGTCAACTTTGTTCCAGTATTTAATTTTATCAAAATTTGCAAATTCACTGTTATTATGTGGATCCATATAACGAAGCCAATACCAGCTTGAGCCTGCCCAGTTTGGCATAACATCTGTTTCGCGTTTTGCCTTTCCGTTGCAATGAGGACAAGTTGTATTTACCCAATCATCAATGAGCGACAATGGGCTTTCACCGTCATCACTTGGCTTATAACTGTCAACTTTTGGAAGAGTAACAGGAAGCTGATTTTCAGGCACTGGGACAAAGCCACATTTTTCGCAATACACAAGTGGAACAGGCTCTCCCCAATATCTTTGACGCGAGAACACCCAGTCTCTCATCTTATAGGTTGCAATTTTCTTACCCTTGCCCTCTTTTTCAAGATAGTCATTAAGAGCCTTCTTAGCCTCTTCTACAGTAAGTCCACTAAAGTCACCTGAATTTACAAGTTTGCAGCCTTTTCCAAGATAATCTGCTTTTTCAAAAGCCTTCTCTTCGATATTTCCACCAGAAATAACTTCAACCATTGGAAGAGAGAAAACTTTTGCAAAATCATAATCTCTTTGGTCATGACTTGGCACAGCCATTACAGCACCGCTGCCATAGCCAGCAAGCACATAATCACCGATAAATACAGGCACTTTTTGGTTGTTGATTGGATTTATTGCATAAATTCCTTCTAAGCGGCAACCTGTTTTTTCTTTTAGCATTTGACTTCTTTCAAATTCAGTTTTGTTTGCAGCTTTCTCAATGTATTTTTGCACTTCATCATAATTTTTAATTTTATCTTTAAGCTTCTTTACAAGCTCATGCTCAGGAGCAAGCACAAAATAGGTTATACCAAATACAGTTTCAATGCAGGTGGTAAAAATGTCAAACTTTTCACCGCTTTCAAGTTGGCAATGAAGAAGAGTCCCTTCACTTTTGCCAATCCAGTTTCTTTGCATTGTTTTAATGTTATCCCAATAATTTGTCTCGTCAAGACCTTGAAGCAATTTTTCAGAATACTCGCTCATTTTAAGCATCCATTGCGTCTTTGGTTTTTGGATAGTCGCACTTCCGCAACGCTCACAAACACCACCCTCACTTTCCTCATTTGAAAGTCCAATCTTGCAATTTGGACACCAATTTATGTTTGCTGTCGCTTTATATGCCAAGCCATTTTTATAAAATTGAAGGAAAATCCACTGAGTCCACTTATAATAATTTTCGTCAGTCGTATTTATCTCTCTTGACCAATCAAAAGAAATTCCAAGGCTTTTAATTTGTCTTGTAAAGTTTGCAACATTTTCTGCAGTCGCTTTAATTGGTGAAATTCCATTTTTAATCGC
Organism: Clostridia bacterium; assembly: GCA_022793335.1. Taxonomy (GTDB): domain Bacteria; phylum Bacillota; class Clostridia; order Christensenellales; family UBA1242; genus Caccovivens. The sequence continues at coordinate 252,611 of JAAWCQ010000004.1, forward strand.
ATAATTTTCTGTAGGCAAACCAAAAGCATCCCAGCCAATAGGATACAAAACATTAAAGCCTTCCGCCCTCTTTTTTCTAGCAATCACATCCATTGCAATTTGGCTTGGAGTATGCCCAACATGAAGTCCGCTTCCACTTGGATATGGAAATTCAACTAAAATATAATATTTTTGTTTGTCTGAGAAATCGACAGCCTTATATCTTTCTTCTTTTTCCCATCTTTCCTGCCATTTTTTCTCTATCGCCTTAAAATCCATTCTTTTCCTCCGGTATTTTAATCTAAGTTTTATTATTTTATCAAATAAAACATATAAAAGTCAAACGCCTTTATATGTTTTGTTTTTAATTTTTTTCAACCTCTTCTTCTGTTTGTTTTTCTTCTAAAGCCTTTTCAGTTGAAAGTATTTCATTTGTCTGTTTTTGTGCTTCACTAAGTTTCATATTTGGGTCATTTTTAAGCATACTTAAAAAAATCTCTTTTCCATGTTCATCCCAAGCATTAAATCTTGCAAACACGAAAGCTTCAGTCTGTCTTTGAGTCATCCCCTTAGCCATACCTACTCGCGTCATGGCTTTAATCTGTTTAATCATCACATCACTCATCATTTCTGACTTAAGCTGATTTTTTAAAACCATGTCTTTCTTTTTATAAAAAATTTCAAGCCCTTTTTCTGAAAGTAATTCTTTTGACCTCTTATCTTCGCCAAATCGGTCTATTATCACCTCTTCATCAGTTTGAGGTAATAATTCTCTTTCAATAATGCCTTTGAAAAGCTTTATAAGCTCTGTTTTATCAAAATTTAAATTTATTTCAGTCAAATCCTCTTTAAACTTTGAAAATATATTTTTGTTTGGCCATGCTTCATTATTTTCACATACTGTATTCACACTGCTTGACAAAATTGTATAAATCTTTTCCAAACTTTCATCTTTGGTTATCTTTTTAGCAAAATGCAAATCTGCTTGAGATATTTTATTTTCAATTTCTTCAAAATCTTTTTCAAATTTATGGTAAAAGTCATCAAGATTTTCTTTTATCCTATTTTTATAGTTGTCTAAAAACTGAATTTGTTTTTGCTTTTCTTCCATAACTTCAGCCAGTTTTTCGACATCTGAAAATACGCTTGAAAAACATTTTTCTTTTTCCTCTTGTAAAGAGCCAAAATGTACAAGTTTTTGTTTTTCATACATCTGTTCAATCTCATCTGTTGCCACAACTTGATAAAGCAAACTCTGCCCCTTTTTAAACTCGCGACTTGGACTTCCAAAGGTTGGGTCTGAAACAAACCCCTGCTTTAACCCATATTTTGCGTCATCAATAAATACATAGCAAACAGAATGCCCAACAATAGCTGTTTTATTTCCAACTGAGGCTTCCACCGATTCTATCGTAGGATATAAAGAAAGGTCTGAACAAGGGATATCAAGTCCATTTAAAATATGTCTTAACAGGCTTGAAAAGCCTACGCAAACTATCTTATCTCCATTAAGCACATGCAAAAGTCTTCTTGAAACATCTTTATCATCGTCTGCTTCTTTATAATAAAATTGCGAAGCAATCTCATAAGCATAACAAAACTTTTCAAATGGAGTAAGTTTTTCTCCGTCAATCCTTGCACTTTTGATTTCATTTATCCAATCTGTAACGCGTCTGCTTGCATTAAGTGCCTGCTCTGGAGTAAACTCACCTTCAAAAAGGATATTATTAAAGCCTTTTCCCCTCAAATTATTGACAGCGCTTGCAAATTTTTGTGTTTGCTCTTCATTCAAAACTTCCATTTCATTTTCATATTGCTCCTCTTCAAGCTCTATGACAATACTTTTCTCAGTTTGTTTCAATTTTTCTATTTCATCAGCATTTATATTGCCTGAAAATCTTGAAAGAAATTCATTTATATTTAATCTCATTATGCTTCCTTTGCCTACCCATTCTACTTAATTTTATATTATCATAAAATAGGTTTTAAGTCAATAAAAAGACCTATTTCTAGGTCTTTTCTATCTTTAATTTCTATTTAATTTTCTGATTTATAATGCACAATAACTTTTTTCTCGGCTTGGTCATAAGTTGCAAGAATAATGTTTTTAAGTTCTTTCTTGCTCGATAAATGAAGCTGTTTAAAAAGCCACTGTTTATCTTTGTTAAGTCGATTTAATCCAGAGCCAGAAATTACCCCATCCACTATTAAAACATCAGTAAGATTTGATGGTTTTATTGCCCCCTTATTGACATCTTCAATAACAACTGGTTTTTGATTACCTTTTGGCAACACTGAAAGTTTTCCACTTGGCTCGAAAATTGCATAGGCCACATCATTTATATCAAAATAATTCTTTTCTCTCAGCATTGACAATAAATCATTGACATCAATCTTATTTTTTTTGAGTTGTTTATATTCAATCTTTCCTTCATAAATCAATGTTGAAGGCTTTCCTTTAAAAAGTCGTTTTAAAAATGTTGACTTTCTTCCTATGATAGCGACCAGCCATGCAAGAATAAAAAATATCGCCATCGCAATCAAATAATAATAAAAAGGCTCATCATTTGCTATCGCCCAATCTGCTGCAATAGAGCCAAGAGATATTCCGACAGCATAATCAATAAATTCAAGTTGAGCAATCTGCTTTTTTCCAAGCAGCTTTGAAATGATAAACAAAAATATAAATGAAGCGACTGAATTTATCAATACCCAATAAATGTTAGCTAGTCCAAACATAATCTTTCTCCCAATAAATTATTTGCAAAGTTTGTTGTTTTATTACACCTAAAGTTTTAAATTATCATAATCAACTTTCATATAAAAAGATTATTAAAATTTGATAATTTTTTTTAAAAACATGATAAAAACTATTGACAAGACAATTTAAATGTGTATAATAAAAGAGTTGAAATAAAATCTTATCCATAGACAGCAAGTGGGCAATGCCCATAAACATGAAAATGTACTTGCCGAGGAAAGAAGTATATATAGAAATTTTCTCTATGCTTTTTTCCGAGGGCATAGAGATTTTGTTTTTACAAGCACAATATTCATAATAAGGAGGAAAAGATTTCATGGGTGCTAATTTAGAAGCAAAAAAATTGATAGTTGAAGAAATCAAAGAAAAACTTTCAAGAGCAAAATCTGTGACTTTCGTTGACTACAATGCACTTACTGTTGCTGAAGACATGCAAATGCGTCGTGAATTTAAAAATAATGGCGCTGAATACAAAGTCTACAAAAACAAATTATTGCTCCTTGCACTCAACGAACTTGGAATCAATGGTGCTGAAGAATATCTTCATGGCACCAGTGCGGTTGCTTTCAGTTATGATGATGAAGTAAGTGGTCCAAAAATCACTTGCCAGACAGCTGAAAAAACAAAGAAATTAACCGTAAAATTTGGTTTACTTAATGGTAATTTCGTTGAAAGCAAGGATATTGAAGCTCTGGCTAAACTTCCAAGCAAGGAAGTACTTGTTGCTACTCTTCTTCGCACTCTCAATGCCCCTATTACTGGGCTTGCTAGAGTTGCTATCGCCCCTGTTGAAGGGCTTGCAAGAGCATTGAATGCTATTGCAACAAAATAATTGCGCTTAAAACTGTTTATTCGCAATCAAAGTAATAAAAAAAATCAAAATTAAAAATTATCTGGGAAATATCCCACAAACATTTAAGGAGGAATTTTAAAATGGCTGATCTTAAAAAATTAGTTGAAGAAATTAAATCAATGACTGTTCTTGAAGTATCTGAACTTGTAAAAGAACTTGAAGAAACTTTTGGCGTAAGCGCTGCTGCTCCAGTTGCAGTTGCTGCTGCCCCAGCTGGTGCTGCTGCTCCTGCTGCTGAAGAAAAAACTGAATTTACAGTAGAACTTGCTGAAGCAGGTGCAAACAAAATCGCTGTAATCAAAGTTGTAAGAGAAATCACTGGACTTGGACTTGGAGAAGCTAAAGCTTTAGTTGAAGCTGCTCCTAAAGCAGTTAAAGAAAATGTTCCAGCAGACGAAGCTAAAGCTATCGAAGCTAAGCTCAAAGAAGCTGGTGCAACTGTTAAACTTAAATAAATCAAATAAAAATATAAAAGAATATTGTGCAAAAAAGTTGGGCGTATGTCCAGCTTTTTTATTATTTTGAAAACTTTTTTTCATGCTTATAATGTATATTATTAAAAATAGCAAACAAATTTTAATTTTAGTCTTGATAAAAAATGCTTTCTATGCTAAAATACTATTATATTAAGGAGTATTATTATGGTAGAAAATAAAGTTGCAAAAAGAGCTTGGAAACTTGGTTTTAAATATGATAAAAACGAATGGCATATTTCTCCAATTTCTGATTTATATTACAACATTCAAAATGCAATTAAATTTTTAAGCTTATGTGATAAAAAGAAAGATTGCACTGGTGCACAATTGTCGGAAGTAAAGAAAAATATAAGTGTCATTGAAAAGGCTGTCAATGAAATTAAGACAGACCCAGAATTACAAAAATTTGCAAAAAGACACAAAGGTTTTCTTCAAATTGTTATCAAGGAAAAAGATACAATTTTTGCAAGTCTTGAGAAAAAATATTTCCCTGGGAAAAGCATTGAAATCGGTATTGCAAACAAATTCATTGAAGAAATGAAAGCTCTCAAGCCTGAAATTGACACCAACTATAGATTTTTAAAAATCAATCTTGAACATGTAAGCCTTGCTGGGCTTCAAGATATTCATTTTGAGCAAGATGACTATCGTCTTTTGTCTGGCCTTAAAAAAGCCAATGATTTAAATAAAAATGTTTCACAACTTACAACCATTGACCAATTTGAGCAAGAGCTTGATACTCTAAAAAAACAAGCTTCAGGTATCTATGACGAAATTTCTGAAATTGTTGTAAAAGACTATGATGAACTTAAAACCTTGGACGCTAAGTTGCAAGAAGAAAGACCAGAATATAAAAAATACTACCCTGTCATCAGAAATGATATAGAAGAAGAGCTTGAAAGACTTTAATTTAATTGGAAATTTTCATTTTTCAAACAAAAAAGCTAGTAATCTACTAGCTTTTTTATTATTTAATTAAACTAAACTTTCAAGGTTTATTCCGTCAATAAATCCACATGGAGACTTGCATTTATAGCCAGTGCGGCAGCGAGAGCCGTTTGACATTGAAGTAAGTTTGTTTGACATGCGCCTTGCCTGTTTTCTTTTTTGTTCACTGACAAAAGTTTCAGCTTCGTTATCAAGAGCATTTGCGTATTCTTTTGTTTGAACGAGAGTAAGGTCGCGGATTTCCTTCTGAGCGCAAGCGCAAAGTCTTTCTTTTGCCTTAAGAATAAAGTTTTTATAACTGCCCGCTTCACTTACATCCAAGAGTGTGCCTTGAGGAAGAAATTCTGCAACAGATGCAATATCTTTGAGATATTCATCACGAAGTCTTTCATTTCCAGCAATAATTGGTGGAATATAAAATTCTGTAATTTTTGAAAAATCATTTACAAATGTAAATTTGTTGATTGAATAGTCAATTGTTCTGTGTCTTTGTTCTTGAGCAAGGCAGGCAAACGACATTTTATAAACACCTTGATAATTTGAAGAATAGATTGTTTTCAAAACAGGCTCATCGAATAAAGATAATGTTCTGTCCTTACGATCATCAAGTTTATCAGAATAAAGGTTTTTATCCTTGCAGAAATCTACAAACTCTTGCATTGAAGGCACGATTGAAGCATAAAAATTGTTGCTTGGTTGCTTTATTTCATCTTCAAACCAGTGACAAAGATAATTTAATTGTCTGAAGCTTGTTGAATAAACCATATTTGTTGGAGTAAACACTGAAATCAAATATCTCGCATTCTCCTGAGCAAGTTTTCTCGCTTTTTTGCCATTTTCATCAAAGAATTTTGAAGAGCCGTTTGGATACATCTTCTTGATTTCTTGTTCGAAAATGTTCACCCATTTATCATAAAGTGCATTTTGTCTTGGCTCTATGTCTTTCATGCGAGTATATCTTGCAGACTTTTCACTTGTGTTGTATTCTTTTTCATTGTTAAGCACCATTGCAAGAGCCTTTGGAATGCCAGAAATTTCAAGAGTCAAAAAAGAATGACCAAATGTTGAATGGTGTCCACTATCCTCAACTTGAGTTGAAATGCCAAGAATGTTTTCAATAGGTTTTAAGTTTAATTTTTCAAAAGTGTCTGGCATATAGCAAGTTGCACCCATAAGTCCAGCGATAAGCCTGTTGAAATCATAGTTATACTGCTTTGGAATGCGGTTTGCAAATACATTTGCCACCCTATCAATCATAAGGTCAAGCACCTTTGTATCAAGAGAAACATTGTCGTTTTCAAACAAAACTTGATATTTAATTTCTCTTAAACTCTTTACAATTTCATCTTTTGATAAACAACCTTTTTCACCTTCAAGCATTGTTTTCAGTTTTATATTTATATTCATTCCCTTGCTCCTTTAAAATACATTTTATTCTTATTATCACCTCTTAAATTATATCATAAATAGGCTATGATTTCAATAGGCATTCAAAAAAATGCACTAAATTTAGTACATTTTTTAATATTTTTGAAATCATTTTTTATTCAATTTCGCTCTCCTGGCCATTATTTAAAGGTTGAAGACCGTTTGCCTCACATTTGTCGTTATATCTTTTAATAACTCTTGTAATATCAGTCTCTTTTTGAGCATCAGATTGAGCTTTAAGCATGCTTTCAAGGCTTTGGCCGGCATTGTTGCAAGCTTTGAAATCAATGTCTACAAAACCGAAATGAGTGATTACATCTGAAAGGAATAATTCGATATCAGACCACTTAGCGCCTCTCTTTATTGCAGTCATAATTGCAGTATTTCCTGACTTATCTTTATGATTGATTACTTGAGAGATATTTTCCTGTTTGCAAACATCCAAAATGAAAGAAATAAGCACATCAAAGTTTTCTTTATCCATGCTGTTTAAAGCACAATCAAAGGTATGACCAATAGCATTTGCACCATTATAATCTTCGTCTTCTACATCAAAATTTTTATTTACAGTAAGTCTTCTTAAAAGAGAAAGGTCTTGTGTGTAAATTGCAGAGTCGAATGCGATGTAGTTGTTTGGTTTGTCAATGTCAACATCATCACGCTCGAGAATGATATCAATCACCCTGTCATTTTTCTTACGAATGGCTGTCGTGAGAGCGTTTCCAGTAGTCTTGCCCTCTTTAGAAGCGTTTATATCAAGATCTGGATGAGCAAGAATTGCCTTCATAACTGCATAGCCATTTTCGCCATTTTCATCAAGACGACGAATGGTAGTAATTAAAGCAGTATTTCCATCTTTATCAAAGGCGTTGATGTCGATATCGCCCCTTCCAAGAAGATATTGAGCAAGTTTATAATTTCCTTCATAACCTGCTTCCATAAGAAGAGTTTCTTCAAGAGTGCCTCTGATATTCACATCAACATTTTCTTTCTTAAGAATTTTTGTGAGAATGTCGTTGTATTTATTTACATAAGCAGTGATAAGAGGAGCTGCGCCAAGGTCATTTCTTACATTTACATCAACATCATCACGATCAAGCAATTTGTTTGCAATTCCTTTAGCTCTAGCGTCTCTGTCAAGTAAGAAATTCATTGAAATAGAGAAAGCAGTATCTCCATTTTCATTTTTTATATTAACATCGATTTTTTCATGCTCTAAAAGCACGCTTAAAAGAGTTGAATATTGTCTTTTTACAGCCTCGATAAGAGCAGTATATCCATGATTGTCTTGAATATTCACATCAGCAAACTTAGCAATAAGTTTTTCAACTGTGACAACTCTGTTTGCTTTTGCAGCCAATAGCAATGCTGTTTCGCCACGGTTGTTTTGAAGATTTACATTAAGGTCTTCTCTTGCATAGAACACATCTTCAAGTTTATCCAAATATTCAAAAGCTTCAGCACTAAGGTTTTCATAGTTGTTGTAAACCAAAATGTTCGCCCAAGGTGTATTTCCCTGTTCATCTTGAGTGTTGATATCAATGTCGCTTCTGTTGAGAAGGTTTTTAACATAACTTAAACATCTTTGTTTGTCATAAGTATTATCACTCAATGATAATTTTTTAACAAGCTCATTTAAAACAGTGCTGCCCTGTTTGTCTTTGATATTTATATCAAGCTCAGTGTTTTGCAAAACGCGGTCAAAAATTTCCCACTCTTCATTCTTGACAGCCCACAAAAGAAGGTTGTCACCATTTTCATTTACTGGTAAGTTAGCCTCAGCCACTTTCATGCCAGAAACCTTGTAAATATAGCCTTTGTCTTTATTTTTTACAGCTTCAACGATTTTGTCATATAATGTTTTCATTTAATCCTCCAAACGCGTCGTTATTCAATATATAGTATATACTATTATTATATTTTAGTCAATATCAAATTAAAAAAAGTGCCGAATTTTGACACTTTTTCTTATTAAAATCACTTCAATTTCTAAAGCTTTTGAATTTCATAGCCATCTTTGCTATCTAAAATTGAGTATCCTTTCTCTGTGAGAACATTTCTGATTTCATCTGCTTTTGCAAAGTTTCTTTCCTTTTTTGCGTTCCAGCGTTCATGCGCTAAGTTTTTTATCTCTTCTGGCACAGAATCTTCCAATTTGTTATCAATAAAACTTATCACGCTTTGGCTGTTGTTTTTAAACAGTCCCAATATTTTATACGCCTCTTTGACGCCATTATAATCACCTACTACACTTTCATCCTTTGCGTCAATTTTCTTTTGCATTGTTTTGAAAATTTCAAACAAATATGAAAGCGCTTTTGGACTGTTGAAATCATCATTCATGGCATCCATTACATAATTTTGATAATTTGTTTGTATATTTTTGTCATTTACATCAAATTTGTCTTCAATTTCAGCCAAAACTTGATAAAATCCTCGAATATGCTTTTCAGCCTGCTTGAAGTTTGCTTCAGTAATGTTGATGTCACTTCGATAGCTGTTTTGTAAAAGTGCAAACTTGACAACTTCTGGATGATATTGTTTTCTTATATCTTCAAGCACAATTGTATTGCCAAGGCTTTTGCTCATCTTTTGACCTTCAACTTTGATAAGCCCATTGTGTATCCAATATTTTGCAAACTGTTTGCCAGTAAGCGCTTCTGTTTGTGCAATTTCATTTTCATGATGAGGGAAAATCAAATCTCTTCCGCCGCCATGAATGTCAATTTGCTCACCAAAAGCCTGCATGTTCATTGTCGAGCATTCAATATGCCAGCCCGGTCTGCCCTTTCCCCAAGGAGAAATCCAAAAAGGCTCGCCCTCTTTGGCTGATTTCCAAAGTGCGAAATCAAGTGGACTTTCTTTTTCTTCATCATTATCAATGCGATAGCCATTTTTTGCATCTTCCAAATTTCTGTTTGAAAGAGTGCCGTATTTATGAAACTTTTCAACTGAATAATAAACATCACCATTCTTAGTGGTGTAAGCATAGCCTTTTTCAATCAATTTTTCAATAAAATGTATTATATTATCAATATTTTCTGTCGCTTTAAGCCAAATATCAGGCTCATCAACTTGAAAATATTGCATCTCTTCATTGATTTTTTCAATCATTTCTCTTGCATAATCGGCAGAGTTTACATTAAGCTCGTTTGCCTTTGCAATGATTTTATCATCAATATCTGTATAATTTCGAGCGTAAGAGACCTCATAACCATTCTTTTGAAGCACCTTTCTGATAATGTCATATATCATAGCTTGATATAAATGACCTATATGCGCATTTCCTGAAACGGTAATTCCGCAGGCATACATTTTCACTTGGTTTTCTTCAAGTGGCACAAATTCTTCCTTACGCCTTGTAAGTGTGTTGTAAATTTTTAACATTTTCCCCTCTTGCTTTAAGCCAAATTGGCAAAATCGCAATCAAAAAAAGCTTTTAGATAATCTTATTTAAATATTTGCTTAAAATTTCGATTGCATAATCAATTTCTGGAGAAGTTGCATCTAATGCTCTGTCAAGTTCTTTCAAATAACCATCAAGTTCGTTATTGCCCTTCTCGGTAAGCTCGACCACCCGACATCGTCTATCAAGGTTTGACTTTTTGACAACAATGCACCCCTCTTTTTCAAGAGCGGCTGTCATAAGTGCAAAATTGGTCTTTTGTATTCCGAGTTTTTCAATAATCATGCTTATTGAAAGATTTTCATATAGACGACTAAAGAAGAGTATCTTCATACGCAAAATACCGCCTACATTTTTCTTTTTCATTAGGTTTTCAAGTAATGATTCAATTTCTATTAAATTACTGGCTCTTTTCATAAATTCTCTCTTGTTCTTAATATTTATTGAAGCAAAATCTTTTGCAAAACTTTTGTTTTTGACCTTTCATCTTGCTTTTTGGTCAAAATGGATGGCATTGACATTTCTATCAATTCACCACTTATAGTATATATTAAAAAAAATCGAATTGCAAGTGTTTTTTAGTTGATTTTTAAGCCCATTTGATATTAAAATATAAATATGCAAATTGAAGGACCTATTGAAGAAATTATATTTAGAAATGAACAAAATGGTTACACCGTTTTTATTTTAGACTTTCGCACCACTCCTGTGGTGTGCGTTGGCAAGCTTGTAAACGCAAGTGTTGGCGAAAATCTTTCTCTTGAGGGCGAATATGTCAATAATGCAAAATATGGCTATCAGTTTTCTTTTACCTCTTATGAAGTAGTGCTTCCAACCACTCTTGCAGGAATTGAGAGGTATTTATCTTCTGGGCTTATCAAAGGTGTTGGCCCAATCACCGCAAAGAACATTGTTGCTCATTTCAAAGAGCAAACCTTTGACATAATTGAGTTTACTCCTGCCGCACTTGCTGAAGTGAAGAATATTTCAATGAAAAAAGCACTCGAGATTGGAGAAAAGTTTAAAGAGCTTAAAAAGCTTCAAAATGCGGTCATGTTTCTTCAAAAATACAACATCACCACCAATATGTCTCTTAAAATCTATGAAATTTATGGCAATAAGACTATTGATATTGTTAAAAATAACCCATATCGTCTTGTCGAAGATGTGAATGGTATAGGCTTTTCCACTGCCGACAAGATTGCTCAGTCAATAGGTATACCAAAAAACAGTGAATATCGCGTTCGAGCTGGGCTTGTGCATACCCTCAATAATGCGGTTGAAAAAACTGGCAACACCTTTTTGCCAAAAGCCATGTTGTTTGCCCAATCATCTTCTCTTTTAGAGCTTGATTGCGAGCTTAATCAAGAGCTATTTGACAATGCCCTTTCAAATTTAATCTTAGACAAATCAGTCATAACAATGTGGCATAATGAATATGAAATTGTTTCGCCGTCTAAATATTATTTTTATGAAAATGCGGTTGCTCAAAAGCTTGCACTTTTAAACAGCAGCATCAACAGCGAAAAACAAGACCTCAATGATGAAATCAAGCATTTTGAGGAAAAGTTTAATATAAGTTTTCATGAAGAACAGAAAAATGCAATCATAAACTCAATTAACAGCGGAGTTTCAGTGATTACTGGCGGCCCGGGAACAGGCAAGACCACCATTATTAAATGTATAATCGAAATTTTAAAACAAAATGACCAGAAATTCATCTTACTTGCCCCTACTGGCAGAGCTGCAAAGAGGCTGTCAGACAGCACCAGTGAAGAGGCTAAAACCATTCACAGAGCTTTGGAAGTGGCAAGTGGAGACATAAGCGCTGTAAGCAGATTTGTCTATAATGAAAACAATCCTTTTAAAGTAAACGCAGTTATTGTTGATGAGGTTTCAATGGTGGATGTTTCAATCATGAATCATCTTTGTAAAGCTCTTCCACGCGATTGCAAGCTTATACTTGTCGGAGATAAAGATCAGCTTCCAAGTGTTGGCGCTGGAAATGTGCTTGATGATATTATCAAGAGCGGTATTATAAAAGTCTCTATGCTTACAAAAATATTCAGACAAAGTGACGACAGTCTTATCATTACAAATGCTCACCTTATTAACTCTGGAAAAATGCCATATATTGACAATTCTTCAAAAGACTTTTTCTTTGAAGAAAAAATTGATATAGGCTCGATTAAAAACTCCATTGTTGACATGGTTGTAAGAAGACTGCCAAAATTTACTGGACTGGCTTCCCCTCAAATTCAAGTGCTTGCTCCTCTCAAAGCTGGCATTTGCGGAATTGACAACCTCAACCGCTGTCTTCAAGAAGCCATCAATCCACCTTCCATTTCAAAAATGGAAATGGTGGTCGGTGAAACTATTTTCAGAGTTGGCGACAAAGTTATGCAAACCGCAAACAATTACAGCCTGATATGGAAAAAAATGAACGGCTTTTTAGAGGAAGAAGGCGAAGGCGTGTTTAATGGAGATATTGGTTTTGTTGAGCTTATAGATTTCCAAAATGGTGAAATGGTTGTCACCTTTGAAGATGGCAGACGCTGTCTTTATCCTAGAACAGAGGTAAGTCAGCTTTCACTTGCTTACGCCATAACCATACACAAAAGTCAAGGCAGCGAATTTGATGTCGTGATTATCCCTTCTATTGCTGGCCCAAACATGATATTGACAAGAAACCTTATCTACACCGCAGTCACCAGAGCAAAAAAAATGGTTGTGCTTGTTGGAGAACAAAAGAATTTAAAAAGAATGGTCTCAAACAACTATACTGTTCAGCGTTTTACTATGCTGAAAGATATGCTTCTTGCCTGCGATAAAAAAATCAAAGAATTATTTGAATAAACTTAAAATATTGCGTTTTTTGACTGTTTTTTATTAAAAATCGTGTCAAAACACACAAATTAAAGGGAAAAATGAGTTTTAAAGAAATACTGAAGAAAATAAAAGACATTCTTTTGAATGCACTTTATCCAAATGATTTAAAGTGCATTTTTTGCGGTCGTGATATTCCAAAACCATATATCTGCCAACAATGTCTTGATGAAAATATCTTTAATGATGGAAATCGTTGTCAAAAATGTGATACTCCAATAAAAGATGACAACATTGTGTGCGACCACTGCAAAAAACTTAAACGCCATTTTGAAAAATGTTGCTGTCCGTTCATATATGAAGGTAAAGTCAGACAGGCAATTTTAAAGTTTAAGAGTGATGGCGCAAAATATCTGGCAAAACCATTTGCAAACTTTATTTTTGAAAGACTTAAACTGGATGAAATTGAATTTGATATCATAGTGCCTGTTCCTTCACATAAAAGCAGTTTAAGAAAAAGAGGCTACAACCCTGCAAAAGTGCTTGCTGATGAGCTTTCTATTCTATCAAATAAACCTGTTGCAGATGTCTTTTATAAAGCGACAAAAACTGCCAATCAAAAATATCTAAATTATGAAGAAAGACAAACAAATCTTGAAAATACAATATTGCTTCTCGACAACTCAGTCATAAAAAATAAAAAGGTGCTTATAGTTGACGATATCATAACAACTGGTGCAACAATTGAAGCATGCGCCAAACTTCTCCACAAATCAGAAAGCATATATGCTGCAGCAGTTGCCAGACGAGCTGAATGGAAACAAAAATAAAGAAACAAATCAAAAATTTTTAAAAAATATATAAAAAAACTCTTGACTTTGCATTTTGCCATAAGTATAATAAGAAAGTATCAAAAACTCCCTATTTTGATATATGGCCTCATGGTCAAGCGGTTAAGACATCGCCCTTTCACGGCGGAATCAGGGGTTCGATTCCCCTTGAGGCTACCAAAAAATCAATTGAAACAAATAGAAATTATTTGGTTTAATTACAATTTTTAAAAAAGACAACACTTAAGTTGTCTTTTTTTTATTTTAGAAGTCTTTTTTTGATATTATAAGTAAAATATTTTACTATTTTTAAATATTCCTAAAACATTTTTACATTTGACAATTTCGATAATCATGTTATAATAATCAAGAATGCTTTAAATGGCGTTTAATAAAACAATGTTGGTAATAGGAGAGCTGACATTGTTTTTCTTTGTACAAAAAAGTGGGCTTAACATATAAACTTTTACTATTCATAGCTGCTTAAATAACTGTATTTTAAGTAAACTTTGCTTATTAAAGCAGAGTTTTTTATAGCAAAAAAGACTTTTTCAAGCAGTGCTCAAGCCAACTAAAATAATAATTTTTCATAGTAATTGTTATATAAATCATTACATCTTTAAAAGCTTAATTTATTTTCTTTATTCAAATTTATTTTTTGATAAAATAGCGCCAATTTAAAACATTTTGCTTTCAATTTGAATATTATGCTATGGGCAGATTTTTATATTGCCTAAGCAAAATAAACTAAGGAAGAAAAATTATGAATTTTTTTAATGGAAACAACAGATGCAACAACTGGCATGAACATTGTTGTCATCATCATTGTTGCAATCAACCAACAATTCCTGTGCCTGGTCCAATAGGCCCTCAAGGACCAATGGGTCCTGCAGGCCCTGTGGGAGCAACTGGCGCAACTGGTGCGACTGGCCCAAGTATTCCTGGCACTACTGGTGCTACTGGCGCTACTGGAGCTACCGGGGCGACTGGTGCAACTGGTTTAATGGGACCTACTGGCCCACAAGGTGTTCAAGGTCTTCAAGGCGTACCTGGTCCACAAGGCACAACTGGTGTAACAGGCCCAACAGGCGCAACTGGAATTTCAGTAACTGGACCTACTGGTCCGACCGGTGCTACTGGAGCCACTGGCGCTACAGGAACAACAGGCGTTACAGGACCGACTGGCGCAGATGGTTTATCAATAACCGGAGCAACTGGGCCAACCGGCCCGACTGGTCCTACTGGAGCTACAGGTTTAACTGGACCGACAGGTGCTACAGGGATTTCTATCACTGGAGCTACTGGTCCTACTGGAGCTACCGGCCCTACTGGTCCTACAGGGCCAACTGGTACAACAGGTGCTGAAGGTTTATCAATCACTGGTCCAACTGGTGCGACAGGTGCTACTGGACCAACCGGCGCTACTGGAGCTACTGGCTTAACAGGACCTACAGGACCAATCGGTTTAAGTATAACTGGCCCTACCGGTCCTACAGGTGCCACCGGTGCAACTGGTGCAGATGGATTGTCAATTACAGGTCCGACAGGACCAACTGGCGCCACTGGAATTTCAGTAACCGGAGCTACAGGGGCAACAGGTCCAACTGGACCTACTGGACCAACCGGCGCTACTGGGGCCACCGGTGTTGCAGGATTAAGCATAACTGGTCCAACTGGTGCGACTGGGACAACTGGTGCTACTGGTGCTACTGGACCAACTGGGGCTACAGGAGCAACCGGCATTGACGGATTATCAATTACAGGTCCGACAGGTGCGACCGGAGCGACCGGAGCTAGTATAACAGGTGCGACTGGGGTAACCGGAGCAACTGGTGCCACTGGCCCTACCGGAGCTACTGGACCTACAGGGCCGACCGGTCCTACAGGGGCGACTGGGGCGACCGGCGTTGCAGGCTTAAGTATAACTGGGCCGACAGGGGCGACTGGGGCGACCGGAGCTTCTATAACTGGAGCTACTGGGGCGACCGGAGCTACAGGGGCAACTGGGGCTACAGGTCCTAACATCACAGCAAATTCTGCATTTGCGGCAAACACAACCTCACCTTCTATTGCTGTAATTCTCGGTGGCACTGACATTGCATTACCAAGCAACCAAATCTTGCCTGCAGGGATTACTGCAAACGGTGCAAACACAGTCTTCACTGTTGCAACTGCAGGAAAATATCAAATTAACTATGAGATTCACTTAACAGCTGGTATTGCAGCAGGCTCAAGAATTATGATAAATGGCACTGCTTATGCACCTTCTACCATTCAGCCACTGCTTACTTTATCAAGTTTTAACAACAGCGTAATTGTAAATCTTATTGCTGGCTCAACCATCTCATTACAACTCTTTGGAATTGTATCTGCAGCAATTTTGCAAGCTGGCGCAGGTGCAACTCTTTCTATTATTCAATTGGCTTAAACTAATTATTAAAAAGAAATCTACAGAATATTCTGTAGATTTTTTATACATTTTGGGGCTGCATAAATATTGTTCCTTTAGCGATAATTATGTGATAAATTTGTTCTTCAAATCCATCTTGCCAAGTAATTTTAAGAGTATAATTTTCTTTTTCATTTTTAATTATTGGTTGAAAAACCGCCACCAAATTTTGTCCTTCTTGCAATGAAATATAATCATCTGGCATAAGTTTTTGACCATCAAAAGTTGCCTTCCCCGACTTATAGTCTTTAAGATTTTGAGGCAGCGAAAGTTTAATACCTATTCGATTTCCGCTTTCAGTCCAGCCTTTTGCAATATCTTCTTCATAATATTGAAGCACTTCATCTTTACCGCCAAAAGTTGCAACATGAGCAATTTCATCATAAACAAAGGTAATATTTCCACCTGTGTTGTAGTTATCTCGTTCCAAGATTGGTTGTGCAATGCTTTTATTAT
Organism: Clostridia bacterium; assembly: GCA_022793335.1. Lineage (GTDB taxonomy): Bacteria > Bacillota > Clostridia > Christensenellales > UBA1242 > Caccovivens. The sequence goes on from JAAWCQ010000004.1 coordinate 269,023, forward strand.
TGCAACCGCTAAGCATAAGCGAGGCAAGCAATATTAAAACCACCGCAGACATTTTCAAAAACTTCATATTTCCCTCTTATTTAATTATTTTGCAATAAAAAGAGGAAAATAAACATTATTTTTCGCCTTTTTTCAATTCTTTCATCTGTGTTTTTAAAACCTCTGCCCTTCTGACAGAAAATTTTGAGAAAAACACGATTGCAAGCGAGAAGAAAATTGTGCAGCCAAAAAATACAATCATTCCCAGTCCATTTTGTACAGACATGGCTTGAATTGGATGTGTGGAGTCAAACTTTATTATGTCAAGCAAGAAACCAATGATAAGCAAGGCCAGCGAGTTTGCAAGATTGTAGGTAAAAGTAAAATATCCCGTATATGCTCCAGCGTTATTTTGCCCCGTCCTCACCTGTTCAAGTGTGACAACATCAGCGTACATTGAAAATGGAATTGAATACATGGCGCCAGCGCCTATACCACAAAATACAAGGCAAGGAATAGCAATATAAAACATGATATTATTTGGCACATATTCCCTAAACAAGAATGTTGTGACTGTCATAAAAATTCCAAGCACAATGACTGACAGAGATATAATTAGTGCCCTCTTTTTTTCCATTCTTTTTGAAAGATAGACCCACAGAGGCTGAGATGCAATTGCGCCGCCAAACAATGAGATAAGCACGCAGGATATTTGAGCACTTGAAAAATGATAACAATATGTGAAAAGGTGCATTCCGACAGAGGTCAAAAAAGCGGAGGCAATGGTTGCAAAGGAGTATCCAAGAATGACAGACCTGAAATCTTTATTTTTAAGCACGCTGAAATATCCTGTCATGAGTTTGGTAAAATTGAATTTTTCTTTCTTTTCAAAACCGCTGTAAATTTTATGCTTTCGCACATGACGAAGAGTTGATAATATTGTAATAAGTCCAAGACCTATAAGCAATGAAGAGTTTATATATGCAATTTTTACATATCCTGCCTGAGTATATCCCGTTTGAATGCTGATAGAAATTGAAGACATGAAAAAATACATTAAAATATTTGGCAAAATCATTCCAATTATATTAAAAACCGTCTTAAAACCTTGCACTTTTGCCTGTTCGTTATAATCAGGTGCAATGTCAATTGCAAGAGCTGCATAAGGTGTGCCAAAGCAGGTATTGGCGCTTTCTATTGCCAGCATACCAATAAGCAGATAGAAAAATTTGCCAAGCTGAGAAAGGGAGGCTGGCATCGACCATATACAGATATTAAGAAGAGCAATCACAAATATTCCAAAAAGCATAAATCCCAAACGCTTGCCAAAAAATTTATTTTTGGTGTTGTCTGAAAGATGGCCTATAAGTGGATCACTCACCCCATCCCAAAGAGATGAAATGGCAATTGCTATGCCTACAAGAGAGCCTGAAATTCCCATAACCGCAGTTGCAAAAAACATGATAAAGTTGTTTAATGTCTGCGACATAGAACTATATCCAAGCCCACCTATTCCATAGCAAAATTTAGTTGAAAACTTAAGGTTTTTTTTCACAATGTACATTATGTAACAATAATTAAATTTAGAATTAAACTTGTCCAATCGTTTAAAGTTTCCACCCTTTCTCTTTGTTTAATTTAAAAATTTAGCAAAACTATTTAAAAATTGAAACAAAAAAAAGATGAAAGTAATCATCTCTTTTTTTTAGTCTATTTATCTTCTTCTTCACTGCCTTCTTCTTGCGCTGGCTCTTCAACTATTTGTTGCGGTTTTGCAAATAAAAGTTTGCATGCAATTTCAAAACGAGAAATATTATTGATTGCAAGCCCCTTTACATGACGATCTATTGCATTCAAAATTTCTTGTTTTTCTTCGCATTCTCCAATTGGAAACTTGAAAGTCATGCCCACGCGTTCCACTTTTTTGCCAGTTTTCAAATCTTTATAGACAGTGTTTTCATATTGCATGATTGCGCGATAGCCCGTTCCGCAAATTATCCTGTATTTATCAGAAGTTATGTCAACTTCAATAATCGGACTTGTCTGTTTTATTATTGACTCAAGGTCTGCAGAAAAAGGTGTGCGGAAGGTGCCTTCAATTATGCCTGCCATCTGGTATGAATAATCTTTTGGCTGTTCATCATTTTTGCAATAGCCAAAAAGATATTTTTGACTTGGCTTTTTAAGCTCGTTGAACATCTTTCTTATATTCAATGAAGACTCGCCATCTTCCATCCATTTTGAAATTGCAATGCCTGCATCAGCAAGAAGATGAGACTGAATATCATAAAAGATTTCCTTCGAGTGTCTTTTAGTCTCTTTTTCAAAACGATAATAAGGCAAACCCTTTGCAAGTGCTTGATATACCTTTTTAAAATTCGAAAACCCAACAAACTCGTAGTGATAGCTTTCGCTATTGTGTTGTGAAAGTCCTTGTGCCATTAAAACACCTCTCTTTTTTTGTTTTTCATAACAATTTTACTATGTTTTATGCCAAAAAGCAAACGATTTTATCCATTATTTATCACTTTTGCGTACATTCCATATTATATAATTTTATTTTTATTTTAAATTCTTAAAAAGACAATATCTCAACAAATTTCTCATTTAATATGATTTAATTGAAAAAACATGTATTTTGCAATCAAAATAAGCAAATACTTTAATTATTATTAAAAATAAGGTTAAGGAGAAAATTATGGAATTTAATGAAAGCGTAACAAAAGAAAACCTTGCAAGAGCTTTTGCAGGCGTTTGTCAAGATGGTGCAAGATATCAGTTTATTGCAAAACAAGCAGTCACTGAAGGTTTTTCTTATATTTCTGACAGCTTGAAATGCATTGCAAAAAACAAAATGGCTCATGCGTCAGTACTTTATCAAATAATGCTTGAAAATATTTCTGGTGATAAGGATAATGTATCTTTTGAAGCAGGCTATCCTTTTGAAAAGCAACTTCTTCAAACCAGTCTTGCTGACTCTAGTGAAATAGAAGAAAATGAAGGCAAAAATATCTTTCCTCATTTTGCTAAAATTGCACATGATGAAGGTTTTGAAAAGATAGAAAAAATTTTGCTTCTTATAAGTGAGGTAAATCTTCAAAATGCAAGCAAACTTAAACTACTTGCTGAAAAGTTTGACAACGAAAAAATTTATTCCGCTTCTTCACCTTGCAAATGGATATGCTCAAATTGTGGGCACAGCGAAGAGAAAAAAGAGCCTTGGAAAACCTGCCCTCTTTGCTCTTATCCACAAGGCTATGTTATCATTCCCTTAGATGAGGCTTAATAATAAGCATTTTGATTTTTATCATTTAAAAATATAAAAAACTTATCCCATCAAAAAAAATGTCCTACAAATCTTCTATAACAAACATAAAAATATGTCATGCAAATTACAATGTAATTCAGAAAAATAACTATAAAACAAAAAAACTATGACCAGTTTTGTCATAGTTTTTTATTTGACATACATCAAAAAGTCGTCAATATAATTCAACAAACAATCAATTTTTAGCAATAGTTTTTCTGAAACTGTCACCAAATTTGAACACAGGCACCTCTTTTTCAGGCACAGAAACTTTCTCTTTTGTGAGTGGATTGATTCCTTCTTTAGCTGCTTTAGTTTTCACTGAAAAAGTCCCAAAGCCAGCAATTTGAATTGTTTCTCCACTTTTGAGAGTCTCAGCAATTGTTTCAGCCATTGCTTCAAATGCGATTCCTGCATCTTTTTGTGTAAATTGAGCTTTCTCTGCAAAAGCTTTGATAAATTGTTGTTTATTCATCTATTATTCTCCTTTTTAGATTGGCAAATACCTATCTACTTTATTATAACACACTTTTATTAAAAAGCAAAGTAAATTTAAACATCTGCTCCAAAAAACCTTAAAACTTCGTTATAGCTTATTCGCACAAAACCTTCAAGTCGTCTCCACCACCATACTTGATTGCCTTGATAGTAAGTGCCATCTTTGACAATTTCAACCACTTTGCCAACAAGTTTGTCTATTGAATAACAGCCTGTTGAGCGTGCGTCAGTTGAATTTGCACGATTATCACCCATAAAGAAAATCTCATTTTCAGGCACTTGAAAGAATGTTACATTTTTTCCGCCAAGTTTGTCTACTTTAAAAGTTTTTTGCTTATAATCATGTTTGTTTTTATTTGAAAACTCTTCAAAAAAGGTTTTTTGATAGGTTACACCATCAATCGTTAAAAAGTTTGCATGATGACTTGAATATGACCACTCTTCATAGCTTTTTATGTAGTTTTCTTGCATGACCTCAACATTTGATGAGTTGTTTTTAACTCGCATTGTGCGAAATTCTTGAGTGCCCTCTTCAGTCTCAATAAGTGCAATTGTAATGTAGTCACCACCAAGACCAATTGTTCTTTTTATAATTGACTCATGCTTTGACAAATCTGAATTTAATATGATTATATCTCCATAATCAATATCTTTGGTATATTTTAAATAAACACCATCTTGCATTTCTTCATAGCCTTTTTCGGTTTTAATCAATCTTGGATTTGGGTTTAAAGTCGATTGCATTGATAAGCCTGAAATTCCTACATAAGCATAATTGGCATAAAAACTTTGACTGCAAACAAGAAGGAAGATGTAAAATACAAAAAGAATGGTTATAAATTTATAAAACAGCCTTCTCGATATCCTCTCTTCATATTCATCTTTAAAATTTTTAAACACCAATTTATCTTCAAACATTTTTACTCCACATTCTTTGAAAAACTACATCCGCAATAATTTTGCCTGTAAAGGTTATATTTTTTTGATAACTCTATGCTCTTTTTATAGCCATCTTGCTTTTTGTAATTTCCTTCAATAAACTCAATGCCTTTTTCTTTGCCAACTTCAAGGCCAATGGCATTGATAATCTCTGCATTTTTATGCGGACTGACTGTAAGAGTTGTTCCAAAACAATCAAATCCATCTTTTTTCGCTTTTTCAGCCGTCTTTTTAAGGCGCAATTTGAAACAAACTGGGCATCTTGCCCCACCTTCTCTTTCCTTTTCAAGCCCTTTTACAGCGACTAAAAATTCGTTTGCATCATAGCCGTCTTCAACGACTTCAATCCCCACCTCTTTGCAATATCTTTTCTCTTCTGAAAGCCTATGAAGATATTCCTCTTCAGTGTCAATATTTGGGTTATAATAATAAATAGTAAGTTGATAGTCATTTTTAAGCACCTCTATTACTTGAGTGCTGCATGGCCCGCAACAACTATGTAAAAGCATTTTTTTCATTATTCTACAGACCTCAAAATTTTAGCAACAGCGGCTACACCTTCATCCTGTTGAATCATTTGACGAAGCTCATTTGAGTAAGATTCAATCATCACCATAAAACAACCTAAACAATCGCCACAATTAACAAACACTTGCAAATTGCGTATAATTTGGTCATTCACTCCCTTTATAATATAAGCTGGAAATTCAAAATCGTTAAATCTCAAAGTGAATTGTTTTTCAAGTGTAAACGAGTCAGTCACATGAGCATAATCATCCAAGAGTTTTTGATAGCTTTCAAAAAATTCATCTGGGTCTCTGTGTATTTCAAACAAAGAAATCACCCTTCCGCTTTCTGAAAGATAGTTTTCTTTATTGATAAACCCCTGCCCATTTGACAATTTATATCTGTCTTTAGTCACATGCCAGCCCTTTGGCAATTCAAAAGACATTTCATTAAGTGATAAAATAATTCTTCTCATAATTTCTCCATGGTTTAAGTATGCCACACTCAAATAAAAAAAGTCAAGCAAGAAAGAGCTTACTTTGAAAATTTAAGCGGATTATCTGCAAATTATAAAAAATTGCAATTGTAAAAAATAAAGAAAATTTTTGCGCTGCTTAAATAAAAATTAAAACACAATAAACAGCATTAAATTACATGACTATCAAGGGCATACATCATCATATCATTTACACTTTCGTTTGTAAGATAATATACAAGAATCTTGCCCTCCCTTCTATAAGCAACAAGATTTTGGTCTTTAAGTTGTTTTAATTGGTGAGAAATTGTGGTCTGATTTATTCCAAGTATTGTCGAAAGATCATTCACGCACATGTTCATCATTGATAAACATGTCAAGATTTTAATTCTAGTTGAATCTGAAAAGTTTTGAAAATAGTCAGCAAGCTTTGAAATTTGTCTTTCTTGAGGCAATGCTGATAAAATTTCCCTTCTATTTCTCTCACTCAACAACAAAAATTTTTCAATTCTCTCCTCATTTTCCATCACATATTCTCCTTTTATTACATAAATAACACTAGTTATCAAAAACATCGATGAAAATTGCGTTATAAACATCAAAATTAAAAATAAAACAAAATTTTTCAACATTTTAATGTTTTTGATATAAAATATTACTTAATATATTGTGACAAATTACAAGAGAAGAAACAAAATAATTTTTTATCATATTTTGTCGAATGCTGTCAATTTTTGTATAATAGGAGGATATATGAACACACAAGCTATTTTATTTGCAATTTTACTTTCAACAATTACCAATGCAACAGACACGAATTTGAACACAAACACAAATTTTTTGCTTCTTCTTTTGCTTGCACTGGGTAATGGAAACAATTGGAATAATGGCATAGGTTGCTGCCACCAAAATACTTGCCCTGGACAAAACAATTTGTTTTTTTAATTAAAAATAAAAATAAAATAAAAAATGCTCTAAAAACAGAGCTTTTTTTTGATAAAAAAGATAAATTTAATTAAATTAAAGTATAAATTCAATTAAAAATTGTATAATAATTTTAGGAAATAAAAAAAATATTAAAAAAATATTGAAAAATCATTAAAAATCGTTTTGCATTTAATATTTTTTGTGTTATCATACCTATGAAATTAAAAAGCAAACGCTTTTAAAATCAATAAGGAGGGAAAAATATGAGAAGTTTACTTGCTGCTACTTGGTCTAGTTTTATTCAGGGATATATAAAGGATGCGGCTCAAGCAGACATTCTTGCTAAAGCATTTGAAATTATTGAAATTGTACTTTGGGTTGTTATGGCTATTGTAGGTGCTTTAGGAGCAATCTATGCAATTTATCTTGGCGTTCAACTTGCTCGTGCTGAAGACCAAGGAAA